>NZ_JACLAW010000004.1 GCF_014230315.1 Novosphingobium flavum | reverse complement strand
GAGCAAGGCCCCCCGCGTGCCCTTGAACACGTCCGACAGGCGCCAGCGCTGCGGCGGGGGCGAGGAAATCGTATCCGTCTCGGCCGAGGCGGCAAAGTCAGGCGACATGGGTCAGGTCCTTTCCGGCAAACGGAGGGAGAAACACCGGTTCATGCGATGTCCTCGAGCAGGGCGGCGAGCTCGCCGCGCGAAACTGGGTCCAGTTCCCAGGCCGCCGCGGCGGCATTGGAAGCGACCTGCCGGGGCGAGGAGACACCGGCGATGATCGAGGGAATTTCAGGGTGTGCGAGCAACCAGGCGAAAGCCAGTTCCAGCAGGTTGTGACCGCGCTCCTCGGCAAAACGGGTCAGAGCCTCGACCGCCGCGAGATTGCGCTCCGACAAGAGCTGCGACTGGCGCTCCGCCCCCTTGCCGCCGATCCGCGAGCCTTCCGGCACCGGCGCCCCCGCCCGGTACTTGCCGGTCAGCAGGCCGTGATAGAGCGGCCGGAACGGCAGCAGGCTGATCCCGCTGCGCCGGCACTCGGCCACGATGTCGGCCACTTCGCGCCGGTGCAGCATGTTGTACTCGATCTGGGTCGCGGCAAAGCGCGGCAGGCCCGCGGCATCGGCCCGCGCGGTGAAGTCGCCCAGCTGCGCGGCGTCGAGGTTCGAGCCGCCGATTTCCCGCACCTTGCCCTCGGCCCTGAGGTCGGCGAGCGCACCCAGGGTTTCCTCGATCGGGGTATCGGGGTCAGGAATGTGCAGCTGGATCAGGTCGATCCGGTCAGTCTGCAGCCGCCGCAGCGAGGCTTCGACCGCGGCGCGGACATAGGCCGGCTTCGCCCCGCCCCGTTCGGCATCGATCCGGCGGCCGAACTTGGTGGCCAGCACGACCTTGTCGCGGTGCGGGCGCAGCGCCTCGCCGAGGAAGGTCTCGCTCTGCGTCTTGGGATCGCCATAGCTGTCGGCCGTATCGAAGAAGGTGATCCCGTGAGCGAGCGCGGCGGCCACCACCTCGCGGGTCGCGGCGGCGTCCAGCTCGCGTCCGAAGTTGGTGCAGCCGATGCCCACCACCGAAACCTCGAGGGCACCCAGCGAACGCGTCCGCACGAAATCGTCTCCCGTCAATCCTGCCCGCCGGAGGCAGGGCAAACCGCAATATCGAGAGGATGCCCGGCATGGCCGCTACAGACCCACTTGGCCGATCCGCCCATGCAGACCCCGCCATCCGGCCTCTGTCATCAGGCCCGACTTGCGCCCGGCCCGGCTCCTCTCGTCCGTTTTCGCCGCCCAGAAGATCGGGCGACAATATTGTCGAAAAACGGCTATGCCCTTTGCCGGCCAGCAGCAAATTTAATCGCGGTTTTTAAGGTACTTCTTATCACCCTATAAGTTGCATGCAGCCCACGAATTTCCGCGTCCGGGGCCGGGCACGGCGGCCTCGACCGCGCCCGCACCGGCCAGGTTCGAGCGCGCGCCGCGACCGCTTACTTATTGCCCCGCGATCGAGGCGTCGACGATGTCGCTGACCTTCATTTTCGCGGCCTGCGGCACGACCGTTCCCACGATCGGCAGCATGGTCTCGATCGCCGCGGTGTTGACCTTGCTTGTCGAGGACCAGGTGTAGCCATTCTTCGCCGCGAGGGCGACTTCGATCGCGGTCTTGCAGCCCGCCTCGCTGCTTCCGCTTTCGCGGCAGGCGGGCACGGCTTCGGCCGGGTGGGCGCGGATCCAGTCCGAAGCCCGGCCGATCGCGGCGACGAACTTCTTCACCGCGTCGCGATTGGCATCGATCAGGCCCTGCCGCGCGAAGATCGCGTTGGAGACAAAGGGCACCGGCGTATTGTCGGGGGTGAGGATCACCTTGTCGCGCGCGGCGGCCGGCAGGTTGGTCAGCGGCAGCTCGGTGGCATCGACCTTGCCCGCGGTCAGCGCCGAAAGCCGGCTGGCCGGCTCGCCCATCGGCAGCCAGGTCACCTTGTCGGCCGGAACCCCGAAGCGCTTGAGCACGGCTTGGCTGTACATGTGATCGCCGCCGTTGTGCGCGGAAATGGCGAAGATCTTGCCCTCCAGCTGGCGCACGTCGGTGATGCCGTTTCCGCCAAGGATCACGTAATTGTTATCGGTGAACTCGCCGATGATCTTGCCCTGGATCGCGCCGCGCGCCGCATCCGAGATCCACTGGCTGGCGGCACCAAGGCCGACGTCGATCTCCTTGACCTTGATCGCCGCCGCCACGGCCGCCGCCCCGCTCGACAGCGAGATATAGGTCACGTCGAGCCCGGCTTCCTTGAAGAAGCCCTGCTTCTTGGCCACGAACAGCGGGGTGGCCGAGTTGATCCCCTCGAACCCGGCGACGCGGATCGGGATCAGCCCCTCGGCATTGGGCTTGCCGGTCATGTCCTCCTTGGTGCCGCAGCCGGCCACGAGGGTGAGCGCGCAGGCCGCCGCGAGCAGACGGGCCGCACGCATCCGGCGAGAGGGTTCACGGGCGCTCATCTTCAATCCTTTCGCAATATCGGGGCAGCTCATGCGAGCCCCATCCACCAGATCATTTCCCCGGCGACATCGATATCCTGCCGCGAGTCCTCCGTCAGCAACCCGTCGTCGCCAACGGCGAAGACCGTCAGGTTGGCCGGCACCTCGGTCAGCCTACCATCCGCGTCCGCCACGATCGTGGGCGCGAGGTTGGCCACGATCAGCCACCGGCCGTCGGGGGTCGGGGCAAAGGTCCGGGGGTGGAGACCGCCGCTCGGCGCATGCCCCGCGGCGCGCGGCGCGCCGGTCGCGGGATCGAGCGCGAATACCGCGATCGAATTCTCGCCCCCGGCAAAGACCGGCACCGGGTCGGGGACCAGCCACGAGGGGCCGGACTGTCCGCCAACATAGCCGTCGTTGCGGTTTCCGACATAGACCGTGTGCCCCGCCGGGTGGAGGTGGATCGCCCCGCCGTCCTGGCGCGGACGGCGATTGTCCGGCTCGGCGAGCGTTTCGAGCAGGTGCAGCGCCTCGTCGCCGATGCTGTCACCCTCGCGGGGCAAAACGCAAAGCTGGCTCTGCTCCTCGAGCGCGACATAGACCAGCGGGTGATCGGGATGGAATTCGAGCGCGCGCGGATTGAACCCGCGCGGCAGCTCGGGGATGACGCTGCCGGCATGGGCCAATTGCCCGTCGGCGAACGAGAGCAGTTCAAGGCTGCCCGAGACGTAACTGTCCTTGCCGAAGCCCTTCTTGCCCCGCGCGCAGATGACCACCCGGTCGCCCGAGGGCATGACCTTGACCTGGTGCGGGGCCGAGCCGACCGCGAAGGCGGCTTCCTGCACCACTTCGCCGTCCAGCGAACCGTCGACGGCAAGGCGGTGGACGGTGACCGCCGCCGGCTGGCTGTAGGCGGTCAGCACGAAGCGGTCATCCGGGGCCACGGTCAGGTCGATCGGGCGCGCCGGAAGCAGGGCCGGCTCGCCCAGCAGGGTGCAGTCGCCCAGGTCGTCGCGCGTCAGGGCGCACAGGTAGAACGGCTGCCCGTCCGCGCCCGGCGCCCGGTCGGCGCAGGCGACATAGAGGATCGGCAGCTTGCCGTGCGGCCAGGCATACTGGATGCGCGAGGGCAGCCGGATCGAGCCGCGCCGCCGGAGCGCGCCGGTCTCGCCGTCCAGCGTGAAATTGATCAGTTCCGCGCCAACCGCCACATAGGCCGACAACGGCCGCGCCGCTGCACCTGCCACCGAATCTGGGGCGAGGGTCTCGCCAGTCATTCCGTTCTCCATGATCTCGATTGCCTGCTCCGTCGGCCCCTGGCGACCTGCGGCCTGCCGCGCACCGGTCAGGCGCTCTGCCCGGCGCCGTGCCCGTTTCCAGGTCCGCCCAAAAGCATAGGGCCCGGACCGCAAAGACCATGATAAGTTGTGTTAGAACGCGGCCAGCCCCGACCACCAGATGCGCTCGCGCCCGGCGGCGATGTCATGGCGGCCATGGACGCGCAGAATCCCGTCCTCGCCGATCGCGAAAATCACGAAACCGGCGGCAACCGGAGCGATACGATCTCCTAGCGGCATCAGCGAGGGGGCATAGTTGCCCACCACCAGCCACCGCCCGGAAGGGTCGATCGCGAAGGTTCTCGGGTGGAGGCCGCCGCTCGGCACGTTCTGGATTCGCTCCTCCAGCCGGCCATCCGCGCTCAGCCGGTAACCGGCGATCCCGTTTTCCCCGCCCGGAAAGACCGGCACCGGATCGGGGGTCTCCCACGAAGGCCCGCTGTGTCCACCAAGATAGCCGTCGTTGCGGTTGGCGGCATAGACGAACCGGCCAGAGGGATGGACCGCCAGAGTGCCGGCCACCTGCCGCTCGCGCAGGTCGGCCCGGTCGGTCAGCATTTCCAGCGCCTTGACCGGGTGTGCGCAGGGCAGGCCCGCCGTCAGCTCGAACTGGCACAACCGGTTCTGCCCCTCGAGCGTGACGTATGCGCGCGGGAAGGCCGGATGGAAGGCAATGTTGCGCGGATTGAACCCGCCCATCGCCGCGGCCTCGGCCGGCGCGACCGAACCCGCTGCCTCGATCACGCCTCCGGAAAACCGGGCGAGCCGCAGCGCGCCTTCGACATAGCGAGCGCTGCCGAAGCCCGGCATGCCGCGCGCCACGATCACGGCGAGCCCGCATTCGGGCAGGACCCGGACCTGGTGCGGAACCGAGCCCCAGTCCGGCGCGCCGGAAACCGGCAGTTGCGGTCCGATCATGCCATTTTCGCGCAGCCGGTGGACCGTCAGCCCCGGACCTGCGGAATAGGCGATCAGTACATGGTCTCCGGCGGGATCGACCGTCACGTCAATCGGACGGGACAGCAGCCGCACCGGCTCGCCAAGCAGGCCCAGCCCGCCATCCTCGCCGCGCGCGCAGGCCGCCAGCCAATAGGGCCGCTCGCCTGGCGCCGCGCCGCCATCGCCGCAGGCGGCATAGAGCACCGGCAGGCGCGGATGGGCAAAGGCCGAGCGTAGCCGCGCCGGCAGCGCGGTCTCGCCCTCGTCGCTCAGCAGACCAGTGTCAGGATCAAAGCCGAAGCGCAGCAGACGGGCGCCCAGCCCGGCAAAGGCGGTGGTCCGTTCGGCCGGCAAGGGGCCGGTCATGTCCGCGGCGGCGCGAATGCCACCCAGTTGAGCGGCTCGCCCGAAGTCGCCACCGGATAGCGCTTGGCAAAATCCAGCCGCCCGTCAGGCAGGACGCGGAACAGGGTCAGGCCGGCCGGCACGTAATCGATCTGATCGCCGGCCTGGACCAGCATGTCGGTCAGCGTCGCCGCGACCAGCACCGTTCCGGCCGGGTCAAGCGCGAAGGAGCGCACCTGGAAACCGCGCGGATCGACGCTCTGGACATGGCGCGGAACGCCGCTCTGCGGGTCGATGGCGAAGACCGCGATCGAATTCTCGCCCCCGGCGAAGACCTTGCGCCCGGCATAGTCGACCAGCCCGTTGGCCCGGTTCGACATGTAGACGGCGTGGCCGCGCGGATGGACGTGGATCGCGCCGCCGGCCTGGTGCCGTCCGGAAACGGGCGCCTCGCGGGTCGAGGGCAGGACCGCGTCGGGCTCGGGCGCGAGGCTGTCCCCCTCGATCCGGTGCATGTGAAGCTCGCTCTGCAGTTCCACCGCGACATAGGCCCAGCGCCCCGAGGGATCGAACGCAAGATGGCGCGGACCGTAGCCAAGGCCGCCGTTGCCGCCCGGCCGAAGCGCCGCGAGCGGGGCGACCCCGCCCTCGTCCAGCCGGTAGAGCATCAGCGCGCCGGGTTCTTCGGGCCTGGCCGACTTGGCCCGGTTGCCGCGTGTGACCAGCACCAGAGAGCGGCCGCCGGGCAGAACCCTCACCTGATGCGGAAAGATCCCGAGATCGGGCAGGTCCTGCACGGTCGCCTCCCCGGCCGTGCCATCCGCGCCGATCGGGTGAACGGTCAGGTTGGCGGGATTGTTGTAGGCCACGAAAACGAAGCGCCCGTCAGGACCCATCGTCAGGTGGATCGGCCGCTGCGGCAGGGCCACGGGCGCGCCGGCGGGAGTCAGCCGCCCCCCCTCGCTTACATCGAGGCTGCACAGGCGGTGCATGACCCCCAGGCCGACCGTGCCGCCCGGCGCATCGCTGGTCACCACGTAAAGCATCCGCCCTGATGGTGAGAACCAGCCGTACTGGACCACCGAAGGCAGCGCGATCGATTCCCGCTCAATCAATTCGGCACTGTCCGGATCGATCTCGTAGCGGGTGATCTGGGCGCCGACGCTGCTGTAGAGCACTGGGTATCCTCTTCCACTGTGCGGCGATATATCGGGGAGTCCACCGCGGATTGGCAATCGCGATTGCCCAACAATCCGCCCGGAACGGGCAGCGGATAACACTTGTTATATCCGGCCCCGGCGGGCGCGGCCAAATGGACCTGTTCCTCGCGGCGTAATCCAGCGCAAAAACGTTTCGCCGGCAGGGCAAAGGCGGCCGCGCAAGCGGGGCAGCGAGGCCCGGACCACGCCGGGGCGATAACATCTTTTAGCAAGGCGCCACATTCCGCTCACCCGGCTTATCGCCGAAGAACCAATGTTTCCGCATTTCGCTAACAATACTGAACCCCCGGAAAAGCGCGGATTTTCGCGCGTTGCACAGGGTTTTTTGCCGCGCCGCACAAGGGCTTTCAGATGTGCCGGAGCGCCGGCAAGCAGCCCCCCGTCCTTCCGGCGGCGGAAACAATGTGATAGCTTCTGCGCCGAGAGGATAAGCCATGAACCAGCAGGATGCGTGTACACGTGCCGCTGCCATCAGTTTCCGGCAGCTGCGCGTTTTCGAGACGATCGGGCGGGTCAAGTCCGTCCGCCAGGCCGCAGACGAATGCAACGTCTCGCAGCCGGCCGTGACCCAGGCCCTGTTCCGGCTGGAGGAACTCGCCGGCGTGGCCCTGGTCGACCGCAGTTCGAGCGGCTCCTACCTCAACCGCTACGGCACCATGTTCGCAGGGCGGGTCCAGCGCTTCTTCACCCAGGCCGAGGCGGCGCTGCTCGATCTCGGCTTCGTCGCCACCCGGGCCGAGGGGCGGGTCATGTTCAACCGGCTCACCCGCAGCCAGGTCCGCGCCCTGATCGCGATCGTCGAGCGCGGCTCCTTTGCCGAGGCGGCTGATTCGCTCCAGCTCACCCAGCAGTCGATGCACAAGTCGATGCGCGACCTCGAAGGCAACATCCGCAAGACCGTGTGCTACCGCACGGCGGCGGGCACGCTGGTTTCCCACGCCGGCACCGAGCTGGCGCGGCGGATGAAGCTGGCCCAGCAGGAGATCGAGTGGGGGATCAAGGACCTCGACGCCGAGCACGGCCGCTCCGACGCGCAGATCAGCGTCGGCGCCAAGTCGTTCGGCGGCAGCATGATCCTCGTCTCGGTGCTGGAGGACTTCCTCAAGCTCCATCCCAATGCCGACATGCGCATCACTCACGGCAATTCGGCCGAGATGAACCCGCGCCTGCGCTCGGGCGACGTGGACTGCGTGCTGGGCCTGCTGGCGCGCCAGCCCGCGCCCGATTTCGTGGCCGAGGCGATTGCCCGCACGCCCTATATCGTGGTCGGCCGCCGCCGCCATCCGCTGCTCTCGCGCCCGCGCATCACGGTGGACGACCTGCGCCAATACCCGTGGGTGGTCGGCGCCCCCGGATCGAGCCGCCGCACCTGTTTCGAGTCCATTTTCGGCGGCGATCCGCCGCCGATGCCGCTGGCCACCTGCTCGCTCACGGTGATCCGCCACCTGCTCGAGACGACCGACCGGCTGACCCTGATGACCTCCTACGAACTGGAGCACGAGCGCGCCCATCTCGAGGCGATCCCGTTCAACGCGGTCGGCCCGGCTCCGGCGATTGGCATCACCACCCGCGCCAACTGGATGCCGACCAAGCTGCACCTCGATTTCATGGCCGTGGTCCGCAAGCATATGGTCTATTCGCTGATGCGCGGCTCGATCCGCGAGGTCGGGCAGGACAATCCGCCGACCTCGCGCATGCTGGCCTGAACCGGCGGCTCGACCAAGGTCTAGCGCGCGCCCCCTTGCCTGCCGCGCCCGATCGCGCCAGATTCGGCTGAGCGAGAACGAGACGGGGAATTCGGGTGCCGGCCGTGCAGGTCTTCCTGGTCGATGATCATCCCCTGTTCCGCCAGGCCATGGCGGCAACGGTGGCCAATGCCGGCGCCGGGGGCGATGGCCGGGCCGGCCACATCACGGTCGAGCAATTCGAAACGCTCGCCGCCGTGCGCGAACGGCTGGACGGCGGCCCGCTGCCCGCGCTGGTCCTGCTCGATCTCAAGCTGCCCGACAGCCAGGGCGTGTCCGGCCTGCTGGCGCTGAAGGCCCATTTCCCCGACCTGCCGATCGCCATCGTCTCGGCCAGCGACAGCGCCGAGATCCTGCAGACCGCCATGGCCTGCGGCGCGGCCGGGTTCGTCTCCAAGGCGGCCGGGGTGGAGGAACTGTCCGCCGCGATCGAGACCCTGCTGGGCGGCGAGACCTGGTTCACCCCCATGACCGACCCGGCCGAGCGGCCGATCCTGACCCCCACGCACGCGCGCATTCTCGACGGGGTCCACCGCGGCCTGATGAACAAGCAGATCGCTCACGAACTCGGCCTGACCGAAGCGACGATCAAATATCACCTGACCGGAATCTTCCGCATCCTCGGCGTCCAGACCCGGGCCCAACTGGTCGCGCTCTCGCAAGGCTCGCCCTGATCGCCCGGGCCTGTTCGGCCGCCCTCACGGCAGACTCCACGCGCAGCAAATGACGGGAAAGTCGCGGAAGCTGCCCCAAACCATTTTCCTACATCGCCCGCCCCTGCCATCCTGCGCCTGCTCATTGAAAACCGGCCGCGCGAATGATCCAGGTAGGACAAGTGTCACCCATGCACTCGCCCGCTGCTGCCTTGAATAACAGTGCTTTAACCGCCGAAGCAGGACCGGACAGGGTGACACTCGTGTCACCCTGCGCCCGTTTCGCCTAAGCGGCGATCATTTCGCCCGCCAGCCCGCGCTCGAACAGCGAGCCCGCCCCGGCCACCCGGTCGTCGCGCCCGAGCAGGCGCAGCAGGTGCCAGACCACGGCCTGGTTGCTGGCCACCACCGGCTTGCCGAGCTTCTGCTCCAGCGCCGCGGCCGCCTCGGTCGCGCGGACGTTGGCGCAGGCGAGGAACACCGCGTCGGCTTCGGGCGTGTCGAGCGGGATCGCCGTGGCGCAGATCTCGTCCGGCGTCATCTCGGCCGCCACGCGGGCATCGGTGAAGCCCAGCCCGCGCGAGGCGGCGATGCCGAAGCCGCTATCCGTCAGGAATCGCGCCTCGTCCTCGCTGAATTCCGGGGCGAAGGGGCAGACGTGGACCAGCCGGCTCGCCCCCACCGCGCGCAGGGCGGCCACGACGGCGAGCGCCGTGGTCGTGGCTGGAGTGCCGCCGGTTGCCGCCGCCATCGCCTCGGCCAGTTGCCGCGCGCCCTCGACCCCGCCGGTAATGCTCGCCCCGGTACAGTTGAAGGCGATCGCATCGAGCCGGGCATCGGCCAGCATCGTCGCCTCGCCGGGCGCCGCGCCCGCCGCGTCGATCAGGTCCTGCTGCGTGACCCGGCTGCCCGTCTTGCTCAGCCGCACCCGGTGGACGTGGAAGCCGACATCGGCGGGCAGGAAATGCCTGAGGTCGTCCTCGGCAATGGTGTTGAGCGAAGGCACGATCATGCCGATGCGCTGACGGATCATCTGCGGTCTCTCCGGATTAGGCGCGCGATTGTCGGCCGCTCGGCTGCCCCCGGCAAGGGCGCCGCCGGCGATCATGGGGCCGCCGGCGCTGATCTTATGGCGCCGGCCCGCCGCCCCCGGCACAGCATTTCGTTATGGCGCGGCAGGGTGAACTGATTGCCCGGCCGTTCCGGCGCGGTCCTAGATTGCCGGGCAAACAGGCCAAGGGAACAGGATCATGGGTACCATCGTCTTCGCCGGCACCGCCGTCACGCGGCCCGGCTCGGTCGGCACGCTGTACCGCGCGCAAGGGTCGGGCAGCTTCGCCCCGGTCGCGGGAATTCCGCTCGATACCGGGGTCCAGGCGATCACCCCTCACCCGGCCAAGCCCGGCGTGATCTATGCCTCGACCCATTGCGGACTGTTCGAATCAACCGACAACGGCGCCAGCTTCCGCAAGCTCCCCGTTCCGAGCGCCGAGGGTGAGCAGTTCTGGTCGGTCGCCATCCACCCGAACGATCCCGAGACCATGCTGGCCGGCTGCGGCCCGATCGGGGTCTACAAGACCACCGACGGCGGGGCCTCGTGGCGCCGGGTCGGCAGCAGCGGCCCGATGGCCGAGCGGATGGACATGACCGAGGGCAAGTTCTTCAAGCACTCGCGGATCATGGCGCTGGCCTATGACCCGGCCGATCCGGCCATGGTCTACGGCGCGGTCGAGACCAGCGGCTTCATCGTCAGCGAGGACGGCGGAGAGACCTGGACGAACCGCAGCGAAGGCCTCGTCGCGCTGGTCGATGCCGATCCTGCGCTCAAGAGCCAGATCAACGTGCCAGACGATTACGAGGGCATTCTCGACGCGCACTGCGTGCGGGTCTCGCCGGACCGGCCCGGCACCTGCTTCTATGCCTGCCGCATGGGCCTGTTCTCCACCCCCGACGCCGGGCGGACCTGGCGCAACCACGATATCCGCCGCTTCGCCGAGTTCAGCTATACCCGCGACATGCGCATCGCCGCGCAGGACCCGCAGACTATGTACCTGGCCCTGTCGATCGCTTCGCGCTCCGATTCCGGCGCGCTTTACCGCAGCGACGACCTCGGCGAGAGCCTCTACCGCTGCGACCAGCCGGTCACCGCCGTCTCGACGATCATGGGCATGGGCGCGGGCGCGACCGATTCCGCCAAGGTGGTCTACGTCACCCGGGGCGGGCAGGTTCACTTCTCCGACGACGGCGCCAAGGGCTGGCAGGCCGGCCAGCTCCCGCCCGAGGCGGGCGACGCCTATTGCGCCGCGATCGTCTGAACCGCACGGAAATCCGCCGCGCCGGGCGCGCCGCGTGCTGCGGCGCGGAATGCAAAGCGCGGCAGGGGGCATAAATTTATGCTGAAATCTATGTCCATAGGCCGCGCGGCATGATCTAACCTTGCTCAAACAGAAATGATTGGGAGGCGAGGGGATGCTGAATGCGCTGCCAAGTCTGCGACACCTCCAGGTGCTGGAAGCCGTCGCCCGCCTGAACAGCCTGACCAGGGCCTCGGCGGAAATCCACCTGACCCAGCCGGCGGTAACCCAGACCATCGCCCGGCTCGAGGCCACCGTCGGCGCCGCCCTGTTCGAGCGGCGGATCACCGGCACTTACCTCACCCCGGCGGGCGAGCTGTATCTCGAACGGACCGAACGGGTCTTTCGCGGGATCGAGGAAGTCCTGCGCCAGATCCGCCCCAACGCGGACAAGGCCGAGATTTCGCGCCGGGTCGGCAAGATAACCCGGGCGCAGGTCCGGGCCCTGATCGCCCTGTCGCAAAGCCAGTCGCAGACCCAGGCCGCGGCCCTGCTCGGCATCTCGCAGGCCTCGCTCCACCGGGCGGCGCGCGATCTTGAATGCAACGTGGGGGCCATGCTCTATCACCGCGCGGCCACCGGGGTGATCACCACCGATGCCGGGCAATTGCTGGCCTGCCGCCTGCAACTGGCGATCAACGAGCTGGACGAGATCTGCAGCCAGATCACCGCTGCACAGGAGACACGGCACCGCTGCATCCGCATCGGGGCGCTGGTGCTCGACCCGGCGGCGCTGCTCAGCCCGGTCATGGTCCAGTTCACCCGTGCCTATCCCAACGCCGTGGTCAAGGTGATCCACGCCTCTTACGACATCCTCCAGCAGAAGCTGCGCTCGGGCGCGCTCGATTTCATCGTCGGCGTGGTCAAGGGCCCTGCCCCCGATCTCGCCACCGACCCACTCTTCGTCGATCCCTATGTGATCGCGGCAAGGCGGGATCACCCGCTGGCGCGCAAGCACTCGGTCGAGATCGAGGACCTGCTGGGCTACGACTGGGTGGTGGTCAACCAGGGCGCCCCGCGCCATGCCGCCTTCGCCCGGCTGTTCGCCGCATCGGGCGAAATGCCCTCGACCACGATCGAGACCCATTCGCTGGCGACGATCCGCATGGCCGTGGCGCAGAGCGACCGGCTGACCCTGCTGACCCGGTCCGAACTCAGGGCCGAGGAATCGAGCGGGCTGTTCACCGCGCTGACCTATCCCAGCCTCGTCTCGGCCCCAGTGATCGGGATCACCCGGCGCAGCGACTGGTCTGCCTGCGGGATGAAGCAGGCCTTCATCGACCTGCTGATCGAACGCGGCCGCGCCTTGCAGACGCAGGAGACTGGCGGGGTCCAGCCGCTGGCGGCGCACAAGCGGCCGGCCGCGCGCCGCGCCGCGCCGCGTTCGCAAAATGCGCGCGAACTGGCCGACATCGCGGAACGGCGCGTCGATCCGGTGATCTGACGCAAAGCGCGATCAGCGCGCCGCGTCGAGCAGGATGAAGGCCACGGTGCAGCTTCCCGGGCCGGGATTGTGCCAGCGATGGATCGTGCCGCGCTGGACCAGCACGTCGCCGGCGGCAAGGTGGACGGCAAGCCCGTCGTCCAGTTCCAGCGTGATCGTCCCTTCGGTCACCACGCCGTAGTCGGTGGTCAGGGTCCGGTGCATGTTGCCGCTCGCGCCGGGGGCATAGCGGACCAGCCGGAACACGGCCCCGCCCGGCAGGCGCGAACCGGCCGCAAGCGCGGCGCCGTCGCCGGGCGCGGCATTATCGGTGGGGACCGGATCGGCCCAGATCACGCAGGCCTCCTGCCCGGGGCGGGGCGCGGCGGCCATGACCGGGCCGTCGCTCGCCACCACGGCCTTTCCGGCCGCGTCGTGGCCCGTCACCACCCGGCGGACGGTGAAGCTCATCGCCTTACGCCGCCTCGGCCGGGGCGCTGGTGCGATCGAGCGCCGCGAGGGCATCGGCGTCCAGCACCAGCCGCACCGCGCCGAGCAGGCTCTCCACCTGTGCGACCGAAGTCGCGCTGGCGATCGGCGCGGTGACTTCGGGCCGGGAAATGACCCAGGCCACGGCGACCTGCGCCGGACTGGCGCCGAGCCGGGCCGCAACCTCGTCAAGCGCGGTGAGGATCGCCAGCCCCCGCGCATCGAGGTAGCCTTTCACCGCCTTGGCGCGCTTGCTTCCGGCAAGGTCGGCGGGGCTCCGGTACTTGCCGCTGAGGAAGCCGTTGGCGAGCGCCTTGAAGCTGATCACGCCCAGCCCCTCGGCCCGGCAGACGGGGGCGAAGTCCCGCTCGAACCCGGCGCGGTCGCAGAGGTTGTAGAGCGGCTGAAGCACTTCGTAGCGCGGCAGGCCCGGGCCGGCCGCCGCCAGCGCTGCGCGCAATTGCGCCGGATCGTGGTTGGACAGGCCGATCGCGCGGACCTTGCCCTCGGCGATCAGGTCGCCATAGGCGCGCAGGGTCTCGTCCACCGGGACCCCCGGATCGGGATAGTGCGACTGGTAGAGATCGATGTGGTCGGTGCGCAGGCGGAGGAGCGAGGCTTCGGCCGCCTGCTTGATGTGCCGGGCCGAGAGCCCCGAGGCGCCCGGGGCCATTTCGCCGCCGACCTTGGTGGCTATTACCAGCCTATCGCGGCCGCCGCGCGCCGCCAGCCACGATCCGATGATCTCCTCGCTGTCTCCGCCCCGGTTGCCCGGCACCCATTTGGAGTAGACGTCGGCCGTGTCGACCAGCGAAAACCCGGCATCGACGAACCGGTCGAGCACGGCGTGCGAGGTCTCCTCGTCGGCGGTCCAGCCGAAGACGTTGCCGCCCAGTGCAAGCGGGCGGATGGCAAGGCCGGAACGGCCGAGCGGGCGCAGGTCGGTGCTGGTGGTCATGTCCGGTTCTCGCAGGTCTGTTCGATATGGTCGGCCAGGGCGCAGGCTTCGGCCGCAAGGCTCATGTCGGCCAGCGCGGCAAAGGGCAGCACGGCCTGCTGGCGGCCCATCGCAAGGTTGAGCCGCTGCAACATGGCGACCGAGGGCTCGGGCAGGCGCAGGTCTTCGGCGAAGGGCCGGTTCTCACGGTAGAAGGCCAGCTGCACCGCGCCCTCGGCGGCGGGAAATTCGGGCAGGGCGGCGGCCCATGCCGCGAGATAGTCTTCCGCCGGACCATGGTGCAGCGCGCGGTAAAGCAGGGCATGGGCGGCCAGCACCCGCACCAGCGCCTCGCGCCGCTCGCCCAGCGCCGCCAGCGTGGCGAACGAGGCCTGGTTGGGAAAGTCGGGCAGTTCGCGCCACAGCACGGCATCGGCAAGGGCATGGACCCCGTAGCGCGCCTGATCGTGGAACACCTCGCTTTCGCCGAAACCGGCATCGATCCGGTCTTCCAGCAGGTGGCGGAAGATCGCCGCGCTGTTGCCGATCGTGACGAATTCGACCGCGCCCGGATCAAGCCCCTGCTTGCGCAGCGCGGCAACGGCCAGCTGGTGCGTCAGCGCGCCCAGCGCGCCCACCCCCACCCGGCGCCCGGCAAGATCGGCGAGGCTGCGGATTGCCGGATCGCGGGCATAGATCGCATGGACGGTCAGCAGGTTGGCCCCGGCCACGACCCTGAGCGGCGCGCCATCGGCAATGGCCGCCAGCGCCGGCCCGAAGCCCACTTGCAAGGCCGCATCCGCCTTGCCGCCAAGGAGCAGGTCGACCGCTTCCCCGCCGTTGGTGACCAGCGTCCGCTCCACGCTCAACCCCACCCGCTCGAACAGGCGCAGGCGGCGCATCAGCTCGATGGTGACCCGCTCGTGAGTGCCCCCGGCATCGACTACGCGGATGTCGGCGCCCATGGCGCTCAGTCCGCCAGCGCCGGGTAAAGGCTTTCGGCCGTGCGCCAGAAGATGTTCTCCCGGTCCGCCTCGGGCAGGATCGAGAGTACCTGCTCGGCTTCGGCCACGATCTCGGGCAGAGTGCCGTCGATCGCCGGATAGTTCGAACCCCATGCGATCCGCTCCGACCCGAAAGTGCCGAGCAGCTTGCCGAAGAAGCTCTCGGGCGTCGCCAGATCCTGCTGCGAACGCCGCACCAGCGCCGTCGTCAGCTTGAGATAAAGGCCCGGATAGCGCGCCATGTCCCACATCGGGTTCGCGGCGGCATAGGGCGGACCATCGCCGAAGGGGGCGTGGAGCAGGTGATCGAGTACCACCCGCACTTTCGGAAAGCGCTCCATCACCGCGGCCAGATAGGGCAGGCCGTCCTGCCGCATCGAGATCGCCACCGGGACTTCGCACTCCTCGCAGAAGGCCCAGGCATCGAAGGTATCGGGCGCGGCCAGCCACGACTGGTCGGTCTGCACCGTGCTGCCCACGGCGAAGAGGCGCAGCCCCGTCAGCCCGCGATCGAGCCAGTGCTGGATCCGCCCGGGCGCTTCGGGGCCGCGCACATCGACCGAGAAGACCCCGGTGAAGCGGCCGTGGTGCCCGGCGATGGCATCGGCGAGATAGGAGGCATCATAGCCATAGGTGGTGGAGGAATGGACGATCGCCGCCTTGGTCACCCCGGCCGCGTCCATCGCCGCCACCAGCGCCGCGAAGTCCACCGCGCTGTGGTGCGACCAGTCCGACCGCTTGCCCCCCAGCGGCGAGACCGGGTAGCGCGCGGTGTCGGCCGAGATGATGTGCGGGTGAATGTCGTGAATCCTGCTCGGCATAACCTCTCCCGATGCCGCGCCTTTTCCCCGCGCGGCCCGCCCGGCCACCTTTCACCCGCCAACGGCCTGCCCGCTCATTCCGAAAACGCCCGGCCCCATAAATTGGCCGGCCTGAGCATTACGGCGCAGCGCGAAGCGGGTAGTGTGGCCCCGACACCGCGACACGCGATCGCGGAACCGAGGAGAGACAGGGCATGGACTGCAGCGGCCTCAAGGCCTGGACCCCGATCGTGATCGCCTTTCTCGCGGGTTCCATTGCCACGGCGCTGGTGCCGCTGGCCGTGCCGATCCTCAAGCCGATTTCGGCCGAGTTCGGAATCGACGGCACCCGCCTCGGCTGGGTCATCTCGATCCCCACGCTGATCTGCGCCTTCGGCGCGCTGGCGCTGGGCATCCTGGTCGACCGGATGGGCGACGTGCGGGTCCTGCTCGCGGGGATGGCGCTGACCATCCTCGGCGATATCGGGGTGAGCCTCTGCGCCAATGCCGACCAGCTCTTCGCCGCGCGCCTGTTCCAGGGGGTGGGCTATGTCTGCCTTTCGGTGGCGGGTCCCGCCTTCATCCAGCGCACCACTTCGGCCGACCGGCGCCGCGCGGCCATGGCCTTCTGGGCCGCGCACACCCCGCTTGGCTTCGCCGTGGCCGTGCTTTACGGCGCGCACCTCGTCGCCGCAGGCCTTTCCTGGCGGCTGACCTTCATCAGCCACGCGGTGGGCGCGCTGGTCATCGGCGGGACGGTGCTGCTGCTGCGCCGGGTCGCCTCGGCCTCCGATGCCAGCCGCTCGCGCGGGACGCGCGAAGTGCTCACCAGCCCCCGCCCCTATGCCGTCGCGCTCGGCGCCGGGGCCACGGCCCTGCTGCAGGTCAGCCTGATGGTCATGCTGCCCACCTTGTTCAACACCCGCTTCGGCCTCAGCGGCACCGAGGCGGCGATGGCCGTGGCCGGGGCGATGAGTGCCAACATCGGTGGGGCCATGCTGGTCGTGGCGACCGACCTCAGGAAGCATCCTCGCGTCGGCCTGCCGATCTGCGCCGTACTCTCCAGCCTTTTCGCGCTGGCCGTGCTGGCCCGGGCTGGAGCCGATTTTGCCCAGGCCCTGGCACTGGTCGTGCTGTTCAGCACGGCGATTGGCGCGGCCAATTCGCTGGTCTGGTCGCTGATCCCGGCCGCCGTGCCCTTTCCCGAGGCAAGCGGGGCCACGGCGGGCCTGATCACCCAGGGCTCGTTCCTTGGCGTGCTGGTCGGTCCGCCGCTGTTCTTCTGGCTGCTCCACGCCAATCCTTCCGCGCTCTACCTCGTCGTGGCCGGGCTGGTGGCGCTGATGATCCTGCCGCTGGTCGCAGTGAGCGGGGCGGGCGGGAGCAAGAGCGGCGCGGCGAGCAGGCCCGGCCGACCTGCCGGCGCCTAACGGCGCGCCTGTTCGGGGTGGGCCGCCAGCCAGCGGCGCAGCATGGCCCGCGTGCCGCCGCTCGACACGATCGCGGCCAGCGCCGGAGCCAGCGGCGGCAAGGCCGTGCTGGCGGCGCGTGTGTGGTTGACCAGCGTTCCGGCGGCAAAATCGACTGACAGCTCGTCCCCGTCTAAGGCGAGGTGGGCCGGATCGCCAGCCCCGGTCAGCACCGGGATCGCCCTGGCCACGGCGCGGCGCAGGATCCTGTAGGGCATCGAGGTGCAGATGACGGACAGGCCGAGCGCCTCCAGCGCGATCAGCCCTTGCAGGCGCGGCTTGCCCGAGGCGAAGTCCCGCCCCGCCATAATGATGTCGCCCGGCGAAATCCGCGCCGCCAAAGCGGGATCCACGGTCTCGAACAGGTGCGGCGCCAGCAGGGCCGGGTCCATCACCCTCTGCGCCGAAAAGCGCGCGGGGATGATGCCGTCGTCAAGGCTCACCCCATCGGGCAGGACATGGCAGCGCCCCCGCCGCCGCAGCGCTTCCGTCTCAGGCGCACCCTCAGACATGCGCGAGGAACTCGCGCGGATCGGCGATGCGCCCGGCGATGGCCGAGGCAGCAACGGTCAGCGGACTGCCCAGCCAAGCCTCGCCCGCGCCGAGACGGCCATGGTGGTTGGTCGCCGCCGTGGAGATCGAGACCTCGCCCGCGCCGAGCGGCGCCATCAGCCCGCCCGCGCAGGGGCCGCACCCGGCGGGCAGGATCATGGCCCCCGCAGCCATAAAGGCCGCCGCCAGCCCCTCGTCGGCCAGCCGCCGCGCGCAGTCGACCGATCCGGGCACCACCACCATCCGCACCCCATCGGCGATCCGCCGCCCCGCCATCAGGGCGGCGGCCGCGGCGAAGTCCTCGAACATGCCCGATCCGCAGGAGCCGATGAAGGCGTGCTGGACCGCCTGCCCACCCGCGGCCGTTACCGGCACGGCCCGCTCCGGCCCCCCGGGCAGGGCCACGGTGGGGGCCACCGCCGACAGGTCCAGCGCCAGCCGGTCCTCGTAAACCGCGTCCGGATCGCTGACGAAAGGGACAAAGGCGGCGGCCGAAGTGCCCGGCGGCGGAGCGTCGAACAGCATTGCCGCCACGCCCAGTTCGGTCGTGGAATTGACCAGCGCAACCCGCGCGGCAAGGTCGAACCCGGCCAGCGCCGCCGCCCCGCCAATCTCGATGGCGCGGTAGTCATGCGCGCGCGCCGCCAGTTCCCACGCCAGCAGGAACCCGGCATCGCGCGGATGGCTGCCCGGCGGCAATTCGCCTGCAAGGTCGATCCGGATCGTTGGCGGCACCTGCGTCCACAAGGTGCCGGTGGCAAGCACCGTGGTCACTTCCGGGCCGATGCCCAGTGCCAGCGCCCCGCCCGCGGCGAAAGTGGTGCAATGCATGTCATAGGCGAAGACGAAGTCTCCGGGGCGGACCATGCCCTGCTCCAGCGGGAACAGGTGGCCGTGCCCGCCGCGCCCGACGTCGTAGAAATGGCCCACGTTCCACGCCTTGGCGATACGCCGGATCTCGGCCCCGCGCGCGATGGCGGCCGGCGAGCCATAGGCCACCTCGTGGTCGGTCACGAACATCACCCGGGCCGGATCGGCAAGGGCAGCAAAACCCAGGTCGTCCAGCTCGCGCCAGGCCCCTTCGACGAAGCCGTCATGGATCGTCACGAGGTCAGGCACGGGATGGACCACCTCGCCCACCGCCACGCCCGCCCTGCCGGCAGCGCGCGCCAGCAGCTTCTGGACCATGGCCATGGGTTCAGTCGCCGATGCCAATTTCCGCAGCTTCCGTGATCGTGTTGGCGAATTCCGATTCCGGATTGTGCTGGGCCGGCGCAGGCATGATGTTGGCGGGCGCGTGGCTGGGGAAGAACTGGGTCGGCAGGTAAAGCTCGTGCATCTGGCCGAACGGATTGACCCAGTAATCGTAGATCTGCCCGCCGGGCGGGTGATAGCCCACGCCGCGCAAGTGCTTGTACTGGCCCACCCGCATCAGGTGCTGGTGGCCGATCAGGATATCCTCGGCATCCTCGACCACGAAGGAGGCATGCTGGAACCCCGCGCGCGGGTTGCGATAGACGTTGAGCACGTGGTGATCGACCGCCTCGGCCCCGCGATCGAGCCGGTAGAACCCGCCCGCCATGTTGTCGCGCTCACCGATGTAGAACACGTCGGTGCACAGGAAGCCCAGCGTACGGTGAAACCAGTCCAGCGTCGCTTCGGGCCGGGGGCTGGAAAATACCCCGTGCGAGATGCGGCGGACATGGGCCGGACCGAAGCGCAGTCGCCCGGGATCGCCCACCGTGCGCATGATCTCCGCATCCCACTGCGGCGCGCGGTAGGCCACCGGCAGTTCCGGCACGCTGGCCACGCCGTGGACGATCTCGAGCAGGAAGCCATTGCTGGGCTCACGCAGCAGCACACGGCGCCCGCCGCCCGGCTCGTCGATCGCATGGACCAGCGAGACCGCGTCGGGCAGGTCGGCGGCGCGGTGGAGATCCTCCTCGCAGCGGGCGTGGTAGGCGAGGCTGACGAAAGCCGGATCGCCCTTTTCGGTGATGTGGATGTGATGGGCCGGCCCCGTGCCGCGCATGTAAAGCCGGTCCTCAGTGCGCGCGGCGCGGACCAGCCCGAAATCGACGAGGAAGGCCTCCATCACGTCAAGATCGGGCGCGCGCAGGCGCGGCCAGGCGATATCGTGAATGGCGATGGCAGCCCCGCTCATGCCGCAACCGTGTCCGCCAGCACCGGGTAAAGCGTCATCGCCGTGCCGCAGAAGATGTTGTGCCGGTCGGCCTCGGGCAGGAAGGCCAGCGCCGCGCGCGCCTCGTCCACCTGCTGGGCGAGGGTCCCCTCCTCGTTGGGAAAGTTGGATCCCCAGCAGATCCGCTCCGAGCCGAACACGCTTGCCAGCTTGCCGAAGAAGCTTTCGGCCGTGGCCAGCCCGTCTGCGGCGCGGCGCACGTTGTTGGTGGTGAGCTTGAGGAACACCTGCGGATAATCGGCAAGGCTGAACAGCGGGGCCGAGGCGGCATAGGGCGGCCCATCCTCGATTGGCGAGAGCAGGAGGTGATCGACGATGATCCTGACCGAGGGATAGCGGGTCATCACGTCCACCAGGTGCGGGATCGCCTCCTGCCGGATCGACAGGGCCACCGACACACCGAGGTCGGCGCAGCACTGCCATGCGGGGTAAGTTGCGGGATCGGCAATCCAGTCCTGCCGCGCCTTGACGGTGGAGCCCGCAGCGAACAGCCGCAGCCCGTCCAGCCCGCGCGCCAGCCAGTGGCGGATGCGCTCGGGCGCGTCCTGCGCCAGTACGTCGACCGAGAAGACCCCGGCAAACCTGTCGCGGTGCGCGGCGATGGCATCGGCCACATAGTCGGCATTGTAGCCATAGGTGGTGGAGGAATGGACGATCGCCGCCTTGTCCACCCCGGCCGCGTCCATCTGCGCCACCAGCCCGGCAAAATCGCACGGCCGCTTTTCCGACCAGGCCGATCGCTTGCCCCCCAGCGGGGTCACCGGATAGCGCGCCGTATCGGGCGAGATAATGTGCGGATGGGTATCTATCAGCCGGGTCGCCACGCCTTGCCCTTCCTCGCCGTGATGGTCGGGCCGACTATAAACCCGCGTACAGGCACCGGGCATAACGATGCCTGCCGAGTCCATAAGAGCGCCCACAGTCGTCCTGACAGGCACCGCGCCTTGGCCCTATCGTCCTCATCATTGGCGGCCGAACGGATCGGCGCCGTGGAGAGCGGGATGAAGGGCTGTGGCTGGTGGGGGCGGTATCGTGCGGATCGTTGATGCCCAGGTTCATATCTGGCGCGGCGGGCGCGCCTCGGCCCACCACACCACCGGCCGGCCGGAGCCGTTCTCGGCCGACGACCTGATCGCCGAGATGGACGCGGCGGGCATTGCCTGCGCCGTGCTCGCCCCGCCGACCTGGGACCCCTGCGGCAACGATCCCTCGCTCGAGGCGGCGCGGCGCTGGCCCGGGCGCTTCACCGTGACCGGCAATATCGACCAGACCCGCGAGGATCGGGCCCTGCTGCGCGGCTGGCTGTCCCAGCCGGGAATGAGCGGGCTGCGCCTCAACTACAACAGCCCGGAAAAGCAGGCTGCGCTGACCGACGGTTCGGCCGACTGGATCTGGGAGGAGGCCGAACGCGCCGACATCCCGGTCATGGTGCTGATCCCCGACGGCGTGCCGCTGATCGGCGAGATTGCGCGGCGCCACCCGGCCTTGCGCGTGTGTATCGACCACCTTGGCATCCCGCGCGGCGCCAAGGACGCGGCCGCCTTTGCCCACCTGCCGGGCCTCCTCGCCCTTGCCGCCCTGCCCGGCGTCTCGGTCAAGGTCGGGGGCCTGCCCGCCTATTCCACGGTCGACAGCTTCCCCTGGCCCTCGCTCCACGGCCCGTTCCTGCAGGTGGTCGAGGCCTTCGGGCCGGAGCGGATCTTCTGGGCCACCGACCTCACCCGGATGCACACCCCCTACCGCGAGATCGCGGCGATGTTCACCGAGGGGATGGACTGGCTGGACCCGCAGGCCTGCCGCCTGATCATGGGCGACGCGGTCTGCCGCTGGCTGGACTGGCAACCGGCCGAAGCCGAGCATCAACGCGGCTGACGCCGCCGGGGAGAAGCGCGATGGCCACGACGATCCACCCGGACGTTTCCCCCACCCCCATTACCGCGACCGGCGCCGCCCCCTCAGGCACGCAGGGCGCGGGCCGCCTCACCGCCAACCAGTGGAAGATCGTCGCGATCTGCGCCGGGGCGGGGATGCTCGAAACCATGGACATCTACCTGATCGCCTTCGTCCTGACGGCGATCGCCGGGCCGTGGCAGCTGAGCTACGGAATCTCGGCCACGATCCTGCTGTCTTCCGGGATCGGCGCGGTGATCGGCTCGCTGGTCTGGGGGCAGGTCGCCGACGCGATCGGGCGGCGGCGCGCCTTCCTCGCCACGATCCTGTGCTGCTCGGCCGCCAGCCTGGCGCTGGCCTTCGCGCCCGAGGGCAACTGGCTCTATCTCGTGCTGTTCCGCACGGTGATCGGCTTCGGCACCGGCGGCTTCTTCATCTTCGTCATGCTGGTGCAGGAATTCGTGCCGGCGCGGCGCCGGGGCTTTGCCAGCGGCATCGTCTCGGCCACGGCGGTCGGCGGTCTCCTGCTCGGGGCGGCCAGCGCCTCGTTCCTGATGCCCTCGATCGGATGGCGTGGGATCTTCGCGCTCGGCATGCTGCCCGCCGTGGCCGGCCTGCTGGCCGCGCTGATCATGCCGGAATCGCCGCGCTGGGCCCTCGCCCGGGGGCATGCCGAAGAGGGACGCCGGGCCTTGGCCTGGTCGCACGGCGCCGGGGCCAATCTTGACGAGATCGCGGCGGCCTATGCGTTACCGCAGGAGCCGCCCGCCTGGCGCGCCGTGCTGCGCCAGCGGCGGCGGCTTGCCTCGGGCATGCTGATCAACTTCGGGCTGGTCGGCGCCTATTACGGCACGGTGCTCTGGGCACCGACCCTGCTCGCCCAGATCCACACGTTGAGCGCCGCCGAGGCCGCGCGCATGATGATGGCGTTCAGTGCCGCCGGGCTGGTCGGCCGGGTCCTGACCGGCTGGCTGGCCGACCGTTTCGGGCGCCGGCGCTGCGGCGGGGTGGCGGCCCTCGGCGCGGCGGTCCTGCTGGTCCTTGCCGCGCTGGTGGCGCGCGGGGACGTGCTCACCCCCGGGCATTTCCGGCTGGTCTTCGGCCTCGCCTTCGTATGCGGCGACAGCAGCTTCGCGGTCATGGCGATGTACACCTCGGAAATCTGGCCGCAGCGCCTGCGCGGGCGCGGTTCGGGCCTGTGCTACGGCGCGGGATCGGTGGGCAAGATCGTCGGACCGCTCGGCCTCGCCCTGATCGTCGGCGCGTCCGACCTGATCAAACCGCGCGCCACGCTGGAGGCGATCCTGCCCGCCTTCCTGTTCCTCGGCGCGCTCTTCGCGCTGGCAGGCCTGGCCTACCTCGTGATCGCTTTCGAGACCGGCCGCCGCACGCTGGAGGAACTCGAACACGAGGGAGCCTGATGCTCGCCCGCGCAAGAGGTGAACGCCCGCGACGGAAAATGGATAGGGCAGCGCGCGGGCAAGAGCCTATGGTCGCCCCCTGTGCCCGGTCCCATCGGCCGGGCCGCCACATAACCATTGACCGCCGAGAGGAATCAACCGCCGATGACCATCACCCGCCCCGGCCGCTTCGCGCCCGCCGCCGCCACGGCTCTGGCCGCCTCGTTGCTGCTGGCCCTGCCGGCCTCGGCCCAGGACAGGCCCCGCCCCGCCCCGCGCCCGCTCCAGTTCAAGATGGTCTCACCGGGGGTCTACTGGTCGAAGGAAGGCGGCAACACCGGGGTCGTCATCGGCAAGGACGGGGTCATCGTCTATGACGTCACGATCAACGCCCAGCGCGCGCAGGAACTCCAGGCCCGCATCGCCGAGGTGACCGACAAGCCGATCAAGGCGGTCATCATCAGCCATATCGACGAAGATCACATCGGCGGGGTCAGCGCCTTTCCCAAGGGCGTACGGATCATCGCCCAGGCCGAGACCGACAAGCTGATCAAGGCAGACATCGCGGCCGGGCGCGGAGTCGTTCCAGCAGCCTATGCCCCCACCGACGTCGTCGGACGCCGCCTGCGCCTGACTATCGCGGGCGAACCCGTCGAACTGCTCAACTGGGGTCCGGCCCATACCTCGGGCGATCTCGTCGCGTGGTTCCCGGCCCGCAAGGTGGCGATGGCGGCCGACATCTTCTGCATGGATCAGCCCCGGCCCTATATCAAGCCGGAGCTGGGCGGCAGCACGCTCGGCTGGGTCAAGAGCGCCGAGGCCGTGCTGGCGCTGAAGCCGAAGTGGGTCGTCGTCGGCCACGGAGAACCGCAGACCCCGGGCAACCTGCGCCAGTACATGATCGATTCGGTGCGGACCCGGAGCGAAGTGGCCGCGCTGGCGAAAAAGGGCATGGCCCTGCCGGAGATCGAGGCCAAGGTGGGCGAACCGCAGCCCAGTTCGGTCCCGCTGCCGCCCAACGTCCATCAGGCCCAGTTCTCGCGCGCGATCTATCTCGAGGTGACCGGCACCAAGGCCGAGGCGCACCACTGAGGGCGCCATTCGGCCCGGGGCGCTCCTCCAGGATAACGCCCCGGGCCGAGCCGCTCACGCGGTAACGGTCCCCTTACCCGGCAACGGCCAGGTCGCTGCCGCTGGCGAGCAGGTGATTCTGGAACTCGTGCGAGCCGTAGAGCGCATCGCGGAAATTGATCAGTTCGATCTTGTGCTCACGGATCCACGCGCGCAGCCGCGGATCGGTCAGCGCCGCCACGTCCTGCGCACGGCCGACCACGAATTGCTGCGCCCGCGCGCGGTTCACACGCTCGCCGAGGCGATAGGTGTAATAGTCGACATAACCCGGATGCCAGGCCTGCCAGGTGACGACGTCCATCGGGTAGGTCAGGATGCCGCTGCGGTCCTCGGTGTAGAACAGCACCGGATCGTAGTTCTTCTCCACTGACGAAACCGAGTCGGTCAGCAGGTCGCGGAAGGCCTCGGCGCTGGCCGGGGTGACGATCTTGCGGTCGGCCCACCTGGGCAGAGCCTTGACGCCGGGCTGGGGCGTATCGGAATAGTACTTGGCCCATTCCTCGCCCCGCGCGCGGGCATCCTTGATCCGCTTGAGATAGGCCGCCCCGGTCGGCTCGGTGGCCGAGTAGTTGTAGGGGATGCCGTAGTCGTCCAGCACGGTCCGCATGGCCCGGGTCCACGGGGTGGTCGGGTTGTTGTTGCCGCCGGTGTCGGGCATGCGGCCCAGGATCCGGGCGCAGCGCAGCAATTGCGCGCGCAGCTCGCGCACGGCCTCTTCGTAGACCACGTCGGGCGACCGCGAGAGGTCGGTGCGGAAACGCCCGTCGAACTGGCCGCCACGCTCCACCAGCGAGGGCACCTCGGCCGCCGGCAGGACCGGCGCCCCCCACATGTGGGTATGCCAGCCGACCGAGAGCCACGGATAGGCCCGCAGCCGCTCCAGCGCGTCTTCGGTGCCGGGGGAATCGAGCATGATGTCGGCGGCACTGGGAATGCCGCCGTCGATCGCGGTAAAGGTGCCGATGTTGCACACCTTCGACATGCCGACATCGTCGACCCGGACGATCATCCGCCGGCGCGCCGCCGTCTGGCCCAGGACCCGGCCCGGCGCGGAAACGGCGAGGGCAGAGAGCCCTGCCGCACCAATGAAACCACGGCGATTGAAAGTGGAAGCGAGCGAACGATCGATCATTGCAGGGTCCTGGCTGTTGGTTCCCGGCCGACGATAGGCGAGAGCCCCGCCGGCCGGGGCATCAATTCTGCGCGCCCAAGCTATTCAGGAACCGCCTTATTGGAACGGAAGCGGAAAAACGCGCCGTTCGTAGAAGCGCCACTGCCCGTTTTCCTTGCGCAGGATGTCATGCTTGCCCGAAACCTTGTAGATCCGGTAATTGTCGCCCTTGCACTCGACGACCATCTGGAACGAGCGCGCCTCGGCGCCCTCGGCAGTGGGGCGGATAACGATATTGGCGGTCCAGTGCACCCAGTCGTGGACCTGCGGCTTGTCGGCCCAGCGCCGGGTTGCGAACTCGAGCAGCGCGTCATAGCCGACGGCAAGCTTGTTGCCGCCGCCGACGAAGCGGCCGTCGGTGGTGTAGAGGCTCGCCCAGCCGGCCGCATCGCCGCTGTCCTCGTAGTGGCAATATTCCGCGATCAGGTCATGGATCGCGCAGCGGTCCTCTACGGTCAGCGGGGTGATCCCGGCGGGTGCGGCAGTCTCGGTCATGTCTGGGTCCTCTTTGCAAGCAGCGGAGTGGCGGCTGGCCTTGCAGGCCATGCCGCCACGGCAATCCGGGTCAGAGCTTCATGCGGGCCCCGAGAATGAAGTAGCGGCCGATCGCATCGTCCGACGGGTAGAAGCCCACCGAGAGGCTGCCCGGCGCGCCAGTTACCTGCGGGGCATACGGCGGCGGCTTCTGGTTGAACACGTTCTGGACGTTGAAGAACAGTTCGAGCGACGGCTTCGGCTTGTAGGAGAAGTTGACGTTCGAATAGGTCACCGGATCGACGTAGAGCGAACCCGGCGCGGTCTGCAGGCCCAGCAGCGGATCGACATTGGCCAGCTTGCTGCGCCAGCGGGTCGTCCAGTCGATGCGGAATTCATCGCTGACGTTGTAGTTGATCATGCCCTGCAGGCGAACCTTGGGGACCGAGACCCCTGCCGCGTCGGTGGTCACCGCGCTCGGCTGCAGCGTGCGCAGCGTCGGCTGGTACGTACCGAGGAACCGCAGGCCAAGGGCATGGCCCCCGATGTCGGTCTTGTAGTTCATCTCGACGTCAAAGCCCGACGTGCGCAGCGTCGCGGCGTTGATCGGGGCATTGGTGAAGAACAGCGTGGCCGCGTTGGTCGAGGCCTGGTTGGCCGGAGTCCGGCTGAACCCGCCCGGACGGACCTGCAGCGCACAGTAGGGCGAAGTGCCGCCGCTGTCGTAACAGGCGTTCTGGAACTGGACCAGCGAGCCATCAACGAAGACGATCGCGTCCTTGATGCGGATGAAATAGGCATCGACTGCAAGGCTGAAGCGCGGCGAGGGCTTGAACACGATCCCCGCCGTCGTGGTATTGCCCACTTCCGGCTTGAGGTTCGGGTTGCCGCCGATCTGCTGGGTCAGGGTATAGCCGCCCGTGCCGACGACCGAATTGGTCAGGAAGTCGGTGCCCGTGGTCAGGCCCTGCGAGCGGCCCGGCGTGTAGAGTTCGCTGAGGTTCGGCGCGCGGAAGTCCTTCGAGCGGGTGGCCCGGATCGTGATCATGTCGTTGACATGCCAGTCGAGCCCGACCTTCCACGTGGTCGCGTGGAACTTGGCCGTGGTATAGGGCGTGCCGGCGATGACATTGCCCTTCGAGTTATAGTCGGCATAGCGCGCGGCGGCGTTGATGTGCACGTCCTGCGCCAGCGGCACGTCCTTGAGCAGCGGCACGTCGACCTCGATCGCGCCTTCCGCCACGTTCTGCGACACCGGCGAGCGGGCCGCCGTGCCATTGGCATACGTCCCGGTCGTGCCAATGTTGGTCGCGCTCTGCTGCACGCACGAGGTACGCGAGGGCAGCAGGCCGAGCGCGTTGCAATCGAGCGCGGAGATGTTGGCGGGCGGAGCATCGCTGCGCAGCTCATAGCCAATCTTGCGGTATTCGCCCGACAGCGCCATTTTGACCGGACCGGCCCAGGTCTCGAACGGCGATCCGGTGATCGCGCCCGAGAAATCGTAAGTGCTGGTGATGCCTTCGTAATAGGTCGGCTGGCGCACGTAGTCGATCGCGGCCTGCGAGGCCGAGGTCGGCCCGAACGGGTTGAGCGGGACGCAGCCGGCGAAGTTCGCGGCATATTGCGCCTGGGTCAGGACCCAGCAGGTCGGCGTGCCGTTGACCTTCACCGTATCCAGCGCCGCGAACAAACGCGCGGTCGACCAGGTCTGGTTCGAGCGGTTGGCCTGGCTGACGCGGGTGCCAACGTAGGAGACGTTCCAGTTCCAGTCGGCCAGCTTGCCCTCGAAGCCGGCATCGACGTAGAAATTCTGGTTGGTGTAGCTCGTGCTAGAAACCGGCGCCTGGGCAGCCGAGAAATACTTGCCGAGGTTGAAGGCGGTCACGCCCGCGCCCTTCATCGCGGCGGCGATGTTGTCCGGCAGGAAAGCATTGTCCGGCGTCAGGCGGAAGCCCTGGGCCAGGGCGGACGACGCGCTGGCCCCGTTGGCACGCAGGTTCAGGAACGACGAATACTGCTTGATCCGGTCATAGAAGCCCATGACGTAGAAGTGGACGTTGTCGCTCACGTCGAAGTCGAACCGGCCAAAGGCCTGGAGGAACTTCTGCGGGGTGGCGAGCGTCACCTGCTCGTTGTTCCAGCCACCGCCGCCGCCGAGCTGGTTGGTGCCGAAGCCCACCGAGCTGCCGTTGACGAAAGGCGTTGCCGCGCCGTTCTGGGTGAAGTCGAGGCCGTAAACGCTGACGCCGTTGATCGAGGCGGCGGGCTGGCCGGTGATCTGGTTGATCTTGCCGCCGAAAGTGCCGAGCGAATCCACCGCCGTGTTGGTGATGAAATAGGGCGCGCAGTTGGCGCTGCCGGTGCCGCCCGGGCAACCGTTGCCCTGCAGGGTCCAGCCCGGGGCGCCCAGCTTCTGCACGTAGTCACGGTCGGTGCGGAAAAGGCCGGCGTCGTAGCGGTAGTCAAGGCTGGCTTCGAAGTGGCCGCGCCCGTCGAACAGCTCCTTGCCCCAGGCCCCGCCGATGTTGACGGTCGGCTCGTCAGCATATTGCGAGATGCCGACCTGGGTGTTGAGCTTGAGCCCGTTGAACTTGCGGTCGATGATGAAGTTGACCACGCCGGTGATCGCATCCGAACCGTAGACCGCCGAGGAACCGCCGGTCTGCAGGTCAACCCGCTGCAGCAGCATCTGCGGAATCTGGTTGAGGTCGACCGTGCCGTCGAGGTTCTGCGGCGGCACGCGGTGCCCGTCGAGCAGGACGAGGCCGCGCGTCGCGCCAAGGCCGCGCAAGTTGAGCACGGCGGCCGAGTTGTTGTTGCCGCCCTGGCCGGTCGAACCGGCGGTCTTGCCGCCGCGCGCCGCCGCGATCAGCGGCTGCTCGAGCAGGGCCTCGAACACCGTGGTCGGCTTGGCCTGGGTCAGGGCCTCGGTCGTCACCATGGTGATCGGCGTCGGGCTGTTGTTGCCGTTGGTGATGACGCGCGAGCCGGTGACGACGATGGTCTCGGCATCGGCGTCAGCGGAAGCCTCGCCGGCCTGCGCGCTCGCCGGAGCACCCTGGGCCTGGGCCGGCTGGATGGCGAACAGGCTGGCGCCCGCCATCAGGGTTGTCGCGAAAAGCTGCTTCATGTTGAACCTCTCCTGATACCATTGCGGCGGATGCTGCGCATTCTCGGTGAAGCGTCGGGCATCGACTCGCTGCTATTGCTTGAATTTCTCCGGTCGCCCCGACATCAGCCGGCGACGCCCATCCATCCGACCTTTTCCGCCCCCACGTCGAGGTCGAGCTTGTGCGCCAGCGTCAGTCGCCCATCGTCCGCGATCCGGAACGAGGTAACGCTGGCAGGCACCAGGGCCCCGTCTTCCCGCAAGATCGGCGCGACATTGCCCGCGACCAGCACCTTGCCCCCCGCGACAAGCGCGATGGTGCGCGGATGCAGGCCGAGCGTATCGACATGCTGCAGCAGCTGCGTCCGCCCCGTTGCCGCATCGAGCGCAAAAACCGCGACATTGTTCTCCCCGCCCGGGAAGACCGGCAGTGGATCGGGATTGAGCCACGAAGGCCCGCTGTGCCCGCCGACATTGCCGTCGTTGCGATTGGCCACGTAAACGTGGCGCCCATCCGGATGGACGTGGACCTCGCCGCCGTCCTGCCGCTTGAACAGCTTGTCGGGGTTGGCCAGGATCGTAACGGCGGAAAGCGGCACGGGGTCGATCGTGTCGCCCGCCATGCGGAACACGGCCAGTTCGTTCTGCGCCTCCAGCGTGGCCAGCAGCAGCGGCTCGGAAGGATGAAAATCGACATTGCGCGGATTGAACCCGCGGGGCGCATCGGCCACGGCAGGGGCGATGGATTCCACGTTTTCGAGCCGCCCCCGGTCATAGCGGACGATCTTGAACGCCCCCTCGACATAGGCCGGCTTGCCGAAGCCCTTGGCTCCGCGCGCAACCAGCACGGCCCGCCCGTCGCCGGGCATGACGCGCACCTGGTGCGGCTTGGTCCCGAACTCGAAACCCTCGGCCCGCTCGATCTCGGCACCGATCGATCCGTCCGGGCCCAGCTCGAACACGCTCAGACCCGGCGCATCGCCATAGGCCACAAGCACGTGGCGTCCGGCGCCATCGGTGCACATGTGGATCGGCCGCGCCGGGAGGACCACGGTTTCACCCAGCGGCGTCAGGTCGCCCGCCTCGTCGCGCCGCAAGGCGCACAGGTAAAACGGCGGCGGCCCTTCGGCCCCGCGATCGGCGCAGGCGGCATAGAGCACCGGCAGGACCGGGTGGTCCCAGCCATATTGCACGCGCGAGGGCAGGACATGGCTGCCCCGCGCGGAAAGCGCGCCGGTCTCGGGGTCGATCGCATAGTTGGTCATCACCGAGCCGACGCCGACATAGACCGAAACCGGCCGCGTCACTGCCTGCTGTCCTGCTTGCGGCACTATCGACAAGTCCGTGTCCTGCACGCGCGGCTCCTCCTGACCCAATAGACTACGGGACTCTGTCGAGCCCCTTTCCTTCGCCGCGCTTCTAAGGCGAGGGGACGCCCGGATAAAACGGTATATCCTTGGCCTCCACCATAACGAAACGTTATGCGCGCCGTGCCCGCCAGATCTGCTTCACGTTGGCCATATACGGCTGAAAACCGAGATTTTTTCCTACCCGCCAGCGCGTCGTTCCGCCAAGGATGGAACACCCCCATCAAGATTCGCGATAGCCTATCCGCCCCGAATGACCGCGGGCCCCTTGCATCAACCGCCCCGATCTTTGTACAATTTTGCTCGACCCGAACAAGCCGGCCAGCCCGAACCGGCCCGCTGGAGGATACCGATGGCCCGTCCCGAATCCCGCGCGATGCCCAAGTCCCGCGCGATGATCGCCGTCGCGGCGCTCTCGTTCGCCGCTGCCGGGATCGCCCCCGCCGCGGCCGCCGATGATCCGGCCGCAGCAGCGGGCGCCGAACCGGTCGCGGCGCTGATTGCCCGCGCGCCGCGCGCCACGATCGAACGCGGCGGCGTGAGGATAGAACTGGCCCTGCCCGATCCGGGGCTCGGCTTCTATCGCGGCACGCGGTTCGACTGGTCGGGCATGATCCTTAGTCTCCGGCTCGGGCAAAGGGCCTTCCATGGTCCATGGTTCGACGCCGTGGCGCCGGGTGTGCGCGACTATGTCGACGACGGCCAGCGCATTGTCACCGGTCCGCAGACCAACGGCACCGGCCCGGCCGAGGAATTCGTCGGCGCCGCGCCCGTGTTCACCCCCGGCTATGGCGAGGCGGAGCCGGGCGGCACCTTCATCAAGATCGGCGTCGGCCGCCTGCTGCGCGCCGACGATCGCCCCTACAACCGTTTCAACAGCTATGCCGTGGTCGATAACGGTGCCTGGCAGGTTACGCGCGGCGCGGGGAAGATCACGTTCGTGCACTATTTGCCCCTCGCGGCAGACGGCTATGCCTACCGCTACGAGAAGACCGTGGCGATCCTGCCCGGCGGCGAGGTGCTGGTCGACCACCGCCTCAGCAATACCGGGCGCAAGCCGATCGTCAGCCAGGTCTACAGCCACAATTTCATGCGCTTCGGCGATTACCGGGTCGATCCGGCAACGACTGTCACCTCGCCGCTGCTGCGCGGACAGACACCCAAGGACCCGGCACTGGCCAAGGTCGAGGGCGAAAGCCTGACCTTCCACCGCGCGCTCGGGCGGGGTGAGAGTGTGTCCTTCCCCACCCCCGGCTCGGCTCCTATCAACACGGCTCCGGTCTTCACCGTTCGCCAGTCCGGCGGCGGTTCGATCTCCGGCTACAGCGACAGTCCGATCGCCCGCGCGCTGTTCTGGTCGATCCGCACGGTCACTGCGGTCGAACCCTATGTGGCGATCGACGTCGCCCCCGGCGCCGAGCAGCACTGGGCCTGGCGCTATCGCTATTCCGCACGATGAAGCGCGTTCGTCCGGAAATCCGGGCTGTTTCGCCTTTGCTCCGGCCACGACTGCGCTATATCCTTGGCCGAGGAGATCGCGCTTGGTCACGGAACTGAAGACCTTTATCGCCGTGGCGCAGTACGGCACCTTTTCGTCGGCGGCGGAACGGATCGGGCTGACGCAGGCCGCGGTGAGTGGTCATATCAAACGGCTGGAAGAGAAGATCGGCTTCCAGCTGTTCGACCGCACCGGCCATTCGGCCAAGCTCAACAACGACGGCTACCGCGTACTGGCGCGCGCCAAGACCATCGTCCGCCTCGTCGAAACCCTCGGCGAACTGGATGACGAGAGGCTGAGCCGCGACCTGCGCCTCGGCGCGATCCCCTCGGCCCGCTCGCCGCTGCTCGACCGCGCGCTCGCCCTGTTCCACGAACGCTATGCCGACCAGCGCATCCAGCTGATCCCCGACGTCTCGCTGCACCTGCTCGACCAGGTCGATACCGGCGAGATCGACCTTGCGATCATCGTCAAACCCCCCTTCAGCCTGCCGCCGGAAACGCGCTGGAGCATCTTGACCCGCGATCCCTACCTGCTGATCGTGCCCTCATCCTGCGAGGAGAGCGACTGGCGCCGCGTGCTGCAAAGCGAGCCGCTGCTGCGCTATGACCGGCTCTCGTTCGGCGGGCGTCAGGTCGAGCGCTTCCTGCGCACCCTGCCCTTCACCATTGCCGATGCGCCGGAAATCCCGGCCAAGTCCATGCTCTCGGCCGTGGCGGAGGGTCAGGGCGTGGCGCTTGTCCCGCTCACGGGCGGCGGGCACGACTTGCCGCGCGGGGTGCGTGCCCTGCCGCTGCACGGCAAGAGCCTGGTCAAGGAAGTCGGCGTGATCACGTCGCGCCAGAGCCTGATCGAGCCGACGGTCAACCACCTCAAGGACTGCCTGGTCGAGATCTTCGAGATCGCCAGCCTGTTCAACCCGGCCACGCCCCTGCTGGCGGAATGATCCGGCCGCGCAGGCATAAGCCCGCGTGATCCTGCAGGATCAGGATATGCTGTTTTGAATCGGTCCGGCGGCGCGATATGGCCGCTGCACATGGCGCCCGGCGGCGCGGCCGCCCGTCCGGGACGGCCCGTTTCTGCCGCGTCCTGCCCAAGAACAAGCCGTGCGGAGAGACCATTGAGGCATATCGCGATTTCCCTGTCACTCGCGCTCGCGCTGTGTGCAGCATCCCCAGTCGCTGCGGCCGGCAAGCGCGCCGCGCCGCGCCTCGGCACCGTTCCGCTGCAGGTCGAGGGCGGGCTCGCGCGCGGCGGACCGACCTCGCAGGCGGGCGTCGTCACCTTTCGCGGCCTGCCCTATGCGGCGGCGCCCGTGGGCGCGCTGCGCTGGCGCCCGCCCGCCCCGGTGAAAGCGTGGAAGGGTGTGCGGCCCGCCGCCGATCCCGGCGCGGTCTGCCCGCAGTGGCCGGGCGAGGAAATCAAGGACATCGCGGGCGTCAAGATCGACGAGGATTGCCTCAACGTCGACGTCTGGACCGGCGCGCGCAGCGCGGCCGAAAAGCGCCCGGTGATCGTGTGGTTCCACGGCGGCGGGCGGGGCTTCGGCGCCGCGTCCGAACCGCGCTATGACGGTGCCGCGCTGGCGAAAAAGGGCGTGATCGTGGTCACGGTCAACTATCGCGGCGGCGTGATGGGCCTGCTCGCCACCCCGGAACTGTCGCGCGAAAGCGCTCACGGCGTCTCGGGCAACTATGGCCTGATGGACGATATCGCCGCGCTCAAATGGGTCCAGCGCAACATCGCCAGGTTCGGCGGCGACCCGCGCAACGTGACCATCGCCGGTCAATCGTTCGGATCGGGCTCGGCCCATTTCCTCTCGCTCTCGCCGCTCGCCCGGGGCCTGTTCCACCGGATGATCAACGAGAGCCATGCACTCCATCCGAATGATCCACTGCTGATGCAGGTGGCGATGAAGTACATGCCGCTCAAGGAAGCCGAGGTCGACGGGCTGAAGTTCATGGCAGGGGCCGGGGTGAAGTCGGTGGCCGAATTGCGCGCCATGCCGTGGCAGCAGGTGGTCGCGGCCTATCGCAAGACGACGAGCGACCTGCTCTGGACCTATGTGAAGGACGGCTACGTCCTGCCGCGCATGTTCGCCGAGACCTATGCCGCCGGGGCCCAGGCCGACGTCGATGAACTGGCCGGCGAGAACCTCGACGAGAATGGCGCCGCGCCCGACACGGCCTTTGATTACGTCGTCGCCGGCAAGGGCGCGAAGCCGGCCAGCCCGCCGTTCCTCGGCCTTGCCGGATACCAGGCCTATGCCCGCAAGCGCTACGGCGCCATGGCCGACGAGTTCCTGAAACTCTACCCCGCGACGAGCGACCGCGAGGTCTTCGACGCGGCCAATGCCTCGATCCGCGACAACCAGCGGGTTTCGCCGTGGATGTGGGCACAGGTCTTCACCCGCGGCCGGACCAAGCCGGTCTTCCTCTACTTCTTCACCAAGGCGCCGCCGGGGCCGCAGAAGGATCTCGTCGGCGTCTATCACGGCGCGGACCTGCGCTACACCTTCAACAACCCGCTGCCCGACTGGGGGGCGGACGACCGGCGGGTGGCGGACCTGATGTCGTCCTATTGGGCCAATTTCGCGCGCACCGGCAATCCCAACGGACCCGGCCTGCCGCGCTGGCCGGCCTTCGACGGGACGACCGAGCAGGTGATGGAACTGGGCCACAAGTTCGCCCCGATCCCGCTTGCCGACGCGGCCAAGGTCGACTTCTGGAAGCGCTTCTACGCCAGCCAGCCGGCGCACTGAGCGCGATTTGCAACGGTACTGCAAGGGCACTGCAATGCCCTTGCAGGTTCAGTCGCGGAAGGCGGTCTGGCTCAGCCGCGTGATCGGGGTGAAGATGTAGGCGAGGACCGAGCGCTTCTCCCCGAGCAGGCTGACATTGGCGATCATGCCGGGGCCAATGCTGAGCAGCTTGCCCTCGCGGTCAACCAGCCGGTCGCTGGTCTGGATCTCGACATCGTAGAACGGCTCGCGGGTCTTCTCGTCGGCCACGGCATCGGGCGAGATCGAGGTGACCGAACCGTCGAGCGTGCCATAGATCGCGCGATTGTAAGCGGTGATCTCGAGCCGGGCGGGCTGGCCGAGGCGGACATTGGCAATGTCCGCCGGCTTGATCTTGGCCTCGACATAGAGAACGTCGTGCGAGGGCACGATCTCGGCGATCGGCGATCCGGCGGCGACCGAGCCGCCCACCGTGGTCACCAGCACCCGGTTGACCTTGCCGGTCACCGGCGAGCGGATCACCGTGCGGTCGACCTTGTCCGACAGGGCCGGAAGCTGCTGCTGCTTGATGCTGAGTTCGGCCTGGGCGACGGAGAGTTCGCTCGCGGTGCGGGTCAGCCAGTCACCGCGCGTCTGGGCGGTCTGGGCGCGGGCTTCGGCCACGCCGGAATGGGCGCGGGCCAGCGCGGCCGAGGCCGAATCAACCTCCTTGCGCGCGATCTGGGCCTGATTCTCGGTCTTGATCAGGTCCATCCGCGGCACGATCCCGCTCTCGACCAGCGGGCGGATCATCGCCAGCTCCTTTTCGGTCGCCTCGAGATTGCCGCGCCGCGCCTCGAGCAGCGACTGCGCCTCGACCACGGCCCGCTCGGCCTGGTTCACCCGCGCCGCGGCGGCGGCCATCGAGCTTTGCAGTTCGGCCATCTTGGCCGAGTGCAGCGATTGCTCGATCTCGCGCTGGCCGCTGGGCGTGGTCGCATAGTCGGGCGATGTGCCGCGCACTTCGGCGTTGAGCCGGGCGATCTTGGCCTCGAGCGCGCTGACCTCGGCATTGGACGAGCCGAAGGCGGCGCCGGACAGGGTGGGCGAGAGGCGCACGAGGATATCGCCCTTGCGCACGGTCTGCCCCGGCCGCACGAGGATCTGCTCGATCACCCCGCCTTCGAGGTTGGAGACGACCTGCAGCTTGGAACTGGGCACGACCCGGCCCATCCCGCGCACACTGCGATCGATCTGGGTCAGCGCCGCCCAGAGCACGGCGGCGCCGATGAAGGCGAGGATCGTCCACAGCACCAGGTTCGCCGAACGGTGCGCGACGAACTCCTGGTCCTCGACCGCGGCATCGCCGCCACGAAGCAGTTCAAGCAGCTCGGCCATCGCTCTTCCTCGATGCTGTGCGGATATCGGCCACCCGGTCGCGGATGGATTGCGGGGTGCCGTCCATCACCACCCGCCCGGCGGACAGCATGATGATCCGGTCGACCAGGCGAAGCAGCGACGGACGGTGCGTGATCAGGATCAGCGTGCGGCCTTCGAACTCCTCGCGCAGGTTATTGATCAGGCGCTGCTCGGTTTCGGTGTCGACCGAGGAGGTCGGCTCATCGAGAATGATGATCGGGGGCCGGCCGACGAGCGCCCGGGCCATGGCGATCGACTGCTTCTGGCCGCCCGACAGCCCCTCGCCCCGGTCGGACAGGCCAAGTTCGTAACCATGCGGCAGCTTGCTGATGAAGTCGTGCGCCAGACTGATCGTGGCGGCGCGGATCATTTCCTCGTCATCGACGTTCTCGCGGCCGAGCAGGATGTTGTCGCGGAGCGTGCCGGTGAGCAGGGCATTGTCCTGGAACAGGGCCCCGGTCTTGGCGCGCAGGGCGCCGGGGGCGAGCTGGCGGATGTCGGTCCCGTCGACCAGGACCAGCCCGCTCGACGGCGGGAACAGCCCGATGGCAAGCCGCGCAATGGTCGACTTGCCCGAGCCGATCGGGCCGATCAGGGCGACATGCTCGCCCGGCTCGATCTTGAACGAGACCCGGGTGAGTGCCAGTTCCGCCGCATCGGGGTAGCGAAAATCGACCTCGCGGAACTCGATCCCGCCATCGCAGTTGCCCACGCCAAGGCCGATCCCGGCCGGTCCCTCGACCGGCTGCGACATGAACCGGTCGATCTGCTGGTAGGCCGTGCGCGCGGCGTGAAGGCGGGTGAGCAGGTGGGCGATCGTGCCGAGCGGGGCGACCACCCGGCCGGCGAGGATCGAGCAGGCGATCACCCCGCCCATGGTCAGGCGCTGCTCGGCAATGGCGAAGACGCCGTAGATCACCACCCCGGTATAGGCCATGGTCTGGGCCGTGCCGGCGATGTTGATCGAAATCGTCGAGATCACCCGCTGGCGCAGCGACGAGCTGGCGTGACGGCTGACCGCGGCATCCCAGCGGCCGGAAAGGATGGGGCCCGCGTTGGCCGACTTGACCGTCTCGAGGCTGCCGATGGTCTCGACCAGCACCGACTGCTTGCCCAGTGCCTCGCCCAGGGTCTGGGCCGAGAGCCGCCGCATCAGCGGCTGCGACAGCAGGGCCCCGGCCGCGACCAGCGGCACCATCATCATCGGCACGAAGACGATCCAGCCGCCGATCAGCGCGATCACCGACAGGGTGATGACGATGAACGGCAGGTCGACCAGCGCGGTGATCGTGGCCGAGGCGAAGAAATCGCGCAGGGTCTCGATCTCGCGCACCAGCGCGGACAGGCCGCCGGTGGAATGGCGGCGCAGGTCCATCCGCATGTTGAGGATCTGGTTGAAGATCGCCCGACCGATGTCGCGGTCGATCCGGGCGCCTGCCACGTCGACGAAATAGGCGCGCAGCAGCTTGAGCACGAAGTCGAACAGCAGGATCAGGACGAGGCCGATGGTCAGCCCGACCAGCGAATCCGTGGCGTTGTTGGGCACGACCCGGTCATAGACCGTCATCGTGAACAGCGCGGTGATCAGCGCGAAGAGGTTGATCAGGGCGGCGGCCAGCGCGACCTTGACGTAGATGGAGCGATTTGCCCTGAGCGGACCCGCCAGCCAGTCCGCGATCCGGCCTTTCGGCAGTTCGACCTCGTTTACCGCCACTTTGCCCCCCTTTCCCGCGTCACGCCCGCCCGGCCCACCCGGAAGCGCGGACGGCACCATGCCGCCCGCGCCCCGGGGGGAAACCGGTCAGACGATCACGCCGCCCTGGACCGCCAGATAGTTCTGGACCAGCGCGCTCGAGTAGTCGTCGCCGTCCATCGCCACCTGCACCAGCGTGGTGGTGAAGCCCTGATTGGCCTCGCCGCTTTCGTTGTAGGCCGCCAGTTCGATATGGGCGGCCGAACCGAAACTGTTCCAGTCGGCCTGCTGGTCCTTCTTGCTGCCGCTGGCCGTGCCATCGAGATCGGGATCGTACTTCAGGATGAAGGCGATCGCGTCGTAGTAGGAATCGGTCGAATCCGTGAGCGAAGGATCGAGCGCGGTGATCCCGGTGCGCACGTCACCGGTTTCTTCATCCGGCGTGCCCAGCGAGGCATTGTTGAGCGTGTTGAGGAAGACCGCAGCCACGTCGCGCTCGAGGATCGAGAGGAAATCGTTGCCGCCCTTGGAGCCGCCGCCGACCCAGAAGGCCAGCTGGGCGGAGGTGAGCAGGATTTCCCCGGGCTCCTTGATGGCGTCGCTATCTCCCCACACGATGAAGGTATCGGGCTTGGTGCCGGCGTCCGCGGTATCGATGCCGTACTTGCTCAGCAGATCGGTGGTGGTCCAGCCTTCCTTGCTCAGCGCTTCGTCGCTGCGGCCCTGATCACCGTCCTTCGGGCCATTGGCATCGCCGTTGTTGTTGTCGTTGCCGTCATACAGCGACTTGCCCAGGGTCGATTGCCAGAAGCCCGGCGTGCGGTTGGCCCCGGCCATCATGTGATTGCCGAAATTGCCCTGCACGGCATCACCGCTCTCACCCTCGATGGTCAGGCCGCTGGTGATCGTGAAGCTGTAACCGCCGTTGTAGGTCTGGGTGAAGCCGTCCTTGGTGACTTCATAAAGGTACAGCGTCTGGCCGATGTGATCGCCCAGCGTGCCGCCGGTGACCAGGGTATTGAGCGTCAGGCCGTCGAACGAATAGTAGCCGTTCGCATCGGTAGTATCGGCCAGCAGGTAGCCATTTGAGCTGTCCTGGTCGGTGTCGATCACGATCTGCCAGCCGGTGAGGCCGCCCTCGGCACCGTTCCAGTCGCTGTTGCCGTCCGAATCGCCCCACTTGAAGCCCGAGAGGTTCATCTCCTCGAAGTTGCCGAAGTTCAGGTCTTCCGCCTTGCCTTCGGTGCCCGAGACGCTGACGCCGCTGACGCCGATCACGATCGCGGTCACGCCGAAGGTCTTGGTCCAGCCATCGACCGTCTCGTCCTCGAAGATCCGGTACTTGCCGGGCCCGAGGTCGGTGAAGGAATAGAACCCGTCGGCGTCGGTCGTCGTATCGTCGGCGTAGTCGTCGTAGAGGCCGTCGCCGTCGAGGTCTCCCTCGATATAGATGGTCCAGCCTTCCTTGCCGGTCTCGCCCTGATCCCAGCCGCTGTCGCCGTCGCTATCTTCCCACTTGTAGCCCGAAATGTCGAACTTCTCGAAGTTGGCGAAGTTGAAGGTCTGGTCGTTGCCCGAGGTGGCGACGATCGGATAGCCCGCCGTGCCCAGCGTCTGGACCCAGCCGGCCTGGTTCTGTTCGAGCACCTTGTAGCCGTTGTAGCTCTTGTCGAGCCCGGTGATCTCCCAGTAGCCGGTGGCGTCGGTGAAATCGAACTTCTCGCCCGCGTCCCACGTGCCGTTGCCGTCGCTCGTCTCGACCACGCCGTCGTTGTCGTTGTCGATGAACACCCGCCAGCCTTCGAGGCCGAGGTCACCGGCGTTGACCACGCCGTTGCCGTTCATGTCCTCGTACTTGTGGCCCGAGAGGTCGAACAGCTCGAAGTTGGCGAAGTCGAAGGTCTGGTCGTTGCCCGAGGTGGCAACGATCGGATAGCCCGCCGTGCCCAGCGTCTGGACCCAGCCGGCCTGGTTCTGTTCGAGCACCTTGTAGCCGTTGTAGCTCTTGTCGAGCCCGGTGATCTCCCAGTAGCCGGTGGCGTCGGTGAAATCGAACTTCTCGCCCGCGTCCCACGTGCCGTTGCCGTCGCTGGTCTCGACCACGCCGTCGTTGTCGTTGTCGATGAACACCCGCCAGCCTTCGAGGCCGAGGTCGCCGACGTTGACCACGCCGTTGCCGTTCATGTCCTCGTACTTGTGGCCCGAGAGGTCGAACAGCTCGAAGTTGGCGAAGTCGAAGGTCTGGTCGTTGCCCGAGGTGGCGACGATCGGATAGCCCGCCGTGCCCAGCGTCTGGACCCAGCCGGCCTGGTTCTGTTCGAGCACCTTGTAGCCGTTGTAGCTCTTGTCGAGCCCGGTGATCTCCCAGTAGCCGGTGGCGTCGGTGAAATCGAACTTCTCGCCCGCGTCCCACGTGCCGTTGCCGTCGCTGGTCTCGACCACGCCGTCGTTGTCGTTGTCGATGAACACCCGCCAGCCTTCGAGGCCGAGGTCACCGGCGTTGACCACGCCGTTGCCGTTCATGTCCTCGTACTTGTGGCCCGAGAGGTCGAACAGCTCGAAGTTGGCGAAGTCCATCCCGTCCTGGTCGTTGCCGGACGTGCCGACGATGCCGTAACCCAGTTCGCCATAGGTCTGGACGTAGCCCGCCTTGTCCTCCTCCAGCACCTTCATGCCGTTGTAGGCGCCGGTCAGGCCGGTGATCTCCCAGGTGCCGTCGGCGGCGGTGATCGCGAACTTTTCACCGGCGTTGTAGGTGCCGGAATTGTTGGCATCGATGAAGATGCGGAAGCCGCCAAGACCGGTGTCGCCGTTCTCGATCGCCCCGTCGCCGTCCATGTCCTCGAACTTGGTGCCGGAGATCGAATAGAGCTGGAAATTGCCGAAGTTGAGCGCCTGGGCAACGCCGAGATCGGCGTGCGTGTCGATGTCGCTGCCCTTGCCGTCGATATCGCCGTCAGTGAAGGTGATGACCGTCGGACTGACGGGGTCGGAATTGAGGTCGAGGTAGCCGCCGTAGGTGTTGGTCCAGACGGTCGGGTCCTGAAGCGTCTCGGCAATGGTCAGGGTATAGGCAATGTTCTGGATATTGGTGTCCGTGAAGGTCGGGACCTTGAAGGTGTACAGCCCGTTCGCGTCCGTTACCGCCGAAGCGGTGAAACTGTCCGAGACAGGGGGATTCTGGGTCTGGTTGCCCTTGTAGGTGATCGTATAGGCAACGGTGTAGTTGATCTGCCAGCCGGGGAGGACGCCCTCGCCCCCGTCCCACGCGCCGTCGCCATCGAGATCGTGCCACTTGTAACCGCTGAATTCGACGCCCGGAATCTGCTTGGCGACCGACCATTCCTCGAAGCCGTCGTTGGTCGCATAGTCGCCGTAGATGTCGCTGACCGTGTCGCCGCTGAGCGAGACGAGGCCATCGCTGGCGTCGATCGCGCCGATCTCGCCGAACGAGGAATAGAGGTAGACCACGGTGTTGTTGGTGGTCGTGCCGAAGCTGGCGACCGGGACATAGACGAAGAGGTCGGACTTGCCGCTGCCGGCCTGCAGCGAATAGTCGAGCAGGACCGACTTGTTGGTGCCGGTGTCGAGATTGTAGATGGGGGTCGTTGCGCCGGTGAAGGCGGGATCGGTGATCTCGGCGGTGAGGCTGCCGGTCGTGCTGGTGTAGATCTTGAGCTGGTCGAGCGAGATCAGCGGGCTGTTGTTGGTCTGGTTGATGTCCAACCGGAACTCGTAATAGAGCGTCCCGTTGATCTCGAGCGTCGGGATATCGGTGATCTTCAGGTTGTGCGTGAAGCTCAGCGACGTGTTCAGCTCGTAGTCGCCGTCGATCGGGCGGCCGCTGGTGTTGTAGCCGTCTTCCGTGCCGCTCGCCTGGAGGCGGACGAAGGCCTGGATCAGGCCGGTGCCGGATGAGCCCTCGGCCGGCTGGGTCAGGAACAGGGCACCGCCGAGTTCCTCGGTTGAATCGCCCGTCTTGGTGGTCAGGTCATAGTAGAATTGCGTGCTCGACGCGTTGCGATAGGTCGCGTCATCGTCGTTGAATACGAGCGTTACCATGACAGCCTCCAAGCGGTTCGGGCAGTGATCTGCCCGAAGTTCGGTCAAGCTGCGGCGGCCATACGAATGACCCCGCAGCAGCGACATTGGATGCGGCTGCGCCAGATATGTTCAAAGTATCACGCGAATACCAGCCTGATCGCCAGAGACGGGAATCCCCGGCGATTTATCCGCATTCGATGCCTTTGACCCTTTTGTTTGGGGAGCCGCGCTGCCTCTCCTTGCGAGAGACGAGTCGCCATGCTCCAAAGTTCGAGATTAATTATTGGTTAACTTTAAGTCAACTTGCAGCATGGCCGCAGCATGATTCAAGGGAACTGTTCGCTTACAGATGCTTACTCGGCTCAACGTGCGAACCGGCCTTGCCGTTCGTCGCAAATTGATACGCTCTTGGTCTGACCGCGCCGCTTTACCGCGGGCTGGACCGGTTCGCTGCGGGCGCAGCCGGGGTGGTGCGGCATATTGCGGATCGGCCGCCGGAGGCTGCGCCTTGGCTGGAGACATGATCGCGCCGTTTCGCGCCCTGCCCGAGGTGGGCGCCGTTTGCGTCTTCGATGCGGCCTATGCCAGTCATGTCGATCCGGCGAACCTGCCGGCGCGCAGCGCGGTAGGCCGAGGTGCGATTGCGGAGGAAAGCGGGATCGCGGGTCAAGCCCGGGATTACGGAAAGTGGGGGCATAGGTTCAGACCCATATCCCCACCTTTCCCGCCATTCACTCAGTCAGCGCGGATTCGCGGAACCGGACGCTGGCCGCGCAGATCAGCCCGCCGGAGGAGCGGCAGGCTTGGCCGTTGCTGCTGCGGCGGCGAGGGCTTCCTCTTCCTTCGTCTTGGCGCGGGCGAAGGCGGCCTCGGCCCGGTCGACGAAGGCCTTGTAGCCGGCGGGATCGACGAAGGCTTCGCTGTCGCCCGCCTTCCACTTGGCGTACTTGGTCGGGAGGTCGTAGTAATAGCCGTGGGGCCCAACGAAGATGTCGGCCGGGAGCGAGCGCAAGACCGCGAAGTTCTTGGCATAGTCCGCCACCAGGTTCGGATACTTGGGGTTGTTGATGATCTTCATCGCCCGGTTGGTGAGCGGGCCGCCGACGATCACCACCTTGCGCGCCTTGCCGTTCAGGTTGTCGGTAAAGGTCCAGGTCGTGTCACCCTTGGTATGGCCGGGGGTGAGATGGGCGGTCAGCGTGATCTCGCCGAGAGAGACCGTGTCGCCATCGTGCAGCACCTTGTCGACATGGGCGGCGGGGTAATATTCCTTGGGATCGTCGCCGTAGTTGTAGTCGAGCTTGCCGCCGGATTCGACGACGTCGGCATCGCCTTCCATCACGTAGTACTTCGCGCCCGACTTGGCGATGAATTCGACCGCGCCGGCATCGTGATCGATGTGGGCGTGGCTGATCAGCAGGATCTTGATGTCCTTCACCTTGAAGCCGAGGTCGGCCATCGACTTCTCGATCATCGGCGTATTGTAGGTGAAGCCGGTGTTGACGAGGATCAGACCCTTGGCGGTCTTGATGATGTAGGAGCCGAGGTTGGCGCCGCCGACATAGTACATGTGGTCGGTAATCTTGAAGGCGGGGAACGCGGTGTGGTTGGCGTCGGGCCCCTTCACGTCGCTGGGGCCCTGCCCCGGCGCGGGGGCGGCGGGCTGGGTTTGAGCCTGGGCCGGCACGGCGAGGATCGCGGCGACGAGAGCGCCACCGAGCGCCAGTTTCATTTTGCCGATCATTTGCAACAACACTCCCAAGTAATGCCATGTGACCGAAGCTCATGCCCCGGTCAGCCCATTCCCCGGGCGTCTACATGCTGCCATTCGCGGCCAAGGACAACCCGATCTTTCGCAGGTTGCTCGCACAAGTGCGATGAATGGCGGATTGCCGCGTGATCGGTCCCATAAACCGGGGCGGCGCGGCGACGGGACGGGCGCGGCGGGCGGGGGGCGCCCTTGCGTTCAGCGAATCAGCGAAGAGATGAAGCTGGAGCCGACATTGGTGCAGTCGAACGCATGGAGCCCGAAGTGTTCGGCCAGGACCTTGAACGCGCCGACGCCGCGCGCCGAATTGCCCTTGGCATCGAGCCGGGGCGAAAAGGAGGCGATGCCGAGTTGGCGGTTGACCACCCCGACGATGCCGCCGCCGACCCCGCTCTTGGCCGGGATGCCGACATCGTAGGCCCAGTGACCGGCATAATCGTACATCCCGCAGGTGAACATGACCGCGAGGGTCGAGCGCACCGGCCCCAGATCGAAGGCGTGTTCGCGGCTGCGCGGGCAGGCGCCCATGTTGGCGAAGGTCGCGCCCATCCAGGCAAGATCGGTGGCCGTGACCTCGATCGAGCACTGGCGGAAATAGAGGTCGAGCGCCGCGTCGGGCGCGACCGCCAGGGCATCGTTGGCGAGGAGCAGGTGCGCGATCGCGCGGTTGCGGTGGCCAGTTTCGGCCTCGGAACGGTAGACCGCCTCGTTAAGCGCGAGCGGGCGCCCGGCGGCGAGCGAGAAGCGCTCCATCATGAAGTCGAAGGCATCGGCGCCGAGGTGTTCGTGCAGGATACCCGCGACCGCGATCGCCCCGGCGTTGACCATCGGGTTGAACGGGCGGTTGGTGCCCGGATCGAACACGATCGCGTTGAAGGGATCGCCGCTCGGCTCCACCCCGACCCGCGAGGCGACGAGGTCCGGCCCGGCGATCTCGAGCGCGAGGCAGAAGGCGAAGGCCTTCGACACCGACTGGATGGTGAAGGGCACCTCGGCATCGCCGATAGTGTAGATCTGCCCCTTGACCGTGGCGATGGCCGCCCCGAAGTGACCGGGATCGGCCTTGCTCAGCTCCGGAATGTAATCGGCGACCGTGCCCGAGTGGTTTTCGCGCTGGGTGGACCACGCGCGAGTCAGGGCATCTTCGAATTCGGTGTGGGCTGACTGCTCCATCTGCGTTGCCATCTATGGCTCCCACCGTTTCTGCTGAAAGAACTGACGGTATTTACGCAGGGCATTCGCAAGCCGCTCTGGCTGCCGCCCCTCCCCATTCTGAATCGCGCCCGTTTGTGCAGTGCATCATGTTATTGCATGCAGTGCAACCTAAAATGGAACCGCGTGCGACCGGCTCAGGCGGCGCGTACCACGATCACAGAGACGTTGTCGGGCGCGCCGCATTCGAGCGCGCGCGCGATCAGCCGGTCGGCCGCGTCCTGCGGCGGCAGGGCGGAGAGGATGGCGAGCAGCTCCTCCTCGTGCACCAACCGCGTCAGGCCGTCGCTGGCGAGGAGGAACAGGTCGCCCGGCTCCAGCGCGCCGCGGCTGGTATCGACCTGCAGTTCATCGCGCGCGCCGACCGCGCGGGTGACGACATTGGCATTGGGATGGGTTTCTGCCGAGGCCTCGTCGAGCATTCCCGCGTCGATCAGGTTCTGGACCAGGCTGTGATCGCGGGTGAGCCGGGTGATCGCGCCGCCGCGCACGAGGTAGGCCCGGCTGTCTCCCGCCCAGAAGCAGGCAAATCCATCGTCGGCGGCGACGAGGCCGACCACGGTACTGCCGATCACCCGTTCGCGGTAGGAGGTCCGGGCCATCCGGACCAGTTCGGCATTGACGCCGTCGAGCACTTGCAGCGCGTGGCCGAGCATCTGTTCCAGCCCGCCGCCGGTGATCGCGCCGAGCCGCTCGACCACCATGGCGCTGGCGACTTCCCCGGCATGGTGGCCGCCCATCCCGTCGGCCACGGCCCAGAGGTCGGCCCCCGGCGCCTGCAGCACGGCATCTTCATTGTGTGCGCGCTTGTGGCCAACGTCCGTGCGGATCGCACAATCAAATCTCGCCATGTGCTGCCCTTGCCTGCAACCGGGTCAGGGCCAAGGCCAGGCCAGCGAACAAGGATAGTGCTGGACTCTGCGCCGTGGTCCGTGCGACGGTTGTTGCATTGCAATATCCGGTATCCGGAGGGGTGGCAATGAATAAGTCCTACAGCAACAAGGCGTTGCCGTCAGGAACCGTACTCAGGGAATGGCGCCTCGAGGAAGTTCTCGGCGTTGGAGGATTTGGCATCGTCTATAAGGGGCGCGGCATTTACTTCGACGAACTGGTTGCAATCAAAGAGTATTTCCCCAGCTCCATCAGCGAGCGCAAGGATGGGGACACGGTTGTCCCGATCGATTCCGACGCCGAAGAAGTCCACGCCCTCGGCCTCAAGAAGTTCGTCGAGGAAGCCAAGCTGCTGTGGAACCTCTCGACCCCCACGCGCCACCCCAACATCGTCAGCGTGCGCAGCCTGTTCGAGATTCACGGCACGGCCTACATGGTCATGGACTTCGAGGACGGGGTTTCGCTCTCGCGTTGGCTCAAGGAAGGCCGCCGCTTCAACCAGGCGAGCCTGATGGGGCTGGTCGCGCCGATCGCGCAGGGGCTGGAGCGGGCGCACCGGGTCGGCGTGCTGCACCGCGACATCAAGCCGCCCAACATCCTGATCAACGAGGACGGGCGCCCGGTGCTGATCGATTTCGGCTCCGCCCGGTTCGAGAGCGGCGAGGCCACCAGCACCACGGTGACCTTCCACACCCCGCCCTATGCGGCGATCGAGCAATATGTGAAGACCTATCCGCAGGGGCCGTGGACCGACGTCTATGCGCTGGGCGTGGTGCTTTACGAATGCGTGACCGGCACCAAGCCGCCCGAAGTGCTGGAGCGGCTGCACGGCGGGCTCGGCACGCCGCTCGCCGATGGCGTGTGGCCGGGATACAGCCGCGCCTTCCTCGAAGGGGTCGACGCGGCGATGACCATCCGCCCCGGCGACCGGCCGCAGTCGGTCTCGGAATGGCTGGCCATGTTCGACGAGAGCCAGCCGGCGCGCGGCGCGGTGGATGACGACGACGAGGCGCGGACCCAGATCCACATCGCCCCCGCCGCCCCCGACGTGATCGTGCCGGTCGCCCCGCCCCCGCCGGGCTTTCAGGAGGTTGGCGCGGTGGAGACCGGGGTTCCGGACAGCACCCGCGACGTCAAGTACAAGCGGGCCGGGGAAGACACCAGCCACCGGCGGCAGGACGAGGGCGGCGAGATGGCGCCCCCGCCGCTGGTGGAGCAACCGCCGGAAGCTGTGCCCAAAGGCAAGGCCGCGGGGGAGAAGGGCCAGTCCGGATCGCGCAAGGCCGTGGTGATCGCCGCCCTGCTCGGCGCCGCGGCGGCCGGGAGCGGCTGGTTCATGGCCCAGCGCGGCACCGGGGCTTCGCAAGCCGCGCCCGGGGAGGCCGTGGTGGAGGACAGCGCCGAGGCCAGCACCGTCGGCAGCGACGGGGCGAGCATAGCCCCGGTCGCGGCAGACGATCCGGCCGGAGCATTGCAGGCGCTGGCTGCCACGGCGCGCGCGGCCGGGGCTCCGGGCAATGCTGCGCTGAACGAGGCGCAGGGCCAGATGGGGCAGCTGGCCGGCGCGCAGCAGGCCGCGCTCGCACAGGGCGCGAGCCAGCGCTTCGCCGCAGCCCTTGCCGCCGATGGGCAGGCGCGGGCGCGGCGCCTCGCCGCCACGCCATCCGACACACCCGAGCGGCAGCGCGCCGCCGCCGACCTGCGCGGGGCCCTGGCCCGGCTCAATTCCGCCGCCGCCGAGGCCCGGGCGGCGAGCAGCGCGGAACTGGCGCTGCCGGCGGCGAGCCGGACCCTTGCCGCATGGCGCGGCGTGGCGGCAGCGCTGGGCGCGGCGGCCCGCGCCGGAGGGCCCGCCGCCGCGACGACCACGCCCGGAGTGCCCGCCGGCTCCGAACCCGCCTCCTCCGCCATCGCGGCGGGGGACGAGACGCCGACGAGCGTGGCAGCGAGCGCCGGGAGCAGCGGCGGCAATGTGACCTCGGGCCAGCGCGACAGGTTCAACAAGGCGCTGTCGGCCGCGCGCGCGGCTGCCAACGACGTGATCCGCCAAAGCCAGGCCAAGGCCGGGCAGGCCGGCGATGCCGAGACCAAGCGGCTGCTCGCGGCCAATGCCAAGTCGGCGCAGGACTATCTCGGCTATCTCGACACCATGGCCAATTCGATGCGCGGGGCGCGAAGCGAGCAGGAGGCCCAGCGGCTGACCGAGCAGGCCGAGCAGACCCGGCGTTATCTGACCGTGCTGAAGGATCGGGTGAACACCGGCGGGCGGTAAGCCCTCACAGCGATGCCAGCCTTCGCTGGTTGGCATGACGGATGGGCGCGCGCCTGCTGCCGCGCGCCTAGGTGGCAGCGACGCGCGCGGTCATGCGGTTGCGGCCGCCGAGGCGCTGGTAAGTCACTTCGTTTGACAGGCGCTTGATCAGCGGGATGCCTTGGCCGCCGGGGACGGCGTCTTCCAGCGTGACGTAACGTGCCGGCTCGGGACTGCCGAGCGGATCGAAGGGCTCGCCGTCGTCGGTCACCGCAAGGAGCAGCCCGTCCTCGTCGACCTCGGCCTCGAGCACGATCATTTCGGCATCGCAGGAGTGGCGCACCACGTTGGTCACCAGCTCCTCGAGCACCACCTCGATCCGGAAGATCGCCTGTTCGCTGAACGGGAACGGCGCAAGCCAGCCGAGCAGGGCGAGCCGGGCCTGCTCCGACGCGTCGCTGGCGGACGCCAGCTGCAGGAGGAAGGGGGCCTGCTCCCCGCCATGTGCCGCCAGCGCCACGGCGTCAGGAACTGATGGCGGCGATCGCTTCGCCTTCCGAGGCATACTGGGGAATGATGTCGGACAGGGCCGTGGTCTCGAGAATCTCGAGCACGTGGGGCGAGGCGCCGAACATGACGAGGCGCGCCTTGTGCCTGGCGAGCGACCGGGCCAGCGAGAGCAGCATCCTGATCCCGAGCGAGGCGATGAAGGTGACCTTGGTGAGGTCGATCATCGTGTGGCGGCCAAGCGGGAGGATGCTGGCGGTCAGCGATTGCTCGACCCGGTCGACATTGGCGGTGTCGAGCCGCCCTTCGAGCGCGGCCTTGGTCACTCCACTGACTTCACTGACGACAAATTCCATTATTGCTCCCCGGGTCATTCGAAGGTGGCGACCACGAACGAGAAATCATCGTCCAGCGTATGCGGCTGGGCGCGGGCGGCGATCGCGCGGTAGATCTTCTGCGGATCGCCCAGATAACCGGCATCGCGATCGCGCAGCAGGTCGATGAAGGTGCCGATGGTCCACTGCAGGCCGTCCTTGTCGACGATCTCAAAGACCCCGTCGCTGAACAGGCAGATCGATGCGCCGGGCGGGACCAGGACCGAGGCCTGGGTGAAAGGCATCGCCGGCATGGCGCCGATAATCACGTTGCGGGTGTGCAGCGGGGTGAACTCGGCCCCGTCGGCCGAGACGAGATAGGCCGGGTGATGGCCGCCGCTGGCGAAGGATAGCCAGCGCGTTTCCCGGTCGTAAACCCCGTACCAGATGGTGAAATAGAGCCCGGCGTGATCCTCCATCTGGAACAGCTCGTTGAGCGTGGAGAGCACCAGTTCGGGCCGGGCCATGTCGGTGTTGGGCAGGCTCTTCTGGCGCAGCTGGTTCATGATCGCGACCGCGTGCATCGCCGCGCCCGTGCCGTGGCCGGCGACGTCAATCAGGTAGCAGACGCTCTTGCCCTCGCCCAGCGGGCCATAGCCGAAGGCATCGCCGCCGAGCTTGGCCGAGGGCTTGTAGAACCATTTGACGCGGATCGGCCCCTCTTCCACCGGCGGGGGCAGCAGGGCCTTCACATAGGCGGCGGCCTTGTGGAGATCACGGTCGAAGTCGTTGGACTGCTCGATCTCGGCACGGGTGCGCCATTCGTGCTTGAAGGAACGGTTGCCGACCTGGAGGACCGAGCCGACCGGGAGCGTGCGGACGGCCGTGACCCGTTCTCCATCGACGAAGGTGCCGTTGGTGGAATTAAGGTCCGAGACCAGCAGTTCGTCGTTGAGCAGCGCGACCATGCAGTGGGCGCGGGAGATTTCGGAATCGGCGATGACGATGTCGGAAGGGGCGGTGCGGCCGATTTTCACGCCGAGCGGACCGACGACGAAGCGGCGTTCGATTTCTTCGCCCAGTGAAAGTTCGAGGCAATGAAGTCTGTCGCCCCGGATGAGGTCTATTGCTCCGGCGCGGGTGACAATCTGGGTTTGCTCATGCTCCTCCAAATTGTTGACTCCACTTGATGAATCGAAATTTCCCGAGAATCGACTTGGTCTATTGGAGGTTAACGATAAACCAGACTGCGCTTTTCGCAAGTGCAACAGCGAAAAGAACTGTGCCGCAATTTGCCCGGTAGTGGCGCCGTGACCATGTGCAAGGCTGCTGCAACGGCACTGCAACGGCAGTGCATCAATCCGCTTGACCTTGACACGATGTCAGGGTGCAAAAGCATCGGCACCACGCGACGAGGAGCCGGGCCATGAGCCAATGCCATCACGATCACCATGCGGACGCGGGAGCGGGCGCGGCCACCGTGCTCGATCCGGTCTGCGGAATGTCCGTCGATCCGGCGAGGAGCCCGCACCATGCCGAGGCGCGTGGGCGCGAGTGGCATTTCTGCAGCGCGGGCTGCGCCGCGAAGTTCGTGGCCGATCCGCAGCGCTACATGGGGCCGAAGGACGAGCCGGAGGCCATGCCGGAAGGGACGGTCTGGACCTGCCCGATGCATCCCGAGGTGCGCGCCGACCAGCCGGGGCCCTGCCCGATCTGCGGCATGGCGCTGGAGCCGGAGATGGTCAGCGCCGAGACCGGACCCAGCCCGGAACTGCTGGACATGACGCGGCGGTTCAAGGTGGGCCTTGCGCTGGGCCTGCCGGTCTTCGCCCTGGAGATGGGCGGGCACCTGGTGCCCATGCTGCATCACGTGGTGCCGGGGCACCTGTCCATTCTGGTGCAGATGGTGCTGGCGAGCCCGGTGGTGCTGTGGGCCGGGGCGCCGTTCTTCGCGCGGGGCTGGACCTCGCTCAGGACCCGCCACCTCAACATGTTCACCCTTATCGCACTGGGGACCGGCGCGGCATGGCTCTATTCGGTGGTGGCGGCGCTGGCCCCCGGCCTGTTTCCGCCGGCATTGCGCGCGGCGGACGGGACCGTGCCGGTCTATTTCGAGGCGGCGGCGGTGATCACCGTTCTGGTCCTGCTCGGGCAGGTGCTGGAATTGCGGGCAAGGGAGCGAACCTCGGGCGCGATCAGGGCCTTGCTCGGCCTTGCCCCGCGCACGGCCCTGCGGATCGGGGCGGACGGGACCGAGGCGGAAGTGCCGATCGAGGCCGTGGCCGTGGGCGACCGGCTGCGCATCCGCCCGGGGGAGAAGGTCCCGGTCGACGGGACGGTGAGCGAGGGTCGTTCCTCGGTCGACGAGGCCATGGTGACCGGTGAGCCGATCCCGGTCGAGAAGGCGGCGGGCGACGCGGTGATCGGCGGGACGATCAACAGCACCGGGGCGCTGATCATCGCGGCGACCAAGGTGGGGCGCGACACCATGCTGGCGCGGATCGTGCAGATGGTGGCGGAAGCCCAGCGCTCGCGCGCGCCGATCCAGCGGCTGGCCGATACCGTGGCGGGCTGGTTCGTGCCCGCCGTGATCGCCATTGCCGTGCTGGCCTTTGCCGGGTGGATGGCCTGGGGGCCGAGCCCCCGCTTTTCCCATGCGCTGGTGGCGGCAGTCTCGGTGCTGATCATCGCTTGCCCCTGTGCGCTGGGGCTGGCCACGCCGATGTCGATCATGGTCGGCGTCGGGCGCGGCGCGGGGCTGGGCGTGCTGATCCGCCATGCCGAGGCGCTGGAGCGGCTGGAGAAGGTTGATACGCTCGTGGTCGACAAGACCGGGACCCTGACCGAGGGCCGCCCGGCGCTGAGCGCGGTCGTGGCGGCCGATGGGTTTGCCGAGGACGATGTGCTGCGGCTGGCGGCGGCGGTGGAACAGGCCTCGGAACATCCGCTGGCCGAGGCGATCGTGGCGGGCGCCAAGGCGCGCGGGATCGCCCTGCCCTCAGCCCAGGACTTCGACGCGCCGACCGGGCGCGGGGTGATGGGCACGGTCGAGGGGCGCCGGGTGGTGCTGGGCACGGCGCGGTTCCTGTCCGAACAGGGGATCGACGCCGCCGCGCTGGCAGATAGGGCCGACGCACTGCGCATGGGCGGGGCGACGGCCCTACTGGTGGGGGTGGACGGTATGGCGGCAGGCGTGATCGCCGTGGCCGATCCGATCCGCGCCACGACGCCCGAGGCGCTCGCCGCCCTTGCCGCCGAGGGGCTGCGCGTGGTCATGCTGACCGGGGACAACCGCACCACGGCCGAGGCCGTGGCACGCCGGCTGGGCATTGCCGAGGTCGAGGCCGAGGTCCTGCCCGAGGAGAAGAGCGCGGTGATCGCGCGGCTGCGGAGCGAAGGGCGGATCGTGGCCATGGCCGGGGACGGGGTCAACGACGCCCCGGCCCTGGCCGCCGCCGACGTGGGGCTGGCCATGGGTTCGGGCACCGACGTGGCGATCGAGAGCGCGGGGGTGACCCTGCTCCACTCCGACCTTGTCGGCGTGGTCCGCGCCCGCCGCCTGAGCCGGGCGACCATGGCCAATATCCGGCAGAACCTGGCCTTCGCCTTCGTCTACAATGCCGCCGGGGTGCCGGTGGCGGCGGGGCTGCTCTACCCGCTGTTCGGCTGGCTGCTTTCTCCGGTGATCGCGGCGGCGGCCATGGCGCTGTCCTCGGTCAGCGTGGTGAGCAATGCGCTGCGCCTGAATGGAGTGAAGCTGTGAACATCGGCGGGGCCGCCCGCGCCAGCGGGGTCTCCGAACGGATGATCCGCCATTACGAGAAGATCGGCCTTGTCCCCGCGCCCGCGCGGCGGGGCAGCGGCTATCGGGACTATGGCGAGGATGACGTCCACCGCCTGCGCTTCATCGCCAATGCCCGCGACCTTGGCTTCGATACGGGCGAGATCGGGGCGCTGCTGGCGCTATGGTCGGATCGTGGCCGCGCGAGCAGCGAGGTCAAGGCGCTCGCGCTCGCCCGCGCCGAGGAACTGGGGCGCAAGGCGCGGCGGCTGGAGGAGATGCGGCGGAGCTTGCTGCATCTGGCCGACGAGTGCCGGGGGGACGAGCGGCCGGACTGCCCGATCTTGCGCGGGCTGGCGGACTAGGACGGATTGCACGTCATTGCGCTCGATTTCAGGTCGCGCGGCAATCGGCGGCCGGTGGATAGCTGCCCTGGATTGCCGCGGGGCTGCGCCCCTCGCAATGACGAGCAATGCAATGACGGGCGTTTCCGGTCAGGCGCGGCCTGACCGGAATGCGAGCGTCAGGCGAGATCGAGGCGATCGGCGTTCATGACCTTGTTCCAGGCCGCGACGAAATCGTGGACGAGCTTCGGACCGGCGCCGTCTTCGGCATAGACCTCGGCCAGGGCGCGCAGTTCGGAGTGGGAGCCGAAGATCAGGTCGACGCGGGTGGCCGTCCACTTCGCCTGCCCGGTGGCGCGGCTGCGGCCCTCGAAGCGGTTCTTGTGCTCGGTCGGGCTCCATTCGAGGTCGGGGCCGAGCAGGTTGACGAAGAAGTCGTTGCTGAGGGTGCCGACGCGGTTGGTGAAGACCCCTTCGCTGGAGCCGAGGCTGTTGGCGCCGAGGACGCGCAGGCCGCCGACCAGCGCGGTCATTTCCGGGCCGGACAGGCGCAGCAGCTGGGCCTTGTCGACCAGCGCTTCCTCGGGCGAGAGGTAGCTGGCGGGGTGGTAGTAGTTGCGGAAACCATCGGCCACCGGGCGCAGGGCCTCGAACGAATGCGCGTCGGTCTGGTCCTCGCGCGCGTCCATCCGGCCGGGAGCGAAGGGCACTTCCGCTTCGACACCGGCGGCCCGGGCCGCCTGCTCGATCGCGGCGGCGCCGCCGAGCACGATGAGATCGGCCAGCGAGACCTTCTTGCCGCCGGCCGCCGAGGCGTTGAAGGCGGACTGGATCTGCTCCAGCGCGGCGAGAACCCTGGCGAGATCGGCGGGGTTGTTGGCTTCCCAGTCCCGCTGCGGGGCGAGGCGCAGGCGGGCGCCATTGCCGCCGCCGCGCTTGTCCGAGCCGCGATATGTCGAGGCCGAGGCCCAGGCGGCGCCGACCAGTTGCCCCGTGGTGAGGCCCGAGGCAAGGATCTGCGCCTTGAGCGCGGCCAAGTCGGCAGCATTGGCCAGCGGATGATCGCAGGCCGGGATCGGGTCCTGCCAGATCAGGTCTTCGGCGGGGACCAGCTTGCCGAGGTAGCGGCCCTTGGGGCCCATGTCGCGGTGAGTAAGCTTGAACCACGCGCGGGCGAAGGCATCGGCGAACTGATCGGGGTTCTGGTGGAAGCGGCGCGAGATCGCCGCATAGGCCGGATCGAAGCGCAGCGAGAGATCGGTGGTCAGCATGGTCGGCCGGTGCTTCTTCGCCGGATCGAAGGCGTCGGGCACGTCTGCGGGCGCATCCTTGGCGACCCATTGCTGGGCGCCGGCCGGGCTATGGGTCAGTTCGTATTCGTAATTGAACAGGTTGTCGAAGAAGTGGTTCGACCAGCGGGTGGGCGTCTGGCTCCAGGTCACTTCGGGGCCGCCGGTGATGGCATCGGCGCCAATCCCGGTGCCGTGCGTGCTGTGCCAGCCGAGGCCCTGATCCTCGATCAGCGAGCCTTCGGGATCGGCGCCGACCAGCGAGGGATCGCCGGCCCCGTGAGTCTTGCCGAAGGAGTGCCCCCCGGCGATGAGGGCCACGGTTTCCTCGTCGTCCATCGCCATGCGGGCGAAGGTTTCGCGGATGTCATGCGCGGCGGCGACGGGATCGGGATTGCCGTTCGGACCTTCCGGATTGACGTAGATCAGGCCCATCTGGACCGCGCCGAGGCCGGGGTGGAGCATCCGCTCGCCCGAGTAGCGCTCGTCGCCCAGCCAGGTGCCTTCGGGGCCCCAGAACAGCTCTTCCGGCTCCCACGTGTCGGCGCGGCCGCCGCCGAAGCCGAAAGTGCGGAAACCCATCGATTCGAGCGCGACATTGCCGGCGAGGATGTAGAGATCGGCCCAGGACAGCTTGCTGCCGTACTTCTGCTTGACCGGCCAGAGCAGGCGGCGGGCCTTGTCGAGATTGGCATTGTCGGGCCAGGAATTGAGCGGGGCGAAGCGCTGCTGGCCGCCGCCCGCGCCGCCGCGCCCATCGGTGATCCGGTAAGTGCCGGCGCTATGCCAGGCCATGCGGATCATCAGGCCGCCATAGTGGCCGAAGTCCGCCGGCCACCAGTCCTGCGACGAGGTCATCAGCGCGGTGAGATCGGCGATGACGCCATCGAGGTCGAGCGACCTGAACGCCTTGGCATAGTCGAAATCGGGGCCAAGCGGGTTGGAGCGGGGATCGTGCTGGCCCAGCACCGACAGGTCGAGCCGGTCCGGCCACCAGTCCCGGTTGTGACGGGGCAAGGGCTGGCCGGGGCCGCGAGCGAAGGGGCAGCTTCCGCCCGGCTGGGAGACTTTCGCATCCATCTTCCTGCTCCTTCTCTTGCCCCCGCGCGGGGGCATGGTCCTGCTCGTTCGGCGGCGGGCTTGGCATCGGGCGGCTGTCCTGCCGCGAGCGGGCGATTCCATAGCACGAACGCCTGCGCGATGCTTCCCCGCAGATGGGCGGGGCGCAGTCATGCCAGCCGGGCCTGACAAACCTGTGCACGATTCAATACAATTTGCGACTGGAACCGGCGGTTGCTGTCTGACTTAAGGGGGGTGGGGCTTACGCCATGGAGCGTTGATTGACTTATTCAGAGCAGCCCCAGCCCTCTCCCCGTGCCCGCTGGAAATGGATCGCGATCATTGTCGTGGGGCTTGTCGCCGCCGCGCTGGTCGCCCGGACAATCGCCGGGTTCTCGGCCGAAAAGCCGCGAAACGGCCGGGCGCCCGCGCCGGTGGCCGTGGCCAAGGTGGGGCGCGGCGACGTGCCCGTGACCGTCTCGGCGCTGGGCACGGTGACCCCGCAGGTGACTGCCGTGGTCCGCTCCCAGCAGTCGGGCCGGCTCATGGCCATCGACTTCCGCGAAGGCCAGATGGTGGGCAAGGGCCAGCGGCTCGCGCTGATCGACCCGCGCCCATTCGCCCTTGCCAGCGCCCAGGCCGATGCCAACCTCGCCCGCGACGAGGCGCAGCTGAATGCCGCGCGGGTTGACCTGACCCGCTACCAGACGCTGCTTTCACAGGATTCGATCGCGCGCCAGACGGTCGACACCCAGGCCGCCACGGTCAAACAGCTGGCCGGGACCGTCGCGGCCGACCGCGCCGCGCTCAACACCGCCCGGCTCAATCTTGGCTATGCCTCGGTGATCAGCCCGGTGAACGGGCGCATCGGCCTGCGCCAGACCGACATCGGCAACTATGTCACCCCGTCCGATACCAATGGCATCGCCACGGTGACGCAAATCGACCCGATCGACGTGGAATTCTCCGTTCCGCAGGGCCAGCTCGCCGCCATCTCGGCGAGGCTCGGGCCGAGCGGCGGCGGGCTGCCGGTCAATGCGGTCGACCAGAACGGCGGGCAGACCCTGGCCCAGGGCAAGCTGCTGACCTTCGACAACACCATCGACACCGCCACCGGGACGATCAAGGCCAAGGCGACCTTCGCCAATCCCGGCGGGCATCTCGTGCCAAACCAGTTCGTCAACGTGACCATGCTGGTCGATACGCTGAAGGGCGCGCTGGTGGTGCCGGTGAGCGCGGTGCGCCACGGGGCACCGGGAGACTTCGTCTTCGTGCTTCAGCCGGACCAGACGGTGAAGCTGGTGGTGGTCAGAACCGGGCCGATGGCGGGCCAGAACATCGCGATCCTTGCGGGCCTGACCGGCAGCGAGACCGTGGTGACCGCCGGGGCCGACGGGCTGGAAGACGGATCGAAGGTGCGACTGCCCGGCAAGGGCGCAGGACCGGGCGCCGGCGGCGCGCAGGCCGCGGGCAAGCACCACCGCCAGCAGACCTCGCAGGGATAAACGGACATGGACAGCGGCGATCCGGTTACGGCGGCAGCATCCCTGCCCGGCGGTGGGCCCTCGCGCCCCTTCATCCTGCGCCCGGTGGCGACCACGCTGATCATGCTGGCGCTGCTGCTGGCGGGCTTCATCGCCTATCGCAGCCTGCCGCTGTCGGCGCTGCCGGAGGTGGACTATCCGACGATACAGGTCCGCACGCTTTATCCCGGGGCGAGCCCCGACGTGATGGCGCTGACCGTGACCGCCCCGCTCGAGCGCCAGTTCGGGCAGATGCCGGGGCTGGCGCGGATGACCTCGCAAAGCTCGGCCGGGGCTTCGGTGATCACCATGCAGTTCACCCTTGGCCTGTCGCTCGACGTGGCCGAGCAGGAGGTCCAGGCAGCGATCAACGCGGCGAACAGCCTGCTGCCCTCCGACCTCCCGGCCCCGCCGACCTATGCCAAGGTCAACCCGGCCGACGCGCCGGTGCTTTCGCTGGGCGTGACATCCTCGAGCCGCCCGCTGGGCGAGGTCGAGGCCATCGTCGAGCGCCAGTTCGCCAACAAGATCGGGCAGGTTTCGGGCGTCGGCCTCGTTTCCCTTTCGGGCGGGCAGCGCCCGGCAGTGCGGATCCAGGCCAATGTCCCGGCGCTGGCGGCGCGCGGGCTGTCGCTCGAGACGATCCGCACGGCGATTTCGAACGCCAATGCCAATGCCGCCAAGGGCAGCTTCGACGGCCAGTCCAAGAGCTGGACGGTCGACGCCAATGACCAGCTGGCCGATGCGGCGGCCTATCGCAGCCTCGTGCTGGCTTACCAAGACGGGGCGCCGGTGCGGCTGTCCGACGTGGCCAGCGTGGTCGATTCGACCGAGAACACGCGGCTTGCCTCGTGGATGAACCGCCAGCCGGCGGTGATCGTCGATGTCCAGCGCCAGCCCGGGGCCAACGTGATCGGCACGGTCGACGCGATCAAGGCGGCGCTGCCCGAGCTGGAGGCCCAGCTGCCCGCCGACGTCCACGTGACCCTGCTGGCCGACCGCACCGAATCGATCCGCGCCTCGGTTTCCGATGTCGAATTCGAGCTGGTGCTGGCCGTGGCGCTGGTGACGGCGGTGATCTTCCTGTTCCTCGGCTCGCTGCGCGCCACGGTGATCGCCTCGATCGCCGTGCCGCTCTCGCTGATCGGGGCTTTCGCGGCGATGTGGGGGATGGGCTTCTCGGTCAACAACCTGACCCTGATGGCGCTGACCATCGCCTCGGGCTTCGTGGTCGATGACGCGATCGTGGTGCTGGAGAACATCTCGCGCCATGTCGAGGAGGGGATGAATCCGTTCGCCGCCGCCCTGAAGGGGGCGAGCGAGATCGGCTTCACCATCGTCAGCCTGACGGTCAGCCTGATCGCCGTGCTGATCCCGCTGCTGTTCATGGGCGACGTGGTGGGGCGCCTGTTCCGCGAATTCGCGGTGACGCTGGCGGCGACGATCGTGCTTTCGGCGCTGGTGGCGCTGACGCTGGTGCCGATGCTGGCCGCGCGCTGGCTGCGCCATGACGATCACAAGCACCCCTCGCCCATCGCGGCCAAGGCGATGGCCGCCTTCGACCGGCTCTCGCACCGCTACGAGGGATGGCTCGACTGGGTGCTGGCGCGCCAGAAGCTGGTGCTGGCGACGTTCGCCGGGACGCTGGTGCTGACCGGGCTGCTGACCGTGGTGATCGAGAAGAACCTGTTTCCCGAGGAGGACACCGGCCAGATCGAGGTGGCGACGATCGCCGCGCAGCAGACCGGCTTTGCCGCCATGGCGAAGAGCCAGCAGCAGGTGGCTCAGACCCTGCTCAAGGACCCGGCGGTCTCCTCGGTCTCGTCCAGCATCGGGGTCGACGGGACCAACCCGACGCTCAACCAGGGCCGGCTGATGGTGACCCTGAAGCCGATCGAAGAGCGCGATTCGATGACCACGGTGCTGGAGCGGCTGCGCACGGGCACGGCCTCGCTCGCCGGGGTGACGCTCTATTTCCAGCCGGTGCAGGACCTGACCATCGACACCGAGACCGGGGTGACCTCCTACCGCTTCAGCCTCAAGGGCGCGGACCAGAACGAGGTCGACCTGTGGGGCGGCAAGCTCGCCGCGGCCCTTGCCACGAACAAGGCGCTGCGCGACGTCAGCGCCAATGGCCTTGGCCAAGGCGCCTCGGTGGTGGTGAATATCAACCGCGATGCCGCCGCCCGGCTCGGCCTGTCGGCGCTCGACGTGGACAATGCGCTTTACGATGCCTTCGGCCAGCGCATCGTCTCGACCATCTACACCCAGTCGAGCCAGAACCGGGTGATCCTCGAGGCGGGGCCCGACATGCTTTCGGGGCCGCAGGGGCTGGCCAACCTCTATATCCCGGTTTCGGGCGGGACGGCCGTGCCGCTTTCGGCCATCGCCACCTTCCGCGAGAGCACGGCCCCGCTGGTAATCGCGCGCGAGGGCCAGTTCCCGGCGGCGACCATCGGCTTCAACCTCGCGCCCGGCACCTCGCTCGGCCACGCGGTGAGCGAGATCGGCAAGGCCGAGAAGCAGATCGGCATTCCGGCCACGATCACTACCGATTTCTCGGGCGCGGCCGGGGCCTTCCAGTCCTCGCTCGGCAACGAGATGTGGCTGGTGCTGGCGGCGATCGTGGTGGTCTATATCGTGCTGGGCGTGCTCTACGAGAGCTTCGTCCACCCGCTGACGATCCTCTCCACCCTGCCCTCGGCCGGGATCGGCGCCCTGCTGGCGCTGGCCATGACCGGCTATGGGCTGGGGGTGATCGGGATCATCGGGATCGTGCTGCTGATCGGCATCGTCAAGAAGAACGCGATCATGATGATCGACTTCGCGCTGCAGGCCATGCGCGAGGACGGCGACAACCCCCACGACGCGATCCGGCGTGCGGCGATCCTGCGGTTCCGCCCGATCATGATGACCACCTTCGCCGCGCTGTTCGCCGCGATCCCGCTGATCTTCGGGCACGGGATGGGCCACGAGCTGCGCCAGCCGCTGGGCATTGCCATCGCCGGCGGCCTGCTGCTGAGCCAGGCCCTGACCCTGTTCACCACGCCGGTCATCTTCCTTGGCTTCGAGGCGCTGAAGGAGCGGCGGGCGGCGCGCAAGGCGGCACGGGAACGGGGCCCGGGTGAAACGGGAGCCCTGCCGGCATGAACCTGTCGGCGCCCTTCATCGCCCGCCCGGTCGGCACGATCCTGCTGACGATCGGCCTGATGCTGGCCGGGGTGGCGGCCTTCTTCTCGCTGCCGGTGGCGCCGCTGCCGCAGGTCGATTTCCCGACCATCGTGGTCCAGGCCAGCCTGCCCGGCGCGAGCCCGCAGACCATGGCCTCGACCGTGGCGGCGCCGCTGGAGCACCGGCTGGGGACCATTGCCGGGGTTTCGGAAATGACCTCGCGCTCGGGCGTGGGTTCGGCCCAGATCACCCTGCAATTCGACCTGTCGCGCAATATCGACGGGGCGGCGAGCGACGTGCAGGCGGCGATCAACGCGGCGCGGGCCGACCTTCCGGCGACGCTCAAGACCAACCCCTCCTACCGCAAGATGAACCCGGCCGACGCGCCGATCCTGATCCTGACCCTGACCTCCGAGACGCACACCCCGTCCGAGGTCTATGACGAGGTCTCGAACATCGTCGAGCAGCGGTTGCTGCAGGTGAGCGGGGTGGGCAATGTCGAACTGGGCGGGGCCGCCCTGCCCTCGGTCCGGGTCGAGCTCAATCCGCTGGCCCTGTCGCGCTATGGCATTTCGCTGGAGGACGTGCGCACGGCGCTGCAATCGGAAAGCGCCAACCGGCCGCGCGGGGTGATCGATGCCGCCGGACAATCGTTCCAGATCTATTCCGACCAGCCCGGCCTCAAGGCCTCTGCCTATGCCGGCACGGTGATCGCATACCGCGGCGGCGCCGCGGTGCGCCTGTCGGACGTGGCCGAGGTGAGCGACGGGCCCGAGGACATCCGCACCATGGGCCTGTTCAACGGCAAGAAGGCCGTGCCGATCATCATCAGCCGCCAGCCGGGCGCCAACATCGTGGCCACGGTCGATGCGATCAAGGCCCAGCTGCCGGGGCTGCAGAAGGCCCTGCCGGCCGACATCAAGCTGGCGGTCGCCAATGACCGGACCACGACGATCCGCGCTTCGCTCCACGAGGTCGAGGTGACCCTGCTGATCGCGACCCTGCTAGTCGTGCTGGTGGTGAGCCTGTTCCTGCGCTCGTGGCGGGCGACGCTGATCCCGGCGGCGGCGGTGATCGCCTCGCTGCTCGGCACGCTGGGGATCATGTATCTGGCGGGCTTCAGCCTCGACAATCTCAGCCTGATGGCGCTGACCGTGGCGACCGGCTTCGTGGTGGACGACGCGATCGTGGTGGTGGAGAACATCGCCCGCCATCTCGAGGAAGGGCAGCGCCCGCTGGAAGCGGCGCTGCGCGGCGCGCGCGAGGTGGGCTTCACCGTGCTCTCGATCTCATTGAGCCTCGTTGCCGTGTTCATCCCGCTGATCTTCATGGGCGGGCTGGTCGGCCGGCTGTTCCGCGAATTCGCGCTGACCATGTCGGCCGCCGTGGCGATCAGCCTGCTGGTCTCGCTCACCCTCACCCCGATGCTCGCCTCGCGCGTGCTGAGCGAGGACGAGAAGGAAGGCCGGCTGATGGCCCATGCCCGCCGCGCCTTCGACTGGGCCCAGGCGCGCTATACCGTGAGCCTCGACTGGGCGCTGGCCAATCGCGGCGCGGTGCTGCTGCTGCTGGCGGGGACCGTGGCGCTCAACGGCTATCTCATCGCGGTCGCGCCCAAGGGCTTCTTCCCGAGCCAGGACACCGGATCGCTGATGGGCGGAATCCGGGCCGACCAGTCAATCTCGTTCCGCGACATGCAGGACAAGCTGGGGCGGATCGTCACGGTGATCAAGGCCGATCCGGCCGTCTCCACGGTCGTCGCCTTCTCGGGCGGGGCCCGCGCCGGCGGCGGGTTCCTGTTCGCCACGCTGAAGCCGCGCGGCGAGCGCCCCGCCATCGACGACGTGATCGCGCGGCTGCGGCCCAAGCTGGGCCGGATCAGCGGAGTGACCGCCTTCCTCAACCCGGTGCAGGACCTGCAGGTGGGCGGGCGCCAGTCCAATTCGACGTACCAGTACGTGCTCAAGGCCGACAGCGCCGAGACCCTGAAGGATGCCGCGACCCGGCTGACCGACGCGCTCAAGCAGCAGACCGACGTGCTGACCGACGTCGACGTCGACCAGCAGGACGCCGGGGCCGATGCCTTCGTCAATGTCGACCGCGACGCGGCGGCGCGGCTGGGGGTGAGCACCGTGGCGGTGGACAATGCGCTTTACGATGCCTTCGGGCAGCGGCAGGTGGCCAACATCTATTCCGGGCTCAACCAGTATCACGTGGTGATGGAGGCGGCGGAGCAGTTCAACGGCTCGCCCACGGCGCTTTCCAACATTTACGTGCCCTCGACCGGGGTGGCCACGGCCAGTTCCAAGGTGGCGGCCAATGCCTCGATCGCGGGGGCGGCGACCGGATCGGCGGTGAGCACGACGACCCGGACGATGATCCCGCTCTCCGCCTTCTCGACCTGGTCGACCGGATCGACCAATGCCAACGTCAACCACACCGACGGCGAGCCTTCGGCCACGATCTCGTTCAACCTGCCGGCCGGAGCCTCGCTCGGCGATGCCTCGGCGCGGATCCAGCAGGTCCAGGCGGGGCTGCATTTCCCGGCCACGGTCCACGGCCAGTTCGGGGGCACGGCCAAGGTGTTCCAGCAATCGACCGGCTCGATGCCGCTGCTGATCCTCGGCGCGCTGCTGACGATCTACATCGTGCTCGGCGTGCTGTACGAAAGCGCGATCCACCCGCTGACCGTGCTGTCCTCGCTCCCCTCGGCCGGGGTCGGCGCGGTTTTCGCGCTGATCGTGACGGGCGGGCAGTTCGACCTGATCGCCCTGATCGGGATCATCCTGCTGATCGGGATCGTGAAGAAGAACGCGATCATGATCATCGACTTCGCGCTGGATGCCGAGCGGTCGCGCGGGATTTCCTCGTTCGCGGCGATCCGCGAGGCCTCGATCCTGCGCTTCCGCCCGATCCTGATGACCACGCTGGCGGCGGCACTGGGTGCCCTGCCGCTGGCGATCGGCTTCGGCGACGGGGCCGAGCTGCGCCGCCCGCTCGGCATCGCGATCATCGGCGGGCTGATCGCCAGCCAGTTCCTCACCCTGCTGACCACCCCGGTGGTCTATCTCGCGCTCGACCGCTTCCGCCGCCGCACCGGCCACGAAAGCCTGCTCGCCCGGCACGGCGACAATTCCCCCGAAGGAGCCCCGGCATGATCCGCCCCCGCCTGCGCCAGACCGGCGCGCTGCTCGTCAGCGCGGCCCTGGCCGGTTGCAACCTCGCCCCCAGCTACCGCCCGCCGACGATGGCCGCCGCCCCGGCCGCGTTCAAGGAGGCGCCGGGCTGGAGCCTGGCCGCGCCGTCCGATGCCGTGGCCAAGGGGGAGTGGTGGACACTGTTCGGCGATCCGCAGCTTGATGCGCTGGCCGCGAAGGTCGCGGTCTCCAACCAGACAGTGGCCCAGTACCGCGCCGCCTGGTCCGAGGCCCGCGCCGCCACGCGCGGGGCGCGCGCCGCGCAGTTTCCCACCGTGACCGGCGGGGTTGGCGCCACCCGGTCGGGCGGCAGCGGGGCCTCGTCCGGCACCAAGGGAACCGAGGTCAGTGCCCAGCTCTCGGCCTCGTGGGAGGCGGACCTGTGGGGCAAGCTTGGCAACGGGGTGAAAGAGGCCAGCGCCAGCGCCGAGGCGAGTGCCGGCGACCTTGCCAATGCCACGCTTTCGGCGCGCGGCGCGCTGGCGACCGACTATCTGGAGCTGCGCGGGATCGACGCCCAGCGCAGCCTGCTGGGTGCCACGGTGACCGCTTACCAGAAGGCGCTGGAGATCACCGGCAACAAGTATGCCGCCGGCACCGTGGCCCGCTCCGACGTGGATACGGCGCAGGCCGCGCTGTCGGGCGCTGAGGCTGACCGGCGCGATCTCGACCGCCAGCGCGCGGTGCTGGAACATGCCATCGCCGTGCTGGCGGGCGAAAACCCATCGACCTTCGCCATCGCCGCCGATCCCGCGTGGACGCCCGTGGTGCCCGAGGTGCCCTCGGCCCTGCCCGCCCAGATCCTTGAACGGCGGCCCGACATTGCCGCGGCCGAGCGGCGGGTGGCGGCGGCCAATGCCGATATCGGCGTGCAGCGCGCCGCCTATTTCCCGCAGGTCTCGCTCACCGCCGACGGCAGCCTCAGCGCGACCTCGGTCGGCAACCTGGTCACCGCGCCGCTCAGCCTGTGGTCGCTCGGCATGTCCGCGCTTGGCACCCTGCTCGATTTCGGGGCCAACAAGGCCAAGGTCGACCAGTCCCGCGCCGCGTTCGACGCGGCGGCGGCCGCTTACCGGCAGACCGTGTTGACCGCGTTCCAGCAGGTCGAGGACAATCTGGCCGCCGGCGCGGCCTATGCCGACGAGGCCGGGATGCGGAACACGGCCTCGGCTGCGGCGGACCGAGCCGAGACCATCGCCCGCAACCAGTACCTTGCCGGGACGATCGACTATTCCTCGGTGGTGGTGGCCCAGACCACGGCCTATTCGGCGCGGCAGGCGCGGATCCAGGCGGTGATCGACCGCCAGACCACGGCGGTGGCGCTGATCCTTGCGCTGGGCGGGCAGTGGAAATGAGCCGAGGGCACTGAGCCGAGGCGGTCAGGCCCCGGCGGGCAGGCCGATCTGCGCGCGGACCCATTGCCACAGCGCATCCACCTCGGCCGCCGCCTTGCCCTCGGGGTCGGATTCGCGGGCGACTTCGCCCGTGGCGGCGGAGCGGTGGAAGGCGGCGCGTTCGCCGAACAGGACCGGGCAGACCTTGAGGCCGAGCCCCTCGGCCACGGCGGAGGCATCGGCAATGACCTTGCTGGCCCGCGCCGGCACAGCGTTGAGCACGACCCAGACCGGCTTGCCCGAGATGCCGACCAGTTCGGCCGTGGTTTCGAGCGAATGGAGATCGAAGGCGCGCGGGCGGGTGGGCACGAGGATCAGGTCCGCCGCCTTGACCGATTCCCGCGCGGCGGCATCGGCATGGGGCGGGGTGTCGATCACGGCCAGTTCGACGCCGTTCTTGACCACCTTCTGGATCGTGGCACCGATCCGCGCCGGCGGGCTGGTGACAACTTCGGGCAGGAATTCGCCGCGCCAGTCCCCCCACGCGGCGGCCGTGGCCTGCGGATCGGTGTCGATCACGCAGGAACGGACCCCGCTATAAGCGGCGGCGGCACCGAGGTGCAGGGCCAGCGTTGTCTTGCCCGATCCGCCCTTCTGGCTGACGATTGCGACTGTCGGCATCTGATCCCCACCTTCGCCTGCGTCGGGCGACTGTAGGCGCGCATCCGGCCCGGTCAATCGGGAATTGTGCGTTGCAGCGTAAAACGGGCCGAAGGGCCGGTCAGTGCCCTTCGGCGAGGATTGCGGGAGCGGCGGCAATTTCCGCGCCGGCCGCGCCTTGCGGGAGCAGCAGGTTGAGCACGATGGCGAGGAAGGCGGCCGGCAGGACGCCCGAGCCAAGCAGTATCCGCGCGGTTTCGGGCAAGTGCGAGAGCGCCTCGGGTTCAAGGCTGAGGCCGAGGGCGAGCGACAGGCTGACCCCGAAGACCAGCATGTTGCGCTGGTTCCACTCCACCGCCGAAAGCATCGACAGCGCCGCCGAGGCGACCATGCCGAACATGACGATGACCCCGCCGCCGAGCACCTCGATCGGGATCGTGGTGACCACGGCGCCGATCTTGGGAAGCAGGCCGCACAGCACGAGGAACAGGGCGCCGAGGGTGACGACGTGGCGGCTCATCATGCCGGTGATCGCGATCAGGCCGACGTTCTGGCTGAAGGTGGTATTGGGCATGGCGCCGAACACGGCGGCGAGCGCCGTGCCGACGCCGTCCGCCGCGACGGCGCCTTGCAGTTCCCCGTCGCTTGCCTTGCGGCGGGCCGTGCCTTCGCAGATCGCCTCGACATCGCCGATCGATTCGATCGAGGAGACGAAGCCGGTGAGGACGAAGCCGGCGATGGCCGAGGCGGAGAGAGCAAAGCCGAAGTGGAAGGGCGTGGGCACCATGACCCACGGGGAGGTGCCGACAGCATCAAAGGAAATCCGGCCCATGGCAAGCGCGGCGCCATAGCCGGCGAGCAGGCCGAGCAGGACCGAGGCGGTCGACCAGATGCCGCGCGCGAAGAACTTGAGGCCGAGCGTGGCGACGACGACCACGCCCGCCAACAGCCACGATTGCCCCGCGCCGAAGGCCGGCGTGCCGATCGCGGGAACGCCGCCGGCGGCATATTGCACCCCGATCCGCATCAGCGAGAGGCCGATCATCAGCACGACGAGGCCGGTGATCAGCGGCGGCAGGGCGAAGCGGATGCGGCCGACGAAGCGGCTGAGCACCGCATGGAACAGCCCGCCGATCAGCGCCGCCGTGGTGAGCGCGGCCATCGCGCCTACCCCCTTGCCCGCCACGATCGGGATCATCACCGGGACATAGGCGAAGCTGGTGCCCTGAACGAGCGGCAGCCGCGCGCCGACCGGGCCTGCCCCGACCGTCTGCAGCAGGGTGGCGATCCCGGCGAAGAGCATCGACATCTGGATCATGTAGATCAGCTGCGAGGGGTCGGCCGAGCCGTAGCCGAAGCCCGCCGCCCCCGCGACGATGATCGGCGGCGTGAGGTTGGAGACGAACATCGCCAGCACGTGCTGGATGCCGAGCGGGATCGCGGCGGAGAGGCCGGGGAAGTAATCGGGATCGCGCGCCTCGGCGGGATTGGCAAGCGGGCTGGCCGGGGACGGGGCGGGCGATCCTGACATGCGGGTTCTCCTAGGCGAGGCTCATCAGGCGGGAGAGGCTGCGCTGGGCAGCACCGATCACGGCGCAGCGCGGGGTGCGGACGAGATCGCCGCGGCGAACCACGGCCCGGCCCTCTACGAACAGATCACGCACGGCGGGCGGCGGGGCGAGGACCAGCGCGGCAACGAGATCCCACGCGCCCGTCGAGGCGATCTGGGCCATGTCCCAAACCGCGAAGTCCGCGCGCTTGCCGGGCTCGAGGCTGCCGAGATCGGGGCGGCCGAGCACCTGCGCCCCGCCGCGCGTGGCAAGGCGCAGGGCTTCGCGCGCGGCGAAGGCATGGCCGCCGAGGCTGGCGCGCTGGAGCAACATGGCCTGCCGCGCCTCGCCCAGCAGGTGCCCCGCATCGTTGGAGGCCGAGCCATCGACGCCGAGCCCGACCGGCACCCCGGCATCGACCATCGCGCGGAGCGGGGCGATCCCCGAGCCGAGGCGGCAGTTGGAACAGGGGCAGTGAGCAACGCCGGTGCGGGTGCGGGCGAAGAGGTCGATCTCGGCCGGGTCGAGCTGGACGCAGTGGGCGTGCCAGACATCGGGCCCGGTCCAGCCCAGTTCCTCGGCATATTGGCCGGGACGGCAGCCGAAGCGTTCAAGGCTGAAGGCGACGTCTTCGGCATCCTCGGCCAGGTGCGTGTGGAGCATCACCCCCTTGTCACGCGCCAGCAGGGCGGCATCGCGCATCAGGCCGCGGCTGACCGAGAAGGGCGAGCAGGGCGCGACCCCGACCCGGACCATGGCGCCTTCGCCCGCGTCGTGGAAGCGGTCGATCACCCGGATCGTGTCATTGAGGATCGCGGCCTCGTCCTCGACCAGCGAGTCCGGCGGGAGGCCGCCGGCGCTTTCGCCCACGGACATCGCGCCGCGCGTGGCGTGGAAGCGCAGGCCGATCCCTGCGGCAGCCTCGATCGTATCGTCGAGTGTGACGCCATTGGGGAAGAGGTAAAGGTGATCGGAGCTGAGGGTGCAGCCGGACAGGGCCAGTTCGGCAAGGCCCAGCTGGGTGGCGGCGAAGACGTCGTCGGGCGTATAGGTGGCCCAGACCGGGTAGAGCTTCTTCAGCCAGCCGAACAGGGAGACGTCGGTCGCCCCCGGCAGGGCGCGGGTCAGGGTCTGGTAGAGGTGGTGGTGCGTGTTGACGAGCCCGGGAGTGACGACGCAGCCGGCGGCGTCGATCACTTCGTCCGCCTCGGCGGCGAGGGGAGAGAGTTCGGCGCTGGTGCCGACCGCGACCACCACGCCGCCGCGAAAGGCAAGCGCCCCGTCCGCGATCTCGGCGGCGCCATCGTCCATCGTGACGAGGGCCTCGGCATGGCGGACGAGGGTCAGGGTCATCTTGGCACTCTCACTTCTGCGCCGTCATCGGGGCGGCGCCTGTTCATAGCGCTCCCAGTGCGCGGTCAGTTCGTCGACCACGACCGAGCCCAGCTTGTAGAGGTTTTCGAGCGCGGCGGTCATCCCGGCATAGCCCTCGTTTTCGCGCAGCAGGTAGCCGGCCGGGTCGGCGCCCGGCGGGGGCATGGTGAAATTGCTCCCCGCGCGCAGGACCATGACGCGATTGCGGTCCGCCCGGCCGACCTTGCTGAGATATTCTAGCGACTGGATCGTGCCGGTTTCTTCCATCGCGGAGGTCACGAATTCGCCCTTCCCCCGGGTCCAGAACTTCGTCCACCGGTTGGCCCAGTCGTTGAGCCTGGCGCCGTGCCAGAAGGTCATGGCGGCGAGGTTGTCACCCTTGAGCACAAAGGGCGGCTTCTGCGCATTGGGATAGCCGGTGAAGCGCATCCGCTCCTTGGCGATCTGCGGATCGTCGGCCAGCTTGATGCCCTTGGTGAGGGCAAAAGCCCAGTCGGCCAGGGCCGGGTTCAGCTCGAACATCTCGCCGTTGACGGGGTCAAGCGGGGCGGGATCGGCCGGGCCTTTGGAGTGCAGTGCGAAATAGCCGCTGGTCCAGCCCGCCGGGATCTCGCGCGCGTCGATCTCGTGAGCGATATCGCCATCGACGAGGTAATGGGCCCAGGCGGCCGAGCCGATCGAGGCGTCTTGCGGGTCGATCCCGGCGATGCCGGCGACCAGCCAGTAGGCCTTGGAAAGGTCGAGCCGGTCGTCCAGCCCCACGGCAAGGGCGGCGGTGGCCGACTTGATCGAGCCCATGCCGGTGACCATGGCGAGCACCCCGGTCTCGGGATCGTAGGACAGGTCGTGCCAGCCTTGCGGGAACGGCAGGGTGACGGGGAACTTGCGGCGCTCGCGCCAGAGCTGGAATTCGCCCGGCTTGTCGCCGGTATCGGCGCCGACCTCGAACATGGTGACGACGACGACGCGGACCGGCAGGCGCGCGGCGCAGGGCCGGGCGGGAAGGCAGGCCTTGACCGCAGCGACGGTAGCCGCATCGGCCACGGGCGCCGCATGGGCGGGCGCGGCGACAGTAAGCAGCGCGCCGAGCAGCAGGGCGGCCTTGTGGAACGGGCGGATCATCAACGGTACTCTTGAAATGGCCGGGGGAGAGGCGGCAGCGCGCCGCCGCCCCTCCCCGCGAGGAAGATCAGAACTTGTACTTGATCGAGGCCTGCCACGAGCGCGGCAGCTCCGGCAGCACGTTTTGCGAGCCGTAGAGCTCGACGAAGTTCGCGCGGAAATAGCGCTGGTTGAGCGCGTTCTTGAGGTTGAAGCGGAACATCCAGTGGTCGGTCTCGTAAGTCACGCCGAGGTCGACCAGGGTGTAGGCCGGCAGCTTCAGCGTGTGCGCATAGTCCGCCCAGACCGATTCCACGTGGCTGGCGCTGGCCGAGAGGGCCAGGCCATTGTCGAACGAGTAGGTCGCCGTGGCCGAATAGAGGTTCTTCGGGATGCCCGGACGCTCGGCCATGCTCGCATCCTTGAGCGTGACATAGCCGTTGGGCGCGCCGCCATAGAGCAGGGCCGGATTGACCCCGAAGGACTTCACCAGCTCGGCGCCGTAGTAGTAGAAGAACGTGCCGCCGCCGTTGAGGAAGGGCAGGTTGACCACCTTGGTGTGGGTATAGGCGCCGGTCAGCAGCAGGTGCTTGTCGACCGACCAGCGCACCTCCGCCTCGACGCCGGTGGTCTTGATCGCCTGGTTCACGGTGAGCGAGCCGACCGTATAGTCGGTGCGGGTCTGCTTGTAGACCGACAGGGCCGCATAGAGCGTATTGTCGAGCCACGAGCCCTTGATCCCGCCTTCATAGAGCTTGGAATCGGTCACCCAGGTGTCGTTGTAGACGTTGTTGGGATCGACTTCCGCGCCCTGCCCGGCGATGATCACCGCCTGCTTGGCAATCGTGCCGTAGGGCACGAGGCCGAAGGGCAGCTTGTAGTTGGCGCTGGCGGTCCACGACCAGACGCCCTTCGAGCCCTTGGCGGTGGAATAGCCGCGGGCAAGGTCGGCCGAGGTGGTGAGCGCCGCGGTCGGGATGTTCAGCCAGAACTGCGTCGAGTCCATCTTGGAGAGGATCGCGTTCGAGGTGACGCTGAGATAGTCGTACCGCCCACCCAAGGTCAGATCGAGGCCGAAATCGAAGTTGAGGTCGGTCAGCGCGCTGACCGAGGCATCGGAATAGTGCCCGGTGAAATAGCTCGAATAGCCCGAATCCGTCTGGGTGGAGAGCAGGCGGGTCGAGAGCGGGGTATAGCCCTGGGTCAGGTCGACGCGGCCGAAGTATTCATAGCCGAAATCGTCCGCGTGCTTGAAATTGGTGTAGCGGATCGACGGCGCCAGCTGGAACGAGAAGGTGCCGAGAGCGGACTTCACCTTCTTGGTGGCGACGATCTTGTCCTCGATCACGTAGGAATCGGCGAACTGGGAGAAGCCGTAGGCGTTCTCGTTGATGTTGTAATAGCCGTCGTAGAAGAACTGGTTCTTGATCTCGAGGCTCTCGGGATCGCCCCAGATCAGGTCGGCGTAAGCAGTCTTCACATTGCTGTCGAGCTTGTCGTCCTGACCGGTCAGGGTGTTGCGCGGACTGAGGATCGCGGTGCCGACGTTGGTCAGGCCAAGATCGGGCACGTTGGCCGCGAGGCAGGAATTGGTCAGCCCGCTGGCAAGGATGCCGCCGCCGCAGACGAAGGAACCGAACAGCCCCAGCCCCGCCCCGCCGTTGGCGGCGCGCGCCTCGGCCTGCGAGATCTTGCCGTCGGCATTGGTGTCGAGCGGCTTGGCCTGGCCGGTGGTGTAGATGCCCTTGTCGATCAGGTCCTGGGTCACGCGGTTCCAGCCGCCGTTCTGCACGCCCCGGTAGTTCTGGTACATGCCGCCGAATTCGAGCCGCAGCTTGTCGGTGATGTCGGTATCGAACGCGGCCTGCAGCAGGGTCTGGTGGGTGAAGACGTAGCGATAATAGCTATCCGAATTGGTCAATTCACCATAGAGACTGTAACCAAACTCGTGATCGCCGAGCTTGCCCGGCCCGACCACGCTGGCCGCCATCTTGCTCCCGTTCCAGGCCGAGCGGGTATATTCGATCTCGGCCTTGGGCTCGCTCATGAAGCTGCCGCCAGCCACGCGCGCGGTCTTGGGCACGAAGTTGATGTAGCCGCCGGTCTTGGCCGGGCCCATGATCGGCGAGGCGGGGCCGCGCACGATGTCGATCCGGTCGGCCGCGCCGATCGGGGTAGGATAGTTGCCCGGATTGTCGAGCCGGCGCATGCCCCGGAAATAGGTCTCGCCGGGGGTGCCGCGAATGTCGAGCGAGCCGCTGACTCCGAAGAACGAGTTGGTGAAGGTGCCCGGCGCCTGGGCGATCAGGTCGTGGATGTCGGTGATGCCGAAGCGCTCGATCTGCTCCTTCGACACGGTCGAGGCCGAGCGCGGGGTTTCGACGAGGTTCTTGTCGAAGCCGAAGATCGTGCCGACGTCCTTGACCGGCAGGGCGTTGAGCGCGCCCTTGACGACGATCTCCTCGCCGGCCGGGGCATCGGCGGCTTCGGCCTCGGCCTCCTCGGCGAAGGCCGGGGCGGTCATCGCGGTGCAGGCGAGCAGGGTGGCGGCGGCGAGCAGCGTCTTGCGGCGGCGGCCGAAACGGGCCGGGTCGGATTGGGTCGAACGCATGTTCATGGTTGATACCCCTCATGGTGGTTGGGCCGCCGCAGGCTTTGCAGATGCGGCCGGTGTCGGTTGCGAAGGGCCTCTCCCGTATTGGCGCCACCATTCCCGCCGTGCTGCATTGCAGCAGTTCCGTCGCGGGATGAGCAGTCTTTCGATTGTTGGTTATTCTGCCGGATCATGGCTGCGAACATCGCAGGCCCGGCGGCGCAGCGACGGCGACCGGCGCAAGCGCAAGCATAATCCTGCCTTGGCCGACCCCTGTCATGCTGCCCGTCCCTGTCGCGAAAAATGCGATGGCGGTGGACTAAGGGCTTGACCTCTCTCTCGCAAACGCAATGATTCCCACGCTGCGTTGCAAAAAATAGGTAGGGTTCCATGCCAGCCTTTTCGAGATTCCTGCGCTACTTCATGGCCGTCGGGCGGCTCGGTTCGATCCGCAAGGCGGCCGAGGAACTCAACGTCTCGGCCTCGGCGATCGACCGGCAGATCCTCAACGTCGAGGCGGAGATCGGCATGCCGCTGTTCGAGCGGCTGCCGACCGGCCTGCGCTTGACCGCGGCGGGCGAGATCATGATGGCGGCGGGCGGGCGCTGGCACAAAACCCTCGGCGAAGTACGCGCCCAGATCGAGGACCTGCGCGGGCTGAAGCGCGGCCATGTCGACATCGCGATCATCGATGCCCTGACGAAGGGGGCGATCCCGGCGGCAGTCCAGTCGATCCAGAGCCGCTATCCCGGCATCTCGATCGGGGTGAAAGTGGCAAGCAACGATCTCGTCCGGCGAATGATCGTGACCAACGAGGTCGATTTCGGGATCTTCTTCGAACCCGAGTCCTATCGCGACATCACCGTGCGGGCCTTCGTCGACGTCCACCTCGGCTTCGTCACCCCGGCGGGATACCCCTTCGGCCAGCAGCGCGAGGCGCGCTTTTCCGCCTGCATCGGCTCGCCCGTGGTGGTCCCCGCCCCGCCGCTGGCCGTCCACCAGCAGGTGGCCGTGCTGGAAGGGGCAACCAAGGCGACGCTCGACCGCAAGGTGAGCAGTGACAACATCCAGATGATCACCTCGCTGGTGCTGCAGGGGGTGGGCATCGGCATCCTCACCTCGCTTGATGTCTTGACCGAGGTGAAGGCGGGGCTGCTGTCCTTTACCCGGATCACCGACCCGGTGCTGCGCCCGATGACGCTGGCCCTGTGCACCGCCGCCGCGCGCTCGCCCTCCTATGCCGCCGATATCGTGCTGGGCGAAATGCAGGCCGCGCTGGGCCAGCTGGCTTGGCCCTCGCCCGTACAGGCGGGGTAAACGGCGGAAATCCGTGTTGCCCGCAAGCACGGCAGGCGATAACCGCAGGGACAGACAGCAACCGACCGGACTTGCCTTGCCATGACCGATTCTGCCGCGCCCGTACTCAACTACATCGCCTACGAGGATTTCCTCGGCAAGGTGCGCGGCGTGACGCGCATGGTGGCGGACGGGGCGTGGAAGCCCGATTTCATCATCGGCATCGGGCGCGGCGGGCTGGTCCCGGCGGTCTATATCAGCCACGAGTTGCAGGTGCCGATGCTCTCGATCGACCATTCGTCGAAAGTGCCCGGCTTTGCCGACGAACTGCTGGGCAAGGTCGCCGCCAAGTCGGTGGCCGGCACCCGGCTGCTGTTCGTGGACGACATCAACGACAGCGGCGGGACCATCGCCTATGTGCGCGACCTGCTGGCCCGCAATGGCTGCGTGGCCGAGAACCTGCGCTTTGCCGTGCTGATCGATAATACCCGCTCGCAGGCGCGGGTCGACTATGCCGCCGAGGCGATCGACCGGGCCGAGGACAAGCGCTGGTTCGTCTTCCCCTGGGAAGCGGTGATGACTGCCGAAACGCTGGTCGGCGAAGCCCAGGCCGTTCCCGAACGGCTGGGCTGAGCGAAGTCCCAAAGCAGCTCAGCATCGTCATTGCGAGCGGCCGCAGGCCGCGTGGCAATCCAGGGCCGTTGCGAAATACCGCCATGGATTGCCGCGGGGCTTCGCCCCTCGCAATGACGAGCGCCTTGGGTCAACCGTCCGACAGCCAGGCATCGACCGCCAGCAGATGGCGGTCGATCGCGGCGGCGGGCAGGAACGATCCGGTGAAGCTGTTGCGGGCAAGCGTGGCCAGATCATCGCGCGAAAGGCCGCGCGCCTTGGCGATGGCGCGGTAATTGTCGGCCACATAGCCGCCGAAATAGGCCGGATCGTCGGAATTGACCGTGGCGCGCAGGCCCTCGGCCAGCATCCGGTCGAGAGGGTGATCGGCAAGGTCCCCCACCACGCAGAGCTTGAGGTTGGACAGCGGGCAGACCGTGAGCGTCATGCCGGCACCGGCGAGGCGGCGGACAAGCCCGGCGTCTTCCATCGCGCGGTTGCCGTGGTCGATCCGGTCGACATGGAGCAGGTCGAGCGCCTCGACCACATATTCGGGCGGGCCTTCCTCGCCCGCGTGGGCAACGCGCTTTAGCCCCTTGGCGGCGGCGGCGGCAAAGACCCGTGCGAACTTGGCCGGGGGATGGCCCACCTCGCTGGAATCGAGGCCGACGGCGGCGATCCGGTCGAGATAGGGCTCCGCCATGGCCAGCACCTCGAAGGCGGCTTCCTCGCTCAGGTGGCGCAGGAACGAGAGGATCAGCGCGCTGGTCAGGCCGTGTTTCGCTTCCGCCTCGGCCATGGCGGAAAGCAGGCCTTCGATCACCGTGGCGAAGGCGATGCCCCGGTCGGTATGGGTCTGGGGGTCGAACATGATCTCCGCATGGCGGACGCCGTCGGCCGCCGCGCGGTCGAAATAGGCCATGGCGAGATCGTGGAAGTCCGCCTGCGTGATCAGGACGCTGGCCCCGGCATAGTAGATGTCGAGAAAGTCCTGCAGGTTGGAGAAGGCATAGGCCGCCCGCACGTCCTCGACGCTGGCATAGGGGATCTCGATCCCGTTCCGCGCGGCCAGCGCGAACATCAGTTCGGGTTCAAGGCTGCCCTCGATGTGGAGGTGCAGCTCGGCCTTGGGCAGGCCGGTGATGAACTGGTCGAGATCGGTGGTCATGAAGGCAATCCTGGCTGGTCGCGGTCCCAGGCACATTTGCCCATGACATGGGTGCGCGCAATGGCGCGGTCGTCGCCCAGCACCTGCAGCGCGAAAAGCCGCTCGGCAAGGCCGGCCCCGGCGGTGCGGCGAGCGAGGAGCGGCGTGGCCTTCTCGTCGAGCACAACGAAATCGGCCTCCTGCCCTTCGGACAGGTTCCCGACCTTGTCGGCAATATGCAGCAGGCGGGCCGAGCCACCGGTTGCCAGCCACAGGGCGCGGAAGGGATCGAGACGGTAGTGGTTGAACAGCCCCGCCTCGTAAGCAAGGCCCGAGGTGCGCAGGAGCGAGAACGAAGTGCCCGCGCCGATGTCCGTGCCCAGGCCCAGCCGGACGCCGTGCGCCTCGGCCTGGGCGAAGTCGAACATGCCCGAGCCGAGGAAGAAGTTGGAGCTGGGGCAGACCGCGATCCCGGCGCCGGTTTCGGCAAGGCGGGCGCAGGAACGGTCCGGCAAGTGGATGCCGTGGGCGAAAACCGAGCGCGGCGTGACGAGGCCGAAGCGGTCGTAGGCGTCGAGGTAATCGGCCGCATCGGGGAAGCGCGCGGCGACCTCGGCCACTTCGCGGGTGTTTTCGGCGAGGTGGGTGTGAAGCAGGACCTGCGGGTGAGCCTCCAGCAGGTCGCCCGCGACCGCCAGCTGGGCGTCGCTGGAGGTGAGCGCGAAGCGCGGGGTGACGGCATAGGTCAGGCGGCCCTGGAGGTGCCAGCGGCGGATCAGGGCCTCGCTGTCGTCCCGCGCGGTCTCCGGCGTATCGCGCAGCCCTTCGGGGCCAAGGTCCATCAGCACCTTGCCGCAGGCCATGCGCAGGTTCCGCCGCTGTGCCTCGGCCATGAAGGCATCCACCGAGCCGGGATGGACCGTGGCGAAGACCAGCGCCGAGGTGGTGCCGTGGCGCAGCAGTTCGTCAAGGAAGGCCCTGGCCACGCTGGCAGCATGAAGCGGATCGGCGAAGGCCATCTCGGCGGGAAAGATGTGCCGCTCCAGCCAGTCGAGCAATTGCTCGCCATGGCTCGCCACGCGGTCCATCTGCGGATAGTGGACATGAGCGTCGATGAAGCCGGGGACGATCAGGCCCTTGATCGCTTCGGGTGCGAGGCCGGGGAAGCGCGGCGCAAGATCGGCATGGGGCCCGCGCGCCACGACGATCCCGTCCTCGATCACCAGCAGGCCATCGGGATCGTGGCGGACGGCCCCCTCACCCTCCGCCGGATCGTGGGCAAGGCTGAGGATCTCGCCGCGATAGGCGGTGATGGTCATCCCGTGCGGTCCAGTTGCAGGAGCTGTGCAATCAGGGCGACCGCGATCACGTCGGGCTCCTTGCCGGTGATGCCGGGCAGGCCGATCGGGCAGGTCAGCCGGGCGCGGGCGGCCTCGTCCACCCCGTCGCTGGTGAGCCGCGAGAGGAAGCGGGCGCGCTTGGTCTGCGAACCGATCAGGCCGGTGAAGGCCACCGGCGGGCGCGACAGGGCAGCCTTGGTCAGGCGATAGTCGAGCGCGTGATCGTGAGTGAGGATGACGATGGCGCTGTCGTCTGGCGCCTCGGCCACGCAGTCTTCAACCGCCGCTTCCGGCACGATGGCCACGCCCTCGATCGTCTCGAATACCGGGCGCGTATCGAACCAGCACAGGCGCAGCGGCAGGCCGGGGGCATGGCGGGCAATGGCCTGGCCGACATGGCCCGCGCCGAACAGGTAGAGCGGGCGGCGGTGCCGGCCGATCAGCTCGGCAAAGCGCGCGCCTTCGCGCGGGCGGTCGCCCCGCGCCGAGGGCAGTGCCACCGGGCCGTCCTCGATCTGGCGGAAAACCTGCCCTTCGTGGAGGTGACTGACGAGGAGGCGGCCCTCGCCCGCTTCGTCCAGCCAGCCGAGCCGGTCGGGATCGACATGCTCGACCAGCACGCGCACCCGCCCGCCGCAGCACTGGCCGAGCAGGGGGCCGAGCGGATAGTCCTGCACCCGCCATGTCCCCGGCGGATGGGCCAGGATCGCGCGGGCCTGCTCGATCACCCGGAATTCAAGCGCCCCGCCCCCGATCGTGCCGTATTCGCCGTGAGCCGTGACCAGCATCCGCGTGCCCGGTCCGCGCGGGGCCGAGCCTTCGGTGGCAAGCACGCTGACGAGGGCGGTCGGTTCGCGCGGGGCAAGCTCGCGCAGGATGTGGAGCCAGTCGGTCATGTCGCCTTGTGCGCGGCGATCGCCTTCAGCACGGCCTCGGGCGTGGCCGGGGCGTGCAGCGGGGGCAGGTCGCGCCGCGCCGGGTTGGTGGCGGCAATGGCTGCGGAAATGGCGCAGAACACCGAATTGGCCAGCATCAGCGGCGGCTCGCCCACGGCCTTGGAGCGGTGGACCGTGGGCTTGGCGTTCTCGCCGTCCCACAGTTCGATGCGGAAATGCTTCGCCCGGTCGGACGCGGTCGGGATCTTGTAAGTGGCGGGCGAATGGTTGAGCAGGCGGCCCTTGCCGTCCCACTCGACGACTTCGGTGGTCAGCCAGCCCTGCCCCTGGATGAAGCCGCCCTCGATCTGGCCGCGGTCTATCGCCGGGTTGAGCGAGCGGCCGACGTCGTGGAGGATATCGACCGCCAGCACCTTGTGCTCGCCGGTCAGGCAATCGACCACGACCTCGCTCACCGCCGCGCCATAGGCGAAGTAGTAGAACGGGCGGCCCTTGTGAGCCGCGCGGTCGTAGGCAATGTCGGGCGTGGCGTAGAAGCCGGTGGAGGACAGCGAGATCCGCCCGATATGCGCGCGGCGGGCGGCGTCAGCGAGAGGGATCAGTTCGGAGCCGGCGCGGATGCCCTCGGCGGTGAAGCTTACCTCTTCGGGCGCGCAACCGTGGGCTCCGGCGAGGAAGGCGCAGAGCCGGTCGCGGATCGCCAGAGCGGCGTAGTGCGCCGCCATGCCGTTGAGATCGGCGCCCGACGAGGCCGCCGTGGCCGAGGTGTTGGGCACCTTGTCGGTCCGCGTCGCGGTGATCCGCACGGAGGAGACCGGGACGGCGAAGACATCGGCCACGATCTGGGCAACCTTGATGTAGAGGCCCTGCCCCATTTCGGTGCCGCCGTGGTTCACCTGGATCGAGCCATCGGTGTAGAGATGGACCAGCGCGCCGGCCTGGTTGAGGTGGGTCGTGGTGAAGCTGATCCCGAACTTGACCGGGGTCAGGGCGATGCCGCGCTTGAGCACCGGGCTGTTCGCGTTGAACGCGGCCACGGCTTCGCGGCGGGCGGTATAATCGGACGTTTCCTTGAGCCGCGTGATCAACTGCGGGGCGATATTGTCTTCCAGTTGCATGCCGTAAGGCGTGACGTCGCGCCCCGGGCCATAAAGGTTGGCCTGCCGCACGGTGAGCGGATCGAGCCCCAGGCGGGCGGCGATGTGATCGCAGACCCGCTCGATCCCCAGCATCCCCTGCGGGCCGCCAAAGCCGCGAAAGGCCGTGGCCGAGACGGTGTTGGTCTTGAGCCGCTCGGACACAATCTCGACATTGGGGAGGAAATAGCAGTTGTCGGCATGGAACATCGTCCGGTCGTTGATGCCGGGCGACAGGTCCATCGTCGCGCCGCAGCGGGCGGCATAGTTCAGCTTCAGGGCAAGGATGCGGCCAGCATCGTCATATCCGGCCTCGTAGCTCACCTCGAAATCGTGGCGCTTGCCGGTGACGATCATGTCGTCATCCCGGTCGCAGCGGAACTTGGCCGGGCGCCCGGTGTGGTGCGCCGCCAGGGCGGCGGCGGCGGCGAACAGGGCGGCCTGGCTTTCCTTGCCGCCGAAGGCCCCGCCCATGCGGCGCACCTCGACCGTGACATCGGCGCTGGGCTTTTCCAGCATGTGGGCGACGATGTGCTGGATCTCGCTCGGGTGCTGGGTGGAGGAGACGACGTGGATCTGCCCGTCCTCGCCGGGGCGGGCATGGGCGACCTGACCTTCGAGGTAGAAATGATCCTGCGCGCCGATGGCGAGCCCGCCCGACAGGCGGTGCGGCGCCGCGGCGAGCGCGGCCTGCGCATCGCCCGCCGCCATGTGCTGGTCGGCCTCGATCCGCTCCCCGGCTACGCGGGCCTGAGTGACCGTAAGGCGCGGTTCCAGCGGCTCATAGGTGATCGCGCCGAGCCGGGCGGCCTTGCGCGCGGCCATGCGGCTGGTGGCGGCAACGAGGAACACCGGCTGGCCGTGGCTGATCACTTCGCGATCGGCGAGCAGGCGATCGTCGTGCGCGATCGGGCCGACGTCGTTGGCGCCGGGAATGTCGGCGGCGGTGAAGACCGCGACCACGCCGGGGGCGGCGCGGACGGCATCGAGGTCCATGGCGACAATCTTGGCCCGCGCCTCGCTCGACAGGCCGAAGGCGAGGTGGAGCATGTCGGCCGGTTCGGCCTCGTCATCCACATAGCGGGCGAGCCCGGCAACGTGGAGATGCGCGCTGTCATGCGGGTTGGATGGCCTGGTCCCGGCCGGCCAGAGCGGATCGCGTTCGGCCATGGTCAGGCCTCCACGCTGAGCACCGAAACCGCCGCGCCCTGTTCGCGGTGCCACAGCCGCCAGAGCAAGGCAGCGGCGGCATCGAGCCGGTAAGCGGCGGTTCCGCGCACGTCGGTCAGCGGGGCGAAATCGGCGCGCAGGGCCTCGGCGGCGGCCGTGATGGTCTGCTCGGTGAAGGGCCGGCCGGTCAGCGCGGCCTCGCACCCGGCGGCGCGGCGCGGGGTGGCGGCCATGCCGCCGAAGGCCACGCGGGCGGCGGTGATCGTACCGTCGTTCACGGTGAAGGCAAAGGCGCCGAGCACGGCGGAAATATCGCTGTCGAACCGGCGGGAGAGCTTGGCGACGTGGATCACGGCATCGGGCGCGGGGCGCGGGATGAAGACGCTTTCGACGAATTCGCCGGGCTGGAGGTCCTGCTGGCCGTAGTCGATGAAATAGGCCTCGAGCGGGATCGTGCGCCGCCCCTTGGCGCTGCGCAGGGTGAGGCTGGCGCCAAGCGCGATCAGCGCGGGCGGGCCATCGCCAATCGGCGAGCCATTGGCGATATTGCCGCAGACCGTGCCCGAATTGCGCACCTGCAGGCCGCCGATGCGGCGGACCAGTTCGCCCAGATCAGGGTGAAGCCGGGCGAGCGGGGCATGGGCATCGGCATAGCGGACGGCGGCACCAAGGGTGAGGCCGGTGTCGTACTCCGTGATCCCGGCAAGGTCCGCGACATCGCCGATGAAGACCAGCGCCTCGATCTCCTTGAGGCCCTTGGTCACCCACAGGCCGACATCGGTGGCGCCCGCGACGATCCGGGCGCCGGGATGTTCGGCCAGCACCGCGGCCAGCTGATCGGCGCTGCGCGGGGCGAACCAGCGGCGCGGACCGACAGTACCGCTGGCCATTTCGCCATCGGCGATGGAGCGCAGCGCGGCGATGGTGGCGGTGTCGTCCTGCGCAATGTGGGCGCCTTTCTCGCCCGCCTCGAGGATCGGGCCGTAGCCGGTGCAGCGGCACAGATTGCCCGCGATCACGTCGGGCAGCGGCAGATCGCAGCCGATGGCCCCGATCGCGCGGCCGTGCAGCGACATGACGAAGCCGGGGGTGCAGAAGCCGCATTGCGATGAGCCGTTGGCGGCCATGCAGGCCTGCAACGGATTGAGCGCACCGCCGCCCGCAAGGCTCTCGACCGTCATCAGCGCCTTGCCGTGGATCATCGGCAGGAACAGGATGCAGGAATTGACCGCCCGCCAGTTCACCTGTTCCCCGGCAAGTTCGCCCAGCAGCACGGTGCAGGCCCCGCAATCGCCCTCGGCGCAGCCTTCCTTGGTGCCGATGCGGCTGAGCGGCCCGCGCAGGTGATCGAGCAGGGTTCCGGTGGGATCGGGATCGGCGATCTCGATCACATCGCCATCGAGGATGAAACGCACGGCCATGGTCAGCTGCCCCGGTAAGTCGAATAGGCGAAGGGCGAGACCAGCAGCGGCACATGGTAGTGGCCCCCGTCCGCCATGCCGAAGGCGATCGTCACCTCATCGAGGAAGGGCGGATCGGGCAGATTGACCCCGGCCGCCCCGAAATAGTCGGCCACGGCGAAGACCAGCGCATAGCGGCCCGGCGCCAGTTCCGGCAGGCCTGGGCAGCGCCCATCGGCATTGGTCTTGCCGGTGAACAGCACGGTGCCGGCGCCGTCTTCCAGCCGCAGGGCGACGCCGGGAGCGGGCCCGCCGCGCGTCGTGTCGAGGACATGGGTGGACAGCGTTGTCATTGCGGTGTTCCTGCGGCGATCCAGCGGCCTATGGTGTCGCGCTCGGCGCGGGTCATCCCGGTGAGGTTGCCCAGCGGCATGATCTCGGCGGCGACCGCGACCTTTTGCACCCGGGGCGCAAACGACCTAGCGTGATCGAACGAATCCAGTTTTACCCCCAGCGGCGGGGCGGGGAAAGCGGGATTGCTCGGATGGTCGGAATGGCAGGCGAGGCAGTGCTTCGTGAAGATCGGCTGGACCGAGGCCCAGCCGGCCGCCATCGGCACGGCGGCCGCCGCGCTGGCGGCGGGGACCGGCACGGGCGGCAGGGTGGCCTTTTCGCCCGAGACATAGGTCACGCTGACCAGCGCCATAACCGCGGCGACCGCAATCGCCCGGCCGGTGGGCGCGCCGCGATGGCGCAGGTTGAAGACATGGCGCACGGCCACCCCGGTCAGCCCGAGCAGGGCGAGCACCAGCCATGGTCGCGCCGCGCCATAGGTCATCGCATAGTGGTGGCTGATCATGATGAACAGCACCGGCAGGGTCATGTAGTTGTTGTGCACCGAGCGCTGCTTGGCCGCCTTGCCCAGCGCCGGGTCCGGCTCCTTGCCCGCCACCAGCGCGGCGACGACCTTGCGCTGGTTGGGGATGATCACGAAGAACACGTTGGCGACCATCGCCGTGCCCATCATCGCGCCGATGTGGAGATAGGCGCCGCGCGCGCTGAAGATCGTGTTGAGGAACCATGCGGCCAGCACGAGGAAGCCGAACCAGATCGCGCCGAGCACCCGGCCGTCCCGCCCCAACGGCGAGCGGCACAGCGCATCGTAGAACACCCAGCCGACCAGCAGGGCCGAAAGCCCGAGCGCGATGGCATCGGGGCTCGACAGCTTTGCCTTGGCCGGATCGATCAGGAAGCTTTGCGCGCCGACATAGTAGACCAGCACCAGCATCAGGAAGCCGGTGATCCAGGTGGTATAGGCCTCCCATTTGAACCAGTGCAGTTCATCCGGCATCTGGCTGGGTGCGACCTGGAATTTCTCGTTGTGGTAGAAGCCGCCGCCGTGGACCGACCAGACCTCGCCCGAGGCTTCGCCGCTCTTGGGCGGAACGAGGTGATTGTCGAGCCAGACGAAATAAAACGACGAGCCGATCCAGGCGATGCCCGCCGTCAGGTGAAACCAGCGGACGGCGAGGTTGAACCACTCGGCCCAGTCGACCGAGAATGTCGCCGCGCTCATTGCGGCGCCTCCAGCCTCAGGCGCACGATCTCGCCGATCTGTTCGATGGCCTTGGCGATCTCCTCCTCGCGCGTGTTGGCCAGCCGGCGCTCCATCGCGGCGAGGATCCCGGCCTTGTCGGTCAGCCGCACGCAGATGATGAAGGGAAAGTCGAACCGCGCGCGGTAAGCGGCGTTGAGCTGGTGAAAGCGGGCGAATTCCTTTTCCGTCAGCCGGTCGAGCCCGGCGCTGGCCTGTTCGGCGGCCGAGGCTTCGGTAAGCGTCCGGTCGACCGCCGCCTTGCCGGCGAGTTCCGGGTGGGCGCGGATCAGGGCGAGCTGTTCCTCGGCCGTGGCGGCGCGGACCACGGCCATCAGGTCGGCATGGCGATCGCCCGAGGCGGGCGCGGCATCGGCGCGCTGCTCCACCCAAGGGCTGTGTTCGAACAGCGCGGTCATGCCCCCGCCTCGAGGTAGGGGTGATGGTCGAGCCAGTGGTGGGCGATGTCGATCCGGCGGGCGATCCAGACGTCCTCGCTTTCCAGCACATGGTCGAGGAAGCGGGCGACGGCGCGGGCGCGGGCCGGGCGGCCGGCGATGCGGGCGTGGAGGCCGATGGACATCATCCGCCCGCCTTCCTCGCGCAGCTGGTCGTAGGTATCGCGCAGGTAGCGGTAGAACTGCTCGCCCTCGGCAAAGCCGTTGAGCGCGACCAGCTTCATATCGTTGGCGTCGAGCGAATAGGGCACGATCAGCTGCGGCTTGCCGTGGCGATCGTCCCAATAGGGCAGGTCGTCTGCGTAGCTGTCGGCGTCGTAGACGAAGCCCCCCTCCTCGGCCACGAGCCGCGCGGTGTTGGGCGAGGTGCGGCCCTGATACCAGCCGAGCGGACGGCTGCCGGTGAGGCGGGTGTGAATCTCGATCGCGCGGGCGATATGCTCGGCCTCGACCTGTTCGGGGACGTACTGGTAATCGATCCAGCGATAGCCATGGCTGGCCACTTCCCAGCCGGAATCGAGCATGGCCTCGACCGCCACCGGGTTCATTTCCATCGCCGCCGCCACGCCGAAGACCGTGACCGGCACCCCGCGCGCGGTGAACAGGCGGTGGAGCCGCCAGAACCCGGCGCGGCTGCCATATTCGTAGAGGCTCTCCATCGCCATGGCGCGGGCCGGGTGGCTGGCGGCGCCGACCATGTCGGACAGGAAGGCTTCCGAGCCCTTGTCGCCATTGAGGACCGAGTTTTCGGCCCCTTCCTCGTAATTGATCACGAATTGCACGGCGATCCGGGCGCCGCCGGGCCAGCGCGCCTCGGGAATGGTGGGGCCGAAGCCGGTGAGGTCGCGCGGCAGGCTCATGCCGCCTCCCACGCCGCGATGGCGGCGGGCACGGCCTCGCCCAGCGGAAGGCGGAAGCCGTTCGCCTTGAGGCTGGCCTCGAGCGCGCCGAGGGTGATCAGGACCTTGTGCTGCATCGCGTTGTAACCCATCGCCCCGATCCGCCAGATCCGGCCCTGAAGCGGACCGAAGGCAGTGCCGATCTCGATCTCGAACACCTCGCGCATCATGGTACGGATCGCCTCGCCGTCAACGCCCTCGGGCACGTGGACGCCGGTGACATTGGCCATGCGGTGCGCGTCACTACCGAAGACGGTGAGGCCCATGGCGCGCAGGCCCGCTGTCATCGCCGCGCCGGCCTTGCGGTGGCGGGCATAGCGGGCCTCCAGCCCTTCGGACAGGGCGACGCGGGCGCATTCGCGCGCGGCATAGAGCATCGAGGTCGCCTCGGTATGATGGTTGAGGCGCTTTTCGGACCAGTAGTCCATGATCATGGCAAGGTCGAAATAGTTGGAGCCGATGCGCGGCCCCGCGCCGTCATGGTCGGCGGCGCTGCGGATGCCCTGTTCGACATGGCGGCGGGCGAAGATGCGCTCCGCCGCATAGTCGGAAATGGTGATCGGGGCCGAGCCGGAAGGGCCGCCGAGGCACTTCTGCAGGCCGCCGGTCATCACGTCGACCTCCCAGCGGTCGGCGGCGAGTTCCATCCCGCCGATCGTGGCCGTGGCATCGACGTAGGACCAGGCCCCCGCCGCGCGGCACAGGGCACCGAAGCCTTCGAGCGGCTGGGCCATTGTGGTCGAGGTATCGCCGTGGACGCAGGCGACGACCTTGGGCCCGCAGCGCGCGATGGCCGCCGCGATGGCCTCCATCGGCACGACTTCGCCCCACGGCGCCGAGACGGTTTCGATCCGGGCACCGATGCGCTGGAGGATCTCGGTCAGGAGCAGGCCGAAGCGGCCGAAATCGACCACCAGCACGGTATCGCCCGGCTCGACCAGGCTGGCCAGCGCCGCCTCGATCCCCGCGCGGGCCGTGCCGTTGACCAGCAGGGTCCAGCGATTGCGCGTGCCGAAGACCGGGCGGTAGAGCGCCATGACCTGTTCCATGTAGCCGGTCATCTCGGGATCGAACTGGCCGAGCAGGTCCGCCGCCATGGCGCGCAGCACGCGCGGATGGGCATTGACCGGGCCCGGCCCCATCAGCAACCGCTGCGGCGGGTCGATGTCCCCGAAGTATGTCGGCTCAAGCAGCACGCATGGCTCCCAGTCGGTCGATGAAGCCGAGCATGACCTGCAGCGCCGCCTCGGCATCGGCGGGTTCGACATGTTCGGCGGGATTGTGGCTGATGCCGGCGCGGCAGCGCAGGAACAGCATGGCCGTGGGGCAGAGCGCGGCCATGTTCATGGCATCGTGGCCGGCGCCGGAAACAAGGCGGAACGGCGGGTGACCGGCCTCGGCCAGCGCCGCGTCCATCAGGTCCATCAGCGCGCCGTCGCAGGGGCTGGCGGGCAGGTCGTGAATGCGGGTGATGACGAAGTCGAGCCCGCGCCGCTCGGCGACTTGCGCGATGGCATCAAGGATCGCCTCGGCGCCGCGATCGCGCCGCGCCTCATCGCCCGAGCGGACGTCCAGGGTAAAGCGCGCCTCACCCGGGATCACATTGGCCGCCCCCGGCAGGGCCTCGATCCGGCCGACCGTGGCGACGAGATCGGACTGGTCGTCCCGCGCGATGCGCTCTGCCGCGAGGATCGCCTCGGCGGCCCCGGCCAGCGCATCGCGGCGCAGCGGCATCGAGGTCGTCCCGGCGTGGCCCGCCATGCCGCTGAGCGTGACCTGGTAGCGCAGCTGGGCGGCAATGCCCGTCACCGTGCCGAGGGCCAGGCCCTTGTCCTCCAGCACCGGGCCCTGCTCGATATGGGCCTCGAGGTAAGCGAAGATCGAGCCCGGCGCGCGCGCCGCCGAAGGATAGGCGGCAATGTCGACGAGGTCGGCCAAGGCCACCCCTGCCCCGTCGCGCAGGGCGAGAGCGGCGGGGTCCAGCGTTCCGGCAACGGCCCGGCTGGTCAGCATGGCGGCGGGAAAGCGCGAGCCTTCCTCGTCGCCGAAAGCGATCACCTCGATGGCGAAGGGCAGGCGCTGGCCGGCGGAGGACAGGGCGGCGACCGCCTCGACCCCCAGCATGATGCCGAGCGGGCCATCATAGCGCCCGGCGTCGATCACGCTGTCGAGATGGCTGCCGATGAGGAGGATCGGCGCGGCGGGATCGGTGCCCTCGTAGCGCCCGACGAGGTTCATCGCCGGATCGCGCCGCACGCTCATCCCGGCCTGTTCCATCCACAGCGCCAGCCGGTCCTGCGCGGCGAGATAGGCGGGGCTGAGATAGGTGCGGGTCAGCCCCTCGGCGCTGTCGCTGTAAGGCGCCGCGCCCAGTTCGTCGCACCGCGCCACCGCCCGTGTTCCGCCGCTTACCATGCCGCCACCTTGCCATCGCTGCGCGGGTCCGTCGCCCCTTCGAGACGGCCATCGGCGTGGCGCACGATAGCTCCGGCATGGCCCATGGTCGCGGTCAGCGGCCCGGCGCGCTCGACATCATGGCCTGCGGCGGCGAGCTGGCCGTAAAGCGCCGCGTCGAAGCCGTCCTCCAGCTTGAGCGTGGTCGACTGTTCGCCCCAGGTCCGCCCGAGCAGCCAGCGCGGGGCGCTGATCGCCTCCTGAAGGTCGGCGCCGAAGCGGGCATAGCGAGTGAACAGCGCGGCCTGGGTCTGCGGCTGGCCCTCCCCGCCCATCGTGCCATAGGCCATGGTGCGGCCATCGTCGAACCGGGCGAGTGCGGGGTTGAGGGTGTGGAACGGCTTGCGCCCAGGCTTCAGCGCGTTCCAGCCGGTGGCGGCGAGGCGGAACGAGCTGCCCCGGTTCTGCCAAGTGATCCCGGTCTTCGGCAGGACGAGACCCGAGCCGAATTCGAAATAGGTCGACTGGATCGTGCTGACCACGCGGCCTTCCTTATCGGCGGCGGCGAACCAGCATGTATCGCCCCATTGCGGCGGCTGCGGCCATGGCAGGGCCTTGGCCGGGTCGACCTTCGCGGCAAGGGCGTCGAGGGCCGCCGGATCGGCGAGCAGGCCCTGCCAGTCGAAGTCATGGAAGGCCGGATCGCCGACATGGACATCGCGCAGCAGGAAGGCCTGCTTGGTCGCCTCGACCAGCCCGTGGACATGGGCGAAGCCGTCTGCCGCGTCCGCGCCGATCCGGTCGAACAGGGCGAGGATCAGCAGTGAGGCAAAGCCCTGGGTTGGCGGGGCGCTGTTCCACAATTGCGCGTCGTGCAGGCGGGTGGTGAGCGGTTCGGGCCGGGTTGCGACGTGCGCGGCAAGGTCAGCGGCCGAGACCGGGCTGCCCAGTGCGGCAAGGTCTCCGGCGATGTCAGCTGCGAGCGGGCCGGTGTAGAAGCTGTCCAGCCCTTCCTCGCCAAGGCGGCGCAGGGTCCGGGCCAGAACCGGCTGGCGCAGGATATCGCCCTCGGCCAGCGGACGCCCCTCGGGCTCGAACGTCGCGGCATAGGCGCCGGGCTGAATGCGCAGTTCCGCCCCCTTGCCCGCCGCGATGGCGGCATGGCCGGCCGTGACCGCGACCCCGGCCTCGGCATGGGCGATGGCACTTTGCAGCAGGCGGGCAAGCGGCAGTTTTCCGCCCGAGGTTTCCAGCGCTGCCTGCCAGCCGGAGATCGTGCCCGCCACGGTATTGGCCGCGAGCGGACCGCGGAACGGAACGCCGTCCAGCCCGGCATAGAGATCGAGCGTGGCCGAACCCGCCGCGCCGCCGCAGCCGTGAATGCCGTGAACGCGCCCGTCCGGCTCGGCGATCAGCCAGAAGCCGTCGCCGCCGATCCCGGTCATATGCGGATAGACCACGGCGAGACAGGCCGCGACCGCGACGCAGGCCTCGACCGCGTTACCGCCATCGCGCAGCACCGCCAGCCCCGCCTCGGCGGCGAGGAAGTGCGGCGCGGTGACCATGCCGCTGCTGCCCGTGATGGTGGCCATTCTGATCGATTCCCGGCCCATCTCCGTCAATCCGGCAGGGCGGCCACGAAGGCGCGCACGACGTGAGCCGAATTGACCGAGGCGAGATGCTCGAAGGTGTCCTCCATGTTCTGGTGTTTGTCGCCCCCGGCGAGGTCCGACAGGCTGCGGAAGACGATGGCGGGAACCATGTTGGAATAGGCCACCTGCATCACCGCGGCGCTTTCCATGTCGAGCACGCGCGCGTCCCATGCCTTGTGGAGGTAGACGCGAAACTCGGCATTGTCGGCGAAGATGCCGGCCGTGACCCCCGTGCCGCCGACTTCGAGCCGGGGTTCGCGCGGTAGGCACAAGGCCGATCCGGGCAGCATCTTCTCGCTCGGCGGCACGCAGCGTTCGAGCCGGGTGCCCGGCACGACCGTGCGGGCGAGCGCGAGAAGCCCGGGATCGACCGGGATGCGAAACATGCGCTTCGGCGCCGCCTGCGCATTGCCGACCACCGTGCCGCGCGGGAAGATGAAGAACCAGTTGGCCGGAGCCTCCTCCGCGCGCTTTTCCGGCGTGCCCCAGCCGGACTTCGTCTTGCGGGCAAAGGCGGCTTCCAAATACTGGCCCCAGTCTTCCGGCACGACCACGTCGCCGATGGAGAGCTTGGGATCGACGCCCCCGGCAATGCCGGAAAAGACGATCCGCTTGACCGTGAAGCGGTCCAGCACGAGCTGGGTGTTCATCGCCGCGTTGACCACGCTGACCCCGCTCTGCATCAACACCACCGGCTTGCCTTCCAGTTCGCCGGTCAGGAAGGTCAGGCCGTTGACCTTGTGCTCGACCGGGTTGTGGATGGTCTGGACCAGCGCGTTCCATTCCGGACGGAAGGCGGTCATCACCACGGTGCGCGGGGTGGGATCGAGCGGGGCGGCCTGCACCGCGTCAGGCAGGACCAGCGCAGCGAGCGCGAGGGCAAGGCGGCGGATCATGCTGCGGCCATCCAGGCGAAACGGACGACGAACAGGCCCGCGAGGGTGAACAGGAACCAGTCGGCCTTGCTCGCCTGCCCCTTGATCAGTTTGAGCAGGGCATGGGCGGTGATGCCGAAGGCGAGGCCATTGGCGATGGAGAAGGTCAGCGGGATCATCGCCACGGTCAGGAAGGCCGGGATCGCGGCCATCGGGTCTTCCCAGTTCACTTCGGTCAGCGGCAGCAGCATCAGCCCGCCGACCACGATCAGCGCCGGAGCCGTGGCCGCCAAGGGCACCAACTGGGCATAGGGCGCGACGAACATCGTGGCGAGGAACAGCAAGCCGGTGACCACGGCGCTGAGGCCCGTGCGCCCGCCCGCCTGCACGCCGGCCGCGCTCTCGACATAGCTGGTGACCGTGCTGGTCCCGGCCAAGGCGCCGACCATGGTGGCCACCGCGTCGGTCATCAGGATGCGGTTGAGCCCGGGAATGCGGCCCGCCGCGTCCATCAGTCCGGCGCGCTTTGTGACGGCGACGAGGGTGCCGATATTGTCGAACAGGTCGACGAAGAGGAAAACGAACAGGATCTCGAACAGGCCGAGCCCGTGGCTGCCGGTCAGGCCGAAGACGCCCGGCAGGTCTAGCTTGAAGGCCGTGCCGGTGAGCGCGGCAAGGCTGTACGGCTCGCTCGGCGCCGAGACTTCGCCCAGCAGCCAGCCGGCGATGGTCGTCAGCACGATGCCGATCAGCATGGCCGCGCGCACGTTCCAGACGCTGAGCGCGCCGATCACCGCAAGCCCGAACAGGGCCAGCGCCGGCCCCGGCTGGGTGACGCTGCCGAGCGAGACGAAAGTGGCCGGGTTGGCGACGACGATCCCGGCATCCTTGAGCCCGATGAAGCCGATGAACAGGCCGATCCCGCCGGCCACGGCAGCAAACAGGTGCTGCGGGATGACCGAGACGATCATCTGCCGCACGCCGGTGAGGGTGAGGACGAGGAAGGCCACGCCCGAGATGAAGACGCAGCCCAGCGCCACCGGCCAGGGGACGCCCATCTGCTGGACCACGGTGAAGCTGAAATAGGCGTTGAGACCCATGCCCGGGGCAAGCGCGAGCGGGGTGTTGGCGGCCATGCCCATCAGGATCGAGGCGAAGGCCGCAGCAAAGCAGGTGGCCGCAGCGACCGCGGCGACCGGAAGGCCCGCCTGGCCGAGGATCGCCGGGTTGACCAGCACGATATAGGCCATGGTGAGGAAAGTGGTGACCCCTGCCAGCACCTCGGTCCGGGCCGTGGTGCCGCGCTCGGTCAGTCTGAACTGGCGTTCGAGCGCGCCGGGCGGCGCCTCGCCCGCGTTGATGGCCTGGGCGTCGCTCATGTCGTTTCCCCCTCGAGAACCCCTGCCGGCGCGGTCACACCGACAATTCCGGATTGTTCCAGCCTTGCGGCAAAGCGCAAGAGTTTCGCTTCATGGCCCGGACGGCCGATCAGTTGCAGGCCGAGCGGCAGCAGCCCCGGCCGCCGCAGCGGCACGGCGAGCGACGGCAGGGCGGCGAACGTGATCGGCTGGGTATGGATGCCGAGATCGGCCCGGGCCGGGCGCTGTTCGCCGTCGATCGTGATGCGCGGATCGGCGATCGGGGGCGCCGGGCACGGCGCGGCCGGGGCCAGCAGCACGTCGAATTCGGCAAAGCGGGCGCGGACCTGCGCCATGAATTCGGCGCGGAAGGCCTGGGCGTGATTGTAGAGTTCGTCCGGCAAGAGCGCCCCGGCCAGCAGGCGGTCGCGCACCTGCGGGTCGAATTCCATCGCCTGTCCGGCCAGCGCCGCGCGGTGGAGGGCCCCGCCCTCGCGCGCGGTGATCAGGAAGGCGGCCGAGCGGGCGCGGGCGATGTCGGGCAGCTCGACCAGCGGGGCGCCGGGCGCGGCGGCGTCGATCGCGGCGAGCTGGGCCGGGTCGGCATTGTCGCGGAAGCGGCCGCCCAGGCGGGCGACGCGGATTTCCGCGCCGTCATCTCCGGGAATCGGGGCGCCGAGCAGGACTTCCCAGACCAGCGCCATGTCGGCGAGGCTGGCGGTGAAGGGGCCGATGTCGTCGAAGCTTTCGGCGAAGGGGAAGACCCCGCCCAGCGGCAGCGAGGCGTGGGCGGGCTTGAGGCCGTAGAGCCCGCAGAGGCTGGCGGGGACGCGGATCGAGCCGTTGGTGTCGGAGCCGAGGGCGAAGGGCAGGAGCCCGGCCGCCACTATTGCGGCCGAACCGCCGGAGGAACCGCCGGCGAGACGGGCGGGATCGTGGGGGTTGCGGGTGGTGCCGTGAGCCGCGTTGATCGTGGCGAAGCCGTAGGCGAATTCATCCATGTTGAGCGTGCAGGCCAGAACTGCACCGGCACTGCAAAGGCACTGCACCGCCGCTGCATCGGCCTGGGCTGGCGCGGCATCGGCAAGGAGGCGCGATCCGGCGGTGGTGGTCAGGCCGGCGACGTCGAACAGATCCTTCACGCCGAAGGGGACCCCGGCGAGCGGACCCGGGTCCTGCCCCCGCGCGACCATGGCATCGACCCGCGCGGCATCGCCGAGGGCGCGGGCGGCGAGGACGCGGGTGACGGCGACGTGGCGGTCGGCTTCCAGCGCAGTGAGGGCTTGCCCGGCGAGTGCGGTGGCGGTGATCTCCCCGGCCCTGACGGCGGCGGCGATGTGAGCGGCCTCGATCATGGCTTGCCCTCCCCCAACAGAACGCGGGCGTGGGCGGCGAGGAGATCGAGATTGGCGACCACGCCGGGGCGGCATTCCTCGGGGATCGGCAGGCCAAGCGCGCTGGCGCGGGCGAGCGCCTCGGCCTCGCCCCGTGGGGGCATGGGGACGGCGGGGGCCTGCGCATCGCCTTCGCGGCGCAGGCGCGCGGCCATCCAGGCGCAGAGGAACAGTTGCAGCTGGTGGAAGATCATCAGCGGCAGGACGACGACGCCGACCTGGGCCGGGGCGAAGAGGGCGCCGGCCATCGGCACGCCGGAGACGAGGCTCTTCTTCGAGCCGCAGAAGAACAGGACCACGGCATCGGCGCGGGGCAGGCCGAACAGGCGGGCGGCGAGCGCATTCCAGCCCATGACGAGGGTGAGGATGGCGCTGGAGGCGAGGAGCAGGACGAGGAGGTCTTCCGGGCCGACCCGGTGCCAGATCCCGTTCACCACGGCGGCGCTGAAGGCGGTATAGACCACCAGCAGGATCGAGCTGCGGTCAACCGGCTGGAGGATTGCCTTGTTGCGATCGATGAACCGGCCGATCAGCGGGCGCAGCAGGTGGCCCGCGGTGAAGGGCAGGAGCAGCTGGGTGGCGATGGTTTTGACAGAGTCCATCCCCGCCGCGCCGCCGTGCCCGCCCGCCTGCATCAGCAGGCCGACCAGCAGCGGGGTGAGGACGATGCCGAGGAGGTTGGAGAGCGAGGCGCTGCACACCGCGGCGGCGACATTGCCGCGCGCCATGGCGGTGAAGGCGATCGAGGACTGGACCGTGGAGGGCAGCAGGGTGAGAAACAGCACCCCGGCGGCCAGCAGCGGATCGATCAGCCCGCCCGCAAGCCGGACCGTGAGCAGGCCCGCGACGGGAAAGAGCAGGTAAGTCGAGGCGAGGACCAGCAGGTGGAGCCGCCAGTTGCCGATGCCCGCCATGATCGCATCACGCGAGAGCTTGGCGCCGTGGAGGAAGAACAGCAGGGCGATGGCGAGGTCTGCCGCCACGTCGAAAGCGGCGGCGACCTGCCCTTTCGCGGGCAGCAGGCTGGCCGCGAGCACGGTGCCCGCGAGCCAGACCAGAAAGGGGTCGACAGAGGGGATGCGAAGGCCGCGGACCATGGTGGAAGCGGCTATGCCCGCGCGGGGCCGGACTATCCAACGCAATGATTTACACGGATGGTTGCAAAAAATAGCGCAGGTCCGTCAACTCGCCCGGCGCGCATGGAAGTCCACCGGGTCGGCCCGGTCGAGCTGCGGCTTGAACGTATCGGCATCGGCCAGGTCCCACCAGCGGCGCAGCACCGAATGGCGGGTGCCGGCGAGCAGTTCGCCTTCTTCCACGAAGGGGTAGATCTCGTTCATCTGGCGCATTTCCGCGACGTTGATGCGCTGGCGCAAGTGGCCGGGGCGGAATTCGTCCGGCGTGTCGAGCCCGGCGGCGACGACGATGTCATGCAGGGCATCGAGCGTGGCGCGGTGATAGCGGGCGACGCGCTCGGCCTTGTCGGGCACGTAGAGGCCGCGCTGGCGCGCCGGAGACTGGGTGGCGATCCCGGTCGGGCAGGTGTCCTTGTGGCAGTTCATCGACTGGACGCAGCCCAGCGCGAACATGAAGGAGCGGGCGGCATTGCACCAGTCCGCCCCCAGCGCCGCGTTCATGGCGAGCGCCGCGCCCGAGGCGACCTTGCCCGAGGCGGCAAGCTTGACCTGCCCCTTGAGCCCGGTGCCGACGAGGGCATTGCGGGCGATCACCAGCCCTTCGCGCAGCGGCATGCCGACGCGGTCGGACAGTTCGGTCGGCGCGGCACCGGTCCCGCCCTCGGCGCCGTCGATCACGATAAAATCGAGCGTGATCCCGGTTTCGAGCATGGCCTTGACCACGGCGAACAGTTCATGCGGGAAACCGACACAGAGCTTGATCCCGACCGGCTTGCCGCCCGACAGATCGCGCATCTTCGCCGCGAATTCGACCAGCTGCTTGGGCGTGGAGAAAGCGCTGTGCGCGGGCGGCGAGATGCAGTTCACCCCTTGGGGCACGCCGCGAATCCCGGCGATCTCGGCCGTGACCTTCGGACCGGGGAGCATGCCGCCGTGGCCGGGCTTGGCGCCCTGGCTGAGCTTGATCTCGGTCATCTTCACCGCATCATGCGCGGCGCGGTCGCGGAATTTCTCGGGATCGAACTTGCCCTCGGCCGTGCGGCAGCTGAAATAGCCCGAGCCCAGTTCCCAGACGATGTCGCCGCCGTGCTTGAGGTGATAGGGCGACAGGCCGCCCTCTCCGGTGTCGTGGTAGAAGCCCCCGAGCTTGGCGCCGAGGTTGAGCGCCTCGATCGCATTGGCGCCGAGCGAGCCGAAGCTCATCGCCGAGATGTTGAAGCGCGAGGCCTGATAGGGCTTGGCGCACTGGCTGGAGCCGACATGGACGCGGGTGTCCTTCGGCGCGGAAGCATTGGGCAGGATCGAGTGGGCCAGCCACTCGTACTCGCCCGAATAGACGTCCAGCTCGGTGCCGAAGGGGTGGGAATCGACGTCGCCCTTGGCCCGGGCATAGACCAGCGCGCGCTCGTCGATGGAGAACGGGCGGCCATCGAGATCGCTTTCGACGATGTAGGAGCGCAGGAACGGGCGCAGCCATTCGAAGAACCAGCGCAGCCGGGCCGAAGCAGGGAAATTGCGGCGCAGGCTGTGCTCGGACTGGAACAGGTCGAGCAGCGACAGCGCGAGCAGGGGGAGCGTGACCGGCAGGGCCCAGACGATGTGCGGATGGTACGGGGCGATGAGCAGGGCGGCGATTGTCAGGCCGAGCGCCGACCACAGGACGAGGTTGCGGCTGAAGGGGCGGTCGGTGAATAGGGCGGCCGTTATCGTGGCTCTCGCCATCCTGCTCTCCTGATAATCTCGCGCCCCGTAGTGGCGGTACCCCGCCACGGGGGGCACCCGCAAGTGTCGAGGTTAGCCTTGCGAACCCTGCCGGGCTGGTCAATCCGGGTATCCGCAGAGTTCTGGAGGCCCCATTGGCCGGCTGAATGGGCGAAGGGTTGGAGTTTTTGGCCATGACCTCATCCCCGCCATCCCGGACTTGATGAGGGATGCGGCGTTTTCTCACCGCCGTCGCTGAAGGCAGCGGGGCCCCGGATCAAGTCCGGGGCGACGGGTATGTTGGGGGGAGCGGACGCTAATCCTTCGGGATGTTTTCGACCCGATTATTCGGCAATATGCGGAAGCGACCGCCGCCGTAACCCGACCCGCTGCCGGACATGTCAACGTCATAAATTACGCCGGTCAGCAGTGGCTTAGGTTCCACGCCTCCATGCAATCCGTCTTTGTAAACGAACGGCTTTCCCTTCAAAGGTGCGCCATAAAACACTGGAAACGGATTCAGGCATTCATCAACGGCTGTGTCTTTCCACCAAAAGGCTCCATTGGCGACCAACTGCCTGTCGTCGCTCGGAACAGGAGTTGCGCGAGCAGATTCACCGGTGGAGACATGAATGCTGCGTATACAATCTGCGCCACTCTGCGATTTTGGATCGACGATGAATGCCAGTCGACCATCAACAATGACCGCGACGACATCGTAGACGTAAGAACAGCCCCCGACCGAGAGGGCAGCTACAATCGAACACAAGATGCGAAGCATCATATATTGAGGATGCGCACAATCTGATCATGTCCGCAATGTCGGCGAAAGCGGACGGTGGGCTGCGTGATCGAATTCGTCCCTGCGCCTCAGTCCTGCACGGTGATCGAGAGAACTTCCAGCGCGTCTTCCTTGCCGGCGAAGGGGAGCCATTCGCCCGGCTCGGCGCCGATCAGGGCGCGGGCGAGCGGGGCGGAGAAGGCGATTTTCCCGGCGGCGGGATCGGCCTCGTCATCGCCGACGATGTCGAGAGTGCGCTCCTTGCCATTGTGGCGGAAGGTGACGCGGGTGCCTAATTCGACCGTTTCGCCGGAAGGCGTGGGCGCCGGCTCGGCGGTGATCTGGCGGGTCTGCCAGTAACGCAGGTCGCGCTTGGCCGCCTTGATTTCTGCCTCCTCTGCACCGGCGAGTTCGGCGAGCCGCGCTTCCAACTCGGTGACCCGCGCGCCGATCATGGCGAGGCCGCGCGCGGTGACAAGGTTGGGACCGGGAGGGATCGGGATCTCGAACTTGGGTTCGAGGTGTTCCTCGTCCCCGTCGCGCCGGAAGGCCACGCTCATGCCTGCGCGCTCCTCAAACCGCGATCGCTTCGAGGGCTTCGCTCGCCTTCAGCCAGGCTTCCTCGGCCTTTTCGAGCAGGGCCTCGGTCTCGGCCCGGCGTTTCATCAGCTCGGTCATGGTCAGCTTCGCCAGCGCGGGCTGGGCGGCCTTGGGATCGAACATGGCCTGATCGATGGCACTCAGCTGGGCGGTGAGCTTCTCCACCTCGGTCTCTGCGATTTTCGCGCGCTTGCGCAGTTCCTGCCCCTTTTCGCGGGCCTCGGCGGCGGCCTTGCGCTGGTCCTTCTTGTTGACGCCCTTTTCGGCTCCCCCACGCGCCGTGGCCGGTTCCTTGGCGAGGACGAAGGCGATGTAATCGTCGATCGAGCCGTCGAACTCCCGCGCCGTGCCGCTATCGACCAGCACCAGCCGGTCGGCGGTCATTTCCAGCATGTGGCGATCGTGGCTGACGATGACCACGGCGCCGGAATAGGCATTGAGCGCCTGGATCAGCGCCTCGCGCGCGTCGACGTCGAGGTGGTTGGTCGGCTCGTCGAGGATCAGCATGTGCGGCGCATCGCGGGTGATGAGCGCCAGCGCGAGGCGGGCGCGTTCACCGCCCGAGAGCTTGCCGACCTCGGTCGTCGCCTTGGGCCCGGCAAAGCCGAAGCGGCCGAGCTGGGCGCGCACGGCGGCGGGGGTGGCGCCCTTCATCTGCACGGTCATGTGCTGGAGCGGGGTTTCCGAGCGATCGAGCTCTTCCACCTGATACTGGGTGAAATAGCCGACCTTCATCTTGGAGCTGGCGTTCATCGCCCCGTCCATCGGCGCCAATTGGGCGGCGAGGAGGCGGGCGAGCGTTGTCTTGCCGTTGCCGTTGCGGCCGAGGAGCGCGATGCGGTCGTCCGGATCGAGCCGCAGGTTGAGGCGCTGCAGCACCGGCTTTTCGCCATAGCCGACCGAGGCGAGATCGAGCGTGATCAGCGGCGGGCGCAGCTCGGCCGGATCGGGGAAATCGAAGTGCAGCGAGGGATCGTCGATCATCTCGGCGATCGGCTGCATTTTCGCGAGCGCCTTGGCGCGCGACTGGGCCTGCTTGGCGGTGGAGGCGCGGGCCGAATTGCGGGCGACATAGTCCTGCAGCCGCTCACGCTCGGCCTGCTGCTTGGCGCGGGCCGAGGCGATCTGGGCCTGGCGCTCGGCGCGCTGGCGCTCGAACGCATCGTAGCCGCCCGGATAGAGCGTGAGCTTGCCGCCCTGGAGGTGGAGGATGTTATCGACCACGTTGTTGAGGAAATCGCGCTCGTGGCTGACCAGCAGGATCGTGGCCGGGTAGGAACGGAGGAAATCCTCGAGCCAGAGCACGGCTTCGAGATCGAGGTGGTTCGACGGTTCGTCGAGCAGCAGCAGGTCGGGCTGGGAGAACAGCAGGGCGGCCAGCGCCACGCGCATCCGCCAGCCGCCCGAGAAGCTTTCGAGCGGGCGGTGCTGGGCCTCCTCGTCGAAGCCGAGGCCGACGAGGATGCGCGCCGCGCGGCTGGGGGCGGAATGGGCCTCGATCGCAATCAGCCGCTCGTGAATTTCCGCGAGGCGGTGATGGTCGTGGTGGGTATCGTGCTCGAGCCGGTCGCTCTCGTCCAGCAGGGCGGCCCGTTCGACATCGGCGGCGAGGACGGTTTCGAACGGCGTGGCATCGCCGCCCGGCGCTTCCTGCGCGATATAGCCGAGGCGGCTGCCGCGCGGCATCGAGACATCGCCGCTGTCCGCCTCCAGCATGCCGGCGATCACCCGCACGAGGGTGGACTTGCCCGCGCCGTTGCGGCCGATCAGGCCGATCCGCCCGCGCGGGGGCAGCTTGGCCGTGGCCTCGTCGATGATGGTGCGGCCGCCGAGGCGGACGGTGATGCCGGAGATGTTGAGCATGGGGGCCGCCTAGCAGGACAGCCGGGGCAGCGAAAGGCGGCGCGTGAGGGGCGACGAGCCTTCGTTTTGGCGCTATGGGGCCCGCCATGCAGACTGCTCCGTCCGAATCCCCCGCCGCCGTGGTGGTGGCCGCGCTTTACCGTTTCGCCCGGTTCGATGACCCGGCCGCCCTGCGCGGGCCGCTGGAGCAGCTGTGCCGCGCGCAAGGCATTCGCGGCACGCTGCTGCTGGCGCGCGAAGGTATCAACGGCACGATCGCCGGGACAAGCGAGGGAATTGCCCGGGTGCTGGACCATGTCCGCGCCCTGCCCGACTGCGCCGGGCTGGACGTGAAGCTCTCTTCCGCCGCGGCCATGCCGTTTCACCGGATGAAGGTGCGCCTGAAGCGCGAGATCGTGACCATGGGCCAGCCGGACGTCGACCCGCGCGCCTCGGTCGGCACCTATGTCGAGGCGGGGGACTGGAACGCGCTGATCAGCGCTCCCGGCACGATCCTGATCGATACCCGCAACGACTATGAGGTGGAGCTGGGCACTTTCGCGGGGGCGATCGATCCGGAAACCGCCAGTTTCCGCGACTTTCCCGCGTGGTTCCGGCGCGAGCGGGAGCGGCTGCTGGGCAGCGGGAAAGCGCCCAGGGTGGCGATGTTCTGCACCGGGGGGATTCGCTGCGAGAAGTCCACCGCTTTCCTGAAGCAGGAGGGGATCGAGGAAGTCTATCACCTCAGGGGCGGAATCTTGAAGTATCTCGAGACCGTGCCCGAGGGCGAGAGCCTGTGGCAGGGCGAATGCTTCGTGTTCGACCAGCGGGTCTCGATCGGGCACGGGCTGGTGCAGGGCTCGCACGGGCTGTGCCATGCCTGCCGCCGCCCGGTGAGCGCTCAGGACTGCGCCTCGCCGCTCTATGAGGAAGGGGTTAGCTGCCCGGCCTGCCACGGCGAACGGACGGACGAGCAGCGCGCTTCCTACCGCGAGCGGCACCGGCAGGAACTGCTCGCCGCCGCGCGGGGCGTGGCCCATGTCGGCGCGGTGATCGAAACGGGCTGAGGGCTGGCATTTGCGCGGTTCGTGCCCAGATGGGGGGGGCGGACGGGAACGCTCCGGCATCCTCACGAACACCGCGCAGAAGGAACCAGCACATGTCAATCACGCCGCGATACACGACCAGCGCCACGGCCACCGGGGGCCGCGACGGCAAGGCCGAGACCGATGACGGGAGCTTCTCGGTCACGCTGGCCGTGCCGAAGGAACTGGGCGGCAACGGCGCGGGAAACAATCCCGAGCAGCTTTTCGCCTCGGGCTATGCGGCCTGTTTTCTTGGCGCGATGAAGGCCGGGGCGAGGCTAAACAAGGACCTGCCGCGCGTGCCCGACGATGCCACCGTGCAGGCGACCGTCGGCATCGGCCCGCGCAGCGACAAGGGTTTTGGCCTGACCGTGGCCCTGCTCGTCACCCTGCCCGGCGTGGACCGGGCCGCCGCCGAAGCGCTCGTGGCCGAGGCCGACACGATCTGCCCCTACAGCCATGCCGTGCGCGGAAACATCGAGGTCACCCTGACGGTCGCCTGACCGCTCAGGCTTCGGCCTCGCGCCATTCGCCGGGGGCGAGGCCCTCGACCGTCCAGTCCCCCACGGCCCAGCGCACGAGGCGGAGCGTGGGCAGGCCAACCGCCGCCGTCATCCGCCGGACCTGCCGGTTGCGGCCTTCGCGGATGGTCAGGCGCAGCCAATGGTCGGGCACCGACTTGCGGAAACGCACCGGCGGATCGCGCGGCCACAGGTCGGGGGTGTCGATCGCCTCAACCTCGGCCGGGCGGGTCGGGCCATCATTGAGCACGACGCCGCGGCGCAGCCGTTCGATGGCGGCTGGGTCGGGCGCGCCCTCGACCTGGACGAGGTAGGTCTTGGCCAGCTTGAAGCGCGGGTCGGCGATGCGGGCCTGGAGCCGGCCGTCGTCGGTCAGCAGCATGAGGCCCTCGCTGTCGCGGTCCAGCCGCCCGGCGGGATAGACGCCGGGGCACGCGATGTAGTCCGACAGGGTCTGCCGGGTGGTGGGCGAGCCCTTGTCGGTGAACTGCGAGAGCACGTCGAAAGGCTTGTTGAACAGGATCAGCGGCATCGCGTCATCTTACCCCTCGCCATCACAGCCGGCCGAAGGCGCGTTCGAGCGCGATCCCGGCGAGGTTCTGGGCGCGGCCGACATGGCGCAGGCGCAGGCGCGCGAAACCCTGCGCATCGGCGCGGAATTGCGCAAGGGCGGCGGCGAAACGGGCCCCGCGGCAGGGCGCGCGGCCCGAGGCCTGGGCCACGACCAGCGCCGAATCGCCGAGCAGGATGATGTCGCTCGCGCCAAGCTCCCGCGCCACCCGCAGGGCGTGGAGCAGGGCGAGCCATTCGGCATCGTTGTTGTCACCGTGGCCCAGCCCGCTCTCGAGCCAGACGCGCCCCCGCGCGGCGACCGCGCTCGACATCGCGCCGGGGTTGGGGCGGCAGGCGCCGTCGAACCACAGCTTGAGCGGGGCGGACGCGGCGGCGCCGCTCCGCTCAGGGCTTGCGGGCGAACCAGATGACATGGCGGGCCCCCTTGCCGTTCGGACGTTCGCGCACGACCACTTCGTCGACCGCGAAACCGGCCTTTTGCAGGCGCGCGGTGAAAGCCTTGTCCGGCTCGGCCGACCAGATCGCGAGAATCCCGCCGCGCGTGAGCGCGGCCCTGGCGGCGAGCAGGCCGTTCGGGCCGTAGAGGTGGTCATTTCCCGTGCGGGTCAGGCCGTCGGGCCCGTTATCGACATCGAGCAGGATCGCGTCATAGCCGCCGCGCGCCGCGCCGATCAGCATGGCGACATCGTCCTTGACCAGCACCACGCGCGGATCGTCGAGGCAGCCGGCGGTGAGGCCCGCCATCGGCCCGCGCGCCCAGTCGATGATCTCGGGGACCAGTTCGGCCACGGTCACCCCGGCATCGGGGCCGAGCACACCGAGCGCGGCGCGCAGGGTGAAGCCCATGCCGTAGCCGCCGATCAGGAACTGCGGGGCGGGGCGGCCGTCCAGCCGCTCGGCGGTCATCGTCGCCAGCGCCTGCTCGGAATGGCTGGCGCGCGAGCTCATCAGTTCGACTCGTTCGAGCATGATCGTATATTCGTGGCCGCGCCGCATCAGGCGCATTTCGGCGCCGCCGGGGATAAGGGCCGTGCCGACATGCTCGGGCGTGATCACCTGCTGCGCACTCCAAGCATTCGGCCCGCAAACTTCCGCGACCGATTCCGGGCGGCACGCTTCCCCGGGAAGAATGCCGCAATGCCGCGGAATGGAGCTGACCGGCTTGCACCCGTCGATGATGACTGTCGATCACGACTTCTGGCGGCCGCTCTAGCAGTATCGGCGGCGAATGCCAGTGCGGCGGGAGAGAAGCGGGCCGGGTCGGCCGATCAGGCGCAGCCGCCGACCAGCAGGTTGGCCGCCTTGGCCAGCAGGGCATTGCCCGGCGGGACTTCGCCCAGCACGGCGATCTCCCCGCCCGGCTGGCGGCGGGCGAGGATCAGGACGAATTCCTCTTCTCCCGAACCCAATTCGGCAAGCTCGCGGCGCGGGAATTCGCGCAGCCGCCTTGCCAGCGCGGCCTGAAGCTGGGGCCGGTCCGTCCGGGGCGCGCCTGGCCGGGCGCGGCGCAGGTCCCGCTCGGCCGCGACCGCGCCCTTGAGCCCGCCGGGGGCCTGCGCCAGCCATGGGGCAAGGGCGCCGCGCGCCAACCCGAGCCGGTTCGCCAAGGCGAGGACGGCGGCATATTCGGCCAGCCGGGTCTTGTCATAGTCGAACCCGAAGACGAGGCGGACCACGAGGCCCATGATCTTGCCCGGTTCGGCCACCGGGCCCTCGATCAGGCGGGCGAATTCGTCCGGTGCCGCGATCGCCCCGAGGGCGAAATCGTAAGCGCAGCCGACGGCATGGTAGAGCGCTTCGTGCGAGCGCCGTTCCGCCGCCCTGGCGAGGGCCGCCTGGTTGCGGGCGAGGACCAGCTGCCGGGCGAGCCCCGCATTGGCGGCTTCGCCGGTGCTCGGCGGCTCGGCCACCTGGCGCCCGGCCCGCGCCCGCGAGCGCTGCGGCGCAACGGCCACCTTGATGCAGGGGTCGGCCACCACAACGAACCGGGGCGGATCGGCGGGAAGCGCGACTTCCTGATCGAGCTCGAGCACCTCGAGGTCGCGAGCGCCAAGCTCGAGAATGTCTTCACCAAGGCCAACGGCGCCCGGCAGGCGCGCTTCAAGCACCGTCGGGTCGAGGGCGCCGGAAGCGAGCGGGGGGGCCGCCCTGCCCCACGTTTCGGGCGACATGGCGAGGAAGTCTACAATCTCGGTGTCGAGCAGCAGTTCGCTCGTCGGCATCCGCTCCCCGGCCCCGCTGAGGCCGCCCGGCCGCGATGAATTCATGGCGAATGTCTCCGCTTCGTGTCCGGCACCAGTGATCCGCCGGGGTGATCATCCGGGGCGATCTCCGGCAGGCCGGCGTGAAGGGACAGGATGTTCCCGGCCGGCTGGGGGTTCAAGCTGCCCATAGGGCGTAATCCGGTTGGCGCAGGCGGCGGGCCGCGCGGGACGGGGCGACCGCGCGGTGCAGCGCAACTTACACCCTAAGAGTGGGCGTCCTATCCCTATGCGACCTCCGCTGGTCACGCGGGAAATGGCACATTCGCGGCCTCGGACACCGCCGGGTGCGCTGCGGGAGCATGTGCCAGTGCCGAATGCAATTCACTCGACCCTCCTTGCCCTGCGCCATGATGAAAGCGCCACGCCGCGCTGGGCCGTGCTGGTCGCGGCCTCGGTCTTTGCCCTGACCTGCGCGGGACTGCAGGCCATCGCGCCCCGGCCGCTGGCCCCCATCGTGATGCCCGCGCCGCCCTCGGTGGGGGCGAGCGGGCTTGAGGCGAACGGGCTGGGCGCGCGCGGGCTTGGCGCCCCGGCGCTGGTTGCGCCGGCCGCCGCCGCAGGCCCGCCGCGGTCCCTGCCCCCGGACAAGCTGACGCCGGACAAGCTGGCGCCGATCGGCGACCTCGCCCAGCCGCGCCCGTTCTTCTTTTCCGGTAGCGCGAGCGCGCGGGACAGCGCCGTCACCTGCCTCGCCGCGGCGGCCTGGTACGAGGCGGGCAACGACCCGGACAGCCAGCGCTCGGTCATCCAGGTGGTACTCAACCGCCTGAAGCACCCCAGTTTCCCCAAGACGGTCTGCGGCGTGGTGCTGCAGGGATCGGAGCGGGCGAGCGGATGCCAGTTCACCTTTACCTGCGACGGCTCGCTCGGCCGCCGCCGGCCCTCGGCCCAGGCCTGGGCCATGGCGCGGCTGCGCGCCGTCGCCGCGCTCGACGGCGCGGTCGATGCCGACGTCCTGCAGGCGACGCACTACCACGCCGACTATGTCGCCCCGTGGTGGAGCCAGCAGCTCGAGCGGCTGGGCAGGGTCGGCCGCCACATCTTCTACCGCTGGCCCGGAGCCGGGGGCAAGCTGGGCGAGCGGATGCCCAAGGCACCGGCCGACGAGGCCGTGCCGGCGGCACTCATCCAGTCGTTGGCCGCCCGGTCGCTGACCGATGCCGCGAAGGCACCACTGCCGCAGAGCCCTGTGGCGGGGGGCAAGGTTCGCCCGGCCGCGCCTTACATCGCGCCGCAGCCGCTCGAGCATCCGGCCACGCTTTCGGCTGGCGGGACTTCGCTGGTGATCGCGGTCGACAGGGCCCTGCCTAGTGGCCGCTGGGCCATGGAAGCGCTGGCGCGGTGCTCTGGCCAGTCTGCCTGCCAGGTCTATGCCTATGCCGATGCGGACGAAGCCCGGCGCAATGCCGCCCTCTCCGACAAGCAGCGCGCGCGCCCGGACTTCATGCTGATCCGCGAGCGATCCTCGGGGATGACCCTCGCGCTATGGGACTGCGACAAGACTTCCCGCGCGGACAGCGCGCAGTGCCTGCCGGACGATACCAGCCAATTGCGACCCACCGCGTGAAATGGGGTGAGGCAGGGGGCCCTCTTTGGAATAGCCCCGTGCGCAATCCATACTTCCGATTAGCACGTTACGCCTTGGCGAAACTATATATATTGAATGAAATTCGGAATCATGAATTGCCAACCCTCACCATGCCTCAAATGGATGGGTAATTAAAATGACAAATTCATCCGATCGACCTTTCGATATTATAAGCGGATTACACGAATTGCTCCTACAGAACAGCAGCTCGGTCGCCCTTTCGGATTTTACCGAGGTCAGCGCAGCCATGCTCGAGGGCTACGCGAAGTTCGTCCGCGTGGGCCTGCCGGGCCAGACCGTTGCGCTGGCCATGTTGGGGGCAACGATCAATCTCTACGAAATGTTCGGAATGCGCGGCGACCTGCCCGAGATCCTGCGCGCCATGGCCAGCCGGATTGAGGCGGAAGACGAGGGCAAGCTGGCCTAGGCCGGACGGGCGGGCGGCTTCAGTCGACGCAGGCCAGCGCCGCCATCTTGAGGTCGAACTCTTCCGGGGCGAAGCGTTGGGCCTGGGCCACTGCCGCCGCAGGATCGAAATGGGGCAGGAAATGCTCCATCCCCGCGATCGCGGCATTGAGCGCTTCCGGGCTCTGCTCATCGAAAAACAGGCCGGTGCGGTGTTCGACCACGCTGTCGAGCACGCCGCCCCGCCCGTAGGCGACGACCGGACGGCCCGAGGCCATGGCCTCGACCGGGGTGATGCCGAAATCTTCCTCGGCGGTCATGACCAGCGCCTTGCAGCCCGCATAGGCCGCGCGCAACTGGTCGAAGCTCATCCGTTCGACGAAAGTGACGTTCGGCCCGGCGCGGGCGCGCAGGCTTCGGGCCATGCCCCCGGTGCCGACCATCACCAGCGGGCGGCCCGAGGCAGTGAAGGCATCGACCGCCAGATCCGGGCGCTTGTAGGGGACGAGCTGGCCGACCCAGAGGTAGAAATCGCCGGTTTGCGCGGCCGGGCTGAACAGGGCGGTATCCACCGGCGGATGGATCACCTCGGCGTCGCGCCGCCAGACCTTGGCGATGCGCTGGCGGATGAATTGCGAATTGGCGGCGAACCGGTCCACCCGCGCGCTGGAGGCGACATCCCAGGTGCGCAAGCGGTGGTAGAGGCCGGGCATGGCCAGCCGGGCGAGCGGGTTGGCCCGCGCCTTGTACTGGTGGTAATGGTCCCACAGGTAGCGCATCGGCGAATGGCAGTAGCAGAGGTGAAGACTGCCCGGATGGGTGATCACGCCCTTGGCCGGGCCCGCCTCGCTGCTGATCACGAGATCATAGCCGGTCAGGTCCAGCTCTTCGAGGGCGAGCGGCATCAGCGGCAGGTAATACTGGTAGAGCCGCCGCGAAAAGGGCAGGCGGTCGATGAAGCTCGTGTGGACCCGCGCCCCGGCGATCACCGGCGACATCGCCGCGCGATCATAGACATGGGTGAACAGGTCGGCCTGCGGATAGAGGCCGAGCAGCCGTTCGATCACCCGCTCCCCGCCGCGCATCGCTACCAGCCAGTAGTGCACGATGGCGACGCGCGGCTCGGAAAACGGACGCCGCGTGGCGCGCTGGATGTCTGCATCGCGCCACGCCGTGGTCATCGGTAATACTCGCTGTATTCGTTGTAGTAGAAGGCCGGATCGAGCCGCCCGAAGAAGGCGCGGCGGCGCAGGTCGACCTGGTTGAGGGTGATGCCGGCGACGTGGACCTGATCGGCCGGCAGGCGCCGCAGCGCCGCCTTGAGCGCGAAGACCGAGGTCTTGCGCCAGTGCGCCGCGACCACCACCGCATCGGCCTTGGCGGCGATCGTGCGGGTGAAGGCAATCGGCAGGACGGGCGGCAGGTCGAGCACGATCCGGTCGAACTTGCCGCGCAGCTGTTCGAGCAGATTCTGGAATTCCTCGCCGACCAGCAGGTGCTGGCTGTCCTCGTCGCTGGGCAGGACGGGCAGTATCCAGAACGACAGGTCCTCGTCGGCGGTCTCGAAATTGAGCGTGGCCTCGCCCTTGAGCACTTCGATCAGGCCGTTGCGACGCCCCGCAGTCTTGAGCAGGCGGCTGAGCCCGGCCCGGCGCAGGTCGCAATCGATCAGCATCGTGCGCAGGCCGCTGGCGGCATAGACATGGGCAAGGCAGCACGAGGTGACGGTCTTGCCCTCGCCCGGCAGGGCCGAGGTGATCGCCACGATCTGGGCCGAGCCGTGGCAGGCCTGGTCGAGCGAGGCGCCGAGCGCGCGGAAGGCCTCGGTGAAGACCGAGAAAGGCGCGGTGCGCACCTCGCCGATCGCGTGTGACTGGGCCGAGCCGATCGAGGCCAGCAGCGGGATCGAGGCGAGGAAACGGTGCCCGGTGAGGTTCTCGACCTCTTCCGGCGTGCTCAGCCCCTGGAACAGCGCTTCGGCGACATAGGCCGCCACGACGCCGAGGCCGAGGCCGATCACGGCGGCGAGGACGAGGTTGAGCTTGATGTTGGGGCTGACCGGGCCGGTTGGTAGGCCCGCCCATGTCAGCACCCGGGCGCTCGGCCGCTCGCTGCCCTCGGCCGCGAGGAGCTGCTTGTAGCTGTTGAGGTAGGTTTCGTAGATCGACTGCGACGCGGCGGCGCTGCGCTCCAGCTCGCTGAGGCCGACCATGGCCGCATTGTTCTCGGTCAGCTTCTGGCGGGCCGAGCCGAGACTGCCGCTGAGCGAGGCGAGGCGCTGGTCCGACACCTGCGAGCGGGCGCGCAGGTTGGAGACGACGCGCTGGATTTCCGCCTGGATCTGCTGGCGCACTTCGCCCAGCTGCTTCTGCGCCCGGATCAGTTCGGGATGGTTGGCGCCGTAGCGGGCCGAAAGGGTTGCCACTTGCGTGGCCGCCTCGGATTCCTGGGCGCGCAGCGAGGAAATGACCGCCGAGCCCAGCGCCTCGCCCACGTCATCGCCGTTCGAGCCCGCGCGCAATTGGCCAAGGGCGGTCTGCAGGCGGGCCTCGTCCTCGGCCGACTGGGCGCGGGCACGGGCCACTTCCTGATCGTAGTTGGAGATTTCCTGCTCGGTGAGCGAAGCGCCCGAAGTGCTCAGGAGGTTGTTGGCAATGCGATACTGCTGCAGCGCTTGCGTGTCGGCCGAGGCCTGGGTCCGCAGCTTGCTGAGGCGGCTTTCGACCTCGCGCCGCGCCTCGAGATTGCGCGACTGGTCGGCCTTCAGCTCCCACTCGGTAAACACCTGCGCATAGGTGTTGACGATGGTCATGGCGCTCTGGGCCGAGGCGGCGTCATAGGTGATCGTGAGGGCATAGCTGTCCCCGCTGCGCCGCGCGGACACGTGCCGCTCGAGATTGTCCACCACTTCGCGCCGGCCGTCCTCGGTCAGGCCATCGCCAAGGTTGAGCACCTGGGAGACGCGCTCGGCCATCTCCCGCGAGGTGATGATCTGGAGCTGGGTCTCGACCAGCTGGTTGCTGATCGCGTTCTGCCCGAGCTGGGTTGCGGCGACCTGACCGGCGGCGCTGACGTTGCTGTTCAGCATGACTTCCGACTGGGCGCGGAAGGTCTTGGGCATGAACAGGGACACCACCAGTACCACCACCATCACGGCGGCCATGACCAAGCCGATCAGCAGGGCCCGCCGGCGGAAGAACGACAGCGAACCCGACAGGTCGAGCTGGTCCCGGCCGCCCTGGGGCTCGCCGACCGCGGCGATTTCGCGGGATGCCGCCAGGGCGGGGACGAAGTTGGACTGGTGGTTCATGACAGTTTCCATCTTGCGCGGTTCTGCCGCATTCTTTTCGGACAGGTCTTCACGCGATCACCCGCAGCGAGAGCGAGGCGATCACGCCGTGATAGCTGCGGCCGGTCTGGCCGCCCGTCTGGTGCCGGTATCCTCCCGCAGCCGTGATGCCGACGCCGGGGGCGAGGCGGTATTGCGCCGTGACATTGGCATCGAACCGCCGATCGGTGCGGTCGATCGCCTGGTAGACCTCGCGCTGGTAGACGGCGCCCGCGCCGAGCAGGAGCCGGCTGGACTGGGCGTAGAGCGCTGAGAGGCGGTAGGTGGTGCGGAACAGGGCCGGGGTATCGAGGCGCGGACTGGCATCGATGGACCGTTCGACCCCGGCCTTGACCTGCCACCTGGGACGCGGCGTCCAGGTGCCGGCGAGGCGGTAGTTCAGCGCCTCGACCGGGCGGAACGGGCCGCCGCTGAAACCCTGCCGCAGATAGCCGGCACCGGCCTCGACATCGACCAGGCTGGTAACCCGGAAGCGGGCCCCGGCCAGCACGGCGAAGCCCGAGGAATTGCGCCCGCCCACGCCGGGCCCGGCCTGAGCGGGGACGTCATAGCTCAGCCGGTTGCCGGCCAATTCGGCGAAAACCGAGAAGCGCCCGCCGAGATCGAGATCGGAGCGGATGGAGCCCGCCTTGCGCACAAAGTTGCGGGCCGAAAGATCGACCGCGACACCGCCCAGCGAGGTTGGGTGGTAATTCACCTCCTCGATCGCTCCGTTCGCGGCGAACCTCAGCCGGTGTTGCCCCCGCGCGACCGAGAGGGCGTAGGTCTTGCGGGTGTAGGCGACCGGGTGATCGGTCAGGAACTGGTCGCCCGCCGAACCGCGCAGCTCGATCCCGCGAGCGATGCCGATGCTCGGCTTGACGTCGATCCAGCCGCCAAGCTCGGCGAGGCCGCTCAGCGACAGGTCCCATGTCTCGCTGTTCTCGCCGGTATAGTGGGCAAAGCGGCGCAGCTCGCCCGAGCCGCGCAGCTCGATCCGGTGACGCGGCAGGTCGGTGGCGAGGCTGACCGCCGGCCGCAGGGAAAAGACGGTGTCCGGCGTCTGCTTCTGCTCGAGGTTGTAGATGTTGGTATCATGCGCCGCGCCCCCGGCCGCCTCGGCATGGAGGACGAGGCCGGGGCCGAGGCGCAGGCCGGCGCCCGTCTCGGGCTCGAACATCTGGATCGGCGTGGTGACGGCGGCTTCCTGCGCGAAGGCTGCCCGCGGGCCGCTGATGGCGACGAAGAAGATCGCGAGACGGCAGAGCCAGGCCGGGCGGCGGATTTTCCGGCCAAGGTGCCCCAGCAGGATGACCTTGCGGGCCTCCCACCTGGGGCGGCGGCCTGCGCATGCCGCGAACAGGACGAGGACCAGCAGTTCGAGCGCGGCGGCAATCGCCCGCGCCGCCGGATTGCGGCGCAAATGGGGAACCGTTCGTCGCGGGCCGCCTAGCCGAATCGCGCCGCGCCCTCTCCGTCGGCTATGGCCTATCGCTCCCAAAGGGGCTATGAGCTCCCCCATTATGAGTATAGCCATCCGTATGAGCGAAGCCCATTCAGAGACGCCCATCAAGCGCGATCCGAAGCGCAGCTTCGGGCGCGGGCTCGTCTTCGCCTTGCCGGCCGCGATCGTGCTCTGGGCCGTCATCGCTCACCTGGCCTGAACTGCCGCGGGCCGCGCATCAGCAGGCGCCCCGCCCCAGCAGCACCGCCGGAACGGTCGCCGCAAGGATCTTGAGGTCGAGGCCGACACTGCGCCGGCGGGCATAGAGCACATCCGCCGCCACCCGCCGCTGATAGGTTACCGAGCTGCGCCCGGTGACCTGCCAGAGCCCGGTCAGGCCCGGCTTGAGCCCCAGGTAATAGTGCGCGAAACGGCCGTACTGCCCGATTTCGGCCGTGACCACGGGACGCGGGCCGACCAGGGTCATGCTGCCCAGCAGGACATTGACCAGTTGCGGCAGCTCATCGAGGCTCGACACCCGGAGCCAGTTACCGACCCGCGTGACCCGCGGGTCGCTGGCCAGCTTGTACCCCCGTTCCCATTCCGCCCTGATCCGCGAATCGGTCTCGATCAGCGCCTGCAGCCGCGTTTCGGCATCGACGCACATCGAGCGGAACTTCCAGCAGCGGAACAGCCGCCCGCCCCGGCCCACGCGGGTATGGGCGAAAAGCAATGGGCCGGGGTCGCTCAGCTGGATCATGAGCGCGATCAGCAGCAGCACGGGCGCGAGGATGATGATCAGCGCGATGCTGGCGACGATGTCGAAAATGCGACGGCTATCCAGCGCGCCCTCGTCAAGGTCGTCCCCTGCAAAAGGAACGTCAGCAAGGATCAGCTGGCGCTCGATATCCGATGCCGCCTTGAATTTGAGAGCCGGCCCGAGCCTACTGCTGCGCGCCTTCTCAAGGTCTATCTTCAATCCGTGCATCGTGCCCTGTTTCCTGGCTGGATGTCTTGGGCCGCCTGATCGGCGACCAGCGCGAGACACCCCCGAAGCCTGACAATTCCAGTTCACGATTTCGCAGTTTGACCCCGGCGACAAACGGGCATCGGGTGTATGGCTGTTTGACCCCAACGAGTAGCCGGATTTGCCCTTGGTCTGAGGGGGTCATCCGTGAGGATAATACCCCGCGGTTCCGGCTGATTATATCCTCGGCTCCGGCGCGACGAGTCGCCTTTTCGCTCTCCGCCTGGATTAGGACAAGGACCTGGGCGAATGTTCAGAATTGCTGGAAGCTCGAAGCTGTTTGGCGCCCACCTCGCGGCCGCCGCGCTGGCCGGAGCGATCGCCCTGCCGGCGCCCGCGACGGCCGGTTCGCAGGTGCTGCTCGCATCCGACCTCAACCGGCAACTCGATGCGGGATACCATGTCGCCGCCGGAGACAAGCTCAGGGTGACGGTCTTCGGCGAACCGACGCTGACCGGGGAATATGCGGTGGGCGTCGGCGGCGACCTGGCGCTGCCGCTGATCGACGCCATCCCGGCCGGCGGGAGCACGCCGAGGCAGCTGGCCCAGACGATCACGACCGCACTCAAGACCGGCGGCTACGTGCTCGACCCGAGGGTCTCGGTCGAAATCCTGCTGCATCGCCCGTTCTACATCCTGGGCGAGGTCAAGAACCCCGGCGAGTATCCCTACAGCGGCGACCTGACCTTCGAACAGGCCGTGGCGCGCGCCGGCGGTTTCACCGCACGGGCCAATCGCCGGACGGTTACACTGCGCCGCCAGAACTCCTCCGAACAGCAGCGAATCAAGCTGGGAGGAGTCGCTTTGAAGATTGCGCCTGGCGACACGATCACCGTCAATGAGTCGTTTTTCTGAAATGCGCTTGTCAAGGCACCACAATGGGACGATTATAGTTAATCCGTAGTTAATCCACTATTGTCTTGTTCTCGCATGTGCAGCATGTTCCGAACCAGACGGCTCGGGGCTGAGTCGTGAGGCCGGCTACGGCACAATAAAAAAACCATTCACTTCGGGAGCTCGCGCGTTTTCTGCAGGGGGAAAACATGACCAATTGCGTGTGCCTAATGAGCCGTAACGAGATTTCGCGGGAAGGACTCGCGCACTTTCTGCGATCGGAGCATTTCGACGTTGCCGTTTCCGCGGCCTGCCACGAAGAGATTCCCGCTTCTCTTGCCGGCACAGTATTTCTTGCCGTCGTCGATGAACCGTCTGCTGCTGAACAGCCCGGCATGGTCGAGACAATCCTGGCAAGTTTCGCAGATGCCAAGGTCGTCATTCTCGCGGAACGATTTGATCTTGAGGCGATGGTCGCCTGTTTTCGCGCCGGGGCCCAGGGCTACATCGTCAATGCCCTGCGGTCGCAGCCGCTGATGACCGCGCTGCGGCTCGTCTCTCTGGGCGAAAAGGTCATGCCCTCGGACCTGGCCGAGAGCCTGGGCCATCGGCAGTTCGCCGGCCCCTCGCCGATCACGGCCGAGACCGAGATCATGAACGCCAACATCTCCCCGCGCGAGCGGGACGTGTTGTGCTGCCTGATGGCCGGCTATCCCAACAAGTCGATCGCGCGGCAACTCGACGTGTGCGAGGCGACCATCAAGGTCCACGTCAAGTCGATCCTGCGCAAGCTCAAGGTCAGCAACCGCACCCAGGCCGCAATCTGGGCCAGCCACAACGGGCTTTCGGATGTCGACGTGGCGGTGGCGGCGGGGGCCGCGGCCGGACAGGAACTCGCCTTCGCGGCGATGATCTGAGCGGCGGCGCTCAATCGAGCCGGATCACCGTCGCCTCGAGCCGGTCGATCTCCGCCGGATCGTGGCTGACATAGAGGATCGGCAGGCGCAGTTCGTCACGGATGCGCGTCACCAGCCGCAGGATTTCCTCGCGCCGGGAATGATCGAGCGAGGACAGCGGCTCATCCATCGCCAGGAAAGCGGGGCCGGACAGCAGCGCCCGGCCGATCGCCACGCGCTGCGCTTCCCCGCCCGACAGGCTGGCCGGGGCGCGGTCGAGCAGATGCGCGATGCCGAGGAAATCGACCGCATCGCCAAGCGAGAGCCAACGTGCCTCGGGCCGCGCCAGCCGCCAGCCGAACAGCAGGTTGTCACGCACCTTGCGGTGGGGAAACAAGCGCAGGTCCTGAAACACGTAGCCGCAGCGGCGGCGCTCGGGCGGGAGGTTCACGCCCTTGGCGGAATCGAACAGGACTTCGCCCCCCACGACGATCCGCCCGGCGTCGGGGCGGACCAGCCCGGCCACCATGTCGAGCACGCTGGTCTTGCCCGCGCCCGAGGGGCCGAACAGGGCGGTGATCCCCTCCCCGCCGGAAAAGCGCGCGGCGATGGTCTTGCCGCCGCGGCGCAGGGTCAGGTCGACGTCAAAGGGCATGGCGCGCCCTGACCTCGCCCGCAGCGCCGCGCCGGACGAGCCATTCCGAGGCGACCAGCGCCATGATCGAGAGCAGGACCGAGAGGCCGGCCAGCCGCGCCACGGCGCTGTCGGCCCCCGGCACCTGCAGGGCGGCATAGATCGCCAGCGGCAGGGTCTGGGTTTCGCCGGGGATGTTGGAGACGAAGGTGATCGTCGCCCCGAATTCGCCGAGCGAGCGGGCGAAGCCGAGGACGACCCCGGCGAGGACGCCGGGCAGCGAGAGCGGCAGGGTGATCGCGGTGAAAGTGCGCCACGGCCCGGCGCCGAGCGTGCGCGCGGCCACTTCCAGCCGCCGGTCGACGGCTTCCAGCGAAAGGCGGATCACCCGCACCATCAGCGGCAGGGCCATGACCGCGCTGGCCAGCGCCGCCCCGGTCCAGCGGAACATCACGCTGAAGCCGAACGCCGCCTCCAGCGGGCGGCCGATCGGGCCGTTGGGGCCGAAGGCGAGCAGGAGCAGCCAGCCGGTGACCACCGGGGGCACGACCAGCGGCAGGTGGACCAGCGCGTCAAGCAGGACCTTGCCTGGAAAGCGCACCCGCGCCAGCAGCCAGGCGAGGGCAAAGGCGAAAGGCAGCGTCAGGCCGATGGCCAGGGCGCTCACCCTGAGGGAGAGCAAGACGATCTCCCATTCCTCGCTGCTCAGCCCCATGGTCATCCAGACTGCCGTTCTTTCCGCCCGCCCCGCGCGGGCTGCCCGTTTATATGGCCTGTGCGGCGCGGCACAACGCCTTGCACCGATCAGGTGTGCATGCGCAGGGTCACCCCAATAATCCGCGGATCGCCGGGAGTGCCGACGATCAGGCCACTGTTGCCGGTCTGCGCGGTGAGGTTCTGCATGTAGTTACGGTTGAACAAGTTGCGCGCGAACAGGTCGATCTCGACCCGCTCGCCCCGCCAGCCGATCGAGGCGTTGACCACGCTGTAGCCGGCGATGATCATGTAAGCCGAGGCCGAGGCATCGGCATAGGTGCTGGTCCGCGCAGAGACATCGGCATTGAGCACCAGCGAGCCCGAATGCCCGGCCAGCGGCAGGGGCGCGGCATATTGTCCGCCAAGCGAGCCCGACCATTCCGGCAGGCCCGACAGTGCCTTGCCGGTGAGGTTGCAACTCGCCGTACCCGAGCCGATCTGCTCGATCGGACAGGGGCCCTTGGGATAGTCGGCATAGCGGCCATGGGCCCACGACCCGGCCGCGCGCAGGGTGAACCGTGTGCCCAGCGCCAGCGCCGCGTCGATCTCCACGCCCTTGACCACCACCTTGGGGATATTGGCGAGATAGGCCCTGAGCGCCGCCGGGGCGACGGTATCGACCACATTGGCCTGATAGTCGGTCACGGCGACATGGTAAGCGTCGATGTTGAAGGTCAGCGCCTTGTTCAGCAGCTGGGTCTTGAGCCCGGCTTCCCAGGTGGTGTTGCGCTCGGGCCGGACCACGGCCGTGCCCTGCACCGGGGCCCCGGTGCTGTCGACCGGCAGGCCGGACATGTTGATCCCGCCCGACTTCGCGGCCTTCGCATAGCTGACATAGGCCATAACCCCGTCCCGCAGGGTCCAGGCGAGGTTGGCGCGGCCAGACAGGCTGCCATCGCTCACCGAGGCCGTATAGGATTGGGCGCGCAGGATCGACTGCTGGTCGTTGGCGAGCGCCGTGGTTCCCGCGAGCCCGCCGGAGGTGACCGAGAGGTAACTGCCGTCCTTGCTCTCGTAAGTGTTGCGCAGGCCCCCGGTCGCGGCGAGGCGCGGCAGGAGGTGCCATGTCACCTCGCCGAACACGCCGATCGTCTCGGCGGTGAAGCGGGTATCCCCCACGCTGCCGTAGCCATCGAGCAGGGCCGAGGTGCGGGTCGCGCTCGGCGCCAGCAGCCAGTAGGTGGCGAGCGGACCGTAGATCGAGGTCGGCCGGCCGGTGATCTTCTGGGTGAGGAAATAGAGCCCGCCGACATATTCGAGGCGCTGCTTGCCATTGGAGGCGATGCGCAGTTCCTGGCTGAACTGGTCGTGCCGCGAGGGGATGCGCTGGGTGGTCTGGATGGCGAGGCCGCTGTAGTCGCGGTCATTGTCCACCATCCAGTTCCAGAAGCGCCAGGCCGAGACCGAGGTCAGCGTCGCACTGCCGGCGTGCCATTCGGCAATGCCCGAAACGCCGCCCTCGCTGGTTGCGACGTTGAGGCGGGCGTCGATGTCGGTCAGACGGTCATAGGGGTTGGTGCTGGGCACGGTGTAGTTCTGCCCGGCGGCGAGGGCGGCATATTGCTGCGCCGCGGGCTTGAGCGTGGGCGCGACGCGGACATAGACCTGGGTGCAGCATTCGCCCCGGAAATCGGCCCAGTCACCGATCAGGCGGAAGCTGAAGTCCGCCCCGCTCCTGAACAGCAGCTGGCCGCGCAGGGTGCGGGTTTCCACCCCGTTCTGCCAGCGACCCAAACGCGTGTTGTAGATCACCCCGCCGCGCTTCGAATCCTGCCCGGAGAGGCGGAAGGCGAGCGTGTCGTCCACCAGAGGCCCGGTGACGCTGGCCTTGGCCTGGAGGAAACCGGCATTGCCGGCCGAGACTTCGGCATTCGCGCCAAAGACGAACTCCGGCGCCCTGGTCGTGACCTGGATCACCCCGGCCGTGGTATTCTTGCCGAACAGGGTGCCTTGCGGCCCGCGCAGGACCTCGACCTGATCGACATCGGCAAAGTCGAAGGCGGCCGTGGCATTGCGGGCGTGATAGACCTGATCGACATAGTAGCCGACCCCCGGCTCCAGACCGTCATTGGCCGAGCTGATCGCCAGCACGCTGCTGCCGAGGCCGCGGATCGTGTAGGAGGTGTTGCGCGGATTGGGCGAGGAATAATTGAGCGTCGGCACCAGCTGGCTAAGCCCGGCGGTGTTGACCGTATAGGTGCGCGTCAGGCTGTCTGTGCCGACCACGGTCATGGCAAGCGGCACGGTCTCGGCGCTTTCCTCGCGCCGCCGCGCGGTGACGACGAGGTCCAGGCCTCTGCCCCCACCATCCGCCTCCGCCGCAGGGGCGGCGGGCCGGGCCTCCTCGGCCCGTGCCGGCACAGACAGTACGGCCAAGGCCCCTGCCACGGCCGACAGGCACACCAATGTCTTGATCACTGAAACCCCTGCTTGCCTCTGCACCCGCCTGGCCGGATCGGGGCCAAACTCGCCTCATCGAGTGCTATATACCGTTGTATATAGCCTGTGGCAGTGGAGCAGGCGCAAGCCGAAAATGTTGCGCTTCCGATTTTTGTCGCGGTCGCGGCGGCAAGATCCCGCAAAAACCGTGCGCGAGGCGCGCGGTTCAGGCGGCGCGCCAGAGGGGGTATTGCACCAGCTTGCCGGCGGCGGGCAGGACCGCGTCGATCCGCCCGGCGGGCTGGAGCGCCCCGAGGATCGCGGGATCGGCCGCGTCCATCCCGCCAGTCAGCGTGCCGAAGGCCGGCAGGATCATGCGCCGTTCCGAGCGCACCGCGCAGGGCCGGGCGATCGCCCGGCCGCGCAGGGTAAGGCGCAGCTTGGGGTGGAAGTGCCCCGATAGTTCGGGCTCGGTCTCGCCCGGCCGCGCCTCGTGCCGCAGGTGAATGCCCGACACGGTGAGTTCTTCCACCAGCGCGCCAGCGACAGCCATGTCGGCATCGTGGTTGCCGGTGATCCACACCCAGTCCACCACCCGGACCAGCGCATCGAGCATACCGGCAGCGTGCGGCTCGAGCCGGTCCGGCCCGGCCTTGTCATGAAAGGAATCGCCCAGGCAATAGACCCGCCGCGCTCCGGTCTGCCGGATGGCGAGGGCCACGCGCTCCAGCGTCTCGCGGCTGTCGTAGGGCGGGAGGAACTGGCCGCCGCGCGCGAACCAGCTGGCCTTTTCAAGGTGCAGGTCGGCCACGAGCAGGGCCTGTTCGGCCGGCCAGAACAGCGCCGGGACGCCCTTTTCAGGGGCGGTCAGCGCAAATTCGTGTCCGGCGAACGAAAAGGGAACCATGGCTTTTTCTTGCCGGATGGCCCCGGGCTTGGCAAGGGCGCTGCGACGATCCGATCAAGGCAGCCGAAATGACCGACTGGAGCCCCTTCACCGCCCGCGCCAAGGACTGGTTCGAGAGCCTGCGCGACGCGATCTGCGCCGAGTTCGAGGCGATCGAGCGCGAGGCCGGGAGCGAGGCCGCCTTCGCCTATACCCCGTGGCAGCGCACCGGCGTCGGCGCCGAAAGCGGCGATGCGGCCGGTGATCTTGGCGGCGGCGTACAGGGCCTGATGAAGGGCAAGGTGTTCGAGAAGGTCGGGGTCAACGTCTCGACCGTCCACGGCAGCTTCAGCCCGGAATTCGCGAGGTCGATCAACGGGGCCGATCCGGAAAACCCGCGCTTCACCGCCACGGGCATCAGCCTGGTCGCGCACATGGCCAACCCCCACGTGCCCGCAGTGCACATGAACACCCGGTTTTTGACCACGACCAAGGCCTGGTTCGGCGGCGGGGCCGACCTCAACCCGCCCCTGCCCTATGCCGAGGACACGGCCGAGTTCCACGCGGCGATGCGGGCGGCCTGCGATGCCCACGGCGCGGATTACTACGAGAAGTACAAGGCCTGGGCCGACGACTATTTCTACATCCCGCACCGCAAGGTCCATCGCGGGGTGGGCGGGATCTTCTACGATCACCTCGAATGCGGGGACGATGCGGCCTGGGAGGCGAATTTCGCCTTTACGCAGGACGTGGGCCGGGCCTTCCTCGCGATCTTCCCCAAGCTGGTGCGGCGGCGGATGGGAATGGATTTCACCCCGGACGATAAGCGCCAGCAGCTGGAATGGCGCGGGCGCTATGCCGAGTTCAACCTCGTTTACGACCGGGGCACGCTGTTCGGGCTCAAGACCGGGGGCAATATCGACGCCATCCTCATGAGCCTGCCACCGGAAGCGAACTGGGCCTGAGCCGAAGGGCGATCCAGCCAGCTACCGGGCAATCGCGCAGCAGGGCGGTGGTCAGCGCCACGGTGTGGACCGCCAGCCACCACCACAGCGCCTCGCGCAGGAGAAAGCCGGGGATCGCCTCGATCAGGTGCTGGGCAAGGCCGGTGAAGGTGTAGGCGAGGGTCAGCACCTTGATCCGGAAGAAATCCATCCACAGCACGGCGAGCGCGACCCAGCACAGGCTGGCATAGCGGCGCGCGGCGCCGGTTTCTCTCAGGGCGACCAGAGCCGGCAGCATGAGCAGCATGTGGACCGCCCGGTAATTGATGTTCTGGGCGGTGAAGAAGGGCCCCAGCACCATGGCCGCGCCCGCGAGGGCAAAGACCCGTTCGGGCTGGGTGAGCGGGGAGATCGCGGCGCTGGCGGACGGGCGCAGGCCCAGGGCCGCGCCGAGCCCAAGGGCGGCGAGCGAGGCGATTACGGTGACGGCATGACCGGCGGCCACCGGTGCGCCGAGCATGACCAGCCCGCCGCCAAGGTTGGCCGCGCCGTAGACCATCCGGAAGGGCGAGCCGAAGGGGATCGTGCCCAGCGCCGAGGCCAGCTCGGCATGGTGCGCGGCGGCGAACAGCGCGGTGACGGCGAGGGCCGCTGCGGCGACGGCGAGGAACCGGCCCGGCGCCTCACGCAGGGCGAGCGCCATGGCGGCCAGCGGGAAATACTTGAGCAGGCCGGCCAGATAGATCGCCGCGTAACCGAGCAGCGCCGGGCGCCGCCGCGACAGCAGGGCCGCGCCGATGGCGACGAGGATGAATACCGCGAGGTCGTTGTTGGCCCGCTCGACCGCGAACAGGGTCACGCTCGACAGGACCCCGGCCGCGACCAGCCGCGCCCCCTGCGCGGTGCGGGCGGGCGGCAGCAGCAGCAGCGAGGCGAGGAAGGCGAGATCGAGCGCGATCCCGGCGGGCACGAGCCAACCGGTGGTGACCGGCAGGGCCGAGAGCCACAGCCAGGCGGGCGGATAGTCGAACTGGCGGCCCCAGGCGTCACACGGGTTGGTGACATAGGGATCGATCCCCCGGCCCTTGCATTCGATCCCGCTGAGCACACCGGCGAGGTCGCTGAAGGGATAGTCGCCCGGCCAGACGCCCCACTGGGTCTCGACCGCGTAGAACAACGCCTGCAGCCCGCCGACCCACAACAGCGCCATCACCGAGAAGGCGACAAGGCCTGCCAGCGCCGGGATCAGGCGATGCCGCGTGGTTTCCCTCATGCCGCTGCTTTCCCCCGATCACCCCTGCGCCGCTTTCGTGTACCGGCGGGCAGGCGATTGCTGCAAATGCAAAAACTGTGCTTGCCCTATGCCGGTGCTTGACCCCATCTAGAAAGCGATGTTGCGCCAGTATGAACTTGTCGAGCGTGTGAAAGCTTATGCCCCGGACGCCGATGAGGCGGTGCTGAACCGGGCCTATGTCTATACCGTGCAGAAGCACGGCAGCCAGAAGCGGGCGAGCGGCGACCCCTATTTCTCCCACCCGGTGGAAGTGGCGGGCCTGATGACCGAGCTGGAGCTGGACCAGGAGACGATCGTTACCGCCTTGCTCCACGACACGGTGGAGGACACCCTCGCCACGATCGAGGAGATCGACAAGCTGTTCGGGCCGGACGTGGCCCGGCTGGTCGACGGGGTCACCAAGCTCTCCAAGATCGAGGCGATGACCGAGAGCGAGCGGGCGGCGGAGAACCTCAGGAAGTTCCTGCTGGCGATGAGCGAGGACCTGCGCGTCCTGCTGGTCAAGCTGGCCGACCGCCTGCACAACATGCGCACGCTCCATTTCATCAAGAGCGAGGACAAGCGCCGCCGCATCGCCCGCGAGACGATGGAGATCTATGCTCCGCTGGCCGAGCGGGTGGGCATGTACGAATACATGCGCGAGATGCAACTGCTCGCCTTCGAGCAGATCGAGCCCGAGGCCTATGCCACGATCACCGGGCGGCTGGCGCAGATCCGCAGTTCCGAAGGCGGGCAGGTCGGCTCGATCGCGCTCCAGATCAAGCAGGCGCTGGCCGAGGCGGGGCTGAGGGTCGAGGTTTCAGGGCGCGAGAAGCACCCCTATTCGATCTGGAAGAAGATGGCCGAGCGGCACGTCTCGTTCGAGCAGATCACCGATATCATGGCCTTCCGCGTCGTCGTCGACTCGGTGGAGGAATGCTATGCCGCGCTCGGCGTTCTGCACCGGACCTGGCAGATGATCCCGGGGCGGTTCAAGGACTACATTTCTACCCCGAAATCCAACGGCTATCGCTCGCTCCACACCTCGCTGATCTTCCAGAAGGCGATGCGCATGGAGGTGCAGATCCGCACCCGCGACATGCACGAGACCAACGAGTTCGGCCTCGCCGCGCACTGGAGCTACAAGCAGGGCGGCATCCGCCCCGACGGGGAGACGCGCTGGCTGCGCGACCTGATCGAAATCGTCGATGCCAGCCACGATGCCGAGGAACTGCTCGAGCATACGCGCATGGCCATCTACCAGGACCGGATCTTCGCCTTCACCCCCAAGGGCCAGCTGCACCAGCTGCCCAAGGGCGCGACGCCGATCGACTTTGCCTATGCCGTCCACACCGATCTCGGCTCGATGGCGGTGGGGGCCAAGATCAACGGGCGGCACATGCCGCTGCGCACCCCGCTCGGCAATGGCGACGTGGTCGAGATCATCAAGAGCAAGACCTCCTCGCCCCAGCTGGCCTGGCTGAGCTTCGTGGTGACCGGCAAGGCCCGCGCCGCTATCCGCCGCGCCGTGCGTGCCAAGGAGCGCGAGGAAATCGCCGCGATCGGCCACAAGCTGTTCGACGAGATCGCCGGCCGCCTGCCGACCCGGGTGGGCAAGAAGGCGATCCGCGAGGCGGTGGGCCGGCTGGGCCTTGAGGACGAGGAAGACCTGATGGTCGCCATCGGCACGGCCAAGCTGTCCGATCGCGCGGTGATGGAGGCGCTGGTACCGGGCAGCGCGGCCAATCTGGCCGAGCCGGACGACTGGCCCAAGCAGGAGCGCGCCATCTCGATCCGCGGGCTGACCCCGGGCGTGGCCTTCAAGCTCGGCGAATGCTGCCACCCGGTGCCGGGCGACCGCATCGTTGGCCTCAGGCGCCCCGGCGAAGGGGTGGAGGTCCACGCGATCGACTGCATGAAGCTGGCCGACGGGGTGGATGCCGACTGGCTCGACCTGTCGTGGGGCGAGCGGACGACCGGCGCGATCGGCCAGATCCGCTGCGAGCTATACAACCGTCCCGGCACCCTGGCCGAGATGACCGGGATCTTCGCCAATGCGCGGGCGAACATCGTGCGGCTGGAAATGCTCCAGCGTGACGATCTTTTCGGGACCTACGAGGTGGACATCGAGGTGAGTGACCTTGCCCACCTGACGCGGATCGTCTCGGCCCTCAGGGCAAGCGAGGCCGTGGCGAGCGCCGACCGGCTCTAGAAACGCAGTTCCAGTTCGGCGGGCTCGCCCGCCGTGAGCCCTTCCGCCTTGCGCACGGCGGCCTTGACCGGGAGCAGCCATCCGGTGCTTCCGGCCGCGTCCTTCTGCGGGAAAACCGAGGTCTGCCACGTGCTGCCCCCGATCGTGGCCGAGACCTTGAGCGAGCCGAAGCCCCGCCCGAGGCCCTCAAGCCGGCGCATCAGCGCCGTTTCGGTAAGCTGGCCAGCGGCCGCGCCGGTGATGGTGACGAAGTGCCACACCCCACCCTTGGCGCCGGTCCAGACCCACAGCGGGCCGGTGAAGGCAATTTGTTCGCTCATCCCTGTGTGGTGCCACCGTCTCGCGCCTTGCGGAAGCGGCGATGTGGCGCTAGGGGCCTGCCTTCCAGTGCATGCGGAGCGGTGGCCGAGTGGTCGAAGGCGCTCGCCTGGAAAGTGAGTATACGTCAAAAGCGTATCGAGGGTTCGAATCCCTCCCGCTCCGCCATACCTGCTCCCCGATGGATGCAATGCCTGAGGCGAACGCCAGCGGCCAAATTGGAGCAGAGGTGCGCCCATGGGCGGCTCATCCGGTTGGACAGCATCCGGCACAAGGCAGATGCCAACATAATCGCTGGACCGAATCTCGGCGGCTTTCGAGAGCGCGATGTATTCGCCATCCGCAAAAACTGGCTCCAGGCACTTACCCTTGCCCCTGCCCCGCCCCTTCCGCTTGACAGCACCCCGGAGACACCTCCCTCACAGCAGGGCGATAGCAAAGGCAAGGGCGGCTGCGAAGCTGGCCAAAGTGGCGGTCACAACCGGAATTATGGCCCGCCAGCCAGCTTCGATCAGCAAGTCCATACGTGAACGCATCGCCGTGGCAGTGACCGCCAGAAGGAGGAGCGCCTTGGAAGCTGTCAGGGCTACCTGGCTGAACCTGGGGGGAATGTTGACTGTGCTGTTGATCAACAGGACCAAAAGGAAGGCGGTGATGAACCAGGGCATCGACAGTCGGCGCCAGAAGGAAGGCTTGGGCCCGTCCTTGCCGCCACCAAGCATGATGCTGGTCAGCGCAACGATCGGGCCGAGAAGGGCGACGCGCGCCAGTTTGACGATCGTGGCGTAGGAGCCTGCGACATCGGAAAATGCATATCCCCCGCCGATGGCCTGGGCGACATCGTGGATCGAGGCGCCGATCAGGAAGCCGGCCTCGCGGTCCGAAAGATGAAACTCTGCGGCGAGCAGGGGGTAGACCGACATGGCAAACGCGCTCGCCAGCGATATCCCCACCAGTGTCAGCGCGAACTGGGCCTGGCTCAATCGGTCCTTGCCGATCACGCCGTACAGGGCCAGCCCGGCACTGGCGCCGCAGATCGCCGTCGCGCCGCCGGCAAGAATTCCGGCATAGCGGGATTGGCCGGCGATGCCCGCGCCGAGCACGGCGGCGAAAAACGCGGCGATCATGACGGCAAGGAGCGCAATGAACGGGGTCAGGCCCAGCGCGCCGATCTGCGCCAGCGTAACCTGCAGGCCCAGGACGACAATGCCCAACCGCAGGCATGAGCGTGAGGCGAAATCCAGGCCCCGATGGGTGCGCACATCGTGCGAGATGAAGTTCAGCGAAAGACCCACCAGCAGACCGAGGAGAATGATGGGAAACCCGTAGTGATCCGATAGCCACGCCGCCGCGGCCGAACCAACGGCGCAGGCGGCCACGCCAGGGAACAGTGTCTCGCGCGGACGGACGGCCTGATCCGATGCCGTTTCGGCCAGTTGAAGCTCACCGAACAGATCCCCGCCATATGGCAGGTTCCAATCGCCCCCGGCGTGCTGTCCGGTCATTTCCACGTCTCCCGACTTGTTCTTGCGCCGGCCGTATGTCCGACGGTGTCATATTCGCTTTCCTTATCCTCCGCATGCGTTAGGGTGCAAGCCCAGAAGCGCTTGAGCGCCAGATTATTGGGAGAATGAAATGGCCGAATTACCGCGGGTGGAGGCATCCGCGCATCCCCAGGTTGACGCCAATCATGTGGCTTCCGGCGCGATGACGCTGCTCGTTGCGCTGCTGTTCCTGGGCAATGCGCTCAATTATGTTGATCGGCAGGTGCTGGCCCTGCTGAAACCGACATTGGAGGCGGAATTTAACTGGAGCGATGCCGACTATGCGCATCTCGGCTCCTCCTTCCAGGTTGCGGCAGCGGGCGCGCTCCTGTTCGTCGGCTGGTTCGTCGACAGGCTGGGCGTGCGGATCGCCTACGCCGTCGCGGTTACGGCATGGAGCATGGCCGGGATGGCCCATGCCCTCGCCGCGACCGTGCAACAGTTCGTGTCCGCACGGATCGTACTGGCCGTTGGGGAATCGGTGAGCACCCCCGCAGGATTGAAGGCTGCGGCCATCTACCTTCCCGCCACCAGGCGCAATTTCGCTATCGGACTCATTAACACTGCCCCCAATATCGGTGCGATCCTGACACCGATCCTGATTCCCCCCTTCGCCCTGGCCTTCGGCTGGAAGGCTGCCTTCCTGGTGACCGGCGGCCTTGGTTTCCTGTGGTTGATCGGCTGGATCTTCGGGACCGGCCGCTTGCAGCCGCTCGGCAACGTGCCGGAACGCGCACCGGTCCAATGGCGGATCTTGCTGCGCGATCGCCGCACCTGGACCGTGATCGGGGCAAAGGGCCTGACCGACTGCGTTTGGTGGTTCGTGCTGTTCTGGATGCCAGACTTCTTCAACCGCCAGTTCGGCATGGGGCAAGGCGCGCTGGGCTGGCCGATCGCGGTAATCTTCGGTCTGGCCGCGCTTGGCGCGATCACGTCGGGCGGGCTCTATCCCGTGTTGCTGTCGCGCGGATCGACGGTCGACGGCGCGCGCAAGATGTCCATGCTGTTCTATGCGCTGGTCGTGCTGGCCATGCCGCTGGCCTTGCTGACTGCCAATCCGTGGTTGGCCGCCGTGTTGATCGGCCTGGGGCTGTTTGCGCACCAGGGGTTCTCGACCAACATCTTCGGCATGACCACCGATATCGTTCCGGCAGTCCGGGTGGCGAGCGTCGTCGCGCTTGGCGCCGTGGCGGGCAATCTCTCGGGTACGGGCATTATCGAATTGGCCGGATGGTCGCTCGGCAACGGCTATGGCTATGTCCCGATGTTCGCCATTTGCGGTCTGGCCTATCTTGCCGCACTGGCCTTCATTCACCTGATGATCCCGCGGCTCGAACTCGCCAACCTGTGATCCGGCGGGTCTGAGATCCCGCAGGATCAGGTATGAAAAAGGGCTCGGCCCCATAAACCAAGGCCCCTCGTCCTGCGACGAGGGGCCTGTTTTTTTGGGGGTAAGGCCGCCGCTGGCGGCGGCCTTCGTCCGATCAGAAGTTCACGCGGCCGGTCAGCCCCCAATAGCGATCGGCGTCGCGCGGGATCTGGTAGCGGAAGGAGCCGCCCGGGCCGCCTGCCTGAACGGCGGAGATGTAGGACTGATCGAAGACGTTACGGACCTGGAAGGTCAGGCGGTACTTGTCGCTGGCATCGCCTATGCCAAGCGAGACATTGACAAGGCCGTAGGCCGGAATGGTGCCGAACTGGGTTTGCACCGTGTTGGGGGTAAAGAGCGAGATTTGCGAGGACTGGTAGTTACCCTGCACGCCGAAGAACACGTCGACGATGCTGCCGGTCCGCCAGCGGTAGTCGGCCGCGAGCGAGCCCTTCCATTCGGGGGCATAGGCCAGCTTGCTGCCCGGCGCGATGATCGCCGTGGGGGCCGCACCGGGGGCAACCTTGAACTGATCCACGTGGGCATTGGTATAGGCCAGGCCCCCGGTGATCGAAAGGTCGGAGACCGGGCGCCAGTTCAGGTCCATTTCAATGCCGCGGGTGGAAACCTCGCCCGCGTTGGTGAAGCGTGAAACAACCGAGCCGGCAACCAGATCGGGGTTGTTAGCCTGGAAATTGTGATACTTGGCGAAGAACCCGGCAATGTTCAGCGTCATCCTGCCATCCAGCAGGGTATTTTTCAGGCCCACTTCGAACGCGTCGGACGTTTCCGCATCGATCACGTTCGTGCCGGTCGCGCTCAGGTTGAAGAAGATGTTGTAGGCCGGGCCCTTGTAGCCCCGCGTGTAGCTGGCATAGGCCACCACATCGCGGCTGGCATCGAACTGGATCGCCGCCTTGCCCGACAGGTTGTCTTTGCTGGTCTTGTCCGTGAACGGAGCGGCCGGCTGGCCTGTGCCGCTGGTGGTGGCGGGGAAGCTGGGCGAGATGGCGGGACCAGCCAGGGTGGTGTTGCGGCTATGGAATACGGACAGCTCGTCATGGCTGTACCGCAGGCCGCCAACGATGCGCAGGCGATCGGTGAAGTTGACCGTGGCCTGGCCGAAAAGCGCGAAATTGCGGAAGGTCGAGCCGAACTGGGCAACCGCTGAGGGGAATGTCGACGGATCGGCATTGACGCTGCCGCAGGGGATCAGCGTATTGGCCGGCGCCGTTACCGCAGCATTGCAGACCACGTCGTCACGCTGGAAGGTGCGCTCGGAATATGCGCGCGAATAATAGGCGCCCAGCACATAATCCAGGAACTGCTTGCCCGGCGAAGTCAGGCGCAGTTCCTGCGTGAAGGTATTGGTCCGTTGCGGGCCGTTGTCGTGCAACTGGTTGAACCCGGCATAGGCGCGGTCGAGCCAGTCGCCATCGCGGATTTCGGTGTTGTTCCACTTGCGGTAGGACGTGATGCTGGTCAGCGTGTGGCTGCCCACCGCGATGTCTGCCTGGGCCGAAACGCCCCAGCCTTCTTCCTTGGTCGCGGTAATTAGATCCTGCGCCACCGCCCTGGTATCCGCGCCCTGAGGAGACGGAAGCACGTTGAAAGCGAGGCTGGTGGTCGGTACGCCTGCGCCGGTCAGCGCGCCGGTGCCGATGACCTCGGCGCAGCAATTGTCGTCATTCTTGTGATAGTCCGCCGCGACATAGATGCGCAGGTCTGCTGATGGATCGTACAGGACCTGACCGCGGGCGCCGTAATGCTTGTAGCCGTTGACCCAGGTATTGCGGGTGACGTTGCGGATGTTGCCGTCATATTCGCCATAAAAGCCGGTGAAGCGCCCGGCGAGGTCGGTGCCCAGCGGCACGTTGAGCACGGCCTTCGCCCGGAATTCGTTGCGGTCGAAGTAGCTGGCCTCGACGCTGCCGCCCAGTTCGTGCTTCGGCATCTGGGTGGTGATGTTGATCACGCCGGCCGACGCGTTCTTGCCGAACAGGGTGCCCTGCGGACCGCGCAGCACTTCCATCTGGGCAATATCGACAAGGTCGCTGAACGCCTCGCCCGAACGGGCATAGACCACGCCATCGACCACGGTCGAGACCGACGGTTCGCCGGCGATCGAGAACGTGGCCGTGCCGACCCCGCGCAGGAAGATGGTCTGGTTGAGCGTGGTGCCGGATTTCAGGAAGTTGAGCGAGGGCACCATCTGGGCGGCGCTTTCGATACTGGGCCGGGCGGCCTGGGCAAGCGCCTCGCCCGAAAGGACCGAAACCGCGAGCGGAACTTTCTGCAGGTTTTCCGAACGCTTCTGTGCCGTTACGACGATTTCGGCCACGGGCGCGTCGGACGCTTCCTCGGCGGCTGGATTGGCCTGTTGCGCATGGGCTGGCACTGCCAGTGCTGCGATGACGACGGGCAGCGCAGTCGACAGACGAAGCAAAGCTTTCATGGTTCTCTCCCTTCCCGCCGGGTGGCATGACTTCGCACCCGGTCATTCACCTGTGCGGCCTGGGCATTTTGCCTCTACCGCTTCGCTGCCTCTTGAATTGCGTCCAATGGCCCGATATGTCAAGCGGTGTCATGTCAGGGCGGCGACCAGCGCCTCCGACGACATGCAAGAGCGCCCCAAGCGCCGTTCCGGGAGAGTGAAGGCCAGTGGAAGTTCGAATTTCGGCAGCAGGCGGCGGGTTTGATCTGCATTTCGCGGAGAAAATCGTGTTGCGCCATCGCCCAGACTGTCCAGCGCTGGCCATGTCACGCGGCCATGCGCGCGTGACGATGAAGCTCGGCAATTTTCACATCGAGGACGAACCGTTCGACCGACTCGAGCCGTCGGAATGCGTGGTTTCGTTGAACAGCGTATCCTGGCTCAGCCAAGGCGAGCCCGTCGCGCGCCTCGATGTGCAGGGGAACACATTCTCGATCACGGCGCTGGATCCGGCCTACGACCGCCTGATCGTGCGGTTTCATGCCGAGGCCGATGAGACGGTGTGGGGCGGGGGCGAGCAGATGAGCTACCTTGCCCTGAACGGCCGCTCGTTCCCGATGTGGACCAGCGAACCGGGCGTCGGCCGGGACAAGACGACCGAACTGACCCGCCTGATGGACGAGCAGGCCATGGCGGGCGGTGATTACTGGAACACCAATTATCCGCAGCCGACGTTCATGACGTCGCGCTGGCTTGCCGTGCATCTCGATGCCAGCTGCTACAGCGTGATCGATTGCCGCGATCCGGCCTGGCACGGCGTGGAGACATGGAACTGCGCCGCACGGTTCGAGCTGTTCTCGGCCCAGGGGCCGATCGACCTGGTTTCCAGCCTTTCCCGCCGGTTTGGCCGTCAGCCGGCCCTGCCGGACTGGGCGATCAGCGGGGCGGTGGTCGGGCTCAAGGCCGGCGCACGCAGCTTCGAGCGGCTGGAGCATTACCTGGCGGCCGGAACCGCCGTATCGGCACTGTGGTGCGAAGACTGGGCGGGTGTGCGCGAAACGAGTTTCGGTCGCCGCCTGTTCTGGGATTGGCAACTGGGATCGCGCAGCGAACAGCGCTATCCCGGCTTGCGGGAGCGAATTGCCGACCTGGCCAGCCGCGACATCCGTTTCATGGCCTATGCCAACCCCTACCTCGCGGTTGACGGCGAACTCTTTGCCGAGGCACGGGCCGGGGGGCATTTCGCGCTCCGCCAGGACGATGACGAGCCCTACCTCGTCGATTTCGGTGAGTTCGACTGCGGCGTGGTCGACTTCACCCGGGCCGAGACGCGCGCATGGTTTGCCGAGCGCATCCTGGGACGGGAAATGCTCGACATCGGCATTCGCGGCTGGATGGCCGACTTTGGCGAATACCTGCCGACCGACGTTCGCCTGGCTGACGGCTCGGACCCCATGGAAGCGCACAATCGCTGGCCGGTTCTCTGGGCAGAAGTCAATGCCATGGCCGTGGCGTCGCGCGGGCTGACTGGCGATGCCGTGTTCTTCATGCGTGCCGGTTTTTCGGGAGTTCAGGCTCATTGCCCCCTGCTTTGGGCGGGCGATCAATCGGTCGATTTCACGCGCCACGACGGGATCGGCACGGTGATTACCGCCGCTCTTTCGGCGGGACTGCTCGGCAATGCCTACAGCCATTCGGACTGCGGCGGATACACTTCGCTCCATGGCAACGTGCGAAGCGCGGAATTGCTTGAGCGCTGGGCCGAATTGGCGGCTTTCGCGCCCGTCATGCGCAGCCACGAGGGCAATCGCCCGGACAGCAACCTGCAGTACGATTCCACCCCCGAATTGCTGACATGCTTCGCGCGGTGGAGCCGGGTACACGCGCGGCTTGCACCCTATGTGCGCCACCTTTGCAACGAGGCTGCAACGACCGGGCTGCCGCTCCAGCGGCCGATGTTCCTCCACTATCCGGGCGATGCAACTTTGCGGGCCGTGCAGACGCAATACCTCTATGGCCAGGACCTGCTGGTAGCGCCTGTCATCGAGGAAGGGGCAAATATGCGTGAAGTAATCCTGCCGGGACCAGGAGTCTGGCGGCATGTATGGACCGGGCAGGACCATCAGCCGGGCACGCACCAGGTTGCGGCCCCGATCGGTCAGCCTCCGGTATTCTATCGGCCCGGCAGCGCATTTGCCGATCACTTCGCCAGCCTGCCGGAGGCACTGGCATGAGTGATTACCGTTCCCCCGACAATTCCAAGAGCGCGCGAAGCGGAACCGAGCGCGCCAACATCCGCGACGTGGCCGCCAAGGCAGGGGTTGCGGTGAAGACGGTCAGTCGGGTGCTCAACGGCCATCCTTATGTGAGTGCCGACACGCGGGCGCGGATCGAGGCGGTCATGCAGGAACTCGACTTCCGTCCCAGCATTGCCGCGCGAATTCTTTCGGGATCGAAATCGAACCAGATTGCGCTGATCTACGACAATCACAGCCCCTACTACATGTTCCAGATCCAGACCGGGTGCTGGGAAGTCTGCAAGGAGCAGAATATTCGCCTCCTGGCCCAGCCCGTGGACGTCAGCGATCCCGATGTGGGCGAACAGGTGCGCGGACTGGTCACGGAAACCCACGTCGATGGCATCATCCTGTCCTCGCCGGTGACGGATTGCGAGCGGGTCTTGCGAATGCTCGAAACGCTGGACCTGCCCTTTGTCCGCATTTCCCCGGGGACCAACCATGCGCTGACAAGCTCGGTCTTCATGGACGATACGCAGGCCGCGGACGACATGACGACCCATCTGGTCAATGCCGGGCATCGGCGCATCGGCTTCATCAAGGGCCACCAGAGCCACATGGCCTCCGAGGACCGCTTGTTTGGCTACCGCCGGGCGCTCGACCGGGCCGGGATCAAGTTCGAGCCGGCGCTGGTACAAGAGGGTGAGTTCGATTTCGACAGTGGCGTCCGTGCTGCGCAGGCGCTGCTGGGACTGCCCGACCGGCCGACCGCGATCTTCGCATCAAACGACGACATGGCCGCCGGCGTCCTGGCCGAGGCGCATTGCCGGGGCATCGATCTGCCGCGCGAGCTGTCGGTCGCCGGATTCGATGACACGACCCTGGCGAGGACGGTTTGGCCGCCACTGACCACCATCCACCAGCCAATGGCGGAGCTTGGCCGCACGGCCACGGAGATCCTGATCTCCGGCGGAGAATTAACGCACCGCCGCTTGCCTCATATCCTCATCGAGCGCGCATCTGTCGCGCCGCCATACAGGAAGACACCATGAGCCAACTGCCCCTGCCCCACCCCACCCGCATGCTGGGCGACAGCGGCATCGCCATTTCGTCGATCGCCTGGGGAATGTGGCGCCTGGCCGAAGGCAATCGCACGGTTTCCGAAGCGACGCATCTGGTGAACACCGCGCTGGATGCCGGAATAACCCTGCTTGATACCGCGGACATCTACGGGTTTGACGGGAAGAGCGGCTTTGGGGACGCCGAGGCTCTGCTCGGCCAAGTACTGGCCGGCGATCCGTCGCTGCGCGGGAGAATGGTGCTGGCGACCAAGGGCGGAATCCTGCCGCCCCTGCCCTATGACCAGAGCACGACCTACCTGGCCGAGGCGATCGACGCCTCGCTGCGCCGGATGCAGGTCGATTGCATCGACCTGTGGCAGGTGCACCGCCCGGACATCCTCGCCCACCCGCAGGAAGTGGCGCGCGCGCTGGACGATGCCGTTGCCGCCGGCAAGGTTCGCACGCTCGGCGTGTCGAATTTCACGATCCACCAGGTTGCGGCCTTGTCGAGCTTCCTGGGGCACAAGCTGGTATCGACCCAGCCGGAAATCAGTCCGCTGCGCATAGCCTGCCTTGAGAATGGCGAGCTGGACCAGGCCATGACCATGGGGCTCGTCCCACTGGCATGGTCGCCGCTCGGCGGCGGCCGGCTGGCCGATCCCCGCAGCGCCAGCGAAAAGGCCGTGGCGGCGACGCTTGACAGCGTGGCCCGCGACCAGGGCGTTTCGCGGACGGTGGCCGCATACAGCTGGTTGATGGCGCACCCGGCCGGCATCGTTCCCATCATCGGTTCGCAGACCCCGGCGCGGATCGTCGAGGGGCTGGCCGCGGGCCAGGTCCGCTGGACCAAGCAGGAATGGTATGCGGTGCTGGTGGCCGCACGGGGCGAACCTTTGCCCTGAACCGGGATTTCCGGCGCACCGCACCGAACACGGTGGGGCGCCAACAGATCGGATTGCATGCGACGCGCTCGCTTCGGGTGAAGTGACGATGGCGGGCGCCAGAACGTGAGAGAGGATATCGAGATGGCTGAACAGAAATGCGAGATCGCCTGGTTTTCAGCGCTCTGCGACGACGACTATGAGTTTCTCGGGGTTCCCGACCGCTACCTGCAATCCAGCTGGGAACACTGCCGCAATATCGTCATGCGGGCCGAGGAAGGCGGCTTCGACAATATCCTCCTGCCATCGGGCTATCAGCTCGGCCTCGACACCACGGCATTTGCCGCGGCGGTGGCGACGCAGGTGCGGCGCATGAAGTTGCTGTGGGCAACGCGCATCGGCGAGGACTGGCCGCCGCAGCTGGCACGCCGGATCGCCACGCTGGAGCGGATCCTCGGGCCCAACGCGGCGGGCACGGGCGGACGGCTCAACGTCAACGTCATCTCTTCCGACATGCCCGGCGAGAAGCTGGAGAGCGGCCCGCGCTATGCCCGTGCCACCGAAGTGATGAAGATCGTGCGCACCCTGCTGAACGGGGAGCATCTCGACCATCAGGGCGAGTTCTACCAGCTCAAGCTCGATCCGCCGCGCATCGGCACGATTTCGGGGACCTGTCCGGCATTCTATTTTGGCGGCCTGAGCCACGAGGCGCGCGAATGTGCGGCCGAAGGTTGCGACGTCTACCTGATGTGGCCCGACACGATGGACAAGGTGCGCGAGACGATCGCGGACATGAAGGCGCGTGCCGCCCGCTTCGGCCGGACGCTGAAGTTCGGATACCGCGTCCACGTTGTCGTGCGCGAAACCGAGGACGAGGCGCGCCGTTATGCCGATCGCCTCCTGTCCAAGCTGGACGAGGAAGCGGGCAAGGCGATCCGGGAAAAGTCGCTCGACGCCAAGAACTTCGGCGTGCAGCGCCAGGCCGAACTGCGCGGCGCGGCGGACGGCGACGGCTTCGTCGAGGAAAACCTGTGGACCGGCATCGGACGAGCCCGATCGGGCTGCGGTGCCGCGATCGTGGGCACGCCCGACCAGGTGCTCGCCAAATTGCGCGCCTACCAGGCGGAAGGAATCGAGGCATTCATCCTGTCGGGCTATCCCCATGCGCAGGAGGCCGACCTTTTTGCGCGCCATGTCCTGCCGCGCATCCAGCATGGGCCCCTGGAAGGCTGACCGGCGAAAGATTGCATCATGGCGAACGACATGTTCGATCTCGTTGTAGTGGGCGGCGGCGTGAACGGCTGCGGCATCGCGCGCGATGCCGCAGGCCGCGGTGCGCGCGTGCTGCTGCTGGAGGCCGGCGACCTTGCGAGCGGGACCTCTTCGGCTTCGACCAAGCTCATCCACGGCGGCCTTCGTTACCTGGAGCACTATGAGTTCGGGCTGGTCCGCGAGTCCCTCACCGAACGGGAGCGGCTCTGGGCGATTGCCCCGCACATCATCCGGCCCATGCGGTTCATCCTGCCTTATGTGGCAGGCTTGCGGCCGCGCTGGCTGCTGCGCCTGGGGCTGTTCGTCTACGATCACATTGGCGGTCGCAAGCGGCTGCCTGCGACGGAGACGGTTCGCCTGCCCGGGCACGTCGGCGGTGAACCGCTCAAGAGCGAGTTCAAATCAGCCTTCATCTATTCGGATTGCTGGGTGGATGATGCCCGGCTGGTCGTGCTCAATGCCCGCGACGCGGCCGATCGCGGCGCCGAGGTGCGCACGCGCTGCGAGGTCGAGCAGTTGGAGCGGTTGGCGGATCGCTGGCGCATTGCCACCAACCAGGGGGTTTTCGAAGCTCGCGCGGTGGTGAACGCGGCAGGCCCGGCAGTGCTCGACCTGCTGGGCCGTGCGGGACTGCACGGCGACCGGCGCATGCGCCTGGTTCGCGGATCGCACATCGTCGTGCGGCGGATCTTCGAGCATGATTTCAGTTATTTCTTCCAGCTGCCCGACGGGCGGATCTTCTTCGCGATCCCCTACGAGCAGGATTTCACGCTGATCGGGACGACCGACCGGGATCATCAGGACGGCCTCGGCAAGGTGCGGGCGAGCGCGGAAGAAATCGCCTATCTGTGCGAGGGCGCCAATCGGTATTTCCGCAAGCAGATTGCTCCGGGCGATGTCGTCTGGTCGTACTCGGGGGTGCGTCCCCTGCTTGACGACGGGTCGAGCAAGCCCGAGGCCGCCACGCGCGGCTACCGGCTGGAACTGTCCGACCCTGCGGAAGGGCCGCCACTGCTGTCGGTATTCGGCGGCAAGATCACGACCTATCGCCACCTTGCCGAGGAAGCGGTCGACAAGCTCGCTTCGCGGCTGGAGCCGCTGCGCCAGCCGCACTGGACCGGCAATGCGGCCTTGCCAGGCGGCGATTTCGAGGTTGGCGACGTGCCCCGTTTGATTGCGGACCTGACGCGGCGCTATCCATTTCTCGCGCCGGCCTGGGCGCTGCGCCTGGCGCGCAGCTATGGCACACTGGCAACGGACATCCTGGGCGATGCCAAGGAACTTGCCGATTGCGGGCAACATTTCGGGGCTGGTCTCACCGAGCGGGAGGTGCGCTATCTTGCGGCGCGCGAGTGGGCGCGAACTGCCGACGACATACTCTGGCGCCGGACCAAGCTCGGCCTCCGGTTGAACGCGGCGCAATCAGCGGCCCTTGCAGCATTTCTAGATGGAGAGGAACCGGTATGGCGCTCAGCATCGTAGCAATCGGCGGAACGGTTTCGGCCGGAAGCACCACCGAACTGGCCCTGCGCCTTTCCGCGGCGCGAGCCGGGACACACGGTGCGCAGGTTTCGGTATTCGGGGGCGAATATCTTGCCGCGCTTCCCCATTATCGCAGCGCGGCGCATCGGCCGGGCGATGGCGAGGCCCTCGTCGAGGCGGTCCGGTCTGCGGACGGGATAATCATCGCTGCGCCGGGCTATCACGGTTCGATTTCCGGGCTGGTCAAGAACGGACTCGACTATCTCGAGGACCTCGCCAAGGATGCGAGACCCTATCTCGACGGGCGGCCCGTTGGCCTCATCGCAACGGCCTATGGCGATCAGGCGACCATGAGCACGATGAACACGCTGCGCAGCATCGTGCACGCATTGCGGGGATGGCCAACGCCCATGGGGGCAACGGTGCGAACCTATACCGGCCTGTTCTCGCCCAATGGCGAATGCCTCGATGACAGGGCCAGGATGCAGCTTGAGATCGTCGGAGATCAGGTTGTCCAGGGGGCACTGGGCTTCGCCGGCCAGAGAGCCGCGCTGTGACGCGCCTCCAGACAGCGCTCGACGCCATCGGCGAGGGCAAGATCATCGTCATCACCGGCGACAGGCTGCGTGGCGGCGACATCGATTTTGCCATTGCGGCAAGGCACGTGACCCCCGATGCGGTCAACTTCATGGCGACGCATGGCCGAGGGCTGATCTGCCTCGCGATCACGCCGTCACGCGCGGTGCGGCTCGGGATCAGTTTGCTTACCGCCGGGGCGGAACGGCAATCGGGCAGGCCGTTCGGCCGATCGATCGAAGCGCGGAGCGGCGTGACGACCGGCATATCGGCGGCCGACAGGGCCGAAACGATCCGCGTTGCGACAACGGAGGGCAAGACCGGCGACGATCTGGTTTCGCCCGGTCATGTGTTTCCCTTGATCACGGTGGCTGGCGGAGTGCGCGAAAGGCCTGCTGCCGCCGAGGCCGCGATCGACCTGTGCCGCCTGGCGGGCGCGGGTGAGGCCGCCGTGATTTGCTCGATCATGCGCGACGACGGGGAAATGGCCCGCGTTGACGACATCGCGGACCTTATCGCCAAACACGACATTGCGGTGGCCGACATCACGGAACTGCTCGCAGCGCTCGATCAGGCAAATGGTGGCAGTTGATACCGGGGCGGTCAGCCAGAGAAATCGGAGAGGCATGGTGCAGGAACGTCCACTTCTTATCATCGACGAAGGGACAACGTCGACCCGGGCGATCCTATATTCGGTCGCCGGAGAGATACTGGGGATCAGCCGGCGCGATATTACGCAATATTATCCGTCGGAAGGCCGCGTCGAGCACGATGCGGCCGAGATCTGGGACAAGACGCTGGCCTGCGCCCGGGACATGGTTGCCCAAGCTGGCGGTGGCGACCGGATCGGCGCAATCGGGATAACCAACCAGCGAGAAACGGTCGTGGCGTGGGATCGCAAGACCGGTACGCCATTGACGCGGGCGATCGTCTGGCAGGATCGCCGTACGGCGGAGCGGTGCCGGGAACTGCGCGATGCCGGTCATGAACCCATGATCCAGGAGCGCACCGGCTTGCTGGTCGATCCGTATTTCTCGGCGACCAAGATGGCGTGGATCCTGGAGCATGAGCCGCTGGCCCGGGAACTCGGCGACCGCCTCGCGTTCGGTACGGTCGAAAGCTGGCTGGTGTGGAACCTGACGGGCGGTCTCCACATCACGGATGCCAGCAATGCCAGCCGAACGATGCTGATGCCGATCGCGGGCAACGACTGGGATGACGAACTGCTTAAGCTTCATGGCGTTGCGCGCTCAAGCCTGCCGGAAATCGTCGACATGGCAGGGCAATTCGGGTCGACCCGTGCCGACCTCCTGGGGGCGGCGATCCCGATCTGCGGGCTTGCCGGCGATCAGCAGGCGGCGACCATAGGGCAAAATTGCCGGGCGCCTGGCGACGTGAAGGTCACGCTCGGGACAGGGGCATTTGTCCTCGCAAATGCCGGTTTCAAGCCGCCGCGCTCGACTCATCGCCTGCTTGGCACCGTGCTCACGCAGCTTCAGGGCGAGAGGGTCTATGCGCTCGAGGGCTCGATTTTCGTCGCGGGCAGCCTGGTGAAGTGGCTGCGCGATGAAATGCACATGGTGGGTTCGGCGGCGGAAACCGAGAGCCTGGCGACCTCGGTGCCCGATAATGGCGGCGTCTGCATCCTGCCCGCCCTGTCCGGGCTCGGCGCGCCACACTGGCGCGCGAATGTTCGCGGCGTGATTGCCGGGCTTTCCCACGCCACCGGCCGCGCGCACATCGTGCGCGCCGCGCTTGAGGCCATGGCGCACCAGATGCACGATCTCAAGCAGGCCTACGAAGGCGATGGGTGTGCGTGGCGGACGCTGCGGCTTGATGGCGGCATGAGCGCCAACAACTGGGTGGCGCAGGACCTGGCGGACGTGCTGGACCTGCCGGTGGAGCGGCCGCGGGACGTCGAGACGACCGCTTTGGGCGCTGCCATGCTGGCAAGCGTTGGATGCGGCTATGATGCATCGTTGCAGCAGGCAGGCCGGATGCGCCCGGAGGTGTCGTACTTTGCGCCGAGGATGGAGGAAGAGCGCCGCGCGGCGCGCCTTGAGCTGTGGCACGAATTGCTGACGAGCCAGCTGGCACAATGCGCCGCTTGATTTGACGGGCCAGCGGCAACCGGAATGTACCGGCATGGCGCTCACCCTCGCAATCAAGCGCCCGGGGCATGGTTTGAATGTCCCGGCGCATCCCCGTCCCGGTAGCGTGGGAGCGGGGAGATGAACGATGAAGATCCTGCTTGCCGAGGACGATCCGGAACTGGCCGAAGCTCTCGTCCGCCTGTTCCAGCGCGAAGGCCTGACCATCGATGTCGCTCGCAACGGCGAGGACGCAGTCCATCTCGGGCGCAGCGAGGCCTATGACTGCGCCGTGCTCGATCTTGGCTTGCCCAGGCTCGACGGCCTGGAGGTCCTGCGGGAATGGCGCCGGGCGGGGCTCTCGTGCCCCACGCTGATCCTGACGGCGCGTGACGGGTGGAGCGACAAGGAAGCGGGCTTTACCGCCGGGGCCGACGATTACCTGACCAAGCCGTTCCTGGCCAAGGAACTGCTGCTGCGCCTCAAGGCCCTCGTGCGGCGGTCGCGCGGGCCGGCGGACCGGGTGATCCGTTGCGGCCGGCTGAGCCAGGATATCCTGAGCGGGGCGTTCTACATGGGCGAGGACATCCTCTCGCTCACCGCGTTTGAAACGCGGCTGCTGGAGAAGCTGCTGCACAACAAGGAAATCGTGGTCCAGCGCAGTTCGCTGAGCGACTATCTCTATGGCTATGCCGACGATGTGGAGAGCAATTCGCTCGACGTGATCATTGGCCGTCTGCGCCGCAAGATCGGCCGCGAAATGATCGAGACGGTGCGCGGTCTTGGCTATCGGCTGACAGCCCGGCAAGGATGAAGCTGCGCCTGACCATTCATCAGCGCATGGCGCTGGTGGCGATCATCGTGCCGGCGGCGGCCGTCTACACCGCGTCCTACGTCACGACCACCGTGGTCGGGCTGGCGATGATGCGCAACCTCGACGACAAGATCGATTCAGAAGTGCGCATACTCGAGCGCGCGGTGGGAGCGGATGGCCGGCTAGAGCGCGGGATGCTCTATCCCTTTCCCGAACTGCAGCATCCCGCCAACGGCTGGGGCTGGCAGGTGACCTCGGCGCGCGGGAGCTGGCAGGGCGGCGAGCCACTGCTCAATGCCCGGGCGCCGGATGTGCAGCGCAACGCGGTGGACAACATCGTGACGGTGTTCGGCGAGAATCCCGAGGGCCAGGCCATGCACGCCCGAAGCAGGGTGGCGCGTCATCCCACGGGCCCGGTAACGGTCACCGTCATGGCCCCGAACTTGCTGGTGGACCGGGCCATCGCCGATACCCGCCGCGTGCTGACCGAGGCACTCCTTGCCGCCTATGCCCTGCTGGTCGTCGGTGCCGGGCTGGTCGTGCGCTTTGGCCTGCGCCCGTTGCGGCAACTGGCTGCCGAGGTTTCCGACGTGCGCATGGGCAAGGCGCCCGCCTTGTCGGCGGGCCTGCCGGGAGACATCAGCGCGGTGGCGAGCGAGGTCAACGCCCTGATCTCGCGCAACGATGCTGCGCTGGAGGCGGCGCGGCGCAATGCGGCGAACCTCGCCCACGCCATCAAGACCCCGCTGTCCACGCTGTCGCTCGAACTTGAAATGCACCAGGCGGATCCGAAAAGCCTCGCACTGGTGGCGGAGATCGGCCAGCGCGTGACCCATCATCTGCGGCGCGCGCGCCACGCCGGCGCGGCGCTCGGCACAAGGGCAAACGCCAATGTGGCCGAGACGGCCGAGCGGATGCGCGCCACGATGGCGATGATCGGCGGCAACACAGGCGCGGCGATCGTGCTTGAGATACCCGATCCCACCCCGGTCGCGGTCGATCCCGAGGATCTTGGCGAAATGCTCGGCAACCTGATCGAGAACGCCTGCCGATTTGCCGCTACCCGGGTGACCGTTGCGGCGCAAAGCGCAGGCGCGCGCGTCCGGATCGCGGTGGAAGATGATGGCCCCGGCATCCCCGGCGATCAACTCGAACGCGTGGTACAGCCCGGCGTCAGGCTTGACGAGGTTGCCGGAGGCTATGGGCTCGGCCTGTCGATCGTGCGTGAACTGGCGGATCTCTATGGCGGTTCGCTCTCTCTGGCGCGTTCGCCCCGCTTCGGCGGCCTGCGGGCGGTGCTGGATCTGCCCTGCCGCGCGCAAGGGCATCAGCCGGTTTGAGCTTGCTAGTGCGCCTCGGCGCAATGCCGCGCGACGAAATTCGGCTCATTCACATTCGGTTTAAATTGCCGCCGCAAGTTCGCATCGCAGAACAGGCCGGGCCGATCAGCCCGGCATCAAGGGAGCGGTAAGGCATCGCGCCGCGGGCGCGAATTCCAGTCATCCGCCAGATTTTGGCCGTCCGGACCTGTCCGGCCGGAACGAACCCTTGCGCCCGTGCCGCCAGCTGCATGGGCCGCCGAGGGCCGGAGAAACAGGCGGGCGCCGGATTGGCGCCGGCCAAGCAAGAGGGGAATGACATGACGAGGAACGCAGGGGCCCGGCTGCTGGGCAGCACGATCCTGATCGCGGCAAGCGTGGCGCTGTGCGGCGGCGCACAGGCGCAGGAAACGCCCGCCGATGCGCCGAACGCGCAGGACATCGTGGTGACCGGTTCGCGCCTGATCACCAACGGCAACAACAGCCCGACCCCGGTCACCGTGGCCTCGGCCGAGGAACTGCTCCGCACCCAGCCGACCACGCTGGTCGCCAGTCTCAATGCCCTGCCCGAATTCGCCGGTTCGAAGGGGCCTTCGTCGGGTTCGCAGTCGGGGCCGCCCAATGGCGGCAATGGCGCGGCCTCGCTGATCAACCTGCGCAACCTGACCCCCGATCGCACGCTGATCCTGCTCGATGGCCAGCGCTTCCCGCCCACCCTGTTCACCGGCGGCGTCGACGTCGACGCGATTCCCGAAATGCTGATCCAGCGGGTCGACGTGGTGACCGGCGGCGTCTCGGCGGTATATGGTTCCGACGCGGTGGCCGGCGTGGTCAACTTCGTCACCGACAAGACCTTCAAGGGCGTCAAGGTCATCGCCCAGTCGGGCATCTCCACTTACGGCGATGATTTCAGCTACAAGCTGGGCGTGGCAGCCGGCGGCAATCTGGGTGACAACCTCCACGTCGAAGGCAGCGTCAGCCGTTATCACGACGATGGCGTGCTCTCCCGGCAGGACCGGGCCTGGCTCAACAACTATGCCTTCGGCGGCAATGGCACCGCCGCCAATCCCTACACCCTTTACGGCAACGTCCGTCAGTCGAACCGCTCGTTCGGCGGCCTGATCTCGTGCGGCACCTGTTCGCTCAACGGCTACGTGTTCAACGCCAATGGGGTGGCGACCGCGTTCAATCACGGTGTTTCCACCAGTGGCAACAACACCGAAGTCGGCGGTGACGGCGCCTACAACGACTCGGGCATCAAGTCGCCGCTGACGGCCGACCAGATATTCCTGCGCGCCGATTACCAGGCCGACGGCGGCCCGCACATGTTCATCCAGGGCGCCTGGAACCACAAGAAGAACCTGCAGTACTACGGCTGGGCGACGCTCAACAACGTCACCCTGTCGAGCACCAATCCCTATCTGACCTCCGACCTGCAGACCGCCCTGAGCGCGGGCGGCTCCACCTTCAAGCTGACCAAGATCTTCAGCCAGGCGCCGCTGATGGCCAACAATGCCGATGAGAAGCAGCTCTATCTCAACACCGGCATCGACGGCGATCTGGGCAAGTTCGGCTGGGCCCTGACCGGCACTTACGCCGATACCAAGCTGGTCGACACGATCACCAACAACCCCGACAACCAGCACATCGCCGAAGCGCTCGACACCGTGCTTGACGGCAGCGGCAACGTGGTCTGCCGGGCCAAGCTCAACGGCACCGATCCCTCGTGCGTCCCGCTCAATCCGTTCGGGCCGACCTCGGCCAGCGCCGCGGCCATGTCCTATGTCCTCGGGACCACGCACCTCAACGTCCACACCAAGTTCTACGACGTGCTCGGCCATATCGACGGTACGCTGTTCGACCTGCCGGCCGGGCCGTTCAAGGCCTCGCTTTCGGGCGAATGGCGCAAGGTCACGCTGCAGTACGATACCGATCATCCGTTCGACGAATATGTCTCCTGCCCCTATACGCCGCTGGCCAACTGCAACACGGCATCGAGCCGTTATGGCCAGGTCTATGGCAACCGGTCGGAAATCGCCCAGTACGTGAAGGAAGGCGCGCTCGAGGTGAGCGTTCCGCTGCTGGGCAACCTGCCGCTGGTGCGGGACCTGACCTTCAGCGGCGCGGCCCGCTACACCAGCTATTCGAACGCCGGGGACTACTGGACCTGGAAGGCCGGGCTGATCTGGAAGCTGACCGACGGCCTGACCGCGCGCGGCACGCTCTCCCGCGATATTCACGCGCCGACGCTGTACCAGATGTACCAGGCGATCAGCATCGTGCCCAGCACCGGCACCGACTACCTGACCGGCGCGGGCAACGTGGCCTACAACACGGTCAACAAGGGCAACCCGAACCTGAAGGCGGAAAAGGGCATCACCCGGTCGGCCGGGATCGTGTGGCAGCCGGGCAGCCTGCCGGGCTTCAGCCTCGCGTTCGACACGTTCTACATCAAGGTGAAGGACGCAATCCAGCAGGTGCGCGGCTGGGACCAGGCGGTGCAGAACGCTTGCTACGCCACGGCTTCGACCGGCTATGATTCGCCCTATTGCAGCCTGCAGACCCGTCCAGCCGGCTTCACCTCGACGGCGACGACCAACAACGTCACCGCCATCGCCGCGCAGTATCTCAACATCGCCTCGGTCTCCACTTACGGCTTCGACATGGAGCTGAACTATCGCGGCGAAGTGGCGGGCCGTCCGGCCTCGTTCCGCCTGCTCGGGGTGTACCAGCCGCACATCCGCATCCTGCAGCCGGGCGTTACCCCGTTCGACTGCGGCGATGCCGCCAACTGCGCCGCGAACTACCAGGCCACGGCAGCCCTGCGTATCACCGCCTCGGCGCACTACGAGGTGACCAGCGGCTTCGCGGTCGACCTGCAGGAACGGTTCCGCGGTGCCATGCAGAACACCGGCCAGGTGGCCAGCTCCTATAACAGCAACGGCGCGAGCATCATCTATGCCAGCAGCGTCAAGCCGCTGGCCTATACGGACCTGACCTTCACCTTCAAGGTCGATGCGCCGGCCCATCCGGAGTTCTTCGTCAACGTGACCAACCTGTTCAACACCCAGCCGCCGCTGACCGCCGGTTCGGGCAACGACGGCGCCGGCGGCCCGGGGCAAGGCTGGGCCAATGCCTTCGACGATCCGGTCGGCCGCTATTTCACCGCCGGCATCCGCGCCCGGTTCTGATCTCCCTCGAGGACGCGCGCCATGCGACCCGGCGCGCGTCCTCACCCCGTTTTCTGCCCCACCTGCAAGGAACCAATTGAACGTGCCCCCATTCCGCCGACTTGCCCGTCTCGCTTCCGCAACCGCCCTCGCGCTGGGGCTCACCCAGCCCGGGCTTGCCGCGGCGCAGGAGCAACCGATCCGCACCACTTTCGTGCGCCATGCCTCGGCCGTGCTCGGCCTGCTTTACGAGCCCGCCACGCCGGGGCCGCGCGCGAAGATCGGCGTGCTGGTCACGCATGGGGGTGACTATCTGGCGTTCCCGGCCTGCTCCGAACTGGCCAAGCGCGGTTACCGCGTTCTGTGCGAATACCCCAGCGGCGACGATTTCGACCGTACGCTCAAGGAAACCGGCATGGCCATGACCTGGCTGAAGCAGGTGCCGGGCGTGGAAAAGACCGTGCTGCTGGGCCACAGCGGCGGCGCCACGATCGTGACCGCCTACCAGGCCATCGCCGAAAACGGGATCGCCTTCTGCCAGGCGGCGGAAAAGATCCACAAGTGCCCCGACAATCTCGCCGGCCTGCCCAAGGCCGACGGCGTGGTCCTGCCCGATGCCAATATCGGCAATGCGGCGATGATGCTGTTCAGCATCGATCCGGCCGTGACCGACGAGACCACCGGGATGAAGACCGATCCCGCGCTGGACATGTTCAACCCGGCCAACGGCTACCGCAAGGGCGGGACCGCCTATAGCCCGGAATTCACCCGCCGCTTCTTCGCCGCCGAGGCTGCCCGCTACAATCGGCTGGTCGGCTATGCCGAGCAGCGCCTGGCCCTGATCGAGGCCGGCAAGGGCCGGTACAGCGACGACGAACCGCTCGATATTCCGGGGGCCAGTTCGCTGGGTCCGAACAACAAGCTCTATTCGCAGGACACCCGGCTGCTGTCGTCATCGCGCGAAGCCTGGCCATTGTTCCACAAGGATGGATCGACCAGCACCGGGATCGTCCATTCGGTGCGCGTGGCCGAGCCGGTCGAACCCAAAACCGCCAGTTTCGGCTTCGCGGCGATGAAGACCACGGTGCGCAAGTTCCTGTCGGGTTCGGCGATCCGGGTCGATCCGGACTTCCACTATGACGAGCACGCCGTGCACGGGGTTCACTGGACTTCGACCTATGCCAGCCCTCCGGGCAATGTGGAGCAGGTTTCCGTGCCGCTGCTGACCCTTGGCATGACCGGGCACTGGGAAGGCCTTGCCGCCGAGGAAATCTACAACCACGCGAAAAGCGCGGACAAGTCGATCGGCTTCATCGAGGGTGCAAGCCACATGCTCGACACCTGCAAGGCCTGCGAAACCACGCCGGGCCAGTTCGGCGACACGACGAAGACCACCTTCGACGCGATCGATGCCTGGTTGAGCAAGGCCGGGCGCTTCCTGCCCTGAAACTGAAGCGGCGTTGGCATGGGCGGTCACCTACCCCCGCCAGCGCCGCCCGTATCGGTGCCCCCCGTTCAGGGACGCCTGGCGAGAATGGCCGCCGTGGTCGTGTGGGTGTTGCGCGGGGTCGGGGTCGGCATCTGCTGGACGCGGCGCACGTTGAGCCCGTGCCCCTTGGCCTCGGTGCACAGCTCGCCGTCGCGCATCACGAAGCGGCCGCGCACCAGGGTGTGGATCGGCGCGCCCTTGGCGGTCCAGCCGTGGAAGGGGGTCGAATTGCCCTTCGACTGGAGCTCGCCCGATTCGACCACGGTCTCGCGGTCAAGGTCGACGATCACGATGTCGGCGTCCGAGCCCGGCAGCAACGCACCCTTGCGCGGATAGAGGCCGAAGGCCTTGGCCGGGGCGAGCGAGGTCATCCGCACGTACTGGGTGATCGGCATCCGCCCGGCCACGACCTGGCTCAGCATCAGCGGCATCTGGGTCTGGACGCCGGTGAAGCCGCAGTCCGCGCTCCAGATGTCCTCGCGGTGCTTCTCGTCGTGGCTGTGGGGGGCATGGTCGGTGGCGATCATGTCGATCGTGCCGTCGGCCACGCCCTGCCACAGCTGGTCCTGGTGAACCTTCTCGCGCACCGGCGGGTTCACGCGGATCAGCGACTTCTTGTCGGTATAGGCATGCTCGTCGAGCAGGAGGTAGTGCGGGCAGGTCTCGGCGGTGATGTCCACCCCGCGGGCCTTGGCCTCGCGCAGCGGACGCAGTTCGTCGCCCGAGGAAACGTGCAGGATGTGGATGCGCGCGCCGGTCCATTCGGCGAGGATCGCGGCGCGCGCCACGGCTTCGACCGCCACGACCGGCGGCCGCGCGTCGAGGTGCGCGAGGGGATCGCACCGGCCGGCAGCCTGCAGCTTCGTCTGGCGGCGAGCCATGATCGAGGCGTTTTCGGCATGAAGCGCAACCCGGTAGCCATGCTTGGCCACGATCTCGAACCCTTCGAGGATCGCGCCCGACGGCGGCGAGGGCAGGTTGCCGAAGGTATTGCCCATGAAGCACTTGAAGGCCGCCACGCCGCCTTCGATCAGGGCTTCGAGATGGTCGAGATTGTCCTCTCCGAGGAGGCCGTAGATGCCGAAATCGACATAGGCCGCCTCGGCCGACTTGAGCTTGAGGTTGAGCGCCTCCACCGTGCCCGTCGGCGGGTTGGTGTTGGGCATCTCGAACACCGTGGTCACCCCGCCCATGGCCGCGCTGGCCGTGCCGGTTTCCCAGGTTTCCTTGTGGGTATAGCCCGGATCGCGGAAGTGGACATGGGCGTCGATCGCGCCAGGCAGGAGGTACTTGCCTGCGGCGTCGAGCACCTCGCGGGCCTCGGGCATCGCCTCGGCCCCGCCGATCGCCAGGATCGCGCCGTCCTTGATCGCGATCGAGGCGGGGAACATGGCGCTGTCGGTGACGAGCGTCGCGCCGTTGATGACGAGGTCGGCAATCATGGCAGTCTCTTTCATTCTCGGGGCGCCGGCGAGCGAGTCGCCCGCGCCATCATCTCACAGGGCGGCCCAGCCGCCATCCACCGGCAGGTCGACCCCGGTGATCTGGCGTGAGGCGTCGGAGGCGAGGAACAGGCAGGCATTGGCCACGTCCTCGGCCTGGCTGATCCGGCGCAGGGCATATTCGGCGGCGTGCTCGGCGATCGCCTCGTCTTCGGTGATCCCGCGCGCGGCGGCCATGCCCGGCATGACCTTCGTGCGAAAGCGCGGCCCGTCGACCATGCCGGGGGCGACGATGTTGACATTGACGTTGTGCGGGCCCGCCTCGATCGCGGTCGACTTGGTGATCCCGCGCAGGCCCCACTTCGAGGCCGAATAGGCCATCCGCCCGGCGCGGCCGTGCATCCCGAAAGTGCCGCCGACGTTGACGATCTTGCCATAGCGCCGCGCGATCATGCCCGGCAGGACGGCGCGCATCATGTGGAAGCAGCCGGCCATGTTGAGCCGCACGATCTCGTCGAAGGCCTCGGGGCTGGTCTCCCAGGCCGGGATGCCGACCGGGCCGGTGCCCCCCGCGACATTGACCAGCACGTCGATCTGGCCGAGCGCGGCGAGCACGGCGGCGGCGGCTTTCTCGCAATCGGCGGCGTCGGTCACATCGCAGGAAAATACGGAAATGCGATCAGCAAATTCACTGTATTCCTGCTTCAATACTTCAAGAGCATTCAGATCACGGCCAATAACTGCGACGAACGAACCTTCCGAACAGAACGCCTTGGTTATTGCAGGGCCCATTCCTTTGCCCGCACCAGTAATAAGCGTAACTTTTCCGGATAACCCAAGGTCCATAAAATGCCCCGAACGATGAATGAATTATTCTGAATACTTCTGACGATCTCGATTGATTTCTTGACGTCTTGGAAACTTCGTGCTCATGCATAGGCCATGACCCGTTGCCCTAGCTGTGCTAAAACAGCAGCGCATCGGTGCCGAAAACCGAACGGAGACAATCGTGGCTCTGCGCAATCAAAGGATCTGGGCCTACATTGACGAGGTGGCCCGCGCCGGCTCCGTCCGCCAGGCGGCGGAGCGGCTGAACATGACCCCGTCGGCCCTGTTGCGCCGCATCCAGGACGTGGAGCACGACCTGTCTGCCCCGCTGTTCGAGCGGCATTCGCTGGGGGTGCGGCTGACGGCGGCGGGCGAACTGTTCATCCGCTGGATCCGCACCCAGTCGGCCGAACTGGCGCGGGTCTATTCGCAGATCGAGGAACTGGGCGGGCTGCAGCGCGGCGACATCCGCATCGCCTGCAGCCATGCCGTGGCGCGTTCGTTCGTGCTGCGCCACGTGGTCGATTTCCGCAACCGCTACCCCAATCTCAAGTTCAAGATCATGGTCACCGACCATGTCCGCGCGGTCCGCGCGCTGACCGAGTACGAGATCGACCTTGCCCTGATTTTCCGCCCGCTGCGCCATCCCGAGCTGCAGCCGATCCTCTCGGTCGGGCAGGGCCTGCTGGCGATCATGGCGGCCGATCATCCGCTCGCGGCCAAGGCGGTGCTGCGCCTGCGCGAATGCGCGCAGTACGACCTCGCCATGCCCGACATCGCCTTCGGCGGGCGCGAGATCATCGAGAGCCGCCTCGCCAACAGCTCGGTCAAGCCGAACGTGGTGGTCGAGGCCAACAATTTCGACGTGCTGGGCGAGATCGTCGCGGCGAGCGACCTGATCACCTTCCAGATCGATATCGGCGCCGCCATCTGGGAAAACGATCCGCGCTTCGCCGTGCGCCGGATCAGCGACCTCGACCGCACCTATGGCCCGCTGGTTCTGGGCCAGCTCAAGGGCCGCCCGCTGCCGCTCGCCGCCGCCAAGTTCGCCGAACAGCTTGCCGGCGACCTGCACAATTGCCGCACCCTGCCGATGACGGACATGCCGCCGTTCGAGGCGGAGGACGATTACGACGATCGCCCGGTCCCGCTCGAACCGGAAGGCTGAGCAGTTAGGGCCCCTACTCGATCCCGTAGGTAGCGCGCGCCGCCTCGGCGGAAATGAACCCCTCGGCCAGATCGGCGGCCACGGCCTCGCGCTCGCGCGCCAGCGGATCGCCCTGCCCCGCGCCGCCCGGCACGTCGAGCACCAGCCGTTCGCCCGCCGGGATCTCCTGCCGGCCCTTGCCGCGCATTTCGCTGCCCGAGGCGAGGCGGACCACGCCCGCCGAACCGTCGCCGCCGCCATCGCGGCCGCGCGCCGGATGGTCGACCCGCTCGAACATGGCCAGCACCTCGAACGGGCTGCCGTCGCGCATCGCCACCTCGACCCGCTGGCCCAGCCCACCGCGCTGCGCGCCCACGCCGCCACTGTCGGGCAGCAGTTCCTTGCGCCAGATCACGATCGGGGCGCCGTGCTCGGTCACCTCGACCGGCATGGCCCGGACCCCGCTGGGGAAAGCCGTGCCTGAGAGGCCATCCTGCCCCGGCCGCGCGCCCGATCCGCCGGAATTGAAGAAGATCGTATCGAACAGTTCGCCCGGCTGGCCTTGCTGCTCGGCCGGAAGGCGCCCGCGCAGCTGCACGCTCCACAGGCACGAACTGCCCTCGACCGGAACCCGGCCGGGAATGGCCTGCGAGAGGCAGCCGAACACGAGATCGGGCAGCATCTGCCCGACGATGTGGCGCGCCGCCACCGGCCAGGGCCGCTGGACGTTGAGGATCGAGCCTTCGGGTGCGGTCACCTCGAACGGGGCGAGCGCGCCGGCATTGTTGGGCACGTCCGGGCTGATCACGCAGCGCAGGGCGAAGACGGTGTAGGCGCGGCAATAGTTGAGCACCACGTTGATCCCGCGCGGCAGGCAGGGATCGGAGCCGGCATAGTCGACCAGCACCTTCTCGCCGTCGATGGTCAGCGTGGCACGCAGGGTGACCGGGCGATCGTACCCGTCGATGGTCAGGCTGCTGCTCCAGCTGCCCTGCGGCAGGCGCGCGATCTCGGTGCGCGAGGCGGCGAGCGACTGGTCGACGATATAGTCGGCCACGCCCTGCAGGTCGGCCATGGCGAATTCGCCCAGCATGGCCGAAAGGCGGCGTACGGCGGCATTGTTGCTGGTGACATAGGACAGGATGTCGCCCCGCACCTGCAAGGGCGTGCGCACGTTCTGGCAGATGATCTCGAGCAGCGGCTCGTTGAGCTCGCCCGCGCTGGCGAGCTTCATCAGCGGGATCTGGATCCCCTCCTCATAGATCGAGCGGCCGTCCGGCCCCTGCCCCAGCCCGCCGATGTCGACCTGGTGGCAGCAGACCCCGAACAGGCCGACCAGCCTGCCGCCATGGAACGCGGGCGAGACCACGGTCACGTCGTGGAGGTGCCCGGCAGTCAGCCACGGATCGTTGGTGATGAAGTGATCGCCCGCCTGCATGGTGGCGAGCGGAAAGCGGTCGATGAAGTGGCGCACGCCCGCCGCCATCGAATTGACGTGGCCCGGCGTGCCGGTCACGGCCTCGGCGATCAGGCGGCCTTCAAGGTCGAACAGCGCGGCGGAGAGGTCGCCGGCATCGCGCACCGTGGTGGAAAAGGCCGTGCGCATCAGGGTCTGCGCCTGTTCTTCGACGATGGCGATCAGGCGGGTCCAGATGACCTGGCTGCGCAGTTCGGAAAGGGCCTGGCTCATGCTTGAGTCTCCGCAGGGCGGCGGGTGAGAACGAGATAGCGGTTGCCGTCCATCCGCGCATCGAAGCGCGGCGAGACGACCGTGGTGGTTTCCCGCTCGGTGATCAGCGCCGGGCCGCGCACGCCGTCGCCCGGCTCCATCCCCTCGCGCGAGACGACCGCGAAGGGCATGGCCACGCCCGCGTCGGGATCGATCACCTCGCGGAAGGTGTCGGGCTCGATCCAGCGCCCGGCCGGAACGGCGCCGGGCGCGGCGCCCTGCCAGACCGAGGCCGAGACGGCGACGCGGAAGGTGAGCAGCTCCACCGGCAGGTCGAGCGCCTGGTTGCCATATTGCTGGCGATAGGCCGCCTCGAAGCGGGCGCGCAGTTGGCCGACGTCGGCCAGGCCGCCCTCGGGCAGGTCGAAGGGAATCTCGAAGCCCTGCCCCTGATAACGCCCGAGCGCCACGCGCCGTTCGCCCTGCGCCGCGCCGGGCGCGCCCTTGTCGACCAGCGCGCGGGCCTGCTCGGCCATGCCGTCCAGCAGCAGGTTGAGCGCTCCGAGATCGGCACCGTCGACCAGTTGCAGGTGATGGCTGCGCGCCACCTCGTAGCTTACCGGCGCGCGCAGGAAGCCCACGGCCGAGCCGACGCCCGCCCCCGCCGGGATGATCACTTCGTTGATCCCGAGCTTTTCGGCGAACCGCGCGGCATGAAGCGGCGCCGCCCCGCCGAAGGCGATCAGGCTGCGCTCCTCCAGCGTCGTGCCCTGCTCCACCGCATGGACCCGCGCCGCCCCGGCCATGGTCTCGTCAACGATCTCGCTGACCCCCACGGCAAGGGTCTCGGCCTTGCCGTCCCAGATGCCGAGCGCGGAAAGCGCCGCCAGCGAAGCCGCCGGGTTCAGCGTCACCTTGCCGCCGGCAAAGCGGGCGGGCTCGATCCGGCCGAGCACGATGTCGGCATCGGTCACGGTCGGGCGCGTACCGCCCCGGCCATAGGCCGCCGGGCCCGGCTCCGACCCGGCGCTGTGCGGGCCGACGGCGAGCCGCCCGGCCCGGTCGACCGAGGCGATCGAGCCGCCGCCCGCGCCGATTTCCAGCATTTCCACCACGGGAATGCGCAGCGGCAGGCCCGAACCCTTGCGGAAGCGGTGAGCCCGGCCAACCTCGAAGACCTGCGAGGTCTGGGGGCGATAGTCGTCGATCAGGCAGATCTTGGCCGTGGTCCCGCCCACGTCGAGCGCGAGGACCCGCGCCGCGCCGCGCTCGGCCGCCACGGAAGCGGCGAAGATCGCCCCGCCCGCCGGGCCGCTTTCCACCAGCCGCACCGGAAAGCGCGCGGCGATGTCCACCGTGGTCAGCCCGCCGGAGGACAGCATCAGGTAAAGCGGGCAGGCAAAGCCGAGTTCGCCGAGGCGCCCTTCGAGCCGCCGCAGATAGGCATCGACGATCGGCTGGACATAGGCATTGGCCACCGTGGTCGAGAAGCGCTCGTACTCGCGCATTTCCGGCGAGACTTCGCTGGACAGCGAGAGGCTTACACCCGGAATTTCCTCGGCGAGGATTTCCGCCGCGCGCTGCTCGTGCGCCGGATTGGCATAGGCATGGAGGAAAGCGACCGCGACCGAGCGGATGCCCTCGGCCCGGAATGTCGCCGCCGCCGCGCGAACCGCGCCTTCGTCGAGCCCCAGCAGGACCTGCCCGGTCGCGGCCATCCGCTCGGGCACGCCGAGGCGCAGCCGCCGGGGCACCAGCGCCTCGGGCTTTTCCATGGCGATGTCGTACTGGTCGAACCGGCTCTCGGTGCCGAGCGCCAGCACGTCGCGGAAGCCCTCGGTGGTGAGCAGGGCCGTCGCCACGCCGCGCCGTTCGATCAGGGCATTGGTCGCCAGAGTCGTGCCATGCACCACCAGCTCGACATCGGCCGGGGTCAGCCCGGCCTCGGCCAGCAGCAGCTGCACCCCTTCGAGCAGGGCCCGCTCGGGCGCGTCGTAAGTGGTCAGGATCTTGGTCGAATGACGGCCCGTGGCGGTTTCCAGCACGACGTCGGTGAAAGTGCCGCCGATGTCGGCGCCGATCCGCGCGCGGGGCGCGGTCTGGTCAGGAAGATCAGCCATAGATTTCATGCGGGTTCTTGGAGAGGGTTGCATAGAAACGGGCGAGATGATCGGCCACCTTCACCGCCGGATAGGCCGGCGCATCGCCGGCCAGTTCGGGCAGGGGCGCCACCACCACCGAACGGTCGGGATTGGCGAAATAGGGCACGGACAGGCGCTCCTCCCCGGCGCGGTTGCGCACCCGGTGGAGGTTGGAGAGGAACCGGCCGTTGGACCACCACATCATCATGTCGCCGACGTTGATGGTATAGGCGCCTTCGACCGGCGGGGCCTTGATCCAGGCCCCATCGCGGCGCTTGACCTCCAGCCCGCCGACCTCGCCCTGGGCGAGGATCGTGAACGGGCCCTCGTCGGTGTGCGGCACCATGTTGGAAACCTCGTCGTCCGCCCCGGCGGGCAGCAGCGGATAGTAGTTCATCGACAACTGCGAGGCGGGATGGCGGAACCAATCGTCGAAGCGGTGCTCGGGCAGGCCGAGGCCGAGCGCGAAGGCCCGCAGCAATTCGCGCGAGAGGATGACCATCGCCTCGAGATAGGCTTCGCTGGCGCGGCGGAATTCCGGCATGTCGGCGGGAAAGCGGTTGGGCTGGTCGAAGATCGCCGCGTGCTCCATGTCCTCGGGATCGGCAGGCCATTCGTGCTGCATGCGGTATTGCTCGAACAGGCGGGTGTTGCGCGAAAAACCGTCGGCATCGGGGGCGCCGATCCAGCCGCGATACCATTCGGGCGTGGCCGCGCTGCCGGCCCGCTCGGCCTTGGGCCGGGCGAAGAAGGCGCGGGCCGCGGCGAACACGTCGTCGCGCGCCGCCTCGGGCACGCCGTGACCGGTGAGGTAGAAAAAGCCGATCTCCTCGCAGGCCGCGGCGATCGCGTCGGCCACGGCCTGCCGCTCCCCGGCGCTGCCGGACAGGAACGGCGCGAAATCGATCACCGGCACTTCATCGAGCGAAATCGCCCGGGCAGCGGAAACATCGTCGGCGGAACGGCTCATCGATAGGCTCCATCGCAGCGCGGCAGCGGGACATTGCGGGCCCCGCCAGCCGCCTCGAACGACTGGCCGCGACTGGGCGGCCCGTTCGACAGGTCCTATGCCTAAGCCAACACCGGACCTTCGCGCGTTGTTTTTTTGGTACTGCCCCGCTGCCGAAACTTCACCTTGGCGCAACACGGGGTGCAGATTAGTCCGGATGCTGTAGATAGCCGGGAACGGGCGGTGCCCAGCCGCGCGAGCAGCAGGACGACGCGCACGAGATGACGGTCAGCGACGATCACAACGGATCGATCTCCGGCATGACCATCGCCATCACCGGCGGCACGCGCGGGCTCGGGCTCGCGCTGGCCCACGGCCTCGTCGCCGCTGGCGCACGCGTGGCCCTGATCGGGCGAGACGCGGCGGGCGGGCAGGCGGCTGCCGCGGCCGTGGGCGGCAATGCCCGCGCCTATGCCGCCGACGTGACCGACATGGCCGCGCTCACCGCCGCCTTCGCCACCATCGCCGCCGACATGGGCGTGCCCGGCGCCCTGGTCTGCGCGGCGGGCGTCAGTTCGGGCAAGGCGCCGATCTGGGAAAACGGCGAGGCGGCCTATCGCCACTGCTTCGACATCAACGTGCTCGGCGTGATCAACGCGCTCGGCGCCGCGCTCCCCGGCATGGTCGCGCGCGGCTCGGGCCAGGTGGTGGTGATCGGCGGCACCTATGGCCACAAGGGCGTGGCCGGGCAGGGCATCTATGCCGCCTCGAAATGGGCGGTGCGCGGGCTCGTCCGCTCGGCCGCGCTCGATGCCGCGCCGCACGGGATCCGGGTCAACATGGTCTCGCCCGGCGGGATCGATGGCGAGCGCCTGCGCCGCCTGTTCCGCGAATCCGCCGCGCGGAGCGGCGAGGAGCCGGACGCGCCCTACAACCGCTTCGTCGCCAGCACCGCGCTCGGCCGGCTGGTGAGCGAGGAAGACGTCGCCCGCGCCGTGCTCCACCTGCTGGGGCCGGGCGGACGGATGATGACCGGGCAGGACATCGTCGTCGATTCCGGTACGATTATCTGAGGAGTTCGCACGCAATGAAGACCGATCTTTCGCGCTTCGGCCGGGGCACGCAGACCCTGCACGCCGGGCGCGATCCCTCCGCCAATTTCGGGGTGGTCAATCCGCCGGTCTATCACTGCTCGACCGTGCTGTTCGAAAGCGTCGAGGAACTGCTCGAAACCCGGCGCGACCGCGCCTCGGGCGCTTACGAGGGCTTCACTTACGGGCGCGAGGGCACGGCCACGACCCGCGCCTTCGAGGATGCCGTCACCCTGCTCGAAGGCGGCTACCGCGCGGTCACCACCAGCTGCGGCCTCGGCGCGATCTGCGCCTCGCTCACCGCCTTCCTCTCGGCCGGTGACCACCTGCTGATCGTAGACAGCCTCTATGGCCCGGCCCGGGCCTTCTGCGAGGATTTCCTGCGCAAGTTCGGGGTCGAGATCACCTATTACCGCCCATCGGTCGGCGCCGGGATCGAGGCGCTGATCCAGCCCAACACCAAGGTCATCTACCTCGAAAGCCCCGGCTCGCTGACCTTCGAGATGACTGACGTCCCGGCCATCACCAAGATCGCCCGGGCGCGCGGGATCAAGACCGTGTTCGACAACACCTGGGGCAGCCCGGTCAATTTCCGCCCGCTCGAACACGGGGTCGACGTTTCGGTCAACGCCGCCACCAAGTATATCTCGGGCCATTCCGACCTGATGCTCGGCATCGCCGTCTGCACCAAGGAGGCGTTCATCCCGGTCAAGGCCACGGCCTCGGGCAGCGGCTACTGCGGCGGGCCGGACGATGTCTACATGGCCCTGCGCGGCTTGCGCACCCTGCCGCTCAGGATGAAGCAGCACCACCAGTCTGCCCTCACCATCGCCGAATGGCTCCAGGCCCGCCCCGAAGTGGCGCGGGTGATGTATCCGGCCCTGCCCTCCGACCCCGGCCACGCCATCTGGAAGCGCGACTATGACGGCGCCTCGGGCCTGTTCGGGATCGTGCTCAATGCCTGCACCGACAAGCAGTTCGCGGCGATGCTCGATCACATGGACCTGTTCAAGCTCGGCTATTCGTGGGGCGGCTACGAAAGCCTCGTCGTGCCCACCTACCCGTCCGACCTGCGCTCGGCCGTGACATGGGAAGCGCCGGGGCCGTCGATCCGGCTCCATGTCGGCCTCGAAGAGGTTGATGACCTGATCGGCGACCTCGAACGCGGCTTCGCCCGCCTCCACGCCGCTGCCTGAACGCAATTTACGGAGACTTGCCATGACCCTCGTCGCCATCAAGGCCGGCCCTTACCACTTCACCGCCCGGCTCGAGGAAGACCTCGCCCCGGTCACCGCCGCCCGGTTCAAGGCCATGCTGCCTTACGAGGAAAAGGTGATCCACGTCCGCTGGAGCGGCGAGGGCGTGTGGATTCCGATGGGCGACCAGCCCTATGATCTCCCTTGGGAAAACCCCACGCGCCACCCCGCGCCGGGCGAGTTCATCTTCTACCCCGGCGGCTACAGCGAGACCGAGATCCTGCTCGCCTATGGCGGGGTGGCTTTCGCCAGCAAGCTGGGGCCGCTCGCCGGCATCCACTTCATGACCGTGGTCGAAGGCAAGGAAAACCTCGCCGCGCTCGGCAAGAAGACCCTGTGGGAAGGCGCCCAGTCGATCAGCTTCGCGCTCAAGGATTGATCCGATGGCCCGCCCCGCCTTCCTCACCGGCCAGCCCCACGGTCTCCTGATCGGCGGGCAATGGGCCCCGGCCCTGTCCGGCGAGACCATCTCCTCGCACAACCCGGCCACGGGCGAGCACCTCGCCGATTTCGCGCGGGGCGCGGCGGGAGACATTGACCGCGCCGTCGCCGCCGCCCGCGCCGCCTTCGAAAGCGGCCCCTGGCCGCGCTTCTCGCCGTCCGAGCGGCAGGCGCTGCTGCTGCGCCTCGCCGATCTGGTCGCGCGCGAGGCCGAGCAATTCGCCACGCTCGATACGCTCGACATGGGCTCGCCCATTCGCCACACCCGCGGCTCGGTCGCCATGCTGACAGACCTGCTGCGCTACTATGCCGGCATGGCCCGCGGCATCGAAGGCCTCACCGCCGCTCCTTCCATGCCGGACATGTTCGCCTGCACGGTCAAGGAACCGGTCGGCGTCTGCGGCGCCATCATCCCGTGGAACGGCCCGCTCTGGGCCAGCGTGCTCAAGCTCGGCCCGGTTCTGGCGACCGGCTGCACCCTCGTCCTCAAGCCCGCCGAAGATGCCTCGCTCGCCCCGCTCCTGCTCGGCCAGCTGGCGCTCGAGGCGGGAGTTCCGGCCGGCGTGTTCAACGTCGTCACCGGCCTCGGCGCGGAGGCGGGCGCTGCGCTCGCCGCTCATCCGGGGGTGGACAAGCTGGCCTTCACCGGGTCCGACGCCACCGGCCGCGCGATAATGGCGGCGGCGGCCGGCACGCTCAAGCGCCTCAGCCTCGAACTCGGCGGCAAGTCGCCCAACATCGTGTTTGCCGATGCCGACCTTGCCAAGGCGGCGCAGATGGCCGCCATCGCCGCCTTCGCCAATTCCGGGCAGATCTGCAGCGCCGGCACCCGCCTTTTCGTCGAACGCTCCGTGGCCAGCGATTTCGCCGCCGAGGTCGCCCGCCACGCCTCTGCGCTCAAGCTCGGCAACGGCCTCGATCCCGAGATCGACCTCGGTCCCCTCGTCTCGGCCCGCCAGCTGGCGCGGGTCAGCGGCTACATGGACGAGGCCCGAGCCGAGGGCGCGGGCGCGGTCTGCGGCGGCGCGCGGGCGGAGGAGGGCGACCTCGCCAAGGGCTTCTTCTTCCCGCCCACGGTGCTTTCGGGCGCGACCGACCAGATGCGCGCCGTGCGCGAGGAAATCTTCGGCCCGATCCTCGCCGTACTTCCGTTCGACCATGAGGACGAGGTGATCCAGCGCGCCAATGCCACGCCGTTCGGCCTCGGCGCCGGGCTGTGGACCGGCAACGTCGGCCGCGCCCACCGCCTCGCCCGGCGGCTGCGCGCGGGCTCGGTCTGGGTCAATTGCTACAACGCGATCGACCCGGCCATGCCCTCGGGCGGGATCAAGGCCAGCGGACAGGGCCGCGAATATGGCAAGGCCCACCTCGAGGAGCACCTCGAGACCAAGTCGCTGTGGATCGCAACCGATTGATCTGAGACACGCGACATTGCGAGGGACAAAGCCCCGCGGCAATCCAGAGCGGCTCTCTCAGACGCTCACATCCACTTGGCGACGCTGGGCTTCTCGAACACGGCCAGCTTGTCGATCAGCGCATCGGCGTCGGGATCGAGCGCGATCCCCTCGCGGTGCGCGGGAGGCAGGAACTTGCGCGCTATCATCGTGTCGATGAAGCCCATGAAGGCGTCGTAATAACCGTCGACGTTGAGCAGGCCGACTGGCTTGTCGACATCGCCGAGCTGGTTGAGGGTCCAGGCCTCCATGAATTCCTCGGCCGTGCCGATCCCGCCGGGGAGCGCTATGCAGGCATCGGCCAGATCGAGCATCCGCTCCTTGCGCGCGCGCATCCCGTCGGCGATCTCGCTGGCGCTGAGAGTGGGGTGAAGATGCCCCTTCTCGTGCAGCCGCCGGGTGATCACCCCGTGCACCTTCCCGCCACCGGCCAGCGCGGCATCGGCAAGGATGCCCATCAGCCCCTTGTGCGTGCCGCCATAGACGATCCCGATCCCGCGCCGGGCCAGCGCGCCGCCCAGCTCGGCCGCCGCTTCCTTGTAGGCCTCGCCCTCGCCCACGTTGGAGCCGCAGAAGATCGCGATGGTGCGCAGGGTCCGGGCAGGCGTGGCGGTCATGGCTGCGGTCGTTTCCGATAGGAGGATTGGGGAGCCACGGGGTTAGCCCAGCGCCCGCCCCGTGGCAACGACGGGGCCCCGCGCAGGCATGACCCATTCGGCAACGCCGTGCAGCCGAACAGGCAACACACAGGAACCGCGAACAGAGGCACAGTCAGCCCCGCACGGCCCCCGCGCGCCCCAACCTGACAGAGCCCGCCATGACCCCCGAACAGAACGACCTGATCACCCTGTCCAAACCCGGCACCCCGCTGGGCGACCTGCTGCGCCGCTACTGGCAGCCGGTGGCGATCAGCGACGAGCTGGAGGGGGCCCGGCCCCTGAAGGCGGTCAAGCTGCTGGGGCAGGACCTTGTCCTGTTCCGCGACGAGGCGGGCCAGCTCGGGCTGGTCGACCGCGACTGCCCGCATCGCGGCGCCGACCTTGCCTTCGGGCGGCTCGAAGACGGCGGCCTGCGCTGCCCGTTCCACGGCTGGCTGTTCGATGTGAACGGCAAGTGCCTCGAAACCCCGGCCGAGCCCAACCCGGCCTTCTGCAACCGGATCAGGCAGAAGGCTTACCCGGTGCGCGAACGGGGCGGGATGATCTTCGCCTGGCTCGGCCCGGTCGATGAAAACGGCGAACCGCCGGCCCTCCCCGCGCTCGATTGCCTCACGGCGCCCGACAGCCATGTCTTCTCGTTCAAGGGCTATCTCGACTGCAACTGGCTCCAGGCGCTCGAAGTGGGCATGGACCCGGCCCACGCCTCGTTCCTCCACCGCTACTTCGAGGACGCCGAGGCCGACGCCTCCTACGGCAAGCAGTTCCGCGCCCATTCGACCGACAGCGACCTGCCGATGACCAAGGTCCTGCGCGAATACGACTGCCCCGAGATCGCCGTCGCCTCCACCGACAGCGGCCTGCGCATCACCACCCTGCGCCATCTCGACGGCGGCGATACCCACGTGCGGATCACCAATGTCCTGTTCCCGCAGGCCTTCGTGATCCCGCTGTCCTCGACCATGACAATCACCCAGTGGCACGTGCCGATCGACGATCACAGCTGCTACTGGTATGCCATGTTCACCAGCTTCGCCGAGCCGGTGGACAAGCCGCTGATGCGCGAACAGCGCCTCCAGCTCTATACCCTGCCGGACTACATGCCGCGCGTCGGCCGCCACAACGACTGGGGCTTCGACCCGGCCGAGCAGAGAATGCGCACTTTCACCGGCATGGGCGAGGACATCAACGTCCATGACCAGTGGGCAGTCGAAAGCCAGGGCCGGATCCAGGACCGCACCCGCGAGCACCTCGGTACGACCGACAAGGCGATCGTCGCATACCGGGTCATGCTGATCGGCCAGATCAAGCAGCTGCAGAAGGGTGAGAGCCCGCTGGCGCTCGCCGCGGGCGGCGATGCGGCGACGGGCCCGGCCACGATCGACGGCGTGGCCCCGGCCGGCACCTCGCCCGACAGCTACTGGCGCGAAGCGGTCAGCCGCCTGCGCGCCGAAGCCTCGTGGGACGTTCCGGTTCTCGCCCTGTGAGCGCGGCTGGCTTCATCGCCGGGCACGGCCTGTGGAGCGCGGCCCAGGCCGAGGCTGCCGCCGAGCTGCCGCGCCGGCTCGAGGCCGAGGGCATCCATTCGGTCCGCCTCTCCTTCCCCGATCTCCACGGCATCCTGCGCGGCAAGACCGTGATGGCCGCCGCCCTGCCCGGCGCGCTCAAGCACGGCCTGTCGATCACGTCCAGCCTGTGGCTCAAGGACACTTCGCACCGCACCGTGGTCCCGGTCTTCTCCGCCGGGGCCGGGATCGGCCGCGCCGACCTGCAGGGCGCGGGCGATCTCGTCATGGTTCCCGATCCGCTCAGCCTGCGCCTGCTGCCGTGGGCGCCGGGCACGGCATGGATGCTGTGCGACCTGGCCTTTGCCGATGGCACGCCCTTCGTCTGGTCGCCGCGCCGCATCGCCCTTGCCGCCGCCGAGCGGCTGGCCGCGCGCGGGCTCGAATTCGTCAGCGGGCTGGAGGTCGAATTCCACCTCACCCGCATGGTCGATCCGCGCCTCGGCCTTGCCGACGCGGGCCAGCCCGGCACGCCGCCCGATGTCGAACTGCTCCACCAGGGCTATGCCTATCTGACCGAGCAGCGCTACGACACGATCGAGCCGGTGCTCGACATCCTGCGCCGCGATTGCGAGGCGCTCGGCTTGCCGCTGATCTCGATGGAGCTGGAATTCGGGCCGAGCCAGGTCGAATTCGTGTTCGGCCCGCAGAGCGGCCTCGCTTCGGCCGACGACATGACCCTGTTCCGCAATGCCGCCAAGCAGATCGCGCGGCGCCACGGCTATCACGCCAGCTTCATGTGCCGCCCGGCCCTGCCCGAGGCCATGTCGAGCGGCTGGCACCTCCACCAGTCGCTGCGCCGCGCGAATGACGGCACCAATGCCTTCGCCCGTCCCGATGGCCGGCCCGGCCTGTCGGAAACCGGCCGCCACTACCTCGCCGGGCTTCTGGCCGAGGCGGCCGGGGCCATGCCGCTGACCACGCCGACGATCAACGGCTACAAGCGTTACCGCGCCAATTCGCTCGCGCCCGACCGGATCGCCTGGGGCGAGGACAATCGCGGCGCCATGCTCCGCGTCCTCGCCAAAGGCGAGGCGGGCGCCACCCGGATCGAGAACCGCGTCGGCGAACCCGCCGCCAACCCCTATCTCTACCTCGCCTCGCAGATGATCTCCGGCCTCGCCGGGATCGAGGCGGGCCTGACCCCGCCCGAGGCGGTCGACAGCCCCTATACGGCCGAGGCCCCGCGACTGCCTGGCAGCCTCGAGGCCGCGCTCGGCCAACTCGATGCCAGCGCGGTCCTGCGCGCCGGGCTGGGCGACGGGTTCACCGACCATTTCCTGCGGATCAAGCGCGCCGAAGTCGCCCGCTACAACACCGCGGTGACCGACTGGGAACACCGCGAGTACTTCGACCTGTTCTGACCATAGCCCGGGCCAATCGGGTCGCACAGGAAACCCCCGGTCAGCCCTGCTGGCCGGGGGTTTACCTTACCACCGCCGCGCTCAGAGGACCGTCGCGCCGCCGTCGATCACCAGTTCCTGGCCCGTGATGTTCCGCCCGCCGGGGCCGACCAGATACATGACCATGGCCACGATATCCTCGGCCTCGCTCGGCTTGCCCAGCGGAATGCCCATATTGGCCACGTAAGCGCGCAGGGCCTCGTCCTCGCTGATCCCGCCCGCCTCGGCCTGAGCCTTCCAGTTGGCCTTCATCCGCGGAATCGCGATAGGCCCCGGGGCGATGTAGTTGACCGTCACCCCGTCCGGCCCGGCTTCCAGCGCGGCGCTGCGGGTCAGCCCGCGCAGGCCCCACTTCGAGGCGCTGTAGCTCGACCGGCCCGCCCGGCCGCGCATCCCGTGATTGCCGCCGATGTTGACGATCCGCCCGCGCCCCGCGCCGCGCATCACCGGCAGCAGCCGGCTCATCACGATGAACGGCGCGCGCAGGTTCGTGGCCACGGTGCTGTCGAAATCGGCAAGGCTGTACTGCCCGATCGGCGGCGAGAGCGGCCCGGTCGTGCCCGCCGCATTGACCACCACCTCGATCCGCCCGTCGCTCCAGTCCAGCAGCCGGTCCAGCGCCGCCTCGAGCTGATCGGCCTCGCGCACGTCGGCGCCCAGCACCAGCGCACGGCGGCCCATGGCGGCGATCTCTACGGCCAGCTCCTCCAGCGCATCGACCCGCCGGCCGAGCACCGCCACGTCATGGCCCGCCGCGGCAAGAGCCAGCGCGATCTCGCGCCCGGTCCCCGCGCTGGCGCCGGTGACGAAGGCCGCCCCGGCGGTCTCGCCCGCTCTCACGTTTACGTTTGCTGGCACGCTCACGGTTACTGGGCCCCGGCGAAAAAGCGCCGGCCCGACCCCGCCTGGATCTTGTAGATCGACGAGCCCGCGCGGCTCGGGAAAGGCAGCTTCACATAGTTCGCCTCGAACCGCACCTCGCTGGTCGACGGCCCGCAGACGATGCGCGAATCATATTCCTCCCAATCCACCTTGTAGAACAGCGGAAAGGCGTCGCTCGCGGCATATTCGTAGAACAGGATGCGGCGCGGATCGCCCGAGAGGTTCACGCTCGATCCGTGCAGGGTCATCGGGTGATGGAACGAGACCGTGCCCGGAGGCCCTTCGAGCAGGGCCGCCTTGCTCATGTCCACCTGCTCGGCCAGCACCGCGCCGACGAAGTAACCGTCCTCGTCGTGGTGGTCGATCAGCGGCCCCTTGTGGCTGCCCTCGATCACCTGCATCGCGCCGTTGGCAGCCGAGGCGCCGTCGATCAGGATCGAGGCGACGGTCGTGCTCATGTTGGTGTGCGGGGCGAAGGCCCAGTCCTGGTGCCATTCCAGCGCCGCGCCGCCCTTGGCCGACTTCATGTTGATCTTGGTGTGGTTGAGCCGGATGTTCGGCCCGATCAACCGCTTGGCCAGCGCCATCAGCATCTCGTTTCCGGCGAGCGCGGCATAGAACGGATCGATCCGGTTGGGCTTCTTGATCCGCTGCACCGTGCGCTTGCCCTCGAGGTCGGTCTCGAAGTCGTACCAGGCATTGTCCTCGGCCACGTCCGCCGCATCGGCCTCGACCCGGTCGGTCAGGGCGCGCAGCTCGTCGAGCACGGGGCCCTCCAGCAGGCCCGGCAGGACGACATAGCCGTGAGTGTCGTAGTGCTCGATGGCTTCATCGAGGGTCATGCGTAGTCCTCCGGCAAAGGCAGGTCGGTAACGACCATGTGGGCCTTGTAGTGGGTGATGGCGAGGGGCAGGCGCGCGGCGCGCACGGCGTTCTGGCCGGTCGCGCCGCAGGCCCAGAACACGGGCAGCTCGCCGGGCAGCACGCGCTTCATGCCGTGCCCGCCGTAGCTGCGTTCAAGGTCGGCGATGCCGAGGTCTTCCGGCAGGCCGAGCGAGACCGGCGCCCCGTGGAACCCGGGATGGCGCGCGGAAATCAGCGTGGCCCGGATCGCGTCGGCCGGGGTCAGCGCCCGCATCGAGACGATCAGCTTGCCGCCGAAGGGCCCCGCCGCCACGGTGTCGCGGTCGGTCTCGTACATGGCCGAAACGTCGCCTTCCTCAAGGTGGCGCAGCCGCACCCCGTGCCGCTGGAGCAGCGCCTCGAACGAGAACGAGCAGCCGATCACGAAGGGCACGAGGTCGTCGCGCCAGAAGGGGGAGGCATCGCGCGGGGTCTCGACCAGTTCGCCGTCGCGGAACACCATGTAGCCGCCGGTATCGCGGGCAATGTCGAGGTCGGCGGCGATGGCCGGAATGTCGCGCCGCCCCGGCTCGCCCCGGCCGAGCAGCGGCAGGGCCTCGGGATTGGCGCGGGCATAGTCCTCGAAGGCGTCGGCATGGTCCGCCGGTACGGCAATCAGGTTGCCCTGCACGTAATTTCGGGCGACGAGGTTGGTGAACCCGGTAAAGCGCCCCTCGCGGATCGCGCGGCGCACGGCGCGCGGATCGGCCGTGTCGAACCCGGGATCGGCGTCTTGCGCGGCTTGGGGCGAACCTGTGCTCATGGCATATTCCTACCAAGCGCGAGGCCGCGCGGGGGTTGCTTTTTTCGGTCCCCCGCGTTGCCTCTCCTGCGCTATTTACCCCCTGCCGAATACCGGAAAAGGAAACACCCCCCATGTCCGGAGCGTGCCTGCCATGAAGACTCACGCGATCATCGGCGGCTGTGCCGGGCTCGGCGGCGCGCTGGCCCGCGCCCTGATCGAGGGCGGAGACGCCGTCTGGCTGGCCGACGATCCTGCCGCGCTGCCCGGTGCGCCGGAAGGGCCCCGGCTCTACCCGCTCGACCTTGCCGACCCGCAGGCCCCGGCCCGGTTCCTCGCCGCGATCGCAGGGGCGGGCAAGGGGCTCGACAGCCTGATCATTGCCGCCTCGCTGATGCAAGGCGCCCCCCTGGAAGAGTGGACCGTGGCGGACTGGGACCGCGCCGCCGCGATCAACCTGCGCCTGCCCTTCCTCGCCGCGCAGGCCGCCGCCGGGCTTCTTTCCGCGCGGGCGGGCAGCATCGTGCTGGTCTCCTCCACCGCCACCCTGCGCGGCCAGCCGCTCAGCCATGCCTATCAGGCGACCAAGGCGGGCCTTGCCGGCCTGCTGCGCAGCCTCGCGGCCGAGCTTGGCCCACGCGGGATTCGGGTCAACATGGTCCTGCCCGGCTGGATCGACACGCCGCAGACCGCCGCGTTCTGGTCCGCCAGGTCCGACCCGCAAGCGGCCCGCGCCCTGATCGACGCGCGCATTCCGCTCCAGCGCCACGGCTCGGCGCAGGAAGTCGCCGCCGCGCTGCGCTGGCTGGTCTCGGATGGGGCAAGCTACGTCAGCGGGGCCATGCTCCCGCTCGATGGCGGCGATACGGCGGTCTGAAACTCAGGCGGTCAAACCGCCGCGCGCCATCACCCCCGCCCGCCGCAGCGCGATCTGCGCCACGGCCAGCCCGGCCACGGCCACGGCCACATAGGCGTGCCAGCCCGAAACCCCGAAATAGATCGTCGGCGTCAGGAACGAGGCGAGCGAGACGAACTGGTTGACGATCCCCGCTGCCTGCCCCGCCCCGCCCGCGCGCTCGGCCACTTGCGGCAACAGCGCCATGCAGATGCCCGACAGCGCCCCGAAAGCGAAGATCCAGGCCATCAGCCCGGCCACGGCCAGCGCCAGCGGGCTCGCCGGAAAGAACAGCAGCACCTGCGCCAGCGCGCCAACCATGGCCATGATGAAATAGAGCCGCAGCGGGGCGGTCCGCCGCGCCAGCAGGGCCCCGGTCACCGTGCTCCCGGCCAGCACGGCGATGATCTTGGCCCCGGCCACGATCCCGGCCGAAGCTGCGAGCGAGACCCCCCGCGTCTGGGCAAGGTAGCCGGCAGCGACCAGGCTGGTGCCATAGGAAATCATGTTGGGCAGGGCCGCGGCCAGCGCCAGCAGCAGCAGGACCGGGCTCGACAGCCCCATCTTGAGCCGCGCGAACGGGGTCAGGCCATCACGCCGCGCGGCCGAGGCGACCTGCGGCAGGACCACGGCCCCCAGCGCGCAGGCGAGCATGACCACGCCGTGCGCGGCAAAGGCGATCCGCCAGTCGGCCCACTGCGCGATCATCGCCGACAGCAGCAGTCCGGCGGAAAAGCCGGCCGGGGCATAGGTCGCCCACAGGGCCAGCCCCCGGGCGCGCAGGCTGCCCTCGAGGCTGGTCATCAGCATGGCCGCGCCGCCGTTGAGCACGCCGACATAGGCCAGCCCGGCGAGGACCATGGCAAAGTCGAACAGCCACAGGGTCGGGGCCTTGATCATCAGGAAGTCGGCCAGCGCCAGCAGCAGCGGCGCCAGCAACAGCACGCGGCGCGGCCCCAGCCGGTCGACCAGCCCCCCGCCCAGCGTGGAAGTGATCGCGGCGGGGAGCGAAAACAGCGAGATGGTCCAGCCGATCGCAGCCGGAGCGCTCGAAAAGTCCCGCGCCACGATCGCGGTCAGCGGGGAAAGCATGCCGACCATGGCCATGGAGCCGAGGCCGATGGTATAGACGAGGGCGAGGGTGAAGACCTGCCGGCTCCGGCCCTGCCACCCCGCGAGCGGCCCGGTCGCCGCGGCCAGCGAGGCGACCTGTTCTGGAGAGCCCTGGGTCACGTCTCGCCTTCCGATTGAGTTAAGCGAAGAAGGCGCCGGATCGCTCCGGCGCCTTCCCGGGAGTATTCGGGATCAGTTGCGGAACTGCAAGGTCAGGCCGAAGGTCCGCGGCCGGTAGGACTGCGCATAGAACAGCGTACCGGTCGAGGAGTCGTGCCCGCGGCCCAGCAGGTCGCGCGAGTTGGTCAGGTTGTCGATGAACAGCGAGGCGTCGACCCCGCCCTTGCGCAGGCCCACGCGCAGCTGGACATAGTCCTTGCCGGGCAGGGCATAGAGCGCGGCGTCATAGCCGAAGGTGCCGACCGCCGAAGGGATGGTGTCAGTGCTGGTGAAAGTATAGTCCACCCGCGCATAGCCATCGGTGCTCGAAGAGATCGGCGCCTCGAAGTTGGCATAGGCATGGCCGGTCCACAGCGGGCCGTTGATCCGCTCCCCGGCGGCGCGCAGCAGGATGCCGTTCGACTGGTAGACGTTGGCGGCATAGTGAATGTCGGTGTAGCCGACGTTGCCGCCCACGGTCACGCCCTGCACCGGCTTGGCCTCGAGCGACAGTTCCGCGCCCTTGCCCTTGGCATTGCCGAGGTTCGAGACGAAGACGAAGCCGCAGTTCATGCGCACGGCCTGCTGGATATTCTTCCAGTCGACCGCATAGCCGCTCACGTCATAGGCCAGCTTGCCCCCGAACAGGCGGCCCTTGCTGCCCACTTCGTAGGACCACATCGAGTCCGACTTGTAAGTGGTCGGGATGGTCGAGGTGGTCAGGCCCAGCGTGGCGAGGTTGGCCGCGCAGGATTCCGGCAGGGTGCTGGGCTGCGAACCGGCCGGGCGGAAGCCCTTGCTGACCGCGGTGTAGAGCATGGCATCGTCGTTCACCTGGTACTTGGCGGCGAACTTGGGCGTCCACGATCCCTCGTTGTTGGCCGAGCGGACCGTGGTGCGCACGCCAAGGTTGCTCGAACCGTCCTTGGTCTCGACGAATTCGGAATCGACCTTGGTATAGCGCACCGCGGCGGTCAGGGTCAGCTTGCTGGTCGGCTTGATGTCAACGCTGCCGAAGCCGGCATACTGGCTGTCGGTCGCCTTGATGATGTCGACCAGGCTGTAGCGGCCCTGGTACTGCTGGAAGCCGCTGACCAGCACGCCCGGGATGCGGCCCGAGGAGGTGTAGTTCGAATAGTCCTGGATCGAGTGCTGGTAATAGGCACCGACCGACCAGTCGACCAGCGGGTTATTGTACGAGAAGGCGCGGAGTTCCTGCGAGAAATTGCTCTGCTTGAGCGTCAGGAAATCGTCCATGTTGGTGATGTCCTTGTTCGCGTAGGTCCCGAAGGGCGTGCCCGAACGAAGGGTCGAGAAATAGGTCGCGTAGTTGAGCGTCTGCTCAAGGTCGCGCTTGAGGTACGAGGTGTTGGACACCACCGTGACCTTGCCCAGCTTCAGCTCGCCGCCGAGCGAGGGCAGCAGCATCCGGTCCTTGGTCGGCTCCGTGGTATAGACGCCGGTGTGATAGTCGCCGGCCGCTGGGCTGCCATAGCCCTGCCAGAAGTCGTCACGGGCGTTCTGGTAGAGGTTCTGGTAGAATATCTTCGGGGTGAAGGTCAGGTTCTCGGTCGGCTTCCAGGTCAGGGCGGCGCGGGCCACGATGTTGTCCTGGTAGTTGACGTCCTTGGCCGAGACGTTGTCCGTGCCCTGGGTCACCTGGTCGACATAGCCGCCGACGTGCTGGTACCAGACGCTGCCGCGCGCCGCGACGGTTTCCGAGATCGGCCCGCCCATGGCAAGGCCCGCCTCATAGCTCGGCGCGCCGTGCTCGGTGACCGAGAACTGGCTGCGGGCATAGATGTCGGTCTTGGTGAAGCTCGGGCTCGGCGTGATGAAGCGCACCGCGCCGCCTTCCGAGCTGGCGCCGAACAGCGTGCCCTGCGGGCCGCGCAGCACTTCCACGCGGTCGAGGTCGAACACGCGCGGATAGGGGTTGCCGCCGAAGTAGCCGATGTTGCGGATCTGGATCGGCGTATCGTCAAGGTAGATCGCCGTGGTCGAGGAGCCGACGTCCGACTTGAGCCCGCGGATCGCGATGTTGGTGCCGTTGTTGCCGACCACGCCCGCCGTGCTGGTGAACTGTAGCGCCGGGGTAATGCGCGCGATGTCGGAAATCGAACGGATGCCCTGGGCATCCATGTCCTTTTGCGAATAGGCCGCGATCGACAGCGGCACCTTGCTCAGGTTCTCGTCGCGGCGCTGGGCGGTGACGACGATGTCGCCGGACGTGTCATCGACAGCCTCGGCGGCGTGGGCCGTGCCCGCGAGAAGGGCCACGGGGGCCACCGTGGCGGCCAGCGAGAGGCCGATCCACCGGCGAGCGCCCTTGCGGTGAACGGGCAACGAAGAAACTTGCGACATGATGCTGATCCCTCTTGTTCTGTTGCCTCCCGCAGACCCCGTCTACGCCCGCGCCTCTTGCGAAGCGGAGCGCCGCCGCAATTGTCGCGGCGCGGTTGCCTTGCAGGGCGGCTGCGCCCCGCATGCACCTCGATCGTACCCTGGATTTCCTGCCAAGCGGGCCTTGTCGAAACCCAAGGTGTTTCACAAATCCCCGTCACGCTATTGCAACAAACGAACAGGGCCGTTGCTATTCTTGCGCGCTTGCAGTCAGCCTCCGTCACCGCGTTCGCAGATGCGAACCGGCCCATGGCGCAACCGGCATCGCCCGGGGCTGGCATGGCGGCGATCCGAGGCCTAGCCTCGCCGCCGATGACCGCTAACTCCACCCCGCCCCGCACCTTGCGCGTCGGCGCCGTGCTGCCCTCCGCCGGCAGCGCTCCGCTGGGCCCTCACGCCATCGAACTGACCGCGGACGGGCGCATCGCCGCACTGTTGCCGCTTGACGGGGCCGCCCTCACGCCCGGCGAAGCCGCGCTCCTCGCCATGCCCGCGCTGGCCAATGCCCACGATCACGGCCGGGGCCTGCGCACCCAGGCCTGCGGGATTGCGGATGCCCCGCTCGAGGCGTGGATGGTCGATCTCGCCCGCCAGCCCCGCGTCGATCCCTACGACACGGCCGCCCTCGCCTTTGCCCGGATGGCGGGTTCGGGGGTCGCGGCGGTCTATCACTGCCACAACACCCAGTCTTCCGCCGATCTTCTGGCCGAGGCCGAGGCCGTGTCGCGCGCCGCGCGCGATGTCGGCATCCGCGCCGCCTTCGGCTGGCCGTTCTTCGATGCCAATCCGCTGGTCTATGGCTCGCACGCGGCCCTGGCCGCATGGTTTCCGCCCGAACAGCGCGAGGGCATCGCGGCCATGGACCGGGCCCTGCGCGACTGCGCCACCAACATGGCCCTGTTCGATCAGGCCCGCGCCTTCGAGCATCCCCTCTTCGCCCTGCACTATCACCCGGTCGCCCCGCAGTGGGCGAGGCCTGAAACCCTCGCCGCCATCGCCCGCGCCTCGGCGGAAAACGGCCGCCGGGTCCACACCCACCTGCTCGAAACCCGCCTCCAGCGCGAATGGGCCGATCACCACTTCCCGCAAGGCTTCGTGAACTGGCTCGATTCCATCGGCCTGCTTTCGCCCCGCCTCACCGTGGCTCACGGCGTCTGGCTGCGCGAGGACGAGATTGCCCTGCTGGCAGCGCGCGGCGTGACCGTCGCGGTCAACGTCTCGTCCAACCTGCGCCTGTGCTCGGGCCTGCCTCCGCTGGCCGAACTGCGGGCGGGCGCGGTCCCGGTCGGCCTCGGGCTCGACGGCATGGCGCTCGACGACGACGAGGACATGCTGCGCGAACTGCGCCTCGCTCACCTCCTGATGAGCCAGCCCTGCCGCCACCAGCAGGGCCCGGTCGCCCGGCCCGACCCCGCCACGGCGCTCAAGGCGGCATGGGAAGGCGGGCGCGCGGCGATCCTCGGCGCCGATGGCGGCGGGCGGATCGTCCCGGGCGCCCCGGCCGACCTGCTGCTGCTTGATCGCCGGACCATGGCGGCGGATTGCCTCGATGGACTGCCGGCCGATCCCGCATGGCTGCTCGCCCGCGCCGCCCGCGCCCATGTCGCCCGCCTGCTGGTCGGCGGGCGCGAGGTGGTCCGCGCGGGGCAGGTCACCGGGGTGGACGAGGCGGCGCTTTCGGCCCGGCTGGTCGCCGCCGCCAGCGCGGCCCGCGCCGCGAGCCCACCCGATCCGAACCGCATCGCCGCGGCGGCGGCGGCGGCCGCGGCCTTCTACCAGTCCGGCCTGCACCGCCGGCCGGACTGAACGCTCACTTGCCCGCAACCATCAGCGCCGCCAGCACCAGCGTTTCCATGCCCGTCCGGATCGAGATCTCCGGGTCCGGCGCGAAAAAGGGCGAATGGTTGACCGGCACCGGCTTGCCCTCGGCCTTGTACTTCGCCTCGACCGCCGGAAGGGTGCCACCAATGCTGAAGTAGACCGAGTGGACCTTGCCGCCCTCGGCGAATTCGGAATAGTCCTCGCTCGCGGTCCAGCCCGGCTCGCTTGCCGGGATCAGCACCACGCGCGGCTGGCCCAGCGCCCGGGTCAGCACCTGCGCCGAGCGGGCCGACAGCCCCGCCTCGTTACTGACCGAACTGGTGCCGTAGCGGTGCACCACCTCGGGCGGCGGGGCCTTGGCCATCAGCGCGCTCGCCTTGGCCGTGACGTCGATCCCCTCCAGCAATTGCGCGCGCACCTGCGGATCGTAGGACCGCACGGTGAGCAGCAGTTCGGCCTCGTCGGGGATGATGTTGCCCACGGTCCCGGCATGGAAGGCGCCGACCGTGATCACGCCGAATTTCATCGGGTCCTTCTGGCGGCTGACCACGCTCTGCACGTCGGTCACGAACCGCGCGCCCATCACCACCGGGTCGATGCTCTTGTCCGGCATCGAGCCATGCGCGCCCTGCCCGTGGAACACGATCTTCACCGCATCGCTGGCCGAGGTGGCATAGCCCTCCTTGATCGTCACCTTGCCTGCCGTGTCCGGGCCGACATGGGCGGCAAAGGCATAGTCCGGGCGCGGGAATTTCGTGTAGAGCCCGTCGGCCAGCATGGCCTTGGCGCCCGAGACGACCTCCTCGGCCGGCTGGGCGACCATGACCAGCGTGCCGTGCCACTGCCCCTTCATCGCCGCCAGCGCCCCGGCCGCGCCGATCCACCAGGCCATGTGGACGTCATGGCCGCAGGAATGGGCAACGAAGCCCAGCTTCCCGCCGCTCTCCTGCTGGGCCCGGCTGGCATAGGGGAGCCCGGTCTTTTCCTCCATCGGCAGGCCATCAAGCTCGGTGCGCAGCAGCACGACCGGGCCCGGCCCGTTGCGCAGCACGCCGACCACGCCGGTCTTGCCCACCCCCTCGCTCACCTCGAAGCCCAGTTCCCTGAGCCGCGCCGCCAGCACGCCCGCCGTGCGCTGCTCCTGAAAGGCCAGTTCGGGATGCTGGTGAATGTCGCGGTAGAGCGCCTCCAGCCCCGGCCAGGCCTTGGCGAACTGCGCGTCCACCGCCGCGCGCTGCGCCGCCGGATCGGACCTTGCCGCCACGGGCGCCGCGATCAGGGCAAGGGCCGAGGCCGCGATCCATCCGCTACGCCGCATAAGTCAGGCCCCTCGCGCAGCGACGGAACGGCGGCGCAAGACCGCCTTGCCGGCCGCGAACAGCAACAGGCCGAGCCCCTGCAGGGCAGCCGCGCTGACGAGGAAGCCGATCACGAACCCGGTCCCGGCGGCGCCGTCCGGCGCTTCGATGCCATGCGCGAAGCCGTGGGCAAGGCCGGCCAGCCCGGCAAGGCCCGCGGCCAGCGTCAGCGGCGGGCGCAGGCGCAGCGCGAAGGCCGCCGCCAGTGCCGCCAGCGTCACCGCGATCAGCCCCTCGGCCAGCGGCGCCGTAACCATGTCGGCCATGGCGAAACCCGCCAGCATGGCCCCGGTCAGCACCAGCGGCAGGACCCGCGCGAACCGGGCGCCGAGGGCCCCGGCCCACAGCCCCGCGATCAGCAGGGCGGCGATGTGATCGGCGCCGGTCAGCGGATGGAGCAGCCCTTCGGCGAGGCCCCCGCCGCTCCCGTGGCCGGGGTGGGCCATGGCCGTGCCGGGCAGGGCCAGAAAGGCGGCAAGGGCAATCGCGGTCTTGGGAATGGCGCGGGTCATGCAGGGCTCCTTTGCGGGTCACCAGCTGGATTCAGGCCGCCGGCGGTGACGATGAACTGGATGATCTCGGCCGTGCCGATATTGTCCTTGAGGTTGGTGAACAGGAACGGCCGCTCGCCGCGCATCTTGCGCGCGTCGCGGTCCATCACCTCGAGGCTGGCGCCGACCAGCGGGGCAAGATCGATCTTGTTGATGATCAGCAGGTCCGAACGGGTGATGCCCGGACCGCCCTTGCGCGGGATCTTGTCGCCGGCGCTCACGTCGATCACGTAGATCGTGATGTCAGCCAGTTCCGGGCTGAAGGTCGCGGCCAGGTTGTCTCCCCCGCTCTCGATGAAGATCAGCTCCAACCCGGGAAAGCGTCTGGCCATCTGGTCCACCGCGGCCAGGTTGATGCTGGCATCCTCGCGGATCGCGGTATGCGGGCAGCCGCCGGTTTCCACACCCATGATCCGCTCCGGCACCAGCGCGCCCGACCGGGTGAGGAATTCGGCGTCCTCGCGGGTGTAGATGTCGTTGGTGATCGCCGCGATGTTCCAGTGGTCGCGCATCGCCTTGCACAGCCGGTCGGTCAGCGCGGTCTTGCCCGAGCCGACCGGGCCGCCGATGCCCACGCGCAGGGGGCCGTTGTATGATGTCATGAGCGGAAAAGCCTCGTGTAAAGCGTTTCGTGGTGGAAGGAGTAGAGTTCGAGCACGGGCGTCGCCGTGCCGAGATCGTCGAGCGGGCAGGCGCGGGCGCGGGCGGCGATGCCGCCGATAACCTGCCCGATCGCGGCCATGGCGCGCTGCCCGTCGGTCTGGCCGAGCGGCACCAGCCGCACCCCCGCCGAGATGAGATTGGCCGCCGTACTGTGCAGAAAACCATGGATCGCCGCGGCCGGCGCAATCCCGTGCGCCGCGCAGGCAAGCGCAAAGACCGCGGCATGGGCGCAGGGATGCTCGCCCAGCCGCTCGGCAAAGGCATCGAGCGCCGGATGAGGCCAGGCCTTGCGCACGACCGAGAGAAAGGCCGCGCCCTGCTGATGGCTTTCCAGCGCCGTCTCGCTGCTGGCCCTGAAGGCGGCGCCCAGTTCGGCCACGGCATCGAAAGCGGCGGGATCGTGTGCGAGTTCCATCGCCCGCGCGATCAGCACGGCATCGACCCAGCCGCCACCGCGCGCGATCACCGCCTCGACATAGTCCACCAGTTCGCCCCAACGCCGCACGTCCCCGGCATCGACCGCCGTTTCCAGCCCGTGGCTGTACGTGAACCCCCCGATCGGCAGCGACGGGGAGGTCCAGGCCAGCAGCAGGTGCAGGGCCGGCTCAGTGAGCATGGTGGTGATGGTGGCCATGGTCATGGTGGTGGTCGTGGTCGTGGTCGTGATCGTGATCGTGCCCGTGCGAATGCCCTTCGCCGGCATAGGCCCCGCCCTCGGGCGTGAACGGCGCCCGGATCAGCGCCACCTCGGCGCCGAGCCCGCGCAGCATGTCGAGGATCACCCGGTCATGGCGCAGCAGGATGCGGTCGGCGTGGAGCTCGGCCGGCAGGTGGCGGTTGCCGATGTGCCAAGCCAGCCGCAGCAGGTCGTGCCCCGCGCCCGCGCGCACTTCCATCAGTTCTTCCGGCTCGGCCTCGATCCGCACGGTCCGCCCGTCGGTCAGCTTCAGCCCGTCACCGTGGCGCAGCACGGCCGCGCTCGGCAGGTCGAGCAGGAAATCGGTGCCGCCCCGCGCGACATAGCGAAAGCGGCGGCGATGGCGCGCGTCATAGTCGAGCACGATGAAATCGTCGGCACGGGCGGCATCCCAGTGGCCGGCGGCAAGAATCTGGCGGGCAGCAAGATCGGTCATCGGCTGGGCCTTCTCAGAACAGGAAATAGCGCTGGGCGAAGGGCAATTCCGCCGCCGGCTCGCAGGTCAGCAATTCGCCGTCGGCGCGCACCTCGTAAGTCTCGGGATCGACCGCGATGTCCGGCAGGGCCGAATTGTGGATCATCGATTCTTTGGAAATCCCGCCCCGCGTGTTGACCACGGCCTCGAGCGGTCGCTCCAGCCCCAGCCGCCCGGCCACGTCCTGCGCGATCCCCGCGGCCGAGACGAAATGCAGCGCCGATTGCACCCCGGCCTTGCCCAGCGCGCCGAACATCGGCCGGTAATGGACCGGCTGCGGGGTCGGGATCGAGGCATTGGGATCGCCCATCGGCGCGGCGGCGATGGAGCCGCCCTTGATCACCATATCGGGCTTGGTGGCGAAGAAGGCCGGGGACCACAGCACGAGATCGGCCAGCTTGCCCACCTCGACCGAGCCGACCACGTGGCTGATCCCGTGCGCGATGGCCGGGTTGATCGTGTATTTCGCCACATAGCGCCGGACGCGCATGTTGTCGGCCTCGGCATCGTCGCCGGCAAGCGCCCCGCGCTGGACCTTCATCTTGTGCGCGGTCTGCCAGCAACGAATGATCGTTTCGCCCACCCGGCCCATGGCCTGGCTGTCGGACGACATCATCGAGAAGGCGCCAAGATCGTGGAGTATGTCCTCGGCGGCGATGGTCTCCTTGCGGATGCGGCTCTCGGCAAAGGCCACGTCCTCGGCAATGCGCGGGTCGAGGTGATGGCACACCATCAGCATGTCGAGATGCTCGTCGAGCGTGTTGACCGTGTAGGGCCGGGTCGGATTGGTCGAGGAGGGCAGGACATTGGCCAGCCCCGCCACGCGGATGATGTCGGGCGCATGGCCGCCGCCCGCGCCCTCGGTATGAAAGGCGTGGATCGTCCGCCCCTTGAAGGCAGCGATAGTGCTCTCGACGAAGCCGCTCTCGTTCAGCGTATCGGTGTGGAGCGTGACCTGGATGTCATGGCGGTCGGCCACGGTCAGGCAGCAGTCGATCGCCGCCGGGGTCGTGCCCCAGTCCTCGTGCAGCTTGAGGCCGCAGGCGCCTGCGAGGATCATCTCCTCCAGCGCATCGGGGCGGCTGGCATTGCCCTTGCCGAACAGGCCGAAGTTCATCGGCAGGCTTTCCAGCGACTGCAGCATCCGCCCGATGTGCCAGGCCCCCGGCGTGCAGGTCGTGGCGAGCGTGCCGTGGGCCGGGCCCGTGCCCCCGCCGAGCATGGTGGTCACCCCAGCATTCAGCGCCTCGTCCACCTGCTGCGGGCAGATGAAATGGATGTGCGCATCGATCGCGCCGGCGGTGAGAATGCGGCCCTCGCCGGCGATGATCTCGGTGCCGGGGCCGATCGGGATGGTGATGGCGGGCTGGGTATCGGGATTGCCCGCCTTGCCGATTGCGCTGATCCGCCCGTCGCGGATCGCCACGTCGGCCTTCACGATGCCCCAGTGATCAAGGATCACCGCATTGGTGATCACCGTGTCGGGCGCGCCCTCGGCGCGGGTGATCTGGCTCTGGCCCATGCCATCGCGGATCACCTTGCCGCCGCCGAACTTCACCTCCTCGCCATAAGTGGTGAAATCGCGCTCGACCCGGATCAGCAGGGCGGAATCGCCCAACCGGATGCGGTCGCCCACGGTCGGCCCGAACATGGCGGCATAGGCGGCGCGAGACAGCGATACCGGCATGTCAGAGCGCTCCCATCACGTCGCCGCGAAATCCGGTCACGATGCGCTTGCCGGCAAACGGGATCAGGCGGACCTTGCGCCGCTGCCCCGGCTCGAAACGGATCGCGGTCCCGCTCGGAATGTCCAGCCGCATCCCGCGCGCCGCCGCCCGGTCGAAGGCGAGACCCGGATTGGTCTCGGCAAAATGGTAATGGCTGCCCACCTGCACCGGCCGGTCGCCGGTATTGGCCACGTCGATCTCGATCGCGTCGCGTCCTGCGTTGAGCAGGATCTCGCCTTCGGCGCAGAGGATTTCGCCCGGAATCATCCTGGAGGTCATGGCTCGGCTCCCTTCACCGGATCGGCTTGTGGACGGTCACCAGCTTGGTGCCGTCGGGAAAGGTGGCTTCCACCTGAATTTCGTGAATCATCTCGGCGATCCCGTCCATGACCTGATCGCGGGTCAGCACGTGGCCGCCGCTCGCCATCAGGTCCGCCACCGAGCGCCCGTCGCGCGCGCCTTCCACCACGTGTTCGGTGATCAGGGCCACGGCTTCGGGATGGTTGAGCCTGACCCCGCGCTCCAGCCGGCCGCGCGCGACCATGGCCGCCACGGCGACCAGCAGCTTGTCCTTTTCCCGTGGGGTCAGTTGCACAGCTCTTGTCCCTTCAACATGTCCACAGCGCCGGCAGGCGCGGCGCCAGTCCGAATGCCGCCGCGCGCAGGGCCGCGGTGGCGGCCATCACCTGCTCGCGCAGGGCCTGGGCATCGGCCATGGACCAGCGCAGCACCACTATCCCATCTAGGCAAGACGCCCCGCCGTGCGGCGCCGGCGCCAATTCGCGCGCCAGATCAAGATAGCCCGCCGCTCCCGGCCCGGCATAGACCAGCGTCGCCATGGCCCGCGCCCCGCCAAGGCCGAACGGACGAGCCGCGATCTCCGCGACGTCACCGCCAAGGTGCAGGCCATCGGCCCAGACCAGCCGTCCGTCCCGCCGAATGCGCCAGGCATCGTGGACCAGCCCGCGCGAAAAGGTTTCGCCCATCGCCGACCGGCCCAGCACCAGCGTCTCCACCGCCAGCAGCGCGCCGTCGCCCACAAGATCGGCCTCCAGCCGCCGCCGCAGCCGCGTGCCGTCGAACAGGATCGCCTCCTGCCCCAGCCATTCGCACCGCCCGCCGTCACCCACCGCGATGCGCGTCTCGACCCGGATGTCGGGCTCTTCCGGCAGGACCCTGTAGAGCTTTTCCGCCGCCTGCGTCGTCACGCTGCCCCGCGCGCCGGGATCCACGGCGATGTCCAAGGACACCCGGTCGCCGCCGGTCAGCCCCCCGCTCGTGGTCAGGCTCACGGCCAGCGGGAATTCACCGGCCGCGGCAACCGGAAAGAGAAACCGGCACGGCGCCCGCTGGTAAAGATCCCGAATGCCCGCCGCGCCAAAGACCAGCCGCGCATGGCCGGAAAGGCGCTGATTCCGGGCGGGAACCGCGTTCAGTGGACTGGCCCGCTGCTGGATCCGGGGAACTGGTGCATTGCCCGCAAGCTAGTCAGCCCGCCCCGCCCCCGACTGTAGCGCGTTTCGCAACACGGCGTTGCCCTCCGGCGCGCAAAATCGCAGGCCGCGAGCGGTAATCCACCCTTTGCGGTTGCGCTTCCCGCTCGATCCATGAAAGTCTGCCGAATCCATTGCAGGGGCAGGCATGCAATCGCAGCGCATCCTCCACATCGATGTCGCGCGCGGGCTTGGCATCATCCTCGTGGTGCTCGGCCACGCCGAACGCGGCCTTGCCTCCGCCCGGATCGCCGATCCGCAGGCATGGCAGATGTTCGACATGGGCCTCTACACCTTCCACATGCCGCTGTTCATGCTCCTCGCCGGGCTCAACGTGCCCGGATCGCTGGCCAAGGGACGCAGGTCCTTCATCACGGGCAAGCTGTGGACCGTGGGCTATCCCTACGTGCTGTGGTCGCTGGTCCAGGTCAGCCTGCTGGTCGCCATGGCCGGGCACACCAACAGCGCGGGGCAATGGTCAAGCCTGCTGCGGATCGGGTGGGATCCGGTCAGCCCGTTCTGGTTCCTCTATGCCCTGCTGGTCTACATGCTGGTGGTCGCCGCCACCGGCGTCCGGACGGCCGTGCTGGTGCCGCTGGCCGGGCTGGGCCTGATCGCCAGCGCTTTCGTCCCCGGCGACGGCATTGCCCGCCAGCTTTGCTATCAGGCGCCCTTCTTCGTGATCGGCGTGGTGGCCGCGGATGCGATCAAGGGCTGGACCGCGCGCGCGCCGCTGCTCTGGGCGGCGGGGTTTGCCACGGCATGGCTGGCCGCGTTCCGGTTCGTGCCGGTGCAGGGCGATGCGCCCTATCTCACGCCCGTTGCCTTTCCGGCGGCCTGCGCAGGGATCGCCTGCATGTTCGCGGTGGCCCAGGCATTCGGCGGGCGGGCGCAGGCCCTGCTCGCGCGCCTCGGGCAAATGTCGATGACGATCTACGTCATGCACATCCTCGCCACGGCCGGAACCCGGATCATCATGGTCCGGGCGCAGGTCGAGGCGCCGGCGATCGTCTACCTGATCGCCTGCACCGCCATGGGCCTGGCCGCGCCGGTCATCGTCCATCTGGTGCTGGAGCGCATGGGCCTCCTGCCCGCCTTCGGCCTTGCCCGCCCCCGGCCCGAGCGTCGCGGCTCCCTGCCCGCCGCGGCGGCCTGACCGGACCCGTCAAAGCTCCTCGATCCGCTCGGGGGTCAGGCGCCCGCGCACGGCATCGAACAGGCCGAGCCAGTTGCCCTTGGCCCGCCCCCTGCGGTCGACCCATGGCTCGGGGCGGAGCAACTTCAGATGGTTGGCGAGGATGTTCCTGATCATCAACCGGGCGGCAAAGCCGATCGGCATGGTCCCTTTCGCCGCGAGGTAGACCGGGTTGATCACCTGCGAATAGCCAAGGCGCAGGCCCGGCGTGCGCCCGTGCTTCACGCCCTGGTGCACCCCGGCGAAGGCGGGCGTCATCACCAGCCGCCCGCGCGGCCGGAGCGCCATCGAGAAGTCGATGTCCTCCTGCCAGCCATAAAGCGCGAGCCGCTCGTCGAACCGGGTCGGGCCAATGGCCGCGCCGCGATAGGCCATGTTGCAGCCGTAAAGCCCGATCCGGTCCTCGCGGATCTCGCAAGGGAAATCGCCGCGATCATCGTGTTCCGCCACGATCCGCATGGCCTCCTCGGCGCCGATGCCGCTGGTGTTGATGCCGTCGGCAAGGACCAGCCCGGTTGCCCCCACCACGTCGGCGTGGGCGCGAAAGAAGCCGGCCACCTTCTCCACGCTCAGCAGCGAGGGCACGTAGTCGTCGTCGAAGAACACGACGATGTCATAGCCGCCGCCCAGCCAGTCCAGCGCGGCATTGCGCTGGCGGGGCAGGCCCTTGCGCCCGAACACGGCCTTGACCCGGTCGGTCTCGGCAAACCCCTCGGGCAGGTCGGCGGCCGCGGTCACCGAGAACAGCAGGACGGCGGGCAGGACCGTCTGCCGCGCCATCCGCTCGATCATCCGGTCGATCAGGTCCGGCCGGCCAAGGCTGGCGATCACCACCGCGACCGTGAGTTCGCCCCCCGCCTCGCTCATGATCCCTCCGATCGGCCCGGTTCGAGCCCGTCAAGAACCTCCAGCAGGCGCAGGGCGGCACGGCGCCAGGTGAACTGCCCGGCCCGGTCCCGCCCCGCCGCGCCAAGCGCGGCGCGCCGGTCGCCGTCCGCCGCCAGCCCGGCCAGAACCCCGGCCCAGGCCGCATCATCGTGCGGGTCGGCATAGAGCGCCGCCGCGCCGCAGACCTCGGGCAGGGCGCCGCAGGGCGCGCAGACCGCCGGCGTCCCCAGCAGCATGGCCTCGAGCGGCGGCAGGCCGAAGCCTTCGGTGGTCGAAGGAAAGGCCAGCGCGCAGGCGCCCTCCATCAGCGCGCGCAGTTCGCCGTCGCTCACCCGCCCGGCGAAGACCACGCCGGGTGGCACCGCGTGCCCCTCCGCCACGAAGGCCTCGCGGGTGGCGGAGCCGAACAGCACCAGCTTCACCCCGGCCAGTTCCGGGCGGGCGAAGGCCCTGAGCAGAACTGCGATGTTCTTGTGTTCCTGCGTCGTGGCAAGGGCGAGGACGTAGCTCTCCCCGGCCAGCGCCAGCCGCGTCACGGCGGCCGGGTCGGCCGCCACGCGCAAAACGTGGTCCACTCCATTGTGAACCGTGTGAATGCGCTCTAGCGGAGCCAGCCCAGCCCGCGCCAATTGCCCGCGCGAGAAATCGGAAACGGTGAGCAGGGCCCGGTTGCGGCGGCCCAGCACGGTCTGCACCACCCTGTACCACGCGCGAAAGGCGAAGGTGTAGGATCTGGGCGAGAGCATCACCTGCGCGTCATGAATCATGGTCACGGCATTGCCGGCCAGCATCGGGCCGACATTGCACAGGCTGAGCAGGACCGGCCGCCCTTGCCGCGCGGGAAGGGTCAATTGCTCCCACGGGATGCTGTCGAAAGGTCCGATCTGGCGGGTTGCCAGGCTCAGGGAGCGGGCCGCATCCCCGCCGTCGCGCGAATGCCACACCTCGAACCGGCGCCCGCGCAGCTGCGGGGCCTGCGCGGCTTCGAGGTCGGCCAGCGCGTTGCAGATCTCGTAGGCAACCCGGTGCACGCCGGTCATCGGCGCGCGCAGGAACTTGCCGTTGACGATGACATCGGGCGGCATCGGCGGCCTGGTCCGGGCGGCAAGGCCCGCTGGGGTGGGAATCTCTTGCAAATCTGCCCCGCTCTGAAAGGGATTCTGGCGCGACTATGCCATCATGATCGCCCGTGCGCGACCGCCGATCCCGATCCCGCGTGCTGCATTGCGTCATATTATGGCACGTTCGCTCGCTCGGCCGGTTCCACCCCGAGGCCCGCCGTTGCGGCCACCCGCCCGAGCGGTTACAAAACCACAGGCGCAGCCGGCGGGGGGCAATCGGTTGATCGAGGCGACAGGCCAGGCATTCGGAGACAGGTATCGGACGCTGACCGAGGCGCAGGTCATCGCCACCATGCTGCTCGAAGGTCACGCCCATTGCCCCGACCTTGCCGCCGCCAGCGCCGAGGCGGCCAGCGCGCTAGGCCGTCTCGCCAGGGCCGGGCTCGGTCGGCGCCAGAATGGTAATGGTTACCTCTACGACCCGGTCGAAGTCGCCACTTTCGTGAAGCTCGCCGGGCTGCGCGAAGAGGACGATTACTGGGAGCGCTGCTACGTCGCCACGCTGCGCCGGTTCGTCACCGACCTTGCCGCAGAAACCGCCTCCACGCGCCGGGTCCGCTATCGGCGCCATTTCGATACGAGCCGGATCGAAGCGGGCAAGACCCTGCGCCTGCGGATGCCCCTGCCGCTGGCCGGCCGCTATGCGGGGCTCGCGGTCAGCCCCGAACTTCCGGCCGAGGCCGCCGGCCACCGGGTCAGCGACGGGCGCCTCGAGGTCCGCGTCGCCGCCTCGGGCGCGGCCGAAATCGCGCTCGGGGCCAGGCTCGATCTCGAACTGGGTCCGCCGCCCTGCGAAGGGCCCGCCGAGGGCGACCTCTACCTGCGCGCGAAGGAAGGCCTCGTCGTCATATCCCCCGCCGTCGCCGAACTTGCCCTCCGCCTCTCCGGCACCGGCACCCCCCACCGCGCCGCCGTCCGGGCCTTCTGGGAATACCTCGTCGGGAATTTCATCTTCTGCCCGGTCCACTACGATCAGGTCCCGGCCGAGGCCCCGCTCGACTGGGTTCTCGAAAAGCGGGTCTACGACTGCCAGCTGGCCTCCGCCCTGCTGGTCGGCCTGTGCCGGGCGCGCGGCATCCCGGCGCGGCTGGTCGGCGGGCATTTCCTCTATCGCCGCTCCCCCACCAACCATTACTGGGCCGAGGTCTGGCTCGATGACAGCGGCTGGACCCCGTTCGACTTCATCGGCTGGGACCTGTCGCGCGGCGGGCGGGACGAAGACTGGCGCGACCGTTTCGCCGGACAGGTCGATCCGCGCCTGATCACCGAATGCCTGCCGCAATCGTTCACCGGGGCCATCGGCGTGCCCATCCCCGAGATCTGGTTCATGCTGCGCACGATGGAGGGCACCGGGGCCCAGCTGCGTCTCGCCGGCGCGAACGGGGAGACCGTCTACCGCGACAGTGTCGCCATACTGGAAGCACCGGCCTGATCATCCTTAATTGCCACAGGGGTGGAATTGACCGGCTCCCTTTTCTCCCATGTAATGAACTCATTGTGCATCGCTGCATTGGCGCCGCCGCGACAGGGGAACCGCAATGATCTTCGAGGTCTCGCTAGGACAGATCGTACCGCAGATGAGCGGCGCCACTGTCGAATGCGTCCACGCCCGGCCGGGCGACATGCTGGCGATGGGCAGCAAGCTGGTCGATCTCAGCGTCGACCTCAGCCGGGCCTTTGCCCAGGAATGCCCGCCGGTCTCCTACTACCGCGTGGTCCTGCGCGAGAAGGCCTGCCTGCGCGCGCTCACGGTGAAACCGGGCGAGGCGCTTGACGTGGGCGAACTCGTCGCCCTGTTCAGCACCGATCCGGCCGAGCCGCTGGACCAGACGCCCGAACGGGCGCTCCGCACGACCGTCGCGGGGATCATGCATCACGAGAACATGTTCAGCGGGCAGCAGCTGTGACCCTCGTGCCTCTGGCCCTGGGGCCGCTGGAGGCAACGGGGTTCCGGATACTGCGCTCCGGGGTGCGCTGGCTGGTGGCCGATGGGCAGTGGTGCGAAAAGGACCGGCCGATCGGCTATTTCAACGTCAGCCTCGAGCCTGCCGGACGGCTGCCCGTCGGCCAGCCCCGCTTCGCCGATGAAATGGACCTGCAGGTCGCTTTCGCGCCGCGCGTGTCCGGGCGGCTGAAGCTGGATGACGGCCACGATCGCGGCGGATACCTCAACATCCGCAGCATCGAGCCGTGGGACCCGGCGGCGCGGATCGCCCATGTCGAGACTGGCGAGGCCCCGGATGACGGAACGGCCACGACCCTGCGCCTGCTCATGCTGGCCGGGCGCCGCATGACGGCGCTGGCCGATGTCCATTCGGGCCTGCTGCCGGGCTGGCACAGCCGGTCGCGCGGCTGGTGGGGCGAGCCGGGCGAGACCCCGCGCACCCTGCTCAGCCTCGGGGTCTGCGACGTCGCCGGCGTGGTGCTCGGCGGCCAGGCCGCCTTCACCGAAATGTTCGAGATGGCGCGCGGCGCCCTGCAGATGGTCCATGTCCCCGATCATCCGATCGCCCCCTGCGTGCCGATTCTCATCGACCAGCTCGAGCGCACGCCCGCGCAATATGAGGCCATCGCCCGCGACATTCACGGTCACTTCGGCGCCCTCGCCGATCCCCTCACGGCGGACGACTGGATATTCCTCGGCGCGGTGCTGGCGGTGCTGAAGAATTGCCCGATCCGGGATCGCCATGACGCGTTCACTTCCGGCGGCCTGCAACAGCTCGGCCCGGCCGAGGCGGTGATCCTCTCGCTCGCGGTCGAGCCGCAGTCCATCCTGCGCCACCGCCGGCTCGGTTATCACATGCACGTGATGCGGCATCACCAGGCCGCGGCCGGCCCGGCAGTCCGGTCATGGCTGGCCAGCGCCTTCGAGACGGTCAAGCGCCCGGTCGAGGCGATCCGGCGCGACTACGAGACGCTGGTCGATCTCGTCCGCAAGCAGACCGGCGCGCGCATCATGTGTCTCAACCGGATGTCGACCTCCGGGCACGAGGATATCGCCAGCTACCTCGGCTTCGACGCCCCGCTGAGCGACACCCTGTCGACCGTCGCAGCCAAGGAAATGAACGTGATGCTGAGCGAGGTCGCGGCCTCGCACGGCCTCGACGTCATCGATCTCGATGCGGCGGCGGCCGAAATCGGCGGCGCCGAGCACGTGCCGGACGGTATCCATCAGAGCGGCCTCCTGCAGACCATCCTGCGCCGGGAAATCCTCGATCTCCTCGAAGCCCCCCGCGCCTGAGCCCGCCCCCGGGGCAGGCCCGTCTCAGAGCACGTCGAACTCGACCACCAGCTCATCCGACGGCGTCTCGCCGTCAGGCAGGGCCTCGTCCGCGCCGTCGCTGAACATCGCCAGGCACAGCCCGACCTGGCGCCAGTCTCCCGCATCGGCCAACACCGAACGCAGGACCCCCGCCTGCCCGGCCCGGACCTCGACCACGGCCTTGTGGGTTTCCAGCTCGACGATCAAGTCGCCGCTCTCGAAGCTCGCACCGGGCTCGCCATGCCACTCGAGAATGCGGATTTCCTCGACGCCGGGAACGGCAGCAGGGACGGACAACTGGTAGATCAAATGCGCCTCCGGGCTATGCAGAAAGAAGGATGACCGGCGATCATGGCCGCACGAGGGCGCGGATGGCCGCGGCGCTTCGGGCCGGATCAGGAATGCAGGCCGCTTCCAGCACCGGGTTCGACGATACCGGCGCCGGCAGGGCGCCCAGCCGCGACCACGGCCGGTTGCCGATGCGCGCGAAGATCCGCGTCGCCACTTCCACGCCCACGCCGCAGGTGACCTGCCCTTCCTCGAGCGTGAACAGGCGCCCCGTTCGCTCGACCGATGCGGCCAGCGTCTCGACGTCCATCGGCGCGAGCGAGCGCAGGTCGATCACCTCGCACGACAGCCCTTCCCCAGCCAGCAGGTCCGCCGCCTCTAGCGCCACCCGCACCATGTAACCGTGGCAGACCACGCTGACGTCGGTACCCTCGCGCCGGATCGCGGCCTGCCCGAACGGCACGATCGCCGGTTCGACCGGGACATTGCCGGGGGTCGGGAACAGGCGCTTGTGATCGATATAGACCACCGGCCCGTCGCTGCGCAGGGCGGATTTCATCAGGCCGTAAGCATCGGCGGGAGTCGATGGGGCCACCACCTTGAGCCCGGGCACGCTCATCAGCCAGGCCTCGATGCATTGCGAATGGGCCACGCCCTGCCCCTGTGCCCCGGCCGTGGTCTTGACCACCATCGGCGCGGTCAGGGCGCCGGCCGTCTTGTAGCGCAGCTTGGCCGCATAGTTGATGAGGGCATCGAAACCCAGCATCAGGAAGTCCATGTAAGTGATCACGGCCAGCGGCCGGAACCCCGCCGCCGCCGCCCCGGCGGCAATGCCGATCGTGGCGGCCTCGGCCACGGGCGTATCGCGCATCCGCTCGGGGCCGAAAATGGCGAACAGCCCGTCGAACTCGCGGTAGGAGCCGCCGAATGAGCCGACGTCCTGCCCGAGGACGAAGATCCTGGGATCGCGCGCCATTTCCTCCTCGACCGCCCGCCTCACGGCCTCGCGGAAGAACATCCGCGTCGTTGCCAGCTCAGTCGACATCGGCCAGCACCTCCGCCGGATCGGGATAGGGCGAGGCATCGGCGAAGACCATCGCCGCCCGGGCGCGCTCCAGGGCTTCCTCGCGTAGGCCCGCGATTTCCATCTCCCCCAGCAAGCCCTCGCCCTGAAGGCGCGCAATCTCCCGCTCGATCGGGCAGCGCAGGCGCAGGCTGGCCAGTTCATCGCGCGAGCGGGTTTCGCGCGCCGTGGTCGAGTGGGAGCGCAGGCGGATCGACGACATCTCCAGGAACGCCGGCCCCCTACCGGAGCGGACATGCTCCGCCGCCTCCCGCGCTGCCGCTGCCGCGGCCACCATGTCGAGGCCATCGACCGACCGCGCCGGCATGCCGAAAACGGCGCCGACATCGCAGATCCGCCGCGCCGCGTTCGACGCCTCGCGCGGGGTCGAGACCGACAGCTGGTTGTTGTTGCACACGAACAGGATCGGCAATTCCCACAAGGCGGCGATGTTCAGCGTCTCGTAAAGTGCGCCCGCCGCGCTGGCCCCATCGCCGAACAGGATCGCCACGATCCCCGGCTCCCCCGCCATCTTGCGCGCCAGCGCCACCCCGGCGGCCACGCTGATATTGCCGCCGACGACCGCGTGAGAGCCGAAGAAACCCTGCTCCGGCGCCGCAAAGTGCCCGCGCCCGGCGCGCCCCCGGTTCATCCCGGCGGTCTTGCCCAGCAGTTCGGCCATCAGCATCCCCGGATTGACCCCGCGCGCAAGGGCCGGGCCGATCGACCGCCCCCCGGTCAGCAGCTGGTCGTCCGCCGTCAGGGCCGAGGCGAGGGCGACCGCCACCGCCTCCTCGCCCGAGGAGAGCAGCTGGAAGCCGTGCGCCTTGCGCGCCGAGAGGCCATCCTCGAAGGCGCGGATGAGCAACATCGCGCGCAGGCGGCCGATGGGATCGTCGGTCATGCCGTCCGCCCCTGTGCCGCGCCCTGCCGCAAGGCCGAGAGGAGGAGAGCGAGGCTGTCCTTCAGCCCCCGGCGGCGCAGGGCCCCGACCAGCCGCCCCAGCGCTTCGCGCGGGCCGATCCGTCCCGTCAGGATCTGCCGGACCAGCCACGAGGCATGTTCCTGCTGGATCGCGCCGCTGCGCATCAGCACCCGCTGGCGGCTCCGCCCCGTGCCCAGCGCGATGATGTCTGACGGTGAGAGCGCCTCGGCCGGCCGGATGGCCGGCTTCTGGGCCCCGAGCCGCGCCCGGGCCCGCTCCTGCGCCTCGAACGAAACGCAGGCATCGAGGCCATTGGCGGCAAGCGTCATCGCCAGCTCGTGGCCGACCACTTCGGCCGCAAGGTCCCCGCCGAGGCGATGGTCGGTCTGGAGACTCCTCCCCCCGATGTCGGCAATCACCCGGTCCACATCGACGACGATGGCCCCATAAGCGCGGGACAGCTCGGTCGCCAGCAGGTTGAGGCGCCGCACGCGCAGCAGCATGGCCTGTCCGCTCTCGCTTGCCCGGTCCGCCAGGCCGCGAAAGACCGTCATGACAAAGACCGGATCGCCGCTGTCGGCAAGGCTGGCGAAGGTCTGGTGCAGCAGCGCCTCGGTCTCGGCCCACGGCCGGCCCTCGTCCTCCGCCAAGGGCAGCAACGATACCATGCGGATCGCCCCCGCCGGCGCGCTGACAACCTCGGCCAAGCCTGCATCGGCCCGGCAGGCGAACGTCACCCCGTCCCCGGCCATGGCCGGGGCGAGCAGGTGGTCGATCGCATGGGCCGCGATCCGCCGCTCCTGCGCGCCAAGGCAAGCGAAGATGGCCAGTTCCGGCATCAGGCGGCCAGTTCGGCCAGGCAGCCGGCAATATAGGCCTCGCGCACCGCCCCGCGTCCGGTCATTCCCGCCAGCGGCGCCGCGCGGCGGGCCAGTTCCGCCAGCGACAGGATGCGCGCCGCTTCGGGTAGGGGCGAATTGTCGCCGATGCTCTGCCAGAACAGCGGGAGCAGGGCGACCACGGCATCGGGATGCTCGCGGTAGAAGATCTCCTCCCATTCGAGATCGTCGAGCGGATCACGCCAGCCGCTGCGGTGAGTCATGTGATAGCTGCGCGCCGTGGTCGGCTTCATCGTCATGCCCGCGCGGCAGAGCCGCAGCGCCAGCTCGCGGTGCTCGTTGATGCTGATGTCGGGGTGAAATCCGCCGGAGCGCAGGAAGGCCCCGCGCGAAAGCGACTGGTTGGAGCCCGAAGCCGCGGCCCACAGCACCCCGCAGTCGCCCGGCGCGCGCAGTGCCTCCATCTCGAGATCGTAGAGCTTACGCGGGCCAAAGCCCGGGTAGATCCCCGGCTGGGCGCGGCTGTCCACCTCGTGAAAGGCGCTGCTGATCTGGCTGCGCGTGACGAGATTGCGCGCGCGGTCCTTGTCCGACATGCGCGCCACCCGCTCTTCCTCGCCGGGCTGGGGCGTACCCGCCTCGGGATCGCGGAACGGCCGGGTGCAGCGCAGGTGAAAGGTCTCGCCGCGCACCACCAGATCGTCCCCGCCGCGATGGACCGCCAGATGCCGCGCCACGAATTCGGGCTCGGCCAGCGTATCCCCGTCAAGGAAGATCAGGATGTCGCCCGTGGCCCGCGCGGCCCCGGCATTGGCAGCGGCAGACCGCCCGGTCGGCCGCTCGTTGCGAACATGGACAAGATCGAGCGCCCCCGCCGCCTCGGCCACGACCTCGCCGGTATGGTCCGAGGAACCGTCGTTGACGACGACGACTTCGCAAGGCGCGCTCTGGCCGGCGAGCGATGTCAGGGTCAGCCGCAGCCGGTCGGCCTCGTCCTTCGAGCGGATCACCACGCTTGCCTTCATTGCCCGGCGCCCCCCTCTTCCATGATCCCGTAATCGTCGAGAATGCGAACGACCTCCTCCGCCACGCACTGGTAGCCGAGCGGGGTGAGGTGCATCGCGTCGACCTTCATCGTGTCGGCGCCTTTGCGCGCGACGATCCCGTCAAGGTCGACGATCGAGATGCCGATGGCCTGCGACAGTTCGATCAGCGCGAGGTTGAACCGCCTGATCCGCGTCGAATAGGTGTCGTCCAGCCCGAGATGGCAATGCACCATGTCGCCCGGAATGGCGGGCGACATGTTGTAGACCAGCACCGGCACGTCCGCGGCCTCGCGTAGCCGTTCCACCACGCCCTCGAGATTGGCCATCGCGGCCTCGACCGTGGACAGGCCCGCAGCCTCGAAATTGTCGCGCAGCCAGGCGCGGTCGCTTTCCGGCCAGACCGAGGTGTCGGCCGGATACAACAGGAACCCTTCTTCCTTGTGCCGCAGGATCGGCGCGGCGACATCGGGCAGGATCGAGAGGATCACCGCATCGACCGGCGTGGTGAAGAGCTTGTCGCTGAACTGGCCGGGCAGGGGATAGCTGCCCAGCGCCAGGTCGCGGTCCGCCAGGGCCTGCGGAACATGGCCGTCCGCCGCCAGCAGGGCATCGAACCGGGTCAGGGTCTCGTGCTTCATGCGGATGCGCGCCTCCGGATGGCTGTGGCGCAGGCATTCGTTGACGCCGTTCCACAGCAGTTCCCCGCCGATCCGGCAGGAATGCAGGGAATCGTGAACATCGACATTCCCCTTCGCAAAAAGCGTCACCCGCCTCACCAACGAAAACCCGCCAACTTGCCCGCGCAGCGAGACATCACACCAACCGATCCAGTAAATCCGGGACCAGCGCCCCGTCCGTCACGCAACATGAACTTGCCCCACCTGCCCGACGCAATGTTCTGAAAATGTATAATGTTATTCGGGCCGGCACCAGCATTCGGGCCGGGGCAAAGGGGCTAACCAAATAGTCCCCGCGCCGCGGCGAGCCCCCTCTTTCGGGCTATTTCAACTCGGCGCGCCGCCTTCTAACCTTGGCGCAATGCCGCGCGGCCGAAGCCATCGCGCCGCCGCATCCGTGCCGGAGGTGAAGGAGGGAACGATGCGCTTCGGCCGATGGCCCGCCCTCTCAGCCGCCGCTCTGGTCGCCGCCGCCCTCGTCGCCGCGATCGGGCTGCGCGGCGCGTTCCGGATCGACCGGAACCAGGCCGCCGAACCGATGAGCGACCTCGCCGTCCACCGCGACATCGCCTATGCCCCGGGCGATCGGCGCGCCTTGGACATCTACGCCCCCGCCCGGCCGGGGCCGCCGCGCGCGGTGATCGTCTATCTCTACGGCGGCGCCTGGACCTCGGGCGCCAAGGCGCAATATGCCTGGGTCGGGGCCGGTCTCGCGCGGCAGGGCTATGTCGCGGTCATCCCCGACTACCGCATATACCCCCCGGCAACCTGGCCAAGCTTCCTGCAGGACAGCGCCCGGGCCCTCGCCTTCGTCAAGGCCCACATCGCGCAATATGGCGGCGATCCGGCCAAATTGGTCCTCGTCGGCCATTCGTCGGGCGCCTTCAATGCGCTCAGCCTCGCGGTGGAGCCCCGCTGGCTGGACGAGGCTGGGCTGGATGCCCGCCGCGATCTCAAGGCGGTGATCGGCCTGTCCGGGGTCTACAACATGCTCCCGCTGCACGGCGAGAATGAGAACGCCATCTTCGCGCCCAGCACCGGCTACGCGGAAATGAAGCACCACGTCGACGGGAAGTCCCCGCCGCTGCTGCTGCTGGTCGGAGCGGCGGACAGGATCGCGGGCCGGGAAGAGAGCGAGCAGATGGCGGCGCGGGTGCGCGAAAAGGGCGGCGCGGCCGAGCTGATCGTCTATCCCGGCCTCCAGCACGACGACACACAGGCCGCATTCGGCAAGGCCCAGGATGCCCCGCCAACCACGATCCGGGCCGACATCGCGCGCTTCCTTGCCGCGCAGGGCGTGAACCTAACGCAAGCGGCCCCGGGTTCCTGAAGGGGGGAGGGTCCATACCTCGGAATAGCTTTCCGCCCGCGCCGCGGATCGGGGCTATCAAGACCGCACCACACCGGGGCTTCGATCGGGTTTCGCCTGCCGCCCCGGCCAGATGGCGTGAGGTCATGGCGCGGCAGATTTCCTCGGCATCATTCTATCTGCTTGCGGCCGGCACCGCCCTGGCGGGGCTGTTTCTGGCAGCCTTGGGCGCCCAGCTCGCATGGGCGGGCGGAAGCGCCTTCTATGCCTTGAGCGGCGCGCTGCTGCTCCTTGCCGGCCTGCAACTGGCGCGCCGCCGCCTCTCGGCCATCCACCTCACCGCGCTCAATTTCGCCGCCACCTGGGCCTGGGCCATCCACGAGGTCGGGCTCGACGGCTGGGCGCTGCTCCCCCGCGTCGATTTCATCTCGGTCCTGCTCCCCCTGTTCCTGCTGCCTTTCGTCCGTAGCCGGCTCGCCCCGGAACCCAGCGGCAGCCAGCTGGCCGGGATCAGGCGCGGCTATGCCATCGGCGCCCAGGCCGTCCTGGGCGGGGTGGCGCTGCTCGTCGCCCTGCGGCCCGGCTGGGCCGAAGGCTCGGGGCCCGGCCCCGCCATCGCCCCGCGATCCGCCGGGGCCCCGGTCGCCGCCGGCTGGGCCTATCCGGGGCAGGACCCGGGCGGAGCGCGATTCTCCGACCTGTACCAGATCGATCGCGGCAATGTCGGCAAGTTGCAGCGGGTCTGGACCTACCGCGAACCCGTGCCCCAGGCCGATACCCCCGGCCTCGCCTTCAAGGACGAGGCCGTGCCGCTGCAGGTCGATGGCAAGCTGTTCGCCTGCACGGGCAACGACACGGTCATCGCGCTGGATGCCGAAACCGGCCGCCTGCTCTGGCGGCACGATCCCCGCGTCCGCTTGCAAGGCGTGCTGAGCGGGATCTGCCGGGGCGTCGCCTATCATGACGGCACCACCGCCGCCGGCGCACCCTCATCTTCCTGCGCCAAACGCATCATGCTCGCCACGCTCGATGCCCGGCTGATCGCGCTCGACGCCGGAACCGGCCGCCCATGCCCGGATTTCGGCCAAGGCGGCGAAGTGTCGCTCCGTCAGGGCATCGAACCGATCGTTCCCGGCCAGTATTACCAGACCTCCCCTCCGGCCATCGTCAATGGCCTCGCCGTGATCGGCGGGCTGGTGCAGGACAACCAGTCGACCGGGGAGCCCTCCGGCGTGATCCGCGCCTTCGACGTCCGCACCGGGGCGCTCGCCTGGGCCTGGGACCTCGGACGGCCCGGAGATGCCAGCGCGGCGCCCGTGCCCGCCCCCTATACCCGCGGCACGCCGAATTCCTGGACCCTGCTCAGCGCCGACCCAGATCTGGGCCTCGTCTATGTGCCCACCGGCAATGCCACGCCCGATTTCGTGGGCAGCCACCGCAAGCCGCTGTGGGAGAAATTCGCCAGCTCCATCGTCGCGCTCGACGTGAAGACCGGGCGGGTGCGCTGGTCCTACCAGTTCGTGCATCACGACCTGTGGGATTACGACACGTCGGCCCAGCCCGTGCTGTTCGACATGCCGACCCAAAGCGGCCCGGTCCCCGCGCTGCTGCAGGCCACCAAGCACGGGCAGCTGTTCGTCCTCGATCGCCGCACTGGCCAGCCGCTGACCGGGGTGATCGAAAAGCCCGTGCCGCAAACCGATGTCCCCGGCGAATGGACCGCGCGCACCCAGCCGTTTTCCGTCGGCATGCCCAGCGTCGATGGGCCCGCGCTCAACGAGCGGTCCATGTGGGGCATCTCGCCGTTCGACCAGCTCCTGTGCCGGCGCAAGTTCCATGCCCTGCGCTACGACGGCGTGTTCACGCCGCCCTCGCTGCGGGGCTCGATCTTCTATCCCAGCCAGCTGGGCGGGGTCGATTGGGGCGGCGTCTCGGTCGACAAGGGGCGCGGGCTGCTGATCGTGCCCTCCACCCGCTTCGCCACCGTAACCCGGCTGGAGCCGAGGAGCGACGGCGCGGACTACGCCTATCCCCAGGCGGGAACGCCTTACGGGGTCGTGGGAGGCCCCTTCATGACCGCGCTGGGCGTGCCGTGCCAATCCCCGCCCTACAGCACGCTGACCGCGATCGACCTGCGCAGCCGCAAGGTCGTCTGGGAACGACCGCTCGGCACGGCCGAGGAGATCGGGCCGCTGGGCGTCGCCTCCCACCTGCCCTTCACCATCGGCGCGCCGCCGGTGGTGGGCGGCCCGATCACCACGGCGGGCGACCTCGTCTTCATCGGCGCCGTGGGCGACCGGCGCCTGCGGGCGATAGACAGCCTGACCGGAAAAGAACTGTGGTCGGACAAGCTCCCGGCCGGCAACCAGGCCACCCCGATCACTTACCGCGCCCCGCGCTCGGGCCGGCAGATGGTGGTCATCGTCTCGGGCGGAAGGGCCAGCCTGTTCGGTGCGGGCAACATGCCCTTCCACGTCGTCGCCTATGCCCTCAGATGAGCGCGCCGGCGGCCGGCTTCACATTTGGCTGATACTCCAAAGATCAGGTGCCAGCCGCCATGGCCGCGCTGTACTGTTCCCGGCGCGAGCAAAGCGCGTGGCGGTCCTCCCGCCCGGAGGTGCATGGACATCGAACGGAGCCTGACTTTTCCCGCCCGGCCAGCCCCGGCAAGGCACCGCGCGCCGCTCGGCGCCCTCCGGTCGGCCGGGCAGGCGATGACCTTGCTGCTGGCCGCAGCCTGCGCGATCACCGCCCTGCATGCGCTGTCCTCGCTCGCCCTGCCCTTCGGGTGGGATCAGGGCATCATGGCCTCGGTCGGATCGTCCTATGTCCACGGCGGCCTGCCCTATGCGGACAGCTGGGACATGAAGGGGCCGGCGGCCTACCTGCCCTACACCCTCGCCGAATTTCTCTTCGGCCGGACCATGTGGGGGGTCAGGATTCTCGACGTGGTGATCGTCGGCCTCGGCGCCTTCTGCCTCGGCCAGTCGGTCCGCGCGCTGACGAACGCGCTGATCGGCACCAGCGCCGCCTTTGCCTTCTACTACTGGATCGCGGCGGGCGGCTGGTTCTTCACCGCCGCGCCGGAAAGCTGGGCGGCTGCCGCCTGCGTGCTGGCAATCGCGCCGCTGCTCACCGCGCCGTCCGCCCCCACGCATCGGCAACTGGCCCTGTCCGGGCTGCTGATCGGCGGGGTCGGCCTGATCAAGCCGGTCTACCTCGCCGTCGGCATTGCCCCGCTGCTGGCAATTGCCCTCGCCCCGGGAATATCGCTGCGGCGGCGCGCGGCGCTGGCGCTCACCCTCGGCCTCGGCTCCGCTCTGCCGGTGATCGGCGCGGGCCTTTACTTCGCCAGCAAGGGCGGACTGGCCCGGGCGATCGAGGTGCACATCCTTTACCCGGTCTCGACCTATTCCCACCTCCCGACCGGAACGAGCCTGACCGAGGGGATCGCCACCTTCCTGGCCCGGCCGGTGGTCGCCCTCCTCTGCCCGTTCATCGCGCTGGGGGTCTGGTCATGGCGCCGGCAGCCGCAGATTCTCTGGCCGGTACTGGGCTGGATCGCCGCGATGGTCCTCGCCGTCATCCTTCAGGGAAAGTACTACTATTATCAATGGGTTCCCTGCTATGCGCCGCTACTGCTGCTCGCCGCGGGCGGCATCCATACCCTGTTGCAGGACGGGCCGCAGGCAGACGGGGCGCGGGCAGGCGCCGGCCGGTTCATCGCCGCGGCCGCCGCGATAACCCTCGCCGCACAGGTCTGCGCCATGCCGCTGCGCGATACGGCCAAGTTCCTCTACTACTTCGCGCTCGAACGCGCGCCCGACCGCTATTACGCCTCGTTCCACTTCGCGCCGGACAATGCCTCCGGCGCGCGGATCTACGAGGTCGCGGCGGAGCGCGAAGCGGCCCGCTACATCGCCGCCCATACCGGCCCGGCCGATCCGGTCTTCGTCTGGGGCAACGACGCGACCGTCCAGTACCTCGCCGATCGCCCCAACCCGACGCGCTTTTCCTTTGAAATGCCGCTGAGCCTCGACGGCGAATATCGCGCCGCCTACCGCGCCGAGGCCATGGCCGCCTTCCACCGGGCCCCGCCGGTCTATTTCGTCGCGGGCATGAACTGGTGGGCCGCCGATACCAAGGCGCAGTCCCTCGCCCGGTTTCCCGAACTCGCGGCCTTCGTGAAGGCGCACTACCATCTCGAGAAAAGCATCGGCACGCTCGACCTCTACCGGCTCGATCAGACCGGACTCGCTCATTTGCGGAAGACGATGAACCTCGAAGCCAGATAGTTCCAGATGAAGGCCAGCACGGTCGCGACCAGCTGGGCGAAGATATAGGGTGTGGCAAGATGGGTAAGCAGGGCAACGGTGCCGACGTTGATGGCCAGGCCGAAGGCAAGGCTGACATAGTTCTTGAGCAGGGCCGAAGTGAAATTCAGCCGCACGCGGAACGTGAAGACGCTGTTGAGCACAAAGCTCGCAAAGGCGGCGACGATGAAACCGCACAGCGTGCCGGCAACCGGATCAACCCCGCCCAGTTCCACCAGCGCGACCAGCACGCCGTAGTGAACGGCCGTGCCGACCACCCCCACGGCGGCGAAGCGCAAGATCTCGGATTTCGGCGCCAGCGCGGTCAGGGTGCTTTCGTCTTGGACGAGGCAGTCGGGCATTGGACCATCCTGGCAATTGCAGTGGCGGCTTGCCCGCGATGCTAACGGCGTGCGCCGGCGATGTTGAGTGATCATCAGGGGTAGGCGATGGAATTGGCGGCGAGTTTGATTGGTGCGTCGAGGCCGGTTCCGGCCCGCTCATGGCCGGCGCTCGCCCTCGCGGCGGCCGGGCTGCTCACCCTCGTCTATGCCGCCGCCTCGCTGGCCCTGCCCTTCGGCTGGGATCACGGCATCATCGCCTCGGTCGGCTCCTCCTATGTCCACGGCGGCCTGCCCTATGTCGACAGCTGGGACATGAAGGGGCCCGCCGCCTACCTGCCGTTTTCCCTGGCCGAATTCCTGTTCGGCCCGACCATGTGGGGCATCCGGCTGGTCGACCTCGCCTTCTGGTCCATCGCAGGCTTCGTGATCTTCGCGCGCGTCGGCGCCCTCACCACCCGCCCGATCGGGGCTTGGGCGGCGCTGGCCACTTACCTCTGGATCGCATCGGCGGGATGGTTCTTCACGGCGGCCCCGGAATCGTGGGTCACCACCAGCCTGATCGTGGCGTTCACCCCCTTGCTCGCGGCGGAGCGAACCGCCGCGCGAACCTGCGCGATGGCCGGCTTCTTCATCGCCTGCGCCGGGCTGGTGAAGCCGTTCTACTTCACCTTCGGCCTGATCCCGCTCGCGGTCTGCGCGCTGGCCCCGGGCGCCGGATGGAAGCACCGCGCCGCCCTGGCCTCGGCACTGGCGCTGGGCGCCGCCATCCCGCCCGCGCTGATCGGCGGCTACTTCGCCCTGCGCGGCGGCCTCCCGCAGCTGATCGAGGTCCACCTGCTCTACCCGCTGACGACCTATCTCGATGCCGCCTCGGGCTGGAACGTGGCGATGCACGGCGTGGCGGCCTCCCTGCTCAGGACGCCCGTGATCTGCGCTGCATTGCTGGCGCTGGGCACCCTGCCGAACTGGCGCGCGCAATGGCGCCCCCTCGCCATCCTCGCCGCGTGGTTCGCGATCGCCCTGTTCTGCGTCGTCATCCAGAAGAAGTATTACACCTACCACTGGTTTCCGGCCTACCCGCCGCTGTTCATCGCGGCGGCCCTTGGCCTCCACGCCCTGTCCTCCGGGCGGAGCGGACATCGCCTGTACCCGGCGGCGGCCCTCGCTCTGGCCGGGATTGCCCTCGTGGCAACGGCCGCGCGCCCGCTCAGGGACGCCGGGCGACTGGCCTGGTACCGCCTCGCCGAACGGGCCCCGGACCGGTACTATGCGGCCTACAGCTTCCGGCTCTACGACAGCGCGGATGAAATGGCCGCCGCCCGCTACATCGCCGCGCACACGGCACCGCAAGACGGCGTCTATGTCTGGGGCAGCGACGCGACCGTCGCCTACCTCGCCGACCGGCCCGATCCCGCCCGCTTCACCTTCGCCATGCCGCTGGCCATGCCGGGGCAATACCGCGCGGCATACCGGGATCAGGCCGCCCGCCAGCTGGCGCTCCATCCGCCGGTCTACTTCGTCTCCGGCATCTCGTGGGACGGCCTCGCCCGGGCCAGCGATTCCCTCGCAGACTTCCCGTGGATGGCCGGGTTCCTCGCCCGAAACTACCGGCTGGAAAAGTCCTTCGGCGTGATCGACCTCTACCGGCTGAAGGATCGTCCCCGGCCATGAAGGGCACCCTTTTCCTGACCGGCGGCAGCGGCTTCATCGGCAGCGCCTTGCGGGCGCGGCTGGCACAGGGCGCCTGGGATCTGCGCTGCCTCTCGCGCCAAGCGCCGGCGGCGGACGACGGCACGGCCTACGTCACGGGTGACCTGCTCTCTCCCGAGACCTACCGCGACGCTCTTTCGGGTGCCGACGTCGCCGTGCATCTCGCCGCCAGCGTGGGCAAGGTCTCCCCGAAGGAGCACTGGCGCGTGAACCTCGAAGGCACCCGCGCCCTGATCGGCGCCTGCCGCCAGAGCGGCGTGAGCCACATCCTCCACGTCAGCACGATCGCCGCCGGCTACCCGGACCAGGCGTTCTACCCCTATGCGCAAAGCAAGGCCGCGGCCGAGGCTCTGGTGCGCGAGAGCGGGCTGGCCTTCACCATCCTGCGCCCCACCGTGGTGCTCGGCCCCCGCTCGCCGGCCTGGGCCAGCCTACGCCGCATCGCCCGCCTCCCGGTCATTCCCCTGCCGCAGGGTGCGCGCGCCGTGCGCATCCAGCCGGTCGACGTGGACGAGGTGGCGCGGGCCATCGCCATCGTCCTCGACGAATGGCGCTTCGCCGGGGAGACGCTGGACGTCGGCGGCGCCGATCCGGAAATGCTCGGCGATTTTCTCCGCGCCGTGCGCAGGTCCACCGGGGGAGCGGCAGCGCGGCTGGTCCGCGTGCCGCTGGCGCCGACAAGGCTGGCCCTTGCCGCGCTCGAACCGGTGCTGCGCCCGGTCCTGCCGCTCACCGCCGGGCAACTGGCCCTCTTCGCCAACGACAGCACGGCCACGCCCAACTGGCTGATGGACCGCCTGCGGCCCCATTCACCGCCCCTGCCCGACCTGCTGGACCGCCTCGCGGGCCCGCCCTTGGCGGAAGGCCCCTTGCCCCCGGCGCCCGCCGATGACCCTGAGGATGCCGCCGCAGAATGCGAGGTGTTCGCTCGCTATCTCACCGGCATGCCGCCCGAGGCCGATACCCTGCGCCACTATCTCGCGGCGCTGCAGGCCCACGGCCTCACCGCCACGGCGCCCCTGTCCGACTTTGACCGGACATCGCTCCGGCTGGCGCGCAAGGGCGAGTGGATGGCGCGCTGCATCGATGCCTATTGCGCCCTGTTCGCCCGGCGCGGCGCCCTGCGGCGCAGGCTGATCATCCTCGCCGCCATCCTCGAAAACCGCGCGCCCACCAACGCCCTGTTCGAGGCCCCGCAGGCGCGCGGCGTGATCGGCACCGGCCTTGCCCTCGCCGCGACCGGGGCGACCTTTTCGCTGGCGCTGGCCTGCGGGGCGGCATCGCTCGGCGTGGCCCGCCTCGCGCGGGCCGGGCGCGCATGAAGATCCTCGTCGTCGGCTCTGGCCCCAGCGGCCTGCACTTCGCCCTCACCGCCCTGCGCAAGGGGCACGCGGTGACCATGCTCGACGTCGGCAACACACGTCCGGCCATCGCCGCGCCGGCCGAAAGCTTCATGGGCCTGAAACGCAGCCTGCCGGACCCGGTCGAATATTTCCTCGGCGCCGAATATGGCGGCATCACCCTGCCCAGCCCGAACCCGACCGACGATCCGGAATATTACGGCCTGCCGCCTTCGAAGGACTATGTCTTCGCGCCCGATCCCCGCTTCCGGTTCCGGGGAGACGGCATCACCCCGCTGCGCTCCTTCGCGGCGGGCGGACTGGCCGAATGCTGGACCGGCGGCAGCTACCCCTTCGACGATGACGACCTCGCCGACTTCCCCTTCACCCATGCCGCAATCGCGCCTTACTACGGCGAAGTGGCAAGGCGGATCGGCGTCGGCGGCGAGGAGGGAGACGACCTGGCCTATGCCCATCACGATAACCTGAGCGCGCCAACCCCACTCGATGCCAGCGCCGCCCTGCTCGCCGCGCGTTACGCCAGCCGGCGCGAGAGGTTGCAGGCCAGGCACGGCGTGCGCTTCGGCCGCTCGCGCCAAGCCGTGCTGACCAGCGCGCACGGCGAGCGGGAAGCCTGCCGCTCCTGCGGTCGCTGCCTCTGGGGCTGCCCCAACGGCGCGCTCTACACCCCCTCGATCACCCTGCGCGAATGCATGGCCTTCGAAACCTTCGCTTACCGCTCCGGCCAGTTCGTCAGTCACTTCGAAACCGACGGCGGGGGCGGCCTCGCCGGGGCGGTGACCTTCCCGGTCACGGGCGGCGCGGCGGAGCGGTTCACGGCCGACGTCCACGTCCTCGCCGCCGGCGCGATCGGCACGTCGAACCTGGTCCTGCGCACCCAGTACAAGGCCAGCGGCGAAATCGTGCGGTTGGAGGGGCTGATGGACAATCGCCAGGTCCTCGCCCCCTTCTTCAACCTGGCGATGCTCGGGCGGCCTTACGAGCCGGATTCCTACCAGTACCACCAGCTGGCATTCGGCCTGCCGCAGGAGCGGCCACGGCACTACGTCCACGGACAGGTGACGACGCTGAAGACCGGCGCGGCGCATCCGGTGCTGCAAAGCCTGCCGCTGGACATCCGCTCGGCCACGGGGGTCCTGCGCGCCCTGCGCTCGGGGCTGGGCGTCGCCAACCTCAACTATGCCGATACACGGCGGGCGGGCAATTATCTCACCCTGTCGGCTGACGGCCAAGAATGGCCGGCCCTGACCGCGCGGTACCGCCCCGCCCCGGAAGAAGCCGCCGAGATCAAGGCTACGCTGCGCAAGGTCGGGCGCTTCTTCGCCGCCATCGGCGCGCCCTTCGTGCCCGGGATGGCCCACGTCCGGCCGATCGGCGCGGGCGTCCACTATGGCGGAACCCTGCCGATGTCTGCGGAAAAGCGCGAATGGTCAGTCTCGCCGCAGGGCCAGTCGCACGACTTTGCCAACCTCTATGTGGTGGACGGCGCCGCCTTCCCGTTCATGCCGGCCAAGAACCTCACCTTCACGCTGATGGCCAACGCCGCGCGCATTGCCGATAGCCTCTGCTGACGCCGACTGCCTGTGCTGACGCTGGCGGCCTGTGCTGACCGCGGTCCTGGCCTGAAACCTCAGGCCACGCTCTTCGGCTGGGCGGCCCCCTGGATGGCATGAAGCGGGGGCTGCAAGGCGCCTTCGCTGCGCTTGATTTCCTCGATGATGAACAGCGGCCGGTTTTTCGACTGCATGTAGAGCCGGCCGAGATATTCGCCGATCACCCCCAGCACCAAAAGCTGCGTGCTGCCGAGGATCAGCATCGGGGCCATGATCGTGGTCCAGCCGCGAATGGCGATGCCGGCGAAATAGGAATAGGCCGCCCAGCCCATCATGCAGATGCCGACCAAAGCGGCGAGCAGGCCGAGATAGGTCGCCATCCGCAGCGGAACGGTCGAAAAGCCGGTAATCGCGTCGATGGCGAAACGGATCATCGCCTTGACCGGGTAATGCGTCGTGCCGGCAAAGCGGGCGTGGCGGTGGTATTGCAGCGGCACCTGCTTGTAGCCGATCCAGCTGACCAGCCCGCGCACGAACCGGTGCTGCTCCGGCAGGCGGTTGAGCTCGTCCAGCACGGGGCGGCTCATCAGGCGGAAATCGCCGGTATTGGGGGGAATGTTGACGTCCACCAGCTTGCCCAGGATGCGATAGAACAGATCGGCGGTGAACCTCTTGAACGCGGATTCTCCGTCGCGCGCGGTGCGCTGGCCATAGACCACGTCGGCCCCGCCATCCATCAGGGCCATCATGTCGTGCAGCAGTTCCGGCGGGTCCTGCAGGTCCGCGTCGATGATCAGGACGCGCTCGCCCCGGCAGATGTTGAGCCCGGCGGTCAGGGCCAGCTGGTGACCGTGATTGCGCGAGAGGAACACGCCGACCACGTGCGGATCGGCGGCGCAAAGCTCGCCGATGATCGCGCGGGTCCGGTCGCGGGAGCCATCGTCGATCAGGACGATCTCGAAATCCCAGCCCACCGCCTGCCGGCATACGCCGACCAGCCGCTGGTGCAGTTCATGGAGCACGCCCTCCTCGTTGTAGCATGGTGCGACTATGGACAGTGCTGGGCGGGCCGTTTCGGTCATCACGGAGTACCTTCAATTCGGAACTCGGAACGCAGGCCGCAACGAATTCGGTAGCGCTCCTCCACACTCGCCGGAATTCGCCAAAGCATGAAGCCGATCGCGGCCTGCAATGGTCTTGATACAATTTCCCCGGCGGCATTGGCTATTGGGAAGGCGGGTAGGCGCCCGCGCGCCGATCTAGCTCGCAGGGGAAGGGTCTCCCACAATAGGGATTACCCCCCAAGCATTAGGACCCGGCCGGAACCGGGTCGCGCCAGCCGAAATTCCCGCCGGGAACGAGGCCGATGCCGCGCAGGGTCTCGACCCTCGGCAGGCGCGGCCCGGCCCGGCCGATCAGCGTCATCGGGCGGCCCCGGAGATGCCCGTCAAGGAAGTCGAGGATGTAGGAATCGGCCGCATCGAACGTGGTGTTCGGATCGTTGAGCAACCACAGCCGCGATGCGTGCGGCTCGAACAGGGCATCGCTGAAACTGCCGTGAGCCGTTCCGGTAATGCGGATTCCCGCACTCCCGGCCCGGGCCGCCAGGGCCGCCTGCTGCTGGAGATGGCGGGCCATCAGCCGCGCGTTGAACATGTCCCGCGGCTTGCCCGAAGTCAGATCGGACATGGCCGGAACCGCATCGTTGCTCCTGATATAGAGGTAGGGCGCCCGCATCTGTCCGGCCGCCGCCCGCCCGAACAGCGAACCATCAAGGCTGATCACCGCGGCAACGCGGGGATCGATCATCGCCGCCTCGGCCGCGGTCGCGCCGCCGAACGAAAAGCCCATGAAGGCAACCGCCCGGTGGTCGACAAGGCCGTTCCAGCCCGATGCCTCCGGCCGGGCGGCGCAGGCAGCCAGCCAATCGAGGCCCGCCAGCGCCTTGCGCGCCTGAAGGCCGACCCGCAGGTCGTTCAGCGCCACGGTCCGGTCATAGTCGGCCTGGCTCGCATAGAGCCAGTCGTGCAATCGCGCCTGTTCCTGCCGCGCGTCAGCGTCCCGCCGGGGGCGGTCGAGGCCGATGTCGTCGAAGGCCGCCACGATGTAACCGTGTGCGGCAAGATGGCGGAGCCGGACGGAGTTGTCGTCCCGCGCGCCCTTGAAGTGCGGCATGTAAAGTACGATGCGCCGCTTTTCTCCCTCGGCCGCCGCCAGCGGAAGCCCGTCAAGGCCCGAACAATCGGAGACGATGGCCGCCCCCGCCCTCCCCGGCCGCGCGGGAAGCCAGAGGTCGAACCCGATCGGCCCGCTCACCGTGGCCCGATAGACCGGATAGGGGCCGGGCGAACCGGGCGCCCTTGCCTGAGCAAGGAGAAAGGGCGCAAGCGCTGCCCCGCCGATGCCGAGTCCGACCAGCAGCAGACCCGGCCGCCACCGGGCGGAGACAAGGCCGCAGCAGCCCAGCGCAAGCAGGCCCAGCCCGACCGCGAGCGGCGCGGTCCAGCACAGCTCGCCGCTGAGAAGCACGAAAAGGCGGTCAAGGATCGCGTTCATCGCTAGCTGCAGAATCCAGCCGAGCCCGGCCGGGCATCCGCGCCCGCGGGTTCGGCCTTCAGGCTAGCAGACGAGGCCCTGCCGGTAACGCGCGCCATCGGCTTGCCCCGTCATGAGGACCCGTCCCCGCAAAATTCGGCCAGACCTCATCCATCCGGACTACCCCGAAAGTATCAGCCCGCCGCCGCCGGGCGCGAGCAGTTCCCGCGCTAACACTTATGCGTCATGGCCTGCCGCCCGCGCGCGGTGATACCTCCCGGCCATGCCTTACTCACCCCCAGTGCGGTATTGCGGGTTCCGGGATCATCCCGCGCGGGCGCGCCCCGGCAGGCGGAGGCAGCCATGCAACTGACCTTCATCGGGATGATCCAGCTTGTCCTCGGCGGCCTGGTCATCCTCGTCGGCCGGCCCGGCAGCACGCTGGTCTTCCTGCTCTTCAGCGCCCTGTTCGAGGGGTCGGCCGCCCTCGTCCTGCCCGCGCTGGGGGGCTCCACCGTGCCGCCGGTGCAATTCGCGCTGCCCTTCGTCCTCATGCGGATATTCGCCCCCAAGGGCGGGCTTTCCGGCTATTTCCCCGATGCCTTGCGCGCCAACCTGTGGCTTGCCCTGTTCTGCTTCTACGGCGTGGCCCTGTCCTACCTCGGCCCGCGCCTGTTCGGCGGCACTGTCAACGTCGCGCCGATGAAGACGCCGATGACCGAGAACCTGTTCTTCGTCGTGCCCCTCGCGCCCACCACACAGAACCTCAACGCCGGCATCTACATGACCAGCGCGCTGCTCCTGGCACTCTGCGCCTATATCCTCGCCCGGTGCGAAGGGGCCCAGAAGGCACTGGTCTCCGCGTCGATCGGCTGCGGCTGGTTCCTGATCGCCACCGGCCTGCTCGATGTCGCCGGGCGCGGCACGCCGATCGAGGATTTCCTCAAGCTGTTCCGCAACGGCAACTATGAACAGATGAGCGCGGAAGTGGACGGCATGGTCAGGATCGCCGGGATCATGCCCGAATCCTCCACCTATGCCGGGGCCTGCTTCGTGTTCCTGATGGTGAACGCGGAAATGTGGTACCGCTCCATCGCGGTTCGCAGCACGGCCCCGGTTGCACTGGCGCTGATGCTGATGCTGGTGCTCAGCACCTCGTCGACCGCCTATGTCGCACTGGCGAGCTATGCCGCCTTCTTCATCCTGCGCGCGCTGCTCCTGCCGGGGCTGGCCCCCCGGGGCAAGCTGCAGGAAACCTTGGTGCTGGTCGGCGCGGCCGTGTTCCTCGCCGCCGTGGCGATGGCGATCCTGCCCCGGATGCTCGACGCCGTGTCGGGCACGGTCCTGTCGATGACTGTCGAGAAGTCGGCGAGCAGTTCCGGCCAGCAGCGGCTGTTCTGGGCGGGGCAGGGCCTGACCCTCGCCCGCGCCACCTTCGGCATCGGCGTCGGGCCGGGCAGCTTCCGGTCGTCCAGCAACATCATGGCGATCCTCGGCTCGATGGGCGTGATCGGCATTCTGTCCTACATTCTCTACCTGCTGGCCGTGTTCCAGCCCGCGCGCCGCTCAAGCTACGGCCTGGGCGACGACGCGGCCCAGACGCTCGGCGGGGCGCTCGCCAGCGCCGCGATCCTCGGCCTGATCCCCGCCGCGGTCACCTCGCCCATCGCCAACCCGGCCGCGACCTTCTCGCTTCTTGCCGGAGCGGCGCTCGCCATCCGCCCTGCCCGGCCCGCGCGGCGCAAGGAGCGGTCCGCCGCCGCCGGGGAACGGGCAGCCGTCCCCGCCGCGATCGCCCGCCGGCGATGACCGCGCCCCAGCCGGAAGACGGCCGCATCGGGCCAGCGGCAGAAGCGGTCCCGCGCCCGGCCGACCCGGACCTGCGGCATGGCACCGTCCAGGGGGTCTTCTCCCTCGGCACCGTTCGCATGGGCACCAACCTTGCCGGGGCGCTGGCTCTCGTCATCCTCGCCCATCTCCTCACCCCGCGGGATTTCGGCATCGTCGCCATTGCCAGCGCGGTGCTCGGCGTGGTCCAGTCCAGTACCGAACTCTCGCTGTCGCAGGCCCTGATCCAGAAGGACCAGGTGCGCCCCAGCCAGGTCGACACGGCCTGGACCATGTCGCTGATCCGCTCGGTCCTGCTGGTCCTGCTGTTCCTCGCCATCGCCTGGCCGCTGTCGCTTATCTACGCGGTCCCCGGCCTGATCCCCGTCCTGGTGGTTTCCGGCGCGACCGGCGCCGTGCTCGGCCTGCAGAACCCGTTCATCATTCTCGTCACCAAGGACCTGCGCTTCTGGCCGCTGGCGATCTACCTGCTGGCCCTCAAGGTCCTCAGCCTCGGCCTTGCCATCGCGCTGGCGCTGATGCTGCGCTCATACTGGGCGATCATCGCCGGCAATGCCCTCGGGGCCGTCATCGTCACGGTCTGGAGCTACCTGCTCGTGCCCTACCGGCCACGCTTCTGCCTGCGCGATGCCCGCGACATCTGGTCCTTTTCCGGGTGGATGTTCTTCAAGCAGGTGGTCGAGACGCTCAACTGGCGGATCGACCAGCTGATCATCGGCGCGGTCGTCTCCAAGCCCGCGCTCGGCATCTATGCCATGGCGGACAGCCTCGCCGTGATCCCCGCGCGGGAAACGCTCCATCCCATCCGCTGGGTGCTGTTCCCCAGCTTCGCCAATCTGACGCATGATGCCGAGCGGCTGAAGAAGGCCTGCCTGCGCGCCCAGTCGACCCTGCCGATGGTCGCCGCGCCGCTCGGCATCGGCCTGGCCCTCGTCGCCGAACCGGCGGTTCAGGTCATGCTCGGCCCGCAATGGAGTGCGGCCACCCCGTTCGTCAGCATCGCCGCGATCCTCTATACCTTCAGCACCTTCAGCGTGGCCCTGCAGCCGGCGGCCATGGCCGTCGGCCGCACCCGCCTGCTGTTCCTCCAGCAGGTGCTGGCCCTCGCGGTCAAGGTGCCGCTGCTCGTCGCGGGCCTCCTTGTCGGCGGCCTGCTCGGCGCGGCGCTCGGGCGCTGCCTGGCCGAGCTTCTGTCCACCCTGTTCGAGATGGTCGCCACCCGGATTCTCACCGGGATCAGGGTCGCCGCCCAGCTGGCCGCCCATGCCACCACGATCGCGGGCCTGATCGCCATGGCCGCCGCCATCCTGCCGCTGCGCCACCTGCTTCGCGCCGATGGCTGGCCTGCGCTGCTCCAGCTCGCGCTCGAGGTCACGGCCGGCGGCTTGGGCTACGTCGGGGCGGTGCTGGCGATCTGGCATGTCACCGGACGGCGCGACGGCCCGGTGACCGAGCTGCTGCACGTCGCCGCCCGCGCCGGGTCAGCCCTGCAAGGCAAAGCCGGCCTGCGCCGGCTGCGCGCGGCAACGGCGCCGAGCCGGTGAGCCGCCCGCCCGGCCCCGCGCCCGCACGGGAATGAAGGCGAAGCGCCCTGCGCCGCGATCCGGTCCGGCCGCCATGCCGTTCGGGATCGCTGCCCTGGCCGCGCTGCTGATTGCCCTCCCCCTGCCCGGGTCGACCGCCCGGTCGGCGCCCGAACCGGCCATGACCACGGCCCTCCCGACCGAAGTCTTTCTCGAATCCATCGGGGTCGTCTCGACCTTCCCGGATCGCGGCCAGCCGATCGAGGAAACCATCAGGATGGTCCGGTTCGGCGGATTTCGCTGGGTCCGCGCCGGCATCGAAGGGCTGAGCGAGAACGGGCCGACCACGCTCGCCACCCTGCTGCGGCTGCACCGCGAAACCGGCGTGAAGTTCAGCTGGGGCCTCGTCAGCGGCGGGAACGACCTGCCCCGCCTGCTCCGCACCGGGCGCGAGCTGGCCGGATCGGATGCCCTGCTCGCTTTCGAAGGGCTCAACGAACCGAACAACTGGCCCGTCACCTATCAGGGCGAGACCGGCGGCGGGCAGGACCGTTCGTGGCTGCCGGTGGCGAAGCTCCAGCGCGATCTCTACACGGCGGTCAAGGCCGATCCCCTGCTCGCGCGCTACCCGGTCTGGACCGTCTCCGAACCCGGCGCGCAGACCGACAACGTCGGCCTCCAGTTCCTCGAGATCCCGCCATGGGCCTCGACCCCCATGCCCGCCGGGACCAGGTATGCCGACTTCGCCAACGTCCACAACTACATCTACCATCCCCACTCCCCCGAGCCGGCCGACAACAAGGTCTGGAACGCGGCGGCCCCGGGCCCGGAAGCGAGAGTGGACGGGCTCTACGGCAATTACGGGCGGACCTGGCGCAACTGGTTCACCGGCTATACGCAGGCCCGGCTCGATGCCCTGCCCCGCGTCACGACCGAGACCGGCGCCGCGATAACCGGCACGATCACCGAGGAGGTTCACGGGCGCAGCCTGCTCACCCTCTACCTCGCCCAGTTCCGGCGCGGCTACAGCTACACCTCGGTCTACCTGCTGCGGGACCGGACCGATGAGGCGGGCAATCAGGCCTTCGGCTTCTTCCGGCGCGACTATTCGCCGCGCCCGGCCGCGCTCTACCTGCACAACCTGACCACCATCCTCGCCGATCGCGGCCGCATCGGCCGCCCCGGCCGGCTCGACTATGCCATCGCCAACCGGCCCGAGACCGTCCACGAACTCCTGCTCCAACGCCGCGACGGGGCGTTCCAGCTGGTTATCTGGGGCGAACGGGTGCGCGGCGCGGACCACATCGCGATCACCTTCGGTCAGGAACGCCCCGCCGTCACGATCTACGACCCGACGGTCGGCGCCCGGCCGCTGCGGAGCCTGACCAAGGTGCGCCGAGTCGACCTCACCCTCGCCAACCACCCCTACGTGATCGAGATCGCCCCCCGCGCGCGGTGAAGGGGCCACCCCGCACAAACCGCTTTCCTACATCGCGCCCCGCTGTCAGCTTCCGCTTCGCGAGCCTGATCGGCCCGTTCCTTGAACCGTCAGACAAGCGCGTCCGGTTGGACAAGTGTCACCCATGCACTCTGCGCAAAACGCGCGGAATTTCGCCATTCCGGCGCGAACTCAGGGTGACACTCGTGTCACCCTCGCCGCTGCGTCAGGACAGGGCCTAGTCCAGCACCCGCCGTTTGAGCACATGCAGCCCCAGCCACACGCCCGCCACCGTGCAGGGGGTCAGTACGGCCAGCCAGGGCCCGGCATGGACCCCCGGCAGCACGGCCTCGGCCCCGTCGAGGACGTGGCCGACGAGACTGATCGCATAGTAGCTCAGCGCGACGACCGAGAGCCCCTCGACCAGTTGCTGGAGCCGCAACTGGCGCGCCGAATTGCGCTCCATCGAAGCGAGCAGCCGTCCGTTCTGGTTCTCGATCCGGGTCTCGATCCGGGTCCGCAGCAGCGAGACGAACCGCGCCAGCCGCTCCGCCAGCTGCTCGGCGCGACGGCGATGGGCCGCGCAGGTCCGCACCGCCGGTAGCAGGCGGCGCTGGGTGAAATCCGCCAGCGAAAGGTGATCCGGCACCGGGCGGACGGCAAGGCCGGCCAGCCGTTCCTCGACGATCGCCGCATAGGCCTCGGCCGCGCCCATGCGGAAGTCGGAAGCCGCCCCATGCGCAACCAGTCGCAGCGACAGGGCGCTGACCTCTTCCAGCAGGGCATCGTCGGTCACCTCGGGCCGGGCCATGTCGCGGCTGACCGCCTCGAGGCCGCGCTCGATCCCGTCGAGCGCCGCCCACCCTTCGCGCGCCACCGGCAGGCCGAGCAGCGCGAGATTGCGGTAATTGCCCAGCTCCTGCAGCCCCTGCACCGCGCGGGCCAGCGGATGACCGCGCAGCCCGTTCGCCGCCACCAGCAGCACGCCGAAGCCGTCATCCCGCAGCGCGAAATCCGACCAGATCCGCGCCCCCGGCCCCGCCATCCCCGGCCCGCCCACGTGGCACGATACCAGGTCGGCGGAGAGGAAACCGAGCCCCGGCAGCAGCTCCCCGGCCGCCGCCTCGTCCTCGACCAGCACCACCCGGGTCGCGCGCATGACCTCGCCTGGCAGCGCCTCGGCCGCGTCGAGCAGCCCGGCCAGCCCGCTGTCTCCGCGCATGGCAAGCGCCGGCCCGCTGCCCTCGAGAAACAGGGTGAAGGTCGTCGCCTCGCTGTGGCGCTCCCAGCAGAACCGCACCCCCGGCGCCACGGTGCCGATCAGGTGGCGCTGGCCCGGCGCGGGCGGCTCGCCCCCGGCCAGGCGGCCGAGCATGACGCGCTCTGCCTCGCGCGCCTCGCCCTCGCCGACGAGGCGCAGGTACTGGATCACCGAAGCCGGGGCGCAAAGGCGCGGCCAGCGCCGCAAGTGCATCTCGGCCACCACCGCCCGGCGCAAGGCATGTTCTGCGCGCATGTCGCGTCCTTCCCGTTCCGGGTCACTAGACCACCGCGCACGGCACCCGCCCACCGGGCCGAAAGTGCAATAGCGTGCCGACCGGCGCCCATGCCAAGGCGAGGGCAAGAACCATACGCCTCGGGAGACGACCGAAATGCGCCTGTACCCAGCCCTGAGCCTGACCGCCCTCAGCCTCGCCGCCCTCACCCTTGCCGCCTGCTCGGCCGAGCCGGCACCGCAGGAGGCCGTTACCAGCGAAGCTGCCACCGATCCGGCCAGCGCGGCCGCCACCGGAGAGGCCGCGGCCAGCCCCAGCCCTGCCGTCAGCGCGGCCGCAGCGCCCACAACAGCGGCAAGCCCCAAGGCGGCCGATGCCGCCGCGCTGGTCGCTCCCGCCAAGGCCGCCGCCGCGGAGGTCCCGGCCGTCAAGCCCGCGGCCGCCAAGCAGATTGCCGCCGCGCCGCCGGTCGCCCCCGCCACCTTCGCCCGCTGCACCGTCTGCCACAGCGCCGAGAAGGGCGCGGCCGACAAGCTCGGCCCCAACCTCTGGGGCGTCTATGGCCACAAGGCCGGCCAGGGCAGCTTCAGCTATTCCCCTGCGCTCAAGGCCGCCGGGCTGACCCTCGACGAGCCGACCCTCGACAAGTGGCTGGAAAACCCCCGCGCGCTGGTGCCAGACAATATCATGAGCTTCCCAGGCCTGAAGGACCCCGCCAAGCGCCAGGAGATCATCGACTATCTCAAGCAGCTCCACTGAGAAAAAACGACGCAGCACTGGGCCGGGGAAGGTCGCATGGCCTTCCCCGGCCCAGTGCCGTCCCGTCCCTAGAACCGCGCCCGCAGCGAGACCGTCAGCCGGCGCGGCGCCGCCGGGGCGAGAGCGCGCGGGTCGCTGGCGCCCGGCGCCTCGGCCATGTCGATGTCGCCGATCTCCGCGAACGTCCCGGCCGTGACGTAGCGCCGGTCCAGCAGGTTGCGCACCTGCGCCGCCAGTTCGATCCCCGGTGCCAGCGCAATCCGCCCGTCAAGGTCGAACACCGCGTAAGGCGCGGTCGGCGCCGTGTCGTTGCCCTCGTCGCCAAGGAGATATTGCCCCGAGCGCGCCCGCATGGTCAGGCCGACCTGCCAGCCCGCGCCCTGCCGGACCGCGTTCAGGTCCAGCGCATGACGCGGCACGCCCGGCAGCCGGTCCCCCCGCCGGACCGCGATCTCGCCGTCGTCGTCCGCCGCCGGGTTGTTCGGGCTGGACATGGTGAAACCCTCGCGGAAGCGCGCATCGGTCAGGGCATAGCTGGCGGACAGCCGCCACCCGCGCCCCGCCCCGTCCAGCCGCTGCCACTCGGCCGAAGCCTCGATGCCCTGCCGCCGGCTCCGGCCCAGATTGGCGAAATAAGCGCGCCCGCGCACGCCGGAGGCGATCATGCGGATGTCATGGCGCGTATCGGCGCGCCACAGCCCGAGCCGCCACGACATGCCGCGCCCCTCGCCCGAGAGGCCGAGCTTCCAGTTGCGCGCCGTCACCGGCACCAGCGGCGGGTCGGAGACGAAGAAATTGGCCAGGGTGCAGGGCGCCTCGGGGTCGGCGCAGGACAGTTCGGCCGGGGTCGGGTTGCGGCCGGTAAGCGAGAACCCGGCGCTGGCCCGCACCTTTGGCGTCAGGGCATAGTCGAGTTCGATCGAAGGATTGAGCCGGGTGAAGACATGGTGCCCATCCAGCGCCGCGCCGATCCGGTCGTCGAGCGTCACGGCATTGCGCGACCAGCGCGCCCCCGCCTCGACCGACAGGCGCCGGGTCAGCGGCAGTTCCGCACTGGCGAAGAGCGCGACGTCACTCATCCGGTTGACGAGGTCGACCGGCTGGATCGCCCCGTCCTCGGAGGTCACGACCGGCCCCAGCCCGGTGACCACGCGGTCCGCCCCGAGCACGCCCAGCTCGCTGGTGGCGGTGAAGCGCGTCCGGGCCCATTCCGCCACCATGCCCAGGGCAAGGCGGCGCGTGCCTTTCGCAGTCTCACGCTGGTCGCGCCATTGCAGCATGGCGCCGCCGCTATGGGTCTGCTCGTCGCCGCGGTTGAACACGGCGTAGCGGCTCGTCACCGGCACCGCAGCCAGCGGCGCCCCGTTCGAGAGCAGCGGTTCTTCGAACTCGCCGTCATCATCTTCGAGGCAGAGCAGCCCCGCATCATCCTCGCAGGGCCCGAAATCGGCCAGGTCGCCGTTGGCGCTGCGGCGCGAGAGCGCCTGGAAATGCGCGGTCAGCTCGATCCGCCCGGTCGATCCCACATCGATCCACGGCGCCGCCACCACGCGGGCGAAGCGGGTGCGGGTAACGTCCGGCCGGGTGAAGACCGCGCGCCAGTCCGCCGCCAGCAGTTCCACCGGCGCCACGCCGTTGCCGGTCAGGCGGCTTGCCGCGGCAAGGCCAGACAGTTCGATGCCCCAGCCCTCGTCGCTGTGCTGCCCCTTGGCGAAGAGGCGGCCGAGCGTCGACGGACTACCGGCCCGCCAGCCCGGATCGTGGCGCGCCTCGGCCACGATCAACAGATTGTCGCGCTGTCCTCCCAGCCCCAGCGATAGCGCTCCGCCATGACCGCCGATGGAGTCGACGTCGCTTTCCGCCCTCAGGCCCGCGAGGCTCACCCCGTCGCCGGTCTGGAGCAGGAGCGACCCGGCCAGCGCATTGCGCCCCAGCACCGGGCTGGCCTCGTTGAGCTGGACCGAAACCAGCGCCGCCTCGGGCAGCAGGTCCATCAGCACCACATCGCCGAAAGGCTGGTTGAAGCGCACCCCGTCGAGATAGACCGCCAGCCCCTGCTCCGAGCCCTGCAAGGCCGAAGCGGAAAAGCCGCGCCAGCCGATCGCGGCCTGCCACGGATTGCCGGTCGCCTCGCCCAGCGTCAGGCCGGGCACCCCGCGCTCGAGCGCGCGGGCGAGATCGGGGCGGGCGCTGGCGTCCAGCGCCTCCGGGCCAAGCCTGCGGGCCTCGTCAAGGTCGATCGCGCCGCCGGGCGCGGTGACCACGATCGGCCCGTCTGCCTCGGCCCAAACCGGCACCGCCGTGGTCGTGAGCAGCAACAGGCAAGATCCGGCCTTCCAGTTCATCCTCGTCCCCCGCGCCCTTCCGGCGCCTTCCTTTCCGGCCCCGCGGGGCCGGGTGCTACAGCATCCGGCGCAGTATCCCGTCCCGGATCACGAAGTGATGGCGCAGCGCCGCCGCGATGTGGCCCAGCGCGAGGACCAGCAGGACCCAGCCGCCGATTTCATGAAACTCCCGCCCCGCGACATGGAGCGCGCTGTCCTTGACGACGGCCAGCTTCGGCCAGTCGAACAGGCCGAACCATGCCAGCGGCCGGGTGCCAGCCGAAGACATGATCCACCCGCTCAGCGGCATCAGCACCATGAAGAGGTAAAGCGCCGCGTGCACCGCCCGGGCCGCGCCCACCTCGAAAGCCGTCATGGTCGCGGGATAGGGCGGCGCGGTCCAGGTCAGGCGCAGCGCCAGCCGCAGGACCGAGAGCACCAGCACGGTCAGCCCGACCGACTTGTGCACCGGGATCAGGTTGATCACGTCCTCGAGCGGATCGTGCAGCAGGCCCGTGGCAAGGTTGAACAGGATCAGCGCCGCGATGGTCCAGTGCAGCACCCGCGCGCGCAGGGCATATTTGAGATCGAGGCCAGTCGTCATGGTCACAGGCTCCAGTTGATGCCGGCCCAGAGCGTACGAGGCGCCCCAAGGTCGATGGAACCTCCCTGATTGCGGGTTATTATGGCCTTGTCGAACAGGTTTTCCGCGCGCAGCACCAGGCTGGCGCGCCCCGCCAGCGGAATGCGGGCATAGGCATCGAGCGTGGTCGCTGCAGGCAGGACGTCAGTCTGCAGGTCGTCCTCAAACTGCCTGCCGACATGGTGCAGCGTCGCCGAGAGCAGCCAGCCCTCGGCCGGCACCAGGCCCACGGTTGCCGAAGCGGCGAAAGCGGGCGTCTGCGCGGGCCGCATCCCGGTCAGCGGCGAGGCGGCGCCATTGCGCAGTTCCGCATCGCTCCACGCGAGCGAGGCATCGAGCCGCAAGGCCCCCCGCGCGGCATGAGCGCTCACCTCGACCCCGCGCGACTGGATCATGCCCACGTTCTGGCGCTGGCGCAGGTTGGTGCCGATGGTGACATTGGCGATCGCATCGCGGATCTCATTGTCGAAGATCGTTAGGCTCAGCCGCACGTCCTTCGCCGGAGTAAAGTCCAACCCCGCCTCGTAGCCGCGCAGCCGCTCGTTGCGCAGCGCCGCATTGGCCTGGGTCGTCACCGGGAACACGCTGAACGGGCGGTAGAGTTCGTTCAACGTCGGCTGGCGCAGGCCGGTATAGGCCGCCGCGCGCAGATCGATCATCGCCCCGGCGTGAACCAGCGCCCCCGCCCGCCAGGTCGCGGTCCATTCGCTGCGGTCGGCATAGGCGGTCCGGCTGGTGAGCGCGCCCGCGCCGTCGCGGACCTCGTAATAGCCGCCGGCCACGCGGGTGCGGTCGGCGCGCAGCCCGCCGGTCAGCACCAGCCCGCCCAGCGTCCAGTCCCCGTCCGCATAAAGGCCAGCATCGCTGTTGACGCCCCCCGCCTGCCGCCGCGCGCTGATCGCCCCGGCGGCATTGATCGCGTTCTCGCGCGCCGCGCCATCCGCCCGGCGCCAGTCCGCGCCCAGCCGCAGCCCCAGCCCGGCGCCGAGCGGCGGGCGCACTTCCAGCTTCCCGCCCAGCCCGCTCGAGGGGGTCTTGTACTGATCAAGCACCGGCTTGAAGGTCGAGGATGAGACCGTCACGCTGCTGAAATTGCGCAGTTGCACGCTGCCCAGCAGGTCGAACTGCCAGCGCCCCCGGCCGACGAGGCGCAGGCTGAAGTCCTGCCCCTCGCTGGCGCTGTCGGCCCCGGCGAAACGCAGGGTCCGGTTGTCCCGAAAGACCAGGGCGCGTGTCTGGATCTCCATGCTGCCCGAAAGCGGCGCGGCGGCGCGCAGCCCGGCCGACCACGAGGCGAAGCGCGCCGGCACGCTGGCGGCCACGCGCTGGCTGGCCGGCGTGGTCCAGAAGCCTTCGCCCCGGTCCCAGCGCCCGGACAGGACGAAGAACCCCGACCCCAGCCGCGGCGCCAGGGCGGCGCTGGCCGAAGTCTCGCCGCGCTGGTTCACAAACAGACCGGCGGAGGCGAGGCCAAGCTGGTCCGGCCCGGCGCTCTCCAGCGCGATCGTGCCCGAAAGCGCTCCGGCGCCGAACGGGCCCGAACCGCCGCCCCGCGTCACCCGCGCTGCCCGCAGGGTCTCAGGGCTGAGCGCGGAATAGGGGATATAACCGAAGAACGGATCGGCCATCGGCACCCCGTCGAGCAGGACCAGCGTCCGGCTCGAGGCATTGCCGCCCAGCGCGCGCAGGGTAGCGCCTTGGGCTGATGGGTTCGACGAGCGGCTGTCCGAACGGCGGAACTGCTGGAACCCGGCAATCGAGGATAGCGCGTCCTCGATCCGGTCGGATGCGGTCGCGGTCAGTGCCTCGCGCCCGATCTCGGTGGTGGAGTAGGCGGTGGTGCCCGCCGTCTCGGCCAGGCCCTGCCCGGAAACGACGATCTCGCGCCCTGCCGCATCGGCCTCGGCCGCGGCATCGCCTTCCGCCGCGTGCGCGCAACAGGGCAGCGCGGCGGCGAGTGACAGGGGCAGCACGAAGGCGCGGGTGGTCCGGGCGCGGCGCCCGGCGGCAAGGAAAGTGTCAACCATATGCTGCGACCTCAACGGTGACATGAAAACTGGCGGGAAGGCTTCCGGCGCCCCACGGATGGGCAGGGACGCCGGAAGCCGGTCCCGGGCGGATCAGAAGAACAGGATCCCGCCCACAGCCACGGCATCGCTCTCGGCACGGTTGCCGGAGTGAGCCACCGACTTCGAATGGATGTACTCGCTGATCAGCGTCACCCAGCTGGTCAGGTTGTAGCGGACCTGTCCGACATAGCTCGAATTGACCCGGACGAGGTTGGGATTGGCAAGAGCATCGGCGGCATTGGCATGGCGAAGCGAGGATTCGCCGTAGCTGCCGCCCACCGCCAGCTTGCCGAACGTGGCCAGCGCCTGGGCGTAGAAACCGTGGCTCTTGCGCGGATTGCCGAAGACATCGGTATCGAACAGGCCGAACACGGTCGTGCCGAGGCCCTTGGCGGTGTAGTAATATCCGGTCAGCGCGACCGGGCCGACCGTCACCTTGCCGCCAAAGTCGATCCCCTGCCCGGTAAAGCTGCCGCCGGCCACCATGTCGTGCTTCTGGGTCACGCCCGAAACCCACAGGTGCGTGGCGACGCCGCCGAAATTGCCGTCATGGGTCAGCTTGGCCTGGAAGCCCGGTGAGCCGTTGCCCTGGGCGGGCCCGGTCAACGACGAGAGCGGCTGGAACACCCCGGCCGAGAACTGCGCCCCGCCGAACTTGGGCGAGGAATAGGTGATCTGCGGCTGGAAGTCGGTGTAGATGTAGCCGCTGCCGATCCGCCCGAGGGTGGTGTTGGCCGGCGCGACGTTCCCGCCCGGCGCGCCCGACGACAGCAGGGTGATGTCGTTCAGGATCGCCTCCGAACCGAACAGGCCGATGTCGCGGCCGATCTTGATCGTGCCGAAGCCCGGCTTGCCGAAGGTCAGGTAGGTCTGGCGAAAGTCGATCCCGGCTGTGGCCAGCGCGGTCGGCTGCCCGCCGTTGTTGGCGCCCAGCGTGCCCCATGCGGCCGAGTTGATCCCCGGATACATGCCGAAGAAGGCGCCGATGTCCCAGCCTTCCTGCTTGGTCGAGACCGAGACGGTGAGGAAGCCCGGCAGCAGGCCGTTGCGGACCGCGCTGGAGTTCTTGGTGCCGACGCTGGCGATGCCGCCGGTCACCGCAGTCGTGGCCGAGGGCGTGCCGGGATTGTCGTGCACGTAGAAACCGTTGACCGAGCCGCCGAACTTGATCGTGGCCGGCCCGACCTCGAGCCCGATGCCGCTCTCGGTCATCCGCACGAAGCGGCTCGTGTCCGCGTTCCCGGCGGCGCCGGACGCGGCCGGCGGCGGCGCTGCCTGCTCGGCCCGTTCCTGAGCCAGCAGGGCCTGGTATTCCTCGGTGGTGAGGATGCCCTTTTCATGCAGCCTAAGCAGCAGGGCCTCGCTGGTGCCGGCAAGCGCGGGCGCGGCCGTTGCCGCAAGTACGCCGAGCGCAACGGAACTGCGCAGCAAGATGCGCGAAAACATGATCCTTCCCCCTTCATTTTCAGGTGTCGTCTGTCCTGCGACTGGGGGGAGCATGCTGCGCAGCGCGAAGCCGCGATATTGGACTTTGGTTGTTGTCCTTTGGACCAATTGCCTTGGGAAATTTTCGTGGAATGGCCGCGAAAACGCGGACGTCAGTTCCTGATGGCGACGCCCCACGGCCCCTCGCCGGCGGGGACCGTCGCGGTGACCTTCATCGCCGCGATGTCGATCAGCGAAAGGTTGTCGCTCACCCCGTTGGCGACCAGCGCCATGGTGCCGCCGGGCAGCACCGCGAGGTGCCACGGCCGCTCGCCCACCGGCACATAGCCGCGCACCGTCCCGCTTTCCGCGTCGACCACGGCGACCATGTTGGCCCGCCCCAGCGCCACCAGCGCGGTCCGGCCATCGGGCGTGAAGCGGATGCCGCAGGGCATGACCTTGTAGGAGGCCACCCCCGGCGGGTGAAACGCGATGGTCCGCGCCGCCGCCCGCGTTGCGACATCGACCACATGGACCGTCCCGCCCATCTCCGCCGCGATCCACACCCGCGCGCCGGACGGCTCGAACTCGATATGGCGCGGGCGCGCGTCGGTCGGCATCTCCTCGATCACCTTGCGCGCGGCAAGGTCGATCCAGGCCACGGCATTGTCCTCCTCGCTGGTTACCAGCAACCACTTGCCGTCCGGGCTCTCGGCGATGCCTTCCGGCTCCTTGCCGACCGCGACCTGCCACGCCACCCGCCGCGCGGCGAGGTCGATCGCGGTTACCGCCGCGTCATCCTCGTTGGCGACAAACAGCAGCTGGCCGCCCAGCGCGGGGTAGAACTGCTCCGGGTCCGCGCCCGAGGGCAGCGTGGCGACGAGCGCCCCGGTCGCCGGATCGCGCACCTCCACCGCATTGTCCGCGCTGGCGCAGATCAGCAGGTACTTGCCGTCGCGGGTCATGGCGATGCCGCGCGGACGCTTGCCCACGGGCCATTCGGCCACGGCCTTGCCGCTGGAAAGATCGACCACGGTCACGGTCGAGGACCGCTCGTTGCTGACATAGGCGCGCGCGGCCGGGGGCCCGTCCTGTGCCCATGCTGCGGGCGCGGCGAGCGCAGCAAGCCCCGCAACAAGCGTGGCAAGCGGCACGGCGATTTTCAGGCTTCGTTCCATCATGGCCACGAAACTATGTCCAATCGCCGCGCGGCGAAATGGCACCTTGGTCTTGTACCATGGTCCAATTGGTTGGTGGGCGCCGCGCCCGTTATCCAGTGAGTCAATCGGGGACCGGGAATCCCCGCAAAGTCGCAGAGGATGACCTGACATGACCATCACCCTTGGCCGAGCGGCGCTGGTCGCGGCCGCCAGCACCCTGATGCTTTCGCTTGCCGGCAACCTTCAGGCCCATGGCAATGTCACCCCGCAGGCGGTCGACACCACGGCCCTGCCCGACATTACCGGCGGCAACGACGCCTGGATCGAGCGCGACCCCTACAAGGGCAATGCCGCGGCAATCAAGATCGGTGAATCCGCCTACAACCAGAACTGCGCGCGCTGCCACGGGATCGAGGCGATCTCGGGCGGCATCGCGCCGGACCTGCGCTACCTCGAGCTCGGCGATTCCGGCGACGAGTGGTTCATCCAGCGCTTCCGCCACGGCTCCAGCCGCGACGGCAAGGTCTACATGCCGCCGATGGGCGAGGTCCTCGGCCAGAAGGCGGGCTGGGCGATCCGCGCCTGGCTCGAAACCAAGCACACGGACGATTGATCCCATGGCCCGGGATCGCCGGTCCCTGCTAAAGGGCCTTGCCGCCGCGGCGGGCACGCTGGGCCTGTCCACCGCGTTCGGCCCCGCGCGCCTCGGCGCCGCGCCGCTCGAGAAAGTGAAGGAACTCGGCGTGCTGCGCGTCGGGCTCTATGCCGACAACCGGCCATGGTCGTGGGAAGACCCGTCCAGCAATGGGGGCCAGCCCGCCGGGATCGACGCCGACCTCGCCCGCGCCCTCGCCGAAACGCTGGGCCTGCGCGCCGACATCGTGCTGTTCGCCGCCGGCGAGGACCTGTCCGACGACCTGCGCAACGTCGTCTGGCGCGGCGGCCTGCTCGGCTTCAAGCCCTGCGACGTCATGCTGCACGTGCCCTTCGACCGGGCGATCATCCGGCAGGAGGACAACGTCTTCTTCCTCGCCCCCTATTGCCGCGAAAGCTTCGGCGCCGCCTGTTCGCGCGGCGGCAACTGCGAGGCGATGCCGGCCAGCTTCAAGGGCCGCCCGGTCGCGGTCGAACTCGCCTCGATCCCCGATTTCTACCTGCTCGGCCATGCCGGCGGGGTTCTGGCCAGGGATCTCGTCCATCTCTCCACCGGCTACGGCGCGGTGAGCGCACTGGCCGAGGGCCGCGCCGACTTCGCCGTGGCGACCACCGCGCAGATCGAGGCTGCCGTTGCCGATCATCCGGGGGCGGGAATCCAGGTCCGCAAGTCTGCCCTGCCGATGATGCTTTCGCCCGGCTGGGACATCGGCCTCGCGGTCAAGGAAAACTCGCGCACCCTCGGCTCCGCGCTCGAGGATGCGATCGACGCGATGATCGCCAGCGGGCGCCTCAAGGCAATCTTCTCACGTCACGGGGTCGAATGGCGCCCGGCCATGGCGGCCCAGCCGCAGGGCTGAACGCCTTGGGCTGACCGCACACCGGGCCCGATCGCCGGCGTGACAACAGGGGGACGGGGATATCGACTGCGACCGATATCCCCCGAACCCCCGTGCCCGCGCCGCACCCGTGCTGCGCAGCATTTTCCCCGCCCCGCCTCATCCCAAGGTGCAATTGCCCGCCCCGCCCCCGGGTCTAGGCTGCCTCCCAGCGACCGGGGCAGAGGGGGGAACTTCCCGCAGGCATCAACCCCGGCGGCAGACCCCAACAATGGAGGGACAGGATGAAGCGGCGTTACTCACAGATCATCGGCACGCTCGCGGCGGCCACCAGCCTCGTCGGCACCCCGCTCGCAGCGGCCGGACCGACCAGCACGGACATCGACAACGACGCCGCCACACCGGGCGACGTGATCAGCTATGGCCTCGGCCCCTGGGGCCAGCGCTTCAGCTCGCTCGACAAGGTCAACACCGCCAATGTCGCCAAGCTGGTACCGGCCTTTGCCGCCTCGCTCGGCGGCGAAAAGCAGCGCGGCCAGGAAGCCCAGCCGATCGTCTACGGCGGCATGATCTACGTGACCGGCTCCTATTCGCGCGTCTTCGCCTTCGATGCGCGCACCGGCGAGAAGAAGTGGGAATACAACGCCCGCCTGCCCGACGGGATCATGCCCTGCTGCGACGTGGTCAACCGCGGCGCCGCGATCCACGGCGACAAGATCGTCTTCGCCACGCTCGACGCGCACCTGATCGCGCTCAACCGTGAGACTGGCAAGGTCGTGTGGAACAAGAAGATGGCCGACTATACCGCCGGCTATTCGGCCACGGCGGCCCCGCTGATCGTCAAGAACATGGTGATCTACGGCAATTCGGGCGGTGAATTCGGCATCACCGGCGCGGTCAACGCATACAACGTCGATACCGGTGAGCTCATCTGGTCGCGCCCCACCATCGAGGGCAACATGGGCTCCCTCAATGGCAAGGACAACGGGATCACCGGCAAGACCAACGCCACATGGCCGGGCGACCTGTGGAAGACCGGCGGCGGCGCCACCTGGCTGGGCGGAACCTACGATCCGGCCACCAACCTGATCTACATGGGCACCGGCAACCCCGGCCCGTGGAACAGCCATCTGCGCCCTGGCGACAATCTCTACACTTCCTCGACCATCGCCGTCGATGCCGATAGCGGCGTGATCAAGTGGCACTACCAGACCACCCCGCACGACGGCTGGGACTTCGACGGGGTGAACGAGTTCATTCCCTTCGACGCCACGATCGGCGGCAAGCCGATGAAGCTCGGCGCCAAGGCCGACCGCAACGGCTATTTCTACGTGCTCGACCGGGTGACCGGAAAGTTCGTCAGCGCCAGCAAGTTCGTCGCCCAGACCACCTGGGCCAACGGGATCAACGCCAAGACCGGCCGGCCCAACTACGTCGACGCCAACCGGCCCGGCGCCCCGGCCGGGGCCGACAAGGGCTCGGTGGTCTTCGCCAGTCCCTCGTTCCTCGGCGGCAAGAACTGGATGCCGATGGCCTATTCCAAGGACACCGGCCTGTTCTACATCCCCTCGAACGACTGGGGCATGGACATCTGGAACGAGCCGATCGCCTACAAGAAGGGCGCGGCCTATCTCGGCGCCGGCTTCACGATCAAGCCGATCGCCGACGATCACATCGGCGCCCTGCGCGCGATGGACCCGGCCACGGGCAAGATCGTGTGGGAATACAAGAACTCCGCGCCGCTGTGGGGCGGCGTGCTCACCACCCACGGCAATCTCGTCTTCACCGGCACGCCCGAAGGCTATCTCAAGGCCTTCGACGCCAAGACGGGCCAGGAACTGTGGAAGTTCCAGACCGGCTCGGGCGTGGTCGGCTCGCCGATCACCTGGGAACAGGACGGCGAGCAATATGTCGCGGTGATGAGCGGCTGGGGCGGCGCCGTTCCGCTGTGGGGCGGCGAAGTCGCCAAGACCTTCAAGGAGATCAGCCAGGGCGGCATGCTCTGGGTGTTCAAGCTGGCCCGCTAAGGGGCGGCAATAGCAACCTGGCGCGCCGGCCTGTGCTCTCACGAGGCTGGCGCGCCGACTTTCCCCGGGTTACATCCAGCGATGAGTGCAACGGTCGTCATGAGTGCCAACATGGACGAAATCGCCAGTCCCGACCGCGTGCTGATCGTCGACGATCACTCGCTCGTGCGCGATGGGCTGCGCTCGATCTTCGACGATGCCTTCCCCGCCTGCGAGATCCTCGAGGCGGACAGCCTCGAAAGCGCGCTGGCCACGCTGGCCGCCGCCGGCGAGGTGGACCTCGTCCTGCTCGACCTCAACATCCCCGACGTCTCGCACCTCTCCGGACTCGAACAGCTGCGCGACCGTTTCCCCGCCACCCCGGTGGTCATGGTCTCGGGCGTGACCGATCGCCACGTCGTGCGCGATGCGCTCAAGGCCGGCGCCGCCGGCTTCGTGCCCAAGTCCCTCAAGCGCGCGGCCATCGTCGAGGCGCTGCAACTCGTGCTCTCGGGCGAGATCTACATGCCGGACCTGCCGGGCGACGAAGGCAATGCCGAGGAAGACATGATCCGCGCCCGGATCGACAGCCTGACCCCGCAGCAGCGGGTCGTCCTCTCCCACCTCGTCGCCGGCCGCCTCAACAAGCAGATCGCCTACGAGATCGATGTCTCGATGACCACGGTGAAGGCCCACGTCTCCGCCATCCTGCAGAAGATGAACGTCTTCTCGCGCACCCAGGCCGTGATCATGGCCGGCAAGGTCGGCTTCAGGGACTGATGCCCCCTCGTCATGCCAGCGAAGGCTGGCATCGCTCGCATGGTCAGAACCCCTGAACCCAATCTAAAACCGTCGTCATTGCGAGCGACCGCAGGTCGCGCGGCAATCCAGGGCCGTTGCGGAACGCCGCCCTGGATTGCCGCGGGGCTTTGCGCCTCGCAATGACGAAGGAATATGACGATGCCGCGCCCTAGATCACATCCATCTGGCTGAGCAGGGCCCGCAGCTTGGCCGGCTTGACTGGCTTGTGCAGCACCGGCAGCGCCCGGGCGGCCAGCAGGGCCGCGGTCTCCTCGCCCCTGTCGGCAGTGATCACCATGGCCGGGATCGCGCGCCCGGCCCGCGCCCGCAGCAGGGCCACGGCCTCGTCTCCGGTCATTCCGTCGTCAAGGTGATAGTCGGCGATGAGCAGGGCCGGCCCCTGCTCCAGCGCCGCAAGCGCCGCCGGCTCGTCAGGCCCGCCCGCCACGACCACGTCGAGCCCCCAGTTCTCGAGCAGCGCTTCCATGCCGGAAAGGATCGCCGGGTCGTTGTCGATGATCAGCACCAGCCCGCCATCGCCGGCCGCCGCCCGCACCGAGGCCGCCGCCGGCTCGTCCGCGGCCATGATCGGTTCGGCCATGGGCAGGCGCACCGAGAAGGCGGAGCCCTGCCCGGGCGCGCTCTCCAGGCCGATCTCGTGACCGAGCATGGCCGAGACCCGGCGCACGATGGCAAGGCCCAGCCCCTTGCCGGGGATCTTCCGGGTGCGGCCGACCCGGCGAAACTCCTCGAAGATCTCCTCGCGGTCCTGCCGGGCGATGCCCGGGCCCGTGTCGCGCACGGTCACCGCGATGTCCCCGCCCTCGGCCGTCACCTCGACCGAAACCCGGCCCGCCTCGGTATAGCGGATCGCGTTGGAGACAAAGTTCTGCAGCACCCGCCGCAGCAGGCGCGGGTCCGAGCGCACCCAAAGCCCGGTCTCGGCCACGTCGAAGGCCAACCCGCCGGACTGGGCGAGCGGCGCGAACTCGACCCTGAGCGCGTGAAGGATCGGCCCCAGCGCCACTTCGGCCACCTCGGGCTGGACCGCACCGGCATCAAGCCGCGAAATTTCGAACAGGGTCTCGAGCAGGTCCTCGACCGAATCGAGCGCGGTCGAGGCCTGCCGGACCAGGCTCTCCTCGCGCTCGGGCAGGTCGTGCCCGCCCATGGCCGAGACGAACAGCCGCGCCGCGTTGAGCGGCTGAAGCAGGTCGTGGCTGGCCGCGGCAATGAAGCTGGTCTTGGAGCGGTTGGCGGTCTCGGCCTCGTTCTTGGCCTCGACCAGCTGGCGGTTGACCTCGACCAGCTCGGCCGTGCGCTCGGCCACCCGCCGCTCCAGCGTCTCGGCGGTCTCGGTCAGGGACTGCTGGAACTGCACGTGGTCGGTCACGTCCTCGAAGGCGACCACCATGCCGCCATTGTTGAGCGGGACGGTGCGGATCACGAAATGGCGCGCCCCCATCCGGCAAGCGGTCGCCACCCGTTCGTCGCCGCCCTCGCGCCAGGCCAGCGCCTCGCCCCGGTCAAGCCCGCAATGGTCCCGGCACCAGCGCTCCAGATCCTCGTGCGTGTCGATGCCCGGCCCGGCCACCTCGTCGTCGAAACCCAGCAGGTGATGAACCGCGTCGTTCCAGCCCTGCAGCCGCCGCCGCGCGTCGAACAGGCAGACCCCTTCCGACAGGGTATCGAGCGTCGCCTGCAACGCCACGTTGCGCTCGGCCAGTTCCAGCGCGCGCTGGCGGGCATCCTCGGCCTTGACCGAGGTAATGTCGGTATAGACCCCGACGATTCCCCCGTCCGTTGTCCGCAGCTCGCTGATCTGCAGCCAGCGCCCGTCGGCCATGGCCTGCACGTGCGCGCCCTCGGCCCGGCGGTGCTTGGCGATGCGCTCGGTCAGCCAGCGCTCGGGCGCGATGTGCGAGCCGATCGTCGTGCCGGAATGGACCGTGCGGCTGGCCAGCTCGGAAAATTCCGGGGCGTCCTCGCGGATCGCCTCGAACTCGGGGAAGAGCTTCAGGAAGGCGCGGTTGCACAGGACCAGCCGGTCATCGGGATCGAACAGCGCGAAGCCATCTGAAAGCGATTCGATCGCATCGCGCAGCATGACCCGCGCCGCAGTGGCGGCGGCATGGGCCGCGCCCAGCTCGGCATTGGCATCGCCCAGCCGGTCGAGCGCATCCTCCAGCGCGCGGGTCCGCTCGCGCACCACAGCCTCCAGCGAGATGGCGGTCTCGAACATCGAGAAGGCCCCGCCCTGCATGTCGGTCGACCGCTCGACCCGGTCGATCAACACAGCGTTGATCTTCTCGAGCTGGGCCACGCGTTGACGCAGGCGCGCGACCTCGTCCTCATCCTGCGCCGCCACGGCCCCGAGCAAACGTCCCTCCATCACCGGCCGATCGCAAGACCGCTGAAGGTCTGGTTCATATGCGCGGCAAAGAACTGCTCGCCATAGGTGTTGAAGCCCAGCACCCGGTTCTCGGTATAGAGCGCCGAAACCTCGCGCACGATCTGGCGGTCCTCGGCGTCGAGCCGGTTGAGCACGCAGTCGAAGCCGATGATGTGGTCGATCTCGCCGACCTTGCCGGCCACTTCGGCAAACAGTGTGCGCATTCCCGCCACCCGGTCGACCGGCTCGCCGATCGACAGCACCACCCCGGTATCGATCGCGCAGTAGAAGGTCAGCGATCCGTCCGGGTTGGCCGACTGGATCGAGCGGACATGGGCTTGCCCCCCGGTCCGCACCATCGGCGGGTAAGCGGCGAAGAAATGCGCGTCGAGTTCCCGCGCGGCGCTGCCCGACAGGCGCAGGTACTCCTCGGCGGCGGGCGCGGCGTTGATCTCAAAGACCGTGCGGGTTTCGGCATCGGCCGCCGTCACCACCATCTTGGCCTGCCCCGGCCGATAGTGATTGGCGCAGAACACGTGCATCGGCCGGCGGCTGGTAAGCAGCGCCACCACCGCCGCGTCGGTGTGGAAACGCCCGTCGTGGAGCACGCCGGTCTCCTTGAACGAGAGCCCGTCGCCGCTCGACCCGCCGATCAGCTTGATGTCGCCCAGCGCGTGCTGCGCGGTCATGGTCAGCAGTTCCTCGCGGTGAGACAGCCCGTCGACGAGGAACAGAGCCACCTGGTGCAGGTTCTCGAAAGCGGCATGGTCGAGCCGGGCGCCCGCCACCAGCCGCCGGATCGCGCCCTGCGCCCCCTCGGGATCGAAACGATCAAGATCGTCGAAGCGCAGCACGCTCATCGAGAAGCTGTCGGCCGGAAAGCCGATCAGCACGATGGACTCGGTGTCGTAGCCGCGCGTCGTCAGTTCCCCGGCGCTGGTGCAGCCGATCACCGCCACGCCCGGCAGGGCCTCGGTCAGGGCGCGAGCCAAAGCCTCGCGCGGATAGGCATGCGAACAGAACACCACCGCCCCCGCAAGGTCCTCCCCGCCGATGGCCGCGACCAGTTCGGCCACGGCAGCAGCCGGCTCCGCCGCGCGCGAAGCGCACGTGACGAGCGGACGGACTCCGGCCTGGACCTGCAAATTCATGGCTTTCTCTCCAAGCGGCGTCTCTGTCTTCCGGACGCTTCGCCCAACCCGTAACCTGTCCTTCCTATCTAGGCCGTCGCGGGGGTTTCGCCAAGCAGCAAGCCCCGCGCGCCCCTCAGCGGCCCTGCGCCTCGGCCTCCGCCGCATCGCCCCGCACCGGCTCGCCCGCTGCTGCCAGCGCGGCGCATTCCGCGTCGGTGAAGATCCGGCTGCGGATGATGAAACGCACGCCCTCCGGCGCCTCCAGGCTCATTCCCGATCCCCGCCCCGGCACCACGTCGATGGTCACTTGCGTGTGGCGCCAATATTCGAACTGTGCCGCCCCGATCCACACCGGGGTATCGCCGATGAGCCGGCCCAGCAGCACGTCCTGCCCGCCAAGGCGGAACTCGCCGGCCACGAAGCACATCGGCGCCGAACCGTCGCAGCACCCGCCCGACTGGTGGAACATCAGCTCCCCGTGCCTTTCCCGCAGCCGCCCGATCCAGTCCTCGGCCGCCGCCGTGGCAAGTACCCGCGCCGGCAGGCCCCTCGTCATGACGCAAAAGGACGACGGATGACCCGAAGGTCATCCGTCGTTTCCAGGAGCCCGGCGGCTGGGGAGTTACTGCTGGGGTGCGCCGCCGGACGGAGAGCCTGTTGTGCCCGCTGGGGCATCAGAAGAAGCCAAGGGCCTTCGGGCTGTAGCTGACCAGCAGGTTCTTGGTCTGCTGGTAGTGGTCGAGCATCATCTTGTGGGTCTCGCGCCCGATGCCGGACTGCTTGTAGCCGCCGAAGGCCGCATGGGCCGGATAGGCGTGGTAGCAGTTCGTCCACACGCGTCCGGCCTGGATGCCGCGGCCGAAGCGATAGGCGCGGGTCCCGTCGCGGCTCCACACCCCGGCACCAAGGCCGTAGAGCGTGTCGTTGGCGATCTCCAGCGCCTCCTCGTCGGAAGAGAACTTGGTCACCGAGAGTACCGGACCAAAGATTTCCTCCTGGAAGATCCGCATCTTGTTGTGGCCCTCGAGCACGGTCGGCTGGACGTAGTAGCCCTGCGCCATGTCGCCCTCGTGCCGCGCGCGCTCGCCGCCGGTCAGCACTTTTGCGCCCTCGTCGCGGCCGATCTGTATATAGCTCAGGATCTTCTCGAGCTGGTCGTTGGACGCTTGGGCCCCGATCATCGTCGCGGGATCGAGCGGGCTGCCCAGCTTGATCGCCTCGACCCGGGCAATCGCCTTTTCTATGAAGGCGTCATAGATCGATTCGTGCACCAGCGCCCGGCTCGGGCAGGTGCAAACCTCGCCCTGGTTGAGCGCAAACATGGCAAAGCCTTCAAGCGCCTTGTCGAGGAAGTCGTCATCCTCAGCCATCACGTCGGCAAAGAAGATGTTGGGGCTCTTGCCGCCCAGTTCCAGCGTGCAGGGAATGAGGTTTTCCGAGGCATATTGCATGATCAGGCGGCCGGTCGTGGTCTCGCCGGTGAAGGCGATCTTGGCGATCCGCTTGTTGGTGGCGAGCGGCTTGCCCGCCTCGATCCCGAAGCCGTTGACGATATTCAGCACCCCCGGCGGCAGCAGGTCGGCGATCAGCTCGGCCAGCACGAGGATCGACATCGGGGTCTGCTCGGCCGGCTTGAGCACCACGCAGTTGCCCGCCGCCAGCGCCGGGGCCAGCTTCCACGCGGCCATCAGGATCGGGAAGTTCCACGGGATGATCTGGCCGACCACGCCCAGCGGCTCGTGGAAGTGATAGGCCACCGTGTCATGGTCGATCTCGGCGATCGAGCCTTCCTGCGCCCGCACGCAGGCGGCGAAATAGCGGAAGTGGTCGATGGCGAGCGGAATGTCGGCGGCGGTCGTCTCGCGGATCGGCTTGCCGTTGTCGATCGTCTCGGCCAGCGCCAGCCGGTCGAGGTTGGCCTCCATCCGGTCGGCGATCTTGAGCAGCACGTTCGACCGCTCGGTGGTCGAGGCCTTGGCCCAGCCGTCCTTGGCGGCATGGGCCGCGTCCAGCGCCAGTTCGATGTCCTCGGAGGTGCCGCGCGCCACCTGGCACACCGGCTGGCCGGTCACCGGCGAGATATTGTCGAAATACTGTCCCCGCACCGGCGCGACCCATTGGCCGCCAATGAAGTTGTCGAACTTGTCGCGGATGAGCGAAGCACCCGAGAACTTGCTCATGGCCTGTTCCAGCATGATCCTGTAACTCCCAGTAAGGTTCCCAAGCGGCCCCTTCGGGCCGTCTGACCTCACCTTGCGCCTGTCGCCACACGCGGCCAATTGGACCTTGGAACAAGACGAAGAGGATGCCCGGATGATCCGCCTGTCTCGCCTGATGACCGCCGCCGCCCTCCTCGCCCTGCTCCCGGCTGGACCGCTCGCGGCCCAGCAGCCCGCACCCATGGTGAGCCCGGCGCCGATGATGGGCCCGGCCAGCGCGCCGCTCCCGCGCAAGCTCCCCGCGCCGGAACTGGCCGCCCTGCTCAGGAAGGGCGGCTATGTCCTGCTGATGCGTCACACCAATTCGCCGAACGAGCGCCCCACCGCCGCCACGGCCGAACCCGGCAACACCGCGCTCGAACGCCAGCTCGATGCCAAGGGCCATGCCGATGCCCGCGAATTCGGCGCGGCGATCAAGCGCCTCGGCATCCGCTTCGGCAAGGTCTATGCCTCGCCCACCTTCCGCGCCCGCGCGGTCGTGGCCGACGCCGGCCTCACCGCCAGCGAAACCCCGGCCTTCCTCGACACCCCCACGCCCGAAACCCGCGAAGCCTCGGCGGCCGCGCTCACCGCCCTGCTCAAGCAGCCAGTGCCCAAGGGGGCCGACGTGGTGATCATCACCCATTTCCCCAATGTAACCGCCGCCCTCGGCCCCGAAGGCCGCGGCCTCGGCGAAGGCGATGCCGCCGTGATCAAGCCGGAGGGCAAGAGCTTCACCCTCGTCGGCGCCCTCGCCATCGGAGACTGGGCGACACTCGGACGCTAGACTTTACCCCTCCCGCAGGCGGGAGGGACGCGAGACTTGAGAGGCCGGAGGCCAAGCTAGTCGCAGCGGGGTGGGCTTCGGAGCGGCCTCTTCACCCTCAACATTCCGGCCTCTCACTGCGCAGCGGGTCCGGCCCGAAAGCGGCCACTCGTCAGTCTAGGCAATCAGCCCGCCAGCCGAGCCAGCGCTTCATCCCGGCCGATCAGCGGCAGCAGCGCCGCCATGTCCGGCCCATGCTCGCGCCCGGTCAGCGCCAGCCGCAGCGGCAGGAACAACGCCTTGCCCTTGCGCCCGGTCTCATCCTTGAGCGCCCCGGTCAGCGCCTTCCACACGCCGCCATCCCAGACAATCCCGGCCAGAACCTCGCCCGCGCGCCGCACGAAAGCGGCGTCCTCGCCGTCCAGCCAGGCCGAGGGAACCGGCCCGGTCACCACAAGCCACCAGTCCGCTGCCTCGCCGATATGGGCAAGGTTCGGCCGGATCGCCTCCCACGCCGCCTCGCCCATGCCTTCGGGCAAAAGGTGCGAAACCCGCGCGAACGGCAGGTGATGCACGATCCCGGCATTGACCCGGTGCAGTTCCGCCTCGTCGAACCGCGCCGGGGCCCGCCCGAAAGTCGCCAGATCGAACGTCTCCAGCAGCGCCGCCCGGTCGGCCACCGGCTCGACCGGCAGCGAAGTGCCCAGCCGCGCCAGCAGGGCGACCAGCGCCTCGGGCTCGATCCCCTCCTCGCGCAATTGCGCCATGCCGAGCGACCCCAGCCGCTTCGACAGCTTGCCCTCGGCCCCGGTCAGCAGCGCCTCATGGGCAAAGGCCGGCACCTCAGCGCCCAGCGCCTCGAACATCTGCACCTGCGCCGCCGTGTTGGACACATGGTCCTCGCCCCGCAGAACCTGCGTCACGCCCATATCGATATCGTCGATCACGCTGGGCAGCATGTAGAGCCACGAACCATCGGCCCGCCGCACCACCGGATCGCTCATCAGCGCCGGATCGAACTTCTGGCTCCCGCGCACCCCGTCGACCCATTCGATCGGCTGGCCGTGATCAAGCAGGAAGCGCCAGTGCGGCTTTTCCCCCGCCGCCGCCTTGGCCGCATGATCCGCCTCGCTCAGCGCCAGCGCCGCCCGGTCATAGACCGGCGGCAGCCCCCGCCCCAGCCGCACCTTGCGCTTGAGGTCAAGCTCCTGCGCCGTCTCATAGCAGCGATAGACCCGCCCGCTTGCCACCAGCCGCGCGAACTCGCGCTCATAAAGCGCCCCGCGCGCCGACTGCCGCTCCTCGCCGTCCGGCACCAGCCCGAGCCAGTCCAGATCGGCCCGGATCGCCGCGACAAATTCTTCCCGGCTGCGCTCCGCATCGGTATCGTCGATCCGCAGCAGGAACCGGCCGCCCGCTTTACGGGCCAGCATCCAGTTGTGCAGCGCCGTGCGGATATTGCCGACATGCAGCAGGCCGGTCGGCGACGGGGCAAAGCGGGTCACGGTGGTCATGCGCGGCGCCTTACCGCGCCGCGCCCGCCAGCGCTAGGCCGCGTCCGTCACGCGCTCCGGAAAGCGTGCGTGATCGGATAGCGCCGATCCCGCCCGAAATTGCGGCTGCCCAGCTTCACCCCCGGCGGGGCCTGGCGGCGCTTGTATTCGGCGAGGTGGAGCAGGCGCTCGATCCGCGCCACCGTGGCATGATCGAACCCTTCGCTCACCACCTGAGCGACCGACTTCTCGTGCTCGACCAGCCCGAGCAGGATCGCGTCGAGCACGTCATAAGGCGGCAGCGAGTCCGAATCCTTCTGGTTCTCGCGCAGCTCGGCCGTCGGCGGTTTGGTGATAATCGTGTCCGGCATGACCGGCCCCTCGCGCCCCAGCCCGATCTTGGGCTTGTGCTCGTTGCGCCAGCGGCTGATCGCGAAAACGGTGGTCTTGTAGGCGTCTTTCAGCGGGTTGTAGCCGCCGGCCATGTCGCCATAGATCGTGGCATAGCCCACGCTCATCTCGCTCTTGTTGCCGGTGGTCAGCAGCATCGGCCCGAACTTGTTGGAGAGCGCCATCAGCGTCACCCCGCGAATGCGCGATTGCAGGTTCTCCTCGGCCAGATCCGGCGCGCGCCCGTCGAACACCGGGGCCAGCATCCCCGTATAGGCCTCGACCGCGGGGAGGATCGAAACCGTGTCGTAGCGGCAGCCGATCAACTGCGCGCATTCGGCCGCGTCCGCCAGGCTGTCGTAGCTGGTAAACCGGCTCGGCAGCATCACCGTCCAGACCCGGTCCGGCCCCAGCGCGTCAGCCGCGATCGCCGCGCAGATCGCGCTGTCGATCCCGCCCGACAGGCCCAGCACCACGCCGGGAAACTTGTTGCGGTTCACATAGTCGCGCAGCGCCATGACCATGGCGCAATAGATGTCCTCGGGATGGTCGGCCAGCTTGGCCACCTCGCCCCGGTCGCAGCGCCAGCCCTGCGCCGTGCGGGTCCAGCGGGTCTCGACGATCCGCTCCTCCCAGTCGCACAGCTGCACGGCCAGCGTCCCGTCGCCGTTGATCACGAAGCTCGCCCCGTCGAACACCAGCTCGTCCTGCCCGCCGACGCGGTTGACATAGGCCAGCGGCAGCTTGGTATCGACCGCGCGCAGCTTGGCCACGCCGTCGATCCGCAGGGTATCCTTGTCGATCTCGTAAGGGCTGCCATTGGGGCAGATCAGGATCTCGGCCCCGAAATCGGCCAGGTGCCGGCACACGTCCGGATGCCAGATATCCTCGCAGATCGGCACCCCGATCATCACCCCGCGAAACACGATCGGCTCGGGCAGCGGCCCCGGCTGGAACAGGCGCACCTCGTCGAAAGTGCCGTAATTGGGCAGCTCGTGCTTGAAGCGGATCGCCGCCACGCGCCCCTGGTCCAGCAGGGCCACGCCATTGTGCAGCGCCCCGTCCTGCACGAAAACGGAGCCGACCAGCATGGCCGGCCCGTCCGCCGCCGTTGCCTCGGCCAGCCGCTCCAGCTCCGCCGCCGCCCGCTCGATCAGCGCGGGCTTGAGGATCAGGTCCTCGGGCGGATAACCGATCAGGTGGAGTTCGGGAAAGACGATCAGGTCCGAGCCCTTGGCCTTGTCGCGCGCCGCGAGCATGGACCGGGCATTGCCGACAATATCGCCGACAGACTGGTTGACCTGGGCGAGCGTGATCCTGAGCGTATCGACCATGGCCCCTGCCTAGAGCCGGATCGCCACGCGGGCAATCACTGTTCCCCGCCTTGGCCCCTCCCGGACCTCAGGTTAAGGTTCCTGCGTTATACAGGCACCGATGTACGCCCCGCCGCCTCCCCGCCAGCGCGCCACTGCCGCCCTCGCCGCGGCCGCGCTGGTTGGCGGCATGGTGCTCGCCCTCGCCGCCGGCCTCGCCCCCCGCTGGCAGCAGGCCCTCGCCCCGGCCCTGACGGCGGTCGACTTCGTCGCCCCGAAAGCACCGGTACCCCCGCCCCCGCCCAAGCAGCCCCCGCCCCGTCCCACGCCCGAAAGCGCGCCCACCGGCAGCCCCGCCCCGCGCAATCTGCGCAACAAAGCCACCCCCGTCTTCACCCCGCCGGTCCAGCCCCCGCTCGTAACCCCGCCCCCGATCGTTGCCGCCCCGCTACCCAACCTGGGCAATGCGGCCCAGACCGGCGCCTCCGACCTCGCCGGTCCCGGCACCGGCGCGGGCGGGATCGGCAATGGCACGGGCGGCGGCGGAAGCGGCGGCAACGGTAATGGCGGCGCCGTCACCGGCCCGCGCCAGATCCGGGGCAACCTCTCCTATGGCGACCTCCCCCAGGGCCTCGTTGCCTCCGGCCAGGAAGCCGCGGTCGCCGTGCGCTACACCGTCAACCCCGATGGCACAGCCAGCAACTGCCGGATCGACGAATCCAGCGGCTTTCCCGCGCTCGACGCCACCGCCTGCCGCCTGATCGAGCAACGCTTCCGCTTCCGCCCGGCCCGCGACCGCGCCGGCAAGGCGGTCAGTTCCACCGTCGCCGAGGAACACGTCTGGGTGCACTCGCCAGAAGGGGAGTGACGGCAACCTGAAGGTCGCTTTAGGTTATTCCGACTTCAGGCGGCAGGCCCCGCAAAGCGGAATAATTTCGCAAGAAGACAAAGTCTTATGCAGGTGCCATTGCCCCTACACCCCAAAACGTCTCCCGGCGGCAGTGCAGCGCGGAAGGTCGCCCCACGCACCGCCCCATGCGCCGGAAGACGGCAAGGGGCCTGGGGCAATGGCCCCAGAATCCCTTTTCATCTTCCTCGATTTTCATAGCTGGGCGTAGTCCGACGGGGCCCAAAAACCAAAAGCCCCGCCGGATCGCTCCGGCGGGGCCTTCGCGTTCAGGCGGGAACGCGGGGCTTATTCGCCCTCGGTGCCCTCGATCAGGTAATCGCCCGCGTCCGCGTCAGTGCCGTGGGTTTCACCCTCGACCTCGCCCAGCGGATCGTTGCCGATCGCGGCTTCCGGTCCCTGAGCCAGTTCCGCGGCATGCTCTTCAGCGGCCGACTGCGGGGCGATCAGGCTTTCCTGCAGCTTGCGATACTGGGCGCGCAGCGCGGCGTCGCGGCTGGAAGCGGCCACGCGCAGACGGTTCATGCCCGCGCCGGTACCGGCGGGGATGAGACGGCCAACGATGACGTTTTCCTTCAGACCGATCAGGCTGTCGCGCTTCCCTTCAACCGCCGCCTGCGTCAGCACGCGGGTGGTCTCCTGGAACGAGGCGGCCGAGATGAACGAACGGGTCTGGAGCGAGGCCTTGGTGATGCCGAGCAGCACCGGCTTGCCTTCCGCAGGGCGCAGGCCCTCGATCAGCTTGCCGTTGATCTCGTCCATTTCCTCGCGGTCGACCTGCTCGCCGGCGAGCAGCACGGTGTCGCCGCCGTCGGTGATCTCAACCTTCTGCAGCATCTGGCGAACGATCACCTCGATGTGCTTGTCGTTGATCTTCACGCCCTGCAAGCGGTAGACTTCCTGGATTTCCGCGACGAGGTATTCGGCCAGAGCCTCAACCCCGAGCACTTCGAGGATGTCGTGCGGATCGGGCGAGCCCGAGATCAGGTTGTCGCCCTTCTTGACCCAGTCGCCTTCCTGGACGTCGATCACCTTGGACTTGGGGATCAGGTATTCCACCGGATCGCCCTCTTCCGGGATGATCGCGATCTTGCGCTTGGCCTTGTAGTCACGGACGAACTCGATCCGGCCCGAGATCTTGGCGATGATCGCGTTATCCTTCGGCTTGCGCGCCTCGAACAGCTCGGCCACCCGCGGCAGACCGCCGGTGATGTCGCGGGTCTTGGCGGCTTCGCGCGAAGCACGGGCGAGCACGTCGCCGGCCTCGACCGACTGGCCGTCTTCCACCGACAGCGTCGTGCCCGGTGCCATCAGGTAGCGGGCAGCTTCGCCGCTCGCATCGTCGAGCAGGGTCAGGCGCGGACGCAGGTCCTCCTTCTTGGCGCGGCTGGTCGAGCGGTTCTCGGTCACGACGCGGCTGGTCATGCCGGTCGCTTCGTCGGTCAGCTCGGTCAGGGTGCGCCCGTCGATCAGGTCCTGATACTTCACGATACCCGGCTTTTCGGTGATCACCGGGGTGGTGAACGGGTCCCACTCGGCCAGGCGTTCGCCCTGGGCCACCTTCGCGCCGTTCACGTGCAGCAGGTGCGTACCGTAAGGCACGCGGTGCAGCGCGCGTTCGCGGCCCTCGGTATCCAGAACAACGATCTCGCCGTTGCGGGCGAGCGACAGGCGGCGGCCCCGCTTGTCGGTGATCGTCGGGATATCGCGGTATTCCACGGTACCCTCGCAGATCGCTTCGAGGTGTGAGGTTTCGTTGACCTGCGCCGCGCCGCCGATGTGGAAGGTACGCATGGTCAGCTGGGTGCCCGGCTCACCGATCGACTGGGCGGCGATGACGCCGACCGCTTCACCGATGTTGACCGGAGTACCGCGGGCAAGGTCGCGGCCGTAGCAGGTCGCGCAGACGCCCTGTTCGGCCTCGCAGATCAGCGGCGAACGGATGCGGGCGCCCTGCGGCCCCACTTCCTCGATCTTCGCCACGGCCGCTTCGTCGAGCAGGGTGCCCTTGGCGACGACGACATTGCCTTCCTTGTCGGTGATGTCCTCGGCCAGGGTGCGGCCCAGGATGCGCTCGCCGAGCGAGGCGATGGTCGAACCGCCCTGCACGATCGCCCGCATTTCCAGCGCGCGCTCGGTGCCGCAATCATTGATGATGACCACGCAGTCCTGCGACACGTCGACCAGACGGCGGGTCAGGTAACCCGAGTTCGCCGTCTTGAGCGCGGTGTCGGCCAGACCCTTACGGGCACCGTGAGTCGAGTTGAAGTACTCGAGAACGGTCAGGCCTTCCTTGAAGTTCGAGATGATCGGGGTCTCGATGATCTCGCCCGAAGGCTTGGCCATCAGCCCGCGCATCCCGGCCAGCTGCTTCATCTGGGTCGGCGAACCACGGGCACCGGAGTGGCTCATCATGTAGATCGAGTTGATCGGCTTCTGGCGGCCGGTCTCCTCGTCGATCGGCGAGGCCTTGATCTCGTCCATCATGGCCGCGGCCACCTGGTCGCCGCAACGGCTCCAGGCGTCGATGACCTTGTTGTACTTTTCCTGCTGGGTGATCAGGCCGTCCTGGTACTGCTGCTCGTAGTCGGCCACCAGTTCCTTGGTCTTGTCGACCAGCTCCACCTTGCTGTCGGGGATGATCATGTCATCCTTGCCGAAAGAGATGCCGGCCTTGAACGCGTGGCGGAAGCCCAGCGCCATGATGGCGTCGGCGAACAGCACCGTGTCCTTCTGGCCGGTGTGGCGGTAGACTTGGTCGATGACGTCGCCGATTTCCTTCTTGGTGAGAAGGCGGTTGACGACCTCGAAGGGCACCTTGTGGCTCTTGGGCAGGCATTCGCCGATCAGCATGCGGCCCGGCGTGGTCTCGAACCGGCGCATGTACTGCTGGCCGGCCTCGTCGGTCTGCGGCACGCGGGCCGTGATCTTCGAGTGGAGCGTCACCGCCCCTGCTTCCAGCGCCTGGTGCACTTCGGCCATGTCGGCAAACTTCATGCCTTCGCCCGGCTCGTTCTCGCGGTCGAGCGAGAGGTAGTACAGGCCCAGCACCATGTCCTGCGAAGGCACGATGATCGGCTTGCCGTTGGCGGGCGAGAGGATGTTGTTGGTCGACATCATCAGCACGCGCGCTTCGAGCTGGGCTTCCAGCGAAAGCGGCACGTGGACGGCCATCTGGTCACCGTCGAAGTCGGCGTTGAAGGCCGAGCAGACCAGCGGGTGCAGCTGGATCGCCTTGCCCTCGATCAGGACGGGTTCGAACGCCTGGATGCCAAGACGGTGCAGCGTCGGCGCACGGTTCAGCAGGACCGGGTGCTCGCGGATCACCTCGTCGAGGATGTCCCAGACTTCCTTGCGCTCCTTCTCGACCCACTTCTTGGCCTGCTTCAGGGTCATCGACAGACCCTTGGCGTCAAGGCGGGCATAGATGAAGGGCTTGAACAGCTCGAGCGCCATCTTCTTGGGCAGGCCGCACTGGTGCAGCTTGAGTTCCGGCCCGGTCACGATGACCGAACGGCCCGAATAGTCGACGCGCTTGCCGAGCAGGTTCTGGCGGAAGCGGCCCTGCTTGCCCTTGAGCATGTCGGACAGCGACTTGAGCGGACGCTTGTTGGCACCCGTGATCACGCGGCCACGGCGGCCGTTGTCGAACAGGGCGTCGACCGCTTCCTGCAGCATGCGCTTTTCGTTGCGGACGATGATGTCCGGCGCGCGCAGCTCGATCAGCCGCTTCAGGCGGTTGTTGCGGTTGATGACCCGGCGATAGAGGTCGTTGAGGTCCGAGGTCGCGAAGCGGCCGCCGTCCAGCGGCACCAGCGGACGCAGTTCCGGCGGAATGACCGGGACGACGTCGAGGATCATCCACTCCGGACGGTTGCCGGATTCGATGAAGCTCTCAACCACCTTGAGGCGCTTGATGATCTTCTTGGGCTTCAGTTCCGACTTGGTCTCGGCCAGTTCCTTGAGCAGGTCTTCCTTTTCCTGCACGAGGTCGAGGCTCATCAGCATGTGCTTGACCGCCTCGGCGCCGATCCCGGCCGAGAAGGCGTCCTCGCCGTACTCGTCCTGGTAGTCGTAGAGCTCGTCCTCGCTCAGCGTCTGGTACTTCTCGAGCGGGGTCAGGCCCGGCTCGATCACCACGTAGGACTCAAAGTAGAGGATGCGCTCGAGGATCTTGAGCTGCATGTCGAGCAGCAGGCCGATGCGCGAAGGCAGCGACTTCAGGAACCAGATGTGCGCGACCGGAGCAGCCAGCTCGATGTGGCCCATGCGCTCGCGGCGCACCTTGGTCACGGTGACCTCGACGCCGCACTTCTCGCAGACGACGCCCTTGTACTTCATCCGCTTGTACTTGCCGCAAAGGCACTCGTAGTCCTTCACCGGCCCGAAGATGCGGGCGCAGAACAGGCCGTCACGCTCCGGCTTGAAGGTGCGGTAGTTGATCGTCTCCGGCTTCTTGATCTCGCCGAAGGACCACGAGCGGATGCGCTCCGGGCTCGCGATGCCGATCTGGATCTGGTCGAAGGTTTCGGGCTTCGCCATCTGGTTGGTGAACTTGGTCAGGTCGTTCATGTCTTCGTGTCCCTCTAGGGGTCAAATCTCGGGCGAAGGAGGCGGGCGGCCCGTCAGACCGCCCGCGCATCCTTATTCCGCGGCCTCGGCAAGACCGTCGTCGTCATCCTCATCGGTGAGCGAAGACAGTTCCACGTTGAGACCAAGGCTGCGCATTTCCTTGACGAGCACGTTGAAGCTCTCGGGAATGCCGGCCTCGAAGGTATCGTCGCCCTTGACGATCGCCTCGTAGACCTTGGTGCGGCCGACCACGTCGTCCGACTTCACCGTGAGCATTTCCTGCAGCGTGTAAGCCGCGCCGTAAGCCTGCAGCGCCCAGACCTCCATTTCGCCGAAGCGCTGGCCGCCGAACTGCGCCTTGCCGCCCAGCGGCTGCTGGGTGACGAGGCTGTAGGGCCCGATCGAACGCGCGTGGATCTTGTCGTCGACAAGGTGGTGCAGCTTGAGCACGTACTTGTAGCCGACGGTCACCTTGCGGTCGAAGCGGTCACCGGTGCGGCCGTCGTAGAGGTCCACCTGCCCGCTCTCGTCCAGCCCGGCGAGCCGGAGCATGGCGGTCACGTCGGCTTCCACCGCGCCGTCGAACACCGGAGTGCCCATCGGCACGCCGCCGCGCACGTTCTGCGCCAGTTCCACGATCTGCTCCGGCGAACGCGCGCCGATCTCGGCCGAGTAGTTGTCGCCGTAGATCTCCTGGAGCAGTTCCTTGACCGCTTCGGGGGCTTCGCCCGCCACCGGGTTCGGATTGGCCTCGCGCCAGGCATCGAGCGCCGCGCCGATCTTCTTGCCGAGGCCGCGCGCGGCCCAGCCGAGGTGAGTCTCGAAGATCTGCCCGACGTTCATGCGCGAAGGCACGCCCAGCGGGTTGAGCACGAAGTCGACCGGGGTCCCGTCGGCGAGGAAGGGCATGTCTTCCTGCGGCAGGATGCGGCTGATGATGCCCTTGTTGCCGTGACGGCCGGCCATCTTGTCGCCCGGCTGCAGCTTGCGCTTCACCGCGACGAAGACCTTGACCATCTTGAGCACGCCCGGAGCCAGCTCGTCGCCGCGCTCCAGCTTCTCCTTGCGATCCTCGAACTTCTCCTGGATCGCCTTGACGGTCTCGTCGTACTGGGCCTTGACCGCTTCCAGCTGGGCCTGCCGCGCATCGTCGGCCACGGCGAACTTCCACCACTCGTGGCGCTCGGCCTCGGCCAGCAGTTCGGCGGTGATCTCGACGCCCTTCTTCAGCCCCTTCGGCGCCGCTGCGGCCACCTGGCCGATCAGCATGTCGCGCAGGCGGTTGAAGGTCGCACGGTTGAGGATCGCGCGCTCGTCCTCGCGGTCCTTGGCGAGGCGTTCGATTTCCTCGTTCTGGATCGCGCGGGTACGGTCGTCGATCTCGATGCCGTGGCGGTTGAACACGCGCACGTCGACGATCGTGCCCGAGACGCCCGGCGGCAGGCGAAGCGAGGTGTCGCGCACGTCGCTGGCCTTTTCACCGAAGATCGCGCGCAGCAGCTTCTCTTCCGGGGTCATCGGCGATTCGCCCTTCGGCGTGATCTTGCCGACCAGGATGTCGCCCGGGTGCACTTCGGCACCGATGTAGACGATGCCCGCCTCGTCGAGGTTGCGCAGGGCTTCCTCGCCGACGTTCGGGATGTCGCGGGTGATGTCCTCGGGCCCGAGCTTGGTGTCGCGGGCCATGACCTCGAACTCGTCGATGTGGATCGAGGTGAAGACGTCGTCCTTCACGATCCGCTCGGAGATCAGGATCGAGTCCTCGTAGTTGTAGCCGTTCCACGGCATGAACGCGACGAGGACGTTGCGGCCCAGCGCCAGTTCGCCCAGCTCGGTCGACGGGCCGTCGGCGATGATGTCGCCGGCCGCCACCAGGTCGCCCACCTTCACCAGCGGGCGCTGGTTGATGCAGGTCGACTGGTTCGAGCGCTCGAACTTCTGCAGGCGGTAGATGTCCACGCCCGACTTGCCCGGTTCGATGTCACCGGCGGCGCGGATCACGATACGGGTCGCGTCGACCTGGTCGACGATGCCCGAACGCAGGGCCGCGATCGCGGCGCCCGAATCGCGCGCCACGGTCGCTTCCATGCCGGTGCCGACGAACGGCGCCTCGGCCTTGACCAGAGGCACCGCCTGGCGCTGCATGTTCGAGCCCATCAGCGCGCGGTTGGCGTCGTCGTTTTCCAGGAACGGGATGAGCGAGGCGGCGACCGAGACCAGCTGCTTGGGCGAAACGTCCATCAGCGTGACCTGCTCGCGCGGGCTCATGACGAATTCGCCGCCTTCACGGGCCGAGACCAGCTCTTCCACGAACGAACCGTCGCCGGTCAGCTCGGCCGAAGCCTGGGCCACGGTGTGCTTGGCCTCTTCCATCGCGGAAAGGTAGACGACCTCGTTGGTCACCTTGCCGTCGATCACCTTGCGATACGGCGTCTCGATGAAGCCGTACTTGTTGACGCGGGCGAAGGTCGAGAGCGAGTTGATCAGACCGATGTTCGGGCCTTCCGGCGTTTCGATCGGGCAGATGCGGCCATAGTGGGTCGGGTGAACGTCGCGGACTTCGAAGCCGGCGCGCTCGCGGGTCAGACCACCCGGCCCGAGCGCCGAGACGCGGCGCTTGTGGGTGACTTCCGAGAGCGGGTTGGTCTGGTCCATGAACTGCGAGAGCTGCGACGAACCGAAGAACTCGCGGACCGCCGCGACGGCGGGCTTGGCGTTGATCAGGTCGTTCGGCATCACGGTCGAAACGTCGACCGAGCTCATCCGCTCCTTCACCGCGCGTTCCATGCGCAGCAGGCCGACGCGGTACTGGTTCTCGAGCAGTTCGCCCACCGAACGGACGCGGCGGTTGCCGAGGTTGTCGATGTCGTCGACCTCGCCCTTGCCGTCCTTCAGGTTCACCAGTTCCTTGACCACGGCGAGGATGTCGTCGGTGCGCAGGGTGGTGATGGTGTCGTCGCACTCGAGGCCGAGGCGCATGTTGAGCTTGACGCGGCCCACGGCCGAGAGGTCATAGCGGTCGCCGTCGAAGAACAGGCCTTCGAACAGGGCCTCGGCGGTTTCGCGCGTCGGCGGCTCGCCGGGGCGCATCACGCGGTAGATGTCGGCCAGCGCGTGGTCGCGGTCCGGCGACTTGTCGGCCTTGAGCGTGTTGCGGATCCACGGCCCCGTGTTGATGTGGTCGATGTCGAGCAGTTCGATCTTGTCGAAGCCCGCCTTGTCGAGCGCGTCGAGGTTCTCGGGGCTCAGCTCGTCACCGGCCTCGATGTAGATGCGGCCGGTCGACTCGTCGATCAGGTCGCGCGCCGAATAGCGGCCGAAGATTTCCTCGGTCGGGATCAGCAGCTGCTCGAGCCCGTCCTTGGACGCCTTGTTCGCCGCGCGCGGCGAAATCTTCTGCCCGGCCGGGAAGATCACTTCGCCCGACTTGGCATCGACGATGTCGAAGGTCGGCTTCGCGCCGCGCCACTGCTCGAGCACGAAGGGCACGCGCCAGCCGCCGCCATTGGCGCTGGTCCCGCGGTCCCACGACACGGTCGAGTAGAAGAAGTTGAGGATATCCTCGTCGCCCAGCCCCAGCGCGTGGAGCAGCGCGGTCACCGGCAGCTTGCGCTTGCGGTCGATGCGGACGTTGACGATGTCCTTGGCGTCGAATTCGAAATCGAGCCACGAACCGCGATAGGGAATGACGCGGGCGGCAAACAGGTACTTGCCCGAGGAGTGGGTCTTGCCGCGGTCATGGTCGAACAGCACGCCCGGCGAACGGTGCATCTGCGAAACGATCACGCGCTCGGTGCCGTTGATGAAGAACGTGCCGTTCTCCGTCATCAGCGGCATGTCGCCCATGTAGACGTCCTGCTCCTTGATATCGAGCACGGAGCGGGTCTCGGTCTCGGCGTCCACCTCGAACACGATGAGACGCAGGGTCACCTTCATCGGGGCGGCATAGGTGATGCCGCGCTGGCGGCACTCGGTCACGTCGTACTTCGGCGCTTCCAGTTCGTAGTGGACGAAGTCCAGCTCGCTGGTGCCGGCGAAGTCGCGGATCGGGAAGACCGAGCGCAGGGTCTTTTCCAGGCCCGAAACATAGCCGATCGACGGGTCGGAGCGCAGGAACTGCTCGTAGCTCTCGCGCTGGACCTCGATCAGGTTCGGCATCTTCACGACTTCGTGGATGTCGCCGAAGATCTTGCGGATGCGCTTGCCGGAAGCGCGGCCAGCCGAAGAACTCGAATTCTGGGCCTTGGTCGCCATGAGGGAAACTTGCCTCTTCGCTCAATACCGCCGGACGAGGATCGCCCAGCGAAAAATTTCACACCTGCGCGAGCGGTGTCGGCCAAAACGCACGAACGGCGGGCAAACGAATCCCCCTTGGAGGACCGCTCCCGCAGCTGCTTGCGTCGCCTGAAAACCCCGGAAAAGCTTCCTTCCTGAGCGAATCCCCGCGCACGGACCGCCTTGCTCGAAGCTCTGGGTGAGGCGCGCAGATAGGCCCGGGGGCACGAAAAGTCAACGGATTAGCAGGGCAATCGGCCGCCCCTCGGGCACGCCCAACCCCCACGCGCCGGCAAAGTGATCGTGAAGTGATCGCCATGCCAGCGAAGGCTGGTATCGCCGCGCTTCCTGCAGCGGCGCCGCGCAGCGCGAAAGGAGCGGCCAATCCGGCAAGACTTTCCTACACCGCCTCACCCTGCCACACTACCCGCCGTATCTTTGACAGCGTGAGGACGTTCTTCAGCACAGCCGCGCACCGCGCGCCGTGTTGGACAAGTGTCACCCATGCACCGAAACGCTGGACACCTGATTCAAAAGGAAAATCTTGCGAAATGGCACGAAATCAGGGTGACACTCGTGTCACCCTGCCCGGCTCAGAACACGCCCGGAATCAACCGCCAGCGCACCTTGGTCATATATTCGGCATAGGCCGGGTCCTGGCTCAGCAGCCGCTCCTCGGCAAGGATGCGCAGGATCTGCGCCCACCAGCCGATCGCATAGATCACCGCGTTGATCGGCATGAACATCAGGATCATCACGCCCAGGTGGACGAGGGCATAGCCCGCATACATCGGATGGCGCACGAAGCGGTAAGGCCCGGAAATCTTGATGCCGCGGTTGGCGGGAGCCACCCCGAACGAGCGGCGCAGGACCAGCTTGGCCCAGGCCTGGACGAGGTTGCCGAGGATCGCGAGGGCAAGGCCGAGCGGCGCGATCGCGGGGATCAGCGTCACCCCCGGCACGATCAGCAGGCCCGCGCAGGTCGCCGTGATCGCCAGCAGCCAGTCGCCAAGGTCCATCGAGAGCTTGTCGGTCGGCCGCCGGATCAGGGCAAACACCGCCACGGCCGTTTCGGAGACCAGCAGCAGCCAGGCATAGGGATTGCCCGAGACCTCGACCCGCTGGACGAGGAAGATCCACAGCACGACGATCGCCGCCTGCTCGACCCTGTCCATCACCCGCGGCCGGCGCCAGAACGGCAGCGGCCGGGCGGTTTCGGTCAGGTTGGCGGTCGCGGTCATGAAGGTTCCCCGTGCAATACCGGACCGGGTTCGCAGAACAGGGTTAACATTTTCTCAAACCCGCACTTTCTTGACTCCGGCGCACCGTCCTGTATTAGCGCGCCCCGACCGGCAGGATTCGTCCCGCCGTTCATCCGTCCGAGACAGCTGGTGAGGGCTTCCCTCTTAATCTCCAGCCTAGACGGGGACAGAGATTTCAAAGGCCCTCGCCTTTCCCTTGGAAAGCGCGCCGGTCTTCGCGCTTCTGCGCTGCTCCTTCCCCCTCAACGGACTCGCCCGTGTCGTTCTTTCGGCATGGACAAACGTAGCCGGTCGTTCGTTCGCGAACGGCCAATGTGAAGGAGTAAGGCATGGATCGTTCGCAGAAAGCCGAATCGGTCGCATCGCTGAACGCGACTTTCAACGAGGTCGGCGTGGTGGTGATCACCCGCAATCTCGGCATGACCGTGGCCCAGTCCACGAACCTGCGCGGAAAGATTCGTGACGCGGGCGCGACCTACAAGGTTGCGAAGAACAGTCTTGCCAAGCTTGCCGCCAAGGACACTGCCTACGAGGGGATCACCGATCTTCTCACCGGCCCGACCGCCATCGCTTCGTCGGTGGACCCGGTTGCCGCCGCCAAGGCCGTGGTCGACTTCGCGAAGACCACCGACAAGATCGAAATTCTTGGTGGCTCGCTGGGTTCGGTCGTCCTCAATGCGGATGGGATCAAGGCTCTCGCCACGATGCCGTCGCTGGACGAAATGCGCGCCAAGCTCATCGGTCTCGTTCAGGCTCCGGCCACGAAGATCGCCCAGCTCTCGACCGCTCCGGCGGCCAAGCTGGCCCGCGTCTTCCAGGCTTACGCCGACAAGGCCGCCTAAGACTGTTCAACGAATTCCCGGGGGGTTTCGCCTTCCGGTCCATCAATTCAGGAGTAAAGCATCATGGCCGATATCGCCAAGCTTGTTGAAGAACTGTCGCAGCTGACCGTCCTCGAGGCGGCTGACCTCGCCAAGGCCCTCGAAGAAGCATGGGGCGTCAGCGCCGCTGCTGCCGTCGCGGTTGCCGCTCCGGCCGGTGGTGGCGAAGCCGCTGCCGCTGTCGAAGAGCAGACCGAATTCGACGTCATCCTGACCGGCGACGGCGGGAAGAAGATCCAGGTCATCAAGGAAGTCCGCGCGATCACCTCGCTCGGCCTGACCGAAGCCAAGACCCTCGTGGAATCGGCTCCGAAGGCGATCAAGGAAGGCGTGTCGAAGGCTGAAGCCGAAGACATCAAGAAGAAGATCGAAGAAGCCGGCGGCACCGTCGAAATCAAGTAATCTTCTTTCCGGTCTTCCCGGAACGAAAACGGCAAGGGCGGTCCGCAAGGGCCGCCCTTTCTGTTGGAAATGCAGGGTTTCCCGCCCTTTCCTACCACGGCCCGACCCTGTAGGGCGAAAGCCATGCTCTCCGCCTCGCCCCAGGCCCTGCCCGCCGCCAGCACCCCGCTGCGCCGCGAGATGCGCGAGACCCTGCACCTCGCCGGGCCGCTGGCGGCCGCCAATCTGCTGCAGATGATGGTCTATGCGATCGACGTGGTCTTCGTCGCCCGCCTCGGGCAGGAGGCGCTCGCCGCCTCGAGCCTCGCCATCGCCCTGTTCGGCCTGATCAACTGGAGCCTGTGCGGCCTGACCGGCGCGGTCGCCCCGCTGATCGCCGCGGAACTCGGCCAGCGCCGCCACGCCGTGCGCGAGATCCGCCGCTCGGTGCGCATGGCCCTGTGGCTCTCCGTCGTCGCCAGCCTCGCCGGCATGGGAGTCTGCCTGCTCGGCGAAAGGCTGATGCTGCTCACCGGCCAGGACCCGCGCGTTGCCGCCCGCGCCGGCGGATTCCTCGCGATCCTGATGTTCGCCCTGATCCCGCTGATCGGCGCCAACGTGCTGCGCACTTTCGTCTCGGCGATGGGCCGGCCGTACTTCGCCACGGCGATCACCGGCCTCGCAATTCTCGTCAACGCGCTGGGTAACTGGGCCTTCGTCTTCGGCAATCTCGGCGCGCCCGCGCTGGGGCTGGCCGGCTCGGCCGTGTCGAGCTGCCTGACCGGGCTGGCCACTTTCGCCGCCTATGCCCTTGCCATCCGGGCCGACCGGCGCCTGCGCCGCTACCGCCTGTTCGGGCGGTTCTGGCGCCCGGAATGGCAGCGGTTGCAGGAGTTGGTCAAAATCGGCCTGCCCATCGCCGGGACCATCCTGGCCGAAGCCGGCCTGTTCAGCGGCGCCGCCTTCCTGATGGGCCGGATCGGCGAGGCCGAGTTGGCCGGGCACACGGTCGCGCTGCAAGTCGCCGCCTTCTGCTTCCAGGTTCCGTTCGGGATCGGGCAGGCGGCCACGATCCGCGTGGGCTATCACTATGGCGCGCGCGACCGCGCCGGCATTCACCGCGCGGCCCTGGTGGCGCTCGGCGCCGGGGGCGGGTTCATGGCCTGCACCAGCCTGATGATGCTGCTCGCCGCCCGCCCGATCGTTTCGCTCTACGTCGATCCGGCCGAGCCGGCCAATGCCGCGCTGATCGGCTTTGCCGTGCAGTACATGATCGTCGCCGCCGCCTTCCAGCTGTTCGACGGGGTCCAGGCCGTGGCTGCCGGGGCGCTGCGCGGGCTGCAGGATACCCGCGTGCCGATGCTGATCGCGGTGTTCTGCTACTGGGTACCGGGCGCCGCCGTCTCGATCGGACTCGGCCTGTTCACGCCCTTGCGGGGCCTCGGGGTCTGGCTCGGCCTGCTCGTCGCCCTCGTGATCGTTGCGGCCATGCTGCTCTGGCGCTGGCACCGGCGCGAGCGGCTGGGGCTTGTCCCGGGGTGAACGCCGGGGCCAACGCCCCACCCCGCGCGTGACTTTTTTCGTCCCCCCTCGCCTTGACGGCGCATGAACGCCGACCCATATGCGCGGCGCTGGCACTCAACAGGTGCGAGTGCCAAAGATCACAAACAACCTTCGAAGAGGTATCTCTCATGACTTTTCGTCCGCTGCACGACCGCGTGCTCGTTCGTCGCGTCGAAGCCGAGGAAAAGACCGCCGGCGGCATCATCATCCCCGACAGCGCCAAGGAAAAGCCGGCTGAGGGCGAAATCGTCGCCGTCGGCACCGGCGCCCGCGCCGAAAACGGCACGATCACCCCTCTCGACGTCAAGGTCGGTGACCGCGTCCTGTTCGGCAAGTGGTCGGGCACCGAGGTCAAGGTCGATGGCCAGGACCTGCTGATCATGAAGGAATCGGACATTCTCGGCGTTATCGGCTGAGCCAGGTCCCTCTCCCTTTTCCATCTGAATTCAAAGGAATAGCACAATGGCTGCCAAGGACGTGAAGTTTGGCCGCGACGCGCGCGAGCGGATTCTCGCCGGCGTCGACATCCTCGCCAACGCGGTGAAGGTTACCCTCGGCCCCAAGGGCCGCAACGTGGTGATCGACAAGAGCTTCGGCGCGCCGCGCATCACCAAGGACGGCGTTTCGGTCGCCAAGGAAATCGAACTCAAGGACAAGTTCGAGAACATGGGCGCCCAGATGCTGCGCGAAGTCGCCAGCAAGGCCAACGACGCTGCCGGTGACGGCACTACCACCGCCACGGTTCTCGCCCAGGCGATCGTGCGCGAAGGCATGACCTCGGTCGCCGCCGGCATGAACCCGATGGACCTCAAGCGCGGCATCGACATCGCCGTAACCAAGGTCGTCGAAGACCTCAAGGCCCGCTCGACCCCGGTTTCGGGTTCGGCCGAAATCGCTCAGGTCGGCATCATCTCGGCCAACGGTGACGTCGAAGTCGGCGAAAAGATCGCCCAGGCGATGGAAAAGGTCGGCAAGGAAGGTGTGATCACCGTCGAGGAAGCCAAGGGCCTCGAGTTCGAGCTCGACGTCGTCGAAGGCATGCAGTTCGACCGCGGCTACCTCTCGCCCTACTTCGTGACCAACCCGGAAAAGATGGTCGCCGAGCTCGAGAATCCGTACATCCTGATCCACGAGAAGAAGCTCTCGTCGCTCCAGGCGATGCTGCCGATCCTCGAAGCCGTGGTGCAGTCGGGCCGTCCGCTCCTGATCATCGCCGAAGACATCGAGGGCGAGGCTCTCGCCACCCTCGTCGTCAACAAGCTGCGCGGCGGCCTCAAGATCGCCGCCGTCAAGGCTCCGGGCTTCGGTGACCGCCGCAAGGCCATGCTGGGCGACATCGCCACGCTGACCGCCGGCGAGATGATCTCGGAAGACCTCGGCATCAAGCTGGAGAGCGTCACGCTCGGCATGCTTGGCCAGGCCAAGAAGGTCACGATCGACAAGGACAACACCACCATCGTCGATGGCGCCGGTTCGGCCGACGAGATCAAGGCCCGGGTCGAGCAGATCCGCGCCCAGATCGAAGTCACCACCAGCGACTACGACCGTGAAAAGCTGCAGGAACGCCTTGCCAAGCTCGCTGGCGGCGTGGCCGTGATCAAGGTCGGCGGTGCCACCGAGGTCGAGGTGAAGGAGCGCAAGGACCGCGTCGACGACGCTCTCCACGCCACCCGCGCGGCGGTCGAGGAAGGCATCGTCCCCGGCGGCGGTACGGCCCTGCTTTATGCCACCAAGGCTCTCGAAGGCCTCAAGGGCGCGAACGACGACCAGACCAAGGGCATCGACATCGTCCGCAAGGCGATCCAGACCCCGCTGCGTCAGATCGCCCAGAACGCCGGCCATGACGGCGCCGTTGTTGCCGGCAATCTGCTGCGCGAAAACGACGAGAACCAGGGCTTCAACGCCGCGACCGACGTCTATGAAAACCTCAAGGCCGCCGGCGTGATCGACCCGACCAAGGTCGTGCGCACCGCCCTGCAGGACGCCGCCTCGGTCTCGGGCCTGCTGATCACCACCGAAGCCGCCATCTCGGAAAAGCCGGACGACAAGCCGTCGATGCCCGCGATGCCGGGCGGCGGCATGGGCGGGATGGACTTCTAAGTCCTTCCATCTCAAGCGAAAATCGGGCCGGGAAGAGCGATCTTCCCGGCCCTTTTTCATGGCCCGGCGGGGCGGTTTCGGCAAAGGCAGGTGTACCGTCGCAGACCGGAACCGGTTCATCGTTCGAAATCTTGCGGCGAACCGCATGATTCTGTTAGCCAATTGTAAGGACAAAGGGGTAAGGTCTCGTTCGTGATGACGGGTTTGAAAGCACGTTTGGCGGCGCTGGCGGCCTTCGCGGTTGCTGCGGTCATGCCGATTTCCGCGAACGCGGGTGAACTGGAAACCCGGTTCGACCAGTTGCTCGGCTCCGTCCAGCGCGCCCCGCGCGATACCAGCGCCGATCCCTTCGAAGTCCAGCTGGCCCGCCTCGCGGAAGCTTCGCGCGGCCGCATCGGCGTCGCCGCGCTCGATCTCGAAAGCGGCCGTCAGGTCGCCGTCTTGGGCGACCAGCCCTTCCCGATGGCCAGCACCAGCAAGATCGCCATCGTCGCCACCTTCCTCTCCGGGGTGGACCAGGGCCGCTGGAGCCTCGACAGTCGCTATCCGCTGATGATGCCGGTCCCCTCGAAGAAGTTCTCGACCGCGATCGCCCCGGTCCGCGCCGGCGCCATGCTCACCGCCCAGCAGCTGATCGAGGCGGCGATCACCCGCAGCGACAATCACGCGACCGACGCCCTGCTCGCCGTGGTCGGCGGCCCCGCCGCCGTGACCCGCTGGGTCCATGCCAACACCGGCATCACCGAGTTCCGGCTCGACCATGACATCGCCACGATGGTCCGCGACGATGGCGCGGTGAACCCGGCCGTTACGGTCGACCGCCGCGATTCGATCACCCCCAACGCGATGATCCGCATGCTCGCCGGTCTCCAGCAGGGCCGCTGGCTCAGCCCCTCCAGCCGCAATGTCCTGCTCGGCGCGATGGGCCGTACCGTCACCGGCCGCCACCGCATCAAGGCCGGGCTACCGGTTGGCGTCACCCTTGCGCACAAGACCGGCACGCTCAGCAACACCGCAAGCGACGTCGGCTTCATCCAGACCCCGGATGGCCGCAACCTCGCGGTTGCGATCTACGTCACTGGTCAGGGCGATCACGCCGGCCGCGATTCCCGGATCGCCCTGCTCGCCCGCGGCATCTACGATGGCTTCAATCAGCAAGGACCGATGCGCACCGCCCTGCGCTGATCGGCTCCCCCTTGTCCCGCGCGCCGCGCCGGGCCATCTGGCAGCCATGTCCAAGCCCTCCCGCCCCGCACCCCTGCGCAAGACCGGCGACCTGCCCGATCACGCCCGCGCCGCGCGCCAACGCAAGCGCGCCGAAGCCGAGGCCATGGGGATCGACGAACAGTTCATCGACCAGCTGGTCGAACGCTTCTACGCCTCGGTCCGCGCGGATGCCGTGCTCGGCCCGATCTTCGCCGCCAAGGTGGAGGACTGGCCCGCCCACCTTGCCCGGCTCAAGCAGTTCTGGCGCTCGATCCTCCACAGCAGCGGCGAATATACCGGCAACCCGATGCGCCAGCACCTCGCCCTGCCCGGGCTCGAGGCGAGCCATTTCAGCCGCTGGCTCGAACTGTTCTACCAGACGCTCGCCGAACTCGGCAGCGACGATGCCCTGCGCGAAGTCGGCACCCGCGCGCGGATGATCGCCGACAGCCTGCTGACCGGCCTCGCCCTTCACCGCGAAGGGCTGACCGGCGCGAAGGCCGGAGCCCAGCTGCCATGGCCGGCGAAGGCGCTGGGTTCGGACGGGAAGTAAGGCCGGGCCCTCCGGATTGATCAGCGCGCCGCCTCGGTAGCGGCCTGGGAGGCCTTGTCACCCGCGCTGCGGATGGCGTCGGCCGCGTCCGTCGCGGCGTCGCTGGCCGCCCCGGCCACGGCATCGGCGGCAACCGCGGCATTGGTGGCCGCGTCGGAAGCGGCGGAATCGGCGGCCGTGGCCGCGGCATCCTCGGTCTTCTGCGAACAGCCGGTCAGACCGGCGGCGACGGTAGCGCAGAGCAGGGCGGGGGCGAATGCAAAGGCGGTCAGGGAATTGCGCATGGGGTCATTCCTTACAGCGATGAGAACACCCCCCAACAATGTCGCGCGCTCCCGCTGGTTCCGCACGGCGCTATGTCACCCCAAGCGATGCAAACGAAAGGGCGCGGGAAGCGATGTGCTTCCCGCGCCCTCGAAAATTCGCCGTGCGGCGAAGATTACATCTTCGCGGCTTCGCTGGTCGCTTCCTCGGTGGCCGCGGCAGTGTCGGTGGCAGTCGCTTCCATCGCCGGTTCAGCCGAGGCTTCGGTGGCTTCCGGGGCAGGAGCTTCGCTCTTGCAGGCGGCGAGAGCGAGAACACCGGCGGCGGCGGCGGCAGCGAGAACGATCTTGCGCATGAATGGTAATCCTTACAGCGAGTGGACCATCCCCGGCCGTCGAAGCCGGGCGACGCGGGTTGTGCCTTACCGGCGCCAGTCAGTCAATCGCACCCGCGAGCCCGTCCACCGCAATGCAACAACCCGCGATCAGGACAAAAGAAAAGGCGCGCGGGACAAGTCCCGCGCGCCCTTCCTGAAAGCCAACTGGCTGCTGATTACTGAGCAGCGGCAGTGGTGGCTTCGGCAGCGGCTTCGGTCGAAGCTTCGGTGGCGACGTCGGTCGCAACGTCGGTGGCTTCGGCAGCAGCGGTTTCGGTCGCTTCGGGAGCAGCTTCTTCGCCCTTGCAGGCCGAGAGAGCGAGAACGCCGGCGGTGGCGGCAGCGACGAGAACGAGCTTGCGCATGAAAGATATCCTTGATCAGCGAGTGGACCATGCCCGGCCCCGCAAGCCCGACAAAGGGGCACCGCAAGACCTGGCACAAAGCCTACCGCGACAGTAGACTTCGCCACGCCAATTAATCGCCTTGGAAGGACGTTGCAAGCGATAGTCGCATGCACCCACGCGATTCGCCGCGAAAATGACGGGATTCCGCCAATCGTGTCTCTTGCTAATAGGCAATTGTGGCGAGGTTGTGGCCGCGCTCGCCCCATTCGTGCAGATTGTGCGCCGCATTTGGCGTCGTCGCCCGATGGCACTGGCATAGCCCGATAGGGGTGCTAGACAGCCGCGATGGAGTCCAAGCAGCATCTCTACCTGGTCGATGGATCGGCCTACATCTTCCGCGCCTATCACCGCCTTCCGCCCCTGACCAATCCGCAGGGAACCCCGGTCGGCGCGGTCTATGGCTATACCACGATGTTGTGGAAGCTGGCGCAGGACCTGCACGAGGCGGACGGGCCGACTCACCTCGCGGTGATTCTCGACAAGGCCGGCACCTCGTTCCGCAACGCGATGTACGATCAGTACAAGGCCAATCGCCCACCCGCGCCGGAAGACCTCGTCCCTCAGTTCCCGCTGATCCGCGTCGCCACCCGCGCCTTCAGCCTGCCGCTGGTCGAGGAAGACGATGTCGAGGCCGACGACATGATCGCCTCCTACGCGCGCGAGGCGGCCCGGCGCGGCTGGGACGTGACCATCGTTTCCTCGGACAAGGACCTGATGCAGCTGGTCGGCCAGTGCGCCGAGCCGCATGTCGGGCCCGATGGCGAGAAAGTCGAGGGCGGCTGCGTCGACATGCTCGACACGATGAAGAACCAGCGGATCGACGTTCCCGAAGTGGTCGAGAAGTTCGGCGTCCTGCCCGAACTGGTCGGCGATGTCCTCGCGCTGATGGGCGATTCGGTCGACAACGTGCCCGGCATCCGCGGGATCGGGCCCAAGACCGCGACCAAGCTGATCCAGGAACACGGCAGCCTCGAAGGCGCGCTGGCCGCCGCGCCCACGATGAAGCCGGGCAAGCTGCGCGAAAGCCTGATCGAGCAGGCCGACATGGCCCGCCTCTCGCGCCGTCTGGTCCAGCTCAAGGAAGATTGCCCGCTGCCGATCGAGCTCGACGCGCTCAAGCTCGGGGTCATTCCCAAGCCGCCGCTGGCCGAATTCCTGAGCGAACATGGCTTCACCAGCCTGCTCAAGCGGCTCGACGGCGGCCAGGCCGCGCCGGGCCCCAAGACCCAGCTCCACCCGGCCAAGCCCGAAAATGCCCCCGCCCCGGCCGCGCCCTCGGGCAGCCGTCAGGCCTTGCCCGAAATGCCTGCGGTCACTCGTGAAGCCTATGAATGCGTCCAGACCCGCGAGCGGCTAGAACACTGGATCGCCCGGGCCTTCGCCGCCCGCAAGGTGGCCTTCGATACCGAGACCTCCAGCCTCGATGCCATGCGCGCCGATCTGGCCGGGATCAGCCTCGCGCTCGGGCCCAACGATGCCTGCTACATCCCGCTCGGCCACGGCGGGGCCGACATGTTTTCCGAAGTGCCCACGCAGGTTGCCAAGGCCGAGGCCCTCGCCCTGCTCAAGCCGCTGCTGGAAAGCGATGCCGTGCTCAAGATCGGCCAGAACGCCAAGTACGATCTCAACGTGCTCGCCCGCCACGGCGTCAACGTCGGCCCGGTCGACGACACGATGATCATCAGCTTCGATCTCGATGCCGGGCGCAGCGAGGACGGGATCGGCGGCGGCCACGGGATGGATGAGCTGTCCACCCGCCACCTTGGTCACACCACCCTGACCTTCAAGGAGATCTGCGGTTCCGGCAAGAAGCAGATCCCCTTCGGCGAGGTCCCGCTCGACCGCGCGACGCAGTACGCGGCCGAAGACGCCGACGTGACCTGGCGGCTCCATCGCAAGCTGAAGCCCCGCCTCGCCGAGGAAGCGGCCACCCGCGTCTACGAGCGGGTCGATCGCCCGCTGATCCCGGTCGTCGCCCAGATGGAGCGCCACGGAATCAAGGTCGACCGCGACCGCCTCGCCCGCCTCTCGACCGAATTCGCCCATGCGATCGGCGCGCTGGAGCAGGAGATCTACGGCCTCGCCGGGCAGGAATTCACCATCGGCAGCCCCAAGCAGCTGGGCGACATCCTGTTCGACAAGCTCGGCTACAAGGGCGGACGCAAGGGCAAGAGCGGCCAGTATTCGACCGACCAGGCCATCCTCGAAGGCCTCGCCTCGCAGGGCGGCGCCCCGGTGGCGACCAAGGTGCTGGAATGGCGCCAGCTCTCCAAGCTCAAGTCGACCTATACCGACGCGCTGCAGGCCGCGATCAACCCCGAGACCGGCCGGGTCCACACCTCCTACAGCCTGGTCGGCGCGCAGACCGGGCGGCTTTCCAGCACCGAGCCCAATCTCCAGAACATCCCGATCCGCACCGAGATCGGCCGCCAGATCCGCGAAGCCTTCGTGGCCGAGCCGGGCCATGTCCTGCTCGCGGCCGACTATTCGCAGATCGAGCTGCGCCTCGCCGCGCATATGGCCGACGTGCCCAGCCTCAAGGAAGCCTTCGCGGCCGGCGAGGACATTCACGCCCGCACCGCGATGGAAATGTTCGGGCTGGTCGACCGCGACACCCGCGGCCGGGCCAAGACCATCAACTTCGCCATCCTCTACGGCATTTCCCGCTGGGGCCTCGCCGGCCGGCTCGGGGTCTCGTCCGACGAGGCCCAGGCGATGATCGACCGCTATTACGAGCGCTTCCCCGGCATCCGCCGCTACATCCACGCCACGCTCGAGAGCGTGCGCGAGAAGGGCTATTCGCAGACCCTGTTCGGCCGCAAGACCTGGTTCCCCCGGATCAACGCGAGCAACCCGAACGAACGCGCGGGGTCCGAACGCGCCGCGATTAACGCCCCGATCCAGGGCACCAGCGCCGACATCATCAAGCGCGCCATGGTCCGCATGGGCCCGGCGCTCGCCGCCGCCGGTCTCGGCCACGTGCGGATGCTGCTCCAGGTCCACGACGAACTGGTGTTCGAACTGCCCGAGGGCGACGTCGCCGCCGCCTCGCCGGTGATCGAGCGGGTCATGGCCGAGGCCGCCCTGCCTTCGGTCGGGCTCGACGTCCCGCTCGGGATCGAGATCGGCTCCGGCCCCAACTGGGGCGCGGCGCACTGACCATGGCGCCCGGCCTGATCTCGCGCTGGCGCAGGGGTCCGCACCTCAAGACGCTGCTGCTGCTGACCCTGGTCGCGGCGACGATGATCGGCGCCGTGCTCCTTGTGTGGAAGACGATCGACGCCGAACGCAGCCAGCGCGCCCAGGCCGGGCAGACTAACGCCGTACTGCTGGCACTGCACGATCTCAGCCGCACCGCGGTCAATGCCGAGACCGGGCAGCGCGGCTATTTCATCACGCTCGACCGGCGCTATCTCTCGCCCTACATCGTCGCGCGAGAACAGTACCGGCCCACGATCGCCCGCCTGCGCGAGCTGATGGGCGGCGACATCTCGCCCCGCAAGCGCGAGCTGCTGAGCGAGATCGAGCATCTCAGCGTGGCCAAGTTCGCCGAGATGGACGAGACCGTGGCCGAGATCCGCGGCGGCGGCCTGCTCGAGGCCCGGCGCCGTATCCTGACCGACGAGGGGCAGGACGTGATGGAGCGCCTGCGCCGCGCGATCGGCGAACTCGAGACGCTCGAACTGGCCTCGTTCAACACCTCGCGCGACGAGGCGACCGCCTCGGAAGCGCGGATTCTGCCGATCCTCGCCATCCTCCTGGTCTTCATCGTTTTCGCCCTCGGCCTGGGGCTGATGCAGGTCATTCGCACTGCCGATGCAGAGGCGCGCGCGGAACATGCCGCCGAACTCGCCCTCGCCCGCGATCAGGCCGACCTGCTGGCCCGCGAGCTCAATCACCGGGTCAAGAACCTGTTCGCCGTGGTCCTCGCCATCGTCAAGATGACCGGGCGCGACCAGCCCGAGGCCAAGCCCGTGGTCGACCGCATCGCCGAGCGGATCCACGCCCTGCTGATGGCCCACGAGGTCACGCAAGGTCGTTCGGCCAAACGCAGTGCCCGGCTTAGCGACCTCGTCGAGGTCACGCTCAAGCCTTACCGTAGCCCGGAAAACGGCTGCCGGATCAACGGGCCCGAGCTGGAACTGCCCGAACGCGCCGTGGTCCCGTTCGGCCTCGCCCTGCACGAACTGGCCACCAATGCCGTGAAATACGGCGCCTGGGCCCAGCCCGGCGGCGAACTCACGGTGGACTGGCAGGTCAGCGACGGCCGCCTCCGGCTGGACTGGCGCGAGAGCCATCCGCCGCGCCCGGTCGACCCAGCAGCCACGACCAAGCGCGGCTTCGGCAGCACCCTGGTCGAAGGCTCGGCGCGCCAGCTCGGCGGCCGGATCGAGCGGGACATGCTGCCCGGCGGGATCGTCGTCCGGATCGAAATCCCGCTCGGAGAGTAGGAACCGATGTCCTCCGCCCCTCCTCCCGGCGCCACTATCCTGGATCGCATGATTTCCACCACGCTCGCCAATCTCCAGCATCTCCTCCCCGAACTGCTCCGCGCCGCGATCGCAGCCGGCATTGCCGTCAGCCTGGCCCTGCTGATCCACCTCGCCCTGTTCCGCCTGCTGAAGCGCCTCGCCGCGCTGTCCAGCATGGAAACGGACGAACTGGTGGTGAACCGCCTGCGCGAACCGCTGCGCTGGTCGCTGGTCGCCCTCGCGATCGAACTGGCCGGCGAATCCGCCCCATTGCTGGCCACGATGTGGGGCGCGGTCGATCGCTTCGTCGTGCCCGCCCTGCTCGGCTGGGTCGTGCTGCGACTGGTCAAGGCCTATGCCCTCGCGCTCGACAGCCGCGCCCGGCTCGAGCACGACAGCCTGAGCGCGCGCAGCCGCCGCACCCGGATCGCGATCCTCTCGCGCTCATTGTCTTTCGTGATCGTCTTCGTCACCGTGGCGCTGATGCTCCTCTCGATCCCGGGAGTGCGCAATGTCGGCGTGACCCTGATAACTTCGGCGGGCCTTGCCGCCCTCGCCGTCGGCGCCGCGGCCCAGCCCGCGCTCAAGTCGCTGATCGCCGGGATCCAGATGGCGCTGACCGAGCCGATCCGGATCGACGATCACGTCGTGGTCGAGGGCGAGAGCGGGCGGATCGAGGACATCCGCATGACCTACGTGGTGATCCGGACCAGCGACGAACGCCGCCTGATCGTGCCGACAGCAAAGTTCCTCGAGACGACCTTCCAGAACTGGACCCGGGTTGGCGGCGGGATCACCGGCTCGGTGATCATAACCGTCCGCCCCGGCACGCCGGTGGCGCCGATCCGCAAGGCCTATGACGAGCTGCTGGCAGGCCATCCCGAATGGGACCAGCGCAGCGGCGCGCTGCAGGTCACGGCCTCCCGGGTCGATGCGATCGAGCTGACCCTGGTGATGAGCGCGGCCGACCCAGCCTCGCTCTCCCGGCTGCGCCTCGCCCTGCGCGAGGAAGTGCTGGAATGGCTGCGCTGCGAATTGCCGCAGGCGGTTGCCGCCCCGGAAGCCGCGGCCGCCGCCGAATGCGCGGAATGACGGGAGGCCGCCCGGCCTCCCGTCCCCGATTCACCCGTGCTTCTTCTCGCGCGTCGGCTGGACCATGCCCGGCGCAAGGAAGCCGATCGGCGCCATTTCCATGGCCCGCCGCTTCAGCTCGCCCTTCATCGCCGCATATTCGTCCTCCATTTCCGGCGTAACGGTCGCCCGCGAATCGGTCATGGCCTCGGCAAAGTCGACAGCCGAAACCGCTCCGACCTCGCGGCCCATGCGGCGGATCGCGGAAAGCCCCGCCCGGCGCACGACGTCCTCGAGGTCAGCCCCGGTGAAGCGCTCGGTCTCCCGCGCGATCGCGGCAAGATCGACATCGCCCGCCAGCGGCATTCTTGCCGTGTGGATGCGCAGGATATGCTCGCGCCCGGCAAGGTCCGGCGTGCCGACATAGACCAGCTCATCGAACCGCCCCGGACGCAGCAGCGCCGGATCGACCAGGGTCGGCCGGTTGGTCGCCCCGATCACCACGACGGACTGCAACTCTTCCAGCCCGTCCATCTCGGCCAGGATCGTGTTGACCACCCGCGCCGTCACCTGCGGCTCACCCACGCCCGAGCCGCGCGCCGGCACGAGGCTGTCGATCTCGTCGATGAAGACCACGCAGGGCGCGACCTGGCGGGCGCGGGCGAACAGCTTCGATATCTGCTGCTCGCTCTCGCCGTACCACTTGGAGAGCAGGTCGGATGACTTGATCGAGATGAAGTTCGCTTCGGCCTCCTTGGCCACGGCCTTGGCCAGCAGGGTCTTGCCGGTTCCGGGCGGACCATAGAGCAGGAAGCCCTTGGCCGGCCGGATGCCAAGCCGGTGGAAGGCCTCGGGATTGCGCAGCGGCAATTCCACCCCTTCCTGCAAGCGTTCCTGTGCCTCGCCCAGCCCGCCCACGTCGGCCCACCCGATATTGGGCACCTGGACCATGACCTCGCGCATCGCGCTCGGCTGGACACGCTTCAGGGCTTCGAGGAAGTCATCCCGCTCGACCGACAGGCTTTCCAGCACCTCGGGCGGGATGGTCTGCGCCTCGAGATCGAGCTGCGGCATGATCCGGCGCACTGCCTCGATCGCCGCCTCGCGGGCGAGGGCTGCAATGTCTGCCCCGACGAAGCCATGCGTGGTCCGCGCCAGTTCGTCGAGGTCGACGCCCTGGGCCAGCGGCATGCCGCGGGTGTGGATGCCGAGGATCTCGCGCCGACCCTTCTCGTCGGGCACGCCGATCACGATCTCGCGATCGAACCGGCCGGGGCGGCGCAGCGCCTCGTCGATGGCGTCAGGGCGATTGGTCGCGGCGATGACCACGATGTTGGAGCGCACGTGGAGCCCGTCCATCAGGGTGAGGAGTTGGGCCACCAGCCGCTTCTCGGTCTCGCCATGCACCTCACCGCGCTTGGGCGCGATCGAATCGATCTCGTCGATGAAGATGATCGAAGGCGCGCTCTTGGCCGCCTCCTCAAACACCTCGCGCAGCCGCCGCTCGCTCTCGCCATAGGCCGAGCCGACGATTTCCGGGCCGTTGATGATGAGGAAGTTCGCCTCGCTCTCATTGGCCACGGCCCGCGCGAGGCGCGTCTTGCCCGTTCCCGGCGGGCCATGGAGCAGAACCCCGCGCGGCGGATCGACGCCAAGGCGCGTGAACAGCTCGGGATAGCGCAGCGGCAGTTCGACCATCTCGCGCAGCTGGCGGATCGTGTCGCCCATCCCGCCGACATCGTCGTAATTGACGTCGGCCCGGCTGGTGCGCGGTTCCTCGAACTCCTCGCGCAGCTCGACCTCGGTGTTCTCGTCGATGTGGACGATGCCCTTGGGCACGGTGCTCACCACCGAGAGACGGATCTGCGTGAGGGCATAGGCCGGCGCGTTGAACATCCGCGCCACCTGCGGCGGCATGTCGCGCACCTGCTGCTGTCCGGCCGTGGCAACGAGGTCGCCGGCCACCAGCGGGCGCTGGAAGAAATTGCGCTTGAGCGCCTGCCCCGGGCCCTGCAGCTTCATGTCCTTCTGCGCCGGGGCGAAGACCACGCGCTGGGCAGCGCGCGACTGGGAGGGCCGAATCACCACGTGCTCGCCCGAGCCGACCTCGGCATTGGCGCGCTGCAGGCCGTCGAGCCGAATCACCTGCAGGCCCTCGTCCTCGGGATAGGCCGCAACCACGCGGGCCGCCGTGATTCGCTTGCCCTCGATCTCGATCACGTCGCCCTCGGTGACGCCCATCGCGGCCATGGCGGTCTTGGGCAGACGGGCGATGCCGTGGCCGCTCTCCTCCTGCCGCGCCGCCGCCACCTGGAGCCGGCTGGTCCGTTCCGTCACGCTGGTGCTTGCATCTGCCATCTTGGTGTCCGTCCTGCCTGCGGCCGATCGGGCCAGGACGGCCCCCCGCAGACCCTTAGCTGGGAACGCCCATGCCGGTTTGCCAAGGGGCAAGAGCGCGGTTCATGCCGATGGAACGGGTGACAGGCCCCGAACGATCCCGCGCCGAACCGGATTCCGGCCGGATGCGGAGCAAAAAAAGGGCCCGGTCGTTGCCGACCGGGCCTTTGGAAGTTTTGGGAGAGGATGCCTGAAAGGCAGTTTTGGTATGCAACTCACCCCCCATTTGTGCAAGTGCGAAAAACGGATTAGCAGATGCATATTTTGCAATTATTGTGGTTCGAATGGCGTCCACGTGCACGGTCACAACTTGACAGTGCTTCCACCGAATCGCTGATCCTGGATTCCGAAACACAATGCCGCGAGACGCCGGAACAGTCGGACTGTCAGTCCCAAAGCCCGCAATCTGGGCGATTCACTCGGGCCGAGGCAAAAAAAGAGCCCGGTCGTTGCCGACCGGGCCTTGGAAGTTTTGGGAGAGGATGCCTGAAAGGCACTTTCTATATGCAGTGCACAAGGAATTTGTGCAAGTGCGAAATCATGCCGATTGTTAGCAATCCCACAGGCGGCCGGACTTATCCACAAACGTGTCAGTGAGCCAGCAGCAAGGCCGGCCCGCCAGCCTGCTCGAGGAAGTGGCGGGTCACCCCGCCGAACAGAAATTCGCGCAACCGGCTGTGCGAGAAGGCCCCCATCACCAGCAATTGCGCCTGATTCAGCTCCAGTTCGCGGCTGATCGTATCCTCGACCGAACCGATTCGCTGGACCACCTGCAACTCGGCGCCCACGCCGTGACGCGAAAGATAGGCGAGGGCATCGGTCGCCGGGAATTCGGCCGGGGCATCCTCGACCGTCAGCACGATCACCTCGCCGCAGGCGGCGAGAATCGGCACGGCGCCGCGCAGGGCATGGGCCGCCTCGGCGCTCCCGTCCCAGGCCACGCAGGCCTTCTCGATCGGGAAGATGAGCGGCTCCTCGGCATTGACCGCCAGGACCGGGCAACGGGTCGAGAGCGGCAGGTCGCCCGCCACCACGGCGCCGCGCGCCACGACCACCACGTCGGCAAGGCGCGCCGCATCGGACAGGGCATCGATCGGGTCAGCCTCGACCCGCACGATGTCGCAGGGCACGTCGCCGCGCGCCACCTGGCCCTCGATCGTCCGGGCAAAGGCATCGTCCTCGGCCACGGCCTCGTGAATGGCCTCGGCCGCGACGGTTCCGCCGCCCATCGCATCGACCGCGATGTAGCGCGTGACCGGGGTATCGACCAGCAGGGTAACATGGCCGCCGGTCATCCGCGCCAGCGACAGGGCCGAATCGATTCGGATCGACCCGGCCGGGCCCGGCTCGGCATGAACAAGAATGGAGCGCATCGGCTATCTCCTTTCGTCTGTGGAGCGAAAGCAGCACGATTAAGCTGTCTATACCATGACCTGCATCAAAATGCCCGAGATTCGCGCGCAGGCGGGCCCGATTCGCGCCCTGATGAGCCGTTGCTCAAATCCGTCCCGCCCCGGTTCAGCCGATCCGGTGCCGGCTCGCCCGCTCGAACAGGTCCAGCACCAACGGATCGCCCTCGTCGGCCCGCACCGCGGCCTGGAACTCGATCCCCTCGGCCGGCGGCTCCAGCACTTCGACCAGCGCCCCCTCGGCCATGGCGCGCCGGGCCATGGTCTCGGGCAGCAGCGCCGCGCCGGTCCCGGCGGCGACGATCTGGATGATGGTCTGGACGTTCGAGCAATGGTCGATCGAACGCCATGACAGGTCCTGTCGCTCCAGCGAACGACGCATGACCCGGTGCAGCGGCGATTGCTGGCCGAGCGACCAGACCGTGAGCGGGCGGCCGAACCCGCCGGCCGCGACCACCGCCGGGCTCGCCAGCCAGACCAGCTTGACCCCGCCGAGCGGAACCAGCCGCAGCGCCGGATCGGCCACCGGCCCGGCCAGGAACACCAGGTCGAGCGTTCCGGCGAACAGGTTCTGGAGCATTCGCGCGGTCAGCTCCAGGGTCACGTCCAGCGTGACCCCCGGCAGGTCGCGCTTGGCCTCGGCCACGAAAGCGGGAAGGCAGGTCGCCGCGGCGATTTCGCCCGCCCCGATCCGCACCACCCCGGTCGCCCCGGCATAGCCGCTCGCCTCGAGCAGGACCCGCTCGAACCCGGCCAGCAGCGGCTCGCAGTCCTGCACCAGCTGGCGCCCGCGCGCAGTCAGCACCACGCCGCGCCCCTCGCGCCGGAACAGCGCCGTGCCGAGCTGCGTTTCGATCTCCCGCACCCGGGCCGAGATCGCCGGCTGGGTGGTGTTGAGCCGCTCGGCCGCGGCCCGGAAGGTGCCGAGCCGGGCGATCCACAGCAGGGTTTCGAAATGATGGAGGGCCAGCTTTGACATAAGCATTTTCTATCGGAACCGGAAACAAACAATCATTAGTCGTGATCGGTCGATTGCGCTAGTCTTGGCTCACACCGCCTTCGGAGGCCCCATGAACAAGATCTATCCCGATGCCGGCGCCGCGCTCGCCGGGCTGCTCAGGAACGACATGCTGATCGCGAGCGGCGGCTTCGGCCTTTGCGGCATTCCCGAACGGCTGATCGACGCGATCCGCGATTCGGGCGTCACCGGCCTCACCTTCTGCAGCAACAACGCCGGGATCGACAACGAGGGCATCGGCAAGCTTCTGCGCACCCACCAGGTGAAGAAGATGATCTCGTCCTACGTGGGCGAGAACAAGGAGTTCGAGCGCCAGTATCTCGCCGGTGAGCTCGAGGTCGAGTTCTGCCCGCAGGGCACCCTGGCCGAGCGGATGCGCGCCGGCGGAGCCGGCATCCCCGGCTTCTACACCAAGACCGGCGTCGGCACCCTCGTCGCCGAGGGCAAGGAAACCAAGCTGTTCGATGGTGAGGAATATGTCCTCGAACGCGGCATCTTCGCCGACCTCGCCATCGTCAAGGCGTGGAAGGCCGACACCACCGGCAACGTCGTCTTCCGCAAGACCGCGCGCAATTTCAACGTGCCCGCCGCCACCTGCGGCAAGGTCTGCGTGGTCGAGGTCGAGGAAGTGGTCCAGCCCGGTGAACTCGATGCCGACGCGATCCACCTGCCCGGCGTCTACGTCCAGCGCATCGTCGTCGGCGCGCCCTATGACAAGAAGATCGAATTCCGCACCGTGCGCGAAAGGGAGGCCGTGTAATGCCCTGGGATCGTAACCAGATGGCCGCCCGCGCGGCGCAGGAACTGCAGGACGGGTTCTACGTCAACCTCGGCATCGGCATCCCCACGCTGGTGGCCAACCACGTGCCGACCGGGATCACCGTCACCCTGCAGTCCGAAAACGGCATGCTCGGCATCGGCCCCTTCCCCTATGCGGGCGAAGAAGACCCCGACCTGATCAACGCCGGCAAGCAGACCATCAGCGAGCTGCCGCAGTCGGCCTATTTCGACAGCGCCCAGTCCTTCGCCATGATCCGCGGCGGCAAGATCGACCTCACCGTGCTGGGGGCGATGGAAGTGGCCGAAAACGGCGACATCGCCAACTGGATGATCCCGGGCAAGATGATCAAGGGCATGGGCGGGGCGATGGACCTCGTCGCCGGAGTCAAGAAGATCATCGTCGTCATGGAACACTGCGCCAAGGACGGCAGCGCCAAGTTCATCCCGGCCTGCACCCTGCCGCTGACCGGCAGAAACGTGGTCGACATGATCATCACCGACCTCGCCGTGTTCCAGCGCCCCGACCACGCTTCGCCGTTCCGCCTCGTCGAACTCGCCCCCGGCGTCACCGCCGAGGAAGTCCGCGCCAGGACCACGGCCCACTATATCGACTGAACCGGTCCGGCCCCGCGCCGCATGGAACACCTCCCCTCGGCCGTCGTTTCCCTGTAACATGGGGCACACGGCTGATGGGGACCGAACCATGACCGACCTGTCCGGCGCCTTTCGCGACCGCTACCTCGACGTCCTCGCCTCGGTCTATCTCTACAACGAGCACCGGGGCTACACCTCGCTAGACCGGGTGCTGGAGGCCGTGCGCCTCGTCTGCCCAGACGATCCCGCCTTCATCGCCGAGATCGTCCAGCACCGCGCCGACGAGCACAAGCACTACCACATGTTCCGCCGCTGGTTCGAGCGGCAGGGCCGCATGCCGCTCGCCATGGACCGCAGGGTCGGCCACATCGACCGGTTCATCTTCCGCACTTTCGGCTGCGAGATCGACGAGCTCGACACCGCCGAGATCACCGCCAACCCGGCCGAATTCGAGAAGCTGTGCCGGGTGATCATGCTGACCGAACAGCGCGGCTATCGCCAGGTCGAGATCCTCCTCGCCAACGGCTGGGTCCGCTCCGACCCGATCATGACCCGCATCTTCCAGATCGTCCACAAGGACGAGCCCGGCCACTTCCTGCCCTACCAGCACTGGCTCGAACGCAAGGGCCGCGCCACCGCCCGCTGGCAGGAGCGCCTGTCAGACTTCTGGATTCACCGCGCCCTGCTGTTCGGCCGCATCCCCGCCCTGTTCCTCAACCCGGCCCTGCCCCGGCTGGAACGCTGGCCGCACGAGGACGACGCGGCGCCTGCCAAAGCGGCTTAGGAACAAGAAAAAAGGATGATCCCGGGGCCGAGGACCCCAGACCCCGAAACGTATTCCGGCGCAGCCTCGGCGCAAAAGGCCGCCAATCACACAGCCTCCGCGCCGGGAGACGGAATGGGGTGCAGGGGTATTAACCCCTGCATGAACCCTTGTCCTTCAGCCTTCAGACCAGCGCCTTACAGCGCCGCCTTGAGCGCCCCGGCAAGGTCCGTGCGTTCCCACGGGAACAGCTCACCCTCCGCCTTGCGCCCGAAGTGGCCATAGGCCGCCGTCGTAGCGTAGATCGGCTTGTTGAGGCCAAGGCCGAGGCGGATGCCCTTGGGGGTCAGGCCGCCGAGCTTGTCCTCGGCCACCTTGGCGATGGCCGCTTCAAGCTTGGCATCGTCGACCGTGCCGGTCTCATGCGTGTTGACGTAGAGCGAGAGCGGGCGGGCCACGCCGATCGCATAGGAAAGCTGGATCGTGCAGCGCTTGGCCAGGCCAGCGGCCACCACGTTCTTGGCAAGGTAGCGCGAAACGTAGGCCGCCGAACGGTCGACCTTGGTCGGGTCCTTGCCCGAGAAAGCGCCGCCGCCATGCGGAGCCGCGCCGCCGTAGGTATCGACGATGATCTTGCGGCCGGTGAGGCCGGCGTCGCCGTCCGGACCGCCGATGACGAAGGACCCGGTGGGATTGATGTGCCACACGGTCTTGTCGGTCACGAGGCCAGCGGGCAGCACCTCGGCCACGATCCGCTTCACATAGGCGTGCAGCTCGGCTTCCTTCTCGCCCGCGTCCCAGCCTTCCTTGTGCTGGGTCGAGACGACGATCGCGGTCGCTTCCACCGGCTTGCCGTTCACGTAGTGCAGCGTCACCTGGCTCTTGGCGTCGGGCTCGAGGAACGGCGCGGTGCCGGAGTGGCGATCGGCCGCCATGCGGGCAAGAATCTTGTGGCTGTAGTCAAGCGTCGCCGGCATCAGGTCGGGCGTCTCGTCGCAGGCATAGCCGAACATGATGCCCTGGTCGCCGGCGCCTTCGTCCTTGTTGCCGCTCTCGTCCACGCCCTGCGCGATGTGGGCGGACTGGCCGTGCAGGTTGTTCTCGAAGCGGAAGGTCTTCCAGTGGAAGCCGTCCTGCTCATAGCCGATGCGCCTGACCGTCTCGCGCACCGCAGCCTCGACTTCCTCGGGCACGCCCGCGGCCCACTCACCGTCCTCGTAAATGCCCTTGCCGCGGATTTCGCCGGCCAGCACCACCAGCTGGGTCGTGGTCAGGGTCTCGCAGGCGATCCGCGCCTCGGGGTCCTTGCGGAGGAACAGGTCGACCACGGCGTCGCTGATCTGGTCGGCAACCTTGTCGGGATGGCCTTCGGAAACGCTTTCGGAGGTGAACAGATAGTCGCTGCGCATGGGATTCCCGATATAAAGCTATCTTTATGTCGGCTGTCTAACTCCGCCGCAAACGCAAGGCAAGCACCGCACAGACAAGAAGAACTGCGGCCCAGCAAAGCGGCAATAGGTTGCCCACCCGCGCAAACAGCGTCGGCGCGTGGGCGGGCGGGACCAGCCCCTCGAGCCCGCCCGTCACCGGGCGCGGCAGGCTCTGGCGCACGATCCCGTCGGCGTCGACCACGGCGCTGATCCCGTTGGTCGTGGCGCGCAGCACCGGCAGGCCTTCCTCGATCGCCCGCAAACGCGCCTGGGCGAGGTGCTGCGGCGGGCCGGACGGGCCGAACCAGCCATCGTTCGAGGGGTTGAACAGGAAGTCGGGCCGATGCGCCCGGTCCACCACCTCGCCCGAGAAGACGATCTCGTAGCAGATCTGCACGCCCACCCGGCCCCAGGCCCCCAGGTCCAGCGTGCGCGGCCCCGGCCCCGGCCAGAAGTCGAGCGATCCGGCCACCAGCCGCGACAGGCCGAGCGGCTGGAGCAGGCCGCGCATCGGCAGGTATTCGCCGTAAGGCACAAGGTGCGCCTTGGCATAGCCGGCGCGGATCGTCCCCGCCCCGTCCACGGCACTGACCACGTTGCGCGCGGCGATCACCCGCTCGCCCGACAGTTCAAGGTCGACCGCGCCGGTCAGCAGCAGCGAGCCCGGCCCGATCACCTGCCCGATCCGTCGCCGCGCCAGCTCCGGGCTGCCGGCGAAAGTGGTCTCGGCATAGTAGAAGGGCGGATAGCCATCGCGCAGATAGTCCGGCACCCCCGATTCGGGCCACAGCACCAGCCGCCGCGCCGCGCTGCGCCCGGGCATGGTATAGCGGGCGAGCTTCTGGAAATGACTCTCGAACCACAGAGGATCGTCCAGCGTTTCCTGCCGGATTCCGGGTTGCACCAGCGTAAAGGGCAGGGTCCCTGCCTCTCCGCCGCGCGGCAGCTGCGGTACCAGCATCGCGCCGAGCGGCACGGCCACCAGGACCAGCGCCAGCGCCGGCCGCGCCACGCGCAGCCCGAAGCCCAGCCACCACAGCCCGGCGCAGAGCGCGACCAGCCCCGACAGGGCATAGGTCCCGGTCCACGGCAGGACCTGCGCGAGGCCCGCCCGGCCGAACCCGCCGAGCGCCGCCACGGCCAGCGGATTCCATGGGAACCCGGTAAAGACCCAGCCGCGCAGCCATTCCGACACGATCCAGCCCCCGGCAAAGGCCAGCACCGCCGACAGCGGCCGCCGCCGCGCCAATTGGGCCGCCAGCGCGGCCAGCGCCGGATAGACCGCAAGGTAAAGCGAGAGCAGGAACACCGCGATCCCGCCCAGCCAGGCCGGCATCTGGGCTTGGTAAGTGAAGGCCGTCGCGATCCAGGCGTTGCCGAGGCAGAAATGTCCCACCCCCCACAGCCAGCCGAGCAGCAAGGCCCGCCACGGGCCGGACGCCCCGGCCGAGAGGGCGATCAACCCCGCCGTGCCCAGCAGGGTCAGCGGCCACAGCGCGATCGGCTGGAAGCCGCAGGCCGCCGCCACGCCAAGCAGCGGCGCCGCAAGGAAGGGAACGGCCCGGCCAAGACGGCGGGGGGAGGATTGCGTCAAGGCAGCGACCGGCATCGCCGCGGGTTGTGGCGGGACAATGTTACACATGCAAGAGCGGCGCGGACCGGGCCATCCCGATCCGCGCCGCGCTCATGCCATCAGGTTTGGCGACCGCCGGGCTCAGGCCTCGTCGGCGGTCTCGACCGGAGCGGCCTTGGGCTTGCGCCCGCGCTTCTTCGGCGCCGGAGCGGCCTCGGCCGCTTCCGCGACCACGGGAGCAGGCTCGGGCGCTTCCTCGCGGATGCTGATCGACGGGGGCAGCAGGGCCGCGTCGAACGTCGGCTCGGCCGCCGCGACCTCGCCGCTCGCTTCTTCATCGCGGCGCGGACGGCGATCCTCGCGGCGGGGACGCAGCCCCCGGCTCACGCGATTTTCACGCACGAACGGATTTTCGACCGGCTCGTAGATCGAGGTGTTTTCCTCGGCCGGTTCGGCCGCGACATTACCGTCGACCTCGGCCACCGGCTCTTCGCGCTCGCGTTCCCGCTCGCGCCGGCGGGGCCGGTCCTCACGGGTGCGCTCTTCGCGCGGGGCGCGCTCCTCACGCGGACGATCCTCGCGGCTGCGCTCGGGGCGCTCTTCCCGCTGACGGTCCTCGCGCGGCCGATCTTCGCGTTGGCGATCGTCACGGGGGCGCTCCTCGCGCTGACGATCATCACGCTGGCGCTCACCGCGGTCATCGCGGCGCGCGAACGCGGGCTGCTCGTAAGGCGCATATTCGCTCTCGACGGAAAACTCGTTCTGGTCCTCGCCCTCGTCGGCGCCACCTTCCCAGCGGTCGTCGCGGCGCGCGCGCTGCTCTTCCTGGCGGGTGCGGGTATCGGCGATGACGCGGAAATAGTGCTCGGCGAACTGGAGGTAGTATTCCTCGGTCACCCGGTCGCCGTTGAGATGGGCGTCGTGGGCGAGCTTGCGGTACTTTTCCAGCAGTTGCGGCGCATTGCCGCGGGCCCGGCTGTCGATCCGGTTGACTTGCTGCCCGCCGCCTTGCGGCCGGTTGTTACCACGGCCGCGCCGACGGTTATTGCCACGATTATTATTGTTCAAGGGTGACCGTTCCTTCACCGCATCGCCGCTCGGGCCACCGAAATCACGCCGGCCGACGATTCGCTCGTTCCCAACACCGCGCACGGACGCCATGGCGCCCGGTGCGGCGTACCGACATCTGCTGGTGTTCGGGCTGGCCTGAAGCCATGCCCGGTTGCAAATGCTGGAGTTGCGGCCGGCAGGAGAGGAAGGTTCCGTCCATCCGCTGGCCTGAATTTCGATTTAGTTGGCGCAAGTCAGCTTGCCAAGCGAAAAACTCGGAACATTGCCGATTATTCACCGCTTTGCCGCAATTCGAGCACCCGGGCCCGCCCGCCAAGGTCCCGGTGCAGCCTGGAATCGAGCCCTGCACCCGCTGCAATCGCCCTCACCGCCTCGGCCTGGCTCGCCCCGATCTCGACCAGCGCGGTGCCGCCCGGCGCCAGCAGGGCGGGCAATTCCGGCACCAGCACCCGGTAGTCATCAAGCCCTTCGGCCCCGGCAAACAGTGCGCCCGCCGGCTCATGCGCCCGAACCGAGGGATCGAGCGCGGCCGCCTCCTCGACATAGGGCGGATTGGCGAGAACGAGGTCGAACCACCCCAGCCCCGCGCGCCAACCCGCACGGGTCCAGTCCCGCTCAAGGAAAGCGCTGCGCCCGCCCAGCCCCAGCGCCGCCGCATTGCCCGCCGCCACGGCCAGCGCCCGGGCGGAACGGTCGATCCCCACGCCCCGCGCCTCGGGAAGCCCCGCCAGCACGGCCAGCAGCAGCGCGCCCGAGCCCGTCCCGCAGTCCAGCACCCGCCGCGCCGAGCCACCGCGCAGCCGCGCCGTCTCGACCAGCACCTCGCTGTCCCCACGCGGGATCAGCACCGCGTCCGACACCCGCAGCGGCATTCCGAAAAAGTCCTGCGAGCCCACGATATAGGCCACCGGCTCATGCCCCGCCCGCCGCTCCACCAGCGCGGCAAAGCCATCCGGCGCCGAATCGCCCAGATGCCGCAAGAGCAGGTCCGAGCGCGAGACGCCCAGCGCATGGGCCATCAGCACCTCGGCATCGAGCCGCGCCGTGTCGCTGCTCGACGCCAGCCGCTCCGCCGCCGCGCGAATCGCCTGGCCTACAGTGAGTTTGGCGGTTTCACTCACTCATCGCCGCCAGCCGCTTGGCCTGGTCCTCCGCGATCAGGGCATCGACCAGTTCGCCCAGCCCCGTCCCCTCGAGGATTTCCGGCAGCCGGTGCAGGGTCAGGTTGATGCGGTGATCGGTCACCCGCCCTTGCGGGAAATTGTAGGTCCTGATCCGCTCCGACCGGTCGCCCGAGCCGACCATGGCCCGCCGCGCCTCGGCCTCGGCCCCGTGCGCCTCTGCCCGGCGCAGGTCGTAAAGCCGCGTGCGCAGCACCTGCATTGCCTTGTCGCGGTTCTTGTGCTGGCTGCGCTGGTCCTGCTGGATCACCACCAGCCCGGTCGGCAAGTGAGTCAGTCGCACCGCCGAATCGGTGGTGTTGACGTGCTGCCCGCCCGCGCCAGACGCGCGGTAGATGTCGATCTTGAGGTCGCCCGGATCGATCTGCACGTCCACCTCGTCCGGCTCGGGCAACACGGCCACGGTCGCCGCCGAGGTGTGGATGCGCCCGCCGCTCTCGGTCGCCGGCACCCGCTGGACCCGGTGGACCCCGCTCTCGTACTTGAGCCGGGCAAAGACCCCCTGCCCCGCCACGTTGGCGACCACTTCCTTGAAACCGCCGATCTCGTTGGCATTGGCGCTGACGATTTCCACGCGCCACCCCTGCTCGGCGGCAAAGCGCTCGTACATCCGCAAAAGGTCGGCCGCGAACAGCGCCGCCTCGTCGCCCCCGGTGCCGGCACGGATTTCCAGCATGGCCGGGCGGCTGTCGGCCGTGTCACGCGGCAGCATGGCGATGGCGAGGCGGTGCTCGGCCTCGGGCAGCTCCGCCTTCAGCCGCGCCGCCTCTTCCTCGGCCAGCTCGCGCATGTCGGGATCGTCGAGCGCGGCCAGGCTCTCCAGCTCGCCCCGCATCGAACGGACGTCCTCGGCCGCCCGCGCCACCGGCTCAAGCTCGGCATAGTCCCGGCTCGCCGCGACAAATTCCGCGCCTTCCAGCGTGCCCGAGGCCAAACGCGCCTCCAGTTCGGCAAAGCGCGCGGCAATCTGGGCAAGGCGGGCGGGCGAAACGCTCACTGCCGCCCGGCCACGAAGGCGTCGAACACGGACTGGATCGCGCCGCCATCCACCGTGTCGTCCAGCACCTTGAGCACGCGCGTTTCCGCCCCGTCGCGCAGGTCGAGCGAGACGAGCGCCGCCGGCCCCAGCTTCTTGGCCCGGTCGAACCGCTTGCGCGGGCTCCCGGTCGCCACGATCTCCGCCGCCACGCCCGCCCGGCGATAGCGCGAGACCAGGTCGATCGCCGCCGTCTCCTGCGCCGCGTTCTCGGCCACGACGACCACCTGCGGCGCGGCCTCGGCCTTCTCGCCCACCAGCATGGCCAGCCGCTCGATCCCCGCCGCCCAGCCGACCGCCGGGGTATGCGGCCCGCCCAGCGCCTCGATCAGACCATCATAGCGCCCGCCGCCCAGCACCGTGCCCTGCGCGCCGAGCCGGTCAGTGACGAATTCGAAGGCCGTGTGGCGATAGTAGTCCAGCCCGCGCACCAGCGCCGGCGCGCGCGCATAGTCCACCCCTGCAGCCTTCAGCCCCTCGGTCACCTTGCCAAAGAAATCCTGCGCCTCGGCCGAGAGGAACGCGTCGATCTTCGGCGCATCGGCGGTGAAGGGCTTGTCGCGCGGGTCCTTGGAATCGAGGATGCGCAGCGGGTTCTTCTCCAGCCGCTCCTGCGAATCCTCGGAAAGCGCATCCTTGTGCGCCCGGAAATAGTCGATGAGCGCCAGCCGCCAGGCCTCGCGGCTCGGCGCATCGCCCAGCGTGTTGAGCTGGAGCGTCACCCCGTCGGCAATGCCCAGTTCCTTCAGGAGCTGGTCGGCCATCACCAGCAGTTCCACGTCGGCCTGCGGCTCGCCCGCGCCGATCACCTCGGCGTCGATCTGGTGGAACTGGCGATAGCGCCCCTTCTGCGGACGCTCGTAGCGGAACAGCGGCCCGTGCGTGGCGATCTTCAAGGGCGCATATTGCTGCCACCCGTCGGTCAGGTAGGCCCGCGCCAGCCCGGCGGTGAACTCGGGCCGCAGGGTCAGCGATTCCCCGCCGCGATCCTCGAACGAGTACATCTCCTTGGAGACAACATCGGTCGTCTCGCCCAGCGAGCGGCTGAACACGGCGGTCTTCTCGAACACCGGCATTTCCACCCGGCGGAAACGGTAAAGCCGCCGCACCCGCTCGAACGTCTCGACAACGAAGGCAAAGGCCTCGGCCTCGGCGCCGAAAATGTCCTGGGTTCCGCGGATAGCCTGCGGGGTCTGAATAGTGGGGGTCTGCACGCTCATGGCGCGCGCTTAGCCGTTTCTCCCCGCGCGGAAAAGGCCGCCCGGTTGCAAGGCGCCGCGCGCCCCTGCATGAAGGGGCGATGAAGACCCGGGCCCTGCTGACGCCGCTCCTTTCCGCAACCCTGCTTGGCGCGGCTTTTCCCGCGCCCGCCCCGGCCCAGTCGCCCCCCCGCCCATTACCGCCCCGCGCATTGCCTCAGGCCGTGCCGATCGTCCGCGAAGTGCCCGAGGCGCGGGACCTGCCCTATCCCGGCACCATCGCCCTTTCCATCGACGCCACCGATACCCTGCGCGCCCTCTACAAGGTCACCGAGACCATCCCGGTTGCCCCCGGCACCACCCGCCTCACCCTGCTCCTGCCCGAATGGCACCCGGGCAAGCACAGCCCCGCCGGGACCATGGCCGAGATCGCCGACTTGCGCTTCTTCGCCGGGGAGCGCCTGCTCACCTGGCGGCGTGATCCGGTCGACACTTTCGCCTTCCATGTCGACGTGCCCGCCGGCACCGCCGCGGTCACGGCCCGCTTCATCCACACCTCGCCGATCCAGCCGAGCGAGGGGCGCGTCACCATGTCTCCTGAACTGCTCAACCTGCAGTGGACCGCGATAACGCTCTATCCCGCCGGGCACTACATCCGCCAGATCCGGGTGAAGCCCGAAGTCACCTTCCCCGCGGGCTGGACCGTCTTCACCGCGCTCGACGGCGTGCAGGAAAGCGCCGCCCCCGCCGGCAAGCGCGTCACCTGGGCCGAGACCGACTACGAGGAACTGACCGATTCCCCGATCTTCGCCGGGATCAACGCGGCCCGCTTCGATCTCGGCAACCGCATCAGCCTCGACGTCGTGGCCGACGAGGCGAAGTTCCTCGAACTGCCCCCCGTCGGCCTCGCCGCCTACCGCGCGCTGGCAGCCGAGGCCCTGCTGCTCTACGGCAGCCGCCACTTCGATCATTACGACATCCTGCTCGGCCTGACCGACAAGATCGGCGGGGTCGGCCTCGAACACCTGCGCTCCTCGGAAAACACCATGGAGCAGACCGCGCTGAGCGACTGGGCCGGGATGAGCTGGACCCGCAACGTCATCCCGCACGAGCTGTCGCATTCATGGGACGGCAAGTACCGCCGCCCGGCCCGGCTGTGGACGCCGGACTACCGCACCCCGATGCAGGACGATCTGCTCTGGGTCTATGAAGGGCAGAACCAGTTCTGGGGCTATGTCCTCGCCGCCCGCTCGGGCGTGCAGAGCCGGGAGGTCATGCTCGGCACCCTCGCCACGGTCGCCGCCGGGTTGGCCGGAATGCCGGGGCGCGGCTGGCGCTCGGTGGCCGATACCACGGCCGACCCGATCTTCGCCTCGCGCAAGCCCAAGCCATGGGCCTCGCTGGCGCGCGGGGAAGACTACTACACCGAAGGCGCGCTGGTGTGGCTCGAGGCCGACCAGCTGATCCGCGAGGGCACGCGCGGCAAGAAGGGGCTCGACGATTTCGCGAAGGCGTTCTTCGGGGTGAACGACGGCCAGCAGGGCCAGCTGACCTACGAGTTCGAAGATGTCGTCGCCGCGCTGAACGACGTCTATCCTTACGACTGGGCCACCTTCCTCAAGACCCGGATCGACCAGCCCGGCCGTCCCGCCCCGCTCGCCGGGATCGAGCGCGGCGGCTACCGCCTCACCTGGCGCGAGGAGCCCAATGCCTTCGACAAGGGCCGCTTCACCCAGAGCCGCGGCCTCTCGCTCACCTGGTCGCTCGGCCTCGCGCTCGACAAGGATGGCAAGGTCGTCGCCTGCCAGTGGGGCAGCCCCTGCTTCGATGCCGGGGTGGTGAACGGGGTCAAGGTCACGGCGGTCAACGGCGCGGCCTACAGCGCCGATGCCCTGCGCGGCGCCGTCACCGCCGCCAAGACCGGGAAGGCCCCGATCCAGCTCCTCGTCCAGCGCGGCGAACGCTACCAGACCGTGTCGATCGATTACCACGGCGGCCTGCGCTACCCTTGGCTTGAGCGTAACGGCACTGGCCCGGCCGGGCTCGACGCCCTGCTCGCCCCGCGCCGGACGGGCCCATGAAGAACGCGGCCGTGAAACCCCGCCATCCCTTGCGCGTGGCGATCGGGCGCAAGATCGCCCCGCTGCGTTTCCTCGCCTTCATGGTGCTGTTCCCGGCGGCGGTCTGGGCCCACCACCATCTGTTCGCGGCGGCGCCGTGGACCCGTTCGCTCGCGCTCGGTTTCGACCTTGCCGCCGCGGTCTTCCTAGTCTCGCTGATCCCGCTCTGGCTGGAAAACGCGGCCGAGCCGATCCGCGCCCGCGCCGATGCCAATGCCGCCAACCGCTGGATGGTCCTCGCCGTCAGCACCCTGCTGACCGTGATCGTCATGTCGGCCATCGCCGGAGAGCTGCCCACGGCCAAGCGCGGCGACGCTTTCGCCATCTTCGAGCTGGTCGCCACCCTGCTGCTGATCTGGCTCTTCGCCAACGCGGTCTACGCGCTGCACTATGCCCACGATTTCTACACCGCCCACCCCGAGCAGAAGGACGCGGACTGCGGCGGCATCGATTTTCCGGGCACGCCCGAGCCGAGCTACGCCGATTTCGCCTATTTCGCCTTCACCCTCGGCATGACCTTCCAGACCTCGGACGTCGCGGTCACCGCCACCCGCATCCGCATGGTCGCGCTGTTCCACTCATTCGGCGCCTTCCTGTTCAACATCGGGGTGATCGCCTTCACCATCAACGCACTGGGCGGCAGCTGAAGGAGATTTTGGGTGCATGGACCGGATCAGGCATTCGCCTGATCCTTGCGCGGCACCGGCCCGCTCCCCCGGCCCGACCACCCATCGAGTGTACCCTGTGGGTGGTCGGGCCGGGGGAGCGGGCCGGTGCCGCAAGCCCTTCGCGGAGGCGAAGGGCGCACCAAACAGGAATCAACTCAGACCAATAGCACGGTTGCGATGCCGGGGGCGCGCGGCTAAGCGCGCGATTCTCTCCATTCCGGCGGCAAAGGGCCGCTTGCATCAAGAAGGTCCGTCATGCGCATCGACATGATTCCCGTCGGCGAAAATCCGCCCGAAAGCCTCAACGTGATCATCGAGGTTCCCGTCGGCGGCGAGCCGGTGAAGTATGAATTCGACAAGGCCTCGGGCGCCCTGTTCGTCGACCGCATCCTCCACACCCCGATGCGCTACCCGGCCAACTACGGCTTCGTGCCGCACACCCTCTCGCCCGACGGCGACCCGCTCGACGCGCTGGTCATCGCCCGCTCGCCCTTCGTCCCGGGCTCCGTGGTCCGCGCCCGCCCGATCGCGGTGCTCAACCTCGAGGACGAGCACGGCGGCGACGAGAAGCTGGTCTGCGTGCCCGACGACAAGACCTTCCCCTACTACAGCGACGTCGCGGAAAAGACCGACCTGCCGGAAATCGTGCTCCAGCAGATCGAGCACTTCTTCACCCACTACAAGGACCTGGAAAAGGAAAAGTGGGTCCGCGTCGGCAAGTGGGGCGGCGCTGAAGACGCCAAGCAGATCATCCTCGAGGCGATCGAACGCTACAAGGCCGACAAGGGCGAATAATGACAGAGGGCGGGGCCGCGAGGCTCCGCCCTTCAGCCATCAGGCCAGGCATGGGCCGAACCCTCAATCGCCCGCGATCATCATCCCGTCGATCCTCAGCGTCGGCACGTTGACCGCGCGGTGCCACTCCAGGTCGTTGGCCGCGCTCAGCGCCCGGAACATGTCGATCAGGTTGCCCGCCACGGTGAATTCGGCCACCGGCCCGGCGATCTTGCCGTTCACGATCCGGTAGCCCGAGGCGCCCCTGCTGTAATCGCCGGTCACCCCGTTCACCCCCTGCCCGATCAGCTCGGTCACATAGACCCCGTCGGCAATGTCGGCCATCAGCTGGGCCGGGCTCACGCTGCCCGGGGCGATGTGCGTATTGCTCGCCGAGATCCCCGGCGCCCCGCCGCCGCCGCGCGCGGCATGGCCGGTCGGTCGCCCACCCAGCTGGCGCGCCGCGGCGCTGTTCATCAGCCAGCCGGTCAGCCGCCCCTGCTCGACCAGTGCGCGCGGCGCCGTCGCCAGCCCTTCGCCGTCGAACGGCTTGGAGCGCAACCCGCGCCGCCGATGCGGATCGTCCAGAATGGTGATCGCGCTGTCGAACAATTGCTCCCCGTCGCGCCCCACCAGGAAGCTCGCCTTGCGCGCGATCGCAGAGCCCGCCATCGCGCCCAGCAGGTGGCCGACCAGCGAGCCGCCAACGCGCGGATCGAACACCACCGGCATCTGCCCGCTGGCCAGCTTGCCCGGGTTCAGCCGCCGCACCGCCCGCTCGGCCGCGCTCAGCCCGATCTCTTCCGCGCTGGCGAGGTCGGCAAGGTGCCGGGCCGAGCGCCCGTCCCAGTCCCGCTGCATCCCCGCGCCCTCGCCCGCCACCACGCTGACCGAGAGCGAATGGCTGCTGGTCTCGTAGCCGCCGACGAAACCGTGGCTGGTGGCGAGGGCAAAGACCCCGCGCCCGGCCGCGGCCCCGCCGCCCTCGCTGTTGGTCACCCCGGCCACGGCGCGCGCCGCGTCTTCTACGGCGGCGGCCCGTTCGCGCAGGGCCGCGGGGCCCGGCTCGGCCGGATCGATCAGGTCAAGCGCGGGCAGGGGCCCTCGCGCCAGCAGGTCCTCGGGCGCGAGGCCCGCATAGTCGTCGTCCGGCGCCAGCCGCGCCATGGCCACGGCCCGCGCCGCCAGTTCGTCGAGCGCCTCGTCCGACAGGTCGCTCGAACCTATGCTCGCGCTCGCCTTGCCGACGAACACGCGCAGCGAGACATTCTCGCTTTCCGATCGTTCCACGTCTTCCAGCTGCCCCAGGCGCACCTGGATGCTTTCCGATGCCTCGCCGTGATAGGCGGCATCGGCGGCATCGGCCCCGGCGCGGCGGGCTCTGTCGACAAGGGCGGCGGCGCGTTCCTGCGCGCGGGTGGGATCGAGCATGGCGCCGATCTAGCGGCGGCGGGCGCCCAGTTAAAGCCCGCAGTTAGAGGCCGGTCAGGCGGAAGGCCCCGGCAATCGCGAAAGGCAGTCCCAGCGCGGCCGCCCAGACGGCCAACCGCTCGCGCCGGAACCGCGCCTCCAGCCCGTCGCCCTCCATCCGCGCCCAGCGTATTTCCATTGCACGGCAGGCCGGGATCACCCCGATCACCAGCAGGGCCAGCGCGGCATAGGGCAGGGCCGAGCGGGTGCGGCCGGGCATCAGCGCCACGGCCAGCACGATCTGCAGGGCGGCATAGGTCACCAGCGCGAACGACACCGCCCCGCTCATCCGCCGGGCAAAGTCCGGCCTGCCTGTTGATCGATCCGTATCTTGCACCTTTCCCATAAACACCGGGCACCGTGGCATTTCAAGAACAGCCATGCATGAAACCTGCCAATTTCCCCGTCTTGAACGCATCCCGGCTTGAAGTGGTCCCGTCGCCACCCTAAACCGGAACCAATGACCGACAGCGCCACTCAAGCCGCCCCCAACACCAGCGCCATGCAGCCGATCCCCCAGGGCGGGCTCGAAGTCATTTCCATCGCCAAGAGCTATGACAAGCGCGCCGTGCTGACCGACATCTCGCTGTCGGTCGGCAAGGGAGAGGTACTGGGCCTGCTCGGCCCCAACGGCGCGGGCAAGACCACCTGCTTCTATTCGATCATGGGCCTCGTCCGCCCCGATTCGGGCCGCATCCTGATGGATGGGGTCGATGTCACCCGCCTGCCGATGTACCGCCGCGCCATCCTCGGCCTCGGCTATCTCCCGCAGGAAACCTCGATCTTCCGGGGCATGACGGTCGAACAAAACATTTCCTGCGTGCTCGAACTCAACGAGCCGGACCGGGATGTGCGGGCCGAGGAACTGGAACGCCTGCTCGAGGAATTCGGCCTGACCCGGCTGCGCTCCAGCGCGGCCATGGCCCTCTCGGGCGGTGAACGGCGCCGCTGCGAAATCGCCCGCGCGCTGGCCGCCAAGCCCTCGATCATGCTGCTCGACGAACCCTTCGCCGGGATCGACCCGCTCTCGATCAGCGACATCCGCCACCTCGTGAAGGACCTCAAGCAGCGCGGCATCGGCGTGCTGATCACCGATCACAACGTCCGCGAAACGCTCGACATCGTCGACCGCGCCTGCATCATCTACGGCGGGCAGGTCCTCTTCGCCGGCAGCCCGGAAGCCTTGGTGGCCGACGAAAACGTCCGCCGCCTCTACCTCGGCGAAGGCTTCACCTTGTGATCAAGGTGCGGCCGCACTCTTCCCCGGCAGCAATACAACATCCGCTCAGGCTGAGCTTGTCGAAGCCCGCGCACCGCCGGTCGAACTAGATACCCATGGCGCTAGGCCCGAGGCTCGATCTCCGCCAGTCCCAGTCGCTGGTAATGACCCCGCAGCTCCAGCAGGCGATCAAGCTGCTGGCGCTGTCGAACCTCGAGATCGAGGCCTTCATCGGCGAGGCGCTCGAAGCCAATCCCCTGCTCGAAATCGGCACCGCCGCCGCCGACACCCCGGCCGAAAGCGCCGATGACCTGCGCCGCACCACGCTCGAATCTTCCCCGGTCGACCAGCTGATCGGCGAAGGCCGGGCCTCTGACGACCGCCCGCTCGACATCGACCCCACCGCGCTCGACACCGACCGCGACACCGGCGACGCCGCCTTCCAGGCCGAAGCGCAAACCCCCATGGCGGGGACCGGCGGCGGAGAGGGCCCCGGGATCGACGAACGCGGCGCGGGCGAACCGAGCCTGGCCGAACATCTCCACGCCCAGGTCGGCCCGGCATCGCCCGATCCTGCCACGGCTTTCGCCGCCCATGCCCTGGTCGACCAGCTCGACGAGGCCGGCTACCTGCCCATCCCGCTGGGCGAAGCCGCCGCCGACCTCGGCATCACCCTGGCCGAGGCCCAGGCCGCGCTCGACGTGATCCACACGCTCGATCCCACCGGGGTCGGCGCGCGCGACCTCTCGGAATGCCTCGTCCTCCAGGCGCGCGAGGCGGATCGCTACGATCCCTGCATGGCCCGCCTGCTCGACAATCTCGATCTCCTCGCCCGCGGCGAACTGGCCCGGCTCAAGCGCCTGTGCGGGGTGGACGACGAGGACTTCGCCGACATGCTGGCTGAATTGCGCGGCTACGATCCCAAGCCCGGCCTGCGCTTTTCCAGCGGCGGCGGCGATCCGGTCACCCCCGACATCCTGATCCGCGCCCGCGCCGACGCAAAAGGCAACCATCTCGGCTGGGACATCGCGCTCAACCAGGCCACCCTGCCGCGCCTGATCATCAACCGCACCTACTATGTCGAACTGCGCGGCGCCTGCGATGATCGTTCCTCGAAATCGTGGCTCTCGGAAAAGCTGGCCGACGCCAACTGGCTGGTGAAAGCGCTCGACCAGCGCCAGAAAACCATCCTCAAGGTGGCGACCGAACTGGTCCGCCAGCAGGACGGCTTCTTCCGCCACGGCGTCTCGCAGCTCAAACCGCTGACCCTGCGCATGGTGGCCGAAGCGATCGGCATGCACGAATCGACCGTCAGCCGCGTCACCGCCAACAAGTATCTCAACTGCGAGCGCGGCACTTTCGAGCTGAAATACTTCTTCACCTCCGGCGTCGCCTCGTCGGACGGCGAAGGCGCCGTCTCGGCCGAGGCGGTCAAGGCCGCGATCCGCCAGCTGATCGAGGCAGAGGACCCCAAGGCGATCCTGTCCGACGATGCCCTGGTCGACCTGCTCAACGCCAAGGGCTTCGACCTCGCCCGCCGCACCGTCGCCAAGTACCGCGAGGCAATCGGCCTCGGCTCCTCGGTCCAGCGCCGCCGTCAGAAGGCCTTGGCCGGAATCCGCTAAGTAGGGTCTCACCGGTCCGCCCCTGCCCGCTATCGGCGCGTGGGTTCCCAATGTTCAATGGCGCGAAGGTTCGGGGGAGCGGACGCGAAGGGCACCTCTCTATCTCGTCCAGATCGCATTCCACATCTGTCTGGTACCATATGCAGAAATTGCCGCGAACCAGATCGTGGAGAGCCAAAAGTAGCCTTCCGTCCAGTTCGAAGCCCTTGGATATAGGTCGAGCAGAAGCAGCGGGACGTATGGCGCGAGAGCGATCAACATAACTCGATTGCTGTAGCCGAGAGGGCCGGTCTCGTTCGATCTGTATCGAAGGACGGACAGTACGCGCATGGATGACTCCGGATTTACGCCATAATATCGGCACAATGGACGTCCGCAATGTCGGCGCGCCCGGAATAGCCGCATTCAGACCGAAAATCCCCAAAGACGCCCCCAACCCGGCGCAATCCATTTTCCTACATCGCCTATCCCTGTCATCCTCCGCCCGTTCTTTGAAAACCGGCCGCGCGGACGATCCCCGTAGGACAAGTGTCACCCATGCACTCTTCCGCTGCGCCCTTGAATAACAGCGGCTTAGCCCATGAAACATGACCGGACAGGGTGACACTCGTGTCACCCTCCCGCCCTCAGTTCCCGTCGATCAGGTTGCCGATCCCGCCGAGGATCGAGCCCTCGCCCCGGTTCTGCCCGCCCACCGGCATGGCGGTCGCCACGACCCGCCCGGCCAGCCGCGCAAAGGGCATCGACTGGATCCAGACCTTGCCCGGCCCGCGCAGCCGCGCGAAAAACACACCTTCCCCGCCGAAGATCATCGACTTGACCGATCCGGCGCTGATCAGGTCGAACTCCACCCCGGCGGTGAAGGCCGCGATGCAGCCGGTATCGACATGCAGTTCCTCGCCCGGCGACAGCGTCCGCTCGACCACGGTGCCGCCCATCTGGGTGAAGACCCAGCCGTCGCCGTCGAGCCGCTGCATGATGAAGCCCTCGCCGCCGAACAGCCCGGTCATGATCCGCTTCTGGAAATAGATCCCCATCTGCACGCCGCGCGCGGCGCAGAGGAAGGCGTCCTTCTGGCAGATCAGCGTGCCGCCCACGCTGTCGAGCTTGAGCGGCACGATCGCGCCCGGCACCGGCGCGGAAAAGGCCACCCGCGCCTTGCCGTGGGGGCCGTTGTGGGTGAACACTGTGGTGAACAGGCTCTCCCCCGTCACCAGCCGCTTGCCCGCGCCCAGCAGCTTGCCCATGAAGCCGCCCTCGGCCCCGCGCCCGTCACCGAACACGGTGGTCATGCCGATCACGGCGTCCTTCCACACCATGGCCCCCGCCTCGGCCACGGCGCTCTCGCCCGGATCAAGCTCGATCTCGACGAATTGCAGTTCCTGCCCCTTGATCTCGAAATCGATGTCGTCGGCAAGGCTCGGGTTGCGCGCGTGCGACCACGGGGTTTGGGCCATGTCGGGTATCCTCCGCAAAGACTGGAAATCTGGAACGGCCCTAAATAGCGCGCACCAAGGTTGTGTCGATATTCAGCTCAGGGCGAGCCGAAAATTGTGTTTTCTCATGAACTGGAGCGCAGCGTACTCAAAGTACGTGAGCACCGGAAGCGTGAGAAAGCGCGATTTGCAGGCCGCCATGGGCTGAATAGCGGCACAACCTAGGCTTCGAGTTCCACATCCCAGTAGAGCCAGTCGCGCCAGGTTTCGTGCAGGTAATTGGGCGGGAAACCACGCCCGCGCTCCTGCAATTGCCAGTTGGTCGGCCGGATCGGCTCGATCAGGAGCGGCATGTGCGCCTGCTTCGGCGTGCGCCCGCCCTTCCTGAGGTTGCACGGCGCACAGGCCGTGGCGACGTTTTCCCACGAGGTCCTGCCGCCCAGCCGCCGCGGCACCACGTGGTCGAAGGTCAGGTTGTGCGGGCTGCCGCAATACTGGCAGGCAAACCGGTCGCGCAGGAACAGGTTGAAGCGGGTGAAGGCCGGAAACTCGCTCGGCTTCACGAACTGGCGCAGCGCGATCACCGAGGGGATCTTCATCGCCCAGGTCGGCGAATGGACCTCGCGCTCGTAGCTCGCCACGATATCGACCCGCTCGAGGAACACCGCCTTGATCGCGGTCTGCCACGGCCAGAGGCTCAGCGGGTAGTAGGAAAGCGGGGTATAGTCCGCATTGAGGACCAGTGCCGGACAATTCGCCAGGTGCCGGGAGGGGTCTTCCTCCACGCTGCGGAACCGGGCCGCGCGTTCGATCAGCTCGCTCTTGAGCATGACCTCCAGTCGCAGGCTGGCATGACGATTTCGCGACAGCACATGAGGAGAAATCAGCATGAGCCGGGCGATCGGTCAAGCCATCCCGCGATGCACTATCCACAAGTGGCGACGAATGACGCTATGGCGGCTGCGTGATCCGCACCCGCTTCGCCCCCAGCCCGAATGGCCCGCTTCACCTCGGCCACGCCTATGCGGCGATTGTCGCCCACGGCTTGGCGCGGGCAAGGGGCGGTGAATTCCTCCTGCGGATCGAAGACATCGACGGCGAGCGCAGCCGCGCCGACCTCGCGCGGGAATTCCTCGAAGACCTCGCCTGGCTCGGCCTTGCGTGGAACGGCCCGGTCGTCGCCCAGTCCGCCCGCCTCGCCGCCTATGCCGATGCAGGCGAGCACCTGAAGGCCATGGGCCTGCTTTACCCCTGCACCTGCACCCGCGCCGAAATCGCCAAGGCCGCCACGACGATCGGCCCAGACGGCCCGGTCTATCCCGGCACCTGCCGGCACGGCCATGCCTCACCGGAAGGCGCGGCATGGCGGCTCGACGTCGCCGCCGCCCTCGCCCTTGCCGGGCCGCTCGAATGGGTGGACGAACTGGCCGGGCCGCAGCAGGCCCGCCCCGACCTCTTCGGCGACGTCGTCCTGCTGCGCAAGGACGCCCCGGCGAGCTACCACCTCGCCGCCACGCTGGATGATGCGGCAGACGGGATCACCCTCGTCACCCGCGGCGCCGACCTCTTCGCCGCCAGCCACGTCCACCGCCTGCTCCAGGCCCTGCTCGACCTGCCGGTCCCGGTCTGGCACCACCACGGCCTGCTGGTCGAAGCCGGCGGCCGCAAGCTCGCCAAGCGCCGGGGCGCCCCCTCGCTGGCCGACCGCCGCCGCGCCGGAGAGGATGGCCGGGCGCTGGCCGAAGCCCTGCGCGCACAGCACTTCCCCGCTGGCATTTCGCTGTCGGCGATCCTACATGAGGAACCATGAGCTACATCCTCGTCCCCGTGATCGTCGTGCTGATGGGCATGGTCGTCTACAGCCTGGTGAGAGGCATCATCGCCTTCCTGAAAAGCACCCGGGACGACCTCGATCGCGGCGACGCGCCGGGCGCGAGCGAGATGCAGCTCCTCCAGAACAAGATGATGTTCAACCGCATCAAGTATCAGGCCGCGGCCGTGCTGGTCGTGGTCCTGCTGCTGGCCATCGCCAAGTCCTGATTTGGTCAAGCTCAACCACATCTACACCCGTACCGGCGACAACGGCACGACCGGCCTCGTCGACGGCTCGCGCGCGGCCAAGCACGCCCTGCGGATCGAGGCGATCGGCGCGGTGGACGAGGCCAATTCCGCCCTCGGCCTTGCCGCCTGCGCCCTGCCCGAAGGCGAACGCCGCGCAGCGCTGACCCGCTTGCAGAACGACCTGTTCGACCTCGGCGCCGATCTCGCCACCCCGGGCGAGGACTTCACCCCCGGCCCGATGACCCTGCGCCTCACCCCGGCGCAGACCGCGCGGCTCGAAGGGCAGATCGACGCGCTCAACGAGCATCTCGCCCCGCTCACCAGCTTCATCCTCCCCGGCGGCAGCGAACAGGCCGCCCGCGTCCACGTCGCCCGCGCCGCCGCGCGCCTTGCCGAGCGGCGGATGACCGCGCTGGCCGCGGCCGAGCCGGTCAACCCTGCCGCGCTCAGCTACATCAACCGCCTGTCGGACTATCTCTTCGTCCTCGCCCGCACGCTCAACGCCAATGGCGCAGGCGACGTGCTCTGGGTCCCCGGCGCAAACCGCTAGCCAGCCGCCCCCCGCCGCGCTAGTCAGCCCATGCTGCAAACGCGAAGGACGAGGGAAATCATGGCAACCATCGGCATCATCGGCGCGGGCCAGATGGGCTCCGGAATAGCGCAGACCGCCGCTGCCTTCGGCCACCAGGTCCTCCTCACCGACGTCAGCCTCGACCTTGCCGCCAAGGCGAAGGACAAGATCGCCAAGGGCCTCGCCCGCCTCGTCGACAAGGACAAGATCACCGCCGCCGATGCCGAAGGCACCCTTGCCCGCATCACCCCCGCCGCCGACTATGCACCCATGGCCGAGGCCGCCTTCATCATCGAGGCCGCGACCGAGCGCGAAGACATCAAGCTGCGTATCTTCGAGAGCGCCGCGAAAGTCCTCGCCCCGGCAGCCATCCTGGCCTCCAACACCAGTTCGATCCCGATCACCCGGATGGGCGCCAGTGTGCCCGATCCGGCGCGCTTCATCGGCCTGCACTTCTTCAACCCCGTGCCGCTGATGAAACTGATCGAGATCATCCCCGGTCTCGCCACCTCGGCCGAAACCCTCGCCGCCACCCGCGAGTTCGCCACCAGCCTCGGCAAGGAGATCGTCGAGAGCCAGGACGAGCCCGGCTTCGTCGTCAACCGCATCCTCCTGCCGATGATCAACGAGGCGATTATCGTCCTCGGCGCGGGCACGGCCTCGGTCGCCGATATCGACAAGGGCATCCAGCTCGGTCTCAACCACCCGATGGGGCCCCTCACGCTGGCCGATTTCATCGGGCTCGACACCTGCCTCGAGATCGTCCGCGTCCTCTTCACCAGCACGGGTGACCCGCGCTACCGCCCCGCCCCGCTGCTCATGAAATATGTCGAGGCCGGCTGGCTCGGCCGCAAGACCGGCAAGGGCTTCTACGACTATTCGGGCGAAACCCCCGTCCCGACGCGTTAGAGCGGATCGGGACGGGAACCACAGGCGCGCGCATCCGCTTTTCCGGCAAGACCGGAAAGGAACCGCCATGCCCGACAGCGCCAACGAACCCGACATTGAGCCCGACAATCCCGAACAGGACGACGAGCCCAGCCAGGCCCAGACGCTCGCCAGCGAGGCGCTGCGCCGCGCCTCCAGCGGCATCGGCGATCTCGAAAGCGAAAAGGTCCGCACCGGACCTGATGACGACGGCACCCAGGACCTCGTCGACCGGATGAAACAGATGGAATCGAGCGGCCGGATCGACATGAGCGCCTATGCCGGCGAGCGCAACGACGACGACGAGGATGAGACCTACGGCTCGGCCACCGAAGACGAATAGCGCGGTGCGCCCGGCCTTGGCGGCCCCAGTCCCGCCGGAAAGTCCGCCCCCCTCGGCTCGGGCCGGTGCACCGCATCGGCCGCGGCCGCGCCCTGCGGGGCCGGCGGCCCGGCGCGGCTGACCGGGGCGGCCTCGGGCTCGGCGCTCTGCGGCGCGGTATACCACGATGCGCCGGTGCCGGCCCTTCCCCCCGCCGGTTCCGCCGCGCGGGCCCCGGCTTCCTTGTCCACCGCCTTGCCCCCCATCCCGCTGGGGTCGGCGAACAGCACCGCGAGGACCAGCATCCCCCCCGCGGCCAGCGCCGTATTGCGCATGTCGGCCAGGAGCCAGGCCATCAGCGCTCACCTGCCGGAGTGGGAGCGGGCGTCGCCAGTGCCCAGGGATTGCCCGCCGCGACGGGCTGTGCCTGCGCGCTGGCCGCGCCGCGCAGCGGATCGCCGCCGGCGTCGTCCTCGTCCGGCACCAGTTGCCAGGCGAGCAGCAGAATCGAGGCCGCCCACCACAGGGCGGACCACCGACTGGCAAAGACACGGGTAAGGCGTGGCCCGAACATGACCCCCGGGCCATAGCCCCCGCCGGGTTAAGGAAGCGCCAAAACCGCGCCTCCCGTCGCGGCGCTCAGGAAGAGGCCTCGCGCTTCAGCTCATAGAGCAGGTCGAGCGCGGCGCGCGGGGTCAGGGCATCGAGATCGAGCCCGGCCAGCCTCTCGCGCAGGGCATCGCCCTCGGCTTCCTCGGCCTGCAGCGCGGCGGCGAACAGCGGCAGCTCGCCCAGCCCGGCAGCCAGCCCACCCGTTTCCGCCCGGCCCTTCTCCAGCTTGCCCAGCACCGCCTTGGCCCGCGCCAGCACCGGCGCCGGCACCCCGGCCAGCCGCGCCACGGCAAGGCCGTAGGAGCGGTCGGCCGGCCCCTCGGCCAGTTCGTGCAGCAGGACGAGGTCGCCCTTCCACTCCCGCGCGCGGACATGGTGCAGCGACAGCGCCTCGCAGGTCTCGGCCAGCCGCGACAGCTCGTGATAGTGCGTCGCGAACAGGCAGCGGCAGCGGTTGAGCGAATGGACCGCCTCGGCCACGGCCCAGGCCAGAGCCAAGCCGTCATAGGTCGAGGTCCCGCGCCCCACCTCGTCGAGGATCACGAACGAACGGTCGGTCGCCTGGCTGAGGATCGCCGCCGTCTCGACCATCTCGACCATGAAGGTCGAGCGCCCGCGCGCCAGGTTGTCCGAGGCGCCGACCCGGCTGAACAGCCGGTCGACCAGCCCGACCGTGGCCCGCTCGGCCGGCACGAAACTGCCCGCCTGGGCCAGCAGCACGATCAGCGCGTTCTGCCGCAGGAAGGTCGACTTGCCGCCCATGTTCGGCCCGCCGATCAGCCACAGCCGGTCCTCCGGCGCCAGCGCGCAGTCATTGGCCACGAAGCGCTCGCCCTTGGCGGAAAGCGCCGCCTCGACCACCGGATGCCGCCCGCCGGTCACGGCGATGCGGGCCTCGTCCACCACCTCGGGGCGGCACCACAGCCCTTCGGCCGCCCGCTCGGCCAGCCCCGCCGCCACGTCGATCCGCGCTAGCGCCGCCGCCGTCCCGGCGATTGCCCCGGCCGAGGCCACGGCCTCTGCCACCAGCTGCTCGAAATGAGCCTCCTCGGCGGCAAGGGCATGGCCGCCCGCCTCGCCGATCCGGCTCGCCTCCTCGTGCAGGGCAAGGGCATTGAACCGCACCGCCCCGGCCATGGTCTGGCGGTGCGTAAAGCCGCTGTCGGGCGCCATCAGCCGGTCGCCATGTTTCGCCGGCACCTCGATGAAATAGCCCAGCACGCCGTTGTGGCGGATCTTGAGCGCGGCGACCCCGGTCTCGTCACGATACTTCGCCTCGAGCGCGGCGATCGCCCGGCGCGCATTGCCCGCCGTCTCGCGCAGCGCGTCGAGCCCGTGGTCGTAGCCTGCCGCGATGTACCCGCCCTGCGCCCGCTCGGTCGGCGGGCTCGGCACCAGCGCGCGCGAGAAATGGTCGACCAGCGCCCCATGCCCGCCCAGATGCGGCAGGAGCGCGTCGAGCAGGCCCGGCCGGTCTTCACGCCGCAGCAAATAGTCGCGCATCCGCCGAGCTTCGCTCAGGCCGTCGCGCAGCTGGCCCAGGTCGCGCGGGCTCCCGCGCCCGGCCACGATCCGCCCCAGCGCCCGGCCCACGTCGGGCAGCGCGCGCAGCACGGCGCGCAGGTCGCCGCGCAGCATCACCTCGTCGTGCAGCCACTGCACGAGGTCGAGCCGGGCCGAGATCATCGCAACATCGGTCAGCGGCGCGGAAAGGTCCTCGGCCAGCTGCCGCGCCCCCGCCCCGGTGACGCAGCGGTCGACCGCCTCGCACAGGCTGCCGCGCCGCCCGCCGCCGCTCGCTTCCAGGATCTCGAGGCTGGTCCGCGTCGCCTCATCCATGGCTAGGTGCGCGCCCGTGCTGCGCGCGACCGGCGGCAGCAACAGCGGCAGCCGCCCGCGCCCGACATGGTCGAGATAGGCGATCAGGCCCGAGGCCGCCGCCAGCATGGCGCGCGAAAAGGCGCCGAACCCGTCGAGCGTCGCCACCCCGTGAATCAGGCAGAGGCGTTCCTGCCCGCCGTCGCTCTGGAACTCGCGCAAGGGCCGCGCGATGCCGTCGAGCGGCGCCGCCTCCCACCCGTCGGGGCAGACCAGCTCGCTCGCTCCCAGCCGCGCCAGAGCCGCGCCCATCCGCTCGGGCGTACATTCCTCCAGCTCCATCCGCCCGGTCGAAATGTCGCAGGCCGCGATGCCCACCTGGCCGCGCACCTCGCAGACCGCCGCCAGCACATTGGCCCGGCGCGGCTCGAGCAGAGCCTCCTCGGTGAGGGTGCCCGCCGTGACGAATCGCACGATGTCGCGCGCCACCAGCGCCTTCGATCCACCGCGTTTCTTCGCTTCCTCGGGCGTCTCGACCTGCTCGGCGATGGCCACGCGGCAGCCCGCCTTAATCAGCCGGGCCAGATAGGACTCGGCCGAATGAACCGGCACCCCGCACATCGGGATCGGCGCCCCGGCATGTTCGCCGCGGCTGGTCAGCGCAATATCGAGCACCTGCGCGGCAGTGCGGGCATCGTCGAAAAACAGCTCGAAGAAATCGCCCATCCGGTAGAACAGCAGGCAGTCTTCGGCCTCGGCCTTGAGCGCAAGATATTGCGCCATCATCGGGGTGGTTCCGGGCGGGGTCGGGGCGTGCATGGCCCCGCTTAACCCGACCTTTCGATTCGACAAACGGCTAGCGGCGCTGTTTCCCCTATCGTATCGCGCGCAACCGCGTTATCGGCCGGTTTGAGAGCAAACAGGGAGCCCCGCGAGTGTCAGAGGAAAGCAACGTCCGTTTCACCGAGCGCGAGGCGCTGTTTTACCACAACACGATTCGCCCCGGTAAGATCGAGATCATCGCATCCAAGCCGATGGCGACCCAGCGCGACCTCAGCCTGGCCTATTCCCCCGGCGTCGCCGTTCCCGTGCTCGCCATCGCCGAAGATCCCGGCACGGCCTACGATTACACGACCAAGGGCAACCTCGTCGCGGTGATCTCCAACGGCACGGCGATTCTCGGCCTCGGCAATCTCGGCGCGCTCGCCTCCAAGCCGGTGATGGAAGGCAAGGCCGTTCTGTTCAAGCGCTTCGCCGACGTCGACTCGATCGACATCGAGGTCGATACCGAGGATGCCGACGCCTTCATCCAGGCCGTCGCCCTGCTCGAACCCAGCTTCGGCGGCATCAACCTTGAAGACATCAAGGCCCCCGAATGCTTCATCATCGAACAGGCGCTGCGCGACCGGATGAAGATCCCGGTCATGCACGATGACCAGCACGGCACCGCGATCATCTCCGCCGCCGGCCTGCTCAACGCCTGCTACCTCACCGGCCGCAAGCTCGAGGACGTCAAGGTCGTCGTCAACGGCGCCGGCGCCGCGGCCATTGCCTGCACCGCGCTGATCAAGGCGATGGGCGTGCGCCATGAGAACGTCCTGATGTGCGACCGTTCGGGCGTAATCTTCCGCGGCCGCGAAGTCTCGATGGACCAGTGGAAAAGCGCGCACGCGGTCGATACCGAGGCGCGCAGCCTGGAAGAGGCGCTGGTCGGCGCCGACATCTTCCTCGGCCTCTCCGCCGCCGGTGCGCTCAAGCCCGATTGGGTGAAGACCATGGCGGCCCAGCCGATCATCTTCGCCATGGCCAATCCCGATCCCGAGATCACGCCGCCCGCGGCCAAGGCCGTGCGGCCGGACTGCATCGTCGCCACCGGCCGGTCGGACTATCCGAACCAGGTCAACAACGTCCTCGGCTTCCCCTTCATCTTCCGCGGCGCGCTCGACGTGCGGGCGACCACGATCAACGAAGAGATGAAGATCGCCGCGGCCGAGGCCATCGCCAAGCTGGCGCGCGAACAGGTGCCCGAGGAAGTGGCGGCCGCCTACGGCAAGAACCACCAGTTCGGGCTGGACTACATCATCCCCGCCCCGTTCGATCCGCGCCTGATGGAGGTCGTCTCCTCGGCCGTGGCCAAGGCGGCAATGGATACCGGCGTGGCGCAGAAGCCGATCGAGGATTTCGACGCCTACCGCACCAGCCTCAAGGCGCGCCTCAACCCGACCACCTCGGTCCTCACCAACGTCTACCAGCAGGTGAAGCAGGACCCCAAGCGCGTCATCTTCGCCGAGGCGGAGAACGAGGTCGTGCTGCGCGCCGCGATCCAGTTCCGCGATTTCGGCTATGGCACCCCGGTCCTCGTCGGCCGCACCCAGCCGGTGCTCGACAAGCTGGCCGAGCTCGGCGTCGGCGATCCGACGAGCTACGAGATCCACAACTCGGCCAGTTCTCCGCTGGTCGGCGAGATGGTGGACTATCTCTACAACCGCCTGCAGCGCCGCGGCTTCCTCGAGCGCGACGTGAAGCGGATGGTCAACCAGGATCGCAACACCTTCTCCTCGCTGCTGCTCGCGCTCGGTCACGGCGATGCGATGATCACCGGCATGACCCGCACTTTCGCGCAGTCGATCAAGGAAGTGCGCCGGGTCCTCGATCCCAAGCCCGGCCACACCCCGTTCGGCGTGCACATGATGGTGGCCAAGAACTACACCGTGTTCCTGGCCGACACGACCATCAACGAACGCCCGAGCGCCGAGCAGCTGGCCGACATCGCGGTGGAAACCGCCGCCGTCGCCCGCCGCATGGGCCATGAACCGCGCGTCGCCTTCCTTTCGTTCTCGACCTTCGGCAACCCGATGGGCAAGTGGGTCGAGCCGATCCGCGGCGCGGTCTCGATCCTCGACGCGATGAACCCGGGCTTCGAGTATGAGGGCGAAATGGCGCCCGACGTGGCGCTCAACCCGAAGATCATGGCGAACTATCCGTTCAGCCGCCTCTCGGGCCCGGCCAACGTGCTGATCATGCCCGGCCTGCAGTCGGCCAACATCTCGGCCAAGCTGCTGCGCGAGCTGGCCGGCAACGCGGTGATCGGGCCGATGCTGCTCGGCATGGAAAAGCCGGTCCAGATCGCCCCGATGACCGCGCTCGCGCCCGACCTGCTGACCCTGGCCGTGCTCGCCGCGGCCGGCGTCGTCGGCTGACCGATCAGGGGCTGACCGATCAGGAGGCGAGCCGCAGCGCCGGCTCGCCTCCTTCGCGCGAGGCCCGGCTGGCCTGTTCGATTTCGCCGGCGGCAAGGCCCGCCGCCCTGCCGTTTACCTCTGCCCACGGCCGCGAATCGCCAGCCCGCCCTTGCCACGCCCCGCCCATGCCGCTAGGGCCGCCAGCGTCATCTGGGGAGTAGCCACCCGCCAGCATTGGTGGGCCGCGCGTCAACATACTCGGTCGAGAGGCCGTGGCGCACGGGGAGCGGGTCGAGTCTGACAGACTTGTCCAGTTCAGGCGAGACCAATGGCATCGCGCTTCCGTCCGGCCGGGCGGGGGGCACGATGTCGTTGCGTTTCGTTTGTCGCCCGGCCCCGGAGTACCCATGCTGGAAGCCCTCTTCACCTCCACCACCGTGGTCGCCCTCGCCGAGATCGGCGACAAGACCCAGCTCCTCGCGATCGTCCTCGCCACACGCTTCCGCCGTCCCTGGCCGATCGTTGGCGGCATCCTCGTCGCCACCCTCGCCAACCACTTCCTTGCCGCCCTGCTCGGCCAGGAAGTGGGCGCCTGGCTCGAAGGGCAGGCCTTCCGCTATGCCATCGCCGCCTCGTTCATCGCCATGGCCGCCTGGACCCTGGTGCCCGACAAGCTGGACGACGACGATACCCCGCCGCCCGCCCGCGCCGGCGTCTTCCTCACCACCCTCGTCGCCTTCTTCCTGGTCGAGATGGGCGACAAGACCCAGGTCGCCACAATCGCGCTCGGCGCGCGCTACATGAACGCGCCGCTGGTCACCCTGGGCACCACGCTCGGCATGATGATCGCCAATGTCCCCGCCGTCTTCCTCGGCGAAGGGCTGGTCAAGAAAGTCCCGCTGCAGCTGGTGCGGACCATCGCCGCCCTGCTGTTCCTCGCCATCGGCCTCTGGGTCCTCGCCCAGACCGCCGGCTACGTCTGAGCGGTCAGCGCCCTTCCCCCCAGGGGGAGGGGCGCCGCCCCGCCCTACTTGCGCCGATAGCGGAAATACCAGACCTCGTGCCCGTAGACATTGCGGGCCTTGGCCTCATAGCGCGTCGCCGGCCAGCCGCCGGGACGCTTCTGGAAGTCCTGCGGCTTGTCGCACAGCCACTCGAACTGGTCGGTGTGCCGCCGCATCACCATCAGCGCATGGCGCAGGTAGATCGCGTGGTCGGTGCCGAAGCGGAACTCCCCGCCCGGCCGAAGCTTGGCCGCGAAGAGATCGACCGGCCCATCGTTCATCATCCGCCGCTTGGCATGGCGCGCCTTGGGCCAGGGATCGGGATGGAGGAGATAGAGGAACGAGAGCGACCCGTCCGGGATTCGCCGCAGCACTTCCAGCGCGTCGCCGTGATGGATCCGCACATTGGCGAGCGTCCCGTCGCGCACGTGGACCAGCGCCTGGGCCACGCCGTTGATGAACGGCTCGGCCCCGATGAAGCCGTGGTCGGGCAGCAAGTCGGCGCGAAAGGCCATGTGCTCGCCTCCGCCGAAGCCGATCTCGAAATGCAGCGGGCGATCTTCCCCGAACAGGGCAGCCGCCGTCACCTCGCCCTCGGCCGGCACGGCGATCTGCGGCAGCAGCCGGTCGACCAGGTCCTGCTGGCCCGCGCGCAGGGGCTTGCCCTTGGCGCGGCCATAGAGCCGGTTGATCGTGGTCGGATCGCCTTCCTTGTGCGCGGTCATGGCTTGAACCTCATGGCCGCGCGGCTAGGCGCTCGGTGCGAACTTGGCAACCGTTCACGGCCATGCGCCCCGCCCGGAGACGCATTCGGCCGCGCGACCGGCCGGCCTCACGGCTCGCCGCATCGCTGCGAAAACGATTTCGGCGAAGGATTGACCGCGTTGGCGCGTTATGTAGACCGTTCCACGGGTCAATAGGCGGGCGGAGTGCTTTTTCGATGATGAACGGCAAGAAGGTGGCTGTCGTGCTGCCTGCCTACAATGCGGCGCAAACCTTGCTGCGCACCTATCAGGAAATTCCGCTCGATATCGTCGACGACGTGATCCTGACCGACGACGCCAGCCGCGACAATACCAGCGAACTGGCCCGCTCGCTCGGGATCCACACCCTCGTCCACCCGAAGAACCGCGGCTACGGCGGCAACCAGAAGACCTGCTATGCCGCCGCCCTCGAACGCGGGGCCGACATCGTGGTCATGCTGCACCCCGATTACCAGTATTCGCCGCGCCTCGTGGCCGCGATGGTCTCGATGATCGCCTCGGGCCACTACGACGTGGTCCTCGCATCGCGCATCCTCGGCAAGGGCGCGCTGGCCGGCGGCATGCCGCTCTACAAGTACATCGCCAACCGCGCCCTCACCTTCGCCGAAAACGTCCTGCTCGGCCAGAAGCTGTCGGAATACCACACCGGCTACCGCGCGTGGAGCCGCACGGTGCTCGAAACCCTGCCGCTCGATGCCTGCTCGGACGATTTCGTGTTCGACAACCAGATGCTCGCGCAGACCACGTGGTACGGCTTCTCCACCGGCGAGATTTCCTGCCCCACTCGCTATTTCGAGGAAGCCTCGAGCATCAATTTCCGCCGCTCCTGCACCTATGGCCTCGGTGTACTCAAGACCGCGCTGGAATTCCGCCTCGCCAAGTGGGGCCTGATCCGCTCGCCCCTGTTCGCCGGCAAGGCGCGCCCGCCGGTGCACGCCCTCGCATGAAGCTCCTGCTCAGACTGGCCGGCCTCATCGCCGTCGCCGTGCTCGCGGGCGGCGCCATGCTCGCCCGCCTGCCCCGCTCGAGCGGCCTCTCCGCCAGCTTCGTCACCCTGACCGAGCAGCTCCAGGCCGCGATGACCGCGAATTGGCTGGCCTTCGCCCTCGGGCAGGTGCTGATCGCCGCCAGCGGCGTCCTCCCGGCGTCGATGCTCGCCATGGTCGCCGGTGCCTCGTTCGGCTTCGGCTGGGGCCTCGCGATCTCGATCGCCTGCACCATGTTCGGCGGCTGGGTCGCCTTCGCGCTCAGCCGCACGGTCCTGCGCGGCTGGGTCCAGAACTGGATTCGCCGCTCACCTCTGGCTGACCGGTTCGACAATGCGATCAGCGAGGAATCGTGGCGCTTCGTCCTGCTCCTGCGGATCTCGCCGGTCATGCCCTTCGCCCTCACCAGCTATGGCCTCGGCCTTACCCGGATCGGCCAGCGCGATTTCCTGCTCGGCACCCTCGCCTCGCTGCCCGCCCTCGTCGGCTATGTCGCGATGGGCGCGCTGGGCCGCATGGGCATGGCCATGATCGGCTCGCCCACCTCCCCGCTGGGCTTCCTGATGATCGCCCTCGGCCTCGGCGCCGTCGCCTATGCCCTGCTGCGCGTGAAGGCGGTCCTCCAGCGCGTCGCCGAAGCCTGAACCGGGCCGGCCTTCAGGCCCAGATCCGATAGATCCCGAAGGCGCTGGTCGCGGTCAGCACCACGCCGACAAGGATCAGCATGTGCTTCGGGTTGAACCGCTTGGCCGCCCAGGCGCCGATCGGGGCACCGGCGATCCCGCCGATCAGCAGGCCTAGCGTGGCCCCGGCCACGTCGGCCACGCCAAGGTGCCAGATGAACGTGGCCGAGACCACGATGGTCAGGAAGAACTCGACCGTGTTGACCGTGCCGACCACCTTGCGCGGATCGGCGCCCTGGATCAGCAGGTTGGAGGTCACCACCGGCCCCCAGCCTCCGCCGCCTACCGCGTCCAGAAAGCCGCCCACCACGCCCAGCGGAGCGATGTGCCTGGCTTCCTTGATCTGGGGCGGATAGGCCAGCCCGCGCCAGAAGATGTAGAGCCCGATCCCCGTCAGGTAGATCAGCACGAAAGGCTTGACCACCGAGGCATCGAGCGAGGTCAGGACATAAGCGCCCAGCACCCCGCCGCAGATTCCCGGCAGCAGCAGCCGGAAGAACAGCTTCTTGTCGACATTGCGGTGCAGGAGGTGAGACAGCCCCGAAGTCGCCGTGGTGAAGCACTCGACCACGTGAACCCGCTGCGAGGCCAGCGCCGGCGGCACGCCGAGCACGGCCACGAGCAGGGTATTGGAGATCACGCCAAAGGCCATGCCCAGCGCCCCGTCGACCAGCTGCGCGGCAAAGCCGACCGCAATGAACGGGATCAGGTCCACGAATTCGAGTCCGCCCAGCCCCATCGGAATGCCTCCAACCCAAGTCGAGCAATTCGATAGAGTTAATTCCGTTCCGGCGCGAGCGGGATTTTCACGACGCTCGGCCCGCTCGGCACGGTGACCGGAGGGCAGGGATGCAGGTGAAGCGGGAGAAAGCAGCCGCTCCCCCAATCGTCATGCCAGCGAAGGCTGGCATCGCCGTGATCCCGATTGTCAGACGGTCCGGAACGCCAAGTTATGAGCCCGAAGGAGCGTCCACAGATGCCATTCCGACAGTTCGGCGTAGGCGTCAGCTGGCGACCCTTCCCGAACGCTCAGCGGACAATTTTTGTCCCTCAAGTGCAGACAGTCCGATTCCGGCAGTTCGCGACCAGATTGAGACGTTCGCCTCTGACCCTCAAACGTCCTGCCACGACACTAGCGGTCGTTCAGATTGAGTGAAGCTGCCTACAGTTAGGGAAACAGCGAGAGGTCGATGCCATTGCCCATCGCCGTATAGCCTTGATCGCTGGGGTGAAGATGATCGCCGGAGTCGAATTCGGCCTTGAACATATCGGGGTGTGACGGGTCCCGGACCATCGCCTCGAAATCGATCACGGCATCCGGCTCGCCAGATTGCCTGATCCAGTCATTGACGGCCTTTCGCAGCGCCACCTTGTCTGCGGTGGTCAACTCGCTCCCGGGGTTGGGAGTCAGCGTACCGATGTACACTTTCACGCCTCTGGCATGAGCGCGGGCAATCACCTGTCGGTATCCCGCAATCAGATCGTCAGCGGACACGGTGGGGCTAATGCCGAACGGGCTGCGACCCGACATATTGATGTCGTTGATTCCTTCGAGGAGGACAAGGTGCGAGATGCCCTCGATGCGTAAGGCGTCGCGGTCCAGTCTTGCCAATCCCGCCGCACCCCAGCCCGCTGCCAGCAAACGGTTTCCTGCAATTCCGGCATTCGTCACGGAGTACGCCCTGCGACCTTTGCGCATCGCAAGCCGGCGTGCGAGTTGTTCGGACCAGCCATGCAGCGCTCGCGGCGCGGTGCGGTTGCCGTCAGTGATCGAATCTCCGAACGTCACGATGACTCGGGGCGCTGCCTGACTGAGGACGCTCACCCCGGTCACTAGCGGTCGACCTCTCATCGGTGCGGCCTGTTCAAGCGACGCGTTGAGAGTCTGATCTCCCGCGGCCAGCAGAAATCCTGCACCGCCGCGGCCTTCGTTGATGGCGGGCTCGGCCAGTGCGGCGCTGACGACCAGTTCGGTTCCCGCCGTCACCGGCATGGCGATCGGATCGCTGATCATGGGTGCACCGGCAGGAACGCTGACGCTCGAGAAGCCCCCGAATGTGACGGGATGCAACGTACCGGGCTTCGCAACGAAGTCGCCGCCCGCCACGCCCACGGAGACGGCCTTGAGCTTTAGCGAAGCCTTCCCTTCCTCATTCGATAGCCTGATCCGGATTTGCGATCCCTCCGCCTGGATGGTCACTTGATACCGGACAGTTCCAGCAATCGGCTGCGGGGTCAGATCGGCCATGAGCTGTTCGATGGGAACATGCCAATGTTCTTTGGCGAACTTGATGAATGACTCGGAAGGGGCTTCATACGTCGCAGGACTGGACTGATAGGCCTCGCGCCATGCCGGCTGCGCAGTGGCAGTGGTGCCAGCGCACCATAGCACCATTCCTGCCGCTGCTACGCGCCCGAATAACTCTGCCCGCATGGTCTCTCCACATTGGCAACGGCCCCTGTTGTGCCGGAGCGGCACGTGCATTGCGTTGCTGGTTGTGGAAAGAAACCGCATTTGGTGCCACATTGCAAGAAATTAGAACAAATATTCCTATTTATCGGGTTTGGGGAGTGCCCCAGATAAACGTGGCATTGGCGGACATCCGCTTTTGGCGAACTTTGCCGTTCGCCGCCCAACGTGCGAACGACTGCAAAGTCCCAAACCCTGTCGATCCGAGAGCGCCCCATCGATATGAATGTACGGCGGCTTTCGATCCGCCGATTTGGTGGCGGGAATGGCAGCAACCATGGCGAATCCTGACCATCCGCTTTCAAAGCGGCGCCCCCAATTGCGGCCGTCGATTCTGCACCCCGGCTTTGCCCACCTATGCCAGCCCGCACATAAGCGAACGGCCCGCGTCCAGATCGGACACGGGCCGTTGTCGTCAATTCCGGCCGCAGGCAGGCGGCCGGACCTATCCCGAACGAATCAGGCCGCTTCCATCTCGGCGCCCGGATCGCGCAGCACGTAGCCACGGCCCCAGACGGTCTCAATGTAGTTTTCGCCGCCACAGGCGTGGGCGAGCTTCTTGCGCAGCTTGCAGATGAAGACGTCGATGATCTTCAGTTCCGGCTCGTCCATCCCGCCATAGAGGTGGTTGAGGAACATTTCCTTGGTCAGCGTCGTGCCCTTGCGCAGCGAGAGCAGTTCGAGCATCGCATATTCCTTGCCGGTCAGGTGAACCCGCGCGGCGTCGACTTCCACGGTCTTGGCATCGAGGTTGACCGCCAGCTTGCCGGTGCGGATGACCGACTGCGAGTGGCCCTTCGAGCGGCGCACGACCGCATGGATGCGGGCGATCAACTCTTCGCGGTGGAACGGCTTGGTCACGTAGTCGTCGGCGCCGAAGCCGAACGAGCGGACCTTGGAATCCATCTCGGAAATGCCGGAAAGGATCAGGACCGGGGTCTGGACCTTGGCGACGCGCAGCTTCTTGAGCACGTCATACCCGTGCATGTCGGGCAGGTTCAGGTCGAGCAGGATGATGTCGTAATCGTAGAGTTTGCCGAGATCGAGGCCTTCTTCGCCCAGATCGGTCGAATAGACGTTGAACCCCTCAGCCGTGAGCATCAATTCGATAGCACGGGCCGTAGTCGGCTCGTCCTCGATCAACAGCACTCGCATGGGTGTACCCCCCTTAAGCCCCGCACAGTATCGCCCTCCTGGTCGAGGACGTTCCCGGCAATTAACCATAGGAGCTATGAAAGGAAAAGGTTAATATTGCGTAAAGCGCGGGAATCCCTTCGAATCTCCGCCGATTGCGGCAAACGGTGCGGCAAATCAGGCTTCGATGATTCGGGTTTCGGGGTGGTGCCGGTCAAGATGGCGGCGCAGAATCGCCAGATTCATGCTGTTGGAACGAAAGGCGAAATCGAACAGGTCGCCCGCCACCGGCACCGCGCCAACGGCCGTGTCGATGGCCACGTTGGCCAGCATCCGGGCAATCTTCCATTTCGGCAGGCCAAGCAGCCGCGCTTCCCACACGATGTACAGGCCCAGCAGCGCGCCGAGCGCATCGCCCGCCACCGGGATCAGCCCGACCAGCGCGTCGAGCCCGACCTTGCGCCCGATTCCCGGCACGGTAATGCTGCGTTCGAGCAGGCCCTCCAGCGCCTCGACCCGGCGCCGGATCGCCTCGGGTGAGGAACCCAGCGGCAGCCCCTGGTTCAGCGAACGTGCGGAGGGGTTATTCATGCCTTTCCGGTCCCTTGCAGTTGCGTTGCAGTGCGCTTGCAGAGGTGGGGTCACTCGCCCCGCTCGGCAAGGGGCGGGAGCGGGTGGAACCCGGCCGAATTGGACGCGAAGCCCGGAATCGTGCCGCGCACCAGGGTCCAGCGCACCGGCTCGCCAAGCGGGATGAAGACATTGGCCGAAGTCAACTCCGCCTCGGCCTCGGCCAGCAGCGCGGCCCGCTTGTCCACCGCCGTTTCGGCCAGGGCCTCGCCCAGCCGGGCATCGGCGGCGGCCGAACAGATGCCCCGCCGCGCGGCGCAGGAAAGCTGCGCGAGATACCATTCCGGGTGCGCATAACGCGCAACTATATCAAGCAGTTGCAGGTCACCCGCACTGCCGGCAGCAGCCCGTTCCAGCGGCACGCCGATCGCCGCGAAGTCGGCCGCCAGCCGGGCGAACAGGACGTCGCCCCCCGGCCCCTCGGGCAGGACCAGCCGCAGCTTCGGAAACTTCTGGTGCCCCGCCTCCCACCGCTTGATTCGCGCCGCCGCCTCGGTCCGCCGCCGGTCCAGCGCAAGGTCCGTCCAGCGCTCGCCGATCGTCCCGAGATCGCCCGGCGCCCCGGTCGCCACGATCCGCGTCGTCGCCGCCCAGCCGCCGACGCCGATCTCGCTCGCCAGGGCATCGCGGTCGACCGTCATGGCCAGCGCCTCGCGCACCGCCGCCTCGCCGAGCGGACCGTTTGCGCTCACCGCGACCAGGCCGAACAGGCCCTGCACCGGGTCGAGCCGCAGATCGCGCCGCGACAGGCTAGCAACCGACTGGGCCAGCGCGAAAGTCTCGAACCGGCCGCCGAGGACAAGGTCGGTCCCGCCCTCGGCATAGCGGCGCACTGCATCGGCCCCGGGCAGGGAAAAGAGCCTGATCCGGCGCACCCCGGCGGCCCAGTCCTGCGGCTGGGGCAGGCCAAGCCGCTCCGGCGCGATCGGGCTGAGCAAGGCGATGTTGCCCTCGCGCGATAGCGCCATCGGTCCGGCCCCCTCGCGCCCGCGCAGCAGGCCGAGTTCCGGCTGGGCGAGCAACTGCAGTAGGTCCGGCGCAGGGCGGATGAGACGGATCTCGACCACCCGCCCGGCCATGGCCCGCACCTCGTCGATCGCGGCGAATTCCTGGGCCAGGGCCGTGCCCTGCAAGGCGGCGAGAGACTGACGCAACGCAGCGCGGGCGGAATCCCCGGTGATCGCGCCGCCATCGCGCCACAGCCCGTCACGCAGGCGAAAAATGTAGCTCAGGCCGTCGTCCGTCACGATCCAGCGATCGGCCAGGGCGGGAATGACCCGGCCCTGCGCATCAAGCGCGACCAGCCCTTCGGCCGTGGCCCCGCGCACCAGTTGCGCGGCCGGCGGCAAGCGCACGCCATCCTCGAAGGCCGCGGTCGGCGCGCCGATCACCACCACGTCGAGACTGGGTGCCGAATGGTCGGAGCAGCCGCCGAGGACACCAAGCATGGCGCCCAGAACGCACCCGCCAAAGCTGCGAAATGCCGATCGCATGGCCAAGGGGTAATCCAAGGCGGCGGCAATGGGAAGCGCGGGCAAGCGGCGGCGGGCGGCCTGCTGGCGGATCAGGTCAGAGGATCTTGCGGGTCGCGGTGGCGGGGGGCGGCGCGGCGGCCCAGCGGCGGTTGACGATCATCGCATCCGGCAGCGGCGTGGCCGCCGCATTGGCGCGGACCGCCTTGGGATCGATATCCTCGGCGAAGGCGACGCCGAACCGGTTTTCCTGGACCCAGGCGACCGAGCCCTCGACCCAGCCGGCATTGCGCAGGTTCACCGCGACCTTCTCGCCCCGCACCACCCGCAGGTTGGCTTCGGCCATCATGCCGCCGGGGGAAAGGTTGCGCACCTTCACGCGGTGAGTCTCGTTCTGCCCGTCGACCCGCAGTTCGGCGAGGATGAACAGGCTGTCGCGCGAAATCTGGCGGTTGTCGAAGTCGGTCATGGTCCCACTGCACAAGTGCCGGGGCGCGCCCGTCGCGAACGGGTGCGCGGCGGCTACCACGGAATACTAGCAGTCTAGTGCAAACAAGCCGTTAACACTCCCGCTCAGGGAGTGCCGGAACGATCAGTCGTCGCGCGAAATCTTCTCGCGGCGCTCATGCGCTTCCTGGGCCTCGACCGTCATGGTCGCGATCGGGCGGGCGATCAGGCGGCCAAGGCCGATCGGTTCGCCGGTCACTTCGCAGTAGCCATATTCGCCTTCCTCGATCCGGCGCAGTGCGGAATCGATCTTGGCGATCAGCTTGCGCTGACGGTCACGGGTGCGCAGTTCGATCCCCCAGTCGGTCTCGCTCGAGGCGCGGTCGTTGAGATCGGGCTCGCGGATCGGACCGTCCTGCAACTGCTGCAGCGTACCTGCGGCAGCATCGAGAATGGCCTTTTTCCAGGCCTGCAGCAGCCGGCGGAAGTAATCAGCCTGAGCTTCGGACATATAGGGCTCATCATCCTGCGGGACATAGTCCCCCGTGATCGAGCGCTTGGCCTTAACGAGAATATCGATGTCGTCTGCGAGCGACGTAACCATGGAATTCTTGCGCCTCCGGAACGAGTGCCACTACATCCACCACATGCCCGGTTTCCGGCTGGTTAAGCCCTCCCGCCGAGATTTCGCGCCTATAGTTGCGCCATATCTCCCGCACAAGCGCATTGATCGACTTTGCGGTGGATGGAAATGCCCGCGCGCAAGGCATTTTGCGCGGAAGTCCTGATGCGCGCCGCGTCATTAACCAATTATTGACCACACTCATTCAGCTTCGTCCTCATCGGACCGGCAAACAGGGGATCGGTTCACGCAGGGGGTAGTGAGATGAGCGCAAGCTGGATCAAACCGGTCGAATTCACTCCGACCGACGAAACGGCCACCGACATGCTGGTGGCGAGTTGCCTGGCCGCCGCCGCGAGCGGAGACCTTTCCGCCTATTTCGACCTTGGCGTCGCCTATTCCACCGGCAGCCACGGTGCACCGTGCGACCTGATCGAGGCGCACAAGTGGTTCAACCTCGCCGCGGTTGGCGGCTACGAGGATGCGGCGCAGTGCCGCAGCGACGTGGCCGATGAAATGTCCGCCCGCGAGATCGCCGAAGCCCAGCGTCGCGCCCGCGAATGGCTGGCCGCCGGGGCCAGGCGCGCGGCCTGAGCCGCGCCCGCTCAGCCTTTACGAAACGGGGTGCGATCGCCGAGCGAGACCTGCTCGGCGGCAACCCCTGCCCGCTCCTGCTCAAGGAACTGGGCCACGGCCGCGCGGAAGCCCGGATCGACCATGAAATGGGCTGACCAGGTCCGCACCGGTTCATAGCCGCGCGCCAGCTTGTGCTGGCCTTGGGCCCCGGCCTCGACCCGCGCGAGGCCGCGCGCGATCGCCGCGTCGATCGCCTGATAGTAACACAGTTCGAAATGCAGGAAGGGCTTGTCGATCACCGAGCCCCAGTAGCGGCCATAGAGCGCGTCTTGGCCCATCAGGTTGAGCGCGCCGGCGACCGGCTCCCCATCGAGGTAGGCCAAGACCAGCAGCACCCGGTCAGCCAACCGCTCCCCGATCAGGGTGAAGGCGTCGCGCGTCAGGTAGGGCCGGCCCCACTTGCGCGAGCCGGTGTCCTGATAGAAGCGCCAGAAAGCGTCCCAGTGCTCTTCCTTGAGGTCGGCACCCGAGACATGGCGGATCTCCACCCCGGCCTGGGCTGCGGCCCGTTCCTTGCGCAGGTTCTTGCGCCGGGCCGAAGACAGGGTGGCGAGGAACTCGTCGAACTCCGCATAACCACGGTTTTCCCAGTGGAACTGGATGTCGCTGCGCAGCAGCCAGCCGGCCTCCTCAAACAGCGGCACCTGCTCCGGCGCGATGAAGGTGGCATGAGCGGACGACAGGCCATGCTGCCGGCACAGCGTTTCCGCCGCCGCGAGCAGGGGCGCAGCCATGTTGGGATCGCGGCTCAGCACGCGGGGTCCGGTCGCCGGGGTGAAAGGCACCGCGATCTGGAGCTTGGGATAGTAGTTCCCGCCCGCGCGGTGCCAGGCGTCGGCCCAGCCGTGGTCGAACACGTATTCGCCCTGACTGTGGGTCTTGACGTAGGCCGGGAGAGCGGCGGCAAGCGCGCCAGCCTCGGCCCTGATCAGCAGGGGGACCGGTTCCCAGCCGCTGCGCCCGCCGACAGAGCCCGAATCTTCCAGCGCCGAGAGGAAGGCATGACTGACGAAGGGATTGCCGCCATCGGTCAGCCCGTCCCATTCGGCCGCCGGCAGGCCCGCCACGCCGGGAGCCATGTGTACTGCGATCTGCCTGCCCCCGCTCATCGGGCTTTCCTCATGGCACGCCGGCACCCTCCACCGTGGGCGCATCGGCATGATCGAGCGCGCGGGCGAGCAGGTCGGGGCTGCGGACGGTCCAGGTCGCCAGCGGCAGGCCGCGGCGGCGCTGGGCGGCCGGGAAACGCCCGGGCAAGTCTCGAATGTCGTAGGCAAGGAAGTCCGGGCGGGCCAGCCACAGGCTGAAATGGCGCTTGATCCGGCCGAAGATCGTCTTCTCGTTTTCTTCCGACATGACGAGGCCGCGCACGGTGAAAGGCGAATGGCGCCAGAACCAGCGCGAGACGCGCGGATCGAAGCTCATCACCGCGTGGGGGCCGCGATACCCTTCGAGCACGCGGCGAACGGCAAGGCACAGCGCCTCGACCCGCTGGCCGCGATCGGACTTGACCTCGATCAGCAGCGGCACCTGCCCGGCGACGAGATCGAGCAGGCGGCGCAGGGTGGGGATCGTGTCCTCGCTGCCCGACAGCCGGACCCGGCCAAGCTGCTCGGCGGTGCGTTCGGCCAGCGGGCCGGTTTCCCCGGTCAGCCGGTCTAGCGCGGCATCGTGGAACACGACCGCCTGCCCGTCGCACGACTTGCGGACGTCGCATTCGATGCCAAGCCCCCGCGCGATCGCGGCGGCTGCGGCACCGAGCCCGTTTTCAGGCAGGCCCGGGCCGTGCAGGCCGCGGTGAGCGATGATCGCCCTCCGCAGCCAGCCGACCCGCGCCGGCGCCGGGGCCGGGGCCAACCAGCGATCAAGCAGGGCGAACAGCGACAATCGCATCGACCTCCACCGCCGCGCCGAGCGGCAGGACCGGCACGCCGACCGCGCTGCGCGCGTGCTTGCCGGCATCGCCGAACACGGCCGCCATCAACTCCGAGGCGCCGTTGGCGATCTTGGGCTGGTCGGTAAAATCGCCAGTGGAATTGATGAAGGCGCCGAGCTTGACCACGCGTTCGACCCGCGAGAGCGAGCCGAGCGCGGCCTTGAGCTGGGCGAGGATCATCAGGCCGCAGGCCTGGGCGGCGGCGGCACCGTCCTCGATCGAGACGTCTTCGCCGAGGCGCCCGGTGACCAGCTTGCCGCCGATGAAGGGCAGCTGACCCGAGACGTGGGCCAGGCCGCCCGCTTCGACCACCGGGACATAGGCGGCGACCGGGGCTGCCGGGGCGGGCAGGGTCAGCCCGAGTTCGGCGAGCTTGGCTTCGATTTCGGCGTCAGTCATTTTCGTCTCCGTTGAGCCGGGCCAGCAGCCACGGCAGGGCGCTGTCCCACCGGTCAATCCGGGCATGGGCATGTCCGGCCCGGTGGGCGCAGCGGATATGGGGGGCCATCTGCGGTTCGCCGCACAGATGGAGGCGATGGACCGCGGGCGCAAGTTCGGCGACCGAACCGTGGTGTAGCGCGATATCGTCGATGAAGACCGCGCGCGATGGGGCATATTCGGCGTGAATGCGCTGCAGCGCCGGGCCCTTGGGCCCCTGGTTGGTATAGACCTTGAGATCAAGGCCGTGCCCGAGGAGCTGGGCCGCCCGGCCGGCGCGGTGATCGTCGGTGAGGTTGGTCAGCACGACCACATCGGCATGATGGGACAGCTCCTGCATCGCGGCGACGGCGCCGGCGATCGGGTACTGCCGCTCCATCTCGTGCCGGAAGAACAGGTCGAGCAGGTGCCAGACGTCTTGCGGCGTGACCGGCGCGCCATCGGCCCGGCGCATCGACCGGACGAAATCGTTGCCGTTCAGGCTGAAGGCGATGCCGTGCTGCTCACGCAGCCATTCGCTCCACGGCACGACCATGTGGAGCAGGACCTCGTCGCAATCGGTGACGACCAGCGGACGGCTCATCGCAACAATCCCTGCCCGGCGGCGGCGAGAACCGCCGGCTCTACCCCCAGCGCCTCGGCCGCGCCGACGAGGTCAGGCTCATGCGCGGCGAGGAAATCGAGCACGGCGCCCAGCATGGCGGGAAGTGCGGCCGGATCACCAAGACCGGCGCGCAGTTCGTCGGGCGTGAGCCCGGTCAGGGCGAGGAAGCGCTCGGCGCGGGCATCGCTTTCGAGCAGCCAGCCGAGGGCGCCAAGCGCGAGGGCCTGCGGATCAGCGGGGGATGACGGGTCGCGGAGAATTGTCAGCCTCTCGTCCAGAGCATAGGAGTGAATGCGAAGCGCATTCGCATCGGCAGGAGCCAAGTGGCAAAGAGAATCCTGGTTGTCGAGGACAACGATCTCAACCGGAAGTTGTTCTGCGACGTGCTCAAGAGCCAGGGCTTTGCCGTGGAAGGCGTGGCCGATGGCCACGAGGTGATGGCCAAGGCGCGCGAATTCGTGCCCAACCTGATCATCATGGACATCCAGCTGGCCGGCGTTTCCGGCCTCGACCTGATCGAGCAGGCCAAGGCGGACGTGGCCTTGCGCAATATCCCGGTGCTGGCCGTGACCGCCTATGCCGGCAAGGGCGACGAGGAGCGAATCCGCGACGCCGGGGCCGAGGGCTACCTTGCCAAGCCGGTTTCGATCGGGCCGTTCCTGGCCGCCGTGCGCGCCCTGCTTGAAAAGGCTGTGGCTTGACTTTTGTGCCTGCGCGCCGCTTTTGCGCCCCAATTCCCGGCGATTACCGCCGCCCCTATCCTGGAGCCTGACATGGACCGCGCCGCCACTGCCGACCGGATCGCCGCGCTGATCGCGCCCTTCAACAAGAAGGGGGTCGACGTAACCGACGCCACGACCTTTGCTGGGGACCTGGAATTCGACAGCCTGACGGTGATGGACTTCGTCGCGGCGATCGAGGACGAGTTCGACATTATCATCAGCATGAACCAGCAGGCAGAGATCGAGACCTATGGCCAGCTGGTCGATGCCGTGGTCAAGCTGCAGGGTTGAACCGGAAAATGACCGATCTTTTCAGCAAGTTCGACCCCCTGATCAAGCAGCGCGAGGACCTGCTTTCGACCGGGGTGACCGATCCGTTCAGCCTGGTGATGGAGCGCGTGATCTCGCCCACTGTGGCCGTCTGCAACGGGCGTGAGACGATCCTGCTCGGCACCTACAACTACATGGGCATGACCTTCGACGCCGACGTGATCGCATCGGGCAAGCAGGCGCTCGACGATTTCGGTTCGGGCACGACCGGGAGCCGGGTGCTCAACGGGACCTATGCCGGTCACCGGGCGGTCGAGGACGCGCTCAAGGACTTTTACGGAATGGACCATGCAATGGTCTTTTCCACCGGCTACCAGGCGAACCTGGGCATCATCAGCACGATCGCCGGCAAGGGTGACTACATCGTGCTCGACATCGACAGCCATGCGTCCATCTGGGACGGCTGCAAGATGGGCGACGCCGAAGTGGTGCCCTTCAAGCACAACGACATCGTGGCCATGGAAAAGCGCCTGAAGCGCATTCCCGAGGGCGCGGGCAAGCTGGTGGTGCTGGAAGGCGTCTATTCGATGCTGGGCGACATCGCCCCGCTCAAGGAGATGATCAAGGTCGCCAAGGACAATGGCGCCATGGTGCTGGTCGACGAGGCCCATTCGATGGGCTTCATCGGGCCGAACGGGCGCGGCGTGGCCGAGGACCAGGGCTGCCTCGAGGACGTCGACTTCGTGATCGGGACCTTTTCCAAGTCGGTCGGCACGGTGGGCGGCTTCTGCGTTTCCAACCACCCCAAGTTCGAGATCATGCGGCTGGTCTGCCGCCCTTACGTGTTTACCGCCAGCCTGCCGCCGAGCGTGGTGGCGACGGCCGCGACCTCGATCCGCAAGCTGATGCATGCGGGCGCCAAGCGGGCGCACCTCTGGGAAAACAGCGGGACGCTGCACAAGGGTCTCAAGGACCTTGGCTTCCAGCTTGGCACGGAAGAGCCGCAGAGCGCGATCATCGCGGTGATCATGCCCGACCTCGAACGCGGCGCCGCGATGTGGGAGGCCCTGCTGCACGAAGGGCTCTATGTGAACCTCGCGCGGCCGCCGGCAACCCCGGCGGGCATGACCCTGCTGCGCTGCTCGCTTTGCGCGGAGCATTCGGCCGAGCAGGTGCAGACCATCATCGGCCGGTTCGAGCGGGCCGGGAAGATCGCCGGGATCATCTGAGGCCATGGCAGGGCGGATCATGGGCAGGCTGCTGTGGGGCCTGCTCGTGGCCCTGTTCCTGCTCGGCGCTCTGCAGCTTGCGGCAAACCGCCTGGCCCCGGCCAATGATGGACTGACCGACGCCCCCTGCCCCGCGCCCGAGCCGCGCTTGCGGCACATGGCGCGGATAGCGGTGCTGACGCTGGCCGGACGGCGGATCGAAACCAGCGACTGGGACGATCTGTGCATCTACCAGGCGGAAAACGCCGCGATCGCCGCCAGGGGTGCCTGGCCACGCGCGGTGTTCATGGGCGATTCGATCACCCAGTACTGGGGCTTTGACGACCCAGCGCTGTTCGGCGCCAACGCGCTGGGCGGGGATGTGCTCAATCGCGGCGTATCGGGGCAGAACAGCGCGCAGGTGCTGGTGCGGCTGATGCCCGACGCCCTCGCGCTCAGGCCGAAGATCTTGCACCTGATGGTCGGCGTGAACGACGTGATCGGCAAGCGCGGGCCATCGCGGCCGGAAGACTATCGCAACAACATCCGCGCCATGGTCACGCTCGCGCAGGCCCAGGGCATCGTGGTGATCATCGGCCTGATCCCGCCGGCCAACGGCGACGGCAGCGACGACCGGGCGCGGACCGTTCCGCGGATCCGCGCGCTGAATGGCTGGTTGGCCGCTTTCGCCGCGGAGCGGGGGCTGGTGGTGGCCGATTACTACACGCCTCTGGCCGCGCGCGACGGCTCGCTGCGCGCCGCGTTCAGCGACGACGGGCTGCACCCCAATCATGCCGGGTTTGCCCGGATGGCGCCGGTGGCGCGGGCGGCGCTGGCCGAGGCGGACAAGCGGTTGGCTGCTGAGGCGGGTGCGGTGCGTTAGGCCCTGGATTGCTTCGCTGCGCTCGCAATGACGAAGGGGCGGGGACGAAGCGAGTCCCTCCCGGCCGCTTTTACAGCGGAGATGTGGCCGCCCACCCCCAACCTATCCCGCTGGCGGGAGAGGAGAACGGCCGCACTCATACCGTGGTGGCAGCCTCGCACTTGGAGGCGACGGCCTTGTTGCCGCCTTCGAGCAGGGTGACGGCAGCGAAACCGGCGATGACGAGGACGATGAAGACCGCGACGACCGTGCCGAGATAGCGGTCTATGAAAGCCTTGATCGGGGCGCCGAACAGGCGGAACAGCACGCCGACGATCATGAAGCTGATCGCGCGGCTGACCACGCTGGCGACGATGAAGGTAGGCAGCGGCATGGCGATGAAGCCGGCGGTGATGGTCAACAGCTTGAACGGGATCGGCGTGGCGCCCTTGGCCACGAACAGCCAGAAGCCGACCTCGCGCAGATAGCAGGCGGCGACGGGGAAGGACTTCTCGAGCCCGAGCGCGTGGAGCAGCTGGGCGCCGACCGCATCGTAGAGGAAATGACCGATGGCATAGCCGAGCAGGCCGCCCGCGACCGAAGCGAGGGTGGCGATGGCAGCGAAGCGCACGGCCTTTTTCGGCTCGGCCAGGCACATCAGGCCGAGCAGCGGGTGCGGCGGGATCGGGAAGAAGCTGGCCTCAACGAAGCAGAACAGGGCGAGCCAGAGCTGGGCGTGGCGGTGCGCGGCCTTGTCCATCGTCCACTGGTAGAGGCGGCGCAGCATCCGAAATCCTTTGGGTTATTGCCTGTGACGCGGGGATAGAGGCGGGGCGGCGAACCGGCAAGCGGCGAGATATGTAACCACATTGGTTATTTGTTCTTGACATCGTCACGCTGTTTCGGTACATAAAGGGAACATCGAGATGAAGCGAGTCGCCGCCACCCTGCGGCGAACGGCCTGATTTCGCTCAAGACTTCCCTACCCCGGAGCGGACACGAGCATGACAGCTGAACCTGACGGCGCGCCTGCGCGCCGGCGCCGATTTGGCGCGCCCAAGAACTGGCGCGAGAAATTTCTCGCCTGCCTTGCCGAGACTTCGAACGTCACCGCCTCTGCCGAGTGCGCCGACATCAGCCTGAGCTGGGTCTACAAGACCAAGCGCGAGGATGGCCTGTTTGCCGAAGCCTGGCTGGAGGCGCTGGTCGAGGGTTACGACCACCTCGAGATGGAATTGCTGTGCCGGCTGCGCACCGGGGAATCGCGCGACATTCCCGCGATCAAATATGACAATGCGACAGCCCTGCGGCTGCTGCTGGCCCACAGGGACACCCGCGCGAAATACATGGCGGAAAAGGCCAATGTGAACGCCGAGGAGGTGCGGGCCTCGCTCGATGCCAAGCTGGCCATGCTGCGCGAGCAGGTGCAGGCGCGGCGGCTGGAGGAGGAAGCGGCGGCGGACGACGGAGCAGGCAATGCCGCCGGGGGCTGAGCCCCATGGCGGCGAGGCGGAGGACACGCTGGCGGTTCTGCTCAAGGCCAGTGCGGCCGAGCGGGCTGCCCTGCTGGGGGGACTGAACCACGAGGAGCGCCGCGAATGGCGCTGGCACTGGCCGCTCTGGGCGCGCCGGGCGCAGCTGGCCCCGGCGGGCGACTGGCGGACCTGGCTGATCCTTGCCGGGCGCGGCTTCGGCAAGACCCGGGCGGGCTCGGAATGGGTCCGCGCCGTGGCAGAGCGGGACGGCGCGGCGCGGATCGCGCTGGTCGCGGCGAACCTCGCCGAAGCCCGGGCGATCATGGTCGACGGCGACAGCGGCCTGATGCGCATTGCGCCGGAGCACCGGCGCCCGAAGTTCGAGTCCAGCCTGCGCCGGCTGACCTGGCCCAATGGCGCGCAGGCGACGCTCTATTCGGCGCAGGAACCGGAAAGCCTGCGCGGGCCGCAGCATAGCCATGGCTGGTGCGACGAACTGGCCAAGTGGGACAATGCCGGCGGCCGCGCCATGGCCGCCTGGGACAACCTGCTGATGGGCCTACGGCTGGGCGACGATCCGCGCGTGGTGGCGACGACCACCCCGCGCGACATGCCCCTGCTGCGGCGCCTGCTGGCGGAGAAGGACGGCCTTGCGGTGACGCGCGGCAGCACCTTCGACAATGCCGCCAACCTGCCCGCGCGGTTCCTCAATGCGATGCGCCGCACATTTGGGCAAAGCCTGCTGGGCCGACAGGAACTGGAGGGCGAGCTGATCCTCGACCGGCCGGGCGCGCTGTGGACCCGCGCCTTGCTGGAGCAGTGCCGCGAGCCGCGCGGTGCTGCTGCGGCGGTGCGGACCGTGATCGGGGTGGACCCGCCCGCTTCGGCGGATGGCGATGCCTGCGGGATCGTGGTCTGCGCGCTGGGCGAGGACGGTGTGGCCCGCGTGCTGGCCGATGCCTCGGTCGAGAAGCCGAGCCCCGAGCGCTGGGCGCGCGCGACCGCCGAGGCGGCGCGGCTGTGGCAGGCCGACCGCGTGGTCGCCGAGGCCAACCAGGGCGGGCAGATGGTGGCGAGCGTGCTGCGCGCCGCCGAGATCAGCCTGCCGCTCAAGCTGGTTCACGCCAGCCGCGGCAAGGCGGCGCGGGCCGAGCCGGTCGCCGCGCTCTACGAGGCCGGGCGGGTGCGCCATGCCGGGCTGTTCGCGCGGCTCGAGGACGAGCTGTGCGGGCTGATGGCCGGCGGGACCTATGAAGGGCCGGGCCGTTCGCCCGACCGCGCCGATGCGCTGGTCTGGGCGCTGAGCGAGCTGTGCCTGCAGCGCGCGGCGGAACCGAAGATCTGGGTGCGCTGAGCCGGACCCGAGCTGACATTACAGAAAGGCCCCAAGCCGATGTCGTTTTTGCAGAGCCTGGCCGCTGCCTTCAAGGGCACGGCCGCGCGTGTGCCGCTGGCGCGCGCTTACAATTCGCCGTGGATCATGGCCGATGGCGGCATGGCCCGCGCGCCGTTTGAATATGGCCGGGCAGTGCGCCGGGCCTATCTCGACAACCCCGTGGCGCAGCGCGCCGTGCGGCTGGTGGCCGAGGGAATCGGGCAGGCCGCGCTGGTGCCGACCGAGCCGGATCTGGCCGTGCTGGTCACAGCGACGAGCGCCGGGCAAGCGCTGCTGGAGACGCTGGCGAGCCACCTGCTGCTGCATGGCAATGGCTATGTGCAGATCATCAAGGACGCTCGCGGGCGGCCGGTGGAACTGTTCGCGCTGCGACCCGAGCGGGTGAGCGCGATCGTCGGCCCCGATGGCTGGCCCGAGGCCTATGCCTACCGCGTGGGCGAGCAGGCGATCTCCATCCCGGTGGAGGACGAGGACGCCTCGCCCAATATCATTCACATCAAGGCCTATCATCCCGCCGACGACCATTACGGCGCGGGCTGCCTTTCCGCCGCCGACCAGGCCGTGGCGATCCACAATGCCGCGAGCTGCTGGAACCGCTCGCTGCTCGACAATGCGGCGCGGCCTTCGGGGGCGCTGGTCTATGACGGGGGCGACGGTGCCGGGCTGACCCCGGACCAGTTCGACCGGCTCAAGGATGAGCTGGCCCAGGCCTTTTCGGGCGAGGGCAATGCCGGGCGGCCGTTGGTGCTGGAGGGCGGGCTGAAGTGGCAATCGCTTTCCATGAGCCCGGCGGACATGGATTTCGCCGCGCTCAAGGCCGCGGCGGCGCGGGACATCGCGCTGGCCTTCGGGGTGCCGCCGATGCTGCTCGGCCTGCCGGGGGACGCGACCTATGCCAATTACCGCGAGGCCAACCGCGCGCTGTGGCGGCTGACCTTGCTGCCGCTGGCGGCCAAGCTGCTCTCGGCCCTGTCGGAGGGGCTGACGACATGGTTCCCGGACAGTCCGCTGACGGTCGACCTCGACCGGGTTCCGGCGCTGGCCGAGGACCGCGAGCTGCTGTGGAGCCAGGTGAGCAAGGCCGACTTCCTGAGCCTGGACGAGAAGCGGGCGATGCTGGGTCTTGCGCCGATGCCAAAGAATTTGGAGAACAAATAATGAACAGACAGGACATGCTGGCCGGGCTGATCGCCCAGGCCACCAGCGCGGGCGCTGATCTGGTGACCCTGCGCGCGATCGTCGAGGAAGCGAGCGAAGTGGGCGCCGAGCGGGTTCTCAGCCGGATGGGCCTGGCCGATGCCGAGGCGCACGAGGACCTTTCCGAGCTGCGCCAGCTGCTCGCGGCCTGGCGCGATGCCAAGCGCGATGCCTGGCGGGCCATGGTCGGCTGGGTGGTGACCGGCGCGGCGGCGCTGCTGCTGGTGGGCATCGCGGTGCGGCTCGGCCAGATCGGGCTGCTGCGGTGAGCGATGGGCCGCTGCGTTTTGCGGGCTATGCCGCCCTGTTCGACAAGCGCGACAGCGGGCGCGACGTGATCCGGCCCGGGGCCTTTGCCCGGACGCTGGCCGAGCGGCGCCAGCCGCTGCCGCTCTACTGGCAGCACCGGCCCGACCAGCGGATCGGCTGGGTCGAGACCGTGGGCGAGGATGCGCGCGGGCTGCGCGTCGTGGCTGCGATCGACAACCCCGAGGGCGGGGCCGCGGCGGCGCTGAGGCGCGGCACGGTGACCGGGCTCTCATTCGGATACACCGCACGCCAGTTTCGCCGCGACCAGACCGGGCGCGAGCTGACCGACATCGACCTCTTCGAGGTGAGTCTGGTGACCCATCCGATGCAGGACGCGGCGCGGGTCCACCTCGTTTCCTGAATTTTCCTTCTTCCCCTTCGAAGACCGGTCGCCCGCGGGGCGGCCCCAATGTGTGTGAAAGGTGAACTGCCTCATGGATATCGAAAACTCCGCTGAAGCGCTCGACGCCTCGTTCGACATCGTTGCCCGCCAGGATGCGGCCGAGGGCGCGCTGGAGGCGCTGCGTTCGGATATCGCGGAAGTGAAGTCGCGGCTCGAGAGGACCCCGCGCGGCGGGCGTCCGGCGCTGGGCGGCGCGGCAGGCGGCATCGAGGTCAAAAGCTTCGTCGACGGCTTTCTGCGCCAGGGCCGCGAGGCCGAGCTGAAGTCCCTCTCGGGCGCGGTGGCGGCCGACGGCGGCTATGCCGTGCCGCGCGAGATCGACGAGAAGATCGCCGCCGTGCTGCGCAAGATCAGCCCGATCCGCCAGATCGCGCAGGTCGTCCAGGTCGGCACCGCCGGCTATCGCAAGCTGATCATGACCTCGGGCAGCGCCTCGGGCTGGGTCAGCGAAACCTCGGCGCGCCCGGAAACCACCGCGCCCAAGTTCGCCGAGATCGCCCCGCCCTCGGGCGAGCTCTATGCCAATCCCTCGGCCAGCCAGGCCATGCTCGACGATGCCATGTTCGACGTCGAGACCTGGCTCGCCTCGGAAATCGGCGCGGAGTTCGCGCGGGCCGAGGCCGCGGCCTTCGTGGGCGGCAGCGGCACCAACCAGCCCAAGGGCTTCCTTGTGGCCCCGACCAGCAATGCCGCCGACGCCGCCCGCGCCTTCGGTACGCTGCAGTTCGTCGCCTCGGGCAATGCCACCGGTTTCGACACCTCGCCGGAACTCAAGCTGATCGACCTCGTCCACTCGCTCAAGTCGGCGCACCGGCAGGGCGCGGTCTTCGTGATGAACACCGCGACGCTGGCCGCCGTGCGCAAGCTCAAGGCCGCCGACGGCTCGTTCCTGTGGCAGCCGGGCCTGATGGAAGGCGCGCCGGCCCGCCTGCTGGGCTATCCGGTGATCGAGGCCGAGGACATGCCCGACGTGGCCGCCGGCAACTTTCCGATCGCCTTCGGCAACTTCAGGAACGGCTACCTGATCGCCGAGCGCTCGGCGACCAAGATCCTGCGCGATCCCTACACCAACAAGCCGTTCGTGAACTTCTACGCGACCAAGCGCGTGGGCGGGCAGGTGCTGGATAGCGAGGCGATCAAGCTGCTCAAGATCTCGACCTGACGGCTCCCCTGAGGGCCCCGCGCATTTCCCTCCCCTGAGGGCGCGGGTCACCTGCGCCCGCGCCGGGCGGATTTTCCCCCTTTCCCGTCCGGCGCGGGCGCCTTCGTTCTTTTTCGTGACAGACATGGAGACCGCCATGAAGCGGGCAATCGTCGCAGCCGCGCCCCTCTCGCCGGCCGCGCTGGCCGAGCTCAAGGACTGGCTCGGCATCAATACCAGTGGCGAGGACGCCACCCTTACCGCCCAGCTGAGAGCCGCGCTGGAAACCTGCGAAGCCTTCACCGGGCAGATGCCGCTCGTGGCGGAATGCGAGGACGTGATCGCGGTCAGCAGCGAATGGCAGAAGCTGGACGTGCGCCCGGTGCTTTCGATCACTTCGGTGGAAGGGCTGGCGAATGACGGCACCCGGCTGGCGCTGACACCGGCGGCCTATGCGCTGGATTTCCGCGCCGACGGCACCGGCTGGCTGCGCATGCTCGACCCTGGCCTTGCCAGCCGGATCGCGGTGCGTTTCAGCGCTGGCCTCGCGACCGACTGGAGCGGCCTGCCCGACGGGCTGCGCCACGGCATCGTGCGGCTTGCCGCCCATCAGTATCGCCAGCGCGAGGCGGGCGACAAGGGCCCGGTTCCGCCGGCCGCCGTGGCTGCCCTGTGGCGGCCATGGCGCGGGCCGCGCCTGCTGTGAGCGCGCTGGCCGCAACCACCGATTTCACCGCCCTTGCCGCCAGCCTGCAGCGCCGGGCCGAGACTGTCTCCGTGGCCCAAGCCGAGACGCGGGCCTTGGCCAGGGCGACGCCCGACCGGGTCTGGCGCCGCGCCGACCTGCTCTGGCCCGCATTCACGAAAGGATAGGTTCCGATGGAAATTGCCTTGCGCACGGCCCTGATCGGCTGGCTGGCTGCGGACCCTGTGCTCGCCGCCGCGATCAATTCGGTGACCGAAGAAGCCCCGGCCAGCGCCGCGATCCCGTGGCTGGCCATCGCCACCAGCGCGAGCGCTGACTGGAGCGTGAAGGATTGCCCGGGCCGCGAGGTGCGGATCGCGCTGGAACTGCATTGCCGGGGAGACCGGCCCGACACCGCCGCCGAGCTGGTCCGCGGACTCGAGGCGCGGATTGCCGCCTTGCCGCGCGATCAGCCGGGCTTTGCCGTGGTCAATGCCCAGTTCCTGCGCGCCCGTTCCGAGCAGCGGGCCGGCAATGTCCGCTCGGTCCTGCTCGAATACCGTTTCCGGCTGCTGGCCGCCTGACCGGCCAGTGCCCCGACACCCCTTACAGACGGAGAAGCCCCATGGCCGCACAGAAAGGTGCCGCATTCCTGCTCAAGATTTCCGACGGGGCCGCGACCCCGGCCTACCAGACCGTGGCCGGGCTGCGGACCACCCAGATGTCGATCACCGGTGACACGGTGGTCGTAACCAGCAAGGACAGCGGCGGCTGGCGCGAGCTGCTTTCGGGCGCGGGCGTTCGCCAGGTTTCGGTCAGCGCGGCGGGGATCTTCCTCGGCAGCGCGGCCGAGAACCAGATCCGCGACGTGGCCCTGTCGGGCTCGCTGGCCGACTATGAGCTGAGCTTCGAGGACGGCGCGCGGATGCGCGGCAAGTTCCTCGTCCAGAAGCTGGAATATGCCGGCGATTTCAACGGTGAGCGCAATTACACGCTGGCGCTGGAAAGCTCCGGCGCAGTGGTGCCGGCGTGAGCGCAGCGGGGATCGCCAATCCCGAGCGGGGCGAGGCCGTGCTGGTGGTGAGCGGGATTCCGCGCCTGCTGCGCCCGACCTTTTCCGCGCTAGTTGGCGCGGAAGAGGAAATGGGGCCGCTGTTCGCCCTCGTCGAGCGGGCGGGCGCGGGCCAGCTCAGGCTGTCCGAGCTGGCCGCGCTGTTCTGGCATTGCCTTGCCGACCGCGCGAGCATCGGGCGCGAGGCAGTGGGCGAGGCGGTGATCGCCGCCGGGCTTGCCGGGGCGGCGAGGCCGCTGCGCGTGCTGCTCGCGCAGATCCTGCAGGGCACCGAATGAGCGAGCGGTTCGCGCCCGGCGCCGGGCGTCTGGCGGGCCTTGCCGGGCGCGCACTGGGCTGGCGGCCGCACGAATTCTGGGCGGCAACCCCGGCGGAACTGGCGGCGATCCTTTCCCCCCTCGCGCAGGCCGAAGCAGGCACGGGCGTGAGCCGCGCCGAGATTGCCCGGCTGATGGAGCAAGACAATGACTGATACGGTCGACACCCTGATGGTCGATGTCCGGGCCAGCACACAGGGCTTTGCGCAGGACATCGCGGCCATGCGCAGCACCTTCGACGGCACGCTGGTCGACGGATTTTCCCGCGCCGGCACCGTCCTGGAACGCGGGCTGGTGAGCGCAGTGCGCAAGGGCAGCCTGAGTTTCGAGGACCTTGGCAAGACGGCGCTCAATGTGATCGATTCGATCGCGGCGCAGGCACTCAAGGGCGCGCTGGGCGGAACCTCCTCTAGCGGAGGCGGCGGGCTGCTGAGCCTCGGCACCAGCCTGCTCGGGGCCGTGCTCGGCCTGCCGGGACGGGCCACGGGCGGGCCGGTTTCCCCGGGCCGGGGCTATGTCGTGGGCGAGCGCGGACCGGAGCTGTTCGTGCCGACCAGTGCCGGGCGAATCGAGACCGGAACGCCCGGAGGGACGAGCCGCGACGTGCGCGTGGCGATCACGGTGAACGGCAGCGGGAGCGCGAGCGGCCCGCAGGCCCTGCAACGCTCGAGCCGGCAGGTGGCGAGCGCGGTGAAGCGCGCCTTGCGCGACTATTGAGGACAAGCGAACCATGGCCTTCTGGCTGACCCATGCCCGCGACGGGCAGCATAGCGACTGGATCCAGCGGTTCGACCCGCGTTACTGGACGGTCAACTTTCCCCGGCCGATGATGGCATCGGTCGTCTCGACCGGCCCGGCGGCGCTGCGCGTCGACGTGCGGTTCATGCAGACCGGCGACCTGGCCGGGCTGATCTGGGACAGCGTCGACCGGTTCGACCATCCGCTGCTCGCCTATTGCACCGACCGGGACTATTCGCGCACGGCGCTGTCGTTTCGCTGGCGATCGGGCGGGCTGATCGCGCTCGACGAGGTGAATGGCCCGACCCTGACCATCGAGGGGCGCGATGCCAGCGGGGCGGCGCGGACCTGGTACGTGCGGCTGTGGAACTATGCCGTGTCCGGCTCGCCCACGGATGCCGAGATCGTGATCCCGTTCTCGGCGCTGGACGGGGGTTTCGTGCTGCCGGACGATGCCGACCCGGTTCACCCGGCCGACATCGACCGGATGTTCATCTCGCTGGTGGCGCCGGGCTTCGTGCCCGGGGGAACGAACCCCTTTGCCGTACCGCCCGAAGGCTGGGCCGAGCTGAGCGCGATCCGTTGCGACGGGGAGCGGGCCATGCTGGAGATCGGCGACGTGATCGTGCCGCCGCATGGAATCGCCTGCGCGACGGCCTATGACGATTGCTGCAACCAGGCCCCGGCGCGGCTCCTGCGCAATGTCGACCAGCTCGGCTATCGCGGCAGCCTGTTGCACTATGTGGGGATGAGCCACTTCTTCCGGCTGGTGCCGGCGGATGGCACCTTTCTGGTGGAGGAAGGCTCGGCCCCGATCTGCGCCCCGGCGCGGGCCTGGCACGAGAATTTCCTGGCCGAAGCGAAGGCGCGGGACTTTTCGCCGATCTTCTCGCTCTCCTACGAGGTGCTGGCCCAGCACTGTCCGGACGACTGGCAGCAGCGCGCGAGCGATGGCACGGCGGCACGGACCGGATGGTCGCCGCCGTCGGCCCTACTCTCGCCCGCTCATGACGAGGCAATGGCATGGCTGCGGGGCGCCGCGACGGACTTTGCCGCGATGATGGCCGAGGCGGATGTGGCGGTGCGCTTCCAGGTGGGCGAGCCGTGGTGGTGGATGGATGCCGGACGCAGGATCCACCTTTATGACGATGCGGCGCGGGCAGCCTTCGGCGGCGATCCGCCGGTGATCGCGGACATGGGCGCGCAGCTGGGCGCGGCGGAGAAGACCCTGCTGGATTCGGCGGGCGCGTTGCTGGCGGCATCGACCGCCGGCGTGGTGGATGCGGTGCGCGAGGCGGCGGCGCCGGCTTCGGCCGAGGTGCTCCTGCTGACCTTCCTGCCGACCGTGCTCGACCCGGCCATGCCCGAGGCGCGCCGCGCCAACCTGCCGACCGGCTGGGCCGCGCCCGCTTTCGACCGGCTGCAGGTGGAAGACTATGACTGGCTGACCGGCGGGCAGGATGCGGCCCGGCGCGCGGCTTACGGCGTGGTGGATGCGCGGCTGGGCTATCCTGCCGAGGCGCAGGACTACCTCGCCGGGTTCACCCTGAATGCCGACGACGGCCCGCTGTGGCGCCGGATCGATACGGGGATCGACGAGGCCCGGGCCCGCGCGGCCCACGAGGTTTTCGTCTGGGCCCTGCCTCAGATCTGCCGCGACGGCTTCGTTCGCCTGCCCTCCCCTTCTGCCGAGGATGACCAGATGCAGTCCTTCGACGATATTCCCTATCCCCTGGCGCTGGGCAGCGATGCCGCCGTCGCGCCGGAGTTCTCGACCTCGATCGCCGTCACCGCCTCTGGCTTCGAGCGGCGCAACAGCCTGTGGTCCGACGCGCGGCTGAAGTTCGACGTGGGGCCGGGGGTCCGCTCGGAAAGCGAGCTGGGTACTTTGCTCTCCTTCTTCCGGGCACGGCGCGGGCCGGCGCGGGGCTTTCGCCTGCGCGATCCGCTCGACCACAGTTCCAACGCGATGACCGGGACGCCCACCGCACTTGACCAAGTGCTGGGCACTGGCGATGGCCATGCCGCCCACTTTCCCCTCGTCAAGCGGTACGGCGAGGACGAGGGGGCGCAGGTGCGACGGATCACGCGCCCCGAGGCTGCGTCGGTGCGGATCAGCGTGGACGGGGCGGTGATGACCTCGGGATGGTCGCTTGATCCGCTGGGCGTGGTGGCCTTTGCCGCCGCGCCGGCGGCAGGCGCGATCGTGCGGGCGGGCTTCCGGTTCGACGTACCGGTGCGCTTTGCCGAGGACCAGCTCCAGCTTTCCGGCACCACCTTTGCCGCGGGCGAGGCGCCGAGCGTGCCCGTGGTCGAAATCCGCGAGGCGGCATGAGCAGGGTCTGGTTTTCGCAGGAGCTGGAAACGGTCGCCACGTTCTGGCGGGTCATCCGGCGCGACGGCGTGACGCTGGGCTTCACCACTCACGACGGGGACCTCTGGTTCGATGGGGTGCTGCACCGCGCCGCGCCGGGCATGGTTCCTTCGGCAATCCGCCGCTCGGCCGATTTCGACGCCGACAGCGCCGAAGTGGAAGGGGCGCTGGCGCACGATTCGATCGATGCGCGCGATCTGGCCGCAGGCCGGTTCGACGGGGCGCGGGTGGTGATCGGGCTGGTCGACTGGAATGATCCGGCCGACCGTTTCGTGCTGTACCGCGGCACGATCGGCACCGTGAGCGAAGACAGCGGAACATTCTCGGCAGCGCTGGAATCGCGCAAGACCGAATTGCGGCGCGATCCGGTGCCGCGCACATCACCGACCTGCCGGGCGGAGTTCTGCGGACCGCGCTGCAACCTTTCGGCGGCGGCCCATGACCATCCGGGCCGGATCGTCTCGGCCGACATCGACGGCAACTGGGTCGAGATCGCGGCCGCCGTCGACATCGCCTTGCTGGCCGGGGGCGATCTGCGCTGGCTGGACGGCAGCAATTGCGGGCAGAGGTCGGCCATCGCCGGGATCGAGGATGGCCGGCTCCTGCTCTCGGCGCCGCTTGACAGTGCGGGGATCGGCAGCCGGGTGATCCTGCGCGAAGGGTGCGACCGCACCATCACCACCTGCGCAGCGCGCTTCGGGAACGCGGTCAATTTCCAGGGCGAGCCCTATCTACCCGGAAATGACATGATCGCGCGCTATCCGGCGGCATCGTGATGGAGGCCGCGGCTCTGGCGGCAGCGGCCGAGGCGCTGGTCGGCTGCCGGTTCCGGCTGCATGGCCGCGCCCCGGAAACCGGGCTCGACTGCATTGGCCTCCTGTCGGCCGCACTGGCCGGGATGGGGCGTCCGGCGGCGTTTCCTACCGGCTACCGACTGCGCACCGGGTCATATGCGGCGCTCCCCCTGCTGGCCCGAGATCATGGCTTCGCAGCTGCATCCGGCCCGGACGAGCCCGGCGATGTCCTTTTCGTCCGTCCCGGGCCCGGCCAGTTGCATCTGGTGATCGCGGCGCGGCGCGCGGGATGGTTCGTCGAGGCCCATGCCGGGCTTGGCCGCGTTGCAGTCCGGCCCGGGCCGCTCGGCGATATTCTGGTTCAACGCTGGCGAATGACAGCACAGGCTTGAAAGCAGGCACATGGCGACTCTGATTTTTTCCGCGATCGGCACGGCGATCGGCGGCCCGCTGGGCGGCGCCATCGGTGCGCTGATCGGTCGGCAGGTCGATACGGCGATCATCGGTTCCGGATCACGCGAAGGCGCCCGGCTCAAGGAACTGTCGGTGACCACCTCGAGCTACGGCTCGGCGCTGGCGCGGCATTTCGGCCAGATGCGGGTCGCCGGATCGATCATTTGGGCAACCGACCTGGTCGAACACAGCGACACCCAGGGTGGCGGCAAGGGACGCCCTTCCACGACCAGCTACAGCTACAGCGCTTCGTTCGCGGTGGCGCTCGCCTCGCGCCCGATCGCCGGGATCGGTCGGATCTGGGCCGACGGCAACCTGCTGCGCGGTGCATCAGGCGACCTCAAGACCAGCGGCACCCTGCGGATATATACCGGCGGGGGCGACCAGGCGGCCGATCCTCTGCTCGTCGCGGCGGAGGGAGAAGGCCTGTGCCCAGCCTATCGCGGCACGGCCTATGCAGTCTTCGAAAACCTGCAACTCGGCGATTTCGGCAACCGCCTGCCCGCGCTCACCTTCGAGGTGCTGGGCGGCGAGACGGCGCTCAATCTGGCGCAGATTACCGAAGGGGTGATCGAGGGGATTACGGCCGACGTTCCGTTGGACGACATGCTCGGCCTGTCGTGCGAGGGCCCCTTGGCGGACATCCTCGCCCAGATCAACGCGGTCGTCCCGGTCGATTGCGACGTCAGCGGCGACATCCTGACCATCCGCTCGGGCGAGGCCTCTTCCCCTGCCTTGCTCCGCGCGGCCACCACTTCGGCACCCGACGATGGCTTCGCGCCGCAAAGCGGCGTGGCGCGCAAGCGGCTTCCGGCACAGGAAAATCCGCCGGAGCTGCTGCGCTATTACGATGTCGATCGCGATTATCAGCCCGGCCTGCAGCGGGTGCTGGGACGGCCCGCACCGGGCCAACCGGACACGATCGAGCTGCCGGTTGCCGCCACCGCCGCCTCGGCGCGGGCGATGATCGAGGCGGCGACCCGGCGCGGACGATGGGCCCAGCAGACCCTGTCGTGGCGTACGGCGGAAATCGACCCTGCGATCCGTCCGGGAGCGCTGGTCCAGGTTCCCGGGCAACCGGGCCTGTGGCGGGTGAACGAATGGGAATGGCGCTCCAGCGGCATCGAGTTGACGCTGTGGCGCTCGCCGCCCGGCGGTTCGGCCACCGTTGTCTCGTCCGACGCCGGACGGATCCTCCCGCCTGTGGACGCGGCGCTGGGAGCGACCGAACTTGTCGCCTTCGAGGTGCCGTGGGACGGGACCGGTTCAAGCGATGCCCCGCTAGTCCTGGCGGCGGCCGGTTCGGTCGCGCCGGGCTGGTCGGGCGCCGCACTTTTTCTCGACGGCGGCGACGGACAGTTGCAACCGGTCGGTTCGACCGGGCGAAGCCGCAACGTGATAGGGCATGCACTTTCGGCTCTCGGCGCAGGAAGCCCGCATCTGCTCGACCGCGCGAACAGGGTCGAGATCGCACTCACCGCGGCCGACCAGTCTCTCGTCAATGTCACCGGCAACCAACTGGCGATGGGCGCCAATCGCGCCCTGCTCGGCGAGGAAATCATCCAGTTCGCCAGGGCAACCCCGCTTGGCGAGGGCCGGTGGCGGCTGGAAGGCCTGCTACGCGGCAGGGGCGGGACCGAGCAGTCCATCGACTCCCACCTGTCGGGCGAACCGTTCGTCCTGCTCGACGGCGGCCCGACGCTGGTCGATGGAGCGTTGGTCGGCCAGAACCCGTTGGCAACCGTGGCCGCCGTGGGGGCCGGCGACGCCGAACCGGCCAGTGTGCCGATCCGTTGCCGGGGCCTGACGCAGCGTCCGCTGTTTCCGGTGCGGCCAAGGGTGGAACCCCTGGCGGACGGGAGCCTCCAGCTGGGCTGGACGCGCCGGGCCCGCGGCGCATGGGCATGGCTGGATGCGGTGGAAACCCCGCTCCACGAGGAAAGCGAGCAATATGACGTGTTCGTTGGCCCGCCCGAGACCCCGGTCGCGATGTGGACCCTTTCTACCAACGCCTTGACGATCCCGGCCGCGACCGCCGCGAGCCTTGCCGCCGCGCATCCCGGGGCGCCGGTCATGGTGCGGCAGCGCGGCAGCTATTCCGTATCCCAGCCCCTCCTGCTCACACATCTCGATTGAGTTCCTGAAAGGTAAGCCATGAGCGATCCCATTACGTTTGACAGCGTCAGCCCGCGCCTTGGTCTGCCCCTGCTTTTCGCGGGACAGGCCCAGAAAGAGGCCTTCGTCAACGAGGCCCTGTCCATTCTCGACGGGTTGAGCCACGCCGCGATCGAGGCCGAGCAAGCCGCTCCTCCGGCTGCCCCACTGGATGGACAAGCATGGTTGATAGCATCCGGTGCCAGCGACGATTGGTCGGGCCGCGCGGGGCAGGTGGCCCTGCGTCAGGGCGGACAGTGGCTCTATGTCGCGCCGCGTGACGGCATGCGACTGCTCAACGCCGCAACCGGCCAGGATCTGCGCCGCGTCGGCGGCGCTTGGCGCAAAGCCACGGCTCTGGCGCCGCCGAGCGGCGGAACGGTTGTGGATGCCGAGGCCCGGAACGCGATTGCCGCCATTTTTTCCGCGATGCAGCAGGCCGGCATTTTCCCTTTGTAAACGGGAACTTTGGCAAGTGGGCCGCGTTAGACGGCAGAATGAGGGATTTTCCGGAGTCGAATCGTAATGGGGACCGCATTTTGTGCGGCTTTTCGGCAACAGTTGGCGGCTCGGCCGCTTGCAGGGTTAATTTTAAGCCGATACACAAGTGAACACTCGGTGGTGTGTAAAAACGCAAAAGGGGAAATCTAACATGCGGAAACTCGTCCTAGGGTTGGCGGTTGCCACTACGGCACTCGCCTCGCCTGCGCTTGCGCGCGACAAGTCGTGGTATGTTCAGGTCGAAGGCGGTCCGATGATCGTCGAAGACATGAACTTCAGCATTGCCGGCGTCACCACGCCCAGCAAGCTCGACACCAAGACTGGCTACGACTTCGGTGGCGTTATCGGTTACGACTTCGGTCCGTTCCGTCTCGAAACCGAAGCCAGCTATCGCCGTGCCAATGCCGATAACTACACCGTGAACGGTGTCAGCCTCGGCAAAAGCTCGGTCGGCAAGGTCGACGCACTGAGCTTCATGGTCAATGGTCTGCTCGACTTCGGGCCGGACGACGGCCTGCAGGGCTTCGTGGGCGGCGGCGTCGGGGTGGCTCGCGTCAAGGCGAACCTCAACTCGACCAGCAGCCTTGGCGCGCTGAACGATTCCGACACCGGTTTCGCCTGGCAGGCTCTGGCGGGCGTTCGCGCCCCGATCAGCAGCCACTGGGATGCTGGCCTGGAATACCGCTTCTTCAACGAGAGCAACGTCAACCTCGTCGACGCTACCGGCCGCGCGGTAACCTCGCGGTTCCGCTCGCACAGCCTGCTCGGTACGCTGACCTACAACTTCGGCGAACCGCCGGCTCCGCCGCCGCCCCCGCCCCCGCCGCCGCCGCCTCCCCCGCCGCCTCCGCCCCCGCCGCCTCCGCCGCCGCCTCCGCCGCCGCCGGTGTGCAACAAGGGGCCCTACATCGTGTTCTTCGACTGGGATAAGTCGGACATCACGCCCGAGGCTGCCACCATCCTCGACAGCGCCGTCGCCGCCTATGGCAACTGCGCAAACGTGCCCATCATGCTCGCCGGCTATGCCGACCGCTCGGGTACGCCCAAGTACAACGTCGCCCTCTCGGGCCGCCGCAATGACTCGGTCCAGGGCTACCTGACCAGCCATGGCGTCCCCGGTTCGGCGATCACCGCTCAGGCCTTCGGTGAAACGAACCCCCGCGTTCCCACCGCCGACGGCGTCCGCGAACTCCAGAACCGCCGCGTGGAAATCACCTACGGGCCGGGTTCGGGCAACTAAGCTTCGCCAGAAGCCTGCAAAATTCGAAGGGGCCGGAGAAATCCGGCCCCTTTTTGCTATAATTAGAAGACATTCATCCGAGGGGACCTGCCGTGCGAAACCGTTTCTGCGCCATCGCCATGATCGTGACCCTCTCGGCCTGTGCGACCACGCCGGTCACGCCGCCCCCGGTGGCGACTTTCAGCATGATTTCAACGACGGGTCAGCCGGCCGGCTCCATAGCCCTCGTGACCTCCGGAGCCGGATACCGGCTGCTCGGCAACGTGTCCGGCCTCCCGGCGGGATCGCACGGCATTCATATTCACGCGGTGGGGCGCTGCGATGGCCCCGCCTTCACCACCGCAGGCGGGCATCTCAATCCCGCCATGCACGAACATGGTGTGCTCAACCCCAAGGGCGCGCACATGGGCGATCTGCAGAACATCGCCGTGATCGCTGACGGGACGGGGCAGATCGACCTGCCGCTTCAGGGAACCAGGGCCCAACTCGATGCCGGTCTGTTCGATGCCGACGGGACGGCGCTGGTTATCCACGCCGCCGCGGATGACTATCGCACCGACCCCACCGGCAACAGCGGCGCGAGGATCGCCTGCGGTATTCTCGTCAGGACCTGACCGCAGCCCGATTCAGGCGTCGGCTGCGTAAGCGGTCGTGTCAACCAGTCCCGCGCGGGCGAACCCGTCGCGGCGCAAGCGGCAACTATCGCACAGCCCGCAGGCGCGGCCGTCTTCCTGGGGATCGTAGCATGACCAGCTCATCGCCGGATCAAGGGACAGCCGCGCCGTTTCCCGCGCAATGTCGTCCTTGCCCATGAACTGCAGCGGCGCGTGAATGGTGAAGGGCACCCCTTCCGAGCCCGCTCTTGTCGCCAGCGTCGCCACGTTCTCGAAGGCGGCGATGAATTCCGGCCGGCAATCGGGATAGCCCGAATAGTCCAGCGCATTCACGCCGATGAAGATGTCGCTCGCCCCGATTGCCTCGGCCCAAGCCAGCGTCAACGACAGGAATACCAGGTTGCGCGCCGGGACATAGGTGACCGGAACCCCTTCCTCCAGCCCCCCCTTCGGCACGGCGATATCATCGGTCAGCGCCGAACCGCCGAACTGCCGCAGGTCGAGCGGCAATATGACGTGGCGGCTGGCGCCGAGATGCGCCGCAATGGTCCGCGCAGCCTCGATCTCGCGGCGATGGCGCTGATTGTAGTCGATCGTCAGCGCATTTACCCGGTAGCCCGCCTCACGGGCCAAGGCGGCGACGACCATCGAATCCAGACCGCCGGACAGGAGGACGACCGCATCCTTCGGTTTGGCGTGCAGGGCTTGGCTCATGCCACCGCGCTAACCAGCGCAGCCCCCGCTGGCAACCGCCTTAGGGCGTACAATCGCCGATCCGGCGCCCTTCGGCGACAAATTCGAACGGCAAGCCTTCCGCAATCCCCTGGCTCTCAATCTGAACCAGTTGCCCGGTTTCGAGCCGGATGTGCGTGCGCCCGTAGCCCTTGCCGCGGCAGGTATACTGGACCGTGACCGAACTCGGCCCATCCTCGAGCACGAGCCGGTTGCACGGACTCTCCGGATGGCGCAGCTGGATCAACCGCTTCCCGCTATCGATGCAGATCCGCTGGACCGAGCCATCGCGGCGGCGCAGCTCCCAGCGTCCCTCGCTGATCCGGCCGAGCATCTGCAGGACCGGCTTTTCCGCGGCGACCTCGTTGCTGCCGGCAGCCGACAGCCCGGCCAAAAATGCCCCGCCCAACAGCACTGATCGCCAAGTGAACATCAAGGTCCGGTCCGCGCCGACCGGTGAATCCGGCGGCCCGCCGCAAATATAGTCACGCCTTTCGGCGCGGCCAAGTGTGCCTTGCGCAAGCCGAAGCGATCAGGTCTCGATCCGGAACAGCTTCGAGCAGAAGGCGCAGTCGACCACGACCATGCCATCGTCGTCCCGCATTTCGGCGCGCTCGGATTCCGGAAAACGCGAGAGGACCGCACGGTAGTGCTCGATCGAGCACCGACACCCACGGGTCAGCGCCGTCCCGGATGCAACGCGAATCTCCCCTTCCTCATGGAATATCCGCCAGACCAGATCTTCCATCGACACGGCCTGGTCGATCAGTTCGTGATGTCGCACCGAGCCGGCCATGACCGCGACGTGCTCCCAGTCGGGATGGTCCATCCGGGCATGAAGGCGCTCGCGTCCTTCCTCTCCCTCGGGCAGGTGCTGGACCAACAGTCCCCCGGCGATGCAGCCGTCCTTGCCGCTGCGGGTGCCGATGCGGATCAGGGTCGGAACCTGCTCGGACTGGGCGAAATAGCGCTCGCACGCATTGGCCAGCGAATCCCCCTCGAGCGGCACGATGCCCTGGTAACGCTGTCCTTCGGCGGCAAGGTCGAAGGTCACCGCGAGATAGCCCTGCCCGAACAGCGCAAACAGCGAGGGATTGGCCCCCAAGGCCGCCAGCCGGTCCGCGTCGTGGCGGACATAGCCGCGCAGTTCCCCGCCGCGATAGTCGCAGGCCAAAAGATCCACCACGCCGCCGCCGGTCTGCGCCTGTACCGTCAGCTGCCCCTCGTCGTCCTTGAGCAGCGCGCCCATCAGCGCGGTCAGGGTCAGGGCCTCGGCCAGCAGGTGCTTGATCGCCGAGGGATAATCGTGGGCCGAGAGGATCGTATCGAGCACCGGCCCGAGCCGCACCGCGCGCCCGCGCACGTTGCGGCCCGGCACGGTGAAGCCGAGCACGCAGTCGGATCCCGTCTCGCCCGGCGCGGCGCCGCCTGCCTCTTCGCTCACAGCTGGCCCAGCGCCCAGCGCAGCACGCTCTTCTGGGCGTGAATCCGGTTCTCCGCCTCATCCCAGACCAGCGAGCGCGGCCCATCGATCACGGCATCGGTCACTTCCTCGCCGCGGTGGGCGGGCAGGCAGTGCAGGAACACCGCATCGGCCTTGGCCGCGCCCATCAGCGCCTCGTCCACCTGATAGGGCGCCATCGCCGCCAGCTTTTCCTCGGCATGGGCCTGGCCCATCGAGATCCAGGTGTCGGTCACGACCACGTCGGCCCCGACCACGGCCGCGCGCGGATCGCGGTGCAGGCTGATCCGTCCCCCGGCTGCATTGGCCCGGTCGATGAAGCCCTGATCCGATTCGTAGCCCTCCGGCACGCCGATGCGGACGTTGAACTTCATCAGCCCCGCCGCCTCGACGATCGAGTTGAGCACGTTGTTGCCGTCGCCCAGCCAGGCCAGCTCCAGCCCGGGCAGGGCCTTGCCGTTCTCGATCACCGTCAGCAGGTCAGCCATGATCTGGCAGGGGTGCGACAGGTCGGTCAGCCCGTTGATCACCGGCACGGTCGAATAGTGCGCCAGTTCCTCGATCTTGGCGTGATCGTTGGTGCGGATCATCACCGCGTCGACCATCCGGCTGAGCACCCGCGCCGTATCGGCGATGGTCTCGCCCCGGCCGAGCTGCATCCCGCCCGCCTCCATCACGATCGCGCTGCCGCCGAGCTGGCGCATGGCCATGTCGAACGACACGCGGGTGCGGGTCGAGTTCTTCTCGAAGATCATCGCCAGCACCCGCCCGGCCAGCGGCGCATCGGCGTCTGGCTGGCCCTTGGCCCAGGTCCGCCGCGCCGCCTTGCGGTCGAGCGCATCGCCCAGCATCGCGGCGACGGCATCGCCGCCGGCGTCGGCCAGGTTGAGGAAGTGCCGCGTCATCAGGCGACCTCCACCACCGAATAGCTCGCCGCACCGGCCGAGAGCTTGTCCATGAACTCGTCGATATGGCTCTCGTCGATCACCAGCGGCGGCACCAGCCGCAGCGTGTGATCACCGGCCGAGACGGTCAGCAACTGGTGATTGTCGCGCAGGTGCGCCACGAACGGCCGCGGCTCGACCTTCATCTTGACCCCCAGCATCAGCCCCCGGCCGCGCACCAGCTCGAACATGTCGGGATAGTTGCCGATGAACTGCTCCAGCCGCGAGCGCAGCCGCTCACCGGTCTCGCGCACCTGGGCGAAGAACGAGGCATGGCCGACCACGTCGAGCACGGCCTCGCCCGCCGCCATGGCGAGCGGATTGCCGCCATAGGTCGATCCGTGAGTGGCGAAGCCCATGCCGCGCGCCGCCTTCTCGGTGGCCATGCAGGCGCCGAGCGGGAAGCCGCCGCCGATGCCCTTGGCCGTGGCCAGCACGTCCGGCTCGATCCCGTACTGCTCATAGGCATAGAAGGTGCCGCAACGGCCATAGCCGCACTGGACCTCGTCCAGCACCAGCATCAGGTCATTGTCGTCGGCCAGCTGGCGCAGGCCCTTCATGAATTCGTCGCTCGCCGGCTTGATCCCGCCCTCGCCCTGGATCGGCTCGACGAGGAAACCGGCAGTGTTCGGCCCCATCGCCGCCTTCACGCCCTCGAGATCGTCGAAATCGACGTACTTGAAGCCCGGCAGCAGCGGCAGGAAGCCCTTGTGCATCTTGTCCTGGTCCGAGGCGCTGACCGTCGCCATGGTCCGCCCGTGGAAAGCGTTGCGGAAGGTGATCAGCTCGAACTTGTCGAGGTTGCCGACATGCTGGTGATAGGCCCGCGCGGTCTTGATCGCGCATTCCACCGCCTCCGCGCCGGAATTGGTGAAGAACACCGTGTCGGCGAAGGTCAGGTCGACCAGCCGCTGCGCCAGCTGCTCCTGGTGCGGGCTGCCATAGAGGTTGGACACGTGCATCAGCGTCGCCGCCTGCTGCTGGATCGCGCCGATCAGGCCCTCGTGCGAATGGCCCAGGATGTTAACCGCGATTCCCGCCGCAAAGTCGAGATAACGCTTCCCGTCCTCACCGATCAGGTGGCAGTGGTCGCCGCGCACCGGCCGGAAGGCGGTCCGGGGATAGACGGGCATGAGCGGAGAGATCGACATGACTGGTTCCTTGAAGTCCGATGTGCCCCGCGCAAAACTCAACGGCAGGGGCAGGTAAACACAAACGACAAATGGCGGCCCTGACGGACCGCCACTTGCGCGCATCATGCTTGTGCCGACCTTCGGTTACATGCCCGAGAGGCCGGCCGGCCGGATCAACCCTGAAGCGGCGAGAGGTTGACCGCCGAGTACTTGCCTCGTCGATCGACCTCGATATCGAATTCGAGCCGGTCGCCCTCGTTCAGGGCCCGCATGCCCGACCGTTCGACCGCGCTGATGTGGACGAAAGCGTCCGGCTGGCCGTCGTCACGCGTGATGAAGCCGAAGCCCTTCATCGCGTTGAAGAACTTGACCGTGCCGGTAGCCTTTTCGCCGGTCAGCTGACGCTGCGGCGCGACTTCGCGCTTCTCGACCGGGATGACATCACCGACGATGACTAGGTCGCTCGCCGAGATCTTGCCGCCGCGATCGACCAGCTGGAATTCCAGGGTCTGCCCTTCGGCCAGGCCTTCGAGACCGGCGCGTTCGACCGAGCTGATGTGGACGAAAACGTCTTCGCCGCCATCTTCGCGCTGGATGAAGCCAAAGCCCTTCTGGGCGTTGAAGAACTTCACGACGCCCTTGCCCTGGCCTACGACCTGGGCCGGCATGCCGCCGCCGCGCGGGCCGCCGAAGCCGCCACGATCACCGCCGCCGCCGCCGCCGCCGAAGCCGCCACGCGAGCCGCCGCCGAAGCCGCCGCCACCGCCGCGCGAGCCGCC
>NZ_JACLAW010000003.1 GCF_014230315.1 Novosphingobium flavum | reverse complement strand
GCACGAACGATCGGTCGCCGCTGGAGACTACAAGTTCCTCTTTCCAGCGAGGTTGAAAGTCGAAGGTGCGCGTCGGCATTGTTCGAGATTAGGTCCGGCCATGACACAAGGCAAGGTTCGCTTCCCCTAACTTTCCTGCCATTTTCGCGCTGCCGTTGCATCATCGATAGCCGTCGCCCCGGACTTGATCCGGGGCCCCGCTGCCTTTTCGCGACTGTGCTGCGAAAAAGCGGGATCCCGGATCAAGTCCGGGATGACGGGAATGGGGCAATGGCCGCAAGCCCAACATTGCTGTGGTCCGGCGACGGGCAAAGATTGTCCGACGCGGGCCTGTTCATTCAGGACTGCAAACGTCGGTCCGGCCTAGCCTTCGCCATAAAGCGCCAGCGCGGCTTCGGCGCGCAGGGCAAGCACCGGACTGTCGGGCCAGAGGCGGACCAGTGGGAGGTCGATGCCGGCCAGCACCGTCCGCTCGGCCTCTTCGATGTAGCGCGGCGCCTCCGGATCGAGCCGCAGGACCAGCGCGACCGGGATTCCCGATACCGTCTGGCGGTGGACCAGCCCGACGTTGCGCACCTCGATCAGCCCGGTGATGTTGGGCGGGTTGGAGGCGAGGAGGTGGGTGCCCTTGGTGGCAAGGGCCACCCCGTCGTCGCCGATCAAGACGGCGCCGCGGTCGATCAGGGCGAGGGCGAGGCTCGACTTGCCGGTGCCCGCTTCGCCTTCGATCAGGATCGCGCGTTCGCCGATCGCCACGGCGCTGGCAATGTGCAGAAGAGTCATGGTGCCTCCGGCAGGTCTATCACGAGGCAGGCGCCGGGCTTGCCGTCGTCGCGGTCGCAGGCCGCAAGGGTGCCGTCGTGGGCGGTCACGATGGTGCGGGCGATGGCGAGGCCGAGGCCCGAATGGCTGCCGAAGTCCTCGCCCTCCGGCCGGTCTGAGTGGAAACGCTCGAACACCTTCTCGCGTGCCTCCTCGGGAATGCCCGGGCCCTCGTCGCTCACCGCGATCCGCACCCGGCCTTCCCGGTGCCCGATGGCGAGAGTGATCTCGCCTCCGTCGGGCGAGAAGGATACCGCATTATCGAGCAGGTTGACCAGCACCCGTTCGAGCCGCGCGGCATCGCCCGCCACGCGCATCCTGCCCTTGCCCTTGCGCAGGGTGATGCGCCGCGTGCCGTCGCTGCCGCGTTCGGCCCGCGCGGCGACGAGCGCCTCGGCCAGCTTGGCCATGTCGACCGGCTCGAACCGGGTGCGGGTGAGTTCTGCGTCGATCCGGCTGGCGTCGGCGATCTCGGTCACGAGCCGGTCGATCCGGCGCACGTCGTGCGCGGCGATCCGGATCAGTTCCTTGCGCAGGGCCGGATCGTCGACATGGCCCAAGGTCTCGACCGCGCTGCGCAGCGAAGCGAGCGGGTTCTTGATCTCGTGCGCCACGTCGGCGGCGAAGGTTTCCACTGCGTCGATCCGCTGGCGCAGGGTCGTCGCCATGTCGGAAATGGCGCGGGCGAGCAGGCCGATCTCGTCGCCGCGTTCGGGCAGGCGGGGCACCACCACTTCGCGCTCGCGGCCCGAGCGCACCCGCGTCGCGGCGCGGACCAGCGCCTGAAGCGGCTGGATGATGGTGCGGGCGAGGAACAGGGAGAGCTGGATCGAGATGGCGAGCGCGACGCCGACGATGATCGCCAGCGTTTGCCGCGCGGCGCGCACCTTGTCGACGATGTCGCGCGCATTGCGGGTGGTGAGCAGGATCTCGCCGCGCTCGCCGTAGGGCACGGCGGAGGAAATCACCGGGGTGCGGTCTGGCGCGAGGCGCTGGCGCACGGCGGCCTCTCCGGTGCCGCGCGCCTCGCGGATCTCGGGCCAGGCATCGGCCGTGGCGATGGCGGGCTCGACATAGTCGGGCACGGGCGGCGCGCCGACCAGCCGGTCCATCGCCGTGTCGATGCCGCGCGCCATGCGCATGGTCCACGGCTCGCCCGAGGGATCGACCAGGCGAAAACCCGGCTCGTCGGCGATCTGGAACGAATCCGCGATCAGCCGGCCCTTGGCGTCATAGAGCCTGAGGCGCAGCGATTGCTCGCTGCCGATCCGGGCGAGCAGGGGCTTGCGCTCGGTGCGCGGGGTTTCGGCGAGCGCGTCGGCGATGATCAGGGCCTCGGAGCGGGCCAGCTTGAAGCGCTCGGCGATCAGCTGCTTGCGGTAGGAATCGAGGTAGATCACGCTCGCCCCCATCAGGCTGAGCACGACGAGGTTCACCGCGAGGATGCGCGCGGTCAGCGAAAAGCGCCGCGTCCAGAACAGCGGCCCGGGGGCGGACTGCGCTTCCGGGTCGTCAGCTTTCCGCAAAGGAATAGCCCGCGCCATAGAGCGTATCGATCGCCGCGAATGTGGGGTCGACCTCGCGGAACTTGCGCCGCAGCCGCTTGATGTGGCTGTCGATCGTGCGGTCGTCGACGAAGACGTCGTCGCTGTAGGCCGCGTCCATCAGCTGGTTGCGGCTTTTAACCACGCCCGGCCGCCCGGCCAGCGCCTCGAGGATCAGGAACTCGGTGACCGTCAGGGCCACCGGCTTGTCGTCCCAGGTGACGAGGTGGCGCGGCGGGTCCATCACCAGCCGCCCCCGGCGCACCGGCTGGGGCAGTTCCTCCGCCTCGTCAGTGCCGTTTTCCGGGCGCGGACGGCGCAGTTCGGTGCGGCGCAGGATCGCCCGGATGCGGGCGACGAGGAGGCGCTGGCTGAACGGCTTGGCGATGTAGTCGTCGGCGCCCATGGCAAGGCCCAGCGCCTCGTCCGGTTCGCCGTCCTTCGAGGTGAGGAAGATCACCGGCATGTCGGATTGCGCGCGCAGCCGCTGCAGCAATTCGAGCCCGTCCATGCGCGGCATCTTGATGTCGAAGATCGCAAGATCCGGCGGGTTTTCCAGCAGGGCCTTGAGCGCGGCCTGACCATCGGCATAGACCCGCGTGGCAAAGCCCTCCGCCTGCAGGGCGATCGAGACGGTGGTGAGGATGTTGCGGTCATCGTCGACCAGCGCGATGACCTGCTGCGGGCCTGCCGGATCGGGTTCATGCTCTGCTGCAGGGGCCATGATGCGCTATAGAAGGCCAAATCGGCTTCGCGGCAAGGGGCCTTGTCGGCGGGCGCCAGTGTGCTGCGGCCACCGAAATTGCAGCATCGGCGGCGCGCAAAGCGCCCTCCGGTCGCGTTTTTGCCACACCATCAGAGCTTTTTGTTGATTGGGATCGGTCCCATCGTTCTTGCCCGTTTGACGCGTCGCCAAGGCTCGACTATTCGCCGCTTCGATTCTCGCATACCTATGCATACGCAGGTTTTCCGGGCCAAACCGAAACTGCAGCCTTCCTTGGGAGATGATACTTGACCGCAGCATCGCTTTCTTTCCCGCTTGAAAACCAGGGCATCACCACCAGCGCCACCATCTTCGCCAACCTCGGCACGGCGCCGCTGGTGGAACACGCGTTGCAGCGCGGCGAGGGGCAGCTGACCAAGGACGGGGCCCTGCTCGTCGACACCGGCAAGTTCACCGGCCGCAGTGTGAAGGACAAGTTCATCGTCCGCGACGCCGCGACCGAAAGCACGGTCAACTGGGGCAAGATCAACCAGTCGATGGCGGTGGAGCACTGGGCCAACCTCAAGGCCGATTTCCTCGAGGCGCTCAAGGATCAGGACGAGCTGTACGTCGCCGACCTGTTCGGCGGCAGCCAGCCGGAATACCGCCTCAACGTGCGGGTGATCACCCAGAAGGCCTGGCACAGCCTGTTCGTTCGCACCCTGTTCGTGCGCCCCACGGCTGAAGAACTCGCCGCCTTCGCCCCCGAATACACCATCATCAACCTGCCCAGCTTCAAGGCGAATCCGGAACGCCACGGCTGCCGCAGCGACACGGTGATCGCGGTCAACTTCACCGAGAAGATGATCCTGATCGGCAACACCGAATATTCGGGCGAAATGAAGAAGGGCGTGTTCGGCCTGCTCAACTTCCTGCTCCCCGCCCAGGGCGTGATGCCGATGCACTGTTCGGCCAACATCGGCGCCGACGGCACCAGCGCCATCTTCTTCGGCCTGTCGGGCACCGGCAAGACCACGCTTTCGGCCGACGCCAGCCGCACCCTGATCGGCGATGACGAGCATGGCTGGTCGGACACCGCCGTGTTCAACTTCGAAGGCGGCTGCTACGCCAAGATGATCAACCTCTCGGCCGAGGGCGAGCCCGAGATCTACGCCACGACCAAGATGTTTGGCACGATCCTCGAGAACGTGGCGATGGACCCGGAAACCCGCGAGCTGGACTTCACCGATGCCAGCAAGACGGAAAACACCCGCGGCGCCTATCCGATCGAGTTCATCCCCAACACCAGCGAGAAGAACCTCGGGCCCCCGCCGTCGAACATCATCCTGCTGACCGCCGACGCGTTCGGCGTGCTGCCTCCGATCGCGCGGCTGACCCCGGAACAGGCGATGTACCACTTCCTGTCGGGTTACACCGCCAAGGTCGCGGGCACGGAAATCGGCGTGACCGAGCCGGAAGCCACCTTCTCGACCTGCTTCGGCGCCGCTTTCATGCCGCGCCACCCCTCGGTCTATGGCAACCTGCTCAAGGAGCGGATCGCCAAGGGCGGCGCGCAGTGCTGGCTGGTCAACACCGGCTGGTCGGGCGGCAAGGCCACCCAGCCGGGGATCAAGCGCATGCCGATCAAGGCCACCCGCGCCCTGCTCAACGCCGCGCTCGACGGCAGCCTGAACGACGTCGAATTCCGCAAGGACCCGAATTTCGGGTTCGAGGTTCCCACCGCGGTCCCCGGCGTCGACTCCAAGCTGCTCGACGCGCGCGGTTCCTGGGCTGACCAGGAAGAATACGACCGCACCGCGCTCGACCTGGTGAAGGCCTTCGTCGAGAACTTCGCCCAGTTCGAGGAACATGTCGACGCGGCGGTCCTCGAGTCCGCTCCGGGCGTTGCCGTCGCCGCCTGATCGATCAGAACAGCGAGAGGGAGCCCTCGCCGCGCAAGCGGCGGGGGCTTTCGCTTTTTGGGGGGCGCCTTTCTGACGCGGAATTAACTTGGCGCCCGCCCGGGGGGCGCCCATCATCGGCAGGTCCATTCCAAGGGAGTTTCCCGCGATGAGCGTGTTCGATTCGATCCTCAGCCAGATCAGCAGCAACGTTGACATCGAGAATCTTGCCAACAAGGTGGGCCTTGATCCCTCCACGGCGGAAAAGGCGATCGCGGCGCTTTCCGCCGCTCACGCCGCGCCGGGCGATACGGTGGATACCGCGGCCGAGAAGACCGGGCTCGATGCCTCGGTGCTCAGCCAGATCGTCAGCCATATCGGCGGCGAAGGCTCGCTCGGCGAATTCGCGCGGATGCTGTCGGAGCATCCCCAGGCATCGAGCCTGCTCGGCATGCTCGACAAGGATGGCGACGGCAATCCGATCAACGATCTCACTGGCCTCGCCAAGGGCCTGTTCGGCAGCTGAATCCGGCGCTAGGGCGGGGCGATGCAAGACATTGCCCTGTCCCTCGCCGTCCTCATGATCTTCGCGCTCCCGGCCGGAGCATGGGCGCTGCACAAGCGCGGCGGCGCACGCAAGCAGGTGCTGTTGATGCTGCTCCTCGCGGTGATCCTTGCCGCCAATGTCGCGATCTGGGTGATCCCGACGAACAATGGCGCGACGCTGGCGGGGCAGGAGCCGCGCTGATCTTTCGGAAAAGTTGAGGCAGTCGAATCCGGGGTCAAGGGCCCCGGACCCCGAAATGTCTCCCGGCGACAGGGCAATGCGCGAGGCACCCCCACGCGCGGACTTAGCGCCGGAAGACGTCATGGGGTGCAGGGGTGTTAACCCCTGCATGAACCCTTGTTCTCAAATACTTTGATTCCGGTCGCGGAATCGGCCGTATCAGCGGATCGGACAATCCGGGCTGAGGCGGAAGTCGAGATACTTGTCGACCGAGAGCATCATGTCGTCGAGTTCGTTCTCGAAGAAGTGATTGGCGCGCGGGATCTCGTCGTGATGGATCGTGATGTGCTTCTGGGTGCGCAGTTTGTCGACCAGCTTCTGCACCGAGTTCGGCGTGACCACGGTATCGCCGGCGCCTTGGACGATGATGCCCGAGGAGGGGCAGGGGGCGAGGAAGCTGAAATCGTACATGTTGGCCGGGGGCGCGACCGAGATGAAGCCGCGGATTTCCGGGCGGCGCATCAGCAACTGCATGCCGATCAGCGCGCCGAACGAATAGCCCGCGATCCAGGTCGTGGTCGCTTCGGGGTGGATCGACTGCACCCAGTCGAGCGCGGCGGCGGCATCGGACAGTTCGCCGATCCCGTTGTCGAACGAGCCCTGGCTGCGGCCCACGCCGCGGAAGTTGAAGCGCAGCGTGGCAAAGCCGCGCGCCACGAAGGTCTTGTACAGGTTCATCGTGATGCGATCGTTCATCGTCCCGCCCGCCTGGGGGTGGGGATGCAGGATCATGGCCACGGGCGCGCGGGGGCGGGTGGCGGGCTGGAAACGCCCTTCGAGACGACCTTCGGGACCGGGGAAGATGACGGCTGGCATGTCTGCGCTTTACCTGCTCTAGAGGTCTGCTCCTCCTGCGGCTGCCGGTGAATTCCGCTGCCGGGCCGGGAGGGGCTGTGATCGGGAGATGTGCGCTATATAGAAACCGCGCACCCGAAAGCAATGATTACGAAAATCCGCCCGGAACCCAAGTCGCCGCCGATGCTGCCAGACCCGCTCTATCTCGATCACGCCGCCACCACGCCGCTGCTGCCCGCCGCGCGCGAGGCCATGGCCGAAGGCTTCGCGCTCTGGGCCAATCCATCGAGCCCGCATGGGCCGGGGCGGGCTGCCCGCGCCGCGCTGGAACAGGCCCGGGCCGAGATGAAGGCCCTGCTCGGCTGGGGCGGCGAGGTGGTCTTCACCTCGGGCGCGAGTGAGGCGCTGATGCTCGCCATCACCCGCAGCAAGGCGCCACTCGTCGCCGTCTCGGCGGTCGAGCACGATGCCGTCCTGCGCCATGCCGCGCGGGCGGAGCGTCTGCCGGTCGGCGGGGAGGGGCGGGTCGATCCGGCCTCGGCCGCGCTGGCGGGGCTTGTCGCGGTCCAGCAGGTCAACAGCGAGACCGGGGTGATCCAGCCGCTCGCCGAAGTGGCCGCGCAGGTTCGGGCCGCCGGCGGCGCGCTGCTGGCCGACTGCGCGCAGGGCGTCGGCAAGCTGGCCCTGCCGGAGGCTGACCTCATCGCCCTTTCCGCCCACAAGTTCGGCGGCCCGATCGGCATCGGCGCCCTACTGGTGCGCGACTGGGCCCTGCTCGAACCGACGGGGGGGCAGGAGCGCGGCTATCGCGGCGGCACGGAGAACCTGCCGGGCGCCCTCGCCATGGTTGCCGCGCTGCGCGAAGGGCCGGGCTGGCTGGCGGAAGCGGCGCGCCTGCGGGCCCGGATCGACGGGGCGATCACGGCGGCGGGGGGCGAGGTCGTCGCGGCCGGGGCAGGGCGCCTGCCCGCGATCGGCGCTTACCGGATGCCCGGCCGCTCGGCCAATGCTCAGTTGATCCGCTTCGATGCCATGGGCATCGCCATTTCGGCGGGCAGTGCCTGCTCCTCCGGTTCGCTCAAGCCGAGCCACGTGCTCACGGCCATGGGCGCGGCGGGCGCGGGCGAGGTGATCCGTGTCTCGCTCGGGCGGGAAACGACCCTGGCCGAGGTGGACCGCTTCATCGCCGCGTGGCAGGAGATGGCGCGATGATCTATCTCGACTATCAGGCCACGACCCCGCTCGCCCCCGAAGCGCGCGAGGCGATGATGACATGGCTGGCGGGCCCCGAAAGCTCGGGCTTCGCCAATCCTCACAGCCCGCACCGCCCGGGGCGGATCGCCGCCGCTGCGATCGAGATCGCGCGCGATCAGGTTGCCGCGTTGTTTCCGCCCGGCGGCCGGGTGATCTTCACCAGCGGGGCGACCGAGGCGCTCAACCTCGCCATCGTCGGCTCCGGCGCGAAGGCGATCGCCGCCAGCGCGATCGAGCATTCCGCCGTGATCGAGACCGCCCAGTATGCGGCAGATGCGTTCAGCATCGTTCCGGTCGATGGCGAGGGGCTGGTCGATCCCGCGGTCGCCCTGCCGGACCGGTTCGACCTGCTTGCGGTCATGCACGTGAACAACGAGATCGGAACGGTCCAGCCGATCAACCAGCTGGCGGCGCGCGCGAAGGAAAAGGGCGCGTTGATGCTGTGCGACGCGGTGCAGGGCGCGGGCAAGTTCGCGCCGCCCGAGGGCGCGGACCTGATCGCGGCCACGGCCCACAAGATCTATGGCCCGAAGGGCATCGGCTGCCTGTGGGTGCGCGACGGGGTGGACCTGAAGCCGATCATGCGCGGCGGGGGGCAGGAAGGCGGCCTGCGCTCGGGCACGCTCAGCCCGGCGCTCTGCGTTGGCTTCGGGATTGCCGCCAGGCTGATGGTGGAGCGGCGCGAGCGGGACACCGCCCAGGCCGACGAACTGTTTGCCGCCGCGTGCGCCGCCCTGCCGGGCTTCGTGCTCAACGGCAGCGCGGAAAAGCGCTGGCGCGGCAACCTCAACCTGCGGCGCGAGGGGCTCGACGTGGCGCGCCTGATGAGCGACCTGCGCGATATTGCCTTTTCGGCGGGCTCGGCCTGTGCCAGTGGTAAGGGCAAGCCCAGCCGCGTGCTCAGCGCGCTCGGGCTCAACGACAAGCAAGCGCGGACATCGATCCGCCTCGGCTTCGGCCGGTATTCGAGGATGGATGAAGTGGTCGGGGCGTGTGAGCGGATTGCCGCTGCCGCCGCGCAGCAATAGCATTCGCTTCGGAGTCTTCCTGCAGATGGTCTCGGTCCGCTTCATCACCGCCAAGGGCGAAAAGGTCGAAGTGGCGGCCGAGCCGGGCCAGCGCCTGCTGGAAGTGGCGCAGGGGGCCGGCATGCCGCTCGAAGGCACCTGCGAGGGGCAGATGGCCTGTTCGACCTGCCACGTGGTCGTGGCCGCCGAGTGGTTCGACAAGCTCAAGCCCGCGAGCGACGACGAGGACGACATGCTCGACCTTGCCGCGAACGTCACCCGTACCAGCCGCCTGTCGTGCCAGATCGAGCTGACCGAGGCGCTCGACGGGATCGAGGTGCGCATTCCCGCCGTCGCCAACGACATGCAGCGCCGGTAATCCATTCCGCCGGCCGCTTGGCTTGCCTCAATCTTCCAGGGCGGAAATCAGCGCCTGGGCAAAGGCGGGAATGTCATCCGGCTTGCGGCTGGTGATCAGGTTGCCGTCGATGATCACTTCCTCGTCGAACACCTGGGCCCCGGCATTTTCGAGATCGGTGCGGATCGAGGGCCAGCCGGTCACTGCCCGGCCATCGACGATGTCGGCCTCGACCAGCAGCCACGGGCCATGGCAGATCGCCGCGATCGGCTTTTCCGCCTCGTCGAAATCCTCGATCAGGCCAATCACCTCGTCGTTGAGGCGCAGGCTGTCGGGGTTCATCTGTCCGCCAGGCAGCATCAGGGCGTCGAAGTCCTCCTCGGCAACCTCGCCGAGCGCGGCGTCGACCTTCACGCTCTCGCCCCAGTCGGTGTGGTTCCAGCCCTTGATCGAGCCGGCCTTGGGGCTGGCGAGGACGGTCTCGATCCCGGCCGCTTCCAGCGCCTTCCTCGGCTCGATCAGTTCGGATTGCTCGAACCCGTCGGTAGCGAGGATCAGGACGCGCTTGGTCATTATCGTCTCCAGCGGGCGCAAATCGGCCCGGCTGCAAAATGAGCCGGGGAACAAGCCGGTTCCCGGTGTTTTCCTCGGCTCGTCGGCTTGCTAGGGCATGATGTCATGCCGACCAGTATCGATGCCGATCCCGATCCGTTCGACGCCATCGTCGATGCCCCGTTCGATTCGGCCCTGTCCGAACGCTACCTGGTCTATGCTCTTTCAACGATTACAGCGCGTTCGTTGCCAGACCTCAGGGATGGCCTGAAGCCGGTTCACCGCCGTCTGCTCTGGGCCATGCGTCAGTTGAAGCTCGATCCTACCGGCGCCTTCAAGAAATCGGCCCGCGTCGTCGGCGACGTGATCGGCAAGTATCACCCGCATGGCGACGCCTCGGTCTACGATGCGATGGTCCGCCTCGCGCAGGATTTCTCGCTGCGCTATCCGTTGGTCGAAGGGCAGGGCAATTTCGGCAATATCGACGGCGATAACGCCGCCGCCTACCGGTACACCGAAGCCCGCCTGACCAAGACCGCGATCCGCCTGATGGCCGGGCTGGACGAGGGCACGGTCGACTTTCAGCCGACCTACAACGGCGAGGAGGAAGAGCCCGAGATCTTCCCCGGCCTGTTCCCCAATCTCCTCGCCAATGGCGCCAGCGGCATCGCCGTGGGCATGGCAACCAACATTCCCAGCCACAACGTGGCCGAGATCGTCGATGCCACGCTGCTGCTGATCGACAATCCCCACGCCGAACATGCCCAGTTAATGGAGCTGTTCCAGGGGCCCGATTTCCCCACCGGCGGCGTGGTGGTCGATAGTCCGGCCGCCGTTTCCCACGCTTACGAGACCGGCAAGGGCACCCTGCGGGTGCGCGGCCGCTTCTCCACCGGGCGCGACGAGGCCGGGAACTGGGAAGAAACCGGGATCGAGAAGCTCGGCGGGGGCCAGTGGCAGCTGGTCATTTCCGAGATTCCCTACATGCTCCAGAAGGGCAAGCTGATCGAGCAGGTGGCCCAGGCCATCGCCGACAAGAAGCTGCCGATCCTCGAGGATATCCGCGACGAGAGCGACGAGCAGATCCGCATCGTCCTCATTCCCAAGAGCCGCAACGTCGATCCCGAGTTGCTGAAGGAATCGCTGTTCAAGCTGACTGACCTCGAAAGTCGGTTCGGTATCAACCTCAACGTACTGGATTCACACAGGACTCCGGGTGTTCTCGGGCTCAAGCTGCTGCTTCAGGAATGGGTGATCTCGCAGATCGACATCCTGATCCGCCGCAGCCGCCACCGGCTGGAAAAGATCGCCGCCCGGCTCGAACTGGTTTCGGGCTACATCATCGCCTACCTCAACCTCGACCGGATCATCGAGATCATCCGCACCGAGGACGAGCCCAAGCCGGTGATGATGGCCGAGTTCGAGCTGACCGACCGCCAGTCCGAGGCCATCCTCAACATGCGCCTGCGGTCCTTGCGCAAGCTGGAAGAGATGGAGCTGCGCAAGGAGCGCGAGGAGCTGCTGGCCGAGCAGGACGAGCTGAACAAGCTGCTTGAAAGCCCGGCCCGCCAGCGCACCCGGCTGAAGCGCGATCTGGCCGCCCTGCGCAAGGAATATGGCCCCGATACCGAACTCGGCCGCCGCCGCACCACCATCGCCGAAGCCGCGCCGACGCGCGAATTCAGCATGGACGCGATGATCGAGAAGGCCCCGGTCACGGTGATCCTCTCGGCCAAGGGCTGGATTCGCGGCGCCTCGGGCCACGATCCGCTGGACCGCGAGTACAAGTACAAGGAGGGCGACGGCCCGGCCTACGCGCTTCACGCCCAGACCACCGACAAGCTGCTGATCGCCTGCGACAATGGCCGCTTCTACACGCTGGGGGCCGACAAGCTGCCTTCCGCGCGCGGGTTTGGCGAGCCGATCCGCACCATGGTCGACATTGACGCCGACGCGCAGATCGTGGCGCTCGTCACCTATCGCGCCAAGGCCCAGCTCCTGCTCGCCTCCAACATCGGGCGCGGCTTCGTGGCCGAGGCGGACGAACTGCTGGCCGAAACCCGCAAGGGCCGGGGCGTGATGAGCACCAAGCCCGGCGTGAAACTTGCGGTGGTGCGGGAAATCCCGGCCGAGCACGATCACGTCGCCGTGGTCGGGGACAATCGCAAGCTCGTCCTGTTCAGCCTCGAGGAAATGCCCGTTCTCGCCAAGGGGCAGGGGGTTACCCTCCAGCGCTACCGCGACGGCGGCATGGCCGATGCGATCACGCTCAAGCTGGAAGAAGGGCTGAGCTGGAAGATGGGCGGCGAAACCGGCCGCACCCGCACCGAGGCCGACATGCGGCTGTGGAAGGTGGCGCGCGGGGCCGCCGGGCGGATGCCGCCCAACGGGTTCCCGCGCGACAACAAGTTCTAGGGTCAGGACCCTAGGCGAGTCTCCCGGCGCCGGGGCGTGCGCGACGCCTCGACTTCCATACCCCGGCGCCGGAAGCCTTATAGCGCTGCCGGAGCCGATGCTGCCGCCGGGGCCTGCTTGGCCACGGCCTCGTCGATTGCGGCCTTGGTGTTGCGCAGGGCCACGCCGTTGGCATCGGTGGTGAAGGCATCCTTCCTGAGCGAGAATTCGCCGCCCTCGCGCGCGATGGTGACCACGCCGTCAGCGCTGATCGCCTTGACCGAACCCATCGGCTGGCCATCGGAGGAGTGGACGGCGGCGCCCGCCACCAGCGCCGTATCGAGCGCGCCGGAAGCCTTTGCTTCGGCGGCTTCCACGGCGGCGTCGAGCTGGTCCTTGCTCATCGAGACGAGCAGGCCCTTGTCGTTCTTGCCGAAGGCGCTGGTGGGAAGCGCGGCGCTGTGCTTGCCGGTGTTGACGATGGCGCTGGCGCCCGAAATCTTTTCGACCGTGCCGACCACGTCGCCTTGCGGACCATAGACGGTGGCACCTGCGGTTACTGCCACCTGGGCCGTCTGGGCCAGCGCCGGACCCGCCGCGGCGAAGCTGAGGGCAACCAGAATGTGCTTGAAATTCATGCATCTGCTCCCGGCGGGGGATCCGCCTCTGGGCTCAGTGGGGCGCCGGAAAGATGAAGCCAGGATGAAGCGGGCGGCGAAAGGGGCGCCGGGCCGGGGTGGGCCGTGGCCTATGCGGGATTACTGGCCCGATCGCCCGCCTCCTGCGGATGGTGGGGCACGAGGATCAGGGTCTGTCCCTCGACCCGCCACGAGGCGAGGCGCGAGAGGAAGTTCATGCCGAGCACGCTGGTCCCCTCCATCCCCGGCGCGATCACCGCATCGAGGTCGCGCGCCAGCACGTTGCCGATCCGCACCTCGTGCAGCGTGGCGAGCTGGGCTGGAACGGTGCCGTTGGCCGTGCGCAGCAGCACCGGCTGGCGCATGGACTGGACCACGGCCCCGGCCTCGGCGGCAAGGCCCGGATCGATCGCGGTCAGGGTCGCCCCGGTATCGACGAGGAAGCGGTGGGGCACGCCGTTGACCCGCGCGCGAATCCAGAAATGGCCATCCTCGTCCATCGGCACGCGGGTCTCGGTCCCGCTCACCTCCTGCACCGGCATGCCGAGGCCGGGCAGCGACAGGTCCAGCCCCTGGTTGACCCGCGCGACTTGCAGCACGGTCAGCACCAGCGCGGCGAGCAGGCCGATATTGCCCAGCGCACGCACGAAATTGCCGAAGCGCGGCGAAAGGTGGCGCAGCGCGCCGCCCAGCAGGATCACCAGCATGGCGGCAAGAGCCAGCGCCAGCAGCGGCTGGCTCATCAGGTATTGGGGCAGGGGCGCCAGGTCCATCGTCGTTGACGCCTGTGGCATGGCGCGCCTTTACCCGGCCTGACCGGAGAGGACCTCGCCGAGCAGGGCCTGAACCCGCTCGGCGTCCGGAAAGCCCTCGGCGATCCACCGCGTCTCGACCGCGCGCAGCACCCGCGCCACTTCCGGCCCGGCGCCGATCCCGCGCGCCACGATGTCTCCGCCCTTGAGCGGAAGCACCGGCAAGTCCCAATCGCGCAGCGGGGCAATGTCCGCCCCTTCGATCAGCAGGCGGTCAAGCGCGCCTTCGCGCCCCAGCCGATAGGCCAGCGGCCGCGCATCGCCCGCCGCGCCATCCCGCGCGGCCGCCACGGCCAGCCGCTTCTTCTGCGCGCCGGACAGGCGAAACCGGCTCGCCACCTGCTCGGCCAGCGCCGGATCGGCCGGGAGCAGCGCGGCGAGGCGCCGCACCGCGTCGGGCTCGATGCCCTGGGCCTGTTCGGTAGTCACCAGCCGCGCCAGCGCCGCCGGATCGGCCTCGGGCAGGACCACGGCGAGCACGCCCAGTTCCGCCATCCGCGCCACGGTCGGCGCCGGATCGGCGAGGCCGAGCAGGTTGATCATCTCCATCCCGATCCGCTCGCGCGAAAGGCCCTTGAGCGTTGCCGCCAGCTCTGAACAGGATTCTTCTGCTTCAGGATCAGCGGGTTGTGAGCCAAACCTCGCCTGAAACCGGAAATAGCGCAGGATCCGCAAGTGATCCTCGCGGATGCGCTGGCGGGCATCGCCGATGAAGCGGACCCGCCGCGCGGCCAGATCGTCCAGCCCGCCGAAATAGTCGCTGATCGCGCCAGTGCCGGGCTGGGCATAGAGGGCGTTGATCGTGAAATCGCGCCGTGCCGCATCCTCGCGCCAGTCCTCGGCAAAGGCCACGGTGGCGCGGCGCCCGTCGGTCGAAACGTCATGGCGCAGGGTGGTGATCTCGACCGGGCCGTAGGGGAGGATCGCGGTCACCGTGCCATGCTCGATGCCGGTCGGCACGGTGCGTAGCCCGGCTGCGGCCAGCCGCTCGATCACTTGCTCAGGGCGCAGCACGGTCGCCACGTCCACGTCCTTGACGGGGATGCCAAGCAGGGTGTCGCGCACGGCGCCGCCCACGTAACGCGCGTTTTCGCCGCCCAGTGCCGCCATCAGCGCGACGAGATCCTCGCGCGCCGTCCAGTCGGCCGGGGGCAGCAGGGGCGGGAAGATGGCCTCAGTCATGCCAGCGCCACCGCCGGGAGAGGTTGACCAGCAGCCCTGCCGTGATCCCCCAGATCCGGTGCTCCTGCCAGGTGATCTCCCAGTAATTGACGGTCCGCCCTTCCCATTCGCGGCTGTGTTCGCGGTGGTTGGCGGGATCGAGCACGAAGTCGAGCGGAGCCTCGAACCAGCGGGCCACCTCGCTCGGGTTGGGATCGAGCGCGATGTCAGGCGGGATCATGCCGATCACCGGGGTGATCTCGTAACCCGAGCCGGTGCGATAGACGTCGCTCTCACCCACGATCCGCACCTGATCGGCGTGGATGCCCAGTTCCTCGTAAGCCTCGCGCAGCGCGGCATCGACCGGGCTTTCCCCGGCATCGATCTTGCCGCCGGGCAGGGCGACTTGGCCGGGATGGGCGCGCATGGTGGAAGGGCGGTGAATCAGCAGCAGGCCGGGTCGCTCGCGCTCGGTCACCGCCGCGAGCACGGCCGCCGGGCGCAGTTCTGCCCCCTCGGTCACGCGGGAATCGTGATGAATGGCCACGCCCTCGCGCGCATGGCCCGCGAGGTGGAGTTCGGACAGACGGGTGAACAGCGCGCTCATTGCGAGCCCGCGATGCCAGATCGGATCAGCGCCGCCAAGGCCCGAGTTCGCCCACGGCGGGCAGGACGGCCGGGTTGTCGCACCGCACCAGCAGGCGGTGCTTCTCGTAAGGGCCGGGCACGGTCCAGCCGCCGGTCTGCTCGGCGGAGAAGCCCCAGAAGCGGCCATAATATTCCGGATCGCCGATCATTACCTGCGGCAGCGGCGCGCGCGGGTCGAGCGCGGCTATCGCAGCGGTCATCAGCGCCTTGCCATAGCCGCCGCCCTGCTGGTCGGGCAGCACGGCCACGGGGCCGACCATGATCATCGGATGGGCCCGCCCGTTCGGATCGGTCAGGGCCACCGGCCAGCACTGGATCGTGCCGACCAGCAGGCCATCGTTATCGAGCGCGGCGAAAGACAGGCCGGGCAGCCAGTCCATCCCCTCGCGGATCTTGTAGGCGGTGCGGGTATGGCGGCCCGGCTCGAAGGCGCGATCGAGCAGTTCCTCGACCATGGCGGGATCGACCGCGTCGAGCGGAATGAGATTGGGGCCGGACATGAGGGCGCGCGGATAGGGCCAATGATCCCCCCGCGCAATGAATTACTGATTAGTGGGCTGGGTTCGGGGCGTGAGCCGCAGCAGGCGCCCGCCGGGCCCATCCTCCAGTATCCAGACCGAGCCGTCCGGGTGTTCGACGATTTCGCGCAGGCGCTGGCCAAAGTCGTGGCGCGTCACCTCGCGCGCCTTGTCGCCTTCGATGGCGACATCGACCAGGGCCCCGCTGGCGAGCCCGGCGATCAGGGCATGGCCCTGCCACCGGGGGAACATGGCCCCGCGATAGAAGATGAAGTCGCCCGGCGCGATCACCGGGTTCCAGGTGATCGCCGGCTGGGCAAGGTCGGGCCGGGTGCGGTTGCGCGGGATCGCCCGGCCGTCATAGTGATCGCCGTCCGAGACCAGCGGCCAGCCATAATTGAGCCCGGGCTTGACGAGGTTGAGTTCGTCTCCGCCCCGGGGCCCGTGCTCGAGGTCCCACAGCCGCCCGGCGGCATCGAACTTCAGCCCGAGCACGTTGCGGTGGCCATAGGACCAGATCTGCGCGCTCACCCCGCCCTTTGCGGCAAAGGGATTGCCGGGCGCGGGCGTGCCATCGGGCAGCAGGCGCACCACCTTGCCAAGGTTGGTGCCAAGGTCCTGCGCGGGGGTGAATTTCTGCCGCTCGCCCGAGGAAACGAACAGGAATTTCCCGTCCGGCGAAAAGGCGATGCGGTGGGAGAAATGTCCCTCGCCGGTCACCTTGCGGTCCTGCCGCCAGATCACGGTCAGCCCGTCCAGGCGGGGTGAGGGGCCCTGAACCAGCCGGGCCCGGCCCAGCGCCGCCCCGGCCGTGCCGTTCGGGCCGGGCTCGGCCCATGAGAGGTAAACGGTCCCGCTCGCGGCGAAGTCCGGCGCCAGCGCCACGTCGCCAAGCCCGCCCTGTCCGCCATAGGCTACCTTGGGCGCGCCGCTCACGGTCACGGTGCCGGCGCCCTTGCGCCACAGCTTGAGCGTGCCCGCCTTCTCGGTCACCAGCGCGCTGGCGCCGCCGGGGAGGAAGGCGAGCGCCCACGGTTCCTCGAACTTGCCCATTTCGGTGGTCTGGAAGGGGCGTGTCCCGTCATCCCCCGCCGCCGAAGCACCGCAACTTGCCAGCGCCAGCGCCAGCGGCAATACCAAGCTCTCACGAAAACCAGCCATAACGCCGAACATGCACCAGACCGACGCCATCGCCAATGCCCGCCTCATTGCAGGGGTCGATGAAGCCGGGCGCGGCCCGCTGGCGGGGCCGGTGGTCGCCGCCGCCGTGGTCCTGTGCAAGCCGCGCCCCGCCGGGCTCGACGATTCCAAGAAGCTCAAGGCATCCGACCGGGCGATCCTCGAGGAGCGGATCAAGCGCCGCTGCCACTGGGCGGTCGGCGTCGTCTCGCCCGAGGAGATCGACCGGCTCAACATCTTCGGTGCCACCATGCTGGCCATGACCCTCGCGGTCGAAGCCCTCTGCGCCAAGCTCGGCGCCGATCCGCACGAGGTGCTGGTCGACGGCAACCTCACGCCCCATGGACGGCGTGAGGAATGGCGCTGGCCGGCCCGGCCGATCGTGGGCGGCGATGCGACCCAGCCCTGCATCTCGGCCGCCTCGATCATCGCCAAGGAGCACCGCGACCGGATCATGCGCGCCCATGCGCTGGATCACCCGCATTACGGCTGGGAACGCAACGCCGGCTACGGCACGCCCGAGCATCTGGCCGCCCTGCGTGCGCACGGACCCACCCCGCTGCACCGCCGCTCCTTCGCCCCGGTGGCCCAGCTCGAACTGTTCTGATCGAACTTTTTTCACGGGCCGAGTCCGCCCGGCCACACCACCACATCTTGAGTCCTGCGCGAATCGCCAGACTCTACCCCTTGTGTGGGACTCGTTCTGTTCCGCTCCTCGCTTCACCCGAATCCCAAGGATTCCCGGCGAGTCGCGGCTTGACGGGGAGTCCCGGATGACTCAGATTCGGTCCTTTGGAATGGGGCAAAGGACACCAAATGGCCGAGCAGATGCTCAAGGAACGGACCGCGACGACGACGCGCGCCAAGGCGCGCGGCGCGGGCAAGGGCGAGGCCGAGGTCCGTCATCTCCTCCCGCTCGGCCAGATCATCTCGGGTGACTGCGTCGAGGCGATGCGCTCGCTGCCCACGGCCAGCGTCGACATGGTTTTCGCCGACCCGCCGTACAATCTCCAGCTGGGCGGCGACCTGAACCGGCCAGACGGCAGCCACGTCGATGCCGTGACCGACGACTGGGACAAGTTCGACAGCTTCGCCACTTATGACCAGTTCACCCGCGCCTGGCTGGCCGAGGCCCGCCGCGTGCTCAAGCCCAATGGCTCGATCTGGGTGATCGGCAGCTATCACAACATCTTCCGCGTCGGCGCGATCATGCAGGACATGGGCTTCTGGGTCCTGAACGACATCATCTGGCGCAAGGCCAACCCCATGCCCAATTTCAAGGGCACCCGTTTCACCAATGCCCATGAGACCCTGATCTGGGCGTCCATGGGAGAAAAGGCGAAGTACACCTTCAACTACCGCGCGATGAAGACCCTCAACGACGAGCTGCAGATGCGCTCGGACTGGGTCCTGCCGATCTGCTCGGGGCAGGAGCGGCTGAAGAAGGGCGGGGCCAAGGTCCACCCTACGCAGAAGCCCGAGGCTCTGCTCTACCGGGTCATGCTCGCCACGACCAACAAGGGCGACGTGGTGCTCGACCCGTTCTTCGGCACCGGCACGACCGGCGCGGTCGCCCGGCGCCTTGGCCGCGAATGGATCGGCTGCGAGCGTGAGAGCGCTTACCGCGAGGCCGCGCTCGAGCGGATCGAACTGGCCCTCCCGCTCGACGAGAGCGCGATCACCACGATGCAGAGCCCCAAGGCCGCGCCCAAGGTCGCCTTCGGCACGCTGATCGAAACCGGCTGGATCAAGCCCGGCACCATGGTGAGCGACAAGAAGGGGCGTTTTGCCGCCCAGGTCCGCGCCGATGGCTCACTCGCCTGCGCGGCGGACAGCGGCTCGATCCACTCGCTCGGGGCCAAGCTGCAGGGCGCGCCCTCGTGCAACGGCTGGTCGTTTTGGCACATTGAGCACGAAGGCCAGGTCAAGCCGCTCGACGACATCCGCCAGATGTACCTCCTGGCCACCGAACCGTGAGCCATTGCAATACCTCGTCTTTGCGAGCGCAGCGAAGCAATCCAGGGCCCCATGAGGGGGCACTGGATTGCCGCGGGCCTGTGGCCCTCGCAATGACGAAGTGCAGGCGGCCATGACCGCCTGCTACCTCTTCCCGCTCGCCCTTACGGCCAGCCCGCAGGCGGAAGAGGGTGAAGCCGTTCGCCTCGCCGGCGGCCTCGTCTATGCCTCGCGCTTCGCCCTGGTCGAGCGCGAGGGGGGGCGGATCACCGCCCGCCGCCGCTTCTCCGTCCCCGAATTGCGCGCCGCGCTCCCCGATCTGCCGCCCGAGGCGCGCGAGCAATGGGACAACCTGCGCCGCGCCCACGCCCCGCTGCAATTCGGCCAGCGCACCGTGCGGCTCGACCAGCCGCAGGTCATGGGCATCCTCAACGTCACGCCCGACAGCTTTTCCGACGGCGGCGAATTCCTCGACCGGCCCGACGTGGCCTCGGCCCATGCCGCCGCCATGCTCGAAGCGGGCGCCGCGATCATCGACATCGGCGGGGAATCGACCCGCCCCGGCGCCCCCGCGGTCTGGGAAGGCGAAGAGATCAAGCGCGTTATCCCGATTGTCGAACGGGTGGCGGCCATGGGTGCCGCCATCAGTCTCGACACGCGGCGTCCCGTCGTGATGGAGGCAGCCATTGCGGCGGGCGCCCACCTGTTCAACGATGTCTCGGCCCTGCGCCACGATCCGCGCAGCGCCGAACTGGCGGCGAACACGGGCGTTCCCGTGGTTCTGATGCACGCGCCGGGGGAGGGCGAGGACCTTCACGCCGATGCCGGCTATGGCAATGTCGTGCTCGAGGTGTTCGACTGGCTGGCCGCGCGGCGCGATGCCGCGATTGAGGCGGGCATCGCTCGGGAAAAGATCGTGCTCGATCCCGGCATCGGCTTCGGCAAGACGCTGGCAGAAAACCTTGCCCTCATGAACGCCCTGCCGCTGTTCCACGCCCTCGGCCAGCCGCTGCTGCTTGGCGCCAGCCGCAAGCGGATGATCGGGGCCCTGTCGAACGAGGCCCCGGCCGACAAGCGGCTGGGCGGCTCGCTCACCCTCGCGCTGCGCGCGCTGGAGGCAGGGGCCCAGATCGTGAGGGTTCACGACGTGGCGGAAACGGTCCAGGCCCTGCGCGTCTGGCGCGGCCTGCGCGATGCGGCGCTGACCGACTTTACCTTGCTGCCTGCCTGATATTGTCGTGATGGTGCGGCGGGCTCGGCCGGTCGCCCTCGTCGGGGACCGCCGAAGGCTCGTCCTTGTTGCGGATGTCGGCCGACTTGCGCTTGTCGCCGGGGACCAGCTTCCATCCGGTGAGGAGCGTTCCCGCCGGTTCGATGAGGCTATGCAAACTCATGGTTTTCCGTCCAATTTCTCCTGACAGAGAAACGGTCGGGGGAAGGGCGGGTTCCGCGCGGTTCGTCGCAAATATGGGCGCGCTCCGTGGCGGGGGCGCTCAGGCCGCGCTGTCGATCCCGAGGTCGGAGAGCTTGCGGTAGAGGGTTGACCGCCCGATCCCGAGGCGGCGCGCCACTTCGGTCATCCGCCCGCGATAGTGGCCGATGGCAAGGCGGATCACGTCGGCCTCGATGTCTTCCAGCGGGCGCAGGTTGCCGTCCGGCGTGTAGAGCAGCACGCCGGGCGATCCATGCACGGCCTGGTTGCCGGGGGTCACCGGCTGGTCCACCCCCAGCAGGTTGGAGAGCTGCGGGAAATCGTCCGCGGTCAGGACTTCGCCGTCGCAGAACACGCAGGCGCGGAACAGCACGGCCTGCAATTGCCGCACGTTGCCCGGCCAGTCATAGGCGGAGAGCAGCGACAGCGCGCTGTCGGTAATGCCGAGCGGGCGCAGGCCCGGCTGCTCGCCGATCCGGGCAAGGAAATGGCGGGCGAGCGAGGGAATGTCCTGCGAGCGCTGGCGCAGCGGGGGCAGGGCCACGGTCACCGAGGCCAGCGCCTCGTGAAGTTCGGGCAGGAAATGCCCGGCCGCCACGAGGTCGCGCAGCGGCAGGTTGCTTGCCGCGATCAGGCGCAGGTCGATCTTGAAGGAATGGCGCGCGCCGATCGGGCGCACGTCGCCGCGCTGGATCGATTCGGCCAGTCGCTGCTGGACGCTCTCGGGCATGCGGTCGATCTCGTCGAGCACCAGCGTCCCGCCGTCGCAATGCTGCAAGGCGCCGATCTGGCGGTCGAAGGCGCCGGGGAAGGCGCCTTTCTCGTGACCGAACAGCACCGATTCGATCGAATTGGCCGGAATCCCGGCGATGTTGACGATCCGTATCGGCAGCTTGGCGCGCGGGCTGGCGGCATGGATCGCGCGGACCAGCATTTCCTTGCCGGTCCCGCTTTCGCCCTCGATCAGCATTGGCGTGTGGCCGCGCGCGGCCTTGGCGGCCACGGCAAGGGCGGCGCGGAAGGTGGGGGCCGCGCCGATCATCGCCTCGAAATCGGGCGCGGAGGGCATTTTCTCGGTCAGCGGGGCCAGTTCGTCGCGCGGGGTTTCGCGCGTGGTGGCGCTGCGCAGGGCCTGCATCAGCCGCTCGGGCGCGACCGGCTTGATCAGGTAGTCGGTCGCCCCGGCGCGCATGGCTTCCACCGCCAGCAGCGGGCTCGCGCTGGTGGTGAGCATCAGGATCGGCAGGGCCGGGCGGCGGCTTTTCAGCTCGGCGATCAGCTCGCAGGCATCGTCGCCCGGCACCCACTGGTCGAGGATGATCGCGGAAAGCAGCATGCCCTGCCGGGTGCCGAGCGTGGCAATCGCGGTTTCGGCATCGCGCACGACCAGCGTTCGCCAGCCTTCGCGCGCGGCAAGCGCCGAGACCAGCCGGCATTGCGCCGGCTCATCGTCGATCAGCATCAGAAGGCGATCTTCGAACTCGGCCATTGGTCTCGCGATTGTCCCTGTTCGGGACCATCAATAAGCGCGGAGTGTAAAAAGGCGCTTAACCCTCACCCTGCCAACTGCGCGCTTGAGCAAGCGCCCATGCCGGTTTAGAGCCGGCCCATGGATCACGGCCCGGCAGGGCCTTTCAGCATATGGGGAACGAAGATCATGGCTTCGGCTAACGACATGAAGGCGGCCAAGGAAACTTATGCGGGCTTTATCGCCGCGGTGAAATATTCCACGCCGCTGATCGCGCTGATCGCGGCCGGGGTGGTCTACCTGATCAGCCGCTGAAGTTCCCGCCCCGCCGCGCCTGGCGGGGCAGGCTTTCGATAAAGGACCGGCGCCGGGGGCTTCGTGCCTTCCGGCGCTTTTCTTTGCGCGATTGCAAGCTAAGGTAGAGCGCGAAGGCCGGGCCGCGGGGCCGGAAGTGTTGGGGGAACAATGGACTTCATAAGCATTCTGTCGATCTTCGTACTGGCCTGTTTCGTGGGCTATTACGTGGTCTGGTCGGTTACGCCCGCCTTGCACACGCCGCTGATGGCGGTGACCAACGCGATTTCCTCGGTGATCATCGTCGGCGCACTGGTCGCCGCGGCGGCGGCCGGATCGCTCGCCTCGTCGTGGCTCGGCCTCGTGGCCGTGGTCATGGCCTCGATCAACATCTTCGGCGGCTTCGCGGTCACCGCACGGATGCTGGCCATGTACAAGAAGAAGCAGAAGAGCTGAGGGGGGCTGACTGATGGAACACGCCGTGCTGCCCGCCTGGGCCCTGCTCGCCTACCTCGTTTCCGGGGTCCTTTTCATCCTCGCCCTGCGCGGCCTGTCCAGCCCGGCAAGCTCGCGGCGTGGCAACCGCTTCGGCATGATCGGCATGGGCATCGCCGTGCTGACCACGCTGGCAACCCATGTGCCGACGCTGGCGGAAGGCGGGCCCGATACGGGCGCCATGGTCAAGATCCTCGCTGCCATCGGCCTTGGCGCGGTGATCGGCCTCACCACGGCCCGCAAGATCCAGATGACGGCCATGCCGCAGCTGGTCGCGGCCTTCCACAGCCTCGTCGGCATGGCCGCCGTGCTGGTGGGCCTTGCCGCCTACTTCAACCCGGGCGCCTTCGGCATTCTCCTGCTCGAAGGCGGGATCAATCCCGACAGCCGGATGGAGATGGGCCTCGGCATCGCCATCGGTGCGATCACGTTCTCCGGCTCGGTCATCGCCTTCCTCAAGCTTAACGGCAACATGGGCGGCAAGCCGATCATGCTGCCGGGCCGCCACGTGCTCAACCTCGGCACGCTGGTCGCCATCCTCGGCCTCGTCGCCTATTTCACGCAGGACGAGGCGCTGTGGATCATCGCCACGATCACCGCGCTCTCGTTCATCATCGGCTTCCTGCTGATCATCCCGATCGGCGGCGCGGACATGCCGGTGGTCGTCTCGATGCTCAACTCCTACTCGGGCTGGGCCGCGGCGGCGATGGGCTTCACCCTGCACAACACGGCCATGGTCATCACCGGGGCGCTGGTCGGCTCCTCGGGTGCGATCCTGTCCTACATCATGTGCAAGGCGATGAACCGCAGCTTCATCTCGGTGATCGCCGGCGGTTTCGGCGCCGCGCCCGATGCGGGCGGCGGAGAGGCCAAGGAACAGCGCCCCTACAAGCGCGGCAGCGCGGAAGACGCCGCCTTCCTGATGAAGGAAGCGGAAAACGTCATCATCATCCCGGGCTACGGCATGGCCGTCGCCCAGGCCCAGCACGTGCTGCGCGAGATGGGGGACCTGCTCAAGAAGGAAGGCGTCAACGTCAAGTACGCCATCCACCCGGTCGCCGGCCGCATGCCCGGCCACATGAACGTGCTGCTGGCCGAAGCAAATGTCCCCTATGACGAGGTGTTCGAACTGGAAGACATCCAGGGCGAGTTCTCGCAGTGCGACGTCGCCTTCGTCATCGGCGCCAACGACGTGGTCAACCCGGCCGCCAAGACCGACAAGTCGAGCCCGATCTACGGCATGCCCGTGTTCGACGTCGACAAGGCCAAGACCATCATGTTCATCAAGCGCTCGATGGGCGGCGTCGGTTATTCCGGGGTCGACAACGACGTGTTCTACATGGACCAGACCATGATGCTGCTGGCCGACGCCAAGAAGATGGTGGAGGACATCAACAAGGCGCTCCAGCATTGATGCAGCGGCGTTGCAGCCTCGTTGCAATTCTGGTGCTGCCGCTGGCGCTCTCGGCCTGTGTCGAGCGGATCGCGGAAAGCCGCGTTCGCTCGGCGCTGGTCGAGGCGGGGCTTTCGGAAGGGGTCAGCACCTGCATGGCCAAGCGGATGGTCGACCGGCTGACCATCCGCCAGCTGCGCAAACTGCAGGCCTTGCAGGGCCCCAAGCGGACGATTCCCCAATATGTGGAAGCCGTCCGCCGCATCGGAGACCGCGAAGTTCTCGAGGTCACCGCCTCTTCCGCCGCCCTGTGTGCGACGGGTTTGGGCTGACAGTCGGCAAACCGAGCCCCCCAAAGCTGGACCTTGCCGTCCCTCTTGCCTAAGGCGCAGGATGAAACGGGGGTTTCGTCCTTTCCGGGGAGTTCCGACCTTGCGCAAGCTGGGCCTTATCGGCGGCATGTCATGGCTGTCGACACGCACCTATTACGATCACATCAACAAGCTGGTGCAGGCGCGCGCCGGCAAGCAGGCCTCCGCGCCGCTGCTGATCGAGAGCCTCGATTTCAGCGGCCTGCAGCGCCTGCAGGACGAGGCGGACTGGCAGCGCGCCGGCGCTATCCTGACCGACAGCGCCCGCCGGCTCGAACAGGCCGGGGCCGGGGCCCTGCTGATCGGCGCCAATTCGATGCACAAGGTCTATGACGAGGTCGCCGCCGCGGTCTCGGTCCCGGTGCTCCACATCGCCGACTGCGTGGGCGAGCGCATGGCGCGCGACAAGGTGAAGAAGGCGGCCCTGATCGGTTCGCGCAATGTCATGGTCGAGGGGTTCTACCGCAAGAAGCTGATTTCCCGCGACATCGAGCTACTCCCGCCGGAAATGAAGTTCGTCAATGCGCTCGACCGGATCATCTATGACGAACTGATCCTCGGCAAGGCCACCCGTCAGGCCGAGCGCGAGCTCAAGACCATAATCGTCGAGCTGCAGCGGGCCGGGGCCCAGGCCATCGTGCTGGGCTGCACCGAGCTGGAGATGGTGGTCGACGTCGATGCCAACGTCCTGCCGATCTACGACTGCACCCTGATCCATGCCGAGGCGGCGGCGGACTGGATTCTCGCCGACGCATGACAGGCCGCGCCCCCTTTGCCGCCGACCCCGCGACGAGCCGGGGGCGCGAATTTCCGGCCGATGACACGGTAACGCGCGGTCCGCGCGGTCCCTACCAGCGCGACCGCGACCGGATCATCCATTCGATCTCGTTCCGCCGCCTGCGCCACAAGACCCAGGTCTTCATCGCGCCCGATGGCGACCATTACCGGGTGCGGCTGACCCACAGCCTCGAAGTGGCCCAGATCGGCCGGGTCATCGCCCGATCGCTCGGGCTCGACGAGGATCTGACCGAGGCGCTGTGCCTCGCTCACGACATCGGCCATCCCCCCTTCGGTCATGCCGGCGAGGACGCGCTCGACGCGGCGATGGAGCCCTACGGCGGGTTCGATCACAACGCGCACTGCCTGCGCACGCTGATGCGCCTCGAAAGCCCCTATTGCGAGTTCGACGGGCTCAACCTCACCTGGGAGCTGCTCGAGGGGCTTGCCAAGCACAATGGCCCGGTTTCAGCGCCGAACTGGGCGCTGGCCGAACTCGACGCGGCCTTCCCGCTGGATCTGCGTGAATGGTCGTGTCTCGAGGCGCAGGTCGCCGCGCTGGCTGACGATATCGCCTACGACAACCACGATATCGACGATGGCCTGCGCGCGGGTTTCCTCGATCTTGACGAACTGCTCCAGCTCGATTTCGTGGCCGAGCAGTGGCGCGGGGTTGAACGGCGCTTTCCGCGCGCCGCGCGCGAGCGGCAATTGCGCGAACTGGTGCGCGGCCAGATCGGCCTGATGGTCAACGACCTGATCGGCGAGACGCGGGAGCGTGCCCAGGGCATGGCCTCGGTGGCGCAGGTGCGCGGCGCCAGCCGCCCCACGGCCGCCTTTTCCGGCCCGCTCGCGGAGGCCGAGCGGCAGCTCAAGCGCTTCATGTACGAGAAGCTCTATTACCATCCCGAACAGCTTGCCACGGCCGAAAAGGCGCGCGAGGTCACGGCCACGCTGTTCGCTGCCTATCACGCCGATCCGGCGCTGATGGGCGAGGGCTGGGCCGGGCGCCTTGACGAGGCCGAGCCGGCCCGCAGCCGTCACATCGCCGACTATATCGCCGGGATGACCGATCGTTTCGCCATCGCCGCCTATGCCCGGATCACCGGGATCACGCCCGAAGGGCTGAGCAATGTCTAAGGCGGTCCGGATCTGCCTCGTCGGCGCCTCGGGTCTCGTCGGCTCGGCCCTGATCCGCGCCGCGGTCGGCCGGCGCGACGTTCGCCTGGTCGCCATTGCCCGCCGCGAGCTCGACCTTCCGCCCGGCGCGCGGATGGAAGTGCTGGTCGCCGATCCCGCCAACTGGGGCGACGCCATCGCCGCCGCCCGGCCCGACACCGTGGTCAACTGCCTCGGCACAACGTGGAAGCAGGCCGGCGAGGACGAGGCCGTGTTCCGCGCGGTCGATCAGGATCTCGTGCTGGCCTGCGCGAAATGGGGGCAGGAGGCGGGCGCCCGCCAGTTCATCTCGGTCTCCTCGGTCGGCGCGGCGATCAGCGCCAAGCAGTTCTACCTGCGCGTCAAGGGCGAGGTCGAGACTACGCTCGGCAAGCTCGGCTACAACCGGCTCGACATCCTGCGCCCCGGCCTGCTGCGGGGCAGCCGCCGCGAATTGCGCCCAGCGGAGCGGATCGGCCAGGTGGTGGCTCCGCTCGCCGACCTGTTCCTGCGCGGGGGGCTTGCCCGCTACCGCTCGGTCCGGGCGGACTGGCTGGCCGAGGTGATCCTCGCCCTCGCGCATGAAAAGGCGCGCGGACGGTTCGTTCACGAACACGAGGCGATGGAGCGCGCGCTGAAGCGGCAGGCCTATCACGCCTCGATCGCTCAGGCGCAGGCTGTGGATTGATCGCGGCCTACGCAAAACGCGCCGTTGACTTCGCAGGTGCACAAGGGCAGGCGAGGAAGCGTCGCTGACCGCGCGGGAGAGTTCCGGCGAATCGCCCCAACAGGTGATGCGCCGGGCGCCGAAGGAGCAACCGCCCCGGAATCTCTCAGGCAAAAGGACCGCACAGGGTCGATAGCGACGCTCTGGAAAGCGCTTTTCCGGTAACGGAAGGGCCACCGAAGGGGTAACCTCGCGCCGGCGCTGCCGGGTCCGGGGGAAAGCTCTCAGGTTTCCGTGACAGAGGGGGCGCCGATTGGTGCCCTGAATCTGTCTGGAAAGCCTGACTGTGAGCGAAAATTTCGAAACCGCCAATGATGATGAAGCCCCGCTCGAGGTGCTGACCCTGCCGCTTGACGGCTGGCACCGCCAGCGCGGCGCCCGCATGGTCGAATTCGCCGGATACTGGATGCCGGTGCAGTACGAGGGGATCATCGCCGAACATCTCTGGACCCGCGAACATGCGGGCCTGTTCGACGTTTCCCACATGGGCCAGCTCACGGCGTCAGGCGAAGGCGTCGCCTCTGCGCTGGAAGCCGTGCTGCCGGCCGACATCGCCGCGCTGAAGCCTGGCCGCCAGCGCTATTCGCTGCTGCTGAGCGAGGAAGGCGGAATCCTCGACGACCTGATGGTCACCAACCGGGGCGATCATTTCTACCTCGTCGTAAACGGCGCGACCAAGTGGGACGACATCGGCCACCTGCGCGAACACTTGCCAGACGAGATCACGCTCAATCATCTCGACGAGCATGGCCTCCTCGCCCTGCAGGGGCCGGAAGCGGCCGAGGCCCTTGGCGCGCTTGGGCTCAAGCCCGCGATCGCGGGGATGCCCGAAGTTGCCGAGCTGAAATTCATGCAGGCCGCGCCCTATTTCTGGGGCGAGGTGCCGCTCGGCGTCAGCCGCTCGGGCTATACCGGCGAGGACGGCTACGAGATTTCCGTGCGTGGCGAAGATGCCGCGGCTCTGGCCGAAGCGCTCTGCGCCCAGCCGCAGGTGAGGCCCATCGGCCTTGGCGCGCGCGATTCGCTGAGGCTCGAAGCGGGGCTCCCGCTTTACGGCCACGACCTGTCCGAAGAGACCGATCCGGTCAGCGCGGGCCTTGCGTTCGCGATCAGCAAGCGCCGCCGGGCCGAGGGCGGGTTCCTCGGCGCCGATCCGGTGCTGGCCGCGCTGGCGGACGGGACCTATGCCCAGCGCGTCGGCCTCGCCCTCGAAGGACGTCAGGCCGCGCGCGAGGGTGCGCTGGTCATGTCCGGGGATGCCGAGGTCGGCCGCGTTACCTCGGGCGGGTTTTCGCCCAGCCTGGGCCGCCCCATCGCCATGGCCTATGTTGCCGCAGACAAGGCCGCCGAGGGCACCGCGCTCGAGATCGAGGTGCGCGGCAAGCGCCTGCCCGCCAAGGTCGTGACCATGCCCTTCGTTCCCCATCGCTACTTCCGCTGAGGAGATCCACCATGACCACCTATTACACCGAGGACCACGAGTGGATCGCCGTCGAGGGCGATACCGGCACGGTCGGCATCACCAACTATGCGCAGGGCCAGCTGGGCGACATCACCTATGTCGAACTGCCCGCCGCTGGCGCGACCGTGGCCAAGGGCGATGCGCCCTGCGTGGTCGACAGCGTCAAGGCCGCGAGCGATGTCTATACGCCGGTTTCGGGCGAGGTTGCCGAGGTGAACGAGGCTCTCGCTGATGCCCCGGAACTAGTCAACACCGAGGCCGAGAGCGGCGGCTGGCTGTTCCGCGTCAAGCTTGCCGACCCGGCCGAGCTCGGCGCGCTGATGGACAAGGCGGCCTACGACGCCTTCGTCGAAAGCCTCTGACACGATGCGTTACCTTCCCCTGACCCCGGCCGAACGGGCCGAGATGCTGGGCGTGATCGGCGCGGGCAGCGTCGAGGCGCTGTTCGAGGACGTGCCGGCCTTCGCCCGCCTGCCGGGCCCGGTACCGGGGCTGCCGCTTCACGCCAGCGAAATGGCGGTGGAGCGGCACATGGCACGGCTTGCCAGCGCCAACCTTTCGGCAGCCGAGGCGCCGTTCTTCCTCGGGGCAGGGGCCTATCGCCACCACATCCCCGCCTCGGTCGATCACCTGATTCAGCGGGGTGAATTCCTCACCGCCTATACGCCCTATCAGCCTGAAATCGCGCAGGGCACCTTGCAGGTGCTGTTCGAGTTCCAGACCCAGGTCGCGCGGCTGTTTGGCACCGACGTGGCCAATGCCTCGATGTACGACGGCTCGACCGCCTGCTGGGAAGCCATCGCCATGGCCGGGCGCGTCACCCGGCGCAAGAAGGCGGTGATCTCGGGCGGACTGCATCCGCACTACATCGCCACTGCAGCGACCATGGCACGCTTTACCGGCGATGCGCTCGACACGCGCCTGCCGGACCTCGCCGCCGAGCCGGACGATGCGGCGGTGATCGCCGCGATTGATGGCGAGACGTCCTGCGTCGTCGTCCAGTATCCCGACGTGCTGGGCCGCGTGCCCGACCTTGCCGCCATCGCGGCGGCGGCCCAGGCCAAGGGCGCGCTGCTGATCGCGGTCGTGACCGAGCCGGTCGCGCTCGGCCTGATCGAGGCGCCGGGCAAGCTTGGTGCGGACATCGTGGTGGGCGAGGGGCAGTCGCTCGGCGTCGGCCTTCAGTTCGGCGGGCCCTACCTCGGCCTGTTTGGCTGCCGCGACAAGTTCGTGCGGCAGATGCCGGGGCGCCTTGCCGGTCAGACCGTGGATGCCGACGGCAAGCGCGGCTTCGTGCTTACCCTTTCGACCCGCGAGCAGCATATCCGGCGCGAGAAGGCGACGAGCAACATCTGCACCAATTCCGGGCTCTGCGCCCTGGCCTTCTCGATCCACATGACCCTGCTTGGCGGGGAAGGGCTGGCCAAGCTGGCGCGGGTCAATCACGCCGCCGCGCGCAAGACGGCGGACGCCTTGGCCAAGGTGCCGGGGGTGACCCTGCTCAACTCGGCCTATGTCAACGAGTTCACCGTGATCCTCCCGCGCGATGCGCGCGAGGTGGTGCGCGAGCTGGCGGAATACGGCGTGCTCGGCGGGGTATCGCTGGGGCGCCTCTATCCCGAGGCTTTTGCGCTTCACAACGGGCTGGTCGTCACCGCTACCGAGACGACGAGCGACGATGACATCCATGCGCTGGCGACGGTCCTGACCGAGTTGCTGGCCGATACCCACGAAGGGAGCCCGACATGAGCGCGGTCAACGCGGCCGGGTGGCGGCCGGAAATGAGCCAGGGTTCCGCGCAAGGCGCTGTCACCGCCTCTGGCGACAAGGGCCTCATGCTGGAAGAGGCCCTGATCTTCGAACTGGGCCGTCCGGGCACCTGCGGGGTCGATATCGACGAGCCGGAGGGCGCCGTTCTTCCCGGCCTTGAAAAGTTCCTGCGCGCGTCGGCGCCCGACCTGCCGGGCCTGACCGAGCCGGAAACGGTGCGGCACTATACCCGCCTTTCGCGCCAGAACTATGCGATCGACCTCGGGCCGTTCCCGCTCGGCTCGTGCACGATGAAGCACAACCCGCGCCTCAACGAGAAGGTCGCGCGGCTGCCCGGCTTTGCCGACGTCCACCCGCTCCAGCCGCAGCAGACCGTGCGCGGCGCGGTCGAGGTGATCGTTCAGCTGGCCGACTGGCTGGTGACCCTGACCGGGATGCACGCCGTGGCGATGACGCCCAAGGCCGGTGCGCACGGCGAACTGTGCGGCCTGCTCTGCATCCGCGCCGCGCTCGAAGCGCGGGGCGACAAGCGCGAGGTGATCCTCGTGCCGGAAAGTGCCCACGGGACCAATCCGGCCACGGCGGCCTTTGCCGGCTACCGGGTGGAGAACATCCCGGCGACCGCGGATGGCCGGGTCGATCTTGCCGCGCTCACGGCCCGGTTGGGGCCGGACGTGGCGGCGGTGATGATCACCAATCCCAACACCTGCGGGCTGTTCGAGCGCGACATGAAGGCGATTGCCGACGCGGTCCATGCCGCCGGCGGCCTGGTCTATTGCGACGGGGCGAACTTCAACGCCATCGTCGGCAAGGTCCGCCCCGGCGACCTTGGCATCGACGCCATGCACATCAACCTGCACAAGACCTTCTCCACCCCGCATGGCGGCGGCGGACCGGGTTCGGGGCCGGTCGTGCTGTCCGAGGCGCTCGCGCCCTTCGCGCCGCTGCCCTATGCGGAGCGCACGGCCGAGGGCTATTGCCGCCTGATCGAGGAAGAGGACGCCGGCACCGATCACCCGCACGCCTTCGGGCGGATGTCGGCCTTCCATGGCCAGATGGGCATGTTCACCCGAGCCCTGACCTATATCCTCAGCCACGGCGCCGATGGCCTGCGGCAGGTGTCGGAAGATGCCGTGCTCAATGCCAACTATGTGCTGCGCAGCCTCGAGGACGTGCTCGACGCGCCGTTCGGCAAGGCCGGGCCCTGCATGCACGAGGCCCTGTTCAGCGATGTGGGGCTGGCCGAGGGCTTCACCACGCTGGACATCGCCAAGGGCCTGATCGACGAGGGTTTCCACCCGATGACGGTCTATTTCCCGCTGGTGGTCCACGGGGCCATGCTGGTCGAGCCGACCGAGACCGAGAGCAAGGCCGGGCTTGACCGCTTCATCGCCTCGCTGCGCAGCCTTGCCGAGCGGGCGCGGGCGGGCGACGCGGCGCTCAAGGCCGCGCCGGTTCTGGCGCCGAGGCGGCGGCTCGATGAAACGCTGGCGGCGCGCAAGCCCGTGCTGGTCCACCCGGCATGATCGCTGGCGCCGACCCGCGCGCGCTCATCCCCTATCTGGTGATCGGGGTGATCATGCTGCTGCGTTGGCGCAATATCAGCCGCGCCCGGCCGCTGCGTCCGGCCATGCTGGTGGTGGTGCCGGGCATCGTGGCCGTGGTGACTGCACTGGTGCTGTGGCGTCTGCCGGTGCTGCACTGGGGCTGGGCGGTCTTCGCGCTGGGGCTGGTGGTAGGGGCTGGCGCCGGATGGCAGCGCACGCGGCTGATGCACCTGGAGCGTGACGCGGAGACCGACCGGATCATGGTGCGCAATTCGCCGGCCGCGTTCCTGTTCGTGCTGGCCGTCCTCGCGGCGCGCAAGCTGTTCGCCTGGGAAACCGGCCTGAACGAGGGGCATTCGTCGGCAGCCCATTCGTCGGCAGCCATGCTGGCGCTTTACGCCTCGCTCGGCTTCGCGCTGGGTTTGGTCACGGCCTCGCGCATCGAACTGTGGCGGCGGGCGAAGGGGCTCGACTGAACCGCTTCGCCCGCGCCGGTTCACGAAGGCATCAATTGATGGCGTCGGACCCGGCCTGACCGACCGACTCGATATCGCGGCCAGCACCCTTGACCGTGTTGCAGGCCGAGGCGGTGAGGGTGATGCCGGCAACGGCAAGCGCGAGCAGAAGCTTGCGGACCATGGTTCGTTCCTTTTCCAGCGGCGCGCGCGGCGCGCCTGTCGAAAGGAAAAACGCCTGCCCCCGGGGCCGGTTCCGGCTGCGTGGTCAGTCGGCGTTGGGCGCCGACTGCGGATCGATCGGCGGCCGGCGGTGCAGCACCTGTTCGCGCCGGGCGATGATCAGGCCTGCGGCCACGATGAGCGGCCCGCCGATCCACAGCGCATCGGGCGGCAATTGCCCGAAGATAAGCCAGCCCCACAGGGTGGCCCAGCCGATCTGCGAATAGTCCATGACGATCACGCTGGAGACATTGCCGTAGCGCAGCGCGGCGGTGAGCAGCAACTGGCCGAGCAGGCCGGTCAGCCCGATTCCGCCGATCAGCGCCCATTCGTAGGCATCGTGGGAAGAGACGTAGAAGGGCAGCAGCAGCGAGAGCATGGCCGCCCCGGCGGTGGAGAACCAGAAGACCACGCAGATCGGTTCTTCCGTGCGCGCCATCTGCCGCACCTGGATCGACACCAGCGCCACGCCGAACGCGGCGCCCAGCCCCACCGCGAGCCCGAGCGGGGAGAGGTTGTCACTGTCCGGCCCGGCGATGGCGATCACCCCGGCGAGGCCGAGCAGGACCGCGCCAAGCCGCCAGCGCCCCACCTTCTCGCCCAGCAGGGCGACAGAGAGGATCACCGCGAAGATCGGCGCGGTGAAGCTGAGCACGGTGGCCTCGGCCAGCGGCATGAGCTGGACCACGCCAAGGGTGAGGAACATCGCCGAAGTGCCGATCAGCGCCCGCTGTGCGTGAAGGCGCGGCCGCGCGGTCTTCACCCGGTGCAGCTCGCCCCGCGCCGCCAGCCAGCCAAGCAGGGTCAGGGCGGGCACGAACTGGCGCCAGAACATGGTCTCGGGCAGGGCGACCCCGTGCTCGCCGCTCAACTTGACCATCATCAGCATGGTCGCCAGCATCCCGGCCGACAGCAGCCGCAGGCCGAGCGCGAGGAACGGCCGGTGGTGCGGCCGGGCGGCGGACGGCCCGCTGGATTGCACGTTTGACTGCACAGGGGGGCTTTAGCCGGGCGCCGCGATCAGGCAAGGGGCGGCCATGGATTTCGTGAGCGACCATCTTGCCCTGGTTTGCGGCCTCGCTGCCGCGCTGGTCGCGGCCCTGGCCTGGTGGGGCGACCGGCGGCGCCTGCACCGGCGCGACCGCGACCGGGTGGGCATCATGCCGTGGACCGGCCTGTTCTTCTGGGCGACCCTGCTCGCGGTTCTGCTGCTGGCCGTGGCCGGGCAGGAGTGGCTGGGGCGGAAATAGCGTCCGCCCCGCGCCATCAGGGTGAGCGGATCAGAGGCAGCTTTCCAGATAGGCCTGGTCGAAGCCGAACTGGCGGGCCTTTTCGAGGGTATAGGGGCGCAGGCCGGTCGAGCGGAATTCGCCGATGATCTTGCCGTCGTCGCTCTCGTCGAGATACTCGAACTTGAACAGCTCCTGCGTCACGATCACGTCGCCTTCCATCCCGATCACCTCGGTGATGTTGGTCGTGCGGCGCGAACCGTCGCGCAGGCGCTTGACCTGGACGATGAGGTCGACCGATTCCGCGATCTGGCGCGAGATGGCTTCCTTGGGGATCTTGATGTCGCCCATCAGGATCATGTTTTCCATACGGCCGAGGCACTCACGCGGGGAGTTGGCGTGAAGCGTGCACATCGAGCCATCGTGGCCGGTGTTCATCGCGGCGAGGAGGTCGAAACACTCCGCGCCGCGGATTTCGCCGAGGATGATGCGGTCAGGACGCATACGCAGGGCGTTCTTCACGAGGTCGCCGATGGTGATCGCGCCTTGCCCTTCGAGGTTCGGTGGGCGGGTTTCGAGCGGTAGCCAGTGCGGCTGCTGCAGGCGAAGTTCGGCGGCGTCTTCGATGGTCAGCACGCGCTCGCCCGGATCGATCATCTTCGACAGGGCGTTGAGCATGGTGGTCTTGCCTGAACCGGTACCGCCCGAGATGACCACGTTCATCCGGCAGGCGCCCGCGATCTTGAGCGCGGTGGCCATCTTGTCCGACATCGAGCCGAAATCGCGCAGCATGTCGATCGTGATCGGCTTCTCGGAAAACTTACGAATCGAGATTGCCGTGCCGCGCAGCGAGAGCGGCGGGACGATCACGTTGACGCGGCTGCCGTCCTTGAGGCGGGCGTCGGCCAGCGGCGTGGTCTGGTCGACGCGGCGGCCGACCTGGTTGACGATGCGCTGGGCGATCTGGAACAGGTGTTGCTCGTCGCGGAAACGGATCGGGGCGAGCTGGAGCTTGCCCTTCTTTTCGATGTAGGTCTGCTCCGGCCCATTGACCATGATGTCCGAGACGTCGGGGTCGTTGAGCAGCTCTTCCAGCGGGCCGAAGCCGAGCAGTTCGTCGATCAGCACCTTTTCCAGCGCGAACTGCTCGCGCCGGTTGAGGGTGATCTTCAGCTCGGCCAGCACCTCGAGGATGATCGGGCGGAATTCTTCCGACAGCTCGTCCTTGGACAGCGTGGCGGCGGCTTCCGGGTCGACGCGTTCGAGCAGGCGGGGAAGCACCTGCTCCTTGATCTTGTGAACCGAGGCCTCGAAGCCCTCGGCCTCGTACTGGTTGTTGACCACGGTATTGGCGCGGTCGGCCAGCCGCGACATGGCGTCGTTCTTGCCGTCGAGCGATCCGAAGCCGGGCAGGCCCTCGGCCATCTGCGGGACCTGCGGAAAGGCCTCAGTCGGCATCGGTGGCCGAGGAGAATCGACAGAGGGCGGGGCAACCGACGATTTCATCGGCCGGGCAACGCCAAAGGAAGGACGCGCTCCGGGGCTCATGCCGCCGACCCCGTTCTTCCGTCCGAATGCGCTCATGATCCGTATTTCCCCGTCATTTCAGACCCATAGACTAGGCGGACCGCGCTTCGCCGTGGGCTCGACGGCTCAGGTATATGGTTGAAACTTTGAAAACTTCCTAAATGCGCGTGGCTTGCGTTGAAGGGCGGGGCGCTCGCCGCGTTCGGCCGGCCTGCGCAAAATCCCTTGCTGGGGTCTATGCGGCTGGTTCACCACTTGGTGGGTCTGCGACAGGGAACTGAAACAGCACGGAAGGGGCGGAATCGTCAGGATGGAAACGGCGCACCACGGCACCGAGCGGCGCGGCCTGATCCTGGCGCTGCTGGGCTTCGCCACGCTCTCGATCGGCGATACCATCGTCAAGACCATGGCCGGGCAATGGGCCGCCAGCGCGGTGACCGCCTGCCGCTATGCCTTCGGCGCGCTGGGCCTTGCCGCGCTGGTCGCTGCGCGGGAAGGGGTGGGGGCACTGCGGCCGGTGCGTCCGGCCCTGCAATTGCTGCGCGGGGTGAGCGTGGCGGTGGCGACCATCGGCTTTGCCGGCGCGGTGTTCATCATGCCGCTCGCCGATGCCACGGCGATCGTCTTCGTCAGCCCGATGCTGACCGGCCTGCTTTCCGCGTTGTTCCTCGGCGAGCCGGCACGGCGCGAGACCTGGATCGCTACCGTCGCCGCCTTTGCCGGGGTCCTGGTGGTGCTGCGGCCTAACCTGCTGGCACTGGGCCCCGGCGCGCTGCTGCCGCTGCTGACGGCGGGCGGGATGAGCCTGCTGATTATCGGCAACCGCGCCCTGGTGGGGAGCGCTTCGGCGCTCGCCCAGCAGTTCTACGCGGCGGTTGTCGCGGCGCCGGTCCTCGTCGCCATCGCGGTGGCCGGGGCATTCAGCGATTTTGCGCCGATGGCGGTCGGCGTCCCGTCGCCCTCGGTCGTGGCGCGCTGCGCGATCGTGGCGGTCACGGCGACGACCGGGCACTGGCTGATCTACCGCGGCACGGTGCTGGCCGGAGCCGGCGCGGTGGCGCCGATGGCCTATGTCCAGATCCTCGTCGTGGCCCTGCTGGGCTGGGCCGTGTTCGGAAATGTCCCCGCGCCGCTCAGCGTGGCCGGCATGATGATGATCGTCGGTGCCGGGCTCTACCTGTGGCGCGCCGGCCGGATGCGTGAGCCGGTCGAGGTGGAGTGAGCGGGGAAGGGGAGCCTGCTGGCTGTGCCGCCGCCCTGCGCGGTCGCCCGGCCCAGGCCGGGTTTCTCGGCTGGATCGCGGGCAAACCGCGGGATTTCGACGCGCCGACCCGAACGCCGGGGCGCTGGCGGTAAACAGGCCGTTTACCAACAATCGGAAACCCCGGGAAACCACCTATAGTTAAATAGGTCGCACCCGGCGGGCTGCCTGCCGGGCCTGTCGGTTGCTTGGGTGAGTCGGTGGAAAATTCATTGTTCCGACATTTTCCGTGGCGCTGGGCGCTCTACTGGTTGGTCGCCCCCAACCTGGCGATCGTGCTGATGTGGCCGTTCGGCGGGCCGCCGATGGGCAAGCCGATCCTGATCGCCGGATGCTTTGGCCTGATCTTCTCGCAGGCCCCCTGGCTGTGGCTGCGCCGGACCTGCGGGATGTTGCTGACGCTGGGCATGGTGACCTTCTACATCGCCCGCAATTTCAACATCGATCCCAGCCAGATCGCCTTTGCTCCCACTTATTTTTCCGAGGCTTCGCCGCTGCGCTCGGCCCAGTTCGGGCTGGGCGTGGCCGCGGTGCTGGTCTCGCTCGGCATCGTCTGGACCTGCGTTCCGCGCGTCCAGCGCTTCGCGATCCCGATGAACTGGCTGATGGGCTTCCTCGCCGTGACCGGGGCGATGCATTTCGATACCTATGCCACGGCGGCCACGCGCGGCACCTATGATGCGATCTCGGCCCCGGTAAACCTGTCATCCGCGGTCGAAACCAGCGGTCACAGCCAGCCCCGCGCCGATCGCCGCAACCTGGTGGTGATCCTCGTCGAAGCGCTGGGCATGCCGAATTCGCCCGTCACTCGCCGCCTGTTCGAGGCTGACTGGGACCGTCCCGAATGGCGGGCCCGCTACAACGTCAATCGCGGCACCGTCCCCTACTACGGGTCGACGACCAATGCCGAGATGCGCGAACTGTGCGGGGTCTGGTCGCTGAACCAGGTCGCGGACTTCAGCAAGACCGACTGCCTGCCCCGCCGTTTCGCCCGCGCCGGCTATGAAACCACGGCGATGCACGCCTTTACCGGCGAATTCTTCGGCCGCGCCACATGGTGGAAAGAGGCGGGCTTCGATCACACCCTGTTCCGCGAAAAGCTGGTGCAACACGGCGCGCGCATTTGCGGCGGCGTTTTTCCCGGTGCCTGCGACGAGGACGTGCCCGGCCAGATCGCCGCCGGCCTGAAGCGCGCCGTCCGGCCCCAACTGGTCTATTGGGTCACGCTCAACTCGCACCTCCCGGTGGTCGAGGCGCCCGACCTCGGCACGGACAACTGCACCTTCGGCGGGCCGGAACTCGCCGAGCAGAGCGACCTGCTCTGTCCGCTGTTCCTCGTCCACCACCGCCTGGCCGACGCGATCACCCGCATGGCGCTCGATCCGACGCTGCCGCCGACCGACATCCTGATCGTGGGCGATCACATGCCGCCGTTCTTCCAGCGCGACGCCCGCGCTCAATTCGAAGGGCATGAGGTTCCGTGGGTCCTGCTGCAGGCCAAGGGCGGCAGCGCCCCGCGCGCCGTCGCAACGAACCTCTCCCGCTGAGCCGCGCCCTGTGGCATGGCAGGCCATGCGCCTGCCTTTCCTCATTCTCACGACCGCCCTGCTTTGCGCCGTCCCGGCTCCGCTTGCCGCCCAAAGCGCGCCCAAGCCGCCCCGTCCCGCCACCGGCCCGGCTCTGCCGGAGTGGCTCGCCGGCAATTGGTCGATGGAGGACGGCGCGCTCTGGGCCGAGGAAATCTGGACCAGCGCGCGCGGCGGGATCATGCTCGGCATCGCCCGCCAAGGCTTCGGCGCCAATCTCGAGAGCTGGGAGATGCTGCGCATCGCGGTGAAGGGCGGGGCCCTGGTGCTCACCCTCCAGCCGAGCGGCGGCGGCACGGCGATCGATTACCCGGCGGTCCTGACCTCCGCCGAATCGATCGAATTCGCCAACCCCTCCGCGCGCGAACATCAGCGCATCCGCCTGTGGCGCGCCGGCCAGCTATTGATGAGCGAGACCTCGCGGATCGACGGCAGCGATCCGGCGCGGCTCAACTTCCGCCCGGTCGCCACCGGGGAATAGGGTGATCTGGATAAATCGGCATCGTCATTGCGAACGACCATAGGTCGCGCGGCAATCCAGGGCAGTTGCCGAACGCCGCCCTAGATTGCCGCAGGGCCTCGCCCCTCGCAATGACGAGCGTTTCAGATCAGGCGCACGGCGCTGTAGGCAACAAAAAAGGCGGCCCGGAAGGCCGCCTTCGTTGTTCTTGCCGGGGAGGCGGTTCAGCCTTCGACGTGCTCGGCGAGTACCGTCAGGCCCTTGTCGCCCACTTCGGCGAAACCGCCGGAGACGACGATTTCCTCAGGGGCCGCGCCGGCCGACCTGTAGATCTTGAGCACGCCGTCCTTGACGGTCGACATGAACGGCGCGTGGCCTTCCAGCACGCCGAATTCGCCTTCGGAGCCGGGAACGACGACCATGTGGACCTCTTCCGAGCGGACGAGGCGAGCCGGGGTGACGAGTTCGAAGTGGAGGGACATGTCCAGCCTTTCGGTCTCCCCGGGCCGGGCCCGGGGAGCAAGATCAATCAGGCGTCTTCAGCCAGCTTCTTGGCCTTGGCGACCGCCTCGTCGATGCCGCCGACCATGTAGAAGGCAGCTTCGGGCAGGTGGTCGTATTCGCCGTCGACCACCGCCTTGAACGAGCGGACGGTGTCTTCGATCTGGACGAACTTGCCGGGGATGCCGGTGAAGACCTCGGCGACGTGGAACGGCTGGCTGAGGAACTTCTGGATCTTGCGCGCGCGCGCGACGACCGTCTTATCCTCTTCGCTCAGTTCGTCCATGCCGAGAATGGCGATGATGTCCTGCAGCGACTTGTACTTCTGCAGGGTTTCCTGGACGCGGCGGGCGGTCTCGTAGTGCTCGGCGCCGACGACGCGCGGCTCGAGCACGCGCGAGGTCGAGTCGAGCGGGTCGACCGCCGGGTAGATGCCGAGTTCCGAGATCGCGCGGTTCAGCGTGGTCGTCGCGTCAAGGTGCGCGAACGAGGCGGCCGGCGCCGGGTCGGTAAGGTCGTCCGCGGGGACGTAGATCGCCTGGACCGAGGTGATCGAGCCCTTGGTCGTCGAGGTGATGCGCTCCTGCAGCGCGCCCATGTCGGTCGCCAGGGTCGGCTGGTAGCCCACGGCCGAGGGAATGCGGCCGAGCAGCGCCGACACTTCCGAACCCGCCTGGGTGAAGCGGAAGATGTTGTCGACGAAGAACAGCACGTCCTGGCCTTCTTCGTCGCGGAAGTATTCGGCCATGGTCAGGCCCGAGAGGGCGACGCGGGCGCGGGCGCCCGGGGGCTCGTTCATCTGGCCGAACACCAGGGCGACCTTCGAGCCGTCCGGGGTCGGGTTGCCGTCGGCGTCCTTGGCGATAACGCCGGCGTCGAGGAATTCGTGGTAGAGGTCGTTGCCCTCACGGGTGCGTTCGCCGACGCCCGCGAAGACCGACACGCCGCCGTGGCCCTTGGCGATGTTGTTGATCAGTTCCTGGATGAGCACGGTCTTGCCCACGCCGGCGCCGCCGAACAGGCCGATCTTGCCGCCGCGCGCGTAGGGCGCGAGCAGGTCGATGACCTTGATGCCGGTGACCAGGATCGCCGCATCGGTCGACTGGTCGATGAATTCCGGGGCCTTGGCATGGATCGGGGCGGTCTTTTCCGCGCCGACCGGGCCGCGCTCGTCGATCGGTTCACCGATGACGTTCATGATGCGGCCGAGCGTCTTCGGGCCGACCGGAACCGAGATCTGCGCGCCGGTGCTGGTGACCGGGTTGCCGCGGGTCAGGCCGTCGGTCGCGTCCATCGCGATGGTGCGGACGGTGTTTTCACCGAGGTGCTGGGCGACTTCGAGAACGAGGCGGTTGCCGTTGTTGTCGGTCTCCAGCGCGGTGAGGATGGCGGGGAGTTCGCCGTCGAAGGTCACGTCGACGACGGCGCCGATGACCTGGCTGATCTTGCCGGTAGAGGTGAGCACGGTGGCCATTTTGGTTTCCTTGCCTGCTGTTTCGTCGTCGTCAGAGCGCTTCGGCGCCAGCGATGATTTCAATGAGTTCGGTGGTGATCGCGGCCTGGCGGCTGCGGTTGTACTGGATCGTGAGCTTGTTGATCAGATCGCCCGCGTTGCGCGTCGCATTGTCCATCGCGGTCATCGAGGCGCCCTGTTCGGATGCGGCGTTCTCGAGCAGCGCACCGAAGATCTGCACGCGCAGGTAGCGCGGCAGCAGCTCGACCAGGATGGTTTCCTCGTCGGGCTCGTATTCGGTGACGGCATCGGCCTGGACCGCCGCCGTGGGGGCGGGGACGGGGATGATCTGCTGCACGGTCGGCTCCTGCACCAGGGCCGAGCGGAATTTCGAGTAGAACAGGTGCGCCACGTCGAACTTGCCCGCCTCGTACATGGCGATCAGTTCGTTGGCGATCTTCTCGGCCTCGTTGAAGCCGGCCTCGCGCACGGTGGTGGTGTCGAACCCGCCGACGATCGCCTTCTCGAAGTCGCGCCGGATCTGGGCGCGGCCCTTGCGGCCGACCAGATAGAACAGGACGGTCTTGCCCTGGGCTTCCAGTTCGGCGGCCTTGAGCTTGGCGGCCTTGACGATGTTCGAGTTGAACGCGCCGCACAGGCCGCGGTCCGAATTGGCCACGACCAAGAGGTGTACGGCATCGGCGCCGGTGCCGGCGAGCAGCTTGGGCGAGGAGCCGGACACGGTCACCTTGCCGGCAAGGCTGGCCATCACCTGGGCGAGACGCTGCGCATAGGGGCGCGCGGCCTCGGCGGCGGACTGCGCCTTGCGCAGCTTGGCCGCGGCGACCATCTGCTTGGCCTTCGTGATCTTCTGGGTCGACTTGACCGAGTTGATCCGGCCCTTGAGTTCCTTGAGCGAGGCCATGACGGCTCCCTACTGGCGGCCGCCCCGGCAAGCCGGAGCGGCGCTTGTTCTCAAAACCTTACGCGAACTGCTTGGCGAATGCGTCGAGCGCCGCCTTCACCGCGGTCTTCGGGCCATCGCCGAAGTCCTTGGTGGTGCGGATCTCGGCCAGCACGTCGGCGTGCTTGTCGCGCATGAAGCTGAGCATCTCGGCTTCGTACTCGGTGACCTGCGAGACCGGGATGGCATCGAGGTAGCCGTTGGTGCCGGCGAAGATCGAGACGGTCTGCTCCTCGAACGACAGCGGCGAGAACTGCTTCTGCTTGAGCAGCTCGGTCAGGCGTGCACCGCGGTTGAGCAGCTTCTGGGTCGAAGCGTCGAGGTCCGAGCCGAACTGGGCGAAGGCCGCCATTTCGCGGTACTGCGCCAGCTCCAGCTTGATCGAGCCGGCAACCTTCTTCATCGCCTTGGTCTGGGCCGCACCGCCGACGCGCGACACCGAGAGGCCGACGTTGATGGCCGGGCGGATGCCCTGGTAGAACAGGCCGGTTTCAAGGAAGATCTGGCCGTCGGTGATCGAGATCACGTTGGTCGGAATGTAGGCCGAAACGTCGCCCGCCTGGGTTTCGATGACGGGCAGCGCGGTCAGCGAACCGCCGCCGTTGTCGTCGTTCATCTTCGCGGCGCGCTCGAGCAGGCGGCTGTGGAGATAGAACACGTCGCCCGGATAGGCTTCGCGGCCCGGCGGGCGGCGCAGCAGCAGCGACATCTGGCGGTAGGCGACGGCCTGCTTGGAAAGGTCGTCGTAAACGATCACGGCGTGCATGCCGTTATCGCGGAAGAATTCGCCCATGGTCGCGCCGGTGTAGGGCGCGAGGTACTGGAGCGGAGCTGGTTCCGAAGCGGTCGCGGCCACGACGATGGAATATTCCATCGCGCCGTTCTCTTCGAGCTGGCGGACGATCTGGGCCACGGTCGAGCGCTTCTGGCCGACGGCGACGTAGATGCAGTAGAGCTTCTTCGACTCGTCGGTGCCGGCGTTCGCTTCCTTCTGGTTGATGAAGGTGTCGATCGCGATGGCGGTCTTGCCGGTCTGGCGGTCGCCGATGATCAGCTCGCGCTGGCCGCGGCCAACGGGGACGAGGGCGTCGATCGCCTTGAGGCCGGTCTGGACCGGCTCATGCACCGACTTGCGGGGGATGATGCCCGGAGCCTTGACTTCGACGCGCTGGCGGCTGGCGGCCTCGATCGGGCCCTTGCCGTCGATCGGGTTGCCGAGCGCGTCGACCACGCGGCCGAGCAGGCCCTTGCCGACCGGCACGTCCACGATGGTGGCGGTGCGCTTGACGATGTCGCCTTCCTTGATCTCGGCGTCCGAGCCGAAGATCACGACGCCGACGTTGTCGGCTTCGAGGTTGAGGGCCATGCCCTTCACACCATTGGAGAATTCGACCATTTCACCGGCCTGGACCTTGTCCAGCCCGTGGATGCGGGCAATGCCGTCACCCACCGAGAGCACGGTGCCAACTTCCGAGACCTGGGCCTCGGTGCCGAAGCTGGCGATCTGGTCCTTGATGACCTTCGAGATTTCTGCGGCGCGGATATCCATTGTGACTAAGCCTTTCAGCCTTTCATCGCCTGCGCGAGGGAATTGAGACGGGTGCGGATCGAGCTGTCGATCTGCTTGCTGCCGATGCGGACCACGAGGCCGCCAAGCAGGTCAGGGTCGACGCTCGTCTTGAGCTTGACGGTGCGGCCTTCACGCCCTTCCAGCTTCGCGGTGAGCGCGTGGAGCTGGATGTCGGTGAGGGGGTGCGCGCTGGTGACCTCGGCGGTCACTTCGCCGCGGTCGGCGGCGGCGATCGAGGAAAAGGCGCGGATGATCTCGGGCAGGGCGGCGAGGCGGCGGTTGCCGGCGAGCACGCCGAGGAAATTGCGGGTCAGCGGCGAAAGGCCGAGCACGCCGGCGACAGCGTCGATCGCCTTGGCGGCCGCTTCACGGCTGATCTTGGGGTTGCGGACGAGGCCGGCGAGATCTTCCGAGCCGGCGAGGGCTTCGCCCAGCTTCTCCAGATCGCCTTCGACCGCCGAGACCAGGTTCTGCTCGCGAGCCAGGTCGAAGAGCGCCGATGCGTAGCGCCCCTGCAAGCTGGCCGTGATGCCGCCGGAATTCTCCACGCGCGTCAAATCCTTCTTAAACGGGTGCCGTCAGCCAGTGATGGGCCGACGGGTGTCGGGCAGTGCAATAGCGGGCCCGGCGACAGACCGGCCCCCCTGTCGACGGGGGCGCGCCTAGCAACGAACGTCCCGCGATGCAAGGTCGTGGACGCATATCTACGACCAAGGGAGAATTCCGGCCCTTTCGCCGTTGCAACCGGGTCACAAGCCGGCGGCCGCGATGATGGCCGGGGCCGGGGGATTCGCGCGGCGAGGACCGCTCAGCGCGCGGGGCTGCAATCGTAGACCAGCCGTTCGTTGGGTTGGGCCGGGAGCGAGGCGCGCGAGGCGGCCTGGGAATCGCCGAGGCGCCGCGCCGCCTCCTCGCCCGCGCCGCAGGCCGGGGCCGGATCGCGCGCGCGGTCGGCGCGGATCTTGCTCATCGTGTCCTGGTCGAGCAGGAATCGGTCCTCGCGGTAGGTGTGCGTGGCGGGATCGTAGGAGGCGATGGTCGCCGTGTCTTCGCCCTGCGGCGCGACCAGCCGCGACCAGCCTTCGCCGCCGAGGCCGAACTGGGTGCGGCCATTGGCGCAGCCGTCGCCCCGCCAGGTCAGCGGCACGTCGGTCGTGGCCGAGACGGTCACGCGGCTGCGCTGGGGATTGAACACGCAGGTCATGGTCGTCTCGCCGGCCGGGCTTGTGGCGGCGGGAGCCGGGGCCGGGGCGCCCTCGTCCTGCTCGGCCACGATTTCCTTCGCCCGCGAATCGATCCCGGCGATCGAGGGCCGGGTGAACCAGGCCGCGGGCGAGAGAATCAGCAGCACGGCCGACAGGGCGCTGCCGATCTTGCTGTCGCGCTTGCGCCCCTGCTGGGCCAGCCAGATCGCCGCCGCCCCGCACAGGATCGCAAGGATCAGCGACAGGCCGGCGAGGGCAAGGTGATTCTCGCGCGAGACGATCACTTCCATTTCGGCCTGGCGGGTCGCCGCCTGCAGCCGGGCATCGCGCTTGTCCGCCTCGAGCCGCTGCTGCTCCTCGGTCTGGGCGCGGGCGCCGGCCTGCCGCTCGCGCTCGGCGGCATCGAGCTCGGCCAGGCTGCGGCAGGGCTCGCCGGTGGTGCGGGCCGTGACCCCGGCGTTGAGCAGGAAGCGCGTCATCTCGCGCATCGAGACGGCGAAGTAGAATTCCGAATCGGCGCTGGTGTCGGAAACCGTGCCGAACGAGTTGGTCCCGATGACCCGTCCGCAATTGTCGAGCAGCGGACCGCCCGAATTGCCCGAGCCGATCGGCGCGGTGTGCAGGATCGTCTCGAACCCCTTCGATGAACGCCCGGCCGATACGGCGCCGCGCGTCTTGACCGGGGCGACCGGGCTCATCAGGTCGGCCGGGTTGAGCCCCTGCGCCTGATCGACATTGCCCGGATAGCCCACGGCATAGACGTCCTCGCCATCGGTCACCGCCCCGGTGAACAGGGTGGCGGGTGAAAGCGCGCCCTTCTCGGTCAGGCGCAGGAGGGCGAGGTCGTTCTTCGGGCTGAACGCGACGATCTTGGCGAAATAGCCGCTCTTGCCCTGCGAGGGGACGATGCCCACGCTCATCGAGCTGTCCTCGGCCAGCGGGGCGACGACGTGGGCATTGGTCAGGACGAGATCCGGCCCGACGGCAAAGCCCGAGCCGTGGCCGACCAGCGTTACCCCGCCAAGGCCCCGGTCGATCAGCACGACCCGCACGACAGAGCGCGAGGCGGCGGCGATGTCGGCCGGATCAGCCGCCAGCCGGGTCGGCGCGAAAGCCAGCGGCAGGGCTGCAAGCAGCAGGGCGGCAAGGACAAGGAAGCGCTTCACGGGGGCCGGACTAGCCATCAGAGGGGGTGACCGCAAGCGGTGCGGGTTTGACCGCAAGCGGCGGGACGCATTGCGCCGCCCGGCAAGGCATGATCGCGGCAAGATGTCTTGAGAGAGAAGCGAACTGTGCCATGCTGATGACCATGCCCGAAACCAGTGCCCCGATCGACGAGGAAGAAGCCTGGCGCGCCGTCACCGGGCGCGACCGGGGGGCGGACGGCCGCTTTGTCTTCGCCGTGCTCTCGACCGGGATATATTGCCGCCCGTCCTGCCCGGCGCGGCGGCCCCGGCGCGAAGGCGTGCGCTTCTTCGCCGATGGCGCGGCGGCGCGGGCCGCGGGCTTCCGCGCCTGCCTGCGCTGCCGCCCCGACGAGGCTGCGCGCGACGAGGCGGCCGTGCTCGCGGCGATCGCCCTGCTGCGCGAATCCGGCGAATCGGTGCCGCTGGCCGCGCTGGCCGAGCGGACCGGCTATTCCCCGGCCCATTTCCAGCGGCTGTTCGCCCGCCTCACCGGGCTCTCGCCCGCCGCCTATGCCCGCGCGCTCAGGCAGGAGCGCGCGGCGGAGGCGCTGAGCGGCACCGGCCGGGTGGTCGATGCGATCTACGAGGCCGGCTATTCGGCCCCCTCGCGCTTCTACGCCGGGGCGGACCGGCTCGGCATGGCGCCCTCGGCCTGGCGCGGCGGCGGGGAGGGCGTAACGATTCGCTGGGCGGCGGCGCCGACCAGCCTAGGCCCGCTGCTCGTGGCCGCGACGGACAAGGGCCTGTGCCGGGTTTCCTTTGGCGAGGGCGAGGCGGAGCTGCGCGCCCGGTTCCCCAAGGCCGTGCTCGAGACGGGCGGGGCGGATTTCACCACGCTGGTCGAGCAGGTCGTTGCCGCGGTCGAACGGCCCGCGGCCATGCCCCGCCTGCCGCTCGACGTGCAGGGAACGGCTTTCCAGCAGGCGGTCTGGCGGGAATTGCAGCGAATTCCGCCGGGCGAGACCCGGACCTATGCCCAGATCGCCGCCGCCATCGGCAAGCCCGGCGCGGTGCGCGCGGCGGGCTCGGCCAATGGTGCCAACCCGGTCGCGGTCCTCGTCCCCTGCCACCGCGTGGTGCGGGCCGACGGCAGCCTCGGCGGCTATGCATGGGGCGAGGAGATCAAGCGCGAACTGCTGCGGCGCGAAGGCGGCGGGTAAGAAGCGGGCTGGGCGCTGTCCCGATTCCGGTCGGTTGCGGTGTCTAGGGGATTATCCCGATTGAGCGGTTAGCCATGTCCCGGCAGGCTTGGGCGATGAAGCTCCTGTCCCGCCTGATCCCGATCGCGGCCCTGCTGCTGGCCGCACCGCTCGCCGCCGAAGACCTCCCGCCGGTTCCGCGCGAACTGCTCGGCCGTTCGGCGGTCGCCTGCGTGAAACTGGGGGAAGGGGGCGAGGTCGCCTCGGCTTACCTCGCCGTGTCGAGCGGTACGCCGGAGAGCGATGGCGAAATGCTCGCCTGGGTGCGCGCCCTGCGCTGGCAGGCAGCCTTCACCACGCCCGCCCCGGCCGGCTGGTTCGCCATGCCGCTGGCTTTTGGGGAAGGCGAACCGCCGCTGACGCCGACCCGGTGTGGGCCCGCATCAGCGACGTTTACCTGAAGGCTTAGCGGCCCCAATCTTAACGGCAGCGCACGTCCTGGCTCTGGTTCTGGTCGACCGACTTGCCGAGGAAAGCCCCCAGCGCGCCGCCGATCAGCGTCCCGGCTACGCGGTCGCGGCCGCCGTCGATCACGTTGCCCAGCGCCGCGCCGCCGATCGCGCCGATGACGAGGCCGGTCGTGCCGTCAGACCGCTTGCAGTAATAGCGTCCGTCGGAGCCGCGATAGATCTCGTCGTCGGGCGACAGGCGCCGCTCGGTATAGCGCGGATCGTCGCGGTAGTAGCGATAGGCGTCATAGTCGGTCGACGCCGGGGCGCGGTAGTTGCCATAGCCCCCGCCATAGCCCCCGCCGTAGCCGCCGCCATAAGCGCCGCCGCCAACGCCAACGCCGCCGCCATAACCCGGACCATCGCTGCGCGCCCAGCGGATGCCGCGGCTCAGGTTGTCGAGCCGGGCCTGCAGCGCGGTGGCATCACGGCGCAGCATGTCGAGTTCGTATTGCGCGCGGGTCGCCTCGCGGCGGTTCAGGCTGCCGTCGCGCAGGCCGCGGTCGATGCGCTGTTGCAGCCAGTCGATCCGCTGCTGCAATCCGTCGGGCGCGCCGCGCCAGAAGTCGGTCGAATAGCCGCCCCCGGCATAGGGCTGCGCGACAGCCGGCGCGGCAGCGCCGCTGGCAACAGTGGCGACAAGGGCGAATGCGCCCAGGATGTTTTTCGGGGTCATAGATGTCTCTCCAGCCTGTCGCGCGCACCCTGCCGCAGCGCGCGATCCTTTTTGACGCCGATCCGCCTGAACGCAGACCGAACCGCGCCTCGTTCCAGCTAAACGAAACGCACTTCAGACAAACGAGTAGGGATCGATGTCGATCCCGATCCGCACCCCTTGCGGAAAGCGCAGCGGGCCCAGCCAGTCGCGGATCGCCTTCTGCAGCTCGGCGCTGCGCCGGGCATTGATCAGCAGGCGGTAGCGGTAGCGCCCGCGCAGCAGGGCCATCGGTGCCGGGGCGGGCCCGAGGATCGCCACGTCGGGCAGGAGCGGGCGCACCCCGCCGATCGCGCGGGCCGCCTCGCGCGCCTCGGCCTCGTCCTCGCTCGATACGATGATCGCCGCCCAGCGCCCGAACGGGGGCGCCCCGGCATCGCGGCGGCTCTCGGTCTCGGCCGAATAGAAGGCATCGCGGTCTCCGGCGGCGAGCGCGGCGATCACCGGCGCGGTCGGATGGCGGGTCTGGATCAGCACTTCGCCGGGCTTCTCGCCGCGCCCGGCGCGCCCGGCCACCTGGGCGATCTGCTGATAGGTCCGCTCGCCCGCGCGCAGGTCACCGCCCTCAAGGCCAAGGTCGGCATCGATCACGCCCACCAGGGTCAGTTCGGGAAAGTGGTAGCCCTTGGTGACAAGCTGGGTGCCCACGATCACGTCGATCAGCTTGTTCTCGGCCGCCTCGACGAATTCGTTGATCTTCGCGGGCGTGTTGAGCGTGTCCGACGTTACCAGCGCGACCCGGGCCTCGGGAAAGCGCTCGGTCACCTCGTCGGCGATCCGCTCCACCCCGGGGCCGCAGGCGACCATGCATTCGGGCGTGGCGCATTCCGGGCAGGCCTCGGGCACCGGCACCTCGTGCCCGCAATGGTGGCAGGCGAGGCGGCGCGACAGGCGGTGCTCGACCAGCCAGGCCGTGCAATTGGGGCACTGGAAGCGGTGCCCGCAGTGGCGGCACAGGGTCAGCGGGGCATAGCCGCGCCGGTTGAGGAACAGCAGCGACTGTTCGCCCTTGAGCAGGCGGTCCTTCATCGCCTTGACCAGCCGGGGCGAGAGCCAGTGCTGCCGCTCGGGCTGTTCGATGCGCAGGTCCACCACCTCGATCGCCGGAAGCTCCGCGCCGCCGAAGCGGGCGGGCAGGGCAATCTTGCGATAGACCCCGGCCTCGGCCAGCTGCATCGATTCGAGCGCGGGGGTCGCGCTTGCCAGCACCACCGGGATGCCTTCGAACTTGGCGCGGATCACCGCCACGTCGCGCGCATTGTAGCGCACCCCGTCATCCTGCTTGAACGAGACCTCGTGCGCCTCGTCCACCACGATCAGCCCCAGCCGGGCATAGGGCATGAACAGGGCCGAGCGCGCGCCGACAACCACTTGCGCGTCCCCCGAAACGATCGCCCGCCAGGCCCGCCGCCGCTCGCTCGACTTGAGCGAGGAGTGCCACAGCACCGGCGCCACCCCGAAGCGTGCCTCGAAGCGGCGCAGGAAATTCTCGGTCAGCGCGATCTCGGGCAGCAGGATCAGCACTTGCCGCCGCTGCGCCAAGGCCTCGGCCATCGCCTCGAAATAGCACTCGGTCTTGCCCGAGCCGGTCACTCCGTCGAGCAGGAACGGCTGGAAGCCCCCTTCGCGCACGGCGGCAACAAAGGCATCGGCTGCCGCCTGCTGGTCGGCTGAAAGGTCGGGCGCGGCATGGCTCGGGTTGGCCTTGGGATAGGGCCGGTCAAGGTCGACCGTCACCGGCTCCAGCAGGCCGGCGCCGACCATCCCGCGCAGCACACCTTCGGAAACCCCGGCCTTTTCCGCCAGTTCGCGTATCGTTGCCTGCTCACCGTGCAGCGCGTCCATCGCCGCGGCGCGCTGCGGGGTAAGGCGGGCCGGTTCCTCGCCGGTCAGGCGGTATTCCGTGGTCGTGCCGCCGCCCCTCAGCGCCGCGGTCGAGCCCAGCGCCATCCGCGCGACCGCCGCCGGAGAGGCGCAGTAATAGTCCGCCGTCCATTCGATCAGGCGGCGCAGCGGCGCGGAGAGTGGGGGCACCGGCAGCACTTCCAGCAGCGGGCGCAGCTTGTGCTCCGGCACGTCGCCCGCCTCCAGCCGATCGGGCTCCCATACGATGCCCAGCACCTGCCGGGGGCCGAGCGGCGCGATCACGATCGAGCCGGGCTCCACCGCCATGTGTTCGGGCACCCGGTAATCGAGCGGGCCGAGGGCGGCGTTGAAGACAAGAAGGCGGGCGCGGCGCATGGGAAGCGCCTATATGGAGTGAGTGGCCGCGACGCGACAGGGGAGGGCTTGGGTTTTATCCCCGGACGCGCCTATAGGCCGTGAAAGGAATCACCCCTCGCTGCTGGGAGCCGTCCCGTGAAGTTCTTCGTCGACACCGCCGACACCGCCGAAATCGCAGACCTGGCCGCCACCGGCCTGCTCGATGGCGTGACCACCAACCCCTCGCTGATCGCCAAGTCTGGCCGCGATTTCCTGGAAGTGACCAAGGAAATCTGCGGGCTGGTCGATGGCCCCGTCAGCGCCGAAGTGGTCGCGCTCGACCATGCCGGGATGATGCGCGAGGCGGAAATCCTCCGCAAGATCGCCGACAATGTCTGCATCAAGGTGCCGCTCACCATCGACGGCCTGAAGACCTGCAAGGCGCTGACCGGCGATGGTTCGATGGTCAATGTCACCCTCTGCTTCTCGGCCAACCAGGCCCTGCTCGCGGCCAAGGCCGGCGCCAGCTTCATCTCGCCCTTCGTCGGCCGTCATGACGACAACGGCTTCGACGGGATGGAGCTGATCCGCGACATCCGCCTGATCTACGACAACTACGCCTTCTCGACCGAGATCCTCGTCGCCTCGGTCCGCCACGGCGTCCACGTGCTGGAAAGCGCCAAGATCGGCGCCGACGTGATGACCGCGCCGCCCGCCGTCATCAAGGGCCTGTTCAAGCACGTCCTGACCGACAAGGGCATCGAGGGCTTCCTCGCCGACTGGGCGAAGACCGGCCAGAGCCTCTAAGGCCAGAGCCTGTAAGGCCGCAGTCAGGCTTGGTCCGGGCGGGTATGCGTAAATATCTCTATCCCCGCTCGGCCTGAGCTTGTCGAAGGCCGCGCACTGACGCTAGCCTCACGGAACAATGGCCGAAGAATCCCCCCTCGACAGGTTCAAGTCCGCGCTCACCGGCGCCAGCCGCGCGATTTCGGGCGATGCCGAGCTTGATCTGGTCTGGACCGGTGACGGCCCGGCGCTGACCGGCCATACCCTGCGCGTCCCGATGCCGGGGCGCGGCCTGCCGCGCGGCGCGGCGGCGCAAGCGCGCGGGGTGGCGGACAGTTTCGCCCTGCGCCTGCGCCATCACGACGAAAAACTCCACGCCCGAAATGCGCCGACCGAAAGCTCGGCACGCGCCTGTTACGACGCGGTCGAACAGGTCCGCTACGAAGCGCTCGGCGCGCGCGATTTCTTCGGCATGCGCGGCAATCTCGATGCCGCGCTGACCCAGCGGATCGGCACCGACCCGATCACCCGCGCCTCCCGCGCCGACGAGGTTCCGGTGCAGGCCGCGCTTTCGCTCCTGCTGCGCGAGCGGCTGACCGGGCAGGACGTGCCCGAGGCGGCGCGCGGCGGGGTCGAACTGGTCCGCCGTTGGATTGAGGCCAAGGCGGGCAAGGACTTCGACGCGCTGGCCGGCGCCCTCGAAGACCAGCGCGCCTTCCAGACCCTTGCCCTCGGCATGCTCCAGCACCTCGAACTGACCCGGACCGAGGAGATCGAGCCCGAGCAGACCGACACGACCGATCAGGACGGCGAGGAAGAGACCGAGGACGACGAGGACGGCGGCGAGGCCGGCGAGGATCAGTCCCCCGCCGAAATGGCCGCCCAGCCGACTCCCGGCGACGATCAGGGCGGCGAAAGCGGCGAGGGCGAGCTCGACGAGGAGATCGACGACGGCGAAATGGCCGAGGACGGCGAGGAAGGCATGTTGCCGACCCGCCCGAACCGGCCGTGGACCGACTTTCCCGCCGATTTCGACTACAAGGTCTATACCGACAAGTTCGACGAGATCGTGAGCGCAACCGAACTGTGCGACGAGGAGGAGCTGACCCGCCTGCGCTCCTATCTCGATGCGCAGCTCAAGGGTCTGCAGGGCGTGGTCACCCGCCTCGCCAACCGCCTCCAGCGCCGCCTGATGGCGCAGCAGAGCCGCTCATGGGACTTCGATCAGGAAGAAGGCCTGCTCGATGCCGCCCGCCTTGCGCGGATCGTCGTCTCGCCCGGCCATTCGCTGTCCTACAAGCGCGAGCGCGATACCGAGTTCAAGGACACGGTCGTCACCCTCCTGCTCGACAATTCCGGCTCGATGCGCGGGCGCCCGATCTCGATCGCGGCGATCAGCGCCGACGTCCTCGCCCGCACGCTTGAACGCTGCGGGGTCAAGACCGAGATCCTCGGCTTCACCACCCGCGCGTGGAAGGGCGGGCAGAGCCGCGAGCAATGGCTGCAATCAGGCAAGCCCGCGCACCCCGGCCGCCTCAACGACCTGCGCCATATCGTCTACAAGAAGGCCGACGAGCCCTGGCGCCGCGCGCGCAAGAACCTCGGCCTGATGATGCGCGAGGGCGTGCTCAAGGAAAACATCGACGGCGAGGCCCTGCTCTGGGCCCATTCCCGCCTGCTGGCGCGGCAGGAAGACCGCCGCATCCTGATGGTCATCTCCGACGGCGCCCCGGTCGACGATTCGACCCTCAGCGTGAACTCTGCGGGCTACCTCGAACAGCACCTGCGCAAGGTGATCGAGTGGATCGAAAAGCAGAGCCCGGTCCAGCTCGTGGCCATCGGCATAGGCCACGACGTCACCCGCTACTACCGCCGCGCCGTGACCATCATGGACGCCGAACAGCTCGGCGGCACGATCATCGAACAGCTCGCGGACCTCTTCGAGGAAGAGTAATTCCACTTGCGCATTTCCCCTGAGCTGCGCCAAATACGCGGCAGGGGGACAAGGATGCGGTCGAAGATATTCGGACTGCCGCTGCTCATGGCTGCGGTTCACGGGGCTTGCGTCACTGCCCAGCCGATTTCCCCCGCAGCATTGGCGGAGAGCGCCGCGCCCGTGCCCGCGCCGACCCCGGTGCCGTCAGGCCCCGCCATCCCGGCATTGACGCCGCTGGTCCTCCGTTTCGAGGCGGAGATGAGCAGCCAGACCAGCAAGACGGGCGAGCATTTCCCGATCTCGCTCGCCGAACCGGTCCTGCTCGACGGCAAGGTCGTCGTCCCTGCCGGGGCGCTCGGCGAAGGCGAAGTGATCCATGCCAAGAAGAGCGGCGGCAGCGGCGCGGCGGGCGAACTGGTCCTGGCCGCGCGCTGGCTCGACGTGAACGGACGCCACCTGCGCCTGCGCTCGCTCAAGGCGGCCGTGGCCGGGAAGGACGCGATCCACCAGGTCGATGCCCTCAACGCGGCGAGCGTCATGGCGCCCTTGCCGATCGGCCTGCTCGGCTTTGCGATCAGCGGCGCCAAGGCGGTCTATGCCAAGGGTTCGCTGGCCACGGCCAAGACGGCCGAAGCCTTCGCAATCGAACCAACCACAATTTCAGACGGCGCGCCGATGGTCGCCGCGCCAGAAAACAGAGGGGAAATGACTGATGGCAACTAACCGGAACAGGCTGGCTCGCGCCGTGCTTGCCGCCTCGCTGGCGCTTGGCGCCGCTGCGCCCGCCTTTGCGGCCGACAAGGCGCCGGTCGTGATCCCGCCGCCGCCGGCGGGCAAGGGCCAGATCGTGTTCTATCGCACCGGCACGATCATGGGCGCGGCGATGGGCTGTGCGGTCAACGAAAAGGGCCAGAAGATCAGTTCGCTGGGTTCGGGCCGCTACTTCATCCTGGTCACCGAACCGGGCCGCCACGAATACATGGTCAAGAGCGAGGCGAAGGATTTCCTCGCGCTCGAGGTCGAGCCCGATGAAACCCAGTATGCCCTGTGCAAGATCAAGATGGGCATCATGGCCGGCCGGCCCGATCTCGCCCCGTCGACCGAGGAGGCCTTCAAGGCCTCGCACACGGACCGGCTGGTCGATGCCGACGACATGGGCCCCGGGCCCGGCGCCCTTCGTCCGGATGAGGTGAAGGCTGCCCTTGCCGCGCAACCCGCCGCCCCGGCCGCAGTCGTGCCGGCCGCCGCCGAGCCTGCCGCCCCGGCGCCTGCTACCGCCCAGTAAACCGTGCAGGCAGGCGCGCGGCACCTCGCGCGCCTGCTTGACCTTTGGCCCCGCGCGCGTAAGCCCCCGCGCCATGATCCAAGCCGCGCACCCGCTCACGCTGTTCAACAGCCTGACCCGCCAGCCCGAGCCGTTCGAGCCCGTCCACGAGGGCGAGGCGCGGGTCTATTCCTGCGGCCCCACGGTCTACAACTACCCCCACATCGGCAACATGCGCGCTTACGTCTTCGCCGACATTCTCGGCCGCACGCTGAGCTTCAAGGGCTACCGGCTCACTCACGTCATCAACATCACCGATGTCGGCCACCTGACCGATGATGCCGACGCGGGCGAGGACAAGATGGAGAAGATGGCGCGCCAGAATGCGCAGTCCATCTGGGACATCGCCAAGCACTATACCGAGGCCTACTGGGCCGACATCCGCGCCCTCAACGTGCGCCAGCCGGCGCAGTGGACCATCGCCACCGATTTCATCCCGCAAATGATCGACTTTGCTAAATCGATCGCGGAAAAGCACTGCTACGAGCTGCCCTCCGGCCTCTATTTCGATGTCTCCACCGTTTCCGACTACGGCCGCCTCGCCCGCGCCCAGACCGACGAGGGCGAGGGCCGGATCGAGGCCGTCGAAGGCAAGCGCAACGGCGCGGACTTCGCGATCTGGCGCAAGACACCCGAGGGCGAGAAGCGCCAGATGGAATGGGATTCGCCGTGGGGCAGGGGCGCCCCCGGCTGGCACCTCGAATGCTCGGTGATGAGCGGTCAGGTCCTCGGCTTCCCGTTCGACATCCACACCGGCGGGATCGACCACCGCGAGATTCACCACCCCAATGAGATCGCCCAGAACCAGGCGTTCTGCTGCACGAACGGGCTCGACGTTCCCGCCAACAGCGGCGCCCGCGTGTGGATGCACAACAATTTCCTGGTCGAACGCTCGGGCAAGATGAGCAAGTCGTCGGGCGAATTCCTCCGCCTGCAACTGCTGATCGACAAGGGCTATCATCCGCTCGCCTACCGCCTGATGTGCCTTCAGGCCCATTACCGCAGCGAGCTTGAGTTCTCCTGGGAAGGGCTCGGCGCCGCGCTGACCCGGCTCAAGCGGCTGGTGATGGCGGTGGGCAACCTCAAGGCGCAGGCTGCCCCGGCCGAGACTTTCGGGCCGAAGTTCGCCCCCTATCTTGACCGTTTCGATGCCGCCGTGTCGGACGATCTCAACACCCCGGTCGCGCTTACCGTGCTCGAGGAAGTCGCCGGGCTCAAGAAGGTCGATGCCGGCGAAAAGCTCGCCGCGCTCGCCGCGATGGACACTGTTCTCGGCCTCGACCTGATGGCGCTCGCCCGCGCAGACCTGCGCATCCGGCCCAGGGCAGCCACGATCGACGAAAGTGCGATCGAGCAGACCTTGGCCGAGCGCAAGGCCGCCCGCGCCGAAAAGGACTTCGCCCGCTCCGATGCCCTGCGCGACGAACTGGCCGCACAAGGTGTCGAAGCCATGGACGGCGATCCGCTCGGCTGGGAATGGAAGCTCGGCTGAACGCCCGGCTCAGTCCCGGGCGCGGTGCAGCCAGCAGTTCACTGCAAAGCGCGCGCCGGCAAAATCCTCCGGCGCGCTGACGGGACGCACCTCGTGCAGGCTGATCGCTGGAAAGGCGATCAGCCGGTTGTCGTGCGGCTCGATTTCCACGGGCGCTTCGCGGCTGAACGGATAGAGCGCCAGATTGCCCCCGCTGAACCGGCGTGGCCGGCCATGGAGGTAATAGACGATCGAGACGACCCGGTCGGTTGCCGAACTTTTCCGCCGATCCTGCGTCAGCGTATCGATGTGCGGCTTGAAGTAGGACCCATCGCGGTGCGCCGCCATTTCCAGCTCATACCGTGCCACCGGAAAGGGCTGCATCCCCACCAGCGGAAACAGTTCGTCCAGCCGCTCCGTGATCGCCGCGCGAAATGGTTCGCTCAGCGGCCCGAGGTGATCCTCGTGATACCAGGCCACCCGCCGGTCCGACGCATAGCCGCCCTGGTTTTCCCCCGCGATCAGCGAAGGCACGAACCGCTCCTCACCCGCCAGGGCATAGGCGAGCAGCGCACCGTGCAGGTCGCCGGGCAGGAAATCGTCGATCAAGGCATGGCGAGGCATTCGGGACATGCCGGCATCAATACTGAGCCCGCCCCTGAATTGCAGCACGATTTTCTCGGTCCCTCACAGGTCCTCCAGTAACAATACCTCCAGTTCCACGGTCAGCACCGGTTCCGGCAGGAGGCTGTGCTCGACCGCGCAGACCATGGCGTCGGCGACGAGATGCCCAGAGATGTCGAACTCGTGCTCGGGCAGGGCGTCGATCAGGCGTTCGCCGGCGGCCAGCGCCTCGTCCCCGGTGAAGGTGAGGGCGATGGTGTGGCGCGTTCCGGCGAAAGTTGCGCTGGCCCAGGCGCGTTCGGCATGGCGCAGAAGCTCGCCGCGATTGTCGGCAAGGGCGAGGATCTGACCGAGCAGGCGGGCCCAGGTGCCGCGGCCCCAGGAATTGCGGCTGGGGTCGCGGTGGATTGTGGCGATATGCTGCAGGGCGCTCTTGGTTTCATACTGCACGGGGCGTCTCCCGGTAAGAGTTCATGAAATGTTCCACCCGTTTCGCCGTGGTGGTGCGGGGCATTCGGCCATTGCGCAGGTCCTGGACGAAGCGCGGATCGTGGGTCGCGAGGCGCCCAAACTTGGTCCACGGCATCCCGGTTTCACGCAGGAATTTCTCGATCCTGAAAAGCAGCATGGGGCTCCTCGGTTGGCAACGAATCGGTGTGTTTGTTCCCTATTCATTCTCGTTCAAATCCTACTTGTCTAGGAAAAATACATCGCCTAAGTTGGATTCATGGTTACGAATGATCCTCGCGCCCGCCTGCTCTCGCTGTCCGAAGAAAAGGGGATCAGCCTGTCTTCGCTCTCGGCGTTGATTGGCAGAAACTCCACGTATTTGCAGCAATTCGTGCGCAAGGGCAGCCCGCGCAAGCTGGAGGAAAGTGATCGGCGCAGGCTGGCCGATTTCCTCGGCGTGGGGGAGGCGGAGCTGGGCGCGCCGGAGTATATTTCCCGCGATTCCGCACCTATCCTTGGTAAACGTGGCCGCAACCTCGACTGGCTCGATATTCCGCGCCTCGCGGTGGAGGCCTCGGCCGGGCCCGGCGCGCTGGGAGAAGACGGCGCCGCGATCGGCGCCCTGCGCTTTTCGGCCCGTTGGCTGCGCGCGCAGGGCTTCGATCCGGCGATGCTCAGCGCGATTCTCGTGACGGGCGATTCGATGGAGCCGCTGCTGCGCGACGGGGACGAGATCCTGGTCGACCGCACGCCGCGCCCCTTGCGCGATGGCATCCATGTCGTGCGGGTGGGGGAGGCCCTGCTGGTCAAGCGCGTGCAGGCCGGCGTGCCCGGCAAGCTGGAACTGAAGAGCGAAAACCCGGCTTACCGCGCGATCGAGGTCGACCCGGCCGAGGCCGAGGTGATCGGCCGCGTCGTCTGGAAAAGCGGCCGGCTTTGACCGCTCGGGGCGCAACTGCGTCTTGATTCGCGGGAGCGCAGACCCCATTCCCCACGGCATGTCCACTTCCGCACCTGACGCCCTGCCGCTGCGCGCCGCCATCGTTCCCGTCACCCTGTTCGAGCAGAACTGCTCGCTGCTGTGGTGCACGAAGACCATGCGCGGGGTGCTGGTCGATCCCGGCGGCGATCTGCCGCGCCTCCGTCAGGCGATCGAGAAGGCGGGGATCACTGTGGAAAAGCTGCTCGTCACCCACGGCCACATGGATCACTGCGGCATGGCCGGGGTCTTCGCCAAGGAACTCGGCGTGCCGATCGAGGGCCCGCACGAGGATGACCGCTTCTGGCTCGACAGCCTGGCCGAATCCGGCGCGCGCTACGGGATCGAGGGGCACCCCTTCGTGCCCGACCGCTGGCTCGAGCATGGCGACACGGTCACTTTCGGGGAAATCACTCTCGACGTGGTCCATTGCCCCGGCCACACCCCGGGGCACGTGGTCTTCGTCCACGCGCCGTCACGTTTCGCCGTGGTCGGCGACGTTCTCTTCGCCGGTTCGATCGGGCGGACGGATTTTCCGCGCGGCAACCATCAGGACCTGATCGATTCGATCACCCAGCGCCTCTGGCCGCTGGGCGACGACATCACGTTCATTCCCGGTCATGGCCCGACCAGCACCTTCGGGCGCGAGCGCGAGACCAATCCCTTCGTCGCGGACAAGCGCTTCGCCTGACGGGCGAGGAAATCGCTGTCCTACATCCGCGCAGCCTGTCAGCCTTGTCCCGCGGGCCGTTCGGACCGGTTATTTGAACCGTCGGTCACGCCAATCGGGTCGGACAAGTGTCACCCTTCCACCTTGTCGTCGGATTATTGAAAACAAAGAACAAATTTGGCGAAAGCGGCGCAATCAGGGTGACAGTCGTGTCACCCTGCGCCCAGGATCGCACCTTACATCAGGCCCACGGCGATCAGCACGGCCACCACGGCCAGTCCGATCGCGATCAGGAAGGTGGTCATGGTCCCGATCATCCGGCCTTTCTCGAGCGATCCGCCGTCCATGCCGAGCCCGTGCAGCACCCGGCCGAACATGAAGATCGCGCCGATCGGCGCCAGCCAGGCGCCGCCCTTGCCGGTCATCTCGATCAGGCCGATCAGGATCAGTACCAGCGGCACGTTCTCGGCGAAGTTGAGCTGGGCGCGCATCCGCCGTTCGATCATGTCGTTGCCGCCCGTGCCGATCGAAACCTTGTGCCGATGGCGCAACTGGCCCACGCGCTGACCCAGCCAGAAATTGATGATGGCGGCGGCAGCGGCAAGGCACAGGGTGGTCTGAAGCAGCATGGAATTTCCCCCTCGGTGATTTCGCTGCGATTGCTAGCCTCCCGATGCTTGCAACGCACGATAAAATCGCTATAGGCGCGCCTTCGCTCTCCCCGGGCCAAACAGTTCGGGTCGGGTCATAGACCTTACATTTCATTTGCAGGAACAGGTGCCGAAATGGCTGTCCCCAAGAGAAAAACTTCCCCGTCCCGCCGGGGTATGCGCCGCAGCCATGACGCTCTGCAGGCCGAGGCGTTTCATGAGTGCTCGAACTGCGGCGAACTGAAGCGCCCGCACAACCTGTGCCCCAGCTGCGGCCACTATAACGGGCGCGAGATCATCGCTGTCGGCCTCTGAGCCGATTTGAAGCGGGGTTGAGGGGATGAGCCTGCCGCGTATCGCCGTCGATGCGATGGGCGGTGACGTGGGCGTGCGCGTGATGGTCGAAGGGGCCGCGCTCGCGCGCCGTCGCCACGATCGCTTCAAGTTCCTGCTTGTCGGGGACGAGGAGCAGATCAAGGCCGCGCTCGAGAATCATCCCAACCTGCGCGCCGCTTCGGAAATTCTCCACGCCCCTGATACGATCAGCGGCGAGGACAAGCCGAGCCAGGCCCTGCGCCGCGCCAAGTCCACTTCCATGGGCATGGCGGTGAACGCGGTGAAGGCCGGCCATGCCGGTGCCGCGGTCAGCGCCGGCAATACCGGCGCCCTGATGGCGATCAGCAAGCTCGCCCTGCGCACCCTGCCGGGAATTGATCGTCCCGCGTTGGCCGCCCTGCTGCCAACGCTGGGCGAAAACGATCTCGTCATGCTCGATCTCGGCGCCAATACCGAGTGCGACGCCCGCAACCTCGTGCAATTCGCGATCATGGGCGCGGCCTATTCGCGGATCGTCACCGGGCTCGAAAGCCCGCGCGTCCGCTTGCTCAACATCGGTACCGAAGAGATCAAGGGCACCGATGTCTTGCGCGTCGCGGCCAATGACCTCAAGCACGCCGCCGACGAACTGGCGATGAGTTTCGAGGGCTTCACCGAGGCCGACAAGATCAATCGCGGCAATGTCGATGTCGTGGTGACGGACGGTTTTTCCGGCAACATCGCGCTCAAGGCGGTCGAAGGCACGGCCCGTTTCGTCGCCGACCTGCTGCGCCGCTCGTTCGCCTCGTCGCTGCGTTCAAAGATCGGCTTCCTGATCTCGCGCCCCGCGACCGAGCTGCTCAAGCATCACCTCGATCCCAACAATCACAACGGCGCGGTCTTCCTCGGCCTCAACGGCGTGGTGGTGAAGAGCCATGGCAGCGCCAATGCGCTCGGCGTGGCCAATGCCGTCGCGGTGGCGGCCCGCCTGCTCGAGGATGACCTGACCACCCGCATCGCCGCCGACCTTGCCCGCGTCGGGGCCGACAGCCTGCGCCAGACCAACCGCAGCGCCCGCGCCAAGGGCGAAGGAGCCGCCTGATGACCCGCCGTTCGGTGCTGATCGGCACCGGCTCCGCACTGCCCGCCCGCATCGTCACGAACGACGAGATGGCGCGGATGGTCGACACGAGCAACGAGTGGATCGTCGAGCGCACCGGCATCACCCAGCGCCACATCGCGGGTGAGGGCGAAACCACCTCGACTCTCGCGATCGCCGCGGCGCGCGCGGCGATCGAATCCGCAGGGATCGAGCCGGCCTCGATCGACCTGATCGTGCTGGCCACCTGCACGCCCGACCAGACTTTTCCGGCCACGGCCACGCTCGTCCAGACGGCGCTGGGCTGCAATGGCGGGATTGCCTTCGATGTCGGCGCGGTCTGCTCCGGTTTCCTTTACGGGCTGGGCGTCGCGGACTCGATGTTGCGCTCGGGCATGGCGCGGCGCGCGCTGGTGATCGGTGCCGAAACCATGAGCCGCCTGCTCGACTGGGACGATCGCACGACCTGCGTTCTGTTCGGCGACGGTGCCGGTGCCGTGGTGCTCGAGGCGCGCGAGAGCGACGACCCGGCCGCCCCCGGCGTTCTGGCAACCCGCCTACATGCCGACGGCGCGCATAACGGCTTGCTGCACACCGATGGCGGCGCCTCGTCGACCGGAACGGTCGGCAAGCTGCGCATGAAGGGCAAGGAAGTCTTCAAGCACGCGGTCACCAACCTGGCCGACGTGCTGCGCGAAGTGCTCGAAGTCGCGGAAATTCCCGCTGCCGAGCTTGACTGGGTGGTCCCGCACCAGGCCAACAAGCGCATCCTCGACGGCACGGCGAAAAAGCTCGGCCTGCCGATCGAAAAGGTGATCATCACCGTCGATCGCCATGCCAACACCTCGGCCGCCTCCGTCCCGCTCGCGCTCGACGTCGCCATGCGCGACGGGCGGATCAAGCCGGGCGACCTAGTCATGCTCGAGGCCATGGGCGGCGGCTTCACCTGGGGCGCGAGCCTGCTGCGGATCTGACCGGGCCCATCCAGGGTTGTGTTTTTTTGGGGCGCTGGCCTTTGTCGTTTGTCCGCAAGCAATTAGTTGCGTTTTGATTAGACGCGGCTAATTTGGTTACCGGGATTCGGGTCTAACTTGTTTCTTGGGGGGAAAGGGGCTTTGATGCGCTCCATGTCTACGCTTACGCGCGCCGATCTGGCCGATGCGATCAATCGCAAGCTGGGCTTTTCACGAGCCGATTCACTCACACTGGTGGAATCCATTCTGGCCCGCATGTGCGAAGCGCTTGCCGATGGTGAGAATGTGAAGATTTCCGGATTCGGAACCTTTCTGCTGCGCGACAAGACCGAGCGGGTCGGGCGCAATCCGAAGACCGGGGTGGAAGTGCCGATCACGCCGCGCCGCGTGCTGACCTTCCGCGCCAGCCAGATGCTCAAGGACCACATCGCCGGGGCATGATGGGGCGCTGCGCTTGACCGGGCCGGACAATCCGACGCTCTTTTCCGACGGTCCGGATCATATCGAACGGCCGGTGTTCGCCGACGGGAAGGCGCCTGACGCCCTGCGGACGATCGGCGAAGTGGCGGCCGCCCTCGGCATTCGCCAGCACGTCCTGCGCTATTGGGAAGAGCAGTTCCCGATGCTCCGCCCGCTCAAGCGCAGCGGCGGGCGGCGCTATTACCGTCCGGACGACATCGCGCTGGTCGAGCGGATCGATCGGCTGGTGCACCGTGAGGGCTATACCCTGCGCGGCGCACGGCTGGCGTTGCAGGGCAAGGGTGGCGAAAAGGCGCCTGTCGGCGCGGAAGCAGCCACGCCGCCTATTCCTTCTACCGGTCCGGCTTCATCCGAACTGGTGGACCGCCTGCGCGCCTTGCGCAATCGGCTCGGCGCGGCGCTCGGCTGAGCGGATCAATCCTCGATCAGTTGCGGTCCGAGATCGGGGTCGAGATCCCGCGGGCGCATCAGGTGAACCAGCCGCGCGCAGCCGTCATGCAGGTCGGCCCAGCTATCGATATCCAGCTCCAGCACGGCGAAGGTCGCCGTGGGGAACTTTACCTCGACCATCTCGCGCAGCGGGCTTGAGCCGTCCTCGGGCACGAGGTCGAAGATCAGGTCTTCCAGCCCGGGATTGTGGCCGACCATGATCAGCCTGTCGTACCGGTCCGGCTGGTCGCGCAGGACATCGGCGAGGGTGGCCGAGCTGGCGAGGTAGATCCGCCGGTCCCATTCGATCGGCATGGTCATGCCGGTCGCGGCCTCGGCCAGTTCGATCGTCTGCGCCGAACGCACTGCCGGAGAGGCGAGCGCGCGCTGCCACGGTACGCCATGCTCCAGGATGTGGCGGCCCATTACGGCAGCCCCCTTGGTGCCGCGTTCGTTGAGCGGACGATCGAAGTCGCGTGCACGGGCATCGTGCCAGTCGGACTTGGCGTGGCGGAAAAGGCCCAGAAGCTTCATTCGGCTCGGTCGTGTGGCAGGGATTCGGTTCGCTCCGCAGGAACACTTCCGGCGATGCGTTGTAAAGCCTCATCCAGCGTCAGGCGGTGGATCGGCGTCCCGGGCGGGAACGCGCTGAGCAGGCGGCTGGGAAATGCGGGTGAGAGAACGACGAAATGCCCGTGGTCGTCCTTGCTGCGGATCAGGCGGCCGAAAGCCTGGGCAAGCCTTGCGCGGATGATCCGGTTGTCATGCGCGGTCCCGCCGCCGGCGGCGCGCCGGGCGCGGTGGAGGATCGAGGGCTTGGGCCAGGGCACCTGCTCCATCACCACCAGCCGCAGAGAATGGCCGGGCACGTCGACCCCGTCGCGCAGGGCATCGGTGCCGAGCAGGCTCGAGCGGTGATCGTCGCGGAATATGTCGACCAGGGTGCCGGTGTCGATCGGGTCGACGTGCTGGGCATAGAGCGGCAGGCCGCCGCGCGCGAGCCGGTCCGCGATCCGGCCGTAAACTGCGCGCAGCCGCCGGATCGCGGTGAACAGGCCGAGCGCGCCGCCGCCCGCCGCCTCAATCAACCGGCCATAAGCGGCGGCCAGCGCGGGCAGATCGCCCTTGGGCACGTCGGTTACGATCAGCACTTCCGCCTGTGCGGCATAGTCGAACGGGCTGTCCGCACTGGCGAGTTCGGGTGAGACAGCGACGTGGGCCGCGCCCGATCGGGCGATCGCGGAGTCCCAGTCGTCCCCGTCCGCTCCGGTGCGGTCTTTCAGCGTGGCGCTTGTCAGCATCACCCCGTGCGCCGGTTCGAGCACGGTGGCGGCGAAGGGCTTCATCGGGTCAAGGTAATGGCGATGCAGGCCGACGTCGAATTCGCGCGCGTCGGAGCGGTCGAGCGCCAGCCAGTCGACGAATTCAGGGTCGGCTGGGCCGCCAAGCCGTTGGAGCAGGGCTTCCCATGCCGAGATCAGGTCAATCCGCCAGCCGAGCGAATGACGCGCGCCCTCGATCCGGGCGCGGCCTTGCGGGTCGAGCCAGTCGGGCGGGTCGGCGAGGATCGCTTCGAGCCGGGCGCTGAGGCGGTGGAGCGGCTGGCGTAGCGCGGCGAGTGCGGCCTGGGCCTGCGCGGCCAGTTCGACGAATTCGCCGGGCAGCTGGGCTGCTTCCGTTTCCAGCCCATAGCCCGCTTCCTGCCCCCCGCTCTCGTCGCGGGCGTAGACGAGGCTGCGCACGCCCGCGAGGAGGTCTTCGATCGGGCCGGAGGGCGCGCCTTCGGCCAAGCGCTGAAGCCAACCGTCGGAGGGCAGGGCCTCGGCCGCTTCGCGCGCGGCTGCGATCGCCTTGCCGCCGGCCTCGTCGTAGCTGGCAACATCGGCAAGCCGCGCGGAGAGGCCGCGGCGCCGGCCCTTGGAGCCACGTTCCGGGCCTATCACCCAGCGGCGCAGCTCGATCGCTTCGCTCCCGGTCAGTTCGGCGGCGAAGGTGGAATCGGCCGCCTCGAACACGTGGTGGCCTTCGTCGAAGACGATCCGGGTCGGGCGCAGGGCATGGTCGCGCCCCCGCGCAGCATTGACCATGACGAGCGCGTGATTGGCGATCACGAGGTCGGCGTCGGCGCTGGCCCGGGCGGCGCGCTCGATGAAGCACTTCCGATAATGCGGGCAGCCGGCATAGACGCATTCGCCGCGCCGGTCGGTCAGGGCCGCTATGCCGCGCTGGCGGAACAGGGTGCCGAGCCAGCCGGGCAGGTCGCCGCCGATCATGTCGCCGTCCTGCGAATAGCCTGCCCAGCGCGCGACCAGCTGGGCCATGATCGCGGCGCGGCCGTTGAAACCGCCTTGCAGCGCATCCTCGAGGTTGAGCAGGCAGAGGTAGTTTTCCCGGCCCTTGCGGACCACGACCGGCTGGCTGCCATCGGGCCGGGTCTGAGGCCAGGCGCGGCGGCTTTCGCGGCGGAGCTGGCGCTGGAGGGCCTTGGTATAGGTCGAGACCCAGACCGTGCCGCCGCTTTTCTGAGCCCAGAGCGAGGCGCCGGCGAGATAGCCCAGGGTCTTGCCGATGCCGGTGCCGGCTTGCGAGAGCAGCAGGTGCGGGGTGCCTTCGCGCCGGCGGGGAGCGAAGATGCGGGCGGCGGCGCGGGCATAGTCGCGCTGGGTCGGGCGGTTTTCCGCTTCGTTTCCAGTGAGCCCGGCGAGGCGCTCGGTTACTTCGGCGTCTGTCAGGTCGACCTGTGCGGGCTGGGGACGCTCGGCGGTTTCGTCCCATTCGGGCAGGCGCGCGAACAGCCAGCGCTCGGCCGTTTCCGGGCGCCGTAGCTGTCCGGAAAGCAGCGTGGCCCAGGGCCAGCGCAGACGGGTGAGGGTCTGCAGCTGGGTCCATGCCCCCTCGCGCTCCGCCCATGCATCGCTGCTGCAAGTGGCCAGCAAGCTGCCTGCGGCCTGCTGGAGCAGGGCAGGTACAGCGCCATCGTCTTGCGGCTCGGCCAGCCCCAGCGCATGGGCCAGGCCCTTGGGCGTGGGGACCATGAACCGGGCCGGGTGGACGAAGGCGAAGAGTTCGAGCAGGTCGAGGCCCGAGAGGTCGGGATAGCCGAGGCGGCTGGCGACGAGCGGGGCATTGAGCAGCAACAGCGGGGTATCGGCGGCGGCGGTGATCGCCTCGCCCTTGCCCACGGCGCGCGTCGCCGTGCCTTCGCGCAGCCACGATCCGCCGTGGCTGGCGTGGAGGGCCGGGAGGGTGAGCGCGTCCATCGCCTCCAGATGGCGCGGGGGGAACGTAAAGTAAACAAGGCCCGGCCGCGTGGGCGGCCGGGCCGTTAACTTATGCCCAGTGGAACAGGCGGCTCCAGACCGATGGACCGCGGACTTCATCCATCGGCTGGATGCGGCCATAGGTCAGGCGGCGCATGACGGGATCGAGCGGCTGACGCGGTTCAAGCCAGCGATCGGGCCGGGAATGGCCCTGAGAGGATAGGCTCATGTGCAACTCCTCCAACGCATGAGGGCCCCTGTGGAGAGGACGGGGCGAGCCTCATGCACGACAGAATGCCTTAACTTTCGGTCCGGTTCCCCAAAAATGCGATGAAGCGAGGGCTTGCGCCACGGCCCGCCTTGCGCGAAGGGCTGGGCATGACTGATACGCTCGAACGCCCCGACGTGCTCGCCGCCGCAAAGGTCTCAAAGGCATGGCCTTTCGAGGAGGCGCGCAAGCTCCTCAAGCGCTACCCGGATGGCCGGAAAGACGGCCCGGTGCTGTTCGAGACCGGCTACGGCCCCTCGGGCCTGCCTCACATCGGGACGTTTCAGGAGGTCCTGCGTACGACCTTGGTGCGCCGCGCCTATGAAGCGCTGACCGGGGCGCCGACCCGACTCGTGGCCTTTTCCGACGACATGGACGGCCTGCGCAAGGTACCGGACAACGTGCCGAACCAGGGCCTGCTGGCCGCTCACATCGGCCATCCGCTGAGCCGGGTGCCCGACCCGTTCGAGCGTTACGAGAGCTTTGCCCATCACAACAACGCGATGCTCCGCGAATTCCTCGACCGCTTCGGGTTCGATTATGAATTCGTCGCCGCCTCGGACCGCTACAATGCGGGCGGGTTCGATGATGCGCTGAAGAACGTCCTCGTCAACTATCAGGCGATCATGGACATCATGCTGCCGACCCTGCGCGAGGAGCGGCGGCAGACCTATTCGCCGGTCCTGCCGATTTCGGCCAAGACCGGGCAGGTCCTGCAGGTGCCGATCGAGGTGATCGATGCCGACTCCGGGATCGTGCGCTTCGAGGACTGCGGCGAGATGGTCGAGCAGTCGATCCTTGGCGGCAAGTCCAAGCTGCAGTGGAAGGTCGACTGGGCGATGCGCTGGGTCGCGCTCGGGGTCGACTACGAGATGTGCGGCAAGGACCTGACCGACAGCGTCACGCAGTCCGGCCGGATCGCGCGGGTGCTGGGCGGGCAGCGGCCGGAAGGGCTGATCTACGAACTCTTCCTCGACGAGAAGGGCGAGAAGATCTCCAAGTCCAAGGGCAACGGGCTGACCATCGAGCAGTGGCTGACCTATGGCAGCGAGGAAAGCCTCGGCTTCTACCTGTTCCGCGAGCCCAAGAGCGCCAAGCAGCTGCATGTGGGGATCATTCCCCGCGCGGTCGACGAATACTGGCAGTTCCGCGAGAAGATCCCGGGCCAGCCGGTCGAGCAGCAGCTCGGCAACCCGGTCTGGCACCTGCTGCGCACCAATGGCCAAGATCAGGGTGGGGCTGCGGGCGAGGGCGAGAGCCTGCCGGTGACCTATGGCCTGCTGCTCAACCTCGTCGGCGTGCTCGGCGCCCAGGCGACGCGCGAGCAGGTCTGGTCCTACCTTGGCAACTATGTCGAGAATGCCGATCCGGCGGCCCACCCGGCTCTGGACGGGCTGGTCGGCAAGGCTCTGGCCTACAACCGCGATTTCATCGCGCCCACGCTCCAGCGCCGCAAGCCCGAAGCGAACGAGGCCGCCGCGCTGGCCGCGCTGGACGAGGAACTGGCGGCGATGGACGAGGCGGCCACGGCCGAGGAACTGCAGAACCTCGTCTACGAGATCGGCAAGGACCCGCACTTCGGCTTCGAGCAGCTGCGCGACTGGTTCAAGGCGCTTTACGAGACCCTGCTGGGTTCCAGCCAGGGGCCGCGCATGGGCAGCTTCATTGCGCTCTACGGCGTGACCAATACCCGCCAGCTGATCGCCGAAGCGCTTTCCTGAGCGCCATTGGCCGGCGGGCGCCGGCGTGGTAGCTTGCCCGGCATGAAGCGAACGGGCCTGATCCTCGCGGCGGCGCTCCTGTTGGCCCCGGCCTTCTTGCCAAAGGCGCTGGTGGCGCCGCTGGGCGCAGCCGCGCCGGGCGCGGCGCTCTCTCCGGTCGAGCAGGCGGCGGCCTTTCGCGGCGCCGGGTTCCTGATGGTGCGGGGCAAGTGGCAGGCCTGCGGCGATCCGGGCACGGAAAGCTACATGCCCGGCACGATCGAGGCCGTGCGCGACCTCAATGGCGACGGCCTGCCCGAGGCGGTTATCATCGAAGGCAGCGGCTTTTGCTTCGGCGCGGCGGGCACGGGCTACTGGCTGATGAGCCAGCGCCCGGACCAGACGTGGAAAGTGATGAGCCGGGGGCAGGGGATCGTGCAAGTCCTGCCCACCCGGGGCGCGGCGAAATGGCCCGATATCGAGATCGGCGGGCCGGGGTTCTGTTTCCAGGTCCTGCGCTGGAACGGCCGGGCTTATGTCCATAACCGCTATCAGTACGAAGGGCGCGCCTGCCGGCCCTGATCGTGCCAAGGAACCCGAAGGGCCGGGCGCTCGTTTGGGGCGGGTGAAACTCGATACCAGCCCGGAAGCTCTCGCCGTCGAACTGCTCGGCCGTCCTTATCACGAGCTGGACGAGGAGGAGCAGCACATCCTGCGCCGGGTCATGTCGAGCAAGATCGAGCTTGATCCCGACGAGACGGAGGCGGCCAAGGGCAATTTCGGCGATCGGCTGGCTGACCGGGTGGCGGCGATTGGCGGATCGTGGAGCTTCATAATCGTCTTTGCCGTGGTCCTGCTGGCGTGGATGCTGGTCAACGGGCCGCTGGCAAAGCGCTGGGGCGTCGTCTGGGACGGCTATCCCTTCATCTTTCTCAACCTCGTGCTTTCCACGCTCGCCGCCTTGCAGGCGCCGATCATCATGATGAGCCAGAACCGGCAGGCCAAGAAGGACCGCATTTCCAACCGCCACGACTACGAGGTCAACCTGCGCACGACGGTCGAACTCCTACGCCTGCACCGCAAGATCGACGGGGTGTTCAACAAGCTCGGGCAGTTGCAGGGCGAGGTCAAGGAAGTGCCGGAAAAGACCGGCGAAGTGGTCAACGGAGCCGTTCCGGATGAACTGTCCGGCAGCGCCCGGGACGGTTTGGCCACGCTCGCGAGCGCTGCCCCGATCAATGTCCCGATCAAACCTTCATCAAACCCGGTCTCGGGGTAACTCCTGATCAACCATTCCGGACTAGTCTGCGTTGACCAAGACTGTCGGAAGGCTTCTGATGGATACCATCACCATCGACGGCATGGACGAGCATGACTTTCGGTACGAGATCGAGGACATGCTGCGCCTGGACCGTGTCGATGACGCGCTAGCGCGTCTGCGCGCCCTGCTGGAGCCCTATGCGGGGCTGGGCGGGATCCTGCCGGCTCGCTTCCTCGATATCTCCGTCAACGACGTGGAGTTCGGCGGCTGGCAGCGACTCGCGAGCCGACTCGGCAGCTATGACCGTCCGAATCACCCGATCTCGGCGATCGGCGTTGCCCTTGCCGATGCGCGGGTTCTGGGCGGGCCGGGGCCGTCGAGCGGGCGGCTCGCACCGTTCATCAAGACCTTCTACTTCAGCGACGACGCCTATCCCTTCACCGACGCGACCCGCGACGACCTGCTCGACGGTTATACCCGCGAGGGATTCGGCTGGCAGAGCGATTACCAGGCGAGTGACGCGACCCTGTCGATCAAGGGGATCGACGACCTCCACGGCGCGATCGTCGAGCTGGAGGACCGCCTGTTCGATCACCCCAATCCGCCGGAGGACTATGTCCGCGCCGGAGCGATCGGGGCCTGTTACCTGGCCGTGCTGATCCACCAGGCGCTGCGCGAGACGATCCGCCGCAACGGGCTGCCCCGGCCGCTCTGCGTGCTCGCGGCCTGCGACGGGGTCTATCCCTTCTTCGACGCGCCCGTGGCAGGCAGCGATGAATGCGAGGCCGCGCCGCCGGTCGAGGCCGCCCCGGAAGACGTCTGGCCCAACGAACTTGAGGGCGCGCGCCCGGCCGATGAGGATCTCGAAGAGGCCGGTTCGGGCGAGGGCAGCCTGCTCGGGATCATCTCGCGCAAGGGGACCAAGGCCCCGGTCATGGTGCTGGGCGAGGCCGACATGGCCGAGGCTGCGCGTTTCAACGAAATGGCCGCTGCCCAGTGGGGCAATGTCGGCGCGCCGGAAGGCGAGGTCCTGCGCAGCCATGGCTCCGCCGCGCCGGTCCTGCCCGAGCCGCTGGCGGACGATGCCGGCGAGGGCGACTGGGCCGCGCCGCAGGACATGCCGGAAGGCGGGCTGTTCACGCTGGCCGGCTATGCCGAGGACATGTACGCGGGGACTGAACTGGGCGATGCACCGCTCGACCTCCGGCCCGAAGACGAGCAGGCCGGTGACGAACGGGCCGAGGATGAGCAGGCCGGCTTTGAGCCAGCTGTGAGCGGCCGGCCGGATTTCCGGAACTGGGACTATGCGAAGCCGGACGATGCGGACCGCGTGGGGGGCGTTCTCAACCCCTCCGGGCACAGCCTGCGCAGCCGCTTCGTGGCCGAGCCGCCGGTGGCGACCGTTTCCCTTTCCGATCGCCTCCGCGCCCTGTTGGGGCGGATCAGGCTGGCGATTGCGGGGCTGATGCAGCGGCGCCGGGGGGCGCCGGAGGACTGACGGGAGGCGCCGCCTGCGCCTTGCGCGCGGCGATCCAGCGGTCAATCTTGGCTTCTAGCACGGTCAGCGGCAGCGCGCCCGAGCCCAGCACCTGCTGGTGGAAGGCGCGAATGTCGAACCGGGAGCCAAGCTCGCTTTCCGCCCGCGCGCGCAGGCGCTGGATGGTGAGCGCGCCGATCTTGTAGGCCAGGGCCTGCCCCGGAATGGCGATGTAGCGTTCGACCTCGGCCGTGGCATCGGTGCGGCCCATGCCCGAATTGGCCAGCATGTAGTCTATCGCCTGGTCGCGGCTCCAGCCCATGGTGTGGAGGCCCGTATCGACCACCAGTCGCATGGCGCGCAGCATCTCGTCATCCAGCGTGCCCCAGTGCTGCATCGGATCGGCGTAAAGACCCATCGCGTAGCCCAGCGTTTCGGCATAGAGCGCCCAGCCCTCGACATAGGCGGTGTTGCCGCCGAAGCGCTGGAAATCGGGCAGCGAGGTGTCTTCCTGGGCGAGGCTGACCTGGAAGTGGTGCCCCGGGATCGCCTCGTGCAGGTAAAGCGTGGTGATGCCGGAGAGGAAGCGGCTCGGCAGGTCGTAGGTGTTGTAGAAGAAGATGCCGGGGCGCGTGGCGTCGGAGCTGCCCTGGTTGTAGCTACCGCCGGCCTCGTATTTCTCGCGGTAGGCGGGGTAGGGCTGGATCAGCAGCTTGGTGCGGGGCACGCGGGCGAAATATTGCGGGACCAGCCGGTCCACCTCGAGCGAGACCCGGGCGAAGCCTTCGGCCAGTTCCTCGCGCGTTTTCGGATGGAAGCGCGGATCGGTGCGGATCGTGTCGAAGAAAGCGCGCAGGGGGCCGGCATAGCCGAGCTGACGCTGGACCTCGGCCATCTCGCGCTGAATGCGGGCGACCTCGCCGAGGCCGAGCTGATGGACCTCGGCCGGATCGATGGCGAGCGTGGTATTGTCCCTGACCTCCAGCCGGTAAAGCGCGGCGCCGCCCTTCATCTGGGCAAGGCCTACGCTGTCACGCGCGGCGGGGAGATATTCGCGGGCAAGGAAGGTGCGCAGGCGGCGGTAGGCGGGATAGACCTCGCCCCGGATGGTCGCGGCATAGTCCGCCCGGAGCGCGGCGCGGGTGGCCTCGGGCATGGCCTTGGGAAAGTCGGTGGCCGGCGAATAGAACGGGGAATCGGTGACCTTCTGGGCCAGCAGGGCGTCGATCTGGCCGATCATGTTGCGCACGGTCAACTTGGGTGCGACCACGCCGCTCGCCATGCCTTCGCGCATCCGCAAGATGGCCTGGCCGAAAACCTGGCCAAGCGCCTTCTGCAGGGCGAGGGCGTTGCGATAGTCGGCCACCGAATCGTAGGGCACGGCGCCGCCGCGGGCGAGCAGGGCGGGCAGTTCGCTGTGCAGGCCGTCGAAATGATTGAGCGGCAGGACTTCGGCGACGGCGCGCATGTCGGGCTGGAGCCACGACAGTTCCTCGCGCTTCTGCCAGGCGAAGGCGTCGTAGGAAACCTGCCGCTCGGGCGTGAGGAGGGCGCGGTCGATCGCGGCGAGGCCGTCGAGGCTGCGACGGGCCGAGGCGAGGCGGCGGCGGCTGAGCGTGTCGGTGAAGAGCAACGCCATGTCGGCCGGCTCGACCCGTTCCCCGCGTGAAAGTTGGCCGAGCGGGTCGAGCCCGTCCTCGCGCCGGGAATCGTCGGCGAACAGGGCCATCAGCCGCTCGTTGATGCCGGTCGGCACGGGCAGCGCCGCCGGCTGGGCGGGGCGCCGGGGGGGCGGGGCCGCCTGGATCGCGGCGGAGAGCAGGGCGGCTGCCAGCAGGCAAGGCGCCGCCCTGCGCGCGAGGGTCAGCCCCATCGGCGCGACCGGTACCACTTGGTGATGACGTATTTGACGCCCTTGGCCACCGGAATGGCGGCGTGCATCGTGTCCCAGTTGGGGGCGCCGTCGGGCAGCATGTTGTTCCAGACCAGCAGGGCGCCGCGCTGCGGCTGGATCGCGATGCCGAGCCGGGTGAAGTCGGTCGAGCCGCCTTCCTCGACATCGTTGAGATAGGCCATGGCCGTCCACGAGCGCTGTCCGCCGCGCTTCGCCTCTTGCGGCCAGTACTTTGCCCTGGTCCAGAACCAGTCGCAATGCGCGCGGAATTCCTGGCCGGGCAGGTAGCGCTGGCCCTGCACGGTCTCGCCGTGGTCGGGTTCCATTCCGAGCAGGTCGTCGATCCGCCGCTCGATCATCCGCACGAAGGGATCGGCGCGGTCGACGTCGCCCGAGTAGGAGGTGCGGAAGCCCTGCTCGTAAGTCGTCTCGAAAAGCGAGGAAGGCTTGGCCACTTCATCGACCATGGCGATGAACCGGTCGCATTCCGCCGGGCTGAGGAAGTTGCCAAAGGCGTAGATTTCGGCCCGCTCGGTCGGCACCTTGTAGGCGGCGGGATCGGCGGCGAGGCGCGCGCGGACCTTCTCGCCAATGCGGGCGAGGGCCGCCTGGTCGACCACGGGCGCGGGCTTGTCGGGATTGGCGGTCTGGGCGGTCATGCCGGTCAGGAGTAGCGCGCCGCCCGGCGAGGGCAAGGGGCGAGAGCATCGTGCCCCCGGGAAAAGAAGAAGGCCCCCGACCGTGAGGTCGGGGGCCAGTCTGTCGGTCCACTCAGCCGACAGGAAGCATCTTACCAGAAGAAGTCGTAGATGACATCGACAACTTCGCCATCGTAGATGTCGACCAGCAGGGCATCGTCATAGTACCGGACCCAGCGATAGGGGCCGTAGGCCGGCGGCAGGCGATACTCGTACGGGTCGTCGATCCAGTAGTTCTGGCTGAAGAACAGCGTGTCCAGATAGAACCCGATCGACAGGCGGCGGTAGCTGTAGTTGTTGTACGGCGCATAGTAGCGCGGCATGCGGAACAGCTGCCGGTTGCTGCTGCGGAAGGACTGCCAGTTGTACCGGTTGTCCTGCCGCCAGTTGCGGCTCCAGTTTCCGCCGCGGTCCCGGTCGCGGTCATTGTCCCAGCGCTGCTGGGGTGCGGTGCGGACGTTGCGGTTGCGGTCGAAGTTCTGGCCCTGCCACTGGCGGCCGTCCCAACCCTGCTGCTGACGCGGCGCTTCGCGGTTGTAGCTGCGATTGCGGTCCTGGTCGGCATAAGAGCGGTTCGGCTGGACCTGAACCTGGCGCGGGCCATCGAAGCGCTGCTGCGGCGGCTGGGCGGCCGGCGCATTGTTGCGGAACGCCGGTGCCGGACGGTTCACGACGCCGGAGTTGGCATCGCGGCCATAGCGCTGGCCCTCGGCCGGACGCTGCGAGCCCCAGCCGCGGCCGGCATCGGCCCCGTTGCGGTCGCCGCCCCAGTTGCGGGCCTGCGGGGCCTGCTGCTGCGGTTGAACCTGCGGCTGCGGGCGCTGCGGCTGAGCCTGCTGCTGAACCTGCGGCGCGGCATTGCCGCCCCGGTTCCAGACGCCGCCACCATTGCCACCGTTGCCGCGATCATTGTCGCCGCCGCCACGGTTTTCGCTGCCACGGAAATTGCCGCCACGGCCTTCGCCGCCACGGTCGCCCGGGGCCGCCGAGGCAACCGACGGGAGGGTAAGGGCCGCAAGGCCCACGGCGAGGGCCGCAAGGCCACTCGACTTCTTGAAAGATATCAGGCGCATAGCCCCGGTCTCCATTCCTCTCGCATCCGGAGCATTCTCCGGCGCTGTTGGAATCGGAATACCCTTAGCGCGATGACGGCACCCTGAACCAGTCGTGCAGGGTTCTGTTAATATTTCTCCGCCTGATAATGAACGGGCCGGACCTCATTGGAGGCCCGACCCATCCGGAAATCAGCGGGTCAGCTTCTTGCCCAAGCGCGTCAGCGCGTCAGCTTCTTGCCCAAGCGCGTTAGCGCGTCAGCTTCTTGTAGGCCAGCGCGGTCGGACGATCCGCGGCATCGCCGAGGCGGCGGCGCTTGTCTTCTTCATAGGCCGCGAAGTTGCCTTCGAACCATTCGACATGGCTGTTGCCCTCGAAGGCGAGGATGTGCGTCGCCAGACGGTCGAGGAAGAAGCGGTCGTGGCTGATCACCACAGCGCAGCCGGCGAAGTTCTCGATGGCGTCTTCCAGCGCGGAGAGCGTTTCGACGTCGAGGTCGTTGGTCGGTTCGTCGAGCAGCAGCACGTTGCCGCCGGCCTTGAGCATCTTGGCCATGTGGACGCGGTTGCGTTCACCGCCCGAGAGCTTGCCGACGTTCTTCTGCTGGTCCGCGCCCTTGAAGTTGAACGCGCCGACATAGGCCCGGGTCGACATGTCCTGCTTGTTGACGGTCATGTAGTCGAGCCCGTCGGAGATTTCCTCCCAGACGTTGTTCTTCGGGTTCAGGGCGTCGCGGCTCTGGTCGACATAGCCCAGGTGCACGGTCGAGCCGATCTCGACGCTGCCGGTGTCGGGCGTTTCCTTGCCGGTGAGGATCTTGAACAGGGTGGACTTGCCCGCGCCGTTCGGCCCGATCACGCCGACGATGCCGCCGGGCGGAAGCATGAACGAGAGGTCCTCGAACAAGAGCTTGTCGCCATAGGCCTTCGAGATGTTCTTGATCTCGATCACCTTGCCGCCGAGGCGCTCGGGCACCTGGATGACGATCTGGGCCTTGCCGATCGGGCGGTTGTCCTGCGCGTTCTGCAGTTCCTCGAACTTGCGGATACGCGCCTTGCTCTTGGTCTGGCGGGCGGCGGGGGTCTGGCGAATCCACTCCAGCTCGCGGCTGAGGGCCTTCTTCTTGCCGCTTTCCTCGCGGTCTTCCTGCTCGAGGCGCTTGGCCTTCTTCTCGAGGTAGGTCGAGTAATTGCCCTCATACGGGAAGTACTTCCCGCGATCGAGCTCGAGGATCCAGCCCACCACGTTGTCGAGGAAGTAGCGGTCGTGGGTGATCATCAGCACCGCGCCGTGGTATTCCTTGAGATGGTTTTCCAGCCACTCCACGCTTTCCGCGTCGAGGTGGTTGGTCGGTTCGTCGAGCAGGAGGATGTCGGGCTTCTGGATCAGCAGGCGGGTCAGCGCGATGCGGCGCTTTTCACCGCCCGAGAGGCTGTCCACCGACCAGTCGCCCGGCGGGCAGCGCAGGGCCTCCATTGCGATTTCGAGCTGGTTGTCGAGTGTCCAGCCGTCGACCGCGTCGATCTTGTCCTGAAGCGCGCTCATCTCGGCGCCAAGTGCGTCGAAGTCAGCGTCCTCCTCGGCCATTTCCATGCCGATCTGGTTGAACCGCTCGACCATGTCGGCCGTGGCGCGCGCGCCGTCCTTGACGTTTTCGAGCACGGTCTTGCTGGCGTCGAGCTGGGGTTCCTGCTCGAGATAGCCGACGGTGATGTTCTCGCCCGGCCAGGCCTCGCCGGTGAAGTCCTTGTCGATCCCGGCCATGATCTTGATCAGGGTCGACTTGCCCGCGCCGTTCGGGCCGACGATGCCGATCTTGGCACCCTGGTAGAACTGCAGGTTGATATTGCTCAGCACCGGCTTCTGGGCGCCGGGGAAGGTCTTCGTCATGTCCTTCATGACGTAGGCGTATTGCGCGGCCATCGGATTCCTCTGGGGATTGGCAGTGTCGGAAAGTTGCCGCCGCCTCTACAGGCGCGGCCCCTTGCCCGCAAGCGCGGGTTGCAGGGGCGGAGCGGTGGACTGCTGCTATTGTGCGATGGTGGGCGCTGACGGGCTCGAACCGCCGACCCTCTCGGTGTAAACGAGATGCTCTACCAACTGAGCTAAGCGCCCCCGTGCGGGGTAGTGCGCTATTGCGCGAAGCGGGCGCCGGGTCAACCGGGGCAATCTTTCCGAAACGTAATGATCCACCCATGCTGTGGTAGGTTCGCCGGGGCTAGATCGGTTGTCAGACGGTCCGGCAGGCCGGATTTACCAGCCCCAAACCCCTCCTGCCGGACCGTCGACCGCCGCGAGCCACCATCGGGGTGCTGCCCGCGCATTCCAGCGAAGGTCCGCGAGTGGTCCGTCCCGTTTTCCATGATCCTTCCGGCCGGCGTCGCCGCCGGGTGCGCCGGGGCCTGTTTGCCGGCCTGCTTCTTCTCCTGGCGGCAAGTGCGGTGTTCGCGACCACCGTTTTCGAGGTCCCGGCGCATGACCCGCTGCCCATCGGCTACGAGCGGATGCGCGCCCTGCCGTTCCGCGCCCAGGTCAGCCACATCAAGCACCGCATCACCGGCCTGTTTCACCCCTCGGGCAAGGCCGCGCTGACCGCCAGCACCCAGCATCCGCTCACGGTGGGCTTCGTCAGCACGCTGAACGAGGACGGCACGGCCTCGCTGATGCACAACATCAATGCGCTCGACTGGGTCGCGCCGACCCTGCTCAGCATGGACGCGCACGGCCAGATGGCAGTGGACGACAATCCGCCGCTGCGCCGCATCGTCGGCAATGCCATGCACCGCCCGCTGATCATGCCGGTGTTCCAGAACATCACCGACGGCGAATGGGACGGGGCACAGACCGCCGCGCTCATGCACGATCCGCGCCGCCGCACGGCGATGATCGGCCAGATCGCCAATTACCTCGCCCGCACCGGCGATGCCGGGGTGATGTACGACTTCGAAAGCCTGCCTGACCAGTCTTTGCCCGATCTCGTTCGGCTCGTGGCGGAAACGAAGGCCGCGCTCGCTCCGCGCGGCAAGCTGGTCTCGGTCACCATGCCGATCGACAACGCGGCCTGGCCTGCCGCGGCGCTGGCCAAGGCCTCGGACCGCGTGGTGCTGATGGCCTACGACGAGCACTGGCAGGGCGGCCAGCCGGGGCCGATCGCCTCGGACGGCTGGTTCGTTTCCAACATGGCCCGGCTGCTGCGCGAGATGCCACGTGACAAGATCGTCGCCGCGCTGGGCAATTACGGCTATGATTGGCACGACGGCCATGCCGATGCGCTGTCGGTCGAGGAATCCTGGCTCGCCGCGCGCGACAGCGAGACCCGGCCGACCTTTGTTCCGGCCGCGGGCAATGCCGGCTTCTCCTATGCCGACGATGACGGCCACCGCCATGACGTGTGGACGCTCGATGCCGTGGCGAGCTGGAACGAGATGCAGCAGCTGCGCCGGATGGGCATCGAGAGCGTCGGCCTGTGGCGCCTCGGCTCGGAAGATCCGGGCTTCTGGACCGCACTGGCCGACTGGCGGGCGAAGCACCGCACAACCTCGCTCGAAACCATTTCCGAGGCGGAGAACGCCGATGTCGAGGGGCAGGGCGAGATCCTGCGCGTGGCCGCCGCGCCCACTCCGGGCAAGCGCGCGATCACCTTCGATTCGCGCGGATCGGGCCTGATTCGCGCCGAGCGGTTCGACGAGCTGCCCACCCCCTATGTCGTGCAGCGCACCGGCAATCGCCCCAAGCTGATCGCCCTGACCTTCGACGATGGCCCGGACCCGACCTGGACGCCCAAGATCCTGTCGGTGCTGGAACGCTACCACGTGCCGGGGACCTTCTTCATCGTCGGCGAGAACGGCGTGGCGAACCGGGGCGTGCTGCAGCGGCTGGTGGCCGACGGCGACGAGCTGGGCAATCACAGCTACACGCACCCCAACATGGCCGACGAGGCCGAGACCGGAGTGGGGCTGGAACTGAACGCCACCCAGCGGCTGATCGAGGCCTATACCGGCCGCTCGACCCGCCTGTTCCGCGCGCCCTATTTCGGGGACGCCGAGCCGACCACGGCCGACGAACTCGGGCCGGCCCTGCTCGCCCAGAAGCATGGCTATACGGTCGTCGGCCTGCACGTCGACCCGGACGACTGGATGCGCCCCGGGGTCGATGCCATCGTCCAGCGCACCATCGCGCAGGTTGAGGCGAACGACCCGAACCGCTCCGCCAACGTGGTCCTGCTGCATGACGGCGGCGGCGACCGCTCGCAGACCGTGGCGGCCCTGCCGCAGATCATCGAACGGCTGGAACATGACGGTTACCGCCTGGTCCCGGTCTCGACCCTGGCCGGGCTGGACCGTGACGCCGTGATGCCGCGGATCGAGGGAGTGGACCTTGCCGCCGTGCGCGCCGACGTGGCCGCCTTTACCGTGATCGGAATCGGCATCCAGGGGCTCGACTGGCTGTTCTTCTTCGCCATCGCGCTTGGCGTGCTGCGCGCGGTCAGCCTTGCCGCGCTGGCCCTGATGCCGGCCCGCCGCCGCCTGCCGGACGTGGACCCCGAGCGGCCGTTCCGTCCGACCGTCACCGTGATCGTCCCGGCCTATAACGAGGAGCGGGTGATCGAGGCCTCGGTGCGCCGGATTCTCGATAGCGACTGGCCCGAGCTGGAAGTGATCGTGGCCGACGACGGCTCGAAGGACGGGACCAGCGCGATCGTCGCCGCCGCTTTCGGTGACGAGCCGCGGGTGCGGCTGATGACCCTGGAAAACGGCGGCAAGGCCTCGGCGCTCAACCGCGCGCTCAAGCTGGCGCGGGGCGAGATCGTGGTCGCGCTCGATGCCGATACCCAGTTCGAGCGGGAATGCATCTCGCGCCTCGTGCGCTGGTTCGCCGACGAGCGGATCGGGGCCGTGGCGGGCAATGCCAAGGTCGGCAACCGGGTCAACCTCGTCACCCGCTGGCAGGCGGTGGAGTATGTCACCGCCCAGAACATCGAGCGGCGGGCGCTCACCCGGTTCGATGCGATCATGGTCGTGCCCGGCGCGGTCGGCGCCTGGCGGCGCACGGCGCTCGACGCGGTCGGTGGCTATCCCGAAGACACCCTGGCCGAGGACCAGGACCTGACCATCGCGATCCAGCGCAAGGGCTGGCAGGTGGCCTACGACGAGGAAGCCGTGGCCTGGACCGAGGCGCCCGAGACCTTCCACGCCCTGTCGAAGCAGCGCTTCCGCTGGTCGTTCGGCACGCTGCAGTGCCTGTGGAAGCACCGCCGCGTGATGCGCGAGGGCCGCCCGAGCGGGCTGGCGCTGGTCGGGATGCCGCAGGCCTGGCTGTTCCAGATCGTCTTCGCCGTGGTCTCGCCGCTGATCGATCTTGCGCTCGCCATCTCGATCATCGGCACGGTCGTGCGCGTGGTGCAGCACGGCTGGGCCCAGACCGAGACCGACGTGCTGCGGATGGGCGCTTACTGGGCCTGCTTCACCGTGGTCGACCTCCTGTGCGGTCTCGTCGCCTTCAAGCTCGACGTTCGGGGCGAGAAGTTCCGGCCGTTCCTGCTGCTCGCCCAGCGCTTCGTCTACCGGCAGGTGATGTATTCGGTGGTGATCCGCGCGACCGGCGCTGCGCTTGGCGGCATGGCGCAGGGCTGGGGCAAGCTCGACCGGACCGGGCGGGTCTCGGCGCCGGGGCAGGGGCCGGACGAAGGGCCGGGGGCAGGTCCTGTCGCGGCCTCAGGCGCAGCTGGGCAGGCGCAGGCGGGCGACAAGACCGCCGCCCATCTTTCCGCCGCGCCCGCCGGGGCTCTCGCCGGCGTCTGATAGTTCGAGCACACCGCCGTGGAGCCGGGCCACGGCGGTGACCATCGCAAGGCCCAGCCCGGTTCCCGGCGCGCCGCGCGAATGGTCGAGCCGGGTAAAGCGCTCGACAACGCGCGGCCGGTCCTGCGCGGCGATCCCGGGGCCATCGTCGGCAACGGCGAGGATCAGGTCCGGCTCCGCCACCCCAACGCTTACCGCGATCCGGTTGCCGCCATATTTGAGCGCATTGTCGATCAGGTTGGCCAGGGCCCGGCTGATAAGCTCCCGGTCGGCCAGGGCGAAGGCCGGGCCGCCTGTCACGGTCAGTTCCTTGCCGGCCTGCTCGGCCAGCGGCTCATAAAGCTCGACGAGATCGGCGGCCACTTCACCAAGGTCGAGCCGGACCCGGCGATCGTGCAGCGCGCCGCTTTCCACCCGGGCAAGGTCGAGCGCGCCGGTCAGCATGGTTTCCAGCGCCTCGGCATCGGCCCGCGCCAAGGCCAGGGCCTCGCCCGCCGGGCCATCGGGCGCGGCCTCGGTCGCGGTGTCGATTGCCGCGCGCAGCCGCGCGACCGGCGAGCGCAGGTCATGGGCCAGCGCGCCCGAGATCGATTTCAGTTCCGTCACCAGGGCGTCGATCCGTTCGGCCATCAGGTTGATCTGGCGGCTGAGGTGATCGAACCCGTCGGCCGTATCCTCGCTGCGCACCCGCGCCGCGAAATCGCCGGAGGCGAGCGCGGCGGCGGTTTCGGCGATGGCGTGGGTGCGGCGGCTGATCACCCAGCCGATGCCGAGCGCGCCGGCCAGCGACATGACGATGGTCAGCACGAGGGTAAGCGTGAAGGCCTCGGCAAAGGCGAGGTCGAAACTGCGGTCGGGCGCGGTCAGCGTGCCGACGACCAGCCGGGAACCGTCCGACATTTCGGTGGCAAGGGCCACCCCATCGGTCGGTTGGACATGGCCCTCGCGCACGACCGGAAGGGCTACCGGTCGGTCAGTCGGGCCAAGGCCGGGCAACCGGGCGAGGTTGACCAGCACCGGCGGGGCCGCGCCCGGTCCGCCGGTCACGGCGGCAAAGACCAGCGGATCGGCCAGGGCGCCGCGCCGCTCGGCCAACTGCCGGGCCAGCCCCTCGCGCCCGCCGTCATAATAGGCCGTGACAAGGTCGTCGCGCAGGTCGGCGATCTGGCGGGCCCGGTCGCCCTCGATCACCTGCAGCATCTGGCTGCGCAGCAGCAGGATGGCGATGGTCATCACCACCAGCTGGAGGACGAAGATCGCCGCGACCAGCCGCGCGGCGGTGGATGAGAGCAGGCGGCGCGGCACCGGCCCGGCCGCTCAGGCCGGGTCCGCGGCCAGGCGGTAGCCGGCCCCGCGCACGGTCTGGAGCAGGGCCTGGGCCTCGCCATCGTCGATCTTGCGGCGCAGGCGGCTGATGTGGACGTCGATCACGTTGGTGCCGGGATCGAAATGATAGTCCCACACCGCCTCGAGCAGCATGGTCCGGGTCACGACCTCGCCCTGGTGAAGCATGAGGTATTCGAGCAGGCGGAACTCGCGCGGCTGCATGGCGATGCGGCGGCTGCCGCGCTTGACCTGCCGGGCGAGCCGGTCAAGTTCGAGATCGGCGCAGCGCAGCACGGCCTGTTCCGCCGGCGCATTCGATCCGCGCCGCCGCACGGCCTGGATTCGCGCCAGCAGTTCGGCAAAGGAAAAGGGCTTGGCCAGATAGTCGTCCGCCCCCGCGGTCAGCCCCTCGATCCGCGCGTCGGTATCGCCCAGCGCCGACAGCACGATGACCGGCACGGTCAGTCCCGCAGCGCGCAGGGCGCGCAGCACGGCCAGCCCGTCCATCCCAGGCAACATCCGGTCGAGGATCACGCAATCGAAAGTCTCGTCCGTGGCGAGGAACAGCCCGTCGCGGCCATTGCTGGCCCGGTCCACCGTGAAATTGTGCTCGGCCAGCCCGCCGGAAACATAGTCGCCCAGCCGCTGGTCGTCCTCGATCAGGAGAATGCGTCCCGCCATGACCGCAAGCCTTAGGGCGGCCAAGGCGGCAAGGTCAACCGGTGGGCAGCCAAATCGCCCTTGCCCCGCAGCGCCCGTACTGAAGAGCATGGCGCCATTCGAACACCCGGTGACCGGCCAATACAGTCACCGGATGTTCAATTTGTTCAGAAGCGTCCGGACTTGCTCAGCCAACTCGTGATGTAGTCGAACGTGCGCTTCTTGGTATCGCCAAACTCGGGGCCGCAGGCCGTAAACAGATGTCCCGTGCCTTCCACGCCCACGAGCGTTTTGTCCTTCGCCGCCAGATGGTCGTAGATGACTTCGGAGGGCACGACGAACATGAAGCAGGTCATGCTCATGACCAGTGAGGGCACGGCTACCCCCTCGGCGGCACCGGGCACGCTGAGGTTCGATGACCGCCATTCTACGCCGAGGACATCGTCCTCGGTCATCGCAAAGTCTTTCGTGGTACGGATGGCATCGTTGGCCATGAAGCGGCGCAGCGTGTAGCCGCAGCACTGGCCGGTGCGGCCAACGGATTTTACCCCGCTGCTCGGCTTGCGGGTGGTCCTGATGATCTCCATCGGTTGCGACCCGTCCGCCTTCAGCAGGATATGCGGCCGCTTGGTGTGAGCGAGCAGGCTGAGATCGGTCTTGAACAGGCCTGAACCACTGCCCGTGCTGTTGGTGCCGGGAACTGACATGGGCTCGTCGCCCAGAAACGGACCCTTGCCCTCGTCGACCAGTTTCCGGCGCGCGATCGCGTCGTCAACCACCTTGTTGTTACGTGCCGATTGGGCCGCGTAGTAGCGCTTGCGGAAGTCGGCAGAGTATTTCGCTGTGCCGGTCGCGGCGTCATAGCCGTTGGCGGCCGAATATTCGTCGAGATCCTGCCGGGTGCGGCCGTTGCCCTCATAAGCCGGATCGACCGCAAACGGCTTGTCGGCGGCAGCGAGGCCCGGGTCCAGCAGCACCAGGCCGTCAGGCTTCGCCAGGCCAGATGCTTCCTCGGTCTTGCAGGGAACCAGCACCTGCGGATACTGGCAGGCTGCTGGCCCGTTTGCGGCGACTGATGCATAAAGCGTGGTTGACGCGGCGCTCAGGCCCCAGCCGACGAGCACCACGCGCTCGACGCCCGGCAAACTGCGCAGATAGCTGATGCCGCGCGACGTTTCGGCAAATCCGTCGAGGGGCATGGCCAGATCGCCGGCCTGATAGATGTGCCGGACATAGAGCACGCGGTATCCGCGGCTGGCCAATTCAACCGGCGGCGGATTGAAGCCGATGTCCGCAATGGCCGGAACCTGCGGGGCGGCATAGAGGATCGCTACCCGCGCATTGGCGCCGCGCCCCTTGGGTTCATACAGAAATCCTTCGGCACGGTTGGAGCCGAGGCGCACGTAGGTGACATGCAATTGGTCGTTGTCTACCGGCCCCGTCGGCGCGGTGACTTCGCCGGGGCCGAGACGGGCTCCACCCTCCGCGGGCGCCTGTTGCGCGCTGACCCGCAGTCCAGGGTTCAGCAGAAGCAACGCTGCCAGCGCTCCAATCCCCAACCTTGCCTTCAGGTTCTTTTCGTTCACTTTATTTACCCCCAGCAGTTGCGCAGGTCCATTCGATGGTGGCTCAAGGCCTGCTGTGAGGCAAGGGCAATTGAAGTGATGCTTCATAATGTCGCGACTGGAAATTACAATATTTATTATTTAGTGATGTGCCAGAAAATTATATAACAGTGATGGGATCGTTGATAATATACGTTAAATCAATCATAATTAATTAAATTAGAAGTGTGATTATTTGTCGTTGAATTGCTTCGGCCTTGTGGGGCGATCGTCTCAACCGGCTTGAGGACAAGGCGCTGGGCAAAGGCTTCGATCCGGCCAATCCGCTGTTCCGCGATGTCGGCGCCAACCGCCTCGAGGCGCGAATCCGCTCGCACCCGGATGTTGCCAAGGCCTACTATTCGGACGTGATCTGGTCGCAGGCTCATGCCAAACGTCTTGGCCGGTTCTTGACTCGGGGGCCGGCGATCACACTCGGAGACGGCAATGATCCGCGAGATATTGAAGATGGGTGATCCTCGCCTCCTGTCCGTGGCGAGGCCGGTCGACGATGTCCATGATCCGGAGCTCAAGGCCATTATCGCGGACATGTACGAGACCATGCACGCGACCAACGGGGTGGGCCTCGCCGCGCCCCAGATCGGGATCGATCTACGCCTGATGATCTTCGGCTTCACCGCCAATCCGCGCTATCCTGACGAACTTCCCGTCCCCGTGACAACGCTCATCAATCCATGGGTCGAGATCTTGAGCGATGAAGTCGAAGATGGCTGGGAGGGCTGCCTGTCGGTGCCCGGCATGCGCGGCCTCGTCCCGCGCGCAACGCATATCCGCTACGGCGGCACACTGGAGGATGGCCGCGTCATGGAGCGCGAGGCACAAGGCTTTCACGCCCGGGTCTTCCAGCACGAGTTCGACCATCTGAACGGCGTACTTTACCCCCAGCGCATTCGGGACATGACGAAGTTCGGCTTCATCGAAGCCCTGTTCCCGGAGAGTGGATTGTCTGCCCTGGAACCGGTCTGAGCCACCGTGCCTTTCGGCGACCGGCGATCGCCAGTGGGGGTGTTGTGAATCCGGGCTAAACTGGAAATGGTCGGGGAGACAGGATTCGAACCTGCGACATCCTGCTCCCAAAGCAGGCGCGCTACCAGACTGCGCTACTCCCCGATCCGGGCAGGGCCTTATGTTTCCTGCCGTTTCGAGGCAAGCGGAAAGCGGCATTGCGGGCGCAGCCCCTGCAAACAGGGCGCCAACGGCGCGGGAGTTGGAACGGCAAACGGGCTTGCAGCAGGCCCTTGGCTGCGATATTGCTATCAAGAATAGCTAAAGTTTGCCTTGGGAGAGTCGCGATATGAAGTTCGAACGGATCAACCCGATTACGGGCGGCGTCGCCTCTGCGGCGGAGGCGATGCAGGCCGGGGACATTCCGGGAATCGCGGCCAAGGCGCAGGCTGGCTTCGCGGCCTGGTCTCAGCAGGGCCCGAATGCGCGTCGCAGCGTTCTGATGAAGGCGGCCGATGCCCTGCTGGCGCGCAAGGATGCCTTCGTGGCGGCGATGATGGCCGAGACCGGCTCGACCGCGGGCTGGGCCATGTTCAACCTGATGCTCGCCGCCGGCATGGTGCGCGAGGCGGCCGCGCTGACCACGCAGATCGCGGGCGAGGTGATCCCGTCCGACAAGCCGGGCTGCCTGTCGATGGCACTCAAGGAGCCGGTCGGGGTGATTCTCGGCATCGCGCCGTGGAACGCGCCGATCATTCTCGGCGTGCGCGCCATCGCCGTGCCACTGGCCTGCGGCAATGCGGTGATCCTCAAGGCGAGCGAGACCTGCCCCGAGGTCCACGCCCTGATCATCGCGGCCTTTGCCGAGGCGGGTTTCCCGGAAGGCGTGGTCAATGTCGTCACCAATGCGCCCGAGGATGCGGCGGCAGTTGTTGGCGCGCTGATCGATGCGCCCGAGGTCAAGCGGATCAACTTCACCGGCTCTACGGGCGTGGGCAAGATCATCGCCAAGCGGGCGGCCGAACACCTCAAGCCCTGCCTGCTCGAACTGGGCGGCAAGGCGCCGCTCTTGGTGCTCGAGGATGCCGACCTTGACGAGGCGGTCAAGGCTGCGGCCTTCGGTGCCTTCATGAACCAGGGCCAGATCTGCATGTCGACCGAGCGGATCATTGTGGTCGAGGCCGTGGCCGATGCCTTCATCGCCAAGTTCGCGGCCAAGGCTCAGGCCATGCCGGCGGGCGACCCGCGCGAGGGCAAGACGCCCTTGGGCGCCGTGGTCGACCGCAAGACGGTCAGCCACGTCAATGCGCTGATCGAGGATGCCGTGGCCAAGGGCGCGGCAGTGGTCGCGGGCGGCAAGGGTGACAGCGTGCTGATGCCCGCTACCGTTGTGGCCGAGGTCACCGCGGCGATGGACCTCTACCGCGATGAGAGCTTCGGCCCGGTGGTCGCGGTGATCCGCGCCCGCGATACCGAGCACGCGATCGAGCTTGCCAACGACACGCAATATGGCCTCTCCGCCGCAGTCTTCACCAGGGACACTGCCAAGGGCCTGTCGGTGGCGCGCCGGATCAAGTCGGGCATTTGCCATGTCAACGGCCCGACCGTGCACGACGAGGCGCAGATGCCCTTCGGCGGGGTTGGCGCCTCGGGCTATGGCCGCTTCGGCGGACGCCAGGGCATCGACAGCTTCACCGAGACCCGCTGGATCACGATCGAGACCCAGCCCGGGCATTTCCCGATCTGACGCGGGCAGGAGCGAACGGCATGATCAAGATCGTCACGGCCGCTGCGGCCGCAATGCTGGCTGGGCTGGGCGCCGGGGCTGAAGCTCAGGCCCCGCAGGGTCAGTCCGCCCCCACGCCGAAGCTGACCTATGCCTTCTCGGTCAGGGTCGAAGTTGCGGCCCCGGTCGAGCAGGGCACGATCGACGGCGGCCGCCGTCGCTTCATCGCCATCACCGGCGGCACGGTCTATGGGCCGCGCCTCAAGGGCAAGGTCCTGCCGGGGGGAGGGGACTGGCAGACAATCATGGAAGGCGGCCTGACCAGGGTGCTGGCCCGTTATTTCCTCAAGAGCGAAAGCGGCGCGGTGATTGAGATCACCAACCCCGGCCTGCGCGTCGCCTCGCCGGAGGTGACCGAGCAACTGGCGCGGGGCGAGGCGGTCGATCCGTCGGCCTACTATTTCCGCACCACGCCGGAATTCAGGGTTTCGGACAAGGGACTCGACTGGCTGCAGCGCTCGGTTTTCGTCGCGCGGGGCATTCGCCGGCCCGATCACGTCGTGGTCGATTACTTCATCGTCGAGTAAGTCAGTCAGCCAGTGCCGATGGATGCAGGCTCCGGCGCGGCGCGTGGTGGTGGGCCCGGCAGGATTCGAACCCGCGACCTAGCCGTTATGAGCGGCCAGCTCTAACCGCTGAGCTACAGGCCCCATCCACCCGCGCAAAGCGCCCGTGGCGACGGCATGCCGGTATACGGGCGCGGCGCGTTAGGCAAGCTCGGTTGCGGCCATGACCTCGGCGATCGAGGCGGGACGGACCCCCTTGCGGGCGAGCACTTCGAAGACCTTGCGCCACCAGCCGTAGAGCGTGTCGAGCTCGTCCTCGCTGCGCACGTAGGGCGTGTGGCCCGGCTGGAGCGAGGGACTGTGAAAGGAGAATACCAGCAGGGGCAGCCGTTCCTCCAGCGCCACCTCGATCCCGCGCAGGATTTCCGCCTCGGTCACGCCTTCGGGCGTGAACGGCACGCGGTCGAGCATCCCGGCGCGGGCCAGGGCGCCGCGCAGGCGCGGCGCACGCCACAGGCGCGGATAGAGCCACGGGCCGCAGTGCCGCAGCGGCCCGGTATAGACCGTGGTCAGCGGCGCTTCCATCAGCGTGCCCGTTCCGTCGATCCACCATGGCTCAAGCGGAAGTTCGCGGAAATTGGGGCCGCCGTGCGCGCTGTAGTCGAACCGCGAGCGGACCGAGGTGTCGATCGCGATCCCGTTCTCGCGCAGGATCCGCGCGGTGTTGGGCCCGACGCCATAGCGCCCGGCGCGGTAGATCTGCGGCGGCTGGCCGAAATTGCGCTCGATCGTATCGCGCAGCTGGGTGAATTTCGCGCGTTCCAGCTCGGGTGAGAGATTTCCGGCGAAGCTGTTGAACTGGTTCACCTCTTCCTCGAACGGCGGGCTGACCCAAGGGTGCAGCTGAACCCCGATCTCGGCCCGTCCCTGTCGCACCGGCTCGCTCAGGATGTCGACCGCGAGGCGCGAGGTCGCCACCGGATAATCGACCAGATAGATCGGAACGATCCCGAAGCCCTCGCAGAATTGCTGGAACTTGGCGAGGCGCGAGACCGAATGAAGCGTGTGGCCGTTCGCCCGCAGCGGGCGCTCCCAGTCGAATTCCTCTTCCGTGTCGACCGTGAGGATGAAACGCTGCCCGAATCCCGATGAGAAGCGCACGAAATCGTGCGCGTCAGGCATCGCCGTGATCCGCGGTGATAACAAGGAAACGGCACTCCGCTATTCGGAACTGATCTCGGCAATGGGCTCAGCCTGCTTCGGCAGAACCTTGCTTATCAAAAGTTTGTAAACAGACATTTGCCATTTCGTTCGCGCCGACGGGCAGAATGAGAACAAGTTCATTGCCCTCCCGCTCCATCGAGCCGCCCGCCGCGCGCGCCTCGGCCGCGGCAAGGCGCAGGGTGAAACCATTGCCGAACATGCCCGCGCTGAGCGCCTGCCCGGCCTGCGGGGGGGCTGCCTCGAACAGGTCGGCGAGCCCGGCCAGCGCATCGGGCAGGCGCGCGGCCAGCCGCAGGGCGCCGCCCTCGGGCACGGCGGAAAGCATCAGCGGCAGGACTTCGCCGGGCCGGGCATTGCCGGCCAGCGTTGCCAGCAGGCGCCAGCCCAGGCGCGCGGCCTCGTCCGCGGCGATGCCGACCGGCGGCAGGCCGGGCGCGGCCTCAAGCGTGAAGCCGCTGCTGCGGGCCGTGGTAAAGGCCTCGAGCTGGTGAATGATCGCCGCCAGCGACATGGCAAGGTCGGTGGCGCCGGCTTCGGGGGCAAGGGCGCCCGAATCGAGCCGGGCATAGCGGTCGAGTTCCTCGAAACCGGCCAGCATCCGCGCGGCATCGGCGGCGATCCCGGCGGCCAGCGCCCGGTATTCGTGCGGCGTGGCGCCGAACAGTTGCTGCTGGATCACCTCGGCAAAACCCTGGATCGCATTGACCGGGGTGCGCAGCTCGTGAAGCACCTGCCGGATGCGGTCGGCCTCGCCATGGCGCGGCGGCGGAGGCGGCGGGGCAGGGCGGCGGAAACGTCCGACATAGCCGATGAAATGGCCCGCTGCGTCAAAGTCCGGCGAGGCGTCCATCCGCCAGGTCCCGGCGATGGCCGGGGCGCCTTCCAGCTCGATCTGCACGGCGCGCAGCGGCTGGCGGCGGCGGAAGGTCTCGGCCAGGTCGTTGCCGGCGGCGCTGTCCTCGCCCGCCAGCAAGATGCCGACGGCCATGCCGCTGACCGGAGCCTCGGCCCACCCGATCCGCCCGGCGCTGTCCGTGGCGAAGGAAAAGGCGGCGAGGCGTGACGGCGAAGGTTCCTGTTCGCCCAGCGGCAGCCGCGGCGAATCGTTGGCCGCGACCGGGCGGACACCCGCCTCGCGGTTGCGGCGGAAGGCTTCGATCCGGCGCACGATCGCGGCGATCCCCTGCACCGGCTCGGCAGGGGCCGCAGGAAAGGCCAGCGGCGAGGGCGGCGCGGCGACCGGTTCCGCCTCGGCCGGTGCCTCGGGTGCGATGGCGGCAACGGCCGGTTCGGCGCTGGTCGGTTCGGCGCTGGTCGGTTCGGCAACGGTCGGAGCGGGGTTCGCCTCCGGCGCGATGTCGGCGGCGGGATCGCCGGTCGGCAGGGCCCGGTCTGTGATCCCCAGCTGGTCCAGCCGCGTGTCGACCTTGGCACCAAGGTCGCGCCGGCTGCGTAGCAGGCCGCGCGCGGCAAGGGGCAGGGCGGGAATGAGGTCTATCCAGTCATGCTCGCCCAGCCTTGCTGCGCGGATCGCGGCAAGGGCGACGGCAGGCTCGCAGGCGGCAAGCTCGGCCACCAGCCGCGGGTTGCGCAGCCGCACCCCGGATTCGCCGATTGCGCGGGCGCGGTCCACCGCCGGGATCAGGCCCGCGAGTTCAGACAGGCGGACGAAAGCGGCGTCGATCCGGTCGCTGCGCGCTCCGGCCGGGCTGGTCCCGATCAGGTCGACCAGCTGGCGGAACTGGATGCGCCGCGACAGATCGCCATCCGTGCGCAGATCCAGCACCGTGGCAAGGCGGTCGTCGACGTGCATTACTTCTCCGCTACGGCGCCATGCTGAATCGCCTTGGTAAACCGGCGAGGGTGAATCGCCGGGCGCAGGTATGCAGCAAAAGGGATTAGCAGCTCCTTACATTTCCGAAAGATCGCTGCAATCGGCGTTGCAAAGCGGGACATTGCGCCGGCAAACAATAAAATTATAGTGCAGTGAAATCACGGCCTTGCACCGCGATGATTCTTGCAACGAAAGACGTTCCCGGGGCTACGGGAACGATGGAGAGGCGCTGTTTCCCGCGATGGCTAACCTGGATCAGATTGATCGTCACCTGCTTGCCGAATTGCAGGACGATGGCCGCATGACCAACGTCGATCTCGCAGCCAAGGTCGGCCTCACCGCGCCGCCCTGCCTGCGCCGGGTTCGCGCGCTTGAAGAAACGGGCGTAATCCGCGGCTATCACGCCGATCTCGATTCCTCGAAGCTGGGCTTCGCCATCACCGTCTTCGCCATGGTCTCGCTCAAGAGCCAGGCCGAGGAAGCCCTGCGCGGGTTCGAGGACCACATGAAAAGCCTGCCCGAAGTGCGCGAATGCCACATGCTGAATGGCGAGATCGACTTCATCCTCAAGATCGTCAGCCGCGATCTGCAGAGCTTCCAGGAATTCCTCACCAGCAAGATCACGCCCGCTGCCAACGTGGCCAGCGTGAAGACCTCGCTCACCATCCGCACCGCCAAGCAGGTGCCCGGCGTGCCGCTGGACGTCTGAGCGTGCGCGCCTGAGGCTTGTGGCCCCTGCGGGCGAACGATTGTCCTTTATCGACGAGTCATTCCGGGCGCCGGATGACCGAAATGTTGGGGAGAGCGGACCTTCTTGCCCCCACCACCTGACCCCGCTCAGCCTGAGCGGGGTTGGTCGGATTTTGACCGCAATGTCGGCGTGTCCGGAATGGCCGCTATCGGTCGCAAAAAGTCTGAAAACGGACCGAGGCTCGCCCTTGTCCGGACGGCCTAGAACTCGTCCTCGTCATCTTCGCCGCCCAGTTCGATCCAGCCGCTCTGCACCAGCAGTTCAACGCGCTCATTGGGATCGAGCTGGGTAATCTCGGGCGGCGTGTCCGACACCACCGCAATCTTGTGATTGAGCGTGTCTAGCGCCCAGTGCGTCAGCGGGCCGGGGTCCTTGTCGCTGGCGACAGTGGTGGCCCGCACATAGTCGGCAAAGGGCGAATTCGGTTCGATGCGGAACAGGTCGCGCTCGTCCTCGCCCATTTCTGCTGCCGCATAGCTCTCGTTGCGCACGGCGTAGGCCACGTAATGGTCCCATTCGAAGCGATAGACCCGGCTGCTCGGCCCGGCCTCGATCGGCTGGGCCGTGCCAAGGTCAAGCGTCTTGTCGCCGAGCGGGATTTCCAGCGGTTCCTCCGCGCCAGGCACGCCTTCGGCCACCGTCACCCGCAGGCATTTCGGGAACGGTTCGCCGATCTCGACCGCATAGAGGTTGCGGATGTCGGCGGGAAACCGGAACGGGTGGACTTCGTCGCGCGCCATGACTGGAAACTCCGGTGGCGGGGCCGGCCGGCCCGCGCGAGGTCAGGCCTCGCGCCGGGCCAGCCACTCCTCGAGCCACTTGATCGAATAGTCGCCCGAAAGGAAGTCGGGCTCCTTGAGCAGGGCCTGGTGCAGCGGGATCGAGGTCTTCGGGCCGGTGATGACCATTTCCTCGAGCGCGCGCTTGAGCCGCATGATGCAGCCCTCGCGGGTCCGCCCGTAAACGATCAGCTTGGCGATCATCGAGTCGTAATACGGCGGGATCTTGTACCCCGCGTAAAGCCCGGAATCCACGCGGACATGCATGCCGCCCGCCGCGTGATAGCCCGTAACCTCGCCCGGCGAGGGGGCGAAGGTCCACGGGTCTTCCGCATTGATGCGGCACTCGATCGCGTGGCCCTTGAACTCGATGTCTTCCTGGGCGACCGACAGCGGCAGGCCGTCGGCGATGCGGATCTGCTCGCGCACCAGGTCGACCCCGGTGATCGCTTCCGTCACCGGATGCTCAACCTGCAGGCGGGTGTTCATCTCGATGAAGTAGAACTTGCCGTCTTCCCACAGGAACTCGATCGTGCCTGCGCCGCGATAGCCCATGTCGGCCATGGCCTTGGCCACGATACCGCCCATGCGCGCGCGTTCCTCGGCGTCGATCACCGGGGAGGGGGCTTCCTCCAGCACCTTCTGGTGGCGGCGCTGCAGCGAGCAGTCACGCTCGCCAAGGTGGATCGCCTTGTCCCTGCCGTCGCCGAATACCTGGAACTCGATGTGGCGCGGGTTGCCGAGATACTTCTCGATATAGACGGTGGCGTCGCCGAAGGCGGCCTTGGCCTCGGACCCGGCCTGCTGCATCAGCGTCTCGAGCTGGTCGGAGCTGGTACAGACCTTCATCCCGCGCCCGCCGCCGCCGGAAGCCGCCTTGATGATCACCGGATAGCCGATTTCCTCGGCGATCTTGCGCGCCTCGTCGAAGTCGGAGACTGCCCCGTCCGAACCCGGCACCAGCGGCAAGCCAAGCGCGCCGGCGGTGCGCTTGGCCTCGACCTTGTCGCCCATGGTGCGGATATGCTCGGGCTTGGGCCCGATCCACGTGATCCCGTGCGCCTCGACGATCTCGGCGAACTTGGCGTTTTCCGAAAGGAAGCCGTAGCCGGGGTGAATCGCGTCGGCCTGGGTGATCTCGGCGGCCGAGATGATCGCGGCGATGTTGAGATAGCTGTCGCGCGCGGCCGGCGGCCCGATGCAGACGGCATGGTCGGCGAGCCGCACGTGCATCGCGTCCGCGTCAGCGGTCGAGTGCACGGCAATGGTCTCGATCCCCATTTCATGCGCGGCGCGGTGAATGCGCAGCGCGATCTCGCCGCGGTTGGCGATGAGCAGCCGGCGGATCGCCATGGTCTTAGCCGATCACCACGAGGGGCTGGTCGAATTCGACCGGCTGCCCGTTTTCGACCAGGATCTGCTGAATCGTACCGGCCTTGGGTGCGGTGATCGGGTTCATCACCTTCATCGCCTCGACGATCAGCAGGGTCTCACCCGCCTTGACCGTCTTGCCGATCGAGACGAATTCCGCGGCGCCCGGTTCGGCCGAGAGATAGACCGTGCCGACCATCGGCGATTTCACCGCGTCGATCGGCGCGGCCTTCGGCGCGGCTTCGGCAGCCGGGGCGGCCACGGGCGCGGCGGCCGGCGCCGGAGCGGCCACGGCGACAGGAGCGGCGGCCACGGCGCTGATCTGGCGGGCGACGCGGATCTTGCGATCGCCGTCCTCCACCTCGATCTCGGACAGGCCGGTATCGGCCAGCAGCTTGGCCAGTTCGCGCACCAGCTTGCTGTCGATGTTCATGCCGCTCTCTTTCTTGGAGTTGCCGTTGCGAGCTGCGCCCGGGGTATCACCCATGGAAACCTCTGTAACCTTGCTTCGTAGCCGGCCCCCGTATCGCCGGGGGGCGGGCACTGGCAAGGGCAAATGCACGGGTTTTCCGCCAAGATCACCTCGGATCGTCTGCTTTTGCGCTGCCGGGGCCGGTTTGCGGGGCTTGCCGAACCCCGCAACCGGCCTTTCCGGCCGCGCCTCAGCGCTCCCTGCCCTTGGCCTTGCCCCACTGGCGCGCCGCCGTATAGCCAAGGTAACCCGTGCCGAACAGCGCGTAGAGCGGCTCGGGCAGGCCGCCCAGATAGGCCGTCATGCCCGCGCCGATCGCCTGGGCGGTTTCCGGCCGGAAGGCTGCGACCACGCCCATCGGCACGGAAAGCAGGATCATCACATACATCACGTAGAGAAAGCTCGGCCGGGCCCGGCTGGTCCAGGGATCGGCCGAATTGGCCTCGGCCACGATGGCCGACAGCTGGGTGCGCAGCAGTTCCAGTTCCTGCGAGCCTTGCAGCTTGAGCAACTCGAGCTTGGCCGCATCGCGCTGTTTGGGGTCGGGGATGACCTTGTCGATGATCGAGGTGATCGGTCCGAGCAGGGTTTCAAGAATGCCCATGATAAAAGAGTGCTCCGTCAATAGAGGGAATAGGCATTGTAACCATATAGGTTCATGTAGGAAACGTGGCGCTGCTCGTCCGCTTCCGGGAAGGTATTCCAGCCCGTTATACGCGCCTAACCATCAGGCCCCCTCACAGGCCGTCAATTCATTGCGATTGGCTGGCCATGTGATATGGGATCGTTCCCAAGGTCGAGGCCGGGGTGGGTCGGGATAGGAGCAAAGTCGTGCGCGCAGCAATTCTCCACGGTCGCGGAGACCTCAGGATCGAGCCGCTGGAGGACGCCCCGCTGGCGGCGAACGAAGTGCGCGTGCGGGTCGCGTTCGGCGGCATCTGCGGATCGGACCTGCACTACTTCCACCGCGGCGCGGTCGGCAACTTCGCCGTGCGCCAGCCAATGGTGCTCGGCCACGAGATTTCGGGCTCCGTGGTCGAGGTCGGCTCGGGCGTGACCGGGATCGCCATCGGCAGCAAGGCCGCGCTCGATCCGAGCAAGCCCTGCCTGACCTGTTCCTATTGCAGGGCGGGGCGCAGCAACCTGTGCGAAAACATGCGCTTCCTCGGCAGCGCGGCGCTGTTCCCCCATGTCGACGGCGGTTTCGCCCAGCACCTCGTGCTGCGGCAGGACCAGGTGATTCCCGTGCCGGATGATACCGACCTGCTCAAGCTGTCCTGCGCCGAGCCGCTGTCGGTCGGCCTGCACGCGGTCAATCGCGCCGGCTCGCTGGTCGGCAAGCGGGTTCTCGTCTCGGGTTCGGGCCCGATCGGCCTGCTCACGGCGCGCGCGGCGGTCCTGGCCGGCGCGCTCGAGGTCACCTCGACCGACATCGAGGATGCCCCGCTCAAGGTTGCCCGCGAACGCTTCGGCGTCACACGCACCTTCAACGTCGCGGCTCAGCCCGGCGCGCTCGAGGAGTTCGCCTCGGCCCACAACCCCACCGGCTATTTCGACGTCGCGCTGGAAGCATCGGGTTCGCCCCTCGCGCTCGCGGGCCTGTTCGGCCTGATGAAGCGTGGCGGCCGCATCGTCCAGGTCGGCATGTTGCCGCAGGGCGAGACCAGCCTGCCGGTCAATGTCCTGCAATCGCGCGAGATCGAACTGGTCGGGGCTTTCCGCGCCCATGACGAGTTCCGCCTGGCGGTCGAGTGCATCGTGCGCAATTCGATTGACGTTGCTCCGATACTTTCCGGTACATATGCCCTTGACGATGCCACCGCAGCGTTCGAGCGTGCCGGGGATCGCAAGCAGGTGATCAAGCTCCACCTCGCCCTTTGAAGGAAGCCCCGCAAGCGGGGCGGCAGGGCGGCGAGGGAGCATGAGGGGGGAGCAGAATTGAGCGGCGATTTCGAGATCCTGGATCCGCGTTTTGCCACCTACGTCCATCACAACGCTCCGGTCGAGCGGCTGGCCACCGGCTTTCGCTGGGTGGAGGGGCCGGTGTGGTTCGGCGATGCCGGGGCCCTGCTGTTCAGCGACATTCCCAATAACCGGATCATGCGCTGGATCGAAGGGGTTGGGGTCTCGGTTTACCGGGCCCCGTCGAACTATGCCAATGGCAACACGCGCGACCGCGAGGGGCGGCTGATCACCTGCTCGCACGGGCGCCGCGCCATCCTGCGCACCGAGCATGACGGGGCCATCACGGTCCTGGCCGACCGGTACGCGGGCCACCGCCTCAATTCGCCCAACGACGTCATCGTCAAGTCCGACGGCTCGATCTGGTTCACCGATCCGCACTACGGCATCGCTTTTGATTACGAGGGGGAACGGGCCGCCCAGGAACTGCCCTGCAACGTCTACCGGCTCGATCCGCTGAGCGGCGAACTGACGGTCGTGGCCGACGATTTCGCCGGGCCCAATGGCCTGGCCTTCTCGCCTGACGAGAGCCGGCTCTACATTGCCGACACCGGCGCCGCCTACGATGCCGATGCCGCGCGCCACATCCGGGTTTTCGATTGTGACGAGCGGGGCAGGCTCTCGGGGGGCGCGGTGTTCCATTCGGTCTCGCCGGGCGCGGCAGACGGTTTCCGCTGCGACGAGGACGGCAACGTCTGGACCAGCGCGGCGGACGGGGTCCACTGCCTGGCGCCCGACGGCACCGTTCTGGGCAAGATCCGCATCCCGGAAACGGTCTCGAACATAACATTCGGGGGGAGACTGCGCGGCCGCCTCTTCATTTGTGCGTCCACTTCGGTCTATTCGGTTTATCTCAATCGGCGAGGGGTTCAGGTTCCATGAGTTCGCGACGCGACATTGCGGCAGGCGCCGGCGCCAAGGGTTTGCCCGCACCGCGCCATGCCACCATCCGGGATGTCTCGCGGCTGGCCAATGTTTCGCGGATGACCGTCTCGCGCGCGCTCAACGATCCCGAAACGGTGCGTCCCGATACCCGCGCCCGCGTCCTCCAGGCGGTGGCCGATCTCGGCTATGTGCCGGACCGGGCGGCGGGCAGCCTCGCCTCGCGGCGCTCGGGCTTCATCGGCCTGGTCCTGCCGACCCTCACCAACGTCAACTTCGCCAGCGTCGCGCATGGTCTGACCAGCGCGCTCAGGGCCAAGGGCTTTCAGGTCCTGATCGCTTACAGCGAATACCGGCAGAGCGAGGCGGAGGCGCAGATCCGCAACCTGCTCTCGCACCGGCCCGAGGCGATCATCGTCACCGGAGAGGTTTACAGTCCCGCCGCGCGCTCGCTGCTGCTGCGCGCCGACGTGCCGGTGATCGAGATTGCCGACGATCCGGCCCGGGCGATCCAGCACGCGATCGGCGTGTCGAACCACGCCGTCGGCCGGTTCGTCGCCCGTCACCTGATCGAGAAGGGCTTCACCCGGCTCGGCGCGATTTCGAGCATGCCGCAGGGCGATCTCGTCGATCATCGCGGCGGCGCGCGCTGCAACGGCTTCGAGGACGAGTTGCGGGCCCATGGCCTGCCCACCGACATGATCATGCGCACTGGGGCCGCGCCCTTCTCCTACGAACTGGGGGCCAGCGCGATCTCGCAACTGCTGGACAGCCATCCCGAGGTCGAGGCCGTGTTCTGCGTGTCCGACCTGCCGGCGGTCGGCGCGCTGATGGAATGCCAGCGGCGCGGCATCTCGGTGCCGCGCGACCTTTCGCTGATCGGCTTCGGTGATTTCGACATCGGCCGCGTGACCAATCCGGCCCTGACCACGGTCCAGGTCGATTTCCTCGAACTCGGCCGCCGCACCGGCCAACTCGTGCTCGAACTGCTTGGCGGGGCGGACGAGACGGCACGCATGGTCGAACTCGGCTTCAACCTCGTCGAGCGCGGCTCGGTCGGCGTTCCGCGCTCCGGGCCCCTGGGGTCCTGACCGCGCGGCAAGGTCCCGGAATGCGGCCGCGCTGCGCCGGGATCGTCGCTGCGGTTATAGGCCGATAGCCTCTTTCGATCGGGCCTTCGCCTTGACACCGGTGAAGGCCGGGGCCTAGCCACCGACCAGCAAATGTGTCCGGTCACACCGGGCCCGCCATGTTCACAGCGATGGGAGAGAACCTTGAACCCCCTGTTCGATCTGACCGGCAGGACCGCCCTGGTCACCGGTGCCAGCCAGGGGCTTGGCCTGACGATGGCCGGGGCGCTGGCAGGGGCCGGCGCGCGCGTGATCCTCAATGGCCGCGATCCGGCCCGGCTCGAGGCTGCCGCGCAAGGCCTGCGCGAAACCGGGGCCACGGTCCTGATCGCCGCATTCGACGTGACTGACGGCGCCGCCGTGCGCGCCGCGATCGATGCGCTGGAAGCCGATGGCACGGCAATCGACATCCTCGTCAACAATGCCGGGATTCAGCGCCGCGCCCCGCTGCAGGACTTCGACCATGACGATTGGCACGCGGTCATGCGCGCCAATGTCGACAGCGTGTTCTTCGTTGGCCAGGCGGTCGCCCGCCACATGATCGCGCGCGGGCGGGGCAAGATCATCAACATCGGCAGCGTCCAGTCCGAACTGGGCCGGCCGACGATCGCGCCCTACACCGCGTCCAAGGGCGCAGTGCGCAATCTCACGCGCGGCATGTGCGCCGACTGGGCGCGCTTCGGGATTCAGGTCAACGCCATCGGGCCGGGCTATTTCGCCACGCCGCTGAACCGCGCGCTGGTCGAGGATGCCGAGTTCGATGCCTGGCTGAGGAAACGCACCCCGGCCGGCCGGTGGGGCAAGCTCGAGGATCTGCACGGGGCGGTGGTATTCCTCGCCTCGGACGCGTCCGATTTCGTGAACGGCCAGACACTCTATGTCGATGGCGGAATGACGGTGGTGGTATGACGATGACAAGACCGGGCCTGCTGCAACTGGGCAAGCTTTCGCCGTGGCTGGAGAGCCAGCTCGAGCAGGATTTTGCCGTCTGCCGCCATTTCGAACTTGATGATCCCGATGGCTGGGTCGCGGCTCACGGCGCCTCGATCGGCGCCGTCGCCACCGGAGGGAACATCGGCATTCCGAGCGACCTGATGCTGCGCTTGCCCAATCTCGGTGTGGTCGCGGTCAATGGCGTGGGGGTCGACAAGGTGGACCTCAACCTCGCTCGAGATCGCGGCGTCAGCGTCACCACCACGCGCGGCATCCTCAGCGAGGACGTGGCTGACCTCGCCGTGGTCCTGACCATCGACGTGCTGCGCAATATCACTGGCGCCGATGCCTATGTCAGGGCCGGCAAATGGCCCGGCGGCGAATGGCCGCTGGCCCGCACGGTCACCGGGCGCACCTTCGGCATCGTCGGTCTCGGTGAGATCGGCCTTGCCCTCGCGGCGCGGCTCTCGCCCTTCGGCAAGGTGCTCTACACCGGCCCGCGCGAGAAGCCGGTCAGCTACGATTACGTGCCAGATCTGGTCGAACTGGCCCGCGTCTGCGACGTGCTCCTGCTCACCTGCAGCGCCACCCCGGCCAATGCCGGGATGATCGACCGTGCCGTGCTCGAAGCGCTGGGCCCCAGCGGCTATCTCGTCAACGTCGCCCGAGGCTCGCTGGTCGATGAGCCGGTGCTGATCGAAATGCTGCGCAGCGGCGGCATCGCCGGTGCCGGGCTCGACGTGTTCCGGAACGAACCCCACGCGCCCGGCGAACTGTTCGACCTGCCCAACGTGGTGCTCACGCCTCACGTCGCCAGCGCCACGGTCGAGACCCGCCAGCGCATGGCCGAATCGGTGATCGCCAGCCTGCGCGAATGGCTGGCCGATGCCCCGCTCGCGAACGCCGTCGTCTGAGGAGCAACTCGTGGCTCAACGCATCGCTCTCGTCACCGGCGCCGGCAGCGGCATCGGCCGCGCCGTCGCCCATGCCCTTGGCGCCAAGGGCTACGCCGTGGTTCTCGCCGGCCGCCGCGCCGCCGCGCTCGAGGAAACCGCTGCCAGCCTGCCCGATGCCCTTTGCGTACCGGCTGACGTCACGAAGGCCGATGACGTCGAACGCCTGTTCGCCGCCACGGTCGAGCGCTACGGCCGGCTCGACCTGCTGTTCAACAACGCCGGCACCAACGCTCCGCCCGCCCTGCTCGAGGATCTTCCCCTCGAGCACTGGCAGCAGGTGGTCGACGTCAACCTGACCGGCGCCTTCCTCTGCCTCCAGGCCGCCTTCCGGGTGATGAAGGCGCAGAGCCCGCGCGGCGGCCGGATCATCAACAACGGCTCGATCTCGGCGCATGCCCCGCGCCCCAACTCGGCCGCCTATACGGCCACCAAGCACGCGATCACCGGCCTCACCAAGGTCGCCTCGCTCGATGGCCGCAAGTACGACATCGCCTGCGGCCAGATCGACATCGGCAATGCCGCGACCGATATGGCCGCCGCCATGGTCAAGGGCGTGCCCCAGGCCGATGGCTCGATCGCGCCCGAACCGGTGATCGACGTCTCGCTGGTTGGCGACACGGTGGTCTACATGGGCAGCCTCCCGCTCGAGGCCAATGTCCAGTTCCTCACGGTGATGGCGACCAAGATGCCCTTCGTCGGGCGCGGCTGACCATGACGATGGCGGGGCTGATCGGCTGGCTGCTGACCCCGCTGAGCGGCGCGAGCGAACACCACGTTCCCGGCTGGATGGCGTGGCACGGCCGGACCATGGTGCTGGCCTGGGCGATCCTCGTCCCGCTCGGCATCATCGCCGCGCGCTACTACAAGATCACCCCGCGCCAGCCCTGGCCGCAGGTTCTGGATAACAAGGCATGGTGGCACGCGCACCGCGCCTGCCAGTTCGCCGCCATGGCGCTCGCCACGATCGGCTGGTGGCTCGCCATCCGCCACGCCCGCGGCGAAACCGCGCTGGCCGGGCTGCACGGCCTGATCGGCTGGGCCGTCATGATCCTCGGCTGGAGCCAGGTCGCCGCCGGCCTCCTGCGCGGCACCAAGGGCGGGCCGACCGATCCGCGCGCCGCCCCGCCGCACTGGCACGGCGATCATTATGACATGACCCGCCGCCGCATCCTGTTCGAGCGCGGGCACAAGGCCGCCGGCTACCTCGTCCTCGCGCTGACCCTCGTCGCCGTGCCGACCGGGCTGGTCGCGGCCGATGCGCCGCGCTGGATGGCCGTGGTCATCGCAATCTGGTGGGCCGCTCTGGCCGCACTGGCATGGCGCCTGCAACGCGCGGGGCGCTGCGTCGATACCTACCAGGCAATCTGGGGGGCAGGGGCGGACCTGCCCGGGAACAAGCGCCGGCCGATCGGCTGGGGCGTGGCACCGGGCTCGGTCTGGCCTCAAGAAAACTGAGAGAGGGCTGTAACACTCATGGTAACCCTGCTGATGATCGGCCTCGCCGGCATCGCGCTGCTGCTGGTGCTGGTGCTGGCGGTGAAGATGCAGCCCTTCGTGGCCCTGCTGCTGGCCAGTCTGTTCGTGGCGCTGGTCGCGGGCCTGCCGGTCAGCGAACTGACCAAGACGGTCGAGGAAGGGCTCGGCGGCTCGCTCGGCCACATCGCGCTGATCGTCTCGCTCGGCGCGATGATCGGCAAGATCATCGACGAATCCGGCGGGGCAGGGGCCCTGGCCCGCGCCATGCTCACCCGGTTCGGAGACAAGCGGGTGCCACTGGCCCTGACTATCGCCGGCTTCCTCGTCGGCATCCCGGTGTTCTTCGAGGTCGGCGTGATCATGCTGATGCCGCTCGCCTATGCCGTGGCGCGCCGGGGCAGCCCGCTGCTGCCCATCGCCCTGCCGATGTGCATCGCCATCCTGATCGTCCACGCCCTGCTCCCGCCCCATCCCGGCGCCGTGGCCATCGCCGGCCTGCTCGGCGCGGACCTCGGCCGGATGCTTGCCTTCGGCCTGCCGATCGCCGCCGCCACGGCCGTCGTCGCCCGCTTCGCCGCGAAGCTGCTCGCCCGCGGCGATTTTGCGATGAGCGAGGACATCCGCGAGCAGGTGATCGGCGAACACCACGTGCCCGCCCCGGCGAGCGAGGCGCAGGACCCGCCGCTTGGCACGGTCCTCGCGCTGATCCTCGCCCCGATCCTGATGATCCTCGCCAGCACGGCGGCAGGCCTCGCCTTGCCCAAGGGATCGCCCGCGCTTCCGGTCTTCCAGTTCTTCGGCATTCCCTTCGTTGCCCTGCTGACCGACGTCCTGCTCTGCGCCTGGCTGCTCGGCCTGCGTCGCGGCTGGACCCGGTCCCAGGTGGGCGAGGTGCTGGCCGCGGCCATCCCCGGCGTCTCGATCGTGATCATGATCACCGGCGGCGGCGCGATCTTCGCCAAGGTGCTCGTTGTGACCGGTATCGGCGGCGCCGTCGCCGATCTCCTGCGCTCCACCGGCCTGCCGATCTTCCTCCTCGCCTTCCTGCTGACCATGCTGATCCGCGCCGTGCAGGGCCCGACCACCGTGGCCCTGATGACCGTCGGCGGCATCCTCGCGGCCTATACCCATGATGCCGGGCTCGACGCCAATCACCTGGCCCTGCTGTGCCTCGCCATGGGCTGCGGCGGGATCGCCTTCTCCCACGTCAACGACGCGGGGTTCTGGATCGTCACCCGCCTGCTCGGGCTCAATGTGCGCGATGGCCTGCGTACCTGGACCGTCGTGTCCACCGTCGCGGGCCTTGCAGGCTTCTGTTTCACTGCCGCCCTGTGGCTGATTTTGTGATCGGTCACGCTCCGATCATTATCACCTTGGGCATATGATCCTCGGTTATAGGGTTCTGAGCAAGTCTCAATAGCAAGTGATAGTGCAAGAGCGCATCGTGCTAACAACTTGGGGGCAGGGGCGTTCGACATGCCCTGTTCTCCCGCAAGACCAAACCGCACAGCAATCAAGGCTGGCAGGGAGAGAAAAATGGGTGGGGTTTCAAGCAAGTTTGGCGTGCGCCTGTTGAACGGTGCGGCTACCAGCGCAATTCTAGCTTTCGCGATGACCGGTGCGGCGCAGGCCCAATCCGCGCCCGCCGAAGATACGGCCGACGAGGCCATCGTCGTCACCGGCACGCGCCTGATCACCAACGGCAACGACATGCCGACGCCCGTGACCATCGTCACCACCGAGAAGCTGCTGCAGACCAATCCGAGCTCGGTCACAGCGGCGCTGCAAACCCTGCCGGTGTTCCAGGGAATGCGCACACCCACTACCGCGCCCGGCAACAGCCGTCAGAACAACGCCGCGCGCGTCCTCAACCTGCGCAACCTCGGGCGCCTGCGCACGCTTTCCATGTTCGACGGGCACCGCCTCGCCCCCAGTTCGCCCGAAGCGGAAACCGACGTCACCTTCATTCCCTCGATGCTGGTCAAGCGGGTCGACGTGGTGACTGGCGGCGCTTCGGCCGTTTACGGGTCCGACGCGGTTTCGGGCGTGGTCAACTTCATCACCGACCGCGATTTCAACGGTCTCAAGCTCGATACCCACTATGGCATCTCGTCGCGCGGCGATGGCCCTGAATTCAAGGTCGGCATCGCAGGCGGCACGAAGTTCGCAGATGGCCGCGGTCATTTCGAGGCGAGCTACGAATACCTCAACTCGCCCGGCATCGCCGACAAGGCTTCGCGCGATTTCGGTGCCGCGCTCTACACGGTGCAGGGCTCGGGCACGGCTGCCGCGCCCTACATCTACGTCAGCAACACGCACCTCAACGGCACGACCTTTGGCGGCTACATCGTCAATACCAATGCCAACAACGGCAATCCGCTGAAGGACTACACGTTCACGGCCAACGGCGTGCTCGCCAAGTTCCAGCACGGCGCCTCGGTGGTCACGGGCACCTCGACCGTTACGGGCGTCGAGATCGGCGGCGACGGCGCCTATTACAACAAGACCATGCTGCAGGCGCAGGCTCGCTCGCACGTCGGCTATGCACGGCTTGACTATGACCTGACCGACAGCGTCCATTTCTACACCAACGCCAGCCTGTGGAAGACCCACAACCGCAACACCAACGTCAACAACGGCTTTTCCAACGTCGTAATGAGCTCGACCAACGCGTTCCTGCCGAAGGTCTATCAAGACCAGATGCTCGCCGCGAACATCAGCACGTTCACTTTCAGCCGCCTGTTCGACAACGTCACCCCGACCGATTCCGAAACGGATACCGACGGTCACATGGCGGTCCTCGGTTTCGAGGGGGACCTTGGCAGCTGGAAGTGGGATGCGTTCTATTCCAACAGCCGCAACAAGCAGCGCACCTGGGCCAATGCCAACGTCAACAACGCCCGGGCCTTCGCTGCGCTCGATGCGGTGGATGAAGGGCTGGCGAAGGGCGGCGCCGCCAACGGCAACATCGTCTGCAACGTGACGGTCACCAACCCCGGCCTGTTCCCGGGATGTGTGCCCCTCAACATCTTCGGACCCACGGCCAACACGGCCCAGGCGATGGCCTACATTCTCGACCGCACCGAATTTACCGCCACCACCTGGATGGACGAATTCGGCGGCTCCATCGCCGGCTCGCCGTTCGCCACCTGGGCCGGTCCGGTCCAGGTCGCGCTTTCCGGCGAATACCGCAACCTGCGCTACCAGCAGCTCAGCACGGCCGAACCGGTGGCCACCAATTGCACCGGCCTGCGTTTCGGCAACTGCAAGTCCACCACGCTGATCTATGCCGGCAACGTGCTCGCCAGTGGTCCGCAGGTCGGCCAGAAGGTGCATGAAGCCGCGCTCGAAGTGGAAGTGCCGCTGCTCAAGAATGTGCCCTTCGTACGCTCGCTCAGCATCAACGGCGCGGCGCGCTATACGAATTACAACACCTCGGGCGAGGTGGGCACGTGGAAAGTCGGGCTCAACTGGGAGATTACCGACAGCCTGAAGCTGCGCGCGACCCGTTCGCGTGAAATTCGCGCGCCCAACCTCAACGAACTGTTCGCGCCGCGGCTCGTGCAGGTGTCCGCCAGCACGCGCGATTCGCACACTACCGGGATCTCGACCGGACCGCTGATCACCGATCCCAATCCCAACCTGAAGCCCGAAGTGGCGCAGGTCTGGACCGGCGGCGTGGTGTGGAATCCGCCCTTTATTCGCGGTCTGAGCCTGACGCTGGACGCCTACAAGATCTCGATCAACAACGCGATCACCCAGATCCAGGGGCAGGACGTCAACACCCAGAAGCTGTGCGAAGACAGCGGCGGCACCTCGGAATTCTGCAGCCTGATCGTTCGTCCGGGCCCGTTCAGCGATACCAATCCGGCCACCAACCTGCCCACGGCATGGCTGTCGCAGCCGCGCAATGCCCTGAAGCTGGAAACCTGGGGCGCGGACTTCGAGGTGAACTACGCCACCCAGGTGGCCGGCGGCGATTTCTCGGTGCGGGGCCTCGTGTCCTACCAGCCGCACTACTACCTGACCCTGCCGGGCGGTTCGCGGCTCGATGCAGCGGGCGCGGGCATTGGTCCGTGCTGCCAGCTTGATGGTCTGTCGCGGTGGCGCGCCACGGCCTTCCTCGGTTACCGGAAGAACGGCATCTCGGTCGATATCCAGGAGCGCTTCCTTTCGGGCGTGCGCTGGGATCCGAACCCGCTGCTCGTTTTCAATGCGCCGAACCCGCCGGGCGTGGCCTATACCAACATCACGCTCGGTGCCGAAGCGGGCAAGCATCTGGAATTCTATCTCTCGGTGCAGAACCTGTTCGACCAGCAGCCCACGCCGTGGGGCCGCATCAGCCACAGCGCCCTGCCGGGCCTGATGGGCGGTTTCGTACCGGGGCAGGACGTTATTGGTCGCTACGTCACCGTTGGGGCGCGGATGAAGCTGTGACCGGATTGGGTGGAGTGAATACTGTATGAAGAGCATTTGCTCGAATTGGCTGCTGGGTGCGTCCGTCGTTTTGGCGATCGCCGCTCCAGCAGCCGCTCAGACCGTCGATTCCAAGGCGCAAGAGCGGAAGATCGTCGATCCAACCTTCGTCAACGACGCCTTCGTCGGTGACCAGATCCGCTATGAAAGTGTCAATCGTGGCGAGCCCGGCGGAGACAAGCTGGCCGAGGCGCGCCGCATCGCGGCCGCCGTCGTCGCGCAGGACCGGCCAAACCCGGCAAAGATCGTCGATGTAGGCTCGCACGCCGGTGAATTCCTCGAGGCCTTCCTCGAGCAGTTCCCGAGCAGCAACGCCCAGTGGACTGAACCGGTCGAGGACAACCACGCCAATGCGATCCGCCGGTTCGCGCGGTTCCGCAACAAGATCGACTATGTCATCGGCTGCCCCAACCGCGATCTCAGCCTCGGTTGCGTGCCGAAGGGGACCGATGTCCTGATCACCTCGTGGCTGACCATCCACCAGAACCTGCCGGGCATCCGCAAGTTCTACAAGGAGGCCGCCGCCATCCTGCCCTCGGGCGGATGGGTCGCCAACATCGATCACGTCGCCGTGCGCAGCGGCAACTGGACCAGCGTGCTGGGCGGTGCGCGCAAGACACTCAAGAGCGAGGCGATCGCCGCCCAGCAGGAGGGGCCCGGGGTCCACCATCTCGACTATGTCCTGCCGACGCTCGAAGACCAGCTCGCCGCCTTGCGCGCAGCCGGTTTCACTGACCCGCAGGTGGTCTGGCGGCGGCTCGACACTGTCCTGATCGTGGCGCGCAAGCCCTGAGCGGCCTGCGCGGCGCTTCCTCACCCCTTGCAATGTGGTTGTAGTATCGATGCGTTTGCCCAAACTCACATCCGACGATTATTCCCCCCGCCAGCGCGAAATCGCTGACCGGATCGGCGGCGCGCGGGGCGGGCAGGTGCGCGGGCCCTTCGTCTGTATGCTCCACAGCCCGGAAGTTTGCGATAAAGTTGAAGCACTTGCGAGCCAGATGCGGTTCAAGTCCTCGCTCCCCGAACGCCTGCGCGAATTCAGCCTGCTGATCGCCGCGCGCTTCTGGGACGCGCAGGATTCGTGGAACGCCCATCTGGGCAAGGCCCACGCCGCCGGCCTCCCCGAAGCCGTGACCCAAGCCCTCGCCGAGCGCCGCGAGCCCCCGTTCGAGGCTGAAGACGAGGCCGTTTTCTACCGCTTCTGCAAGGAGTTGCTGGAAACTCACCTCGTCAGCGACGAGACCTATGCCAAGGCCCAGGCCCTGTTCGGCGACGAAGGCATGGTCGATGCCGTCGCCTGCCTCGGTACCTTCTCGATGCTCGCCATGGTGCTCAACACCTTCCAGGTCGATCTCGATCCGGCCAAGCGCCCCTTCGCCGACATGCAGGACTATACCCGCACGGCCCCGCGCGCGCCGCTCGGCTGAACTAACTGAAAAACATGACAAAAGGCGCCGCTACGACCCATCGTAGCGGCGCCTTCCCGTTTGCCCGATCGCTGGTCAGGCCGGCGTTTCGTAAGTGAAGTCGGTCTCGGTCCCGGCCAGGGTGCGGGTCGGGGCGGTCAGGATATCGGTGATAGTGAACGGGCGGCGGAACTGGGTCACGATCATCGGGAAGTGCCGCACGCCGCGTGGGATCACGATGCAGCGCGGCTCGTCGAACACGAAGACCTGCTCGCTCTCGCCTTCGCCAAGGTGAAACTCCACCGTGGCGCCAAGGTCGCGCGGGTTCTCCGGGTCGGTCCCGGTGAAGATCATCAGGTTGTCGGCATTGTGATGATACTTCGGATAGGGCCCGCCCTTGTGTCCGTCCGGCCCGACGTGGATGATCTTCTCCGCGCCTGCCGGGGTGCCCGGCATCATCGTGTGCTCACCGGTGACCAGCCAGGATTCGATCCAGTGCTCGGCCGCCGGAAAGTGGTCCTGCCCATACATCCACACCGCGCCCTTGCCGGGCTCGGGCGGCTGCGGGTCCTTGAGGAACATGGTAACGCAGTTGGCCGAAAGGTCGGCAGCGGCGGCTTCGCTCACTTCGGATTCTCCGCGAAGAACTTCTTGTACTCGTCCATGTCGTCGCCGATCACTTCCTTGATCTTGGCATCGTTACCCACATAGTCCCACGCCTGCACGATGTCGGCGGCTTCCTTGGACGGCTGGGTGAAAACGCAGAACATGGTCAGCATCCGGCGGAACTGGGTGATGTAGATCGGGCCGTGGCGCACGCCCTTGGGCACGAAGATCGCGCGCGGCTCGTCGAAGTGGAAGATCTCCAGATCCTCACCCTCGCCAAGGTGAAACTCGATGTGCGCGCCGAGGTCTTTCATGTTGTCGGGGTCCGAGCCCGAGAAGATCATCAGCTTGTCGGCGTTCATGTTGTACTTGGGGTAAGGGCCGCCCTTGTGCCCGTCGCGCATGGTGTAGATGCGCTTCTGCACCTCCTCGGGAAATCCGCTCATCATCATGTAGTTGCCGGTGATCGGCATGATCTCGGTCAGGATCGGGGTCGGCTCGAAATAGTCCTGACCCTTGAATTCCTGCCCGAAGATGTAGGTGCCGGCGCGGCCCGGGCGGCGCGGGTTGTCTTCGCGCAGCAGCATTTCCACGCAGTTTTCTTGGTACTTGCCCATGGTTCTGGTCTCCTGAAATTCTGAAATTATGCGCCCAGTCAGGCGCCGAAAGCGGCCGTCACACCGGCCGCCGCGATCTCGCCGTCGGCATGGGCCGCGCCGCTCACGCCGACCCCGCCGATGCATTCGCCATCGACGATGATCGGCACGCCGCCCTGCACGGTCACCACGTTCTCGACGCCGCCGGCCAGCGTGATCGCCAGCAGATGGTGATCCGAGCCGACATTCCCCGCCTTGCTCTTGGGGCCCGACGGCACGCCGGTGAAGGCCGAGGTGCGCGCCTTGCGCTCGGCAATCTGGACGGTCTGGATTTCCGCCCCGTCGGAGCGCGCGATGGCAACGATATGGCCGCCGGCATCGACGACGGCCACGCTCAGCTCGCGGCCGCGCGCCTTGCCGTCAGCCAGGGCGGCGGCGATGATCGCCTGGGCGCCGTCGAGTGTGATGTGGCGCTGGGTCCTGGTGTACATTGGGGAATTCTCCGGTTGTATCTGCTGCGGTCAGGCCGCGGTGGCGGCCGTTTCGGCCGGAATGAAATCGATCCGCCGGCGATAGACGATCGTGACGATGGCGGCGATGATCAGCGGCACCAGCATGATCTGCCACATCGCGGCATAGCCGAAATGCTGGACCAGCGCGCCGCCCAGAACACCGCCGATAAGGTTGCCGATGTCCTGCCCGAGATAGGCGGTGCAACTCGCCGCGCCGCGCCGTTCGGCCGGGACCAGCCGCAGGCAGATCGCCATCAGCGTCGGCTGGCAGCCGGCATAGCCGAAGGCGGCCAGCGCGGCACCGAGCAGGAAGCCGTTCAGCTCGTGCGACCAGCTGATGGTCAGGAAGGCGGCGGCGAGGAAGAACATCGAGGCGAAGAGGACCCGGCTGGATCCGATCCGGTCGGCGAGGGTGCCGATGGTCGGCCGGCTGATGACGAGGACCAGCGCGAGCACGGTGAAGAACAGGCCGATCTGGTCCTTGAGCACCCCGCGCGACTGGGCGAAGAGAACGAGGAAAGTATTCACCTGGCTCCAGATCATCGCCTCGATCAGCAGGATGAAGGTCGGCGCCAGTACGGCGGCGGAAAAGATGCTGCCCGGCCGGAAGGTGAAGGGCCGCCGCTCGCGCGGACGCTCCAACGGAACCGCGAGGGTGAACAGGATTGTCACCGCCACTACGGCCGAGACCACGACGAAGGTCAGGTTGAAGCCGAGCCGGTTCGAAATCCACAGGCCCACGGCCGGGGCCGAGGCCTGAACCACCACGGTGCTCAGCGTGTAATAGCCCATCCCGGTGCCCATCTTGTCGGCCGGCAGGTTGTCGGACACGATCACGAAGCAGACCGTCGGCAGAAAGGCGAGCGCGGTTCCCGAAAACAGCCGCGAGGCGACGAGGAACGGTACGCTAGTGGCGAACGCATCGCACAGGCAGGCCGCGAGCAGCACCGAAAGCGCGAAGAGCAGGACCTTCTTGCGGTCGAAGGCATCGATCGCGGGCGAGGAAACCAGCTTGAAGGCCATCGCCGTCACGGCAAAAGTGCTGGAAACGAGCCCGATCACGGTCGGCGCCGCGCCGAACGAGGCGGCGAACGGCGCGGTCAGCGTGTTCATCGAATAGACTGCGTACTGGGCCAGCGTGTTGATCACGAACATCGCCGCGAAGCGCGCATTGAGAATGCGCGTTGGTGCGTGGGGATTGGTGGCGATGCCGGGACTGTGCATAGCGCAAAACTCTCCGCGACCTCTTGTTTTATGGGGTCGGGCGCCGCCGGGTGGAGGCGCCCGCCGTAAGACCCCCGGCAGCCGGTCGCGCGCTGCCGGGAGCCGGGGTCAGGCCCGGGCCTCGGCCAAAGGGGTCACGTAGAATTCGGTTTCGAGCGGGCTGTCCTCGACCAGTTCGACCTTGTAGCCATCGGGGTCCTGGATGAAGGCGATCGCGCGGGTGCCGCTGCCCATCGGGCCGGCCGGGCGGATCACGTTGCCGCCGCTTGCCGCGATGCTGGCGGCCGCGTCATAGACGTTGGCCACGCCAATCGCGATATGGCCATAGGCCGTGCCGATCTCGTAGCTCTCGACGCCCCAGTTGTAGGTCAGCTCGATCACCGTGCCTTCCTCCATCGTGTCGTAGCCGACGAAGGCGATGGTGAACTTGCCGTCCGGAAACTCGCGCTTCCACAGCAGCTTCATGCCCATGACCTGGGTGTAGAAATCGATCGACCGCTGGAGATCGCCAACCCGCAGCATGGTGTGCATCATTCTCATCGCTCTTGCTCCTTCACGCGGCGCCCGGTCGGGGCGCGGCCAATTCACTTGCGGACGGGCGCCGTCCGATCACCAGCACGATGCAGGCCGCCAGCGCGGTCAGCGCGATGCAGGGCAGCAGGCCGCTCACCACCGGGAGTCCAAGGGCCGCCGTGAAGGCCGGCAGGGCGACCGGGCCGATGGCCATCCCGCTTTCCGCCATCGTGCGGTAGATCCCCATGAGCTGCCCCATTCGCCGCGGCTCGGCCCCGGTCAGGGCCAGGGCGGCGGCGGCCGGGATCATCACCCCCGTTGCCAGCAGGATCAAGGCCGTCGCGAGCCATAGCACCGCGCGGCTCGGGACAGTCAGCAGCAGCACCATCGCCGCGACCGAAAGCACCGCCGCCACGGCATAGGTCGGACGGGCGCCGTAACCGTCGATCAGCTTGCCGAGGAACGGCGTGACGGCGAGATTGGCGAGGGTGCCGAGCCCGATGATCCAGCCCAGTTCGCCGTTCGAAAGTTGCAGCGGCCCGCGCGCCTCGACCGGAACGAGGTTCCACGCGATGCCGAAGCGTGTGGCGAAGGCGGCGAAGCCGGCCAGCCCGCCAAGGACCAGCGTGGTCTTCCACACCGATGCGGCAGGGGCCCCGCCGGGGCCTCCTTGCGGCTTGCCCTGACCGGGCTTGCCGGTCCCGCCCGGCATGGCGCGCACCGCCAGCATGGCGAGCAGGGCAATCCCCACCTGCAGCAGGAACGGCAGGTGCGGGTCGAACCGGTCCACCACCTGGCCGCCGATCACCGGTCCGGTTGCGAAGCCGAGCAGGAGCGAGGACTGGAACCAGGCCATGGCCCGGCCGCGCGCGGCGGGTCCGGCCTTGAGCACCAGCGCAGTCATGGCGGCGGTCGAGAACAACGAGGAGGCCGCGCCCTGGATCGCCATCACCGCCAGCAGCACCACGTAGTGCGCGCTGAAATAGCCGAGGGCCGAATTTGCCGCGAGCAGGAGCAGGCCGACGTTGGCCGCGCGGGCAATGCCGATCCGGTCGAGCGCAAGGCCCGAAGGCGCGTTGAACAGCAGCCGCGAGAAGCCATAGGCGCCGATCAGGCTGCCCGCGGCCAGCGCCGGATCCGGCGCGCCGCGCGCCAGCTCGGGCAGGGCCGGGACCAGCATGCCGACCCCGACCATCGAGAGGAACGTCGCCCCCGCGATCGGAATGGCCGCGGCGCGGAAGCTGTCAGGCGCTGGGCCGTCGGGGGTGCCGTCAGGGGCGGGGGCGGTCATGCCGGGATTACCTTTGCGTCGTCCGCGGCCGCCCGGACCAGCCGGTTGCGCAGTGGTAGGTTGAAGCAATCGGCTTCGATCTCGAACTCGTCGCCTTCCTGCGTGGCGATCCCGTCGGCGAACGACAGGGTGGCCGTGCCGAAGAAGTGGACGTGAATGTCGCCCGGGCGGCGGAACACCGCATATTTGAAGTGGTGCCGCTCGAGGTTGTCGATGCTGTGCGACATGTTGTCCTCGCCGGTCAGGAACGGCTTTTCCCAGATCGGCGCGCCATGGCGAAGCACACGGCTGGTGCCGGTGACGTTGGCGGGGAGGTCGCCCAGCAGCAATTCGGCGCCCAGCGCGGCCGGGCGCAGCTTGGAATGGGCCAGCCACAGATAGTTGTGGCGCTCGATCACATGGTCGGAAAACTCGTTGCCCAGCGCAAAGCCAAGCCGGCGAGGCACGCCGTGGGGGTCGATCATGTAGACCCCGGCGATTTCCGGCTCCTCGCTGCCGTCCTTGGCGAAAGCGGGCATCTCCAGCGGATCGCGCGGGCCGACGAGGCAGGCCCCGTTGCCCTTGTAGAACCACTCCGGCTGGACCCCGCGGTCGCCGCCGAGCTTGCCGCCCTCGACCCCCATCAGGAACATCCGCAGCGAATCGGTCTGCTTCTCGCCCGCGGCGGCGGCGTGCATCCTGTCGCGCCCCTCGGCCGAGCCGAGGTGAGTCAGCCCCGTGCCGGCAACGAGGAGATGGGCCGGATCGGGGTGCGAAATCGCCGGAAGCAGCCGGACCTGGCTCAGGTCGACCGCCGCGCCCGCCTCGCGCAGTGCAAGTTCACGCAGGGCGACGCCTTCGTCGAACGCGTGAAGCGCAAGGATGCGCGTCGTCGCAAATCGCTCGATCCGCCGGGCCGGTCCTTCGCCCTCGCGCGCGGCCAGGGCCGGTTTCCCGGCGCCATCGGCATACTGGATGAGGCGGACCGCGCCCGTCATGCGATGCAGAAGTCGTCGAGGTGCTCGTCCGACAGGGTCAGCCCCAGCCCCGGCACGTCCTCGTCAAGATCGAGCCAGCCGCCCTCGGCCTTCGGATCGCCGTTGAAGATGTAGTAGAACAGCTCGTTGCCCACCTCGACGTCATGCTTGGGGAAATATTCCGCCATCGGGCTGGCGAGGCTCGACATGGTGAGATGGTAATTGTGCATCTGGCCGGCATGCGGGATGACCGGCACGCCATAGACTTCGGCGAGGGCATTGATCTTGCGCGCGGCGGTGATCCCGCCGACGCGGTTGGTGTCGTACTGGATGACCGCGACGGCCTCCTTGTCGAGCAACTGGCGGAAGCCGTAGGAGGTAAACTCGTGCTCGCCGCCCGAGATCGGGATCGAGGTCATCCGGCTCAGCGCGGCATAGCCGTCGATATCGTCGGCGATCACCGGTTCTTCCAGCCAGCGCGGCTCGAACTGCTCAAGCTTGGGCAGCATGCGGCGGGCATAGTCGAGATCCCAGCCCATGTAGCATTCCAGCATGAGGTCGCGGTCATAGCCGATCACCTCGCGCACGGCTTCCACCCGCTTGAGGTTCTCGCGCATCCCGGCCGGGCCGTCGGCCGGGCCATAGCCGAAGCGCATCTTCATCGCGTCGAAGCCCTCGTCGACGTAGCGCTGGGCCTCGGCCTGCATCTCGTCGATCGGGCCGGCATAGAGCTTGCTGGCATAGCAGCGGATCTTGTCCTTGACCCGGCCGCCCAGCAGCTTGAACACCGGCTTGTTCACGGCCTTGCCCATCAGGTCCCAGATCGCGAGGTCGACCGCGCTGATCGCGGCCATGCCAACGCCCTTGCGGCCCCAGGCATGAGTGCTGCGATACATTCGCTGCCACAGGAATTCATAATCGAACGGATCGTGCCCGATCACCAGCGGGGCGAGGTAGCGCTCCACGATCTGCTTGGCGACGGAAGGGGCGAGGGCGACATTGCCCAGGCCGATCAGGCCCTCGTCCGTCTCGACCTCGACCACGGTCCACGAATGGAACCGGAACGAGTTCATCCGGTCGCCCGACGTGCGCAATACGTCGACCGCGTTGGTGCAGAAGTGCGGCTGCGGCTGAACGGTGTGTCCGCGCCATTCATACACGCGGGCGCGGACGTCGGTGATCTTCATTGTGGGCATCCATGCTTTGGCGGCGCGGCTGGTCCGCGCCGGTGTTCATCCCCCGATCCCTGCGGGACCAATCTTGTCTGAGCGAGGTGATTGCCGCAGTGTGACCCCAAGTGCTATTGAACGCTTCTCAGTTATCTATAGATGCAGGTTATCACTCCCGGCATGATCCCGACCCTCCCCGCCCTGCGCAACCGCTTGCGGATGCGCCACCTCCAGTTGCTCGAGGCATTGGCCGAACATGGCTCGCTGCGCGCCGCGGCCGACGCCATCCGGGTGACCCAGCCGGCCGCGACCAAGGCCCTGCAACAGATGGAAGGCCTGCTCGGCGGGCCGATGTTCGTGCGCCATCCGCGCGGGCTGACCCCGACCGTGCTGGGCGAGGCGCTGACCCGCTATGCCACCACCGTCCTGGCCGACATGGCCTCGCTGCAGTCGGAACTGGCGGCCATGGCCGAATGCATGGTCGGCCGGGTGCGGATCGGGGCGATCATGGCCGGCGCGCCCGGGCTGCTGACCCGCGCCCTGGTCGAGATGAACCGCGCCTATCCCGGGGTGCAGATGTCGGTGCGGGTCGATACCAGCGACATCCTCGTCCAGGCCCTGCTGGCCGGGCAGATCGACCTGATGATCGGACGCGTGCCGGAAGGCTGGTCGACCGAACACCTGACGGTTGACCTCATGGCAGACGAGCCGCTGTCGGTCCTGGTCCGGCCCGGCCACCCGGTCGTCGGCTCGAAGCACCTCGCCGGCGACCTGATCCGGCAGACCTGGGTGATCCAGCCGGAGCCGAGCCCCCTGCGCGAACAGGTCAACGAGACCTTCCGCCAGTGGGGGCAGCGGCCGCAGTCGATCATCGAGACCTCCTCGATCCTCACCAGCATCTCGCTGATCCGTGCCTCGGACATGGTGTCGATCCTGCCTGAGGTGACGGCCCGCGATTTCGAGGAAATGGGCGCGATCACGATCCTGCCGCTCAGCCTCGACGCGCGCCTGCCGCCTTACGGCCTGATTACCCGGACCAACCGGGAATGCACCCCGGCGATGAGCCGGGTGATCGAGACGCTGCACGGCGCGGCGCACGGCATGGCGGCCTGAGCAGGCACGGGGGATCAGGACATGCAGGATAATGCGATCAAGGCCGCGTCGCGGCGCGAACCGGTCATCGTCGTCATGGGGGTTTCGGGCTGCGGCAAGTCGACCATCGGCCGCGCCGTGGCCGAGCGTCTGGGGCGGCCCTTCCTTGAGGGGGATGAGTTTCACCCCGAGCGCAACGTGGCCCTTATGCGCGCAGGGACCGCCTTGACCGACGCCGACCGCTGGCCATGGCTAGACATCCTCGGCGATGCGCTGGCCGGGGCAGGGGGATGGGCGGTCTGCTCATGCTCGGCCCTGCGCCGGGCTTACCGCGATCATCTCGCGGCGCGGATCGGCAGGCCGCTGCTCTTCCTCCACGCCCATGCGGACCGCGACGTTCTCCTTGCGCGCATGCAGGCCCGGCCGGGCCATTTCATGCCGGCCTCGCTGCTCGACAGTCAGTTGGCGACCCTCGAAATGCCCGGCGAGGACGAATGGTGCCTCACGCTTCCGGCCGACAAGCCGGTCGAAGTGCTGGTGGCGCGGGCGATCGACTTCGTGACCACGGCGGGGGCGCGGCCGGAACCGCGCTGAGCTGTCGGCAAGCTCTGCCCGGATCAGAAGGGTTCGTTGAGGCGGGACAGCGCGCCTTCGAGCAGCGCCTTGTGCGCCTCGGGGTCGCCGTGCTCGAGCTGGAGCCGGCCGATCCCCACGCTGCTCTCGATCACGTCGCGGCAGCGATCGAAGCGCCGCTCCTGATAGGCATGGAGCCCTTCCGCCACGGTACCGGCCCGGCCCAGTTCCTCGGCCAGCACGATGCCGCTCTCCACCGCCATGCCCGCGCCGGAGGCAAGGTGAGGGGTGGTGGCGTGGACCGCGTCGCCAAGCAGCACGATCCGCCCGTTGTACCACGGCCTTGGCTGAAGGGCGGCGGCGAGCGGGCGGTAGTTGATCCAGTCGTCCCGGGTCATGTTGTCGCGGATCCACCCCGCGTTCCCGCCGAAATCGGCGAGCAGTTCCTTCAGGCGCTGGAACAGTTCCTCGTCCGTGAAATGGGCGTCCCGCTTTTCATGCGGGGTCAGCATCCACATGTAGACGCTGTCCGGCGCGCACTGGGTAATGCCTGCCGGGTTGGCGTGGCCGAGATAGAATTCCCCGGCTTCCAGCGTCGGCGGCTTGCGGATGGAAATGCGCCAGCACCCCTGTCCCGTGGGGACCGCCGGGGCCATGTGCGGGAAGGCGATCTCGCGCACGGTGGAATAGACGCTGTCCGCCCCGACCACCAGGTCATAGCGGCCCGAGGTCCCGTCCGAGAACGTGACGTCCACCCCCTCCGCACGGTTTTCCAGGGCTGTGACGGTAAGGCCGAGACGAACCGGAATGGCCAGCTCCCTGACCCGCGCCTGCATGATCCGGTGCAGCACGGGCCGCATTATGCCGCCGGTCGCGGGAAGGCCCGCTTCGATCACCGGCTCCTCGAGATCGGCGATGTGGGTGCCGTCATAGCGGAACAGGCGGGTGCGATTGGTGATCGCGCCCTCCGCCTTGATCTGCTCCAGCAGCCCCAGCCGCCGGTAGGCGCGCAGGGTCGGGCCGGTGATCGTGATCCCCGCGCCATAGACCCGCCACTCGGGGTCGAGGTCGATCAGCTCGACCCTGACTCCACGGGCCGCGAGGCTGATCGCCGCCGCCATGCCGCCGATGCCGCCGCCGACCACAAGCGCGGCCGCGATGCTCTCTATCCTATCCCCAGACATGGCGTCTCGATGGTCGGGCGGGCCGCAAGAGGCAAATCCGAAGCTTGGATAGAGACCTATCCATACAATCGGAGGGAGTTTTGCCCGGCGCTCCACTATTAGCCGCTCGCAGCGAGCAAATACGAAAAACGCCTTGGGAGGGGTCTTATGCGCAATCTTCTCGTTTCAACTTCGGTTCTTGCCATCTTGGCCTCGGTTCAGCCGGTATTCGCACAGGAGCAGACCGAAACGCTCGGGGCGGCCGAGATCATCGTGACCGCGCAGAAGCGCACCGAACGCCTTCAGGAGATCCCGGTGGCCGCGGCCGTCCTTGGCGGCAACACCATCGAACAGGCCCACGTCACCGACCTCTCGGATATCAACCGCGTGGTTCCCTCGGTGGAAATCAAGGGCACCTTCAACGGCCGCGTGCCCTATGGCATCCGCGGCATCTCGACCAACGCCAACGAGGGCGCCATCGGCCTGACCTCGGGCGTGTCGATCCAGGTCGATGGGGTGCCGGTCCCGGCGGACAGCTTTGCCGCCAATACGATCACCGACGTGGCCCAGCTCGAAGTGCTCAAGGGGCCGCAGGCCACCCTCGGCGGGCGCACCGCCTCGGCCGGCGTAATCAACTTCGTCACCAACGGGCCGTCGAGCACCTTCAAGGGCGGCTTCAGCGCCTCCGCGACCGATGATGGCGAGGTTCGCGGCGAGGGCTATGTCGCCGGGCCGCTGTCGGAAGGCGTCAGCTTCAGCCTTTCGGCCTATGACACCCACACCCCGTTCCCGGTCTACAACATCACCCGGGGTGAAAAGAGCGCGGCCAACAGCTGGGGCATTCGCGGCAAGCTCAAGTTCGAGCTGACCGACCGCTTCAGCGTCGGCCTGATGGGCCACTATGCCCTGTCGCGCTCGCACGGCGAGAACTTCGTGCCGGTCTATTTCACGCCCGGCGCATCGGTCTTCCCCTTCATCCCCTACACCTTCGACACGAACGGCGTGCCGACCGCCTACGGCATCCCGCAGTCGGTCGCCTTCCCGGGCTATACCATCGGCTACGGCAACGGCACCTATGCCTCCCCGGTCGAGATGCGCTCGCGCTACGAGGATCTCGATGGCTCGGTCACCCTCAACTACGAGGCGGACGGCCTGACCTTCAATTCGGTCACCTCGTTGTTCCAGGAGAAGCAGTACCAGTCGCAGGACGTGTTCGAGACCAACGTCTATTTCTTCGACGTGCTGACCGGCGGCCACGCACCGCATTTCGGAAACTTCCAGGAAGCCAGCGGAAAGGTCCGTCAGTTCACGCAGGAGCTCAAGGTCTCCTCCGATGCGGCCAGGCCGATCAACTTCATCGCGGGCCTGTTCTATTCCAACATGATCGTCGACCAGACCGGCCTGCGCGCCTGGGTCGCCAATCCAACCTCCAAGCGCAATATCTCCTCGACGCAGAACTACGCCGCCTATGCCCGCGTGACCGCGCGCCTGACCGATGCGGCGCGGGTCGTGGCGGGCCTGCGTTACAACCATGACAAGATCGGCTGGAACGTCTCGCAATACCTCAATCCGGCGGCGGGCCAGTATCAGGGCTGCGGCGCGGCGGCGTCCTGCCAGTGGATATTGTCGGACAGCAGCGACGTCCTCGTCGGCGATATCGCCCTGCAATACGACCTGTCGCGCGGGGTGATGGGCTATGCCTCCTACACCCGCGGCTACAAGCCGAAGGCGTTCAACACGGTCCACGATTTCGCCTCGGCCCAGTCGGCCCCGGTCGCGGCCGACGTTCCGTTCACCAAGGCCACGGCGCAGGAGCATATCGACAGCTTCGAGGTCGGGCTCAAGTCGAGCCTGCTCGGCGGCCACATGACCTTCAACCTCGCCGCCTTCTACACCAAGTACAACGGCTATCAGGCCCAGCTGTTCGACAATTCGGCGGTGATCGGCGTGCTGGTCCTGGCCAATGCCGGGGCGCGGACGGCTGGTGTCGAGGCCGACGTCAACTATGTCCAGGGCAACACCCGCTTCGGGCTGTCGGCGGCCTACATCGATGCGAAGTTCACCAGCTTCAAGGGCGCCACCTGCTGGCCGGACCAGACCACGGCGCAGGGCTGCGTGGGCGGCGCGCAGGATCTCAGCGGCAAGCCGCTGCCCGCTTCGCCCAAGTTCAAGTTCAACGCCAATGTCACGCAGACCGTGCCGCTTTCGGCCTTCAACGTGGTGCTCGGCGGCAACCTTGCCTATCGCACCGATACCCTGCTGCAGGCGGACCAGAACCCACGGACCCGGCAGCCGGCCTTCGCCCTGCTCGATCTCAGCCTCGGCTTCCAGACCAAGGACGAGAAGGCGACGCTGACCCTGTTCGTGAACAACGTCACTAATCACTTCTACTACACTAATATGGAAGACTTTTTCTCTGGTGCAACCGGCACGGCGGCGGTGCCGAGCGGGGTGGTCAGCCCCGGCAACTACGTGATCGGCCAGCCCGCCCGCGATGCCCGTCGCTATTTCGGCGGCCGGGTCAGCTACAAGTTCTGACGCGGGAGGAGCGGGTGTCATCGATGCGGGTAGTCGTAACCGGGGCGGGCGGGTTCGTCGGTCGGCAGATCGTCGAGCGCCTTCTCGCGCGGGGCGATCAGGTCACCGCGATGGACATGGCGGCGGGGGGCATCCCCTCCGCCGCCAGGGCCGTTGCGGGCGACCTTGCCGACAGCGCGGTGCGCGCGGCAGCGCTCGAAGGCGGCTGCGACGCGGTGATCCACCTGGCCACCGTGCCGGGCGGCGCGGCCGAGGCGGACCCGGCCGCGTCCCGGCGGATCAACGTCGATGCCGGCTATGACCTGATCCTCGAGGCGGCGATGGCCGGGAACCGGCCGCGCTTCGTCTATGCCAGTTCGATCGCGGTGTTCGGCGATCCGCTGCCGGATCACGTCGACGATGCCACGCCGCTTTCGCCCAGAATGATCTACGGCGGCCACAAGGCCATGCTGGAACATGCGGTGGCGCTGTTCTCCAATCGCGGCGCGATCGAGGGGGTCACCGTGCGCCTGCCCGGCATCCTTGCCCGGCCCAAGGGGCCGTCCGGCATGAAATCCGCTTTCATGAGCGACCTGTTCCACGCGCTGAAGGCGGGCGAGCCCTTCACCTGCCCGGTCTCGGCGGCGGGAACGATCTGGGCGCAGTCGGTCGCGCGCTGCGCCGACAATTTCATTCACGCCCTGTCGCTCGACGTCGCCCTGCTGCCGCCCACGCGCGCAGTCACCCTTCCGGCGCTGCGCCTGACGATGGGCGATCTGGCCGAAGAAATCGCCCACCAGTGCCGCGCGGCACCGGGCCTCGTCTCTTACGTCCCCGACGCCGCGCTGGAGGCGGCCTTTGCCGCCCAGCCGCCGCTGGCCACCCCGGCCGCCGAACGTGCCGGTTTTGCGCACGACGGGAATCTTGCTAACCTCGTCTCGTCAGCCCTCTCCACGATCTGAGAGAAGGCGGCAGGGAGATGGCAATGCGCTTCGGCCGACTGGACCTTAACCTGCTGGTGGCGCTCGACGCGCTGCTTACCGAAAAGAGCGTGAGCCTTGCGGCTGACCGCCTCTGCCTGTCGCAGTCCGCCACTTCCAGCGCGCTGGGCCGCCTGCGGGACTACTTCGGCGATGACCTGCTGGTGGTGAAGGGGCGCCAGATGATCCTCACCCCCCGCGCGGAAGAACTGATCGAGCCGGTGCGCGCGGTGCTGGAGCAGATCCGCACCACGGTCGCCGTCGCTCCGCCGTTCGATCCCTCCACGGCCGACCGCCAGGTGCGGATCATGGCGTCCGACTATTCCACGCAGGTCCTGCTGGCCGAGGCCATTGCCCAGATCGAGCGGGAAGCGCCGCACATGCGCTTCGAGATTCAGCCGATGAACGACCTTCCGGTCGAGGCGCTGGAGCGCGGCTACATCGACCTGCTGCTGACCATCAACTTTGCCGTGTCGACCGATCACCCCAGCCAGGTCCTGTTCGAGGACGATTACGTGGTCGTGGGCTGGGAGGGCAATCCTGCCATGCAGCAGCCGATGACGCGCGAAGCCTATTTCGAGCTCGGCCACGTCACCGCCCGGTTCGGCAAGGCGCGGGTGCCGGCCTTCGAGGACTGGTTCGTGCGCCGCCAGAAGCAGCAGCGCCGGATAGAGGTCGTGGCGCCCACCTTCCTGTCGCTGCCGGGGCTGGTGGTAAACACCCACCGGATCGCCACCATGCACCGCCGCATGGCCGAAATGGTGATCCAGAACACCCCTCTGGTCATGCGCGAAACGCCGTTCGACATTCCGCCCATTCACGAAACCATCCAGTGGCACATCACCAACAACAACGACAACGCGCTGCGTTGGGTGGTGGAAAAGCTCGCGCTGGTCGCCTCCAGTCAGGGCAAGGAGGCGGCCGACGACCGCGTGGTCCCGCTGGCGCGCGGCGCCGGCGTTCAGGACGAGACGCTGGAAATCGAATACCGGATGAATCCGCCGCGCTGAGGGTCAGTCCCCGGCGCCGGCCGCATCCCATGCGGCGCGGTGCGCCTCGATTTCTCCGCCGCGCGTTTTGATCCACTCGATCAGGTCGCGCGCCCGGTCGTGCAGCGCCAGCCCGAGCGGGGTGAGCGCATAGCTCACCTTGGGCGGCACGTCCGCTGTCACCCGGCGGCTGATGAACCCGTCGCGCTCCAGCGCCCGCAGCTTCAGCGTCAGCACCCGCTGCGAGATCGCCTGCTCGGCCGAAATCCGGGCCAGAACCCGGCGCAATTCGGCATGGCGCCATTCACTTGTGGCCAGCACCAGCAGGATCAGCGTGGTCCACCTGTCGCCAAGCAGGGCCATGACCGAGCGGATCGGCGTGTCGCGGCCCCTGCCGCTGGAGGCCATTTCCGCATCGAGCGCCTCGATCCCGGCGAGGGCCGCCGCATCCGGTTTCGCCTGCTGTGTCATCACCCCCGCCGGGCACAAAAAAGTGCCTTCTTCCGCCGTGTTCGCAGCACTCTTATGCCCTGCCGCCAAGAGATCAACACGGGAGAGCACGATGATGCCGGATGCAACCCGGATGGACGGGAAGGTCGCCATCGTTACCGGCGGCGCGGGCGGGATCGGCGCAGCAACGGCCCGGCTGCTCACGGCGCGCGGGGCGCGGGTCGTGGTAGCCGATGTCGCCGCCGGAGCGGCCGAGGCGCTGGCCGGCGAACTGCCCGGCGCGCTGCCCATCGCCATGGACCTTGAAGACGAGGCCTCGGTCGAGGCCATGGTGGCACAGACCGTGCGGCACTTCGGGCGGCTCGACGTGCTGCACAACAATGCCGCACTGCTCGGCCCCGAGATCGCGCGGGCCGATGGCGACGTCGAGCATATGGCGACAGCGCTCTGGGACCGGACCTTTGCCGTCAACGTGCGCGGCACGATGATCGCCTGCCGCGCCGCCCTGCCGCACCTGCGCGAGACGCGCGGCAACGTGGTCAACACGGTCAGCAACCTCGCCCTGCAAGGGCACCTGATCCAGGCGGCCTATTCTTCGTCCAAGGCGGCGATCATTCAGCTCACCCGCGCCATCGCCGCCAGCCACGGCAAGGCCGGGGTGCGCTGCAACGCGGTCGCTCCCGGCATGACCATGACCCCGGCCCTGCGCGAGGCGTTCCCGCCAGCGCTCCGGCAGGTGGTGGAGGACGAGACCCTGCGCGACCGCCTCGGCGCGCCGGAGGACATCGCCGAGGCAGTGGCCTTCCTCGCTTCGGATGCCGCGCGCAACATCACCGGGCAGGTGCTGGTCTGCGACGGCGGCTGCGCCGCCCACGTGCCGGGGATCGCGGGTTTCCGCGCCTTCTTTTCGGGAGAGCAGGCATGAGCCAGTACGATATCGTGGTGATGGGCGCAGGCCATAACGGCCTCGTCGCCGCCGCCTACATGGCCAAGGCGGGCAAGAAGGTGCTGGTCCTCGAACGCAAACCCCATTTCGGCGGCGGCGTCTCCACCCGCGAACTGATCCAGCCCGGCTACTGGCACGACGAGCACTCCAACGTGCACATCATGATCCAGGGCAACCCCATGCTGCGTGAGGATGAGCTGGGCCTGCTCTCGAAGTTCGGGCTCGAATACATCTACCCCGAACTGCCCCATGCCTCGATCTGGGAAGACGGCACGATCGTCCGCTCATGGAAGGACCTCGACCGGACCTGCGAGGAAATCGCCAGCTTCTCCCCCCGCGATGCCGAGGCCTACCGCAAGTTCGCGCGGGCCAGCATGGCGGCGATCCCGATGTTCATGTCCGGGCTCTATGCGCCGCCCTTCCCGATGGGCGCCTTCGTGGCGATGATGGACCAGTCGGACGAGGGCCGCTTCCTGCTCGACGTGATGCTGCGTTCGGCGCTCGACGTGGTGAACCAGTATTTCGAGAGCGACCTGCTGCGCCTCCACATCGTCCGCATGGTCACCGAAAACCTGCAGATGCCCGATGAACTCGGCACCGGCATGGGCGCCTTCCTGATGCCGGGCATCATTCATACGTATGGCTGCTCGATGCCGAAGGGGGGATCGGGGCAACTGTCGAAGGCGCTGGTCCGCGCGATCGAGCACTTCGGCGGGGAGGTGCGCTGCAATGCCGAAGTCCGGCGCGTGCTGGTCTCCTCGGGCAAGGCGGTCGGCCTCGAACTGGCGGACGGGGAGAGCTTCATGGCCAGGGACGGCGTGATCGGCGCGATCCATCCCCATGTCCTGCGCAAGTTCGTTGCCGAAACGCCCGAGCCCGTGCTGGAACGGGCCGAGCGCGTGACCCAGTCCACCTTCTCGATCAACCTCACCCATCTCACCCTCAAGGAGCGGCTGCGGCTCAAGGTCGGCAACGAGGCCAATGCCATGATGACCGAGCTGATGGATTTCTACACCATGCGCGACATGCTGCTGGAGTATGACAAGCTCCGCCGCGGCGAAGTCAGCGAGCGTCTGATCGCGGGGGGCGACAACACGATCTTCGATCCCAGCCGCGCGCCCGAAGGGGCAGGGGTGTTCTACGGCGTCAACTTCGCGCCTTACGATCTCTGGCCCGGCGGCCCGGCCTCGTGGGACGAGCGCAAGGAAGAAATCGCCGACCGCGCGCTCGCCCAATACCGCAAGTTCTACGCGAACCTGACCGACGACAACATCACCGGCCGCCTGATCCGCTCGCCGATCGACCATGAGCGCGACAGCCCTGCCTCTTTCCTCAAGGGCGACATCCACGGCTGCGCCCCGTTCTTCTACCAGTCGGTCGCGCACCGCCCCACGCCGGATCTCGGCTCGCTCCGGGTGCCGGGTGTCGAAGGCCTCTATCTCGTCGGCCCCTTCATGCATCCCGGCGGCGGCGTGTTCGGTGCCGGCCGGGCCACGGCGATCCAGATGATGGACGACATGGGGATCGACTACGACAAGGTCTGCGGGAGGGCCGTGGCATGAACGATACGAAAAAGGCCCCGGTGGCCCGGATTCTCGACGCCAACGACAAGGAACTGATGGCGATCCGCAAGCTGGAACGCGACGGCGACGCCCTGGTGATCCGCGGCAAGATTTTCGGCGCCATGCCCATGGTCGCCAAACTCACCCCCGCCGAGGCGCGCGCCGCGCTGAAACTGATCGACTTCAGGACCTTCCTGTTCCTGCTGACGCTCCTGTTCCGCAAGGGCTGAAGGGGCCCAAGCCGTCACGCCAGCGAAGGCTGGCATCGGTGAGATCGTGGTTGTCCGTTCCCGGTCCAGCCACAAATCCCCGCTCAGCCTGAGCTTGTCGAAGGCCGCGCACCAAGGTCTGCCCTTTCCTACACGGCCCGAACCTGCGACCATCCGCCGGTTCCTTGAAATCGTCAGCCCCCGCGTTCGCGTTGGATAAGTGTCACCCATGCACTTCCATACAACCCATTGAAATAACAGGATCGAATACAGGATTCAGGGTGACACTCGTGTCACCATATCCAGCGCCTCGCTGCGCGGGCAACGATTCTATCCATTTCTCCCCGCCCCGTCCAAGGCGCCATAAAGCCTCTCACCATCTGAGGAGAAGTCATGAGCATTCTGGGCGTCGAGAGCGTCGTGTTCGGCGTAGCGGACCTTGCCGAGCACACCCGTTTCTGGACCGATTTCGGCCTGCCGCCAGAGAGCGCGACCGAGGACGAGACCGTGTTCCGGTTGGCCAGCGGCAGCCGGGTGATCGTCCTGCGCCGCGGCGATCCGCGCCTGCCCGCGCCCGATCCCTTTGTCGGAGACGGCGTCAAGGAAACCGTCTGGGGCGTCGATACCGCCGAAAACCTTGAACGCATCGCCGCCAGCCTCGCCAGCGAAGTCGAAGTCACGCGTGATGGCGACGGCACGGTCCGCTGCCTCTGCCCCGACGGCCAGCCGATCGCGCTGAGGGTGTGGGACAAGCGCCCGGTGGTGTCGGAGACCAGCCCGGTCAACACCCCGGCGAATTTCCCGCGCTTCAACCAGCACCGCATCTGGCGCCGGAAGGCGATCCCCAAGACGATCAACCACGTCGTCTTCTTCAGCCCGGACTATGTCGCCAGCTTCGAATTCTACGAGCGCCACCTCGGCTTCCGCTACGTCGATCACTCGAAGGGCACCGGGATCTTCGCCCGCGCCGACGGGACCTTCGAGCATCACTCGATCTTCTGGGTGAACTGCGACCTGCCGATCGCCCCCGACCACTTCAAGTTCATGCACATCGCCTTCGGCATGGACGACATCGACGAGGTCATGCTCGGTGCCAACATCATGGAGGCGAAGGGCTGGAAGAACCAGTCGATGAACAGCTCGGGCGGCATTTCCCGCCACCGCATCTCCAGCGCGATCTACTATTACTGCGACATGCCCGGCCATGCCGGCGAGGCCGAATATCACGCCGATACCGATTACCTCGACGACAACTGGGTCCCCCGCGCCTGGGATTTCCGCTTCGGCTCGCTGCTGTGGTCGAACAATGCCCCGCCGATCTTCCGGGGCGACAATATCCCGTGGGACATGACCTTCGACGCCGACCGCAGGAGCTTCGAACCCTTCCGCAAGAGCAAGCCGGGCAAACTTCCCGTGAACGGCAAGCTCGCCGAACTGACCGACGACGACGAACACGCGCTGTAATGCGTTGACCGGTCCCGCCTGACGGCGTGACCTCGCGCGGCGCCGGCCCGCTCCCCCGGCCCAACCACCCATTGAGTGTACCCTGTGGGTGGTTGGGCCGGGGGAGCGGGCCGGCGCCGCAAGCCCTTGGCGGATGCCAAGGGCGCACCAACCAAAGGAATCTCCGGTGCCGCAAGCCCTTCGCGGAGGCGAAGGGCGCACCAGACAAAACCCTCTCAGATCACCGTATCGACGTGAATCACGGCGGGCGGCGCCGTGAAGAATGGCCCGGCCAGCGCCCGCCATTGCTGGAAGCCGTCGGACTCGCGAAAGTCCACCATGTGCGCCTCGACCGTCTCCCAGCCGACGACGAGGCGGTAGGAGCCGGGCTCCTCGATGACCCGCTGCAGCCCGAAGGAGACGAAGCCCTTGGCCGCTTCGAAATGCGGACGGGCGGCGGCAACCGCCGCCTCGAAGTCGGCCGATCGGGCAGGATCAATGGCCAGCGTGGCGATTTCGTGAATCATGGAGTGGGTTCCTCGACAAATTCGATCAGGTTGCCCGCGCAGTCGCGCAGGAAACAGCCCTTGCCGAACGCCTCGCGCACGACAAAGGCCACGTCCGCGCCCTTGGCTTCCATCTCGGCCAGGAATTCTTCCAGATCTTCCACCCGGAAGGCAACGTGCTTGTTGCCGTGTGTCTTCAGGTCCGCCGGGGGGTGGCGGCGGTCGTCGGGCAGGGGGGCGGCTCCCTTCACCTCGAAGATCTCGAAGCGCAGCTGCCCCTTGCGAACCATCGCCGCCTCGGCCCCGGCGGCCGCGATATGGAACCGCTTCTCGACCGCGAAGCCCAGCACCCGGCCATACCACTCGATCGCGGCGTCGAGACTGGGCACCGATACGCCGCAGTGGTGAAATGCGAACTCGGCCACCGCGTCAGCCCATCTCGGCAAAGGTTTCGGCGCACCAGTCGGCGATGTAGTCGCGCATCCCGGTGCCGTTGTCTGCGCCGCAGTGCTCGACCTCGAAATCCTCCTTCGTGAACATGCGCAAGGTCCGTTTGGGGCTATTGACCGCCTGATCATAGCTCATCTGCGCGTTGAATGCGGGGATCTGGCGGTCGTGTTCGCCATGGGTGATCAGGAAGGGCACCTTGATCTTCTCGACCTGCCCGTCGAGCGTGATCTGGTCGGCATAGTCGAGAAAAGCGTCACGGTCGGTCATCCCGAAGACCCACAGCACGTGATCCCAGTAATGCGGCACGGGGTTCTCGCCCTCGTTCGACACCCGCTCGCGTTGGCGCTGGCCCCAGACGTGGTTCGCACCCATCACCGCACAGAGCGCGTAACGCGGATCGTTCGCAGCGATGCGCGGGGCGTGGTAACCGCCGAAGGAAAGGCCGAAGATTCCGATCTTCGCGTGAATGACGTCACTTCGGGTCAGCAGGTAATCGAAGGCCGGACTCCCCCAGCGTTCGGCATCATAGACCGCCGGCAGGCCCCGCTTGCGGATCGCCTCCCCGGTGCCGGGCTGGTCGAGGAACAGCGTGTTCATGCCCCGTTCGAGGTTGGATAGGCCGTGCCCGGCCATGTTGACCTGTTCCTTCATGGAATCGAGGCCGTTGACCGAAACGAGAGTGGGGCGGGGCGTACCCGAACCATCGTGGACGAAAATGGCGGTGTAGCTGGAATCTCCGTAGGGAATCTCGATCTTGTCGGCGTGCAGTCCCCGCAGCGCGCTGCCCTTGTGGTAGAGTTCAAGGCCCTTGTCGTAGGCCGCCCAGCGCGGGGCATAGTCGCGGCTCTGCAGGCGCTCGGCGGCAAGGTAATAGCCCGAGGCGCGCAGGTACTTGGTCCCGGCGGAGAGCAAGTAGCCCGCCGCCTCGTCGGCTTCGGCATTGGCGGTGACCTGGTCGGCCACGGCGATCCAGCTGTCGAACAGCACGGCCGAGCCGGCGTCCGCCCCCTGCTTTGCCGCCTCGCGTACCGGACGGCAGGCCTCGTCGATTTCACCATGGTTGCCGCCGCAGACCAGCGCGAGGTTCACGCCGAGGTTCCAGACATAGTTCCCGGGGAAGGGCTCGAACATAAAGTGGTCCTTTTATGACAATGTCGCGGACCTTGCGATCCGCGTCCGCCTCGGCGGTCGCCCCGCGGTTGAGCCACTCGGCATCTGGACGATCGCCCGCGGAAATCCTGATTGTCGTTGCCATTGCAATCAGCCTCCCGGCGAGACCATCGCATTGAATCGATGGGTCGGTATTGATCATATGCTTTTGAGAAGATCTTCCTGCCCGGTTACCCGGTTTCAAGCACTGAAAGGGAGAGATCGGAGACAATGCGCCTGGCAACCCTCCGCGACGGTTCCCCTGACGGGTGCCTGATCGTGATCGCGCCCGATGGCTCGAGCTACAGCGCCGCGCCGGTGAAAACCTTGCAGCAGGCGCTGGAGCAATGGAGCGAACTGTCCCCGCAAATGGCGCAGATCGCGGACTTTCCGGAGCGGCTGGACCCTGCGGAGGTGATGGCGCCGCTTCCTCGTGCGTGGCAGTGGCTCGACGGCTCGGTCTATCCCAGCCACGGCGAACTGATGGACAAGGTGCTCGGCATCGAACCGTTCAAGCCTGACTGGCCCCTCATGTATCAGGGCGTGTCGGACACGTTCCATGCGCCCCGCGGCGACGTGCCGATGGCGAGCGAGGATCTGGGCATCGACTTCGAGGGTGAATTCGGGATCATCACCGACGCAGTGCCGATGGGCACCAGCGCCGAGGACGCGGAGCGGCACATCGCGCTTGTTGTGCAGATCAACGACTGGTCTCTGCGCAAGCTGGCCGGGCCGGAGATGAAAACCGGCTTCGGTTGGGTCCAGGCCAAGCCGCCGTGCGGCATGGCGCCCTTCGCGGTCACGCCGGATGAACTGGGGCCGGCATGGCGCAATAGCCGCCCGGCAATGCATCTGCTTGTCCACTGGAACGGCCGTCAGTTCGGCAATGCCGATGGCGAGCAGATGGCCTATGGTTTCAACGAACTGATCGCCCATGCGGCGCGGACCCGGAACCTTGTCGCGGGGACGGTGATTGGCTCCGGCACTGTATCCAACCCCGATTTCCGCGAGGTCGGCTCCTCGTGCATCGCCGAACGGCGCGGGATCGAGGTGGTCGACACCGGTGCGCCTTCGACCGAATTCATGAAATACGGCGATACCGTTCGCATGGAGGCAAGGACGGCCGATGGCCGCTCACCCTTCGGTGTTCTCGAGCAGAAAGTGGTGACACCATGACCGACCTTTCCGATTCCGGCCTGCCGCTGGTGCAGCGGGTGGTGACGGGGCACGACGAAAATGGCCGCGCCGTGTTCCGGTCGGAGGATTTCAGTCCGACGAAACTGATCCCGACCGGCGATGCCTCGTTCCTGCAGTTGTGGACGACGCAAACCGTTCCGGCCGACAACAACGACGAAACGGACGGACGCGACCGGAATGTCGGCACGACGCTCATGGGTGGGTCCGCATTCCGCATCGTTGACATGTTGCCGGGGCAGCAGAGCCCGATGCACCGGACCAATTCGATTGACTACGGCATCGTCCTCAAGGGCGAGATCGAACTGGAACTGGAAGACGGGCGCAAGAAGACCGTCGGTGAAAACGGCGTCATCATCCAGCGCGGCACGAACCATCTTTGGCGCAACGCCACCGATCAGCCTTGCCGTATCGCCTTCATCCTGATCGAGGCGCCGGCATATCTCCACAACGGCGTGCCGCTGGACGAGGCCAAGCCTGAGCAGGTCGACCGGCGCTATAACGCGGCGGAGGCGGGGCATTGAGCCTCTTCTCGCTTGCGGGCAAGGCGGCCATCGTCACCGGGTCCACGCGCGGCATCGGACTGGCCATCGCCAAGGGGCTGATCGAGGCCGGGGCCCGGGTGACGATATCGAGCGAGGATGCTGCCGATACGGCGCGGGTGGCGGCTGAACTCGGGATGCCGGGGATTCCGGCCGATGTGAGCGATCCGGCAGCGCTCGGCAGGCTCGTGGACGGGACGATGGACGCCTTCGGCCGGCTCGACGTGCTGGTCTGCAATGCGGGAATTACCGGAAGTGCAAGTCCCTTCGCGGAGATTGACATGGCCGATTACGATCGGGTGATGGCGATCAACCTGCGCAGTCAGGTCGTGCTGGCCAATCTTGCCATCCCCCGGATTGCCTCGGGCGGCGGCGGCGCGGTCGTGTTGATCTCCAGCCTGTCGGGGCTGCGGGGCAACGCCAGGATCAATGCCTATGCCCTTTCCAAGGCGGCGGCGGCGCAACTGGCGCGCAATCTGGCGGTGGAATGGGGCCCCTGCGGCGTGCGGGTCAACGCGATCTCGCCCGGTTTCATCGCGACCGAACTTTCGGCTCCGCTGCTCGCCGATGAGGCCTTCATGGCTCGCCGCATGGCGATGACCCCGCTGCGGCGGCCGGGAACTCCCGAAGAGATCGCCGGGGCGGCTGTCTTTCTGGCATCGCCTGCAGGGGCCTTCGTTACGGGGCACAACCTTGTCGTGGACGGCGGCACCCTCATCACCGACGGCAGCTGATCACCAGGCGGTAGCGCCCGCGTCGATGGGAATTTCCGCGGCCGTCACATAGCGGGCCTCGTCGCTGGCGAGCCAGACTGCGCCCCAGGCAATGTCTTCGGGTTCACCCAGAAATTTCAGCATGTTCTTGTCCAGAACTTGCCGTTCAAGGGCTGGGTCTGCCTGAAGATGAGCCCGCGTTGCCGCCGTGCGGATGAAGCCGGGCGAGATCGCGTTCACCCTGATCCCGTGCGGTGCGCCTTCCATCGCCAGTTGGCGCGTCATGGCCAGCACGCCGCCCTTGCCGGCGCAATGGGCGAGGGCGGGCGAGCCGGGGAGGGCATGGTGTGCATTGGCGGAGGCAAAGTTGATCACGCTCGCCGTGCCGCTGGCCTTCAGCCACGGCCAGGCTGCCCGCGCGGCCAGAAAGACGATGTCCAGCTCACCGGCCAGCGTGGCTCGCCAGTTCTGATAGGACATGTCTTCCAGCCATGCGAACGCGGCGAAAGCCGCCGCATTGACGAGCACGTCAATCCGGCCGTGATCTTCGCCGATGCGGGCGAAGCAGGCGGCCGCCTGCGCTTCGTCCAGCAGATCGCAGTCGTCTCGGTCTATGCCGATGACGGTCGCGCCTTCCGAGGCAAAGATGGCCGCGCAGCCTTTGCCTATGCCGTTCGCCGCGCCCGTGATTACGGCGACCTTGCCGGCGAGCCGTTCAGCCATGTGACGCGGCCATGCGCAGCCTGGGGCGCGACAGCAGGGCAACGAAGGAGGCAATCAGCGCCGCTGCCGCCAGCACTCCGAAGGCGCCGAGAAGACCGCCCACCACCGATGCCGCGGCGGTGACGGCGATGGGCGAGATGAACTGTCCGACGGAAAACGCACCGGTCCAGAGTCCCGCGCCCCTGCTTCGGATCTCGAACGCCAGGCCGCTTATGGCCCAGACCAGCAGCGTCGGGAGCAGCATGCCCGCCCCGAGCTGGTTGATGAAGCAGCCCACCAGGAAGCCGGGCGGAGAACCAGACCGGCTCATCAGCAGGAAGCCGGTGGCGAGCAGCATGAACTCGATCGAGAGCAGGCTCCGCACGCCGAGTCTCGAGCCGGCGCGTGAGTAGATCAGGGTTCCGATGGGAACGCCGATGCTGGCCAGCGAAGTCAGAAACCCGGTCCGGGCCGGATCGGTGATGCCCAGTTCCGTCAGGCCGACCGGCGACTGGATCTGCACGGTATAGAACAGCACCGAGCCGAAAACGGTTACCAGCATGATCCCGGCCATGCGAAGCCACGGAAAGCCTGCCCAGCTCGCGTGGTGCGGTGCTGCATCCGCCTCGTCGCTCGCGTCCCGTTCGGACGGTTCCCAGGTGAACCGGGCGACAAGGGCAAACATCAACAAGGCCGAAGCATAGACCCAGAAGGGCGCGCGCCAGCCGAAAGTGCCGAGGAAACCCCCGACGTTGAAAAAGACGAGCGCCGAGATCGACGCCATCGCGGTTTGCGCCGCGAGCCACCGATCGCGCGCCGGGCCATCGAAATAATCGCCGATCATCGTCGTGCTGAGCACCATGATCATGGCTTCGGCGATTCCGACGGCAACCCGGCTGGCGATGATCGGGCCGAGCCCGTCGAGATAGACCGGCGCCACCCCGACCACGGCATAGATCAGGAACGAGACCAGCAGCAGCCGCCGCCGCCCGAAATAGTCCCCCATGATCCCGGCGATCGGCGAGAACAGCGCCACGCAGAGCGCGGGCACGGTCAACACCATCGGCACGAGGTATTCGTGACGCGGAATGTCTGAAAATTGATCGAGCAGAGCCGGCAGGATCGGCGCGAGCAGCACGATGGCCATCGTCGACAACGTGATGGGAAAAAGCAGGGCAAGGCCGGTCATCGCGCCTGCGTGGTGGTGCCTTGCCATCTGTTCTCCTCTCGGTCCGATCTCTTGCCGTCGGAGCCAAGCTGGCTGACTAGCAATGAGCCGGGGGAGCGGCAAAACGATAGGATGGGACAGTGGCAATTCAGGGAATCGGTTGCTGCCGTTCCAGCCGGGCGGCGAGGCGCGGACGCGTCCCGTGCGTGATCGGGCGGCTTTCGTGGATATAGTAGAAGTTTCCGTGCCTCACCGGCCCGCGATGGCGGGGAGTGCCGTGCATTCGGAAAATTTGAAAATGGTCGGGACGAGAGGATTCGAACCTCCGACCCCCACACCCCCAGTGTGATGCGCTACCAGGCTGCGCTACGTCCCGACCGGAGCGGCGCCTATAGGCAGGCGCGGCGGACGATGCAAGGGTGGATTGGGGCGCATTTGCGCAATCTTGCCTCGGCCGTGCGGGTTGTGGGCCGAAGCCCGGGTGCACCGCGCGCGCGGTGCTTGCAGGGCGGGGCAGCGATCCCCACTTGCGTTGCCACGCCGGGGCTTTGCTGCTAGTCGCCCCGCGATCCGCGCCTGCGCGCTGAAATTCGCCGAGAAAGCCATTTCACATGTCCACCCTTTCGATCCTGTCCGCCGCTGCCGCTGGGGGCCCCCCGGCCTGGACCAGCTTCATTCCGTTCGTGGGCATGGGCCTCGTGTTCTATTTCTTCCTTCTGCGCCCGCAGATGCAGCAGCAGAAGAACCAGCGCGCGAAGATTGCCGCGATCAAGAAGGGCGATCAGGTCGTTACGGCTGGCGGCCTGCTCGGCAAGGTGATCAAGGTCGATGAAAATCACGTCGATCTCGAGCTTGGGCCCAACGTGAAGGTCCGCGCGGTGCGTTCGACCATTGCCGAAGTCGTGACGCCCGGCTCCGCTGCCGCCAACGACTGAGCGGCTGCGCGCCGAACCGCTGAACATACTGAGCAGGATCGCCCGCAATGCTTGATTTCCCGCGCTGGAAGCAGACCTTCTACTGGCTGCTCGCTGCCGTTGCGATGCTGGCCTCGCTGCCCTCGCTCGCCACTTTTGCCAATCTTGCCTGGCCTTCGTCGCTGCCGCGGCCTGAGGTCAACCTCGGTCTCGACCTCGCCGGCGGAAGTCACATCCTGCTCGAGGCCAGCCCCGACCAGGTTCGCCGCCAGCGGCTCGAGGCGATGGACGAGGACGTGCGCCAGCGCCTCAAGCAGAATGCGCCCGATGTGCGGATCGGCGATGTTTCGACCAAGGACGGCACCGTGTCGTTCATGGTCGAGGACGCCGCGCAGGTCGACAAGGCGCGCGAAGCCGTGCTGCCGCTGACCAGCGGCGCCGGCGTGACCGGCCAGCGGGACTGGGACATCCAGATGCTCGACGGCACCCGCATCGTCCTCACCCCGACCCAGGCCGGGATCGACCTCGCCGTGTCGCAGGCGATGGACACGGCCACCGAAGTGGTGCGCAAGCGCATCGACGCGCTCGGCACGCGCGAGCCGACCATCATCCGCCAGGGCGCGGACCGCATCGTGGTCCAGGTGCCGGGGCTCAAGGACCCGGCCGCGCTCAAGAGCCTGCTCGGCCAGACCGCCAAGCTCGAATTCAAGCTGGTCGACACCACCGCCAGCCAGGCCGACATCGCCCAGGGCATCGCCCCTCCGGGCAGCGAGATCGTGCCCTATGCCGATGCCCAGTCGGGCGGCGGCGCGGCGGCGATCGCGGTGAAGCGGCTCGGCGGGATCAAGGGCGATTCGCTGACCAACGCCCAGCAGACCAACGACCAGCGCAACAACCAGCCGGTCGTCTCGATCACCTTTGATCAGGCCGGCGGCGCCAAGTTCGCCAAGCTGACCACCGAGAACGTCAACAAGCCTTTCGCCATCATCCTCGACGGCAAGGTGATCTCGGCCCCCAACATCAACGAGCCGATCCTGGGCGGCAGCGCCCAGATCTCGGGCAATTTCACCACCGAAAGCGCCAACCAGCTCGCCATCGCGCTGCGCTCCGGTGCCCTGCCGGTCGACCTCAAGGTGGTCGAGGAACGTTCCGTCGGTCCCGACCTCGGCGCGGACTCGATCAAGAAGGGCGGCATCGCCATGCTGGTCGGCACGACCGCGCTGGCCGTGTTCATCCTGTTCACTTACGGCCGTTTCGGCGTCTATGCCTGCTGCGCGCTGATCGTGAACGTGCTGATGATCCTCGGCATCATGGCGATCGCCAACACCACGCTCACCTTGCCCGGCATCGCCGGTTTCGTGCTGACCATCGGCGCGGCGGTCGACGCCAACGTGCTGATCAACGAACGCATCCGCGAGGAACGTCATCGTGGCCGGCGCGTCGTCCAGTCGGTCGAGATGGGCTACAAGGAAGCCAGCCGCGCGATCTTCGACGCCAATATCACCAACGTCATCGCCGCCGCGCTGATGTTCTTCTTCGGCTCGGGGCCGGTGAAGGGATTTGCCGTCGTGCTGGTGATCGGCATCATCACCTCCGTGTTCACCGCCGTGACCATGACCCGCATGTGGGTCGCCAACTGGCTGCGCCGCGCGCGCCCCTCCGAACTCGCGCTGTAAGGGATAGAGCCCGATGAAACTCCTCAAGCTCATTCCCGATCACACCAACATCCACTTCTTGCGCTGGCGTGTGCCGTTCTACGTCGCCAGCCTCGTGCTGATGGCGCTGAGTATCACGCTGGTGGCCACGCGCGGCCTTAATATGGGCGTCGACTTCGTCGGCGGGCAGATGATCCGGGTGACCTTCACCCAGTCCGCCGCCGCACCGGTGGCGGCCCTGCGCGAGGAAGTGACCGCCCTGGGCTATGGCGAACCGATCATCCAGCAGTTCGGCAAGCCCAACGAGGTCTCGATCCGGATGAAGCTGCCGGAAGGTTCGGACAAGGATGCTGGTCTCGCCGATGCCATGGCCAAGCGGATCACCGGCGATATCAAGGTGAGGCACGCCGACGTGCGGGTCGACGGCGTCGATTCCGTCTCGGGCAAGGTGTCCAAGGAACTGGGCTGGACCGCGTTCAAGGCGCTTGGCCTCGCCGCGCTGGCGGTTGCCGCCTATATCTGGATTCGCTTCGAATGGCAGTTCGGCGTGGGCGCACTGTTCGCGCTGGTCCACGACGTGACGCTGACGCTGGGCCTGTTCGCGGTGACGCAGATGGAGTTCGACCTCAACATCGTGGCCGCGCTGCTGACCCTGATCGGCTACTCGCTGAACGATACCATCGTGGTCTACGATCGCATACGCGAGAACTTGAAGAAGTATCGCAAGATGCCTCTGCCCGAACTGCTCGATCTATCGGTCAACGAGACCCTGGCGCGCACCATCGTGACTTCGCTGTCGATGCTGATCACGCTGGTTGCGCTGCTGCTGCTCGGGCCGGACGTGATCTTCGGCTTCACCGCGGCGATCACGCTGGGCATCTTCGTCGGCACCTACAGCTCGATCTACATGGCCGCGCCGATCCTGATCTGGCTCAAGGTCACGCCGTCGAGCTTCGTGCCGACCGAGAGTGCGCTGGAAAAGCAGGAACGGCTCGCCCGCGAGCAGTCCTGACCGGCCGAGCGGCGACCTAACCGGCTGATCTGAAAGTCTCGGCCAGTCGGCGCCAGTAGGCGGTCAGCGCCGCGGCGTTGGCCTCCCAGCTGAAACCGTCCGCTCCGCGCAGCACCGCTTCGCGCGGGGGCGGGGCGGCGAGGATTTCGCGCACGGCGGCGGCAATGGCCGGGCCGCTGCGCGGGGCAAGCCGGCCATAGGCCGGATCGGTGATCAGCTCGACCGCGCCGGGAATGGGCGTCGTCACCACCGGCACGCCGCAGGCAAGCGCTTCGACCCAGGCATTGGCAAGGCCTTCGCTCGCCGTGGGCAGGACAAAGACATCGGCGGCGGAGAGCAATTGCGGCAGGTCGCCGTGGGGCACGGCGCCGAGAAAGCGCACCTGCGCGGCGATGCCGAGCCGGGCGGCGTGAGCCTTGAGCGATCCCTCGTCCGGCCCGGCACCGGCCAGAAGCAGGATCGCGCCGGGCAACTGGGCGAGGGCATCGATGGCATGGACCTGTCCCTTGCGCGCGATCAGCGAACCGATCGTGATCAGCACCGTGGCCGCTTCCGGCAGGTCGTAGCGCGACCGCGCGGCAGCCCGGTCTCTCGGGCAGAAGGCCTGGCGGTCCAGCCCCGTGCGGTGCAGCGCGATCTTTTCGCGCGGGATGCCGAGCGCCGCCATGTTGTCGGCAAGGCCAGCGGCGACGGCGAGCAGCCCGGTTGCCTCGCGCCCGGCCTTGCGGACCTGTCCTGCCGTGCCGAAGGCCTTGCCCCAGTAATGGATGTCGGCGCCGCGCGCCTTGATCGAACTCGGTAGGCCGAGGTCGCGGGCGATGCTGACCGCGGCGGGCCCGTCCGGGTAGAAGAACTGTGCGTCGATCAGGTCGAACGGCTGCTCGGCGTGAAGCTGCCTTGCCAGAGGCAGCACCGCATCGGCCAGCAGCCGGGCGTTGAGCGGGCCGCCGATCGCCGGGATGAGGCTGAAGCGCGGCCGTAGAACGGTCACCCCGCCGCGCTCTTCATGCGCCGGCAGGCGGGCAAGGCGCCGGTAGCGCGCATGCCATGACAGGGGGAAGGGCGGCAGGCCGACCGGATTGATCACCACGAGGTCGACCTCACCGGTGCGGACCACGGCCTGCATCTGCCGTTCGACGAAAACCCCGAAATTGGGGGCGGAATCATTGGGATAAAGCGTTGCGAGCGAGAGTACCCGCAGCCGCCCGTCCGGCAAGGTCACAGGCGGCGCACCAGCATTTCGGCCACGGCGATCCACGGCGGATTGTCGATCACCAGCTGGCGATGGCCAAGGCCCGGCGGCAGGACGGCGATGCGCCGCCCGTCACGGTCGAGCAGGCGGCCGAAGGCGAAGCGCCCGGCCGGGCGCGGCACGAGGACGTCACGGTTGACGAGGCGGCCCCACTCCACCTCGTCCTCGATCTGGCGCAGCCACAGCTGGTCGCCAGCGCGGTATTCTCCGGCCCCGCATTCCACCGCCACGGCGAGCATGGGGGCATCGCCGGCAAGCTGGTTGGGCAGGATCGCGTCGCGCGGCTGGGTCAGCGCCTCGGCGCCATGTTCGGCGAGCCGGGCGACCAGTTGTGGCTGGGCCGAGCCTTCGCCGCGGACCAGCAGTTCGGGTTCGACCTCGAGCGCGGCGGCGATCCGGTTCATCCAGGCGAGCGAGAGCTGGCGCATCCCGGTTTCGAGCCGGCCAATGGTTTGCGGCGTGGTCGGCGGAATGCAGGCTTCGGCCACGTCGGCCAGAGTAAGGCCCTTTTCACGGCGAATATCCCGGATGCGATTGATCATGTGCGACCCCTTTGCAGATAACCATATTGGTTTTTCCGCTTTCCTACAAGTGCGGCTTCTTGGCACTTCGTCGGGCTGAGACAGGAAAGGGATTCGATGAAGCAGCAACTGGTCGAGCGCGAACTGACCGAACAGGGACCGGGGCGCGGCCCGGCACGGCAAGGACGGCGCAGCGTGACCGTCAACCTCGCCGAGAGCCCGCTGACATGGCTCCATGCGCGCGGGCACCTGTCGGACACGGATCTTGCCGCCGGAGAGCGCCTGCGGATGGACTGGGAGGCGGCCCAGTTTGCGCCGGGAATCACGATGCGCTGGGACCCGGTGCGGACGCGGGGCGGGGCCGGCGGGCTTGATCCGACCGAGCGGCAGGTGGCGGCGCGGGCCCGCTTCAACGGCGCCATCGGTGCGGCCGGGCCGGGCCTGTCGGACATCCTGTGGCGCGTGGTCTGCGCGGGCGAGGCTGTGCCCGATGCCGAGCGGGCCTTGGCCTGGCCGGCGCGCAGCGGCAAGCTGGTCCTGCGTTTCGCCCTGGCGCGGGTGGCGGACTTCTACCGGATCGGCTGAAGGGCGCTCAGCCTTCGACCAGTTCGGCCAGTTCGAGCCAGCGTTCCTCGGCCGCTTCCTTCTCGCTGCGCGCGGCATCGAGCGCCTTGGTCAGAGCGGCGAACTTCGCGGGATCGCGGGTGTAGAGCGCGGGGTCGGACAGGGCCTGTTCGTCGCGCGTGATCGCCGCATCGAGTTCCTCGATCCGCCGGGGCAGCAGTTCGTAGTCGCGCTGGTCTTTGTAGGAGAGCTTCGACTTCTTCGGCGGCGGAGGCGGGGGCGGGGCGGAAGCCTCGGTCTTGGGCGCCGCCTTGGGGCCGGCGGAGCTGCGGGCCTTGCGCTGCTTTTCCCAGTCGGCATAGCCGCCGGCCACGACGTCGACTTTGCCCGAGCCGTCGAGTCCGAGGGTGACGGTGACCGTGCGATCGAGGAAGTCGCGGTCGTGGCTGACGATCAGGACCGTGCCGTCATAGTCCGCGATCACTTCCTGCAGCAGGTCGAGCGTTTCGAGGTCGAGGTCGTTGGTCGGCTCGTCAAGCACCAGCAGGTTCGACTTGCGCGCAAATTCGCGCGCCAGCAGGAGCCGCGAGCGCTCGCCGCCCGACAGGGTGCCGACCTTGGCCTCGACCAGCCCGGGATCGAACAGGAAGTCCTTGAGGTAGCCTTGAATGTGCTTGCGCACACCGCGCACGTCGATCCAGTCGCCCCCCTCGGCCAGCACGTCGCGCACGCGCTTTTCGGGAGACATCAGGCTGCGCTGCTGGTCGATCATCACGCCCTGCAGGGTCTTGGCGAGGGTGACCGTGCCCTGATCGGGCTCCAGTTCGCCGGTCAGCAGTTTGAGCAAGGTGGTCTTGCCCGCACCGTTGGAGCCGACCACGCCGATCCGGTCCTTGCGGGTGATGCGCAGCGAGAAGTCTTTGATGATCGGCCGTTCGCCGAACTTCTTGTTGACCTGATCGGCCACGATCACGGCCTTGCTCTTGGCATCGTCGCTGGCCAGCGCGAGCTTGGCCGTGCCTTGCGGGCTGAGCATGGCGGCGCGCTGGGCGCGCATTTCCCAGAGCTTTTCGAGCCGGCCCTGGTTGCGCTTGCGCCGGGCAGTGACCCCGCGTTCGAGCCAGTGCGCCTCGATCTTCAGCTTGGCGTCGAGCTTTTCCGCGGCGCGCGCTTCTTCGGCATAGGCCTGTTCCATCCAGGCTTCGTAGCCGCCGAAGCCGATCTCCTTGCGGCGCAGCGAGCCGCGATCGAGCCAGACGGTGGCGCGGGTCAGGCGTTCGAGGAAGGTCCGGTCGTGGCTGATGACGACGAAAGCGCCCTTGTAGCGCTGGAGCCAGTCTTCCAGCCAGTCGATCGCGGCGAGGTCGAGGTGGTTGGTCGGCTCGTCGAGCAGGAGCAGGTCCGGCTCCATCGCTAGGGCGCGGGCAAGCGCGGCGCGGCGGCGCTCACCGCCGCTGGCGCTTTCGGCCTTCCGGCTCATGTCGATGCCGAGTTGGCCGGCGATCGCCTCGACCTCATGCTTCTCGGGCGCGTCCTTGCCGGCGAGGGCAAAGTCCATCAGCGTGTCGAAGCCGGTGAAGAAGGGGTCCTGTTCCAGCGTGACGATGCGCGTTCCGGGCTGGATCGAGCGCTTGCCGCGATCGGCATCGATCTGCCCGCCGATCAGCTTGAGCAGGGTGGTCTTGCCCGCGCCGTTGCGGCCGATCAGGGCCAGCCGGTCGCGCGGGGCGATGTGAATGTCGAGCTCGCGGAAGAGCCAGCCCGAGCCCTGTTGCAGGCTCAGGCCTTCCCACGATAGGATCGGTGCGGCGGCCATAGGGGCGCGCGTTAGGCCCAAGCGCAGGGCCTTGGCAAGCACCGCCGAACGCGCTTCAATCAATTAATGGCGGATTTCAGGGCATTCACTCCTTGTTCAAGGCGCGAAGTCTAGGCACCAAGGGGTGATGAAACGCAGAAAATCCTCTCGCGTGCTGGGCGCCGCGCTGCTGGCTGGCTCGATCCTGGCCATATCGCCGCTGGCGAGTGCCGCTCCCGGCGACGAGCAGGGGCAGGCGCGGCGCGACATGCGCGCCGGAAACGTCCGTCCGCTGCGGGAAATCGAACAGCGCGTGCTGCCCTCGATGCCCGGCATGCAGTACCTCGGGCCGGAGTACGATCCCACCGCCATGGCCTATCGGCTCAAGTTCATCCAGAACGGGCGGGTGGTCTTCGTCGACGTCGATGCGCGCTCGGGGCAGATCCTTTCGCGGCATTGATCGCGGGAATTGCCCCTTGCCCGCCGGCTTGACGCTCCCCAGCTTTGTCCGCATCTGCAAGCACACTGCAACGCCGCTGCAACAGGGATAGAACGATGCGCATCCTTATCGTCGAGGACGAACCGACCCTCGGCCGCCAGCTCAAGTCTACCCTCGAGCAGACCGGCTATGCCGTTGACCTTTCCACCGATGGCGAGGACGGGCACTTCCTCGGTTCGACCGAGGACTATGATGCCGTTGTGCTCGACCTTGGCCTGCCGGAGATTGACGGGCTGACCGTGCTGGGCATGTGGCGCAGGGAAGGGCGGAGCTTCCCGGTGCTGGTGCTGACCGCGCGCGACAGCTGGTCGGACAAGGTGGCCGGGCTTGATGCGGGCGCCGACGATTACCTTGCCAAGCCGTTCCAGACCGAGGAACTGATCGCCCGCCTGCGGGCCCTGATCCGCCGCGCCTCGGGCAATTCGTCGAGCGAGCTGATCGCGGGGGACGTACGGCTCGATACCCGCTCGGGCCGGGTCACGCTCAACGGCGAGCCGGTCAAGCTGACGGCGCAGGAATACAAGCTCTTGTCCTACCTGCTCCACCACAAGGGCAAGGTGGTGAGCCGGACCGAGCTGATCGAACATATCTATGACCAGGACTTTGACCGCGATTCCAACACGATCGAGGTCTTCGTCACCCGCATCCGCAAGAAGCTGGGCTCGGACGTGATCACCACGATCCGCGGGCTGGGCTACAGCCTCGACGATCCGGCCGAACCGGGGCGTGGCTGAACCATATTCGCCTGATCCGGCTGGCTCTCCGACGACAGAGTCCAATCCGTCTGACCCGCCGCGCGCGCATACCGGTTCGCTGTCGCGGCGGATGATGGTGATCGCGGCGGGGTGGATCGCCATCCTGCTGTTCGTCGGCGGCTTCGCGCTGGACCGCACGCTGACCGGCCTCGTTACCCGCAATTTCGACGACAACCTCGGCTATATGCTGACCGCCATGGTCGGCTCGGCCGAGATCGGGCCGGACGGGGAGGTGTTCTTCAACCGTCCGCTTGGCGACCAGCGGTTTCTCGAGCCGAATTCCGGCCTTTACTGGCAGATCAGCGGCAAGGGGCACGACGACTTCCCCTCACGCTCGCTGTGGGACCGATCGCTCAAGATCACGACCAGCCATTTCGATGACGCGCCGCACGTCTATGACAGCGACCAGTTCGACAACGAGCCGCTGCGGATCATGGAGCGCTCGATCATCCTGCCGGGCAGCGATGTCCGCTGGTGGTTTGTTGTCGCGGCCAGCCGCACCGACCTCAATGCCCAGATCAAGCGCATCCGGCTGATCCTCGTCTGGTCGTTCATCGTGCTGGGCCTTGGCCTGTTCCTGATGGCGGGGGCTCAGACATGGTACGGCCTTGGTCCGCTGCGCCGGGTGCGGCGCGCGATCCAGAAGATGCGCACGACCGGGGCCAACCGGGTGACAGATCCGCTGCCGCTGGAGGTTCAGCCGCTGGTGAACGAACTCAACGGCCTGCTCGCCCATACCGAGCGGCAGGCCGAGGAGGCGCGCACCCATGCCGGCAACCTGGCCCATGCGCTCAAGACGCCGTTGACCGTGGTGATGAACGCGGCCACGGCCAAGGCCCCGGACCTTGCCGACACGGTGATCCGCGAGGCGGCGGTGATGCGGCGGCAGGTCGATCACCACTTGGCGCGGGCGCGGGCCGTTGGGCGCCGCGCGGTTGGCCTGTCACGCGCGGCGGTGTGGGAGAGCGTTGAGGCCGTGCTGCGCGCCGTGACCCGGCTATACGAACAGAGCCGCTTCGACCTTGACGGCAACCGCGAGGCGGCGGTGCAGATCGAGCGGCAGGACCTCGATGAAATTCTCGGCAACCTGATCGAGAATGCGGCGAAGTATGGCGGGGGCTCGGTTTTCGTCACGGTCGATGCCGCGCCGACCGATCCGGCCTATTGCGAGATCTGGGTGGAAGACGACGGCACCGGCATTCCGCCGGCCGAACGAACCCGGATCTTCGATCGCGGGGCTCGGCTGGATACGGGCAAGCCGGGGACTGGGCTTGGTCTGGCCATCGTGCGCGACGTGGCCGAAATTTATGGCGGCTCGGTGGAGCTTGGCGAGAGCGAGGACCTTGGCGGGCTGATGGTGCGGCTACGGCTGCCGCGCTTCGCGGGGTGACACCATGCGCCGCGCCCTCTCGCTGACAACGGCGCTGCTGGCAGCGGTGCTGCTGGCGGGGTGCAACATTGTCGTGTCCGACCAGCCGTGGTTCGGCGCGGAGGATTCGGTTGGTCGCCTCGGGCTCAGGGAAGGGTTGTGGGCGGTCATGACGGACGGCGATTGTCGTTTCGACGAAACACTTTCGGCCGAACGTTGGCCGGAATGCGCCAGCGCCAAGATCGTGCGCGGTGACCAACTGCTGTCCTACGAATGGGTGGATGCCGAGACGGCCGGGGGACCGCGCCGCGAATTTCTGCAGTGGCAGACTGACGTCATCCTGCTGGCGGACGGCGATCCGATGATCCTGCAATTGCGCAACGTCGATGCGACCGGCGAGCGTGGCGAAGGCGGAGTCGTGGCACCTTACTATTATGTGGCGGTGCATCCGCTGGAGCGCGATGACGCGGGGCGCATCGTCAGGCTGGAGCGGTGGCTGGTCGAGTGCGGGCCGCTGCCAAAGGCGGCGGATGATGCCAAGGGTGAGGACACTTCGCATGTCACGGATCGACCGTTTCCCGGGCTGACCGTAAACGGCAATGTCTGCACGGCGGCGAGCGTCGCTGCCCTGCGCAGGGCAGCCCTTGCGAGCCAGGCCATGGGTCAGGCGGCCGGAATTCGTCCGTCACCAGCGCACTGGGTGCGCGATGGGTGGCACTAGTATGAACCGGGACGCTGTCCGGGGCGGGCAAGCCCTGCCCCGGACGCCGACGATCAGTCCACGGTCGGGCCGTGTTGCGGGCCGGGGTAGCGTTGCAGCCAGTGGGCATATTGCGGGGGCAGGACCCACGACGATTTCGGCACGCCCAGCGCGCGGGCGGCGCGGAAGGGGAAGTGCGGGTCGGCGAGGTGGGCGCGGGCGACCATGACGAGGTCGAGCTGGCCGCTGGCGACGGCCTTTTCGGCGTCGGCCGGCTGGTCCATGCCCCAGGCAGTGGCGACGGGGAGGCCGGTTTCGCTGCGGACGCGCTGGGCGATCGGGGCCATGAAGGCCGGGCCCCACGGCACGTGCGAATCCAGGGTGGAGAAGCCGATGCTGACATTGAGGAAGTCGAGCCCGGCCTGCTTGAAGCGGGTGACGAGGGCGATCGATTCTTCGAGCGTCTGCTCATCGCGGCCGTCGAATTCGAGCACGCCGAAGCGGGCGGTCAGCGGCAGGTGATCGGGCCAGACCTCGCGCACGGCGGCGAGGGTTTCTTCGAGGAAACGGCCGCGGCCGAGGGCGTCGCCGCCGTATTGGTCAGTGCGCTGGTTGGCGTGGACCGAGAAGAAGCTCTGGGCGAGGTAGCCGTGGGCGAAGTGCAGTTCGAGCCATTCGAAGCCGGCATCGCGGGCGCGGATCGCGGCGGAGACGAAGTCGGCCTTGACCCGGGCGATGTCTTCGAGGGTCATTTCGCTCGGCACCTTGGACAGGCCGCCGCCGAAAGCGAGGGGCGAGGGCGAGATGGTGGGCCAGCCGCCAGGGGCATTGTCGGCGATGTGATCGTCGCCCTCCCACGGCTTGTTGGCGCTGGCCTTGCGCCCGGCGTGGCCGATCTGGATGCCGGGAACGGAGCCGGCGGCGCGAATGGCCGAGGCGATGGCGGCCATGCCGGGGACCTGTGCATCGTTCCACAGGCCGGTGCAGCCGGGAGTGATGCGGCCTTCGGGCGAAACGCCGGTCGCCTCGACGATGACGAGGCCCGCGCCGCCGCGTGCGAGGCCGGTGTAGTGAGGCAGGTGCCAGTCACCGGTGACGCCATCGACCGCGCTGTACTGGCACATCGGCGGGACGGCGATGCGGTTGCGCAGGGTCACCCCCTTCAGCGTGAAGGGCGAGAAGAGTTCGGACATGAAGATTCCTGCCTGGGAGAGTGGAGAGGAAAGGAAGGCAGGAGATAGGGTGCGACGAGGCGAATGAAAGGGCGCTGCCGCTGCAAAAAGCGCAAGGCCGCTGCTAACGATTGCAACCGCCGGAAGGCAGACCGGGCGGCCTGCTCAGAGGCCGTTCTTGGCCTGTTCGTGGTGGCGGATCACCTCGTCGATGATGAAGCGGATGAACTTCTCACCGAAATCGGGATCGAGCTGGGCATCTTCTGCCAGCTTGCGCAGGCGGGCGATCTGGCGTTCCTCGCGGCCCGGGTCGCTGGCGGGCAGCGCGGTCTTCGCCTTGTGTTCGCCCACCGCCTTGGTGATGCGGAAGCGTTCGGCGAGCATGTGGATCAGCGCGGCATCGATATTGTCGATGCTGGCGCGATAGCTCGCGAGGACCGGATCGGGTGCGGAAGAAGTGCTTTCCTGTGCCATCGAGGCGCCGCTAGCACGATAATGGACGCGATTCAAAACTTGCCTTCGCAGCCCAGACCTTGCAGGGCGCAGGGCCATGAGCGCTGACGTGATCCCCCTTGGGCCCCGTTCGGGCGGGCCTTCGCTGGCCCCGCTGCTGGCCCTGACCGCGCCGGGCATGAACGCAGTCAACGCGATCATCCTCGACCGGATGCAGAGCGAGATTCCGCTGATCCCCGCGCTGGCCGGGCATCTGATCTCTGGCGGGGGCAAGCGGATGCGGCCGATGCTGACCATCGCCGGCGCCGCGCTGTGCGACTATCAGGGCGCGCGCCATCACAAGCTGGCGGCCGCGGTTGAGTTCATTCACACCGCGACCCTGCTGCACGACGACGTGGTGGATGGCTCGGACATGCGCCGGGGCAAGCAGACCGCCAATATCGTCTATGGCAATCCGGCGACCGTGCTGGTGGGCGATTTCCTGTTCACCCGCAGCTTCGAGCTGATGGTGGAGGACGGCAGCCTCAAGGTGCTCAAGATCCTCTCCTCGGCCAGTTCGATCATTGCGGAGGGCGAGGTTGACCAGCTCACCGCCCAGCGCAAGGTGGAGACGAGCGAGGAACACTACCTCTCGATCATCGGCGCCAAGACCGCCGCGCTGTTCGCCGCCGCGACCCGGATTGCCGCCGTTGTGGCGGAGCGGAGCGAGGCGGAGGAGCAGGCGCTCGACGCTTATGGCCGCAACCTCGGCATCGCCTTCCAGCTGGTGGACGATGCGATCGACTACGATTCCGATACGGCGGAAATGGGCAAGGGGAAGGGCGACGATTTCCGCGACGGGAAGATGACCCTGCCGGTGATCCTCGCCTATGCGCGCGGCACGGCGGAGGAGCGCCGGTTCTGGCAGGACGCCATCGCCGGTTTCCGCACCGAGGATGAGGACCTGGCTCACGCGGTGGCGCTGATCGCCAAGTACGACACGGTTTCCGCCACGCGCGAACGCGCTCGCCACTTCGCGCAGCGGGCGATCGATGCGATTGCCGGCTTCCCGGCGGGCCCGGCGCGCAGCGCGATGGCCGAGGCGGCCGAGTTCGCGGTGGCGCGCCGGTACTGAAGCCTCAGCTCACGGGCACCATCAGGTGTTCGTAAGGCGTGCCCGCCCACATCACGTAAGGCGCGCTGGTGTCGGGGTTCGGGCCTGACGGGTAGCCGGCGAGCAGGGCCTTCGAGCCCACGACCATCACGTGCGGGCCGGTCTTGATCCAGTCCTTGTCAGGCTTGGTTGAATAGGGATCGGTGTTGCTGGCATCGGTCCCGCCTTCGAGCATGTACATGAAGCCAGGCTTTTCGGCGGGCGGGGTCTTGTGGCCCATCCAGGCCATGGCCCATTCCATCGCGTTGCCGTCCATGCACATCGGATCGTGGCCGGGCGTGGCGGGATTGTCGGGCATGCAGGTGAAGCCGTTGGTCCCTTCGCGCAGGGTCTTCATCGAACCGTCGGCATTGGCCATGACCACCGCGGCCTTGGCGCCGACCGAGGCGGGGGCGGCGGACATGGCGCTCTTGATCGGGTCGCTTGCGTCGGCAGCGGCAGCAGCGGCGTCGGCGGTGGGCGTTGGCGCAGGGGCCTCGGGGTTTCCGGCCTTTGAACACCCGGCGAGCGTGACGGCGAGGCCCGTGGCGGCGAGGAATGACAGGGCAGTGCGAGACGAACGCATGGCACTCTCCATTCTCTTTTCTGAGGCGCGGATACTAGCACTTCGCCGGGCGATTGCCTAACGCCTCTGCGATGAGCGCTGCCGACGATCTTCCCATTCACGCGGTGATGCCGGACCTGCTGGCGGCCCTGAAAACGGGCACGGGCGCGGTGCTGATTGCGCCGCCGGGGGCGGGGAAGACGACGACTGTGGCCACGGCCCTGCTGGGCGAGGCGTGGTGCACGGACAACGTCATCCTGCTCTCGCCCCGGCGGGTGGCGGCGCGGGCGGCGGCTGAGCGGATGGCCGAGCTGTTGGGCGAGAAGGCCGGGGAGACGGTGGGCTACCTCACCCGGCTCGACAGCAAGCGATCAGCCAGGACGCGGGTGCTGGTTATGACCGAGGCGATCTTCGTTTCGACAATCCTGAAGGATCCGGAACTCTCGGGTGTTTCGGCGGTGCTGTTCGACGAGGCGCATGAGCGGCATCTCGACAGCGATCTCGGGCTGGCGCTGGCGATCGAGTCGGCCTCGGTGCTGCGGGATGACCTGCGGCTGGTGGTGATGAGCGCGACGCTGGACGGAGCGCGGTTTGCTTCGCTCCTCGGGGCGGCGCCGGTGATCGAGAGCGAGGGCAAGGCCTGGCCGCTGGCGCTGCGCTGGCTGGGCGCGCGGCCGGAATTGCGGATCGAGGAGGCGATGGCTTCGGCCATAGCAACCGCGTGGCGGGAGGAGACGGGGGACATTCTCGCCTTCCTGCCGGGCGTGGGCGAGATGGAGCGGACGCGCGAGCGGTTGGCTGAGCGCTTGCCCTCCGCGCTGGTCCTGCCACTGCATGGGCAGTGCGAGCCGGCGGCGCAGCGCGCGGCGATCCGGCGCGATGCGCAGGGGCGGCGGCGGATCGTGCTGGCGACGGCGATTGCCGAGACCTCGCTGACGCTGGACGGGGTTTCGGTGGTGGTGGACGCGGGGCTTTCGCGGCGGGCGGAGTTCGACAAGGCGGCCGGGGTGACGCGGCTGGTGACTCACCGGGCGAGCCAGGCGGCGGCCGCGCAGCGCGCGGGGCGCGCGGCGCGGCAGGGGCCGGGGGTGGCTTACCGTTTGTGGGAGGAGGCCGCGCACGCCGGGCGGCCCGCCTTCGAGCCGCCGGAGATGCTGGTTTCGGATCTGGCGCCGCTGGCCCTGACTCTGGCCGAATGGGGCGCGGGCGATGTGGGGGCGATGGCCTGGATCGATCCGCCGCCCGTGCCCGCCATGGCGGCGGCGCATGGGCTGTTGCGGTCATTGGGGGCGCTCGACGACGACGGGCGGATTACCGCCCATGGGCGGGCGATGGCCGCCCTGCCGCTGGAGCCGCGGCTGGCGCATATGCTGATCCATGCGGCGCAGCATGGTGCGGCCGAGGATGCCGCGGCGCTGGCGCTCCTGCTGCAGGAGCGCGGGCTGGGCGGGCGCAGCGATGACCTGCACCACCGGTTCGAGAGCTGGCGGCGGGACCGATCTTCCCGCGCGGAAGCCTCGCGGCAATTGGCGGGGCGCTGGGCGCGGCAAGTGCGGCAGGGGCGGGGCGATGGCCTGCCTCTCGCGGCGATCCTGGCCGAGGGGTTTCCGGACATGATCGCGCGGGCCCGCGATGGATCGGGCGAGCAGTGGTTGACGGCGGGGGGCCGGGGGTTGCGGCTTGATCCGGCCTCTCCGCTGATCCGTAGCGAATGGCTGGCGGTGGGCGAGGCGCAGGGCGATGCCAAGGGCGCGCGGATCACGGGCGCCGTGGCGCTGACGGAGGCCGAGGTGCAGCGCTGGCTGGGGCACCGGATCGAGCGGCGCACGGCGCTGCGCTGGGTGGCGGAGGAGCGGCGGGTCGAGGCGCTGCTGGAGCAGCGGTTGGGGACGATCGTGCTGGCAAAAGGGCCTGATCCGGCGCCGGACAAAGACGCGATCGCGCGGTTCCTTGCCGAGCGCGTGGCGGAAGACGGCCTGGGACTTTTGCCGCTGTCAGATACCTCGCTGGGCCTGCTGGCACGGGCGCGCTTTGCCGGGATTGCGGCGCTTTCGGACGAGGCCCTGCGCGCGGAGGCCGAGAATTGGTTGCTTCCCCTGCTCGGACGGCGGCTGGACGAGGTCGGCAAGGGCAAGCTGCACGAGGCGCTGCTGGGGCGGATGGACTATGCCGAGCGGCAACAGCTCGACAAGCTGGCCCCGCCGCAGTTCCGCAGCCCGGCGGGGACGGGGCACGACATCGACTACGCCGATCCGGGCGGGCCGAGCGTGGAGGTGCGGGTCCAGGCGCTGTTCGGGCTCGACCGCCATCCGACATTTGGCCAACCGGCCCAGCCGCTGCTGCTCAAGCTGACCTCGCCGGGCGGTAAGCCGGTGCAGATGACCCGCGACCTGCCCGGCTTCTGGCGCGGATCGTGGCGCGACGTGGTGAAGGACATGAAGGGGCGCTATCCTAGGCACCGCTGGCCGGACGAGCCCTGGGCCGAGGACCCCAGCCTCAAGACGAAAAACGCCTTCGAGGCCACTCGCAGGAAGTGACCTCTTGATTCCGTCGGCGATTCGCAGGAAAGCGCGAAGATGACCGCACGTATCTTTCAGCGCCCCAAGAACGCCATGCAATCGGGCAAGGCCCGCATCGATGATTGGGTTCTCGAATTCGTGCCCGCCGAGGCCAAGCGCCCCGACCCGCTGATGGGCTGGGCTGGCTCGGGCGACATGCAGCAGCAGGTCGTGCTCCAGTTCGGCAGCGCGGACGAGGCCAAGGCCTATGCGACGCGCCATGGCATCGAGGCGCGGGTGGCCGTGACGCCGCCCAAGCGGCTGAAGCTGCAGGCCTACGCGGATAATTTTCGGTAAGTTCTTCCGGGCTGGACAAACCGGCCCGATCCCACCATATGCCGCGCCGGGAGTCGGTCGGACGCTTGCGTCCGCCAACCTGGTCAGGACCGGAAGGTAGCAGCCACAACGGGTTGCGGCGGGTCGGCCGGCTCCTTTTTACCCTTCAGCTTCGCCTTTCATCCGGGAGCGGGCCGCTTCGCGCGAGCCGGTGGCCGGGACCAGTCCCCCAACCTTGCCGAGGCCGAAGGCGGGCATGTTGACGTAGACCGTCTCGCTCCCCCTATCGGCGACCACGTAGGTCTCGTGGAAAACCCCGACGCTGCCGTCCTTGCCGACGGCCTTGTTGAAGGCGGCCCAGGCCGGCCAGTGGCGCTTGTCACGGGCGCGGGCATAGGTTTCCAGGCTGTCGAAATCGCGCCAGTATTGCAGCAGCACGACCGTGCGCAGGCCGGACAGCATTGTTTCGGCGCCCAGAAAGCCACTTTCGGGATCGGCCTTCAGTTCAGCGATCATTGGTTCCATCAGCCGGGTCAGCGGCCACCATTTGCCGATCTGGCGCCAGCGGTTGATCCGCATGCCGATGACGAAGACGACCAGCGGCCCCTGATAGGCGGCGGTCATGCGGCCGGGAACGATCTTGCCCATGGCTCGAGGGTTTCACCGCGAAAGCCGTGGGTCAAGCGGTTCGATCATTCGACAAGCGAGGCGCCAGCGCTTACCTAGGAGAGGTGATGGACGATTCCGCAGATATCTTCGGCCACCAGCCGGACGAGGACGAACAAGACCATGTTTCCGCTGCCGAGCTTGAGGCGGCGGGGCAGAGTTCGATGTTCGGCGATCCCGAGCCCGCGCCAGTCGCGGTGCCGGAACCGGCTCCTGCGCCTGCGTCTGCCGCAGCTTCGACCCCCGCTCCTGCCGCTGCGCAGCCCTACCGGGTGCTGGCGCGCAAGTATCGGCCGCAGACCTTTGCCCAGCTGATCGGGCAGGATGCCATGGTCCAGACCCTGGGCAATGCGATCCGGCGCGACCGGCTGGCCCATGCCTTCCTGATGACCGGCGTGCGCGGGGTGGGCAAGACCTCGACCGCGCGGCTGATCGCCAAGGCGCTCAACTGCGTGGGGCCGGATGGGAAGGGCGGGCCGACGATCGACCCTTGCGGGGCCTGCGAGCCGTGCCTCGCCATTGCCGAGGGGCGCCATATCGACGTGATCGAGATGGACGCGGCGAGCCATACCGGCGTCGACGACGTGCGCGAGATCATCGAGGCGGTGCGCTATGCCGCCGTTTCGGCGCGCTACAAGATCTACATCATCGACGAAGTGCACATGCTTTCGCGCAATGCCTTCAACGCCCTGCTGAAAACGTTGGAAGAGCCGCCGGCTCACGTGAAGTTCCTCTTTGCGACCACCGAAGTCGACAAGCTGCCGGTGACGGTGCTGTCGCGCTGCCAGCGCTTCGACCTGCGGCGAATTCCCGCGCCGCTGCTGGCCGAGCATTTCGGCAAGGTCTGCGCCGCCGAGGACGTGGCGGCCGAGCGCGAGGCGCTTTCCATGATTGCCGAGGCGGCCGAAGGATCGGTGCGCGACGGGCTCTCGATCCTCGACCAGGCGATCGCCCATGCCGACCTTGGCGGCGAGGGCAAGGTGACGCCGGCGCAGGTGCAGGACATGCTGGGCCTGGCCGACAAGACCGTGCAGCGCCGCCTGCTGGCCGCCCTGCTGGCGGGCGATGCGGCGGGCCTGCTCGATCTTGTGGCCGCGCAGTTCGCGCTGGGGATCGAGCCGCTCTCGCTGCTGCGTTCGCAGATGGAGCTGGTCCACCGGATCACCGTGGCGCAGGTCGGGCGCAGCGGGGCCGAGGCGATTTCCGCCGAAGAGCGCGCGGTGATCGACGAGTGGGCAGCGCGCTTGTCTGCCGGGCAGCTGCACCGGCTGTGGCAATTGCTGCTCAAGGGCCATGACGAGGTGCGGCAGGCGCCCGATCCGCTGGTGGCCGCCGAAATGGCGCTGCTTCGCGCGATGCATGCCAGCGAGCTGCCCGATCCGGGCCAGCTGGCCCGCAAGATCGAGGCGCTGGCGGCCAATCCCGGTGCTTTCGCGGCGGCGGCGAGCGGGGCTTCGGCCGGGGGCGACGCGCCCTCGGGCATGATTCAGGGCGCGGCGATCGCGCCGGACTGGGAGGCGCTGGTACGACAGGTCGAGCATGCCTCTCCGTTGATCGGCGCGACGATGCGGCTGGGCGTGCGGGTGATTGCGCTTGCGCCCGGACTTCTGAAATACCAACTGGTGCCGGGACTGCCGGGTGACCATTCGGGTGACATCCGCAAGGCGCTGCAGGCCGTCACCGGGCTTGACTGGGAGGTCGAGCGCGGCGAGGGCGCGGCTCAGCCGAGCCTGGAGGAGGCGCGCGCGGCGGCCGAGCAGGCCGAGGCCGATGCCTTGCGCCGCTCGCCCTTGGTCGAGGCGACTTTCGCCGCCTTTCCGGGCGCGCAGATCGTCGAGGATGAACAGGCCCCGCGGGGCGAACGCAATTGGAGCCGCAGCGCATGAAGTCGATGGAAGAGATGATCCAGGCCGCCCAGAAGGCCGCCGAAACCATCAGCAAGCAGATGAACGAGGCCCAGACCAAGCTCGACCAGATCGAGGTGGAAGGGGTTTCCGGCGGCGGGCTGGTCAAGGTGCGCTGCTCGGCCAAGGGCCGGGTTGTGGGCGTTTCGCTGGACGACAGCCTGCTCGCACCGACGGAAAAGGGCATTCTCGAGGACCTCGTGGCCGCCGCCTTCAACGATGCGCGGGCCAAGGCCGATCAGGTCTCGGGCGAGGAAATGGCCAAGATGCAGCAGGGCCTTGGCCTGCCGCCGGGGTTCAACTTTCCGGGCTTGGGGTGATATCCATGCGCCTGTGGATGCTTTCAGGTCTTCCACAGGCGACCGGGGCCAGGCCATTGCGCCAATCAGGGAGCCTCCCCATATTCCCGTTTGCTTCGGGGTAATCGAAACCCCGCATGGGTGCCGTCGCGGTTGATCCCGGGCGGCATCCGCAGATTGGACGGATATGGAAAAGACCAAGCTCCCCCTGCTCCCCCTGCGCGACATCGTCGTGTTTCCCGGCATGGTCGTGCCGCTGTTCGTCGGCCGCGAGAAGTCTGTCGCCGCGCTGGAAGCCGCGATGGCCGACAGCACCGACAAGGACATCTTCCTGCTGGCCCAGCTCGATCCGGCCTGCGACGATCCGCAGGAGGACGACCTCTACGATGTCGGCGTGGTTGCCAGCGTGCTCCAACTGCTCAAGCTGCCGGATGGCACGGTGCGCGTGTTGGTCGAAGGGCAGCAGCGTGCGCGCCTGACCGCGCTGCACGAAAGCGAGACCATGCTCAGCGCCGAGATCGCGCCGATCGAGGCAGTGACCTCGTCGGGCAGCGAAGTTGCCGCGATGATGCGTCAGGTGGTGGAGCAGTTCCAGGAATATGCCAAGCTCAACAAGAAGCTGTCGACCGAGGCCGGCGACCAACTGGGCGATATCGACGATGCTGCGCGGCTGGCCGATGCCATCGCCGCGCAGCTCGGCGCCAAGGTGGCCGACAAGCAGGCCCTGCTGACCGAGAACGATCCGCTGCGCCGGCTCGAGATGGTCTATTCCTTCATGGAAGGCGAACTGGGCGTGCTCCAGGTCGAGCGCCGGATCCGTGGCCGCGTGAAGCGGCAGATGGAGAAGACCCAGCGCGAATATTACCTCAACGAGCAGCTCAAGGCGATCCAGTCGGAACTGGGTGGCGGCGACGGTGAGGAGACCAACGAGGTCGCCGAGCTTCAGGAGAAGATCGACAAGCTCAAGCTCTCGGCCGAGGCGCGGACCAAGGCCGTGTCGGAGCTGAAGAAGCTCAAGACGATGCAGCCGATGAGCGCCGAGGCGACCGTCGTGCGCAATTACCTCGACGTGCTGCTTGGCTTGCCGTGGGGCAAGAAGTCGAAGCTCAAGAAGGACCTGCCGCGCGCGCAGGGCATTCTCGATGCCGATCACTACGCGCTGGAGAAGGTCAAGGACCGGATCGTCGAATACCTCGCGGTGCAGGCGCGGACCAACAAGCTGAAGGGCCCGATCCTTTGCCTCGTCGGCCCGCCGGGCGTGGGCAAGACCTCGCTGGGCAAGTCGATCGCCAAGGCGACGGGGCGCGAGTTCATCCGCCAGTCACTGGGCGGGGTGCGTGACGAGGCCGAGATCCGCGGCCACCGGCGGACCTACATCGGCTCGCTGCCGGGCAAGATCATCTCGAACCTCAAGAAGGCCGGGACCAGCAATCCGCTGTTCCTGCTCGACGAGATCGACAAGCTTGGCCAGGACTTCCGCGGCGATCCGGCCTCGGCCCTGCTCGAGGTGCTTGACCCGGAACAGAACGCCAAGTTCCAGGACCATTACCTCGAGGTCGACTACGACCTGTCGGACGTGATGTTCGTCTGCACGGCGAACAGCCTCAACCTGCCGCAGCCGCTGCTCGACCGCATGGAGATCATCCGGCTCGAAGGCTATACCGAGGACGAAAAGGTCGAGATCGCCGAGCGGCATCTGGTTGCCAAGCAGGTCGAGGCGCATGGCCTGAAGAAGGGTGAGTTCACCCTGACCAACGAGGGCCTGCGCGACCTGATCCGCTATTACACCCGCGAGGCAGGCGTGCGCACGCTGGAGCGCGAGATCGCCCGGCTGGCGCGCAAGAGCCTGCGCCGCATTCTCGAAGGCAAGGACAAGGCCGTGGTGATCACGTCCGAAAACCTCGCCGATTTCGCGGGAGTGCGGAAGTACAAGCACGGCATCTCCGACACCGAGCACCAGGTGGGCGCGGTTACGGGCCTGGCCTGGACCGAGGTTGGCGGCGAACTGCTGACGATCGAGAGCGTGACCGTTCCGGGAAGGGGGGCGGCCAAGACCACCGGCAAGCTCGGCGAGGTGATGAGCGAATCCGTGCAGATGGCCTTCAGCTTCGTCCGCGCGCGGGCGCCGGCCTATGGCATCAAGCCGAGCCTGTTCCAGCGCAAGGACCTGCACATCCACCTGCCAGAGGGTGCGGTGCCCAAGGACGGGCCAAGCGCGGGTATCGGCATGGTCACGGCCATGGTCTCGACCCTGACCGGCATTCCGGTTCGCGCGGATGTGGCGATGACCGGCGAGGTCACGCTGCGGGGCCGGGTGCTGGCGATCGGCGGGCTCAAGGAAAAGCTGCTCGCCGCCCTGCGCGGGGGCATCAAGACAGTGCTCATCCCGGAAGAGAACCGCAAGGACCTCGCCGAGATCCCGGCCAACATCCGCGAAGGGCTGGAGATCATTCCGGTGAGCCATGTCGACGAGGTGCTGGCGCGGGCCCTGACCCAGCCGGTCAGCGCGATCGAATGGACCGAAGCCGACGACCTGGCCAGTCAGCCGGGCGCCGTTCCTCCCGCCGCGAACCAGCCCACTGCACATTGAATCGGGGCGCCTTCGGGCGCTCCGGTTAACCCTCTATAATGGAGGGATGATTCTGTTGCAGTGCAGCGATTTTACGCGGTCTTGCGAATTGCTTCGGCGCCGAAATCGATTCGCGCACGAATACAAGCGTTGTGGGCTATAAAATCCGCCGCAAACCGGGGATAAACCGCGGCAAACCGCCCCATTTCGCTTTGACAGGACCACCAAAAATCGCTCAATTCCGCGCCCACCGAGGCGATTCCAAAAATCACAGCGGTTTTCACACGAGGTAGGGGGTTCCCGAATGAACAAGAACGAACTGATCAGCGCTGTGGCCGAAGCCAGCGGCCTGACCCGCGCGGATGCCACCAAGTCTGTTGAAGGTGTTTTTGACGCGATCACCGGCGCCCTGAAGAAGGGTGACGAAGTCCGTCTCGTCGGCTTTGGCACCTTCTCGGTTGCCCGTCGCAAGGCGTCGACCGGCCGCAACCCGCGCACTGGCGAACCGATGTCGATCAAGGCTTCGGCCCAGCCGAAGTTCAAGGCCGGCAAGGGCCTCAAGGATTCGGTCAACTAAGACCCCATCCAGCTCGGCCTTGCGCCTCAGGTCGAGTTTTTGAACACGCCGCGCTTCTTCGATGAAGCGCGGCGTTTTTCTTTATTGGCCAAGCCTGACCAGAGCGGTGGGGGCCGCAGCGGAACGCGCATTGAGCACCCAGGCCAGGCGCTGGCCGGCTGGATCGGGCTGTGGCCCTTCGTCGGTATTGTTGGCGAGGACCTGACCGTCGGTGGTGATGGTGAAGGTGCCGTCGAAGGTGGGCAGGGCAGGGGCCTTGCCCGCGGCGCCGCCCATTTCGCTCATCGCTCCGCTCATCATCGCCGTGAAGGGATTGCCTGCGCCCGAGGCCGGGCCGAAGCCGGGCGCATCGACCCGCACCGAGCCGTCGGCGCGCCGGGTCAACTGGATGAACGGATTGGCCATCGGAAAGCGCTCGATCGTGGGAAAGGCAAAATCATGGTCGAGACGCCCGGACAGGCTGAAATCGACCACGTAGAGCCCGTCGCCCTTGTAGATCACGCTTTTCCAACCGGCCTGACGGCGCAGCCGCGTGGCCAGTTCCTCGGCCGCTGCCGGGCTCGACGGGTCGATCCCGCCGAGCAGGGCTTTCATCTGTTCGGATTCGCGCGCGCGCCGATCGGCCGAGGCCTTGCGCTCATCGTCCCAGGTCTTGCGCTGTTCGGCGAGTTCGGTGGCCTTGCAAGGGCGCTTGGCCATGTTTTCGTCGAAACAGTCGGACGGGGTGAAAGCGTTCTTCTCGGCCTGGGCTTTTTCCGCGAGCTTCGACAGGGCGAGCATGCGGATCTCGCCCGAGTAGGTGAAGCTGAAGCGGCCGTCGCGCCTCAAGTCGAGCGCCGAGGTGAACCGGCCCGGGGTGAGCAGGCAGGCCGACAGGGCGAGGCCCAGCATGACCACTGCTGCGCCAGCCGCGACGCGCCGCCAGTTGTGCTTCATTTCGTCCCCCCGGTTCGCGCGGTCAGTCCGGCCAATCAGCCCTCGGCCGCGCGAGTCGCTACGGCATAGAGCGAAATTGCGGCAGCATTGGACACGTTGAGGCTTTCCATCGCCGCCGCGATCGGCAGGCGGGCGAGGGCGTCGCAGTGCTGGACGATGTTGTGGCGCATGCCTTCGCCCTCGGCGCCGAGGATCAGGGCAACCGGGCCGGTGGGCAGGGCGTCGGCCAAGGTGATCGGGCCTTCGCCGTCGAGGCCGATGCGCCAGTAGCCGGCCTCGGACACCTCATCGAGCGCGCGGGCCAGGTTCACGACGCGGACCCACGGCACGATTTCGAGCGCGCCCGAGGCGCTCTTGGCCAGGGTCCCCGATTCGGGTGGAGAATGGCGATCCTGGGTGATGATGGCGCAAGCATTGAACGCTGCGGCCGAGCGGAGGATCGCACCGACGTTGTGCGGATCGGTGACCTGATCGAGGATCACCAATGGGCGCGAAGGATCGCCGGACAGAACCTCGTCGAGAAAGATGTCTTCCAGCGGCTTGCAATCGAGCACCAGTCCCTGGTGCGGCGCATCGCGCGCCACGAGCCGGGCGAGATCGGCCACATCAGCCCATTCCACGGGGAAATCGGCCGGAAGTTCGCCATCGAGATTGGCAACACCTTCGCGCGTGGCCCACAGTTTGATGTGGCGCCGCTCCGGATTCTTGAGTGCCGCCTCCACCGCATGATGGCCCCAGAAGCGGACCGTGCCGGTGGAGGTGCGGCCCGAGCCGCGCCCGCCCTTCATCCGCCCGGCCTGCCCGCGCAGGGCGCGGGATGGGCGTTCGGTGGCCCCGGCGGGCCGGCTCTCGAAATCGTGGTCCAACTTGCCGCCGCGGCGCTTTGCCATCGAAATTGTCCTTGCTTGAAAGAATCTTGTGGCGCTCATGGCCGACCCCCCATTGACAGGCAAGTCTCGGTTCGCCAAAGGGGCCGCCACTCGGCCGGATGGCCCCACTTGTTGGGGCTCACTCGCGGGGCAACCCGCAACCGGCAAGCTGGTGTGGACAGGTGGCCGAGTGGTTAAAGGCAGCAGACTGTAAATCTGCCCGCGCAAGCGTACGCTAGTTCGAATCTAGCCCTGTCCACCACCAACTCCCTGCGGCGATAATCGCCGCCCGGCGGCCCGTCGGGTGACACCAGTGTAACCCTCTGAACCTGATGTATCCCCGATATTTCAGGTATTTGCGGCGCAGTGCATGGGTGACACTTTCCCAACGCGGCGCATTTTCCGACCTTTCAAAGAGTGCTGGGCGGCCCTGCGCGGGACGGATGATGGCAGTTGGCCGGGGTGTAGGAAAGCGCCGGCGCAGGCCGCGGCGCGACCAAGTTACAATCTGGTACGGCAACCCGCCTTGTCGCGGCGGGGATCAGCGCCTAAGTGGACCCAATGGCAGGCGAAATCACCGATAACCGAGGCCGGGGCGAAGCACGCTGGTCGTGGCCCTCAATTCACCCCGAAGGGCGCAAGTACGGACTGATCGTCGCGGCGATCTCGTTGGTCTTCGCGCTGCTGGCGTGGGAAACGGCGGCCTGGCCGCTCGGCTTCCTGACGCTGGGCGTGCTGGCCTTCTTCCGCGATCCGCAGCGCGTGGTGCCGCAGGGTGAGCGCTATGTCGTCTCCCCGGCCGACGGCCTGATCACCCTGATCCAGAAGGTCGAACCGCCGCGCGAGCTGGTGCTCGACGACGGCACCGGGCATCCCGGTCTGCCCGCCGGGCCGGTGACGCGGGTCTCGATCTTCATGAGCGTGTTCGACGTGCACATCAATCGCTCGCCGATCGGCGGGACGGTGAGCCGGGTGGTCTATATCCCCGGCAAGTTCATGAACGCCGATCTCGACAAGGCCTCGGAAGAGAACGAGCGCCAGCACATCCTCGTCGAGCGCAGCGACGGCACGCGGATCGGGTTCACCCAGATCGCCGGGCTCGTGGCGCGGCGGATCGTGCCCTTCGTCAAGCCGGGCGACATTCTTGCCGCGGGCCAGCGCGTCGGCCTGATCCGTTTCGGCAGCCGGGTTGACGTTTACCTTCCGGCCGGGACCGAACCGCGCGTCCTCCTCGGCCAGAAAGTGATCGCCGGCGAGACCGTCCTGGCTGACCTCGGCGATCAGCCGCACATCGAGGGCGTTTCGCAGTGACGGCCATGGGCCGATGGAGGGAGCGCCGATGAGCGAGGCGCCCCGGCCCAACCGCGATATGCGCCTGCCGGGAGGGCTGACCCTGCGCGCGCTGATTCCCAACGCGATCACGGCGTCCGCGCTTGCCTTTGGACTGACCGGGATCCGTTTTGCCATTTCTGCTGCCACGGGCGATTCTGCCGCGCCGGCGGACGGCGTCGGCCTACCCCTGAGCGAATGGGAAAAGGCGGTTCTGGCGGTGATCCTTGCCGGGGTGCTGGACGGGATCGACGGGCGCATCGCGCGCCTGCTCAAGGCCCAGTCACGCTTCGGGGCGGAACTCGACAGCCTTGCCGATTCGATTTCATTCGGGGTGGCTCCGGCGCTGATCCTATTCCTGTGGACCCTGCATGACGTGCCGCGCCTTGGCTGGCTGGCGAGTCTCGCCTTCGCGATCTGCTGCGTGCTGCGCCTCGCGCGGTTCAATGCACGTATCGACCTTGCCGAACAGCCGCACAAGTCGGCCGGGTTCCTGACCGGGGTTCCCGCCCCGGTGGGCGCGGGTCTTGCCTTCCTGCCGCTCTACCTGTGGATCGCGACCGGCAACGACCTGTTCCGCGAGCCGGTGCTGGTTGGCGGCTGGCTGGTGTTGATCGCCTTCCTGCTGATCTCGAGCCTTGCCACGCTGTCGTGGACCTCGATGCGGCCGCGCAAGTCGGTCCGGCTCGAATTGCTCGCAGTTCTTGCGCTGCTGGGAGGCGCCCTGCTGACCGAGCCGTGGTGGACGCTGGCGGCGATCTGTATCGCTTACCTGGTGACCCTGCCGTTCGGCATCGTGGCCTATGTCCGGGTCAAGCGGCAGCGTGCCGCCCGGAACGCTGCTGGCGGGGCTGGCGCTGCGGAGCCGGACGCCTGAACAGGCTGCGCCGGGCGACCGGCAGATACTCGTGCGTTTCGGTCAGCGCGAGGCGAACCCGATAGTCGTTGAATTCACGCGAGGCGGCGAGCTGGGCGCGCAGCGCCATCACTTCGCCAGCATGGGCGCGCCAGGCCATGACGATCGTGGTGAACGCGAAGAGGCCGCTGGCGATGAACAGGGCGGGCAGGACGATGGAAGCGATCATTCTCGACAGTTCCTATTCCTGACGTTCGCGCCGCTTGAGGCGGCCAGAGCGAACGAATGCAAAACCTGAGCGGATCAGATGGGTTCCTGTCTCCGTTCTGGACACTTTATGTTCCGTTCATGTTCTGGTTGTCAACAGGAATAATCTCCATTTGTTCTCCTGGTTGTTCTCATTGCGTTCAACATGGTGATTTGGGGCTGGAATTTGGCGGAAGATGGGTCTAAGGGCCGCCCGTCGCGGATCGTTCGGCAAGACGCCGGCCGGTCGTCGCGGCAAATCCACACGGGAAGCACCATAGCCCGGTGCCGCAGCGGTCTTCGCTCGGTTCCAGCTTCCCGGAGGTCCAACCGGAAAGGAATTATCCTATGGCGGCTCCTGTCGTCACCATGTCGCAGCTCATCGAAGCCGGTGCCCACTTCGGCCACCAGACCCACCGCTGGAACCCGCGGATGAAGCCGTACATCTTCGGCGCCCGCAACGGGGTTCACATCCTCGACCTGTCGCAGACCGTGCCGCTCTTCGCCCGCGCGCTCGACTTCATCTCCGCCACGGTCCAGGCCGGCGGCAAGGTGCTGTTCGTCGGCACCAAGCGCCAGGCCCAGCAGCCGATCGCCGAAGCCGCGCGCGCCTGCGGCCAGCACTTCGTCAACCATCGCTGGCTCGGCGGTATGCTGACCAACTGGAAGACCATTTCGGGCTCGATCAAGCGCCTGAAGACCCTCGAGGAGCAGCTCGGCGGTGACACCACCGGCCTGACCAAGAAGGAAGTGCTCCAGCTGACCCGCGAGCGTGACAAGCTCGAGATGTCGCTCGGTGGCATCCGCGACATGGGCGGCATCCCGGACGTGATGTTCGTGATCGACGCCAACAAGGAAGAGCTGGCGATCAAGGAAGCCAACGTGCTCGGCATTCCGGTCGTGGCGATCCTCGACTCGAACGTCTCGCCCGACGGCATCGCTTTCCCGATCCCGGCCAACGACGACGCCAGCCGCGCGATCCGTCTCTACTGCGAGACCGTTGCCGCTGCCGCGACCAAGGGTCGCCGCGAGGGCGTGATCGATTCGGGCGCCGACATCGGTGCGCTCGACAACCCGGTCGAAGAGATCGTCGAGGCCTGATCCGGCCGGGGTGGGCGCCGGCGCGTTCCGGCACCTGCCTGTCACCAGATTGTAGCGCGCCGGGCCCAATGGCCCGGCGCTGCTCCCATTCAAGAACCCCATTCCAACCCAAGGACAACCGCGATGGCTTACACCGCCGCTGACGTGAAGAACCTGCGCGAGCGCACCGGCGCCGGCATGATGGACTGCAAGAAGGCCCTCGACGAGAGCGCTGGCGACTTCGAAGCCGCGGTCGACGCGCTGCGCGCCAAGGGTCTGGCTGCCGCCGCCAAGAAGTCGAGCCGCACCGCCGCTGAAGGTCTGGTCGGCGTGGCCGTGAACGGGACCAAGGGTGTGGCCCTCGAGGTCAACTCGGAAACCGACTTCGTCGCCAAGAACGACCAGTTCCAGGACTTCGTGCGCAAGGCGACCGAAGTGGCGCTGGGCGCGGCGTCGGACGACGTCGAGGCGCTCAAGGACGCGGCTTACCCGGATGGCGGCACCGTCAGCGAGAAGCTGACCAACAACGTCGCCACGATCGGCGAGAACCAGCAGTTGCGCCGCATGAAGACCGTTTCGGTCGCCCAGGGCGTCGTCGTGCCCTACATGCACAACGCTGCCGCGCCGAACCTCGGCAAGATCGGCGTGCTCGTCGCGCTCGAATCGGAAGCCGGTGCCGACGTGCTCGAGCCGCTGGGCAAGCAGATCGCCATGCACATCGCCGCGGCCTTCCCGCTGGCGCTGAACGCCGAGGACCTTGACGCCGAGCTGATCGCCCGCGAGCGCAAGATCGCCGCCGAAAAGGCTGCCGAGAGCGGCAAGCCGGCGGAAGTCCAGGCCAAGATGGTCGATGGCGCCGTGGCCAAGTATGCCAAGGAAAACGCGCTGCTCAGCCAGGTCTTCGTGATGGACAACAAGACCCCGATCGCCCAGGTCGTCGACCAGGCGGGCAAGGCTGCCGGCGCGAAGATCGTGCTCAAGGACTACGTCCGCTTCCAGCTGGGCGAGGGCATCGAGAAGGCCGAGACCGACTTCGCCGCCGAAGTCGCTGCCGCTGCCGGCCTGAACTGAGCCACACGGCTTGACGTATCCCCGCGTCGCGGGTCCGGCTTCCGGGCTCGTGACGCGGGGATACGCGCGTGTGGGGCTCGTGAATTCCGGCCTGTTTTGCCAGACCCCCGATTTGGCGGCCGTTGCCCTTGGCAGGGGCAGCGCGGCGGCTATAAGGGCCGCCAACCCAGCAAGAGAGCTTCCTAGATGACTTCCCCCCGGTACAAGCGCGTTCTGCTCAAGCTTTCGGGCGAAGTGCTGATGGGAGCCCAGCAGTTCGGGATCGATCCCGATTTCGTGGCCGAACTGGCGGGCGAGGTTAAGGCGGCTACCGAGACCGGGCTCGAGGTCTGTCTCGTGATCGGCGGGGGCAACATTTTCCGCGGCATGGCCGGCGCCGCGCGCGGCATGGACCGGGCCCAGGCCGACTACATGGGCATGCTGGCGACGGTGATGAACGCGCTGGCGATGCAGAATGCGCTGGAGCAGCTCGGGGTTCATACCCGGGTCCAGTCCGCGCTGCAGATGGACCAGGTCTGCGAGCCGGTGATCCGGCGCCGGGCCGAGCGCCACCTCGAGAAGGGCCGGGTGGTGATCTTCGCCGCGGGGGTTGGCGCGCCCTATTTCACCACGGATTCCGGCGCGGCGCTGCGCGCGGCTGAGATGCAGTGCGACGCCCTGTTCAAGGGCACCAGCGTGGACGGGATCTACGATTCCGATCCCAAGGCCAATCCGCAGGCAAAGCGTTATAATTCAGTCGATTATGATACGGTTCTGGCAGATAACCTGAAGGTTATGGACGCTTCGGCCGTGGCACTTTGCCGTGACAACAACATTCCGATCGTCGTCTTCTCAATCCGCGAAAAGGGCAACCTTGCCCGCGTTCTGGCGGGCGAGGGGACGCAGACCATTGTGAAGAAGGGCTGATACCATGGCCAAGTACGACAAGGCAGATCTCGAACGCCGGATGCACGGCGCGGTCGAGGCGCTCAAGCACGACCTTTCCGGGCTGCGCACGGGCCGCGCCAATACGGCGCTGCTCGATTCGGTGGCGGTGGACGTCTATGGCAGCAACATGCCGCTAAACCAGCTGGCCACCGTCTCGGTGCCCGAGCCGCGGCTGCTGTCGGTCCAGGTGTGGGACAAGTCCAACATCGGGCCGGTGGAGAAGGCGATCCGTTCGGCCGGGCTGGGCCTCAACCCGATCAATGATGGCAATACCCTGCGCTTGCCGATCCCCGACCTCACCGAGGAGCGCCGCAAGGAACTGGCCAAGCTCGCGGGCAAATATGCCGAGAACGCGCGCATCGCCATCCGTAACGTCCGCCGCGACGGGATGGAGAACCTCAAGGCCGACGAGAACAAGAAGGAGATCTCGGAAGACGAGCGCAAGCGGGCCGAGACCGAGGTCCAGAAGCTGACCGACGACATGATCAAGGCGGCCGACGAGGCCGCGGCGGCCAAGGAAAAGGAAATCCTCGGCAAGTGAGTCTGGGGACGGCCCGGAAAGGCGGGGGCGAGACCGGCGCCCGCCATGTCGCCATCATCATGGACGGCAATGGGCGCTGGGCCAAGCAACGCATGTTGCCGCGGGTGGTGGGCCACCAGCGCGGGGTCGAGGCGGTGCGCCGCACGGTGCGCGCGGCCGGCGAGATCGGGTTGGAGGCGCTGACCCTCTACGCCTTCTCGACCGAGAACTGGCGCCGCCCGGAAGACGAGATCTCGGCCCTGATGGGCCTGCTCAAGCGCTTCATCCTGGCCGACCTCGAGGAAATCGCCGGCAATGGCGTTCGCCTGAGAATTATCGGTGATTACAAGGCTTTTCCGGCCGATGTTGTCGAACTGCTGGATGGCGCGCTGACGCGCACGGCGGGCAATACGGGGCTGAACCTCGTGATCGCGCTCAATTACGGGGCGCAGGACGAGATTGCCCGGGCTGCCGCCAAGGCGGCGGCGGAAGGGGCAGTGACGGTGGACACCATCGCCGCACACCTCGACACGGCGGACCTGCCGCCGCTCGACCTGATCATCCGTACATCGGGCGAGGTCAGGCTGTCGAACTTCCTGCTGTGGCAGGCGGCCTATGCCGAGATGGCCTTCCTCGACGTGTTGTGGCCGGATTTCACCGGCGAGCATCTGGCCGCCGCGCTGGCGGACTTCGGCAAGCGGGAGCGGCGCTATGGCGGACGGTGAAGGCACGCCGCAGGCGGCGGCGAAACGCAACCCGGACCTGATGGCGCGGACCATTTCCGCCGTGGTCATGGTGCTGGTGGCCGGGGCCGCGCTGTGGCTGGGCGGATGGACGTGGATCGGTTTCGTCGCGCTGATTGCAGCAGTCGTGCTTTGGGAATGGAACAAGCTTGTTCGCACATTCGCGAGCGAGGAATGGCTTCGGCTAATCTGGCTGGGGGCCGGCGTCTTTTACGTGGGCATAGCGATCAGCCTGCCCATCCAAGCAGGTGTGGTCGATCTGCCTTTGGGTTTCGAGGTCATCCACCATTTTTGGGCCAGCATGCGTGCTCAGGTCATTCTCCCAATAGTGCTTGCAGTGGCCGCTACGGACATTGGGGCGTATTTTGCGGGCAGGACATTCGGTGGACCGAAAATCGCGCCGCGCATCAGCCCGAGTAAGACATGGAGCGGATTGCTCGGCGGGGCACTTGCTTCCTCCTTGGTTGTAGGCATGACAACCACCATCGGTTTTGAATGCTATGACTGCGCACCTGGCTCGGTTTGGCGCGCTGCTCTGGTTCGCGCAGTAATTTGGGGCCCGCTGATCGCCGTGATCGCGCAGGCGGGCGACTTTTTCGAGAGCTGGATGAAGCGGCGGGCCGGGGTCAAGGATTCGGGCAGGCTGATTCCCGGCCATGGCGGGCTGTTCGACCGGGTGGACGGGCTGATCGCGGTCTGTTTTGCCATCGGGCTTTTCATGCTCGCTTCGGGTATGCTCGGGCGCTGATGCGGACCATTACCGTCCTTGGCGCGACTGGATCGATTGGCGGCTCGACGCTGGACCTTGTCCGGCGCGAGAAGGGCCGGTGGCGGGTTGTCGCGCTGACGGCGGGCTGCAACGCGCTGGAACTGGCGCGGCTGGCGCTCGAATTTTCCGCCGAGATCGCCGTTCTGGCCGACGAGGGCCAGCTTCCGGCGCTGCGCGAGGCACTGGCCGGATCGGGAATCGCGGCGGCCGCCGGGCCGCAGGCGCTGGTCGACGCGGCGAGCCGTCCGGCCGACATGACCGTGGCCGCGATCGTCGGCTGCGCGGGCCTCGCGCCGACCATGGCCGCGATCGCGCAGGGGCGCACCGTGGCGCTGGCCAACAAGGAAGCGCTGGTTTCGGCCGGCGAGGTGATGATGGCGGCCGTGCGCGCCTCGGGCGCGACGCTGCTGCCAGTCGATTCCGAGCACAATGCGATTTTCCAGTGTCTTGCCGGCAATGATCTCGATCACGTTCGCTGGATTACACTTACCGCGAGCGGCGGGCCGTTTCGTGACTGGCCGCTCGAGCGGCTCCACGGCGCCACGCCGGCCGAGGCGGTGCGCCACCCCAACTGGTCAATGGGCGCCAAGATCAGCGTCGATTCGGCGACGATGATGAACAAGGGGCTCGAGTTCATCGAGGCCTATCATCTGTTTCCGGTGGGCACCGGGCGCCTGCGCATCATCGTCCACCCGCAGTCGATCATCCATTCGATGGTGGAATATCGCGACGGATCGACGCTCGCCCAACTCGGTCCTTCGGACATGCGGGTGCCGATTGCCTCGGCGCTGGCCTGGCCGCAGCGGATGGATACGCCCTGCGCTCCGCTCGACCTTGCCGCGATTGGCGAGCTGACCTTCCGCGCGCCCGACGAGGACCGCTTTCCGGCGACCCGGCTGGCGCGCGCGGCGGCGGAGGCGGGGGGCGGCGTGCCGGCCGTGCTGAATGCGGCCAACGAGGTGGCAGTCGCGGCTTTTCTTGATGGTAAGCTGTCGTTCACTAAAATTGCCGCACAAGTGGCAGAGACGCTCGGCCGCTTCGCGCCGCCTGTGCCGACCACGCTGGCCGAGGTCATCGCGGTTGACGCCGAGGCGCGGGAGCGGACCCGTGAAACCCTTGCGCGAAATGCTGGAGCCTGCCTGACGTGAGCCATTCGCCTTCGCTGCTTGTGATGATCCTCGGCTTCGTGCTGTTGCTCGGGCCGCTCGTGGTCATTCACGAGCTGGGGCACTATCTCGTCGGCCGCTGGTGCGGGGTGAAGGCCGATGCCTTCTCGGTCGGCTTCGGGCGCGAGCTGTTCGGGGTGACCGACCGGCGCGGGACGCGCTGGAAGCTCTCGGCCATTCCGCTGGGCGGCTATGTCCAGTTCGCCGGGGACATGGACCCGACCTCGCGGCCCGACGACAGCAAGTTCGAGCATCTCTCCGCAGATGAAAAGCGCCAGATCTTCAACGCCCAGCCGCTGTGGCGGCGCGCTGCGATCGTGGCCGCCGGGCCGCTGACCAACCTGCTTTTCGCGGTGGTGATCTTCGCGGCCTTCAACATGGCCTATGGCAAGATGGTTGCCCCGCCGGTGGTGGAGGACTTCACCGTCAATTCCCCGGCGGCAGCGGCGGGGATGCTGAAGGGTGACCGGGTCCTGTCGATCGACGGCACCGCGGTGGACAGCTTCGACGATCTGCGCCAGCACGTGTGGCCTTGGCCTGACACCGCCTTCACCCTGGTGGTCGAGCGCGCAGGCAAGGCCGTGCCGCTCACGGTCAAGACCCAGGCGAAGGTGCTCAAGGACCGCTTCGGCAACGAATCCCGCGTCGGCCTGATCGGAATCATGGCCGGGCGCCCGCATTTCGCGGCGGTTGGTCCTGTCGAGGCGGTGACCCTGGCGAGCAAGCAGACCTGGGGCGTGATGCGCATGCTGGTGGTTGGCATCCGCCAGATCATTACCGGCGAACGCTCGGTGGCCGAGCTGGGCGGGCCGATCAAGACCGCCAAGTATTCGGGCGAGCAGCTCAGTCTGGGCTGGCTTGAATTCGTCTCTTTCGCGGCATTCATCTCGATAAATCTGGCATTCATCAATCTCCTGCCAATCCCGGCGCTGGACGGTGGGCACCTGGCATTCTACGTAGCCGAGGCAGTGCGCCGCCGGCCGCTGGATGCCCGCAGTCAGGACTGGGCGTACCGCACCGGGCTGGCCTTCGTGGTCGCGCTCATGCTGTTCGTCACGTTGAATGACCTGGCTTCTCTGCTTCCCATCGGGAGGTCTTAGGGCCGGGCAATCCTGAACCCGCATTATGCGGGGGATAGCGTGGGTGCCGAGGCCGATGTTTCCGACAGATTGCTTGATTGGTGATGCCGCATCGGGCACAGGGCAGCGTCTGCCACTGGGCCCGGTTCATTCCCGGCCCGGGGCAGGGCGAATTTCAGTGAATTACAGATCGGGATACCTGCCGCGATGAAGGGACGGAACATGGCAACCACCGGGGCTATTGCCGGCGCGAAAGGTCGTTCCTCGGCCCTGGGGCTTGCGCTCATGGGCACCACGTTCCTGGCGCCGGCCGCCGCGCTGGCCCAGCAGGCTGCGCCCGCCACGGCGCCCGCCGCCGAAGTGCCGGCCGCGCCTGCCCCGGCGCCTGCCGCGCCCGAGGTGATCCAGCGGGTCGAAGTGACCGGCAACCAGCGGCTCGAGCCCGATACCGTGCTGTCCTATATCCGCCTGCGCGCGGGGCAGGTCTACAGCCAGGCCAGCGCCGACCAGGCGCTGAAGGATCTGTTTGCGACCGAGCTGTTCACCGACGTCCAGATCCGCCAGGCGGGCGGCGTGGTGACCATCCAGGTCAAGGAAAACCCGGTGATCAACCGGATCATCTTCGAGGGCAACAAGCGCCTCAAGGAAGACAAGATCACCCCCGAGATCAAGCTTGCCGCGCGCCAGATCTTCACCCGGTCCAAGGTGCGCGCGGACGTGGCCCGGATCATCGAACTCTACAAGCGCCAGGGCCGCTTCGCCGCCACGGTCGAGCCCAAGATGGTCATGCTCGACCAGAACCGCGTCGACATCGTGTTCGAGATCAACGAGGGGCCCAAGTCCAAGGTCCGCCAGATCAACATCATCGGCAACGACGTGTTCGACGATGGCGAGCTGCGCAGCCAGATGGTGACCAAGCAGTCGCGCGCGTTCCGGCTGTTTTCCTCGCGCACCAGCTATGACCCGGACCGGCTGGCATATGACCAGCAGAAGCTGCGCCAGTTCTACCTGACCCAGGGCTATGCCGATTTCCGGGTGGTTTCGGCCGTGGCCGAGCTGACGCCCGACAAGCACGACTTCATCATCACTTACGTGGTGGAAGAGGGCAAGCGCTACAAGTTCGGCGACGTGAAGGTAGAAAGCCAGCTGCGCGACTTCGACGGGGAAGTGCTGGCCAAGCAGCTGCCGATGAAGAAGGGCGACTGGTACAACGCCAAGACCGTGGAAGACACGATCGACAAGCTGAACCAGACCGCCGGTGCCTTCGGCTATGCCTTCGCCGACGTGCGGCCCGACTATGGCCGCAACAAGGATGATCTCACCATGGGGATCACCTTCCAGATCGCGGAGGCACCGCGCGTCTACGTCGAGCGGATCGACGTCAACGGCAACACCCTGACCCAGGACAAGGTGATCCGCCGTGAGTTCCGCCTCGCCGAGGGCGATGCGTTCAACTCGCTGCAGGTCAAGCGTTCGACCAACCGCATCAAGTCGCTCGGCTACTTCCAGGAGAAGTTCGAGGTCGAGCAGAAGCCCGGTTCGGCGCCGGACCGCATCGTGCTCGAGGCCAACCTCGAAGAAAAGCCGACCGGCGAACTGCAGCTTTCGGCGGGCTTCTCGTCGATCGAGAGCTTCATCCTCCAGGCCTCGATCCAGCAGCGCAACTTCCGCGGGCGCGGCCAGACGGTTGGCACCAGCGTGTCCTATTCGCGCTATTCCAAGAGCGTCGAGCTGAACTTCGTCGAGCCCTACGTGTTCGACCGGAACGTGTCGTTCGGTGCCAACATCTATCGGCGCGACTACAACTCGTTCAACTACCTGAACTCCGAGCGCAACAACCTCTACCAGCAGGCGACGACCGGCTTCCAGCTGCGCCTCGGCCTGCCGGTGACTGAATATGCGAGCCTGATCGGGCGCTACACGCTCAACTTCGACAACGTCTCGCTGGACCAGGCGACCTATTACGCCACAAACCCGGTGACCGGCGCCTACGAGTGCAGCAGCGCGCTGGCCGGCCGCTACCTGTGCGATGCGATCGGCAAGCGGACCAGCTCGATCCTCGGCCTGTCGCTGGTCTATGACACGCTCGACAACCGCGTGCGGCCGACCCGGGGCAACACGGCCTCGGTCAGCGCCGACTTCGCCGGGCTGGGCGGTTCGGTGAAATATGCCCGTCTGCGTGCCAATGGCGCCAAGTACTGGCCGCTGGGCGGGGGTTTCATCTTCTCGCTCAACGGCGAGGGCGGGATCATCAAGGCGCTCAAGAAGCGGTACGATTCGGCTGGCAACGAAATCGAGGGGGTCTACCTGACCGACCGCTTCTACCTCGGTTCGCCGGAAATGCGCGGCTTCGACATTCGCGGCATCGGCCCGCGCATCGTGCGCAAGTATGTCGACAGCACCTCGGCCACCGGCTTCGGTGAGAACCGCGACAACTGGCAGGACGACGCGATCGGCGGCCGGTATTACTACCAGGGCCGCGCAGAGGTCGAGATTCCGCTGGGTTCGGGCGCGCGCGAAATGGGCATCCGTCCCTCGATCTTCGCCGATATTGGCGCGGTCTGGGGCGTCCAGGCGCCGTCGCTGAGCGATGTTTACTCCTGCACCACCGGCGAGACCTATCGCACCACGGCTGTGAAGGCGGGCAATCCTGACGCTGTGAATTGTACGCTGCAATCGCGCGAGTTCTACTACGGCGACAGCTACAAGCCGCGCGTGGCCGTGGGTGTCGGCTTTAATTGGAACTCTCCGTTCGGGCCGTTCCGGCTCGACTTTGCCAAGACCCTGCTGAGCCAGCCGGGTGACGATCCCAAGACCTTCAATTTCAACGTGGGAACCCAGTTCTGATGACCAAGTCTCTTGTTTCCGCCGCTCTCGGTGCGGCGCTCGTCCTTGGCATGGCCACTCCGGCACTGGCGCAGCAGCGCCCCGCCGCGGCGGCCGCCGCCACCGGTACTGTCGTCAACGGCATCGCCTGGGCCAACATCGAGGCTGCCGAGGCCGGTACCAACGCCTTCAAGACCGCCGAGAGCCAGCGCCCGGTGACCTACAAGGCCCAGTACGACCAGGCCGAGGCCCGCTCGCAGGCGCTCAACGCCCAGATCAAGCCGCTGGTCGACAAGTTCAACGCCGACCGCGCCGCAGCCGCGCCGAACCAGGCCTCGCTGCAGCAGCAGGCCCAGGCCATCCAGCAGATCCAGCAGGGCGGTCAGGCCGAACTGCAGCGCATCCTGCAGCCGGTGGCCTATTCGCAGGCCTATGTGGCCGAGCAGATCGAAGGCAAGCTGCAGCAGGCGGTCGACGCCGCCATGACCAAGCGCGGCGTGACCCTGCTGCTCAAGCCGGAATCGCTGCTCCAGGTTTCGGGCCAGGCCTATAACCTGACCCCGGAAGTCACCGCCCAGCTCAACACCCTGATCCCGACCGCGCAGCTCGTGCCGCCGGCCGGCTGGGAACCGCGCGAAGTGCGTGAGGCCAAGGCCCAGCAGGCGGCCCAGGCCGGCCAGGCTGCTCCGGCTGCCGCCGCCGCTCCGGCCGCGTCCGCCAAGCCCGGCCAGCCGAGCCGCAACTGATCGCGCGCGGCAGGGGGTAAGGACATGGCGGAAGACGTCACCGAAGTTGCCGAAACCAAGGTTGGCAAGTCGCTCGACATCCGGGAAGTGCTTGCGGCCCTGCCGCATCGCTACCCGATGCTGCTGGTCGACCGCGTGATCAGCCTCGTTCCCGACGAGGAAATCCACGCGGTGAAGGCGGTGAGCTTCAACGAGGACTTCTTCCAGGGTCATTTCCCCGGCCGCCCGATCATGCCGGGCGTGCTGCAGATCGAGGCGCTGGCCCAGGCGGCCGGCGTCCTCGCGGTGGAGAGCCTCGGGCTCTCGGGCACTGGCAAGCTGGTTTACTTCATGGCGATCGAGGACGCGAAGTTCCGGGCGCCGGTGGAGCCGGGCGTGCTGCTCGACCTGCGCGTGGGCTTTGTCCAGAAGCGGGCGCGGGTCTGCAAGTTCTGGGGCAAGGCCATGCTGGGCGACAAGGTGACCTGCGAGGTCAACTTCACCGCGATGATCGCTGATAGCTGATGCATGGTTCGGGGCAAGCTGAGCTTGCCCGGTGCCGCAAGCCCTTGGCGGATGCCAAGGGCGTACCAATCATGACTCCTTGATTTTCAGCAGTTGCGCGGCTATGCGGCCCGCTTCCAGTTTCCCCATTACGTTTTCAGGGCCGGTCGGAACCGGCCATAGCGAAAGTGAATGTCATGAAGGCCGATATCCATCCCGATTACCACATGATCAAGGTGCAGATGACCGACGGCACCGTGTTCGAGACCCGCTCGACTTGGGGCAAGGAAGGCGACACGATGGCGCTCGACATCGACCCGACCTCGCACCCGGCCTGGACCGGCGGTCAGCGCCAGCTGGATCAGGGCGGCCGCGTGGCCCAGTTCAACAAGCGTTTCGGCGGCCTTACTCTCAAGAAGTAAGCCCCGGCGCGAGCCGAACACCAAGGAGGGCGGTCCTGCGGGGCCGCCCTTTTTTCTTGGGGTTGGTGATTCCGGCAGATCCTGCGCCGAACGGCCTACGCCGCTGCGTCTAACGCTGACTGTGCCAGCGCAAGTCTCGCGCCCCTCCTGCAGGCGGAAGGGGTTGAGGGCGGGCATCGCAACCCGACCCATTGCATGCGAGCGAGCTTTTCGCGTTCGAGGACAGGTAAAGCAAAGAATCCTCTTCCCATTCGCGCCGGCCTGTGCAAAGGGCCTGCGCCTGCCCGGGCAGTGCCGAAGTGCATTGCTGACAGGGGCCGTGGCGATCGTAGCTCAGTTGGTTAGAGCGCCGGTTTGTGGTACCGGAGGTCGTGGGTTCGAACCCCATCGGTCGCCCCATTTTCTTCAGTTCGGGCAAGCGCCTGCGCGGTTATGCGCAGCTTGGCGGATGGCACCAAGGATCAGCTTGCGGGACCTTGCCGCAACTGCCAAAGGGCGCTGACGAGAGTTTGCCGAGGCCATGCACGGATTTGCCAATCCCGCCCGATTTCTGCGCCTTGCACAGTGGCTTGCGCCGCTGCTGCTGACGCTTGGGCTGGTCCTGGCGAGCGCTGCCATGGCCTGGGGCGTCTTCGTGGCCCCCGCCGATGCCCTGCAGGGCGAGACCGTGCGGATCGTCTATCTTCATGTGCCGACCGCCTGGCTGGGCATGGGCGGCTGGACCGCGATCGCGCTGGCGAGCCTGACCGAGCTGGTCTGGCGCCACCCGCTGGCCGGGATCGCGGGCCGGGCCATTGCCATTCCCGGCGCAATCTTTGCCGCGATCTGCCTCGCCACCGGCTCGATCTGGGGCCGTCCTGCCTGGGGCACGTGGTGGGTCTGGGACGGGCGGCTGACCTCGATGCTGGTGCTGTTCTTCCTTTACCTCGCCTATGCGGCGCTGGCCGATGCGGCGCGGCGCGACGGCGAGGGCTCCTCGCGCATTCCGGCGATCTTCGGGATCGTCGGCGCGGTGAACATCCCGGTGATCCACTATTCGGTGCTGTGGTGGAACAGCCTGCATCAGCCGCCTTCGATCACGATGGGCCAATCGGCCATGGCGGCGGAATTCCTGGTGCCGCTGCTGGTTTCCACGGTGGGCTTCTCGTGCCTGTTCGGCGCGGTGGTGCTGATGCGGATGCGTGCGATCCTTGCCGACCAGCAGGCCGAGGCCCGGCTGCGGCGCAAGGCGATGGCGGCCTGACCATGATGCACGAAGCGCTGGACCAGTGGACTTTCGTGATCGCGGCCTATGCCATCGGGCTGGGCGGGACGGCGGCGCTGATCGCGCAATCGTGGCTGGCCATGCGCAAGGCCGAGGCGCGCCGGGACCGGGCGCGCGACAAGGGACGGGAAAAGTGAGCGCAATCAAGGCTAAGCACCAGCGGCTGATCCTCGTTCTCATCGCGCTGGTCGCGCTGATCGGCGCGGCGCTGCTCGCGATCTACGCCCTGCGCAACCAGGCGAGCTATTTCTACCTCCCGGCCGACATCGCCGCCAAGCCGCCGGAGCCGGGCCGGGCGATCCGCCTGGGCGGGATGGTCGAGGGCGGTTCGCTCAGGACTGATGCCGACGGGGTGACGATCCACTTCATCGTCGGCGACGGCAAGAACCGGGTGCCGGTGACCTTCAAGGGCATCGTGCCGGACCTGTTCAAGGAAGGTTCGGGCGTGGTGGCCGAGGGCAAGATGAGCCCGGACAAGACTTTCGTGGCCGACAACCTGCTGGCCAAGCATGACGAGAAATACGTGCCGCGCGAGATGAAGGACATGACCGAGGCCCAGGCCCGCGCGGCGGTGAAGGAAACCCGGTGATCGCGGAATTTGGCCTTGCCGCCCTGTGGTTTGCCGCCGCGCTGGCCTTTCTCCAGCTGCTCGCGGGGGCCTTGGCCCTGACGGGCCGGGGCGAGGGGCTGGGCGCGGTGATCCGCCCGGTCGCCGTGGTGCAGGGCGTGCTGGCGCTGGTCGCCTTTGGTGCGTTGCTGACGCTGTTTGCCGAGACCGACCTGTCGGTGAAGCTGGTTGCCGAGAATTCGCATTCGGCCAAGCCGATGCTTTACAAGATCGCTGGGGCCTGGGGGAACCACGAGGGCTCGATGCTGCTGTGGGTCACGGTGATGGGCCTTGCCGGCGGTTTCGTGGCGCTGGTCGAGAAGCGGCTGCCCGAGCCAACCATGCAGGCGACGCTGGCCGGGCAGGCTTTCGTCAGCCTTGGTTTCTATGCCTTCCTGCTGTTCGCCTCCAATCCGTTCGACCGGCTTTCGCCGGTGCCGGCTGAGGGCAACGGGCTCAACCCGCTGTTGCAGGATCCGGGGCTCGCCTTCCATCCGCCGACTCTGTACCTCGGCTATGTCGGGCTTTCGATCGCCTTCAGCTTCGCTATCGGCGCGCTGGTGACGCGCGAGGTTGGCCCGGCCTTTGCCCGCGCGATGCGGCCCTGGGTGCTGGGGGCGTGGATTTTCCTGACGCTGGGGATCACGGCGGGGTCATACTGGGCCTATTACGAGCTGGGCTGGGGTGGCTGGTGGTTCTGGGACCCGGTCGAGAACGCCTCGCTGATGCCGTGGCTGGCGGCGACGGCGCTGCTCCATTCGGCCGGGGTTCTGGCTGCGCGCAACGCGCTGCGGGCCTGGACGGTGATGCTGGGTGTCGTGGCCTTTTCCATGTCGATGGTCGGGACCTTCCTCGTCCGCTCGGGCATCCTGACCAGCGTCCATGCCTTCGCGGTCGATCCCAAGCGTGGAACCTTCATCCTCGCCCTGCTGGCGATCTATATCGGCGGGGCGCTGACCCTGTTCGCGATCCGCGCGGCAACCGTGACCGAGGGTGAGCGCTTTGCCGTGACCAGCCGCGAATCCGCGCTGGTGTTCAACAATGTGATGCTGACGGGCTCGCTCGGTATCATCCTGATGGGCACGCTCTATCCGCTGGTGACCGAGGCCTTTGGCGAAAAGGTTTCGGTCGGCCCGCCCTATTTCAACCCGGTGACCGCGATCTTCGTCGTGCCGATGCTGATCGTGCTCGCCATCGGCCCGCTGCTGCGCTGGCGGCGCGACAATGTGAAGCGCATCGCGCCGATGCTGGCGATTCCGGCGGTGCTGGCGGTGCTGGCGCTGGGGGCGGCGATCGTGCTGGCGCCGGGCCGTGTCCTGCCGATCATCGGGCTGGCGCTCGCGCCGGCGATTGCGGCGGCGAGCGTGCTGCCGCTGCGTGGGCGCAAGCTTCGGCAGGTCAAGCTGCCGCTGTGGGGCATGGTGCTGGCCCACCTTGGCGTGGCCATGGCTCTGTTCGGCATGGCTTCGGATTCGGCCTTCACCACCGAGAAGCTGGTGGCGGTGCGCGTGGGGGACGTCACCCCGGTCGGGCCGTGGTCGATCAGGGTCGCGGCGGTCGAGCCGATCGCCGGGCCGAACTGGACCGCGCTCGAGGCCGAAATGCAGGCGAGCTATGAGGGGTCGGCGCCGGTCGTATTGCGCCCACAGGCGCGCACGTTCTGGGCGCCGCCGCAGAATACCGCGGAATCGGCGCTGCATACACGCTGGAACGGTCAGCTCTATACGGTGCTGGGCGATCAGGCGGCCGATGGGCGCTGGCAGCTGCGGCTGTGGTGGAAGCCGTTCGTGCCGATGATCTGGCTGGGCGGCGTGCTGATCGCGCTGGGCGGGCTACTGGCCTTGCTCGGCCGGGTGGCGAGCGACGTGCGGCGGCTGGTGGTGCGTGACAGGATCGCGTTCCGGCGGGAAAGGCAGGGCCGATGAGCGACGTTACTCCTCCGGCGAAGCGGCGCTGGTCGTTGTGGCTGCCGCTTTTGCTGTTCGGCCTGTTCGTGGCGCTGGTGGCCTGGGGGCTGATCGTGCCCAAGGACAACAACGTGCCGAGCCGTCTGGTCGGCCACCCGCTGCCGCAATTTGCCCTGCCCGCCGGGGCCGAGGGCAAGCCGGGCCTGGCGCGGGCCGACTTTGCCGGGGGCAAGCCGCGTCTGCTCAACATCTTCGCCTCCTGGTGCATTCCCTGTGCCGCCGAGGCGCCGCAACTGGCCCAGCTGGCCGCCGCCGGGGTGGAGATCGACGGGGTGGCGGTGCGTGACCGCAAGGACGATCTTGCCGCCTTTCTGGCCCGCAATGGCAATCCCTATGCGCGGATCGGGACGGATGATCTCTCGACCCTGCAGCTGGCGATCGGTTCATCGGGCGTGCCTGAGACCTACGTGATCGATGGCAAGGGCACGATCCGCTACCAGCATATCGGGGACATTCGCCCTGATGACGTGCCGATGATCCTCAAGAAGCTCGAGGAGGCATCGCTGTGAGGCGGCTGGGGCTCATCATCGCCCTGATCGTGGGCGCGCTGGCGCTGGGTCCGCTGGCGTTCGCGCCGGCCCGGGCCGACGACGCCATGCCGCCGGCGCCCTATGCCTATCGCCAGCTCGACGATCCCAAGCTGGAGGAAAAGGCCCAGCGGCTGATGGAAACGATCCGCTGCCTGACGTGCCAGAGCCAGTCGATCGCCGATTCCGATGCCTCGCTGGCCGGGGACATGCGCAGCCAGATCCGCCAGCGCATTGCCGCCGGGGAAGAGCCCGAGGCGATCCGCGCCTGGCTGGTCGAGCGCTATGGCGACTACATCACCTATACTCCGCGCGTGACCAGCCTGACCTGGCCGTTGTTCGCCGCGCCGCTGTTGATCCTGCTGGTCGCGGGGCTTTTGCTGCGCAAGCGCTTCGTGAGGCGGCGCCTGATGGATGGGGAAGGGCTATGACCTGGGTCGCCGTCATCGCGCTCGCGCTGGTCATCTTCGCGGTGATCGCCTTTGTCTTCCGGGTGCCGCGGGTGACCTGGGAAGTGGTCGGCGCGGCCTTGTTGCTGGGGCTGGCTGGCTATGCCCTGCAGGGCTCGCCGGGCGCCCGCTCCGCGCCCAAGGCGCCGGCCGAGCAGGTTTCGGGCGGAAGTGCCGAGGATATCGCCGCGCGCCAGAAGCTGGCCGATGGGGCCGGCATGGGCGACAAGAACCTGATCATCGCCGATGCCCTTGCCCGGCACGGCCAGTTTGCCGATGCCGCCGCCGTCCTGCGGATCGCGACGGACAAGGACCCCAAGAACGGCGAGGCATGGCTGACCATGGCCAATGCGCTGGTCGGCCATGCCGAGGGAACGATCTCCCCGGCGGCGATTTACGCTTATGGCCGCGCCAGCGAGGCCTCGCCCGACAGCGCCGGCCCACCGTTTTTCCTGGGCCTTGCCCTGATCCGTTCCGGCCGGTTCGATGAGGGGCGCAAGCTCTGGGCGGACCTGCTGGCGCGCAGCCCGAAGGAGGCACCATGGCGCGGGGACCTCGAGAAGCGACTCGGCGAACTCGATGCCTTTCTCGCCCGGCAGGGGCAGGGCGCCGCGCAAATGGCGCAATAGCGCCGTTCACCGCGCAGAAAGGCGCGTTGCAGGCAGCGCAGGGCGCTGCTAAGCGGGCGCACCTTGCCGCAGGGGCGGCGACTCGGGGGCACCTTTCAGGTCATCTTGCACGATGAGCGACGCCGTAACCCATAGCGCGCCGGCTGACGCCGTGCAGCACACCCATCACCATGGCGAGCATCACGGGGGGCTGCTGAAGCTTGCCGTGGGCGCGATCGGCGTCGTCTTCGGCGACATCGGCACCAGCCCGCTCTACGCCATGCGCGACACCTTTGCCGGGCATCACCGCCTGCCGCTGGATATTCTGCACATCTACGGCATCGTCAGCCTGATGTTCTGGTCGATGATGATCATCGTGACGCTGAAATACGTCACCGTGATCATGCGCGCGGACAACAAGGGTGAGGGCGGCAGCCTGGCGCTGCTGGCACTGATCAACCAGAACATCTCGGGCAAGCGCTGGTCGGCGGGCATCGTCCTGCTCGGGGTTTTCGCAACTTCGCTGTTCTACGGCGACTCGATGATCACCCCGGCCGTTTCGGTGATGGGCGCGATCGAGGGCGTGGCGGTCTACGAGCCGGGGCTGGCTGGCGCGGTCGTGCCGACGGTCGTGGCGATCCTCGTCTTCCTGTTTTTCATCCAGAGCCGCGGCACGGCCCGGGTGGCGGCATTCTTCGGGCCGATCATGCTGCTCTATTTCGCGGTGATCGCCGTGCTGGGCGGGATCTCGATCGCCGCCGCGCCGCAGGTCATTTACGCGCTGAGCCCGCATCATGCCGTGGTCCTCTTCGCCGAAGACCCGCTGCACGGCTTCCTCGCCATGGGTTCGGCTGTTCTGGCCGTGACCGGCGCCGAGGCGCTCTATGCCGACATGGGCCATTTCGGCCGCGCGCCGATCCGGGTCTCGTGGCTGGTTTTCGTGCTGCCGGCGCTCGTGCTCAACTACCTCGGCCAGGCCTCGTTGCTGGTCCGCGTCGGCGCGCCGGCGCTGGAGAGCCCGTTCTACCTGCTGGCGCCGGAATGGTTCCAGTGGCCGCTGCTGGGCATTGCCAGCGCGGCGGCCGTGATCGCCTCGCAGGCGGTGATTACCGGGGCCTTTTCGGTGACCCAGCAGGCGATCCAGCTCGGTTTCATCCCGCGCATGACGATCAAGTACACCAGTCTCAACGCCGGGCAGATCTACATCCCGGTGATCAACTGGGCGCTGATGATCGCGGTGATCCTGCTGGTGCTGGTGTTCCAGCATTCCTCGAACCTGACCGCAGCCTACGGCATCGCGGTGACCGGCGCGATGGCGATCGACAACGTCCTGCTCGCCGTCGTCCTGCTCAACCTGTGGAATTGGAAGTGGTGGCAGTCCGTGCCGCTGCTCACCGTGTTCTTCGCGCTCGATGCGGCCTACCTCTCGGCCAACTTCACCAAGATCCCCGATGGTGGCTGGGTGCCGCTGATGATGGGCCTCGCCATCTTTACCCTGCTCACCACCTGGTCAAAGGGCCGGGCGCTGATGCGGGCCAACATGGCCGAGGGCACGATCCCCTTCGAGGTCTTCGCCAAGAGCGCCCATTCGAGCGCGGCGCGGGTGCCGGGCACGGCAGTGTTCATGTCTTCCACCGCGCACGGCGTGCCTTCGGCCCTGCTTCACAACATCAAGCACAACAAGGTGCTGCATGAGCGCGTGATCGTGCTGACCGTGGCGATCCAGGACGTGCCCTATGTGGACCCGGCCGAGCGCTGCAAGGTCAAGCAGTATGGCGAGGGCTTTTACAAGGTGGCGCTGCGCTTCGGCTTCCTCGAGGAGACCGACGTGCCGGCCGCGCTGGCTGGGCTGGACGTCTGCGGCGAGCCGTTCGAGATGATGAAGACCAGCTTCTTCCTCTCGCGCCAGACCCTGATTCCTTCGTCGAAGCCGGGCATGGCGATCTGGCGCGAGAAGCTGTTCGCGTGGATGCTGCGCAACGCGGCGAGTGCGATGGAGTTCTTCCGCCTGCCGACGAACCGCGTGGTCGAACTGGGCAGCCAGGTCGAGATCTGAGTCTGGAGGGCTGGACGGGCCGTTCGCGCCTTGACTGAGCGTCGCCCGGCCACACCCAACTTCTGTTATCGGCGCGTTTCTGTTGGTGGCGGCCGTTCCGGACATGCTGGCAATGCGGCCGAATGCCACCAGCTCCGCTCAGCCTGAGCCTGTCGAAGGCCACGCGCCGCCCTCGGAACTGGGCGGACGGCCTTTGGACTGGCCGCAGGTCTCGGAGATGGCGCGCAAGGCCCGGTGAGTGCGGCGAGCCTTGGCGCGTGGCCTTCGACAGGCTCAGGCTGAGCGGGGTTTCGTGGTGGGGCCAAGAAGGTCCATTTCCCCCACTTATCTGCCGTTCGGCACTTCGCGACGGTCCATGGCGGACATTCATAGGCCGTCATCCGCACACGCGGACCGGCCTGAACAAAAAAGGCGCGGCGTCCAGGGACGCCGCGCCTTTTTTTGAAGCTGTTGCCGGATCAGCCGAGGTTGGCCGAGACCATGCAGTAGAGCATCGGCAGCGAGAGCAGCAGGTTGGTGCGGCTGGCGGCGAGGGCCTTGGGCGCGGCGGCCGCCTTTTCCTCGTCGGTCGCCTCGATCAGGCCGAGGATCTTCTTCTGGGCGGGCCAGATGATGAACCACACGTTGAAGGCCATGATCAGGGCCAGCCACATGCCGAGGCCGATCAGATTGACATTGCCTTCACCGGAGAAGGTCATTGCCTGATGGGCATAGCCATCGACGGTGGCGATGCCGAGGCCGGTCAGCACGGTCAGCAGGGCCCCGTAGCGGAAGAAGAAGAACACTTTCGGCGCGATGAAGCCGGTGACGCCCTTCTTCAGTTCGGCTGGGACCTTCGGCATGGTCGGCACCTGCACGAAGTTCAGGTAATAGAGCAGGCCGATCCACAGGATGCCGAAGAACACGTGGAGCCAGCGCAGGATCGAATTGGCGTCGACCGGAGCCGATGCGGCGAACTGGACCATTACAAGGATCGCCAACACCAGTCCGGTGACCAGGACCAGGTGCAGGTTTCCAAAGAATTTTGCCATTGCTTCCCCCTATGCGTTATTCATTCCGACACGGCGGCGACCCCAGCGCAGCGCCGCGAAGCGGGGGAACAATGCTTCAAGCAGAAGGGCTTGTCATGCGAATTCGCGCGGCGAAGTGTTCGCAGGGCGCGCCTATTCGTGCGGCGCTTCGCTGGCCGCCTCGCTGCGAGCCTCGGAGGCGAGGCCGTGGCGCAGCAGCATCGGCATGTGCGCGAAGGTGAACAGGAACGAGGCCGGTAGGAAAACATAGAGCTTGGCCTGGAGCCAGCCGCCGAAGCTGAGATAAAAGCGGAAACCCTCGTTCAGCGCGGCGAGGAACAGGAAGAACCAGCCCCAGTTGCGCGAAAGCTTCATCCAGCCATCGTCGTCCAGCCCTTCGAAGGCGGCTTCGAGCAGGATCTTGAGCAGGGCCTTGCCCTTCATCCAGCCGCCGAGCAGGGCGAGGCCGAACATCAGGTAGATCACAGTCGGCTTGATCTGGATGTAGAACTGGTCGTGCAGCAGGATGGTGAGGCCGCCGAAGAACACGATCAGCGCGGTCGACAGGGCCAGCATCGGCGAGACGCGCCTGAACTTGGCGAGGCTGTAGGCCAGCGCGACGACGGCGCCGGCGATGAAGGCCACGGTGCCGTAGATTACCGCGGACACTTCCTGCAGAGAGGCGGTCTTGTCGGCCGGGGCGAAGTGGCGATAGACGAGGAAGAACAGCAGGATCGGGCCATAGTCGATCAGCAGGTTGGCCCAGTTCGACTTCTTCGCGGCGGGGGTTCCGGCGGGCTCGACCATTACTGCACTCCCGCGATGACGCGCGCGACGAGATCGGGATCGAACGGGCGGAGATCGTCGATCCGTTCGCCGACGCCGATGGCGTGGATCGGCAGACCGTATTGCTCGGCCGCGGCGACGAGGATGCCGCCGCGCGCCGTGCCATCGAGCTTGGTCATGACGAGGCCGGTGACGCCGGCCACTTCCTTGAAGATCTCGATCTGCTGGAGCGCGTTCTGCCCGTTGGTGGCGTCGAGCACGAGGACCACGTCGTGCGGCGCATCGGGGTTGAGGCGGCCGAGGACGCGGCGGATCTTGGCGAGTTCGTCCATCAGCTCGCGGCGGTTGTGGAGGCGCCCGGCGGTGTCGACGATCAGGGCGTCGGTGCCCTTGTCAGTCGCCAGCTTGACCGCGTCGAACACGATCGAGGCGGGATCGCCGCCTTCCGGCCCCTTGACGATGGGTACGCCGAGCCGGTCTGCCCAGACTCCGAGCTGGCCGATCGCGGCGGCGCGGAAGGTGTCTCCGGCGGCGAACATCACGGCATAGTCCTGCTCCTGGAACAGGTGGCCGAGCTTGGCGATGGTGGTGGTCTTGCCCGAGCCGTTGACGCCGATCACGAGGATGACCTGCGGACGGGGGAAGGCAGTGACTTCCAGCGGCTTGGCGACGGGGCGCAGGATCCTGGCGATTTCGTCGGCCACGGCCTGCTTGATCGCCTGTTCATCGGCGCCGCGCTCAAAGCGTTCCTCGGCGAGGCGGGCGCGAATCCGGGCGGCGGCGCGGGGGCCGAGGTCCGAGAGGATCAGCGCGTCCTCGATATCGTCGAGCTGGGCATCATCCAGCCGGGTCTTGCTGACGATGCCGGACAGGTTTTCGCCCAGCCGTTCGGAGGTCTTGCGGAAACCGCCGAACAGGCGCTCGGACCACGACAGGGCGGCGGAGGGGGCCTCTTCGCTCATGCCAGCATGCCTTCGGCGATTGCGCTCGGGATCATTGTCACCACGGTTCCGGGTTGCACCTCTGGCCCGAGGCGGACCCGGGCGAAGTTTTCCGCATGGCCGGTGCCGTCGCGTTCTGCAAGCACGCAGAGCGGTTTTCCGACCAATGTCTCCAGCCAGTCGGTGCGGACTTCGGCCACCACTGCGCGCAATTCGGCGGCGCGGCGGCGGATCGTGGGGGGGGGCTGTTGCGGCATCCGCGCGGCGGGCGTGCCGGGGCGGGGCGAGTAGGGGAAGACGTGGCCGTGGACCACGCCGAGTTCGCGCACGATCGAGAGATTGGCCGCGTGCATGGCCTCATCCTCGGTCGGGAAGCCGGTGATGAGGTCTGCGCCCACGGCGATGTCGGGGCGTCGGGCCTTGAGCGCGGCGACGAGGGACAGGGCGTCGGCGCGTGAATGGCGGCGCTTCATCCGCTTGAGGATGAGGTCGTGGCCGTGCTGGAGGGAGAGGTGGACGTGGGGCATGACGCGAGCTTCGCCGGCGAGAAGGTCGAGCAGGTCGGTGTCGATCTCGATCCCGTCGAGCGAGGAGAGGCGCAGGCGGGGGAGGACGGGGAACGCGTCGAGGATCGCGCTGGCGAGGGCGCCGAGGCGGGGTTGGCCGGGCAGGTCGTGGCCCCAGGAGGTGAGGTCGACGCCGGTGAGGACGATCTCGGCGGTGCCACGGGCGAGGTGAGTTTCGATCTGGCGCAGGACTGCGGCCACGGGGAGCGAGCGGCTGGGGCCGCGGCCTTGCGGGATCACGCAGAAGGTGCAGGCATGGTCGCAGCCGTTCTGTACGGCGACGTAGGCGCGGGTATAGGCGGCGGAAATCGCGGGCGCTTGGGCGGTGGGCACGTTCCAGGCACGGGGGTCGAGCTTGGTCGGGTTGGCAACGAGGCCGTCGACCTCGGGCATGGCGGCGAGCGCCTCCCGCTCGACCTCGGCGGCGCAGCCGGTGACGAGGAGGCGGGCATCGGGGCGCTGGCGGCGGGCGCGGCGGATGGCCTGGCGGGTCTGGCGCACGGCCTCGGCGGTGACGGCGCAGGAATTGATGACGACGAGATCGTCGGCGCCGGAAAGCATGGTCCGCAGGGACTCGCTCTCGGAAAGGTTGAGGCGGCAGCCGAGCGAAACGACCTCAACCGTCACGCAGGAACCCCGTAGGCGGCGGGATCGAAGGCCCCGCGGAAGGCCTCGGTGGCCGGGCCGGTCATCATGACGCGGCCTTCGGCGGTCCATTCGATAACCAGCGGGCCGCCGGGGAGGGTGACGCGGACCTTGCGGTCGGTCAGGCCGCGCCGCATCGCGCCGATCGCGGTGGCGCAGGCGCCGGTGCCGCAGGCGAGGGTCAGGCCGGCGCCGCGTTCCCAGACGCGCAGGCGGATCGCATCGCGGCTCTCGATCGTGGCGACGTTGACGTTGACCCGTTCGGGGAAGAGCGGATCACGCTCGATCAATGGGCCGAGGCGGGCGAGATCGACCGCGTCGCAATCGGGGACGAAGAAGATGGCGTGGGGGTTGCCGACGTTGACCGCCGTGGGCGCGTCGAGGTCTTCCCAGCCGACCGGCATGGTCAGCGTGTCCATCGCCCAGGCGAGGGGGATCGCGTTCCAGTCGAACCGGGGGGTGCCCATGTCGACCTTGATGCCGCCATCGGCCGGGGCGGATTCGACCACGCCGGCGAGGGTCTCGATCCGGGCGGCCACGCCGTGGAGCAGGCCGACCGCGCGGGTGGCATTGCCGCAGGCCTCGACCTCGCTGCCATCGGCGTTGAAGATCCGCATGCGCAGGTCGGCGATCTCGGACGGTTCGATAAGGATCAGCTGGTCGCAGCCGATGCCGGTGTGGCGGTTGGCCAGCGCGGCGGCGAGGCGCGCGTCCATCGGCGGGACGGCAGCGGCGCGCGCGTCGAGCACGACGAAGTCGTTGCCGAGGCCATGCATCTTGACGAAAGGAACCTGCATGGCGCGCGATCTAGGCGCTGCGGGGCGAAACGTCCAGTATCAGGCCCCGATCGCGCAGCGTTTCAGGCAGCGCCGGACAGGGCCTGGTCGGGGCGGATGGCGAAGTTCACGCCATCGGCCAGCATGCCGAGCTTGGCCAGCCGTTCCCGCGTCTGTTCGGCCGGTTCGGGGCGGCCGTAGAGGTAGCCCTGGGCCATGAACTGGCCGAGTTTCTGCAGTTCGGCCACGACCTCGGCATTCTCCACCCCTTCGGCGGTGATCGGCAGGCCGAGCCCTTCGCCGAGCGAGGTGATCGCCTGGACGATGGTGGCATTGTCGCGGTTGCCGGGCATGGCGGTGACGAACGAACGGTCGATCTTGAGCCGGTCGAACGGCAGGCTGCGCAGCTGGGCGAGCGAGGAATAGCCCGAGCCGAAATCGTCGAGGCTGATCGCGACGCCCTGGTTCTTGAGGCTGGTGATCAGCGAGCGCACGAGCCCGACGTTTTCGTGCAGGCAGGATTCGGTGATCTCAATCTCCAGCCGGCTGGGCGGGAAATTGGCCTCGACCAGCAGTTTGAGCAGCTTCTGGGCGAACCACGGATCGCGTAGCTGGAGCGGCGAGATATTGACCGAGAGGGTCAGCGAGGGCGCCCATTCGCGCGCGTCGAGCAGGGCTTGGCGGATCAGCCGCTCCGACAGGTCGGCGATCACGCCGATTTCCTCGGCGACCGGGATGAACACGTCAGGCCCGACCATGCCGAAGCGCGGCGAGTTCCAGCGGGCGAGCATTTCGAAGCCGATGATGCGCCCGGTGGCGAGATCGATCTGCTGTTCGTAGAAGGGCACGAATTCACCGGCGAGGATGCCTCCCCGCAGGGCCCGTTCGAGATCGCTGCGGAAGCGCAGTTCGCTTTCCATCGGGCTTTCGAACCAGAACCAGCGGTTCTTGCCTGCCTTCTTGGCCTGGTACATGGCGATGTCGGCCATGTGGAGCAGTTCCTGGGCATCGACCGTGCGGCTGAGATCGGCAGCGAGATCGGACCGGGCGAGGCCGACCGAGACCGTCACCTCGATCGACATCTCGCCAAGCCGGACCGGACGCGCCACGGCGGAGGTGATCAGGCCCGCCAGTTCGTCGATCCGCTCGGACAGGCCGGGGTGGAACGGGACCACGCAGGCGAATTCGTCGCCGCCGAGCCGCGCGAGCAGGGCGCGGTCGGGCAACAGTTCGCTGATCCGGCGGGCGCAGGCCTTGAGCACGGCATCGCCGGTAGAATGGCCGTTGGCGTCGTTGATCCGCTTGAAATTGTCGATGTCGATCATGATGAAGGCGACCTTCTCGCCGCGCTGGGCGCAGGCCTTCATCAGCATGTCGGTGGAAGGGGCGATCGAGCGGCGGTTTAGGCAGCTCGTCAGCGGATCGGTTTCGGCCAGTTCGCGCGCGGTCTCTTCGGCATGGCGGCGCTCGCGCACCTCGGCTGAGAGGTCGCGGTAGCGGCGCAGGCCGAAGATGATCAGGGCAATGTTGAGCAGCAGGGCGGAGGACAGCAGGCGATCCGGCGGGAGGCCGATGCCCTGCAGCGAGCGTATGGCCTGCGGCAGGATGTGACCGCCGGTGCCGACGAACATGATGATCGCGGCCATGGCGATGCCGAGCACAAGAACATCGCGGTCGGCACGGTCGACCCGGCCCTTGCCGGGCGGTTCCGACGCAGCTTGCGCCCTGTCTTCAATGCCGGCCAATTGCGTCCCCTGTGTTTTCACGCTGGAAACATTTGGCCGATCAGGGTTGAGGTTCGGTTAATCCTCGTGCGGGCGGGGCGTGGAAAAGACGGTAGGCCATTACATTTTAAGGCCGATTTCGCGCAGCCGTTCCTGCAGGTAGTCGTCCGCCGTGATCGAGACCGGGTAGCGGTCGGGATTTTCGGGGGTGATGCATTCGGGCAGGGTTACGAAAGGGAAATCGCTGCGCAGGTGGAGGAAAAACGGCATCGAGTAGCGGCTGTAGCGGCTGCGCTCGCTATCGGGGTTGCGGACGCGGTGCGTGGTCGAGGGCAGGACGTGGTTGGTCAGCCGCTGCAGCATGTCGCCGATGTTGACCACCAGGGCGCCGGGCGGCGGGGAGACGGAGATCCAGTTGCCTTCGCGGGTGAGGAGTTCGAGCCCGGCTTCCTCGGCCCCGAGCAGGAGGGTGATCAGGTTGATGTCTTCATGCGCGCCGGCGCGGATGGCGCCGTGGGCATCGCCTGGAATCGGGGGATAGTGCAGCAGGCGCAGGACCGAGTTGCCGTCCTCAATCGCCGGGTCGAACCAGTTCGCCGCGAGACCGAGGTGGATCGCAATGCGCGAAAGGATCGTGGCGCCGGCCGCGTCGAATGCGGCGAAAAGCGGCTCGAAGGTTTCGCGGAAGCCTTCGGGCCGGGAGGGCCAGACGTTGGGCGGCATTGAATCCGAGGCGAGCGGGTGGCCGGCGGGCAGTTCGCGCCCGACGTGCCAGAACTCCTTGAGATCGCTGATCTTCGCGCCCTTGGCGATCTCGGTGCCGAAGGCGGTATAGCCCCGTGCGCCGCCCTTGCCGGAGAGGATGTAGGAGCGCTTTTCCGCTTCGGGCAGGGCGAAGAATTCTTCCGTGAGCCGCCACGCGCTGGCTACCAGATCGGGGTCGAGGCCGTGGTCCTTGACCATGGCGAAGCCGAACTGGCGGAACGAGGCGCCGATCTCATCGGAGAAGCGCTGCGGGTCGTCGGCCAGCGAGAGTACCGGAAGGGCGGCGAGGTCCATGCTTGTCAATCGTCCCGTGGTTGGAGATATGGCGCTCCGAACACTGCGATATAGCGCGCGAGGGCATGAGTTACATGGGAAAAACTGCGAATTCCGCCCGTCTCTGGCTGATGAAGTCGGAGCCGGATGCCTATAGCTGGGACGATCTCGTGGCCGAGGGCGAGGGGACCTGGGACGGGGTGCGCAACCACCGCGCGGCCAACAACCTGCGCGCCATGCAGCCGGGCGACCAGGCCTTCTTCTACCATTCGAACATCGGCAAGGAGATCGTGGGCATCGCCGAGATCAGCCGGGGCGGGCTGACCGATCCGACCGACCCCGAAGGCAAGTGGGCCTGCGTGAAGGTTAAAGCGGTGCGCAAGCTGAAGCAGCCGGTGACGCTGGCGGCGATCAAGGCCGAGCCGGCTCTTGCCGAGTGTGAGCTGGTGCGGCTTTCGCGGCTTTCGGTGGCCGAGATCCGGCCGGAAGAATGGGCCAAGGTGCTGGAGATGGCGGGCGAGTAAGTCAGCCTCACTGCTGGTCAGAAGCGGTGAAGCCGAAGCGGTATTCGTCGGGGTAAAGCGTCGTGTCCTTCTGGCGGGCGGGATAGACTTCGACCAGCGTCAGGCGGCCCTGGGGCAGGGGTTTGGCCTCGCCGAGGGTCAGTTCGACCGGCGATCCATCGACCAGGGCGGCAATCCGGACCCGGCCTGCCCAGACGCATTGCACGCCTGACGGGCAGCGGCTGTCCTCGAGCAGAGCCTCGGGCTTGACCGCCATCACCCCGACGCGGACGGTTTCGCCGATCCGGGCGCGGACCACGCCGTCGTTCACCGTGTGAAAGGTGATGCAACCGGACAGGGCGGCCAGAGGGGCAAGGGCGAGGAGGGCGCGGCGGTTCATGGGGGAGGAACGGCTGCCTGCGATGAAGTGTTCCCGAAAGCGGCTTGCTGGGCTAGAGGGCCACCCATGTCCAAGGAACCGCGCGAACGCCTGCCCACCCAGCTTTACCTGATCTCGCCGCTCGACGTGAGTGGCGGGTTTGCCGACCGGCTTGCCCGTGCGCTCGACGGCGGACCGGTGGCGGCTTTCCAGTACCGGGTGAAAGGGCTGGACGAGCACGAGGCGGCGCGGCTGGCCGAGCCGCTGCTGAGGCTCTGTGCCGATCGGGAAGTGGCTTTCATCGTCAACGACTCGATCAGCCTAGCCAAGCGCCTCGGGGCCGACGGTGTGCATCTGGGGCAGGAAGACGGTTCGGTGCAGGAAGCGCGCGACCGGCTGGGGCGCAATGCCCAGATCGGCGTGACCTGCCATGACAGCCGCCACATGGCGATGGACGCGGGCGAGGCAGGGGCGGACTATGTCGCCTTCGGGGCCTTTTTTCCGACCACGACCAAGGAAACCAAGCACCGCGCCGAGCCCGACATCCTGACCTGGTGGCAGACCTTCTTCGAGCTGCCTTGCGTGGCGATCGGCGGGATGACGCCGGACAATTGCGCCGGGCTGGCCGAGGCCGGGGCGGACTTCATCGCCGCGTCCGGCGCGGTCTGGAACGGGGATGAGGCGGCGGCGGTTGCCGCATTCGGCAAGGCGCTGGGGATCGCCTGACGGGAGGCGGGCCGGAAACGCAGGGCGGGGTTCGCGCGTTGCTGTTCGATGCGTATCCTGATTTCTGCCGCCCTGCTGATCGCCCTCGGGGCCTGTCAGCGCCAGCCTTCACCCAAGCCCGAAAGCACTGAAACGGCCACAAGCGCGCCTGCGCCGGTCACCAATATCGATAGCGGATTGCTGCAGGTCCAGGTCGCGCTCGACCGGATCGGGTTTACCCCCGGCGTGCTCGACGGGCGGATGGGGCTTTCGACCCGCAATGCGCTGGAGGCCTTTCAGGATGCCAATGGCTATCCCGTGACCGGCGAGGTCGACGCGGCGACCCGGGGCGGGCTGGCCCAGGCGGGCAGCGTTGCCGCGACGCGGGTGGTGACGATCCAGCCGGACTTCGCACGCGGTCCCTTCGTGCCGGTGCCCAGGGAGCCGGCCGATCAGGCGAAGATGACCGAACTGGGCTATGCCTCGCTCGAAGAGAAGCTGGCCGAGCGGTTCCACACCACACCGGATGTTCTGAAGCAGCTCAATCCCGGCAAGGCCTTTGCCGCCGGACAGCAGATCACCGTGCCCGACGTGGCCGATCCGCAAGTCGATCCGGCACCGCCCGAGGGTTCGCCGGACTGGCCGGCGACGCTGTCCAACCTCGGCGTCAGCAGCTTGCAGCCGAGGGTCGACCGGGTGGAGGTGAGCAAGTCGAAAGGCGTGCTCAGGGCCTACGACGCGCAGGGGACGCTGGTGGCGGCCTTTACCGCGACGATGGGCTCGGAGCACGATCCGCTGCCGCTGGGCAAGTGGAAAATCCTCGTGGTCGATCGCAATCCAAAGTTTCACTACAACCCGGATCTGTTCTGGGACGCAGGCCCGGGGGACAAGGCGGCAACCCTGCCGCCGGGGCCGAACGGGCCGGTGGGCGTGGTCTGGCTCGACCTGTCCAAGCCACACTACGGCATTCACGGAACCCCGGCGCCGGAAACCATCGGGCGGGCCGAGAGCCATGGCTGCGTGCGCCTGACCAACTGGGACGTGGCGCGGCTGGCGCAGATGGTCCACCCGGGGACCGAGGTGCTGTTCAAGGAATGAGCAGCACCGCCGGTTCAGCCGTGGGAACCGGGGCGGCGGACGCAGCGCATGTCGCCGTCAGACCCATCGGCCTTTGAAAAGCGGAGGAAATTCTCGCGAACCCGGCGAATCTTCAGGCCCTCGAACGGGCCGGAGGTGAAAACCAGCCGGTCTCCGGTGAACAGGTAGATACCCTTGCCTTTGGCCGTGCGGTAGGAGGAGCCGCGGGTGATGGTGAAATCCATCTCGGGATGGGCAAGGCCCGCCGCGCCGGTCGCATCGCCCCCCGTCTCGCAGGCATAGCGGCCCTGCGGCAGGAAGCCGAGCGGGCCGCCCGGAGCGGCCGGGGCGGCGGAGGGAAGGGCTATAAGGACGGCAAGGAGGACGGCGCGGTTCATCGGCTGGTTCCTAGCACCGCCGGCCAGTCTGTTCCACCGCTTGTCCCGCCGCTTGTCCTTGGCGCGCCGCTCGGCTAAGGGGCGCGGCTTGAACGCGACGCTTGTCGCTCTTTCTCAACTCGAAGGCACCTCCCATGGCGAAGATCAGCGGCGTCGACATCCGCCCCGGCAATATCCTTGAATATGAAAAGGGCATCTGGAAGGTCGCCAAGACCCAGCACACCCAGCCGGGCAAGGGCGGCGCCTTCATGCAGGTCGAGATGAAGAACCTGATCGACGGCCGCAAGACCAACGTCCGCTTCCGCAGCGCCGACACGGTCGAGCGCGTGCGCCTCGATACCAAGGACTTCCAGTTCCTTTATGCCGAGGGCGACGACCTGGTGTTCATGGACGTGGAAACCTACGACCAGATCAACCTGCCCAAGGATCTTCTCGGCGGGGCCGATGCCTTCCTGCAGGACGGCATGACCGTGCTGCTTGAAATGTACGACGAGCGTCCGATCTCGGTGCAGCTGCCGGAGCAGGTGGAAGCGACCATCGTGGAAGCCGACGCAGTGGTGAAGGGGCAGACCGCTTCCTCGTCCTACAAGCCGGCGATCCTCGACAACGGCGTGCGCGTGATGGTTCCGCCGCACATCGAGAGCGGCACCCGTATCGTGGTCGACGTTTACGATCGGACCTACGTCGGCAAGGCCAACTGATCCCATGGCAGTCATTTCCGGCCTGATCCGCGTCATGGAGAAGGCTGCCCGCAAGGCCGGGCAGCGTCTTCGCCGCGATTTCGGCGAGATCGAGCACCTCCAGGTCAGCCGCAAGGGCCCGGCCGACTTCGTCTCCAAGGCGGATCGGGCGGCCGAGCGCACGATCTGGGAAGAGCTCAAGGCGGCCCGGCCCGACTGGGGCTTCCTGCTCGAGGAATCGGGTTGGCTGCCCGGTGAGGAGGGCAAGCCGCGCTTCATCGTCGATCCGCTCGACGGGACCAGCAACTTTCTCCACGGCATCCCGCACTTCGCGATCTCGATCGCGGTGCAGGAACCGACGCTGGACGGGCGTGGCTGGGGCGACGTTACGGCCGCGCTGGTCTATCAGCCGATCACCGACGAGAGCTTCTGGGCAGAAAAGACCCGCGGGGCCTGGCTGCAGGATGCGCGTCTTCGCGTTTCCTCGCGTCGCCACCTTGACGAGGCGCTGATCGCGACGGGCATTCCGTTCGCCGGGCATGGCGATTTCGTCGAATGGTCGAAGATCTTCGCGGCCATCGGTCCCAACGTGGCCGGCATCCGCCGCTTCGGTTCGGCCGCGCTCGACCTCGCCTGGGTGGCCGCTGGCCGCTACGACGGGTTCTGGGAAACCGGGCTGAAATCGTGGGACAGCGCGGCGGGCTGCCTGCTGGTGCGCGAGGCTGGCGGTTTCGTGTCGAACTTCAAGGGCCAGTCCGAGGCGATCTGCGCCGATCAGGTTCTGGCCGCCAACGATGCCCTTCACGCCCGGCTGCACAAGCTGGTCGCCGGAGCGCTCAAGTAAGATTGCAGTGCGGGGGAAGGGCGGCTAAGCCCCCTCCCGCACAGTGCCCCTGTGGTGGAATGGTAGACGCGACCGACTCAAAATCGGTTGGAGAAATCCGTGCCCGTTCGAGTCGGGCCAGGGGCACCACACTTTTCGAGCCGGAACTATCCGTGCTGCCTGCGCATTTTCCCCCTGACACCAAATTAGGGGATATCCCATGGCAGACGAAGTCGTATCCACTCCGCATGAGACCACGATCATCCGCGAGAAGAGCGGAGGCGGCGCCGGTTGGGCGATTGCCGTGATCCTCGTTCTCGCCCTGATCGCGGGCATCTGGTTCTTCAGCCGCAGCAATGACAGCCAGATCGCCAAGGACAATGCGATCACCGCCGCGGCCAACAATGTCGGCGATGCCGCCAAGGACGTTGGCAACGCTGCCCAGAGCGCGGGCGAAGCCGCGCAGGACGCCGCCAACAACGCGAGCAAGAACTGATTTACCCCGACGCCGCCGGCGGTGATCCCCCCGGCGGCGTTTCCGCTTGTAAACCCGGCCGACAAACGACTGTATCGGTGCGCCGCAAATCGCGGATTTCCGTCACAAAATGCCTTTCAGGGCACTGTCAGATTTACCGACAATTTACCCCTTGGGCCTAGTCCTGCCGTGTGAAGCCCGGATTGTCCGGGTGCTGCGCCGGCGGGGAAATGGTTCGCCTCTTCAAACACTATATCCCGCACGCAGTGCTGTTGCTCGGTCTGTTCGACCTGGCCCTGCTGGCACTGGCGGCCGAACTGGGCTGGCGTGTGCGAGCCGGGCAGATCGGCATAGCGCTCGCGCATCGTCCGGGCCATCTGTGGGAACTGTTCGGCTTTGCCGCCGTGATGCTGACCGCGATGATCGCGGTCGGGGTCTATAACGCCGAATCGCTGCGCTCGCTGCGCTATGCGGGCGCGCGGCTGCTGGTCGCGGTCTCGCTCGGCACGATCGCGCTGTCGTTCGTCGACTGGGTGGTCAACGGCGCGCATTTCTGGCGCTCGACCCTGGCCTATGCGATGGGCCTGTCGATCGCCATGGTGGTAGGCAACCGGCTGATCGTGGGCGGCATCCTTGGCGCCTCGGCCTTTCGCCGGCGGGTGCTGGTGCTGGGGGCGGGTAACCGGGCCGAGCGTCTGCGCCAACTGGGCGAGCGGCCGGAGAGCGGCTTCGTCATCGTCGGCTTCATCGGGATGAGCGACAGCGCCCCGGTGATCGAGGAGGCGATCAACCGCAGCGCGATTCACAACCTCACGCGCTTCGTCGAGAACCTTGGGGTCAGCGAAGTGGTGCTGGCGCTGGAAGAACGGCGCAATTCGCTGCCGCTGCAGGACCTGCTCCGGATCAAGACGGCCGGGGTTCACGTCAACGATTTCTCCAGCTTCATCGAGCGCGAGACGGGCCGCGTCGACCTCGACACGGTCAATCCCTCGTGGCTGATCTTTTCCGACGGGTTCTCCTCGGGCCGGGCGGTTTCGAGCGTGGCGAAGCGGATGTTCGACGTGACCGCGAGCCTGCTGCTGCTGGCACTGACGCTGCCGCTGGTCGTGCTCTTTGCCCTGCTGGTGAAGCTGGACAGCCGGGGGCCGGCCTTCTTTCGCCAGACCCGGGTGGGGCTTTACGGCCAGCCGTTCGACGTGATCAAGCTGCGCTCCATGCGCACCGATGCCGAGGCGGCGGGCGCCCAGTGGGCCACGGCCAACGACCCGCGCGTGACGCGGATCGGGCGCTTCATCCGCAAGGTCAGGATCGACGAACTGCCGCAGACCTGGTCGGTGCTCAAGGGCGAGATGAGCTTCGTCGGCCCGCGCCCGGAGCGGCCGGAATTCGTGGCCGGGCTGGAGGACAAGCTGCCGTATTACGCCGAGCGGCACATGGTGAAGCCGGGGATCACCGGCTGGGCGCAGATCAACTATCCCTATGGCGCCTCGATCGAGGATGCGCGGCACAAGCTCGAATACGACCTCTACTATGCCAAGAACTACACGCCCTTCCTCGACCTGCTGATCCTGCTGCAAACGCTGCGCGTGGTGCTGTGGCGGGAGGGGGCGCGCTAGGATGACCCAGGGCTGGTCGATCCTTGCCGGGCTTGTCCACCTCATCGGCGCCTGCGCGGCGGCGACTCTCGCGGCATGGCTGGCGGGTAGCCGCACCGCCACGGGGCGGGCAAGGCTGGCCATGGTCATGGCGCTTGCGGCCAGCGCGACATGGGCCCTGGCAATCGCCGCAACCGGGGTCGATACGCCGGCCGCGCACCTGACCGAGAGTGTGCGCAACCTCGGCTGGCTCTTCGTGATCTACCGCCTGTTCAGCACGGACGGGCGCCATACGCTGGTCCGTCCGATCCGGCCGGTGATGCTCTCGCTCGCGGCGATCGAACTGTTCCAGATCCTGCTGATTCTGCTCACGCCGGGCTTCGAGCTTTCGGAGCAGGCGCGCACCACGTTGTTCCACATCACGGTGATGTTCCGCCTGATGCTCTCGATCGGCGGGCTGGTGCTGCTGCACAACCTGTTCCTTGGCGCTTCGGTCCAGAGCCGCGCGATCCTGCGCTGGCCGACCGCGGCGCTGGCCATCCTGTGGCTTTACGACCTCAATCTCTACACCGTGGCCTATCTTGACAGCGAGTGGCCAAGGCAGCTGGCTGCCCTGCGCGGGATCGTGCTGCTGGCCGTGGTGGCGACCCTGATCCCCGGGCTGACCCGGCGCGGAGCGCAGCTCAGGATCAGCCCTTCACGGGACGTGGCCTTTGAATTCGCCTCCCTGCTGGGGATCGGCCTTTACCTGCTGGGCATGATCCTGCTGGCGCGCTGGCTGGCCTATGTGGGCGGGGAATTCGCCCGCCTGTTCCAGTTTGGATTTCTGATCGCCGGGGTGGCCGCGGCCATGCTGATCCTGCCGTCGCGCCGGCTGCGCGGCTGGCTCAAGGTCACGATGGTCAAGCACCTGTTCCAGCATCGCTATGACTACCGCGCCGAATGGCTGCGCTTCAACCGCACGATCGGCGGCGGAGGCGGGGTGCCGCTGAGCGAGCGCGCGGTCCGTTCGGTCTGCGACATCACCGACAGCCCGGCCGGGCTGCTGCTCACCGCCGACGATCACGGCGATCTCGTGCTCGCGGCGCGCTGGCAGTGGCCGACCGCCGACGTTCCGGCAATCGCGCTTGGCGCCGAGGCGGTACGCTTCTTCGAGCGCGAAGGGCACATCGTCGACCTTGATGCGGTGCGCGAGGCGATCGACCGCAAGGGCGAATGCGCGATCGTGCCCGAATGGCTGCGCGCCGATCCTCGGGCCTGGGCCATCGTACCGCTGCTCCACTTCGAGCGCCTGCTCGGCGTGGTAGTGCTGGCCAGGCCGGAGATGACCCGCACGCTTGATTGGGAGGACTTCGACCTGCTGCGGGTGGTCGGTCAGCAACTGGCCAGCTACCTGTCGGAAAACGAGGGGCAGGATGCCCTGGCCGAGGCGGCGCGGTTTGACGAGTTCAACCGCCGCATCGCCTTCGTCATGCACGACATCAAGAACCTTGCCAGCCAGTTCACCCTGCTGGCGCGCAATGCCGAGCATCACGCCGAGAACCCCGAATTCCGCGCCGATATGCTGGTGACCCTGCGCAATTCGGCCGACAAGCTCAATGCCCTGATCGCCAGGCTCTCGCGCTATGGGAAGGCCGGAAGCGAGGGCATCTCGCAGTTCGATGCGGGCAAGCTGGTGCGGCTCGTGGCCGCGCAGTTTACCGGGCAGAACGTGTTCGTGACCGAGTGCCAGCCGGGCGAGGTGCAGGTCAACCGCGAGGCGCTCGAACAGTCGCTGCTCCACCTCGTGCAGAATGGGATCGACGCCGGGGTGGATGGTAGCCCGGTCTTCATCACTCACGTGGTCGACGGGCTGCACTCGCGAATCGAGGTGGCCGATTCCGGTTGCGGGATGAGCCCGGAATTCATCCGCACCCGCCTGTTCAAGCCGTTCGTTTCGTCCAAGCCCGGCGGCTTCGGGATCGGCGCCTGCGAGGCGCGCGAGCTGATCCGCGCCATGGGCGGGCGGCTCGACGTCGAAAGCCGCGAGGGACTGGGCTCGCGCTTCATCATCCGCCTGCCGCTTGCCGGGACTGTGTCCGGCACGGACCGGCCGCATCATCAACAGAAGGTCGCCTGAACATGCCTGCCGAAGCCAAGCCCAAGCTGTTGGTCGTCGAGGACGACGCCGGTCTGCAGGCCCAGCTCAAATGGGCATACCCGGATTTCGAGGTGATCGTGGCCGGGGACCGGGCCAGCGCGATCACCGCGCTGCGCTCGGAAGAGCCGGCCGTAGTGACGCTCGACCTCGGCCTGCCGCCCGATCCCGATGGCACGACCGAAGGCTTTGCCGTGCTCGACGAGATCATGGCGCTCAAGCCCGACACCAAGGTGATCGTGGCCACCGGCCACGGCGCGCGGGAAAGCGCGCTGCAGGCGATCGCGCGCGGGGCCTATGACTTCTACCAGAAGCCGGTCGACATCGATGCGATCGGCCTGATCGTGCGCCGGGCGTTCCAGCTGCACCGGATCGAGCTGGAGAACCGCCAGCTTGCGGCCAAGGCGGGCAATGGCAATACGGTACTCGGCCGGCTGATCACGGCGGCGCCCGAGATGGTCAAGGTGGCCCGCACGATCGAGCGGGTGGCCAATACCAATGTCTCGGTCATGCTGCTTGGCGCCAGCGGTACCGGAAAGGAACTGCTGGCGCGCGGACTGCACGATGCGAGCGTTCGCGCGAAAGGCGCCTTCATCGCCATCAATTGCGCGGCGATCCCGGAGAACCTGCTCGAGAGCGAGCTGTTCGGGCATGAGAAGGGTGCGTTTACCGGCGCGGTCAAGACCACGGAGGGCAAGATCGAGCTGGCCAATGGCGGCACGCTGTTCCTTGACGAGGTGGGCGACATTCCGCTGCACCTGCAGGTCAAGCTGCTGCGCTTCCTGCAGGAGCGGGTGATCGAACGGGTCGGTTCGCGCCGCTCGATCGACGTCGACACGCGGATCGTCTGCGCCACCCACCAGAACCTCGAGCAGATGATCGCCGATGGGCGCTTCCGCGAGGATCTTTACTATCGTCTGGCAGAGATCGTGGTGAAGATCCCGAGCCTGTCGGAGCGGCCGGGCGATGCGGCCCTGCTGGCCAAGGCGTTTCTCCAGCGCTTCGCGCGCGAGATGAACCCGCAGGTCAAGGGCTTCGCGGCCGATGCCCTGGCCGCGATCGATGCCTGGGCCTGGCCCGGCAACGTGCGTGAGCTGGAGAACCGGGTGAAGCGCGCGGTGATCATGGCCGATGGCAAGCTGGTCGGCGCGGCCGACCTCGACCTTGCCGCGCCGGTCGACGAAGGGGCGGCAATGCTCAACCTCAAGTCAGCGCGCGAGCAGGCCGATCGCAAGGCGATCCGCCACGCGCTGGCCCGCAGTGAGGGGAATATCTCGAGCACGGCCAAGCTCCTCGGGATCAGCCGCCCGACCCTGTACGACCTGCTCAAGCAGTATGATTTGCAGAACTGATCGCATCCGCCCGGCGCGGCTGGTCGGGGCGGCGGCGCTGGGACTGGTCCTGGCGGCGGGCCTTATCGCCGCCAGCCCGGGCGGCGCGGTGGAGGGCGCGGCGGCGGGCCTCGTCAGGCAGGCCGATGCAGCGCTGGGGCGCAGCGACGGGATTGCCGCCGAGATGGCCCTGCGCAAGGCCATGGCCGCCGGTCTGCCGCGAGAGGCAGCGGCGGCGCGGATGGGTGAGGCCTTCATCGACCAGCGCGATCCCGCCAAGGCGCGCAAATGGCTGGCGCCGGGACAATTTTCGCGGGACGAGGCGCTGCGGGGCTTTCGCCTCCTCGGCCAGCTCGAAATGAACGCAGGCAATCTTGCCGCGGCTGGCCGGGCGCTCGACCGGGCGCTGGCCATCGCGCCGGGCAACAGCGGGCTGTGGCTCGACATCGCGCGGCTGCGTTATGCCGGCGGCGAACAGGTCCAGTCGGTCGCGGCGGCGCAGCGCGCGGTCGAGCTGGATCCCGGCAGTCCGCGTGTGCTGCAATATCGCGGGCTGATGGTGCGCGATCGGTTCGGCCTCGCCGCCGGGTTGCCGTGGTTCGAGGCGGGGTTGAAGCAGCACCCGAACGACCTCGGCCTGCTCAGCGAATATGCCGCAACGCTGGGCGAGATCGGCCGCGCGCGCGAGATGGTGGCCGTGACCCGGCGGATGATCGAACTCGATCCCGGCAACGGTCGGGCGCTGTTCCTGCAGGCCGTGCTTGCGGCGCGGGCGGGAGACGTGGCGTTGGCGCGGCGGCTGCTCGGGCGGGTGAGCGGGGAGGTGGCCGGCCGCCCTTCGACCCAGCTGCTGCAGGGCATCGTCGAGCTGGAAGCCGGCAATGCCCGTCATGCCGCCGGCCTGTTCGACGCCCTGTCGCAGCGCCAGCCGCAGAACCGCTTGGTGCGCCTGCTATTGGCCCGGTCGCTGGCGGCGAGCGGCGAGGCGCGGCGGCTGGTCGACAGCTTTTCGGCCGAGGCGCTGCGCCCTGATGCCTCGCCCTATCTGCAGACGCTGGTGGCGCGGGCTTACGAGGATCTGGGTCAGCGCGATCAGGCGGCCCCCTTTCTCGACCGGGCGGCGCGCGGGTCGCCGGGCATGGCCGCGGCGGTGGCCGAGGCTGGGGCGCCTGGTTCTCTTGCGGCGGTTCAGGGTGAGAGGCCGGGACAGCCGGACGCGGCCGTGCCCTATGCGCGGGCCTTGCTGGGCGCGGGACAGGCGCAGGCAGCGGCGGCAGTGACTGAGCGACTGGTGCAGCTCTCACCGGGTTCGGCCGAGAGCCAGATCGCGGCGGGGGACCTGCGGCTGATGCGCGGAGATCTGGCCGGCGCGGTCGATGCCTACCGGATTTCGGCTGCGGTCCGGCTGGGCGACGACCTCCTCGTGCGGCTGGTCGAGGCCTATGGCCGGGCGGGCCTGTCCGGCGAGGCCGAGGCGTTGGTCGGGCGTTTGCGCGCCAGCAGTCCGCATGACCGGACGGCGATGCGGCTGGCGGCGGGCTTTGCCGCGCGGCGGGGCGACTGGGCGGAAGCGGCCGCGCTCCTGCGCTGGCTTTCCGCCAAAGGAGGCGGGCGCGATGCACGGATCGAGGCAGACCTGGCCTTTGCCCTGCTGCGGGCCGGCGATGGCAAGGGGGCGATGGCAGCGGCGGGCCGGGCATGGGCCATGCAGCCGGCGGGGCTTGCGGGGACCGGGGCCATGGCGCTGGTTCTGGGTAAAAGTGACCCCGGGGCGGCTCAGGCGTTTACCGTGAGGCTGCGGGGACTTTCGAATCAGGATGCGAATCGGCGCGGTAATCCGCTGAAAGATCGCCCTTAAATCAGAAAGGGCGCCTGCTCTTTGGCGGGCGCCCTTTCATCCTCTCCTTAACTCCCGATGAAGAGGTTTAACGGAGATTCTCCGGCGCGCAAGCTCATATTGCATCTGGACGACAAGCGCGAATTTAAGTTGCGCGAATGTCACATATGGCTTGATGGAAAGTTCGCAACCAGGCCATTCCGGGAACTCAGGTCAGCGCAGAATCGCCGTGGCGGCGGCGCCAGCGCACCGACCAGGCGAGCGATGCTGCGATCAGCACGGCACCGATCAGGCCGGTGAAAGTCTCGGAAATGGTGAACCGGGCCGACAGCAGCATGATCGCGGCGAGGGCGATGATGGCCCAGAAGGCGCCGTGTTCGAGGTAACGATATTCGTCAAGCGTACCGCGCTTGACGAGCATGATGGTCAGCGAGCGGACGAACATGGCGCCGATCGAGAGGCCGAGCGCGATGATGATCATGTTGTTGGACAGGGCGAAGGCGCCGATCACCCCATCGAAGCTGAACGAGGCGTCGAGCACGTTGAGATAGAGGAAACCGCCAAGGCCCGAGCGAATCGCCGCGCTGGCCACCGCCTGGGCCTCCTCGCGCAGTTCAAGCAGTGTGCCGATCGCCTCGACCGCGATGAAGGTGACCATGCCGAGCATCCCGGCGGTGACGAAGATCAGCGCCTCATGCTCATCGAGCAGCAGCGATATGCCATAGAGCGCGAGGACGAGCGTGGCGATTTCGGCGGCGCGGATGGTGGAGACCGCGCTCAGCTTCATCTCGATCCAGCGGATCCAGTGGATGTCCTTTTCCTCGTCGAAGAAGAAGCGCATCCCGACCAGCGCGAGAAAGGCCCCGCCAAAGCCGGCGATGCCGACGTGGGCGCTGCTCACTACCTGCTCATAGCGGGTCGGATCGTTGAGCGAGAGCTGCACCGCCTCGACCGGGCCGATCCCGGCGGCGATGGCGACGATCGCCAGCGGGAAGGCGATCCGCATCCCGAACACGGCGATCAACATGCCCCAGGTGAGGAAGCGCTTCTGCCATATCTCGCTCATGTCCTTGAGCACGGTGGCGTTGACCACGGCATTGTCGAACGAGAGCGAGATCTCGAGAATCGACAGGACGATGACGATCCACAGCACCTCGGCCGTGCCCGATACGGTTCCCAGCCGGGCCCAGCCATAGGCCAGGGCGAGACCCAGGCAGGCGAAGGTAAATAACAGGGATCCCTTGAAATAACCGAGCAAAATCAGCCCCCGATCTGAATGGTGTGCAAGGGCGCTCAGCCCTTGGGTTGATAGGTCTGTTCGATCCCCGGGAAGGTCCGCGCACGGACCTCTCCGGCGTAGCGCGCGGCGGCGGCGGAGATGGTCTCGGCCAGGTTTTCGTAGCGCTTGACGAAGCGGGGGACGCGCTCGAACATGCCGAGCATGTCCTCGGTGACCAGCACCTGGCCGTCGCAGCGGACCGAACCGCCGATGCCGATGACGAGACTGTCGATCGCCTCGGTCACGGCCACGGCGATCGGCTCGACCACACCTTCGACCACGACGGCAAAGGCGCCGGCATCGGCGAGGGCCTTCGCATCGGCGACGATCTTGGCCGCCTCGGCATCGGTGCGGCCACGGGCGTTGTATCCGCCCAGCACGTTGACCGCCTGCGGGGTGAGCCCGACATGGCCGATCACCGGAATGCCGCGGCTGACGAGGAATTCGACCGTGGGGGCCATGACCGCGCCGCCCTCGAGCTTGATGCCGGCGCAGCCGGTTTCCTTGAGCACGCGCGAGGCGGCGGCGAAAGCAGCCTCGGGCGAGGCTTCGTAGGCGCCGAAGGGCAGGTCGACGATCACCACAGAGTGCCACGAGCCGCGCACGACCGCGGCGCCGTGAGCGATCATCATGTCGAGGCTGACCGGTACGCTGGAGGGCAGGCCATAGATCACCTGGCCGAGCGAATCCCCGACCAGCAGCAGGTCGCAGTGCGGATCGAGCAACTGGGCCTGGCGCGCGGTGTAGGCGGTGAGCATGACCACGGGGTCGGCCGTGGCTCTGCCTTGCTTGCGCTGGCGCAGGGCGGGCACGGTGAGCCGCTTGATCGGGGCGGGCGTCGGGTTGGCGCGGCTGGTGCTGGTGTCCAGCTGAAAGGTGGTAGACATGGCAATGCCTTAGCCGCTGGGCACCGGAAGGTGAAGCACTACGCAGTTTGGCCGATGCATGGCGGTGGATTACCGGCCATCCCCCCTTGCGCGAGGGCGGGGCTGCGCTAGCCTTGCGGACAACTGCAGTTTGGCGTGGCGGGGCTTGCCATCGCGCCGTGAAAAGGGTGCTCGCCGCATGTTTGCACGCGTCAAACCGCTTGATGCCATTCTCGCCACCGCTGAAAAGAAATCGCTGCACCGTTCGCTCGGTGCCTTCCAGCTGACCATGCTGGGCGTGGGGGCGGTGATCGGCACAGGCATCTTCGTGCTGACCGCCGAGGCGGCGCAGAAGGCGGGGCCGGGCATGATGCTCAGCTTCATCATCGCCGGGGTGGTCTGCGCCGTGGCGGCGCTGTGCTATGCCGAGATGAGCTCGATGGTTCCAGTCTCGGGCTCGGCCTATACCTATTCCTACGCGGTGATGGGCGAACTGATGGCCTGGATGGTCGGCTGGGCGCTCGTGCTGGAATATGCGGTGGCGGCAGGCGCGGTCGCGGTGGGATGGTCGGGCTATTTCGTCGGCCTTTTGCGACAATTCTTCGGGCTGGAGCTGAGCCATGCGCTGACGGCGGGGCCGATCGACGGCGGGCTGTTCAACATGCCGGCCTTCATCATCTCGCTGTTCGTCACTTGGTTGCTGGTGATTGGCACGCGCGAGAGCGCCTTCGTCAACGCGATCCTCGTGACGATCAAGATCGCCGCCCTGACCCTGTTCGTCGTGCTGGCCCTGCCGGTGATGAACAGCCACAACTTCGAGCCCTTCGCGCCGCTCGGCTTCGGCGGCGTCTCGGCGGCGGCGGCCTCGATCTTCTTCGCCTACGTTGGCTTCGACGCGGTGTCGACCGCAGCGGAAGAGACGAAAAACCCACAGCGAAACATGCCGATCGGGCTGATCGGTTCACTCACGATCTGCACCATCTTCTACCTGCTCGTTGCCGCCGGCGTGATCGGCAGCGTGGGCGCCCAGCCGTTGCTCGATGCCAACGGCGTGGGCATTTCGCCGGGCACAAAGGAACTGACCGCGGCCTGCGCCGCCCAGGCCCATGAAGTGGTGGTCTGCTCCAAGGAAGCGCTCGCCTGGACCCTGCGCGAGATCGGCTGGACCCAGATCGGCAACCTCGTCGGCCTTGCCGCCGGGCTGGCGCTGCCCTCGGTCATCCTGATGATGATGTTCGGCCAGACCCGCATCTTCTTCGTGATGAGCCGCGACGGGCTGCTGCCGGAACGGCTGAGCAAGGTCCACCCCAAGTATCACACGCCGCACGTGGTCACGATCATCACCGGCGTGTTCGTGGCATTCTTCGCCGCGCTGTTCCCGGTCGGCGCGCTGGCCGACATTTCGAACTCCGGCACGCTGTTTGCCTTCGCCATGGTTGCCGTGGCGGTGATGGTCCTGCGCAAGACCGATCCCAATCGCGTCCGCCCGTTCCGGACCCCGGCCGTTGCCGTGGTCGCCCCGTTGGCGATCGTGGGCTGCGCCTACCTGTTTTTCAGCCTTTCGCTCTATACGCTGGAGCTGTTCTTCGGCTGGGCCATCGTCGGCCTGTTTGTCTATTTCCTCTACAGCCGCCATCACAGCCATGTCGGCCGGGGCATCGTCGAGGTGCACGAGGACGATCCCGAGACGCCGCCACAGCCGGTGCCGCCCCTGCCGGGCGTGCACACGCCGGGCGGAAGCGACGCCTGACAATTGCGGAAGGGCGGCCGGATCGGCCGCCCTTTTCGTTTCAGAGCAGGGTCTCGGCGTAACCGCCCTTGATGGTCTTGCTCACATCCATGCCGAGCGCCATCCTGACCGTGTTGAGCGCGCCGACCTCGCCCGCCCAGATCGAGGCGTCGCCAAGGTCCATCCGCAGCATCAGCAGGTTCGGATCGTCCTTGCCGCCGGGAAACCAGGCTTCGACGAAGTTGTTCCATTCCCTGTCGAGCCGGGCCCGGTCGTGTTCCGGGACGAGCGTGCCGGAAAAACGGGCGAAGAGATCGTGGCCCTTGGCGCAGAAAGTGGCGGTGGCGGCGCCTCCGGCGGCGAAGTGATTGTCACGCGAGGTGAAGAACCAGATCGCGTGATTGGCATTCTCGTCGAGCTGGGCGGTCATCGGCGCGGCGCTGGCGCAATTGGCGTCGAGCTGGAGCATCACGAAGGGGGAGGCTGACAGTTCCTTCCAGAACTGATGGCGCAGTTCCTGCGGATTGCCTTGGTCATAACGGATCATGATCGTCACTCCTCCTCCGTAGCTTCGGAGGAACAACGGAGAATGGCGGCGCGTCGTTCCCGGCTCATCGGCCTTGAACAGCACTCCGGGCTTCAGGCCTGGCGCAGGACTTCGGTGATCCGCCCGTCCAGCATCGAGACGCGAATGTCCGCCACCGCGGCGATCTCGGGATCGTGCGTGACGCAGACCACGGCGCGGCCCTGTTCGTGCGCCAGTTGGCGGAACAGATCGACGACGCGGGCCGAATTGGCGCTGTCGAGATTGCCGGTCGGCTCGTCTCCGAGCACCAGCAGGGGATCGTTGGCGAGGGCGCGGGCGATGGCGACGCGCTGGCGTTCGCCGCCCGACAGACGGTCGGGCGACTTGGCGGCCTTTTCGGCAAGGCCCATGAAACTGAGCAATTCGCGGGCCCGCGCCTCGATTTCGGCCGGCGTGTGGCGGCCGAGGCGGCGCATCGGCAGCATGATGTTTTCCAGTGCGCTGAATTCCGGCAGCAGAAAGTGGAACTGGAAGACGAAGCCGAACTTCTCAAGACGGATTGCGGCGCGCTCGTCGCCCGAAAGCGGCGTCATGTCGCGCCCTTCAAGCAGAAGCTGGCCCCCGGTCGGCCGGTCGATCAGGCCCAGCAGGTAAAGCAGCGAGGACTTGCCGCAGCCGGACGGGCCGACGATCGCGGTGAACTTGCCCGGTTCGATGGCGAGGTCCGCGCCGCCGACGAGCAGGACCGGTGGATCGCCCGGCAGTTCGCGGGTCAGGCCGGCGGCGATGAGGATGGGATCGCTCATGCCGCCCCGCGCAGGATTTCAACCGGGTCGACCCGGGCGGCCTTGCGCGCCGGGAGCCAGGCCGCCACGACCCCTGCCAGCAGCGAGGCGGCGGCGGCGATCAGGTATTGGCGCGTGGTGCGGTCGAGCGGGACGCGCATGGTCGTGCCCTGGACCGTGATTTTGATCGAGCCGAGGATCTCCAGCAGCGCCGAGCCGAGCAGCCAGCCGACGACCACCCCCGCCACGGCGAGCGCCAGCCCCTCGAGCACGAAGATCAGTTGCAGGTCGCCTTCCGAAAACCCGATCGAGCGCATGATTGCGATGTCGCGGCGCTTGTCGGCCACGCTGGTCGAGACGGCGGTGTAGATCCCGAAGCTGGCGACGAGCAGGATCGCGGAGACCACCGAATACATGATGATGTTGCGGGTGAGCAGCAGTCCGAGGAAGTCGGACGAGCGCTCCTGCCACGATTCGGCCTTGTAGGCGTGGCGCCGTTCGAGGGCGGCGGCAATCGCCTCGGCCGTATAGGGATCGGGCAGCTTGACCCCGATCCGGTTGATCACGAAGGGGCGGCCGAGCAGGGACTGGGCCTCGCGCAGCAGCATGTAGCCGGCGTTGCTGCCCAGCTGCTGGCCCTTCTTGAACAGGCCGACGATCCGCAGTGTGCGCGTGCCGCCGCGCGCCGGGGTGGCGGCGACGATGTCGCCCATGCCGAGGCCGAGGCGCTGGGCCTGATCCTCGCCGATGATGACCCCGCCCTGGACCTTTTCAAGGTCGATCAGGCGGCCGCTGCGCAGCTTTTCGGAAATCGTGGAGACCCGGCTTTCGATGCCCGGATCAATGCCGATCACGGCCAGCGCCTCGTCGCGCCCGCCGAGGCGCAGGGTAACCGCGCCCGACAGGCTGGGCGATCCGATGGCGCCGGGGATGGCGTCGACTTCGCGCAGGATCTGCTGCCAGTCCTTGATCCCGCGCACCTCGGTGCGGACCTTGTAGCCGTGGAGCTGCACGGCGGCCTCCTTGCCGAATTCGCGGAGGCCGGGCTGCGGCGCGGGGCTGCGCAGTTCGTCGGAAATGACGATGTGCGGGGCGGCGTCGATCAGGGTCTTCACGAAGTCCCGCTGGCTGCCGATCATCATCGCCGAAACCGCGAGGAAGAAACCGACGCCCACCGCGACGCCGCTCACCGCAACGGCGGTTTGCCGCCGCCGGACCAGCAGGTGCCGCGCCGCGACGTGGAGCAGCAGGCCGAGCCGGCCCGCCATTCAGGGCCGGGCCTTGACGCGGCGGCCGGGCGCCAGGTCGGAGGGCGTGTAGACGATCACCGTGTCTCCGGCGGCGAGGCCGCTCAGGATTTCCACGTTGTCGCTGCCGGTGATCCCGGTCTTCACCGCGCGGCGCTCGGCCTTGCCGGCGCGGATCGTCCAGACCTGTCCGTCGGCATAGGCGCTGGCGGGGATCAGCAGGGCGCGCTCGGTGCGGCGGGTGACGATGTTGACCTCAAGGGTGAGGCCGAGCGGCAGATTGTCGGCCGAGGCGGGATGGAGGCGGACGCGGAAGGCACGCTGGGTCGGATCGCCGCTGGGGGTCACTTCGGCCACCGCGGCGCGGATCGTGCGGCCGGGCCAGGCGTCGCTCGACATGAGCGCGACCTGGCCGAGGTGGACGCGGGCGATGTCGCGCTCGTCGACCGTGGCGGTGATGCGGATGCGGGCGGGATCGCCAAGCTGGGCGAGGACGCGGGTGGGGCTGGCGAGTTCGCCCGGCTCGATGTCGCGCCGGGTCACGACCCCGTCGATCTCGGCCCGGACAACCAGCTGGTCCTGCCGGGCGCCGGCCGTGGCCACGGCGGCGCGGGCGGCATCGGCATTGGCTACGGCCTGATCGCGCGCGGCCTTGGTGACCCACCCCTGCATGTAGAGGGTGACGGTGCGGTACTCGGTCTGCTCGGCGGCGCGGCGCTGGGCGGCGGCCTGATCGACGAGGGCGCGCTGCTCGTCATCGGTCAGCAGGAACAGGGGTTGGCCGCGCGTCACCCGGTCGCCTTCGTTCACCAGCACCTTTTCGACCGGGGCGGTGATGCGGGACTGGACGCTGACCGGCTGTTGCGGTTCGACATAGCCGGTGGCGTAAACCAGTTCGGCCGCCGGGCCGATCCGCGCCCTTGCGGTCGCCACCTCGAGCGGGCGGGCGCGGAAGAACCACGCCGCCAAAAGCGCGGCGATCACGATCACGGCCAGGACCAGCCAAGGCCAGCGGCGTTTCACGGCACTTCCCCCTGAAGGCTTTCAACCCGCAAAGCCTAGCGGCGGGCGGCGCGATTAGCCAGCCGGGGGATTTACCGGAGGCGGGATGTCCCCAGTTGGGGCGCGCTCAGACCGCTTCGAGCGCGTAGCCGGCCGATCGGACGGTGCGGACCGGATCGGGTGCGCCGCTCAGCTCGATCGCCTTGCGCAGGCGGCGGATGTGGACATCGACCGTGCGCAGTTCGATGTCGGAATCGGTGCCCCAGACCGCGTCGAGGAGCTGGGTGCGGGAAAAGACCCGGCCGGGATGCTCCATGAAATGACGCAGCAGGCGGAACTCGGTCGGCCCCAGTGCGATCGCCTGGGCGCGGCGGGTGACCCGGTGCGCCGTGGCATCGAGCATGAGATCGCCGACGCTCAGCGTTTCCCCCGCAAGCGCCGGGCGGATGCGGCGCATGATCGCATTGACGCGCGCCACCAATTCGCGCGGCGAGAAGGGCTTGGTGACATAGTCGTCCGCGCCGGTCTCGAGGCCGCGCACGCGGTCATCCTCGGTCTCGCGGGCGGTGAGCATGATGATCGGCACGTGGGCGGTGGCCTTGTCGCGGCGCAGGCGGCGGCAGACCTCGATTCCGCTGGTGCCTTCGACCATCCAGTCAAGGATTACCACGTCGGGCGCTTCCTCGACCGCGAGCAGCAGGGCCTCGTCCCCGTCAGGCGTGCGGACGACGTCGTAGCCTTCGGCGCGGAAGCGGAACTCGACCAGCTCGGCCAGCGCCTCGTCGTCCTCGACCAGCAGGAGCCGGGGGTTCGCCATCAGGCGTTCTTCCGATCGTCCCGGTCGGTCAGGTAAATGCCGGTGGCGGCATAGTGGACCATCTCGGCAACGTTGGTGGCATGATCGCCGATCCGCTCGATGTTGCGGGCGACGAAGAGCAGTTCGGCCGCGCTGGTGATCGAGGCCGGGTTTTCCATCATGTGGCTGACGAGGTTGCGGAAGATGCTGTCGTAGAAGGCATCGACCTTGTCGTCGCGGGCGATGATCTCGGCGGCGAGTACGGCGTCGCGCGCGGCGTAGGCGGTCATGACGTCGTGGACCATTTGGCCGGCAAGGTCGGCCATGGCCGGGATCAGGGTCAACGGTTCGAACTTCCGGCGCTGCTCGACCTTCATCGCGCTCTTGGCGATGTTCTTCGAATAGTCCCCGATCCGTTCCAGCACCCCGCAGATTTTCATAGCTGCGATGACTTCGCGCAGGTCGTCCGCCATCGGCGCGCGCAGGGCGATGATCCGCACGGCCAGCTTGTCGACCTCGGCCTCGAGCACGTCGAGCTTCTTGTCACGCGCGATGACGCCGCGGGCGAGATCCTCGCTGCCCTTGACCAGCGCCTCGATCGCGTCGGTCAAGGCCACTTCGGCCAGGCCGCCCATTTCCGCGATCAGCCCGCGCAGGCGGGTGATGTCGTCGTCGAACGCCTTGACGGTATGTTCCTGAGCCATGCCTGCTGCCTGTCCCTCGCTCAGCCGTAGCGGCCGGTGATGTAGTCCTTCGTCCGCTCTTCGCGCGGATTGGTGAAGATGTCGGAAGTCTTGCCGTATTCCACCATCTTGCCGAGGTGGAAGAAGGCCGTGCGCTGCGAGACGCGGGCGGCCTGCTGCATCGAGTGGGTGACGATGACGATGGCGTAGCGGCCCTTGAGTTCGCCGATCAGTTCCTCGATCCGCGCCGTGGCGATCGGGTCGAGGGCCGAGCAGGGTTCGTCCATCAGGATCACTTCCGGGTCTACCGCAATTGCACGGGCAATGCAGAGCCGTTGCTGCTGGCCGCCGGAGAGGGCCGTGCCGCTGTCGGCCAGGCGGTCCTTGACCTCGTCCCACAGACCGGCGCGCTTGAGCGAGCGTTCGACGATCCCGTCAAGCTCGCCCTTCCCCGCGGCGAGGCCATGGATGCGGGGGCCGTAAGCGACGTTCTCGTAGATCGACTTGGGGAAGGGGTTGGGCTTCTGGAAGACCATGCCGACCCGCGCGCGCAGCTGGACCACGTCCATGCCGGAGCGATAGATGTCCTCGCCGTCGAGCCGGATCTCGCCTTCGACGCGGGCGCCGGCGATCGTGTCGTTCATCCGGTTGAGCGTGCGCAGGAAGGTCGACTTCCCGCAGCCCGAGGGGCCGATGAAAGCCGTGACATATTCGGTCGGAATGTCGATCGACACTTCGTCCAGCGCGCGCTTCTCGCCATAGTAGACGGAGACGTCGCGGGCCGAGATCTTGGCTTCGACCGGGTCAAGTTCGTGCAGCGTGGTCACCAGCGTTTCTCGAAGCGGTTGCGCAGATAGATGGCGAGGCCATTCATCGCGAGGAGGAAGACGAGGAGGACGATGATCGCGGCGCTCGTGCGTTCGACAAAGCCGCGGTCGATCTCGTCCGACCAGAGGAATATCTGCACCGGCAGGACCGAGGCAGGCGAGGTCAGGCCATCAGGCGGGCTGGCAACGAAGGCGCGCATGCCGATCATCAGCAGCGGCGCGGTTTCGCCCAGCGCGCGGGCCATGCCGATGATCGTGCCGGTGAGGATGCCGGGCAGCGCCAGCGGCAGGACGTGGTGGAACACGACCTGGACCCGGCTCGCGCCGATGCCGAGGGCTGCGTCACGGATCGAGGGTGGAACCGCCTTGATCGCGTTGCGACTGGAAATGACGATGACCGGCATGGTCATCAGCGCCAGGGTCATGCCGCCGATCAGCGGGGCCGAACGCCAGTTGGGAAAGATCCCTAGGAAAACGGCGAGGCCGAGCAGGCCGAAGATGATCGAAGGCACGGCCGCGAGGTTGTTGATCGAGACCTCGATCAGGTCGGTCCAGCGGCCGCGCGGGGCGTATTCCTCAAGGTAGACCGCGGCGAGGACGGCGATCGGGAAGGCGAGGGCGAGGGTGACCGCCATGGTCAGGATCGAGCCCTTGAGCGCGCCCCAGATGCCGACGGCCTGGGCATGGGTGGCATCGGCGCGCGAGAGAAAGCCGAGATCCCAGGCGCGGAACAGCTTGCCCTTGGCGGCAAGATCCGTGGCCACGCCGCGCAGCTCGGGCTTGCCTTCGCCGCGCAGGGCGGCGGCCATGTCGTCGCTCACCGGGAGGTCGACCGTGATCTTCTGCGAAAGCAGGGCCGGATCGGCGATCAGCTTGCTGCCGACTTCACGCCAGGCATCGCTTGCCACTTCGTCGGCGGCGCGCTTGTCGACCTGCTGCGAAACGGCGAACTGGACCACCTCGGGCAGGCCCGCGCCTTCAAGGGCGCGCATGGCGCCATCGCCCTTGAGCTGGGACGGGTCGAGGGTGAGGCTGCCGGCGGAAAGATCGATCTCCGTCCGCAGCACTGTGCGTTTGAAGCCGCCGATTCCGTTGGCGGTCATCGTCACCAGCAGGAAGGCGAGGACGGCGACCGAGAACAGGATCGCGCCAATCCCGGCGGCGCGGAACAGCCGCTCGGCCCGGTAGCGCTTCCGCAGACGCGCGGCGGCGAGAGCCGGATCTCGCGCGGGGCGGGCGGAGGTGGGGGCGGGCTCAGTCATAGGCTTCGCGGAACCGCTTGACGACGCGCAGGGCCACGAAGTTGAGGCTCAGCGTGACGAGGAACAGGACCATGCCGAGGGCGAAGGCCGAAAGCGTGGCGGGGTGGTCGAAGGAGCCTTCGCCGGTCAGCATGGCGACGATCTGGAAGGTGACCGTGGTCATCGATTCGAACGGGTTGGCGGTGAGCCGCGCCGTGGCGCCGGCGGCCATGACCACGATCATCGTCTCACCGATGGCGCGGCTGACGGCGAGCATGACGCCCGCGACGATGCCGGGAAGAGCGGCGGGAACCAGGACCCGGCGGATCGTCTCGTACTTGGTCGCGCCCATGGCAAGGCTGCCGTCGCGCAGCGACTGGGGCACGGCGGCGATCGAATCGTCGGCCATCGAGGAGACGAAGGGGATGATCATGATCCCCATGACCACGCCTGCTGCCAGGGCGCTTTCCGAGGAGGCGCTGGCAATGCCGACGAGTTTGCCGAAATCGCGGATCGCCGGGGCGACGGTGAGGGCGGCGAAATAGCCGTAGACCACGGTCGGCACGCCGGCGAGGATCTCGAGCATGGGCTTGAGCCATTTGCGCAGCACCGGCGTGGCATATTGGGTGAGGTAGATCGCGCTCATCAGGCCGAGCGGGATGGCGACGAGCATGGCGATCACCGCGCCGATGTAGATCGTGCCCCAGAACAGCGGCAGGGCGCCGTAGCTGTCGGCCGTGCCGGCGCCGACCGAGGCCATCGGATCGGGCGACCAGTGCGTCCCCAGCAGGAACTTGAGCGGCGAAACGATCTGGAAGAAGCGCGCGGTCTCGAAGACCAGCGAGACGAGAATGCCCAGCGTGGTGAGGATCGCGACCAGCGAGGCGGCGAGCAGGATGCCCATCACGATCCGCTCGACATGGGTGCGGGCGCGGAAATCGGGCCTCAGCTTGAGGAAGGCGAATGCCCCGCAGGCGAAGCCGACCAGCAGGGTGACCACGATGCCGATCGTGCCATAAAGCGTCATCGCTTCGCGGAATGCGGGGACCAGCGCGCGCGACAGCGGATTGAAGGCGGCGGCCGAGGCATCGTAGGCCAGATCGTGCGCCTCGGCGAGCACGGCATCGCGCTTCATTCCGAAGGCGGGCAGACCGCTTGCGGCGGGCGAGGCGAGAACCTTGGAGAGAATCAGCGAGGGGCTGAGCGACGCCCAGGCGATCGCGAAGATCGCGGCGGGGATCAGCGCTGCCAGCGCCACGAACCAGCCATGATAGGTCGGCAGCGAGTGCAGGCGCACGGCGTTGCCCTCGGCAGCGAAACGGTGAGCGCGCGCGCGGGCGACCAGCCAGCCGACCAGGGCGAGGGCGACGGCCATCAGCACGGGGGTGGCGGGGCTCATGCGCAGCCGCTTTCAGCGCCGGAGCTTACGGGGAATTGCATCCGGGTAATGTCTCCAGTGAGCCGCCTCATGCAGCGGCCTCTGTCGGTTGAACGTGACACTTTTATGACACGGGCGAGAAGCGCGCGGAAACAGTTGTTCCGACCCCGAGGGTTGAGGCAATGTCGAGCTGGCCGCGATGGCGCTCGACGATGTGCTTGACGATGGCGAGGCCGAGCCCGGTGCCGCCCGCGGCGCGGCTGCGGCCGGGGTCGGTGCGGTAGAAACGGCGGGTCAGGTGGGGCAGGTGTTCCGGTGCGATCCCGGCGCCGTTGTCCGCCACGGCGAGGCGCACTGAGCCGGGGCCTTCTGCTTGCAGTGTTACCCGCACCGGGGCCTGGGCATCGCCATATTTCAGGGCATTGTCGATCAGGTTGCGGACCAGCTGCTCAAGCTGGGCGCGGTCGCCGCGCAGGTTTACCGGGGCATCGGGCACGGTCACCTCGACCCGGCCCTTTCCGGCCAGGGCCGTGGCCTCGCCTGCCACGCGCTCGATCAGCCGGGCAAGATCGACCGTCTCGTCGGGCAGGTCGTGCTTTTCCGCCTCGACCTGGGAGAGCGACATGAGGTCGGAGACCAGCACCTGCATCCGCCGCGCCTCGCGCAGGACGGTTTCGTGGAAGCGGAGCGAGGTGGCCGGATCGACCTTGCCGCCGGCATCGATCAGCGTTTCGATATAGCCGATGATCGCGGCCAGCGGTGTGCGCAGTTCATGGCTGGCATTGGCAACGAAATCGGTGTGGGCGCGGCTGACGTCGGCCTCTGTCGTGCGATCGCGCAGCTCGATCAGCCAGCGGGTCTCGTCGACCCTGCGGCGGGTGAGTTGCCACAGGCTTCGTCCACCGGTGAAGCCGGGGATCGTGACCGTGCCGTCGTCGCCCAGGTCGAGCAGGCGGATCGCCTCCGGATGGCGCAGGACGATGCGCGCATCCTGCCCGAGGATGTGCGCGCCGAGGACCGAGCGAGCGGCCTGGTTGGCCTCGACGATGCGCTGGCCCTCGATCAGCACCAGCGGGGTGCCGACCGGCCCCAGCAGGTCGCGGCGCGCGGTGGCGGCGGCCCCGGCAAAGTCGGGCTCGGCCGCGAAGGGGGCGGGATCGGGCAGCAGAAGCCATAGCGATCCGGTCCACAGCACGAGTACCGTAAGCGTCAGCCACGGCTCGGCCCCGCTGGCCAACATGCCGGCGGCCGTGGCGAGGGCGATGCCGAGCCCGGCCCAGGGGTGCTTGCGTCGATGATCCATAATCGGCGCGCGTTTAACGCCCGCCCGGTGAGGGGGCCAGCCTTTTCGCCAGAACGGGAAAGGGGCGGCGGAGAAATCCGCCGCCCCCGTCAGGTCCGATGGTTCTGATCCGCGGCGGGATCAGAAGCGCGCCTTCACGCCGGCATAGAGCATGCGGCCGAACAGATCGTAAGTGTCCGCCACCGTGTTGGTCCCGGGGAACTGGCTGTTGCCGCTGGCGATGTAGGGCGGCTGCTTGTCGAACAGGTTGTTGACGCCGAGGTAGAACTCGAACTTCCGGTCCGGCCCGATCGCGACCTTCGCCTGAAGGTTGTGATAGGTATAGGCCGGGATGTGGAACGCGCCCTCGCTGGCATCGACCGGACCATAGTACTTCATCGACCAGGCTATGGAGACCGGGCCGGTGGCGTAGTCCGCGCCCAGCGTGAACTGGTTGCGGAAACCGGTGCCGAGCTGGCTGCCGGCATAGGTGTCGGCCTGGCCCAGCTCGTTCGAGACCACCCCGCCGACGAACGGCGTCTGCTCCTGCTTGAACTTGTGGTTGTAGTAGACCGACAGGCTCAGCCGCTCGTTCGGGTTGAACAGGTGGGTCGGAAACCAGTAGTGCGCCTGCACGTCGATCCCGGCCACGCGGTACGAGGCCGCGTTGACCTGGAACGAGTCCACCGCGGTGATGAAGCCATTGGCATCGCGGGTGACGTAGTTGCAGAACTGCGGGTTGCCCGTGGCGAGGCACTGCTCGACCGAGGTCTGCTGGTCGACCGATGAAATGGCGTTCTTCACCTTGATCGAATAATAGTCCGCCGTCAGGTCGAAGCGGGGCAGGAACGTCGGCGTCAGGGTGAAGCCAGCGGTGAAAGTATCGGTCGCCTCGGCCTTGAGATTTGGATTGCCCCCGAGCAGGCCGGTCACGGTCTGTACCTGCGCCAGGGTATAGGCGAAGTAGGGGTGGGACTTGAGGTAGTTGGCGATCCCCGGAATGGCGAGGCAGGCCGCCGGAATGGTCGCCGACGATGGCAGCTGGCCGGGCGCGAGATCGCCGTTGCCTTCGTTCTGGTCGCACGGGTCGATGACCTGCGGCGCGGTCGTGCTCTGCTTGGCATCAAGCTCGTTGATGTTCGGCGCGCGCACCGCCCGGGCATAGATCGCCCGGAAGCGGATGTTGCGATCGGGCGCCCAGGCCCCGCCGTACTTGTAGGACCACACCGAGCCGATGGTCGAATAGTTGGCGTAGCGCACCGCGCCTTCGAGCGACAGGTCGTGGAAGAACGGGGTATCGCGCAGGATGGGGACGTTCACTTCGCCGTAGGCTTCGGCCGAGTGATAGCTGCCGACCGTGTCGGTCGCCTGCTGCGCCGCGCTGTAGCCCGAAATGGTGAAGGGATCGTAGTGCTGGGTCGACTTCTCGCGGTGGTACTCGGCGCCGACGGCCACGCCGACCGGGCCGGCCGGAAGTTCGAACAGCGATCCGGTCAGATTGAGTGACGCGACATCCTGGTAGTTCCAGCGCAGGTAGTCGTTCGTCACGGTCTGGCCCGGGGTCGCGCCCGGAACGACCACGCCGGTGCCGGTGTAGGTCGTGAGCCACTTGATCATCGCCGGGGTCACGGTGTTGAAGCCGAAGATGTTGATCGGCACACAGCCGGCGGCGCGGGCCGCCGGATCGGCGCAAACCAGCTGGCCGTTCAGCGTGATCGCATTGAGCGCGGCGCCATAGTTGGTCATCATGATCGATTCCGACCGGGTATCGTCGCGCACCTGGCTGTGCTCGTAGGACAAGTCGTATTTCCAGCCGGGCGAAATGCTGCCCCGGACGCCGATCACCCCGCGGAAATAGTCCCGCTCCGCCCGGGGGCTACGATCGAAGATGCCGTTGGAGCGGCGGCGGAAATTGACGACGTCCTGGTCGTTGGCGATCGCCGCATTGGCGATCGTCGCCGGCAACAGCGGATTGGTCACCGGGATGCCGGCAAAGGCCGAGCCGTCGTAGTTGTAGACCGACTGGCCCTGGACGCCTTGATCATCGACCGCGAGCGGCTCGATGCTGCCGCGCGCCTTGGTCTTGGTGTAGTTCAACTCGAAGTAGGCGTCGGCCGCATTGCTGAATTCGTAATTGCCCAGCAGCGAGGCCTGGTAGCGCTCGATCGGGGTGGCCAGCAGGCGGTCCGCCGCGCGGTTGTAGCCGTCGATCGCGGCGCCTTCGTAAGGCTTGACCGCGTTGTTGGCGCCGAAGGTGTAGGTCGTGCCATCGCCGAGCGTGTACGACGCCGTGCCGCTGGTGTCGTAAAGGCCCTGGGCAGCATAGGAGCTGCGTGAAGGCGCGTCGAACTGCGAATAGGCGCGGGCCGACGAGGCGAGGCCAGCGTCATTCGCATAGGTGAAATTGGCGATGATGTGGCCCGCGCCGCCCCCGAAGTCCTTGCCTGCGGTGATCGAGGCCAGCTGGTTGCCGGCATCACCCCTGTCCGAGATCTGGCCCTGGAGGTGGAGCTGGACGCCGGTGAACTTCTTCTTGAGGATGATGTTCACGACGCCAGCGACGGCATCCGAACCATAGACCGCCGAGGCGCCGCCGGTGGCGATCTCGACATGGTCGATCAGGTCGGTCGGAATGTTGTTGAGGTCGACCGCGGTACTGCCGGGAATGCCGACGCTGCGCCGCCCGTTGATCAGGACCAGTGTGCGCGCCGAGCCGAGGTTGCGCAGGTTTACCGTGGCAACGCCGGTGTCGTAGTTGGAGAAGTTCGACGCGGTGCGGTCGAGCGACTGCCCTGCCACCGGAAGATCGCGCAAGACGTCGAGCAGAAAGGTCTGCCCCTTGTCGTCGATCTTGTCGGCGCCGACGACGGCGATCGGAATCGATGCGGTCAGATCGGTGCGGGCAATGCGCGAGCCGGTGACCACGATCGTCTCGTTAGGGGGTTCCGTTGCAGCGTCGGGGGCGCTCTGCGCGATGGCGGGTGCGGCGCAAAGGCTCAGGGCGAGTGGGGCACATGCGGCTCCGCAGAGCAGCCGCAAGGGGCTCCTGAACAGGAGGGAATCGAAAGTCGTCATAGGTGGTTCAGCCCTCTTTAGAGGTGTTGGTTCGGCGAGAATCGCCGGCAATATCAGCAGCATGCTAGGTTGACATTGCTGTCAATAAAATCACTGACACGAAGGTCAGTAAAGGCGTCGTTGCCTCGAGATATACATTTTGAAACGAAATGTTGTTTTGCGGCAACACTGGCTGACCGCAGTTGGCGCCGCACCGAGACGCTGTTGAAGTGGGGGGCGTTGGGGCGCCACGGCGCTTCACCCTGCGCACCCATTTCGAGGGGTTCCTCAGGCAGCAGGGGAACGGCGGCCGCTATGCGTCGGCGAGCGCGGTCGTCCGTGACTGCCTTGGTCGGCGCGAAGAGGCGTTCCGAAGCAGGTCGACTTCAGCCCTGACGCGCGAGTTCCGGAGCGATGTGCCTCGTCGGTGGGACGCGGCCGCGTCAGATGTCATCATGAATAATCCGAACGAATCTGTGCCGCCATCTTGCTAAACCGTGCTATGGCTCAGCCATCACTTGAAATATGATCAAGCCACTCGTGACAGAAGGACACCCTGCGCCTTCGCTTGAAGTCGGAGTGTGCGCCATGTGCCTCAATGAGATACTCAAGGAAGAGCAGATCGCGTTGATGCGATATTCTGCAGAAGTGACTAATTTCGGAGCCATTTCCCTAAACGAACGGCTTGACCAGCTCGCGCGCGAGCTCGAACATTACCCCTACATCCATCGTCCGTACTTGATACAGGGCTTGAAGAAGAGGCGCTCGGCGCTGCGCCCGCAACCCGACTCCTCGGCCCCGTCGGCATGGGAAAACGAAGGCGAGGCCCTCTGACATGGCCAAGTCCCAGAAACGCAGCAATCGCGAAATCCGCAAACCCAAGGCAAGCAGGACGAAGTCCCCCGCCACGATCGCAGGTGTGCCTGCATTTCCGGTGAGCGCCCTGGTCCAGAAACCGAAAGGCAAGCTCTGAGGCGACTTTCACGCTCGCCCGTTGCGGGTTGCCTTCATTGGCAATGCCCTTCCGCGCCGTTGTGGCATTGCGACCTTCACGACCGATCTTGAATTGGCTGTCAGCAGTCTCGGGGACGTGTCGGAAACCGCGATCATTGCCATGTGCGATCCGGGAAGCACCTATGACTTCCCGCCTCACGTCGTCCGCTGCATCGCGCAGGCCGAGCCGGAGAGTTATGCTGCCGCGGCACGCTTCATCAATGCCGAAGGCTTCGATGTTGTCTGCCTGCAGCATGAGTTCGGCATTTTCGGCGGAGAAGCCGGAAGCCTGATCCTTGGCCTTGTCCTGGCCCTGGAAGTGCCACTCGTCACCGTGTTCCACACCGTGCTCGATCGGCCGTCCGATCCGCAGCGGCAGGTCATGAACGTCCTCATCGCGGCTTCGGCGCGCGTTGTCGTCATGGCCCGCAAGGGGCGCGGTATCCTGCGCCAGATATACGGAGCGCCTCCGGAAAAGATCGACATCATCCCGCACGGCATCCCCGATGTGCCGCTGGCGACTTCGCATGTGGCCAAGGAGAAGCTTGGATATGGCGACCGGGAGGTCATCCTTACCTTCGGCTTGATCAGCCCCAACAAGGGCATCGAAACGATGATCGAGGCCATGCCCGCAGTTATCGAAGAGGCGGAGAACGCGGTCTACGTGGTGATGGGGGCAACCCATCCAAAGCTGCTGGCCGAGACGGGCGAAGCCTATCGCGAGACGCTGATCGCGCGGGTGCAGGCGCTTGGCATCGACGACCATGTTGTATTTCTCAACCAGTTCGTCGACCGGCCAGCGCTGCTCGACCATATCGCCATGTGCGATGTCTATGTCACGCCGTACCTGGTGGAATCGCAGATGACTTCGGGCACGCTTGCCTATTCGCATGGACTCGGCCGACCGGTCGTCTCGACCCCTTACTGGCATGCGGCCGAACTGCTGAGTGATGGTTCAGGCGTTCTGGTGTCGTTCGGCGACACCGCTGCAATGGGAAATGCTGTTGGCGCGCTGCTCGCCAATGATTCCGCACGCCTCGCCATGGGACGTAAGGCTTACGCAGCGAGCCGGGCGATGACCTGGGCCAATACCGGCAAGCGTTTCGCCGACATTTTCCGCACTTCGCTGCGTGGCAATGCGGCAAGAATGCCCTTGAGTTTTCAAGGCCCGGTCGAAGTCGCATTGCCCGCCCCCGCATTCGGCCACCTTGGCGCGATGTGCGACGATACCGGAATGTTCCAGCACGCCGTTCATTCCATTCCAGACCGCGCGCACGGCTATTGCATCGACGACAATGCCCGGGCGCTGTTGCTGTGCTGCGAACTGGAGGGCGACGCCTTGGGGGAGGCGGCCACCTCCGGGCTCACCGATCGTTTCGCGGCTTTCATTCAGCATGGCTGGAACCCGGACAACCGGCGCTTTCGCAATTTCATGGGGTTCAGCCGCCAATGGCTGGAACCTGCCGGATCAGAAGACAGTCATGGTCGCACGCTCTGGGCACTGGGGGTCTGCGCCGCCTCCCGCACTGATCCCGTCCGGGCGCAATGGGCCAAGCGTCTGTTTGGCGAAGCATTGGGCACGGTTGCGCACTTCACATCGCCCCGCGCCTGGGCATTCACCTTGCTGGGGCTCGATGGCTACTGTCGCGTCGCACCGCAAGACCGGGTAGCCGGCAAGCAGCGGCTGGACCTTGCATACCGGCTCGATCACCTGTTGTCCGCCAGCGAGACATCCGAATGGACCTGGTTCGAAGACCGGCTGAGCTATGACAATGCGCGCCTCTCCCAGGCGCTGATCGTCACGGGCATGGCGACCGGCGCGGATCACCTGATCCACGCCGGCTTGCGTAGCCTCCGCTGGCTGGTGACAATGCAGACAGCACCGCAGGGGCATTTCCGGCCGGTCGGTTCGCAGGGTTTCATGCTTTCGGACCGAAGCTCCCCGAAGGCGTTCGACCAGCAGCCTCTGGAAGCCTGCGCCACGATTGCGGCTTGCGCCACCGCATTCGGGAGCGATCCGGTTGATGGATGGCTGATTTCGGCCAGGCGCGCCTTTGCCTGGTTTCTGGGCGACAACGACCTTGCGATACCGCTCGTCGATATTGTTTCGGGAAGCTGCCGAGACGGGCTCCATCCCGATCGCGCGAACGAAAACCGCGGCGCCGAATCTGTCCTGTCTTACCTGTTGGGGCTGAACGACATGCGGCGACTTGAGCCGGCTGCCCGGCGCCATCCTGAACCATCCATTGGTGGAAATCGCGCAGTGCCGCTGCACCAGCTTGACGCGTAAGGCCACCATGACAACTGCCCATTTCTTCAATCGTCAGACACTGCATCTCAGACCGGATCCCTCCCGGGTTCTCGTCCGTCCATTTCGCCCGGCAGTCGAACCCAGGGACCTCAACGCGGTCGACAAGACGCGCGCGAATCGCATTGTTGACAGGGTCCTTGCCCTCAGCGCCGATCAAGTGGCGGAATTGCTGGCGGTAACGCTTGAGAATTTCGACGACCGGCACCGCAACCTCCCTGAAATCTTTGAACGGCGCGCCAATGAGATGGACCGGATATTCGACAGCCACACGTCGCTTTCGAAAGCTCAGTTGCAACTGATCGGCGCCTATTTCCTCCACGAATACAGCTTTGAAGCCGCCGCGCTGTTCAACCCCAGCATCGTCCCTCATCCCGACCAGTCCAATCTGGAAGAAGGTTGCGGCCGGTTCATCCTGAGTTTGCGGGCGGTTGGCGAGGGGCATATCTCGTCGCTCACTTTCCGAACCGGCATTCTTGCTTGCGACGGCACCGTCACGATCGCGCCGCCTGCCCGCCTTGCCGGCGTTCCCACCGTAACGGCCCGGCTTGGCGACAGGCTGGAGATTGGTTTCGATCCGGCAAGCGACATTTCCGAACGGGTAATTTTTCCCATCACCGATATGCAGGCCAACGGCATCGAGGATGCTCGCTTCGTGGCGTTCGAGGATGGCGGCAAGACAACCTACTACGCCACCTACACCGCTTACAGCGGGCAAGGCATCCGCTCCGAACTGCTGGAAACCACGGACTTCGTGACGTTCCGCCTAGCCCCGCTTCGGGGACCGGCGGCACGTAACAAGGGCATGGCGCTGTTCCCGCGCAAGATCGGCGGCCGTTACGCGATGATCGCCCGGCACGATAACGAGAGCCTGCATCTGATCTATTCCGACGACATCCATGAATGGGGTCTGGGCACGGCTATCCTCACGCCGCAGTTCCCTTGGGAATTCATCCAGATCGGTAATTGCGGATCGCCTATCGAACTGGATGAGGGCTGGCTCCTGCTCACGCACGGCGTCGGACCGGTGCGGCACTATTCGATCGGCGCGGTGTTGCTCGACAAGGATGAACCGTCCCGCGTCATCGGGCGATCGCGGGAGCCACTGGTCAAGCCGGCGCCAGCCGAACGCGAAGGCTATGTGCCCAACGTCGTCTATTCCTGCGGCGCGATCAGGGTCGGGGAGCGGATTGCCCTGCCTTACGCGATTTCTGACACTTTCTCGACGTTCGCAACGCTGAAGGTGGCGGCCCTACTTGAGCTCCTCAAGGCTGGAATGGAAACGCCTTGAGGTAGCCGGCAACTGCGCCGCTTGCCGCTGGCTATGGCACGCAGGTCGATGCCGCTGAGCATGCGGAAACTCACCCCGCAATACGATCTTTCGCCCGGGAACGAGTGGTTTCCGGCGTGTGTCAAAATGGCTGAGGCGTTGGCCGGTCCGGAATGCCTCGCTTTAGCCCGGTCAAGCAGGATGCCGCCCGTCGTTCATCCAGGCCGCGTCTCGATTGGCCCAGGTTCGCTTTCCAGTTCCCACCAGCGCTCCATAGCAAAAACTGATGGCAGGCGACGAAATACAGCTTTGCGCATTGCTAGCCAATTCTCCACATACATGATCGACAGAACAGGAGAGGGCTCGATCAATTCGTATCGTTCATCCACCTGCTTGTTTATATCATGTCATGCATCCAAGTTATCCTGATATTATTTCGGGACAATTTTGGGTGTCCCCGGGAATGTAATAAGCTTACAATTGAACAAATACTGATGATCAATGTAGCCCTCGCTTCGATGCGAGGAGCATTTTGGTTATGAAAATTATCGACACGCATCCGCATGTCGTTTCCGAAGACAGTGTCCGCTATCCGATCTCACCGCTCGGCGAACGGCGCTCGGACTGGTCGCACGAAAGGTCGGTCACCACCGAGCAATTGATCGACGCGATGGACAGTGCAGGGATCGCAAAGGCAGCTCTGGTCCATTCGTCAACCACCTATGGCTTTGCTTGTGGCTACGTGGCCGACGCGGTCGCCGCCTATCCAGACAGGTTGACCGGCGTCTTTTCGATGAACGTGCTGGCAGACGATGCCGTTCACACGATGCGCAAGTGGTTCGCCAAGGGGCTGACGGGCATGCGAATCTACGTCAAGGGCACGACGGTCACCACGGCCTGGCTGAGCCTCGACGATCCGCGATTGTTCCCTGTCTATGCCTGTGCGGCAGATTTGGGGATCACGGTTGCCGTGAACGTCAACGCGGTGGATGGGTTCGAAGCCCTGGAAGCGGCGATGCAGCGGTTTCCCGAGGTGAACTTCTTCCTCGATCATGCAGGCCGGGCTGACTATTCCGACGGTGCGCCCTTCACGGCGGCCGGGCCTCTATTGCGGCTGGCGCGCCATCCCAACCTGTTCCTGAAGGTGACCTCGGTCAACTTCCTCAAGGGCAAGGGATGGGATCGTCCGGCTCCGATCCTGGAGCGGCTGGTCAGTGAGTTTGGTGCCGATCGCATCGCCTGGGGCTCTAACTATCCGGCCAGCGAGGGCAGCATGAAGGATCTGCTCGACATGGCGATGCGGGGTTGCGCGACGCTGTCGGACGAGGATCGCGAATGGATTTTCTCGCGCACCGCGCTGCGCCTCTACCCAAGCCTGACATCAAATCGTGAACAGGCGTCCGCCCGGTCTTGCGGCTGATCTACCCTTTTTCGCACTAAGGACCAGTCAAGGTCCAGACATCAACAACTTGATCCTTTTGGGGGATGTATGTCCATAAAGTCCATCTATCTGCTTGGAACCGCCAGCGCGCTGGTCTTCGCTGTTCAGGCCCATGCGCAGGAAACGGCAGCACCGCCCCCGGCGGACGTCGATATCGTCGTCACCGGCTCGCGCGTGGTCAAGAATGGCGATGACAGTCCGTCGCCGGTGACCGTGGTCAGTTCGAAGGATCTGATGACCACCATGCCGGGCATGTCGCTGGCGGAAGGGCTCAATACGATTCCTGCCTTCTCGGGCTCGCGCCAGAGCACCTCCAACCCGACCAACACCGGCACCCAGTCGGGCGGCAACGGCGCGGCCAACACCCTTAACCTGCGCAACCTTGGCGCCAACCGGACCCTCGTGCTGGAAGACGGCCGCCGCGTACCGCCGACCCTGTTCAACGGGCTTGTGGACGTCGACATCGTCCCGCAAATGCTGGTGGACCGTGTGGATATCGTCACCGGCGGCGTCTCGGCCGTCTACGGTTCCGATGCCGTTTCCGGCGTGGTCAACTACGTGCTCAACCGCAAGTTCAACGGTTTCAAGGGGCAGGCCAGCGCCGGCATTTCCCGGTATGGTGATGACGGCCGCCGCGACGTCGGCTTTGCCTATGGGACGCAACTGGGTGAGCGCCTGCACGTCGAGGCGAGCTACCAGTATCGCAAGGAAGACGCGGTCCGCTTTCGCTCGAGCCGTCCGACGCTTCAGCAGGTGGGCGTCACCGGCGCCGGCACGGCGACGAGCCCGTACGTGCTCCAGACCAACCTGCGTCAGTCCGGAACCCCGTTCGGTGGCCTGATTACCAGCGGCACGCTGAACGGCAAGACCTTCACCATGGACGGTGTCCTGTCGAGCTTCGTCAACGGTACGGCGACGGGCACTTCCGGCATTCAGATCGGCGGTGATGGCGGCTACTTTGACGGCAGTCTGATCAGTGGGAGCGAAGCGCATCAGCTCTTCGGGCGCGCCGATTATGAACTTTCGGATTCGGTCCATGCCTTCGTCCAGGCCTCGGGCACCTTCAAGACCAACGTCTCGGATGGCGATGCCGGCATTCTCTCCAACGTGACGCTCAGCCGCGACAACGCCTTCCTGCCCGCCGCGGTCAAGGCCCTGATCCCGGCGACGGAAACGACCTTCACCTACAGCCAGCTGCTCAACCAGGTGCCACCTGCGCATGAGGACATGAAGTCCAGCCAGTTCATCCTGACTGCTGGGCTGGACGGGAGCATCGGCGGCTGGAAGTGGACGGCCGACTATACGCACGGCTTCACCAAGCTGGATAACCGGCTGTCCAACGACATCAACCGCCAGAAGTTGGCCGCTGCGCTCGATGCCGTTTCCAGCAACGGGCAGATCGTCTGCCAGCCTGCGCTGACCAATGCTGCCTATGCCGGTTGCGTGCCGTTCAACCCGTTCGGGCCGACCGCCGCGAGCCAGGGCGCCATCAGCTACATCACCGACACGGTGAACTACATCGCCCGCACCACGACCGACAACGTTGCCGGCTCGATCAGCGGCGACGTGTTCGAGGGCTGGGCCGGTCCGCTCACCGCCGCCCTTTCGGGTGAATGGCGCCGGATCGGCTTCGTCTCGACCTCCACCTCCACCCCCGACAACGTGGCCGACTGCACCAGCCTGCGCTTCGGCAACTGCAAGGCGGCTACGGCCACCGTTGCCGCTACCTCGCTCAACGATTTCCAGTTCGGCGCGTCTCCGGGCGGCCTTTCGCAGACCGTGTGGGAAGGCGCGGGCGAATTCCAGATGCCGTTGATCAAGGATGCCGGAATCATCCAGAGCCTCAACCTCAACGCGGCTGCACGCTATACGCATTACAGCACCAGCGGGAACTACTGGACCTGGAAGATCGGCGGCGATCTGGAGCTCGCGGGGAACCTGCGCTTCCGCGTAACCCGCTCGCGCGATATCCGGGCACCCACGCTGTATGAGCTGTTTGCACCGACCAGCCAGACTATCGTCCGGGCAACCGACTACCTGACCGGCACCAACCCCACAATTCCGCAGCGCACCCTTGGCAACCCCGGGCTTACTGCCGAAATCGGCAATGCCCTGACGGCGGGCGTGGTATGGAAGCCGGCGCGGGGCCTGAGCCTCGCGGTGGATGCCTACCGGATCAACATCAGCAATGCGATTACCCAGGTGACCGGGTCCACCCAGAGCCTGCAAACAGCTTGCTACAACAGTGGCGGCACGTCCCCGTACTGCGCCCTGCAAGTGCGTCCCAACGGCCTGGCGGACCAGACACCGGCCAACGCCGCGACAATGTGGCTGATCCAGAACATCAACCTGGCCCAGGTGAAGACTTGGGGCGTGGACTTCGAGGTCAACTATCAAGGGGAACTGTTCGGCCGTCCGTTCCAGACACGCGTGCTGGCCGCCTGGCAGCCGCATATCTACTATATCCAGCCGGACGTGCCGACCATTGACCAGGGCGGTGTGGCGTTCGGTCCGCTGGGTCTCTATGCAGCTCCGTCGGTCCGCCTCAACGCCAACTTCCGCTACCAGGTCACTGACAGCCTGACGTTCGACATCAATGAACGCTGGCGCAACGCAATGAAGCTGGGCGGCGATCCGACGCAGGTGTGGGTCAACAACCACATCGACGCGTTCGGGGTGACCAACCTCAACCTGTCGTGGGACATCAAGCGCGATCACGGCGGTTTTCAGTTCTATGTCAACGTGCAGAACCTGTTCGATGCCAAGCCGCCGATCGGAGCCTATTCCGGCAATGGCAGTCGCGCGGGCCTGCGTGACGGTTTCGCGATCGGCGACGACATTCGCGGCCGCTACTACACCGCAGGCGTGAAGGTGCAGTTCTGAACGGGGGCGCGGGCGCCGGTGGGCGCCTGCGGCCGCCAACCTGTCGCAGTTCCTGCGGGGAGGGCGGCGGCGGGCGATGGTGAAAATCGCCCGACCTCATAAGATATCGGACCGGCGCGTTCCAATACCACGCGGGTTGAATTGACACTCCTTGCGCGCCGGGCGCAACCCGCCCGCACCTTCCCCAAGCCTGGTGCCAGACATCCAATTTCAGGAGAATTCCCTTGGCTAACAAGGTCCATCTCAAGCTTGCCATTGCCGAGCATCCGCACACGTCCCGCATCCGCGACGGATCGATCCCGATCGAAGGCGTGGACGCCGAATTCATTACCGTAAAGCCGCAGATCGGCGCCTTCCGCCGCATGGTCCGTGATCTTGAGTTCGACGTCTGCGAACTGGCGCCGACCACCTACATCATCGCCCGCGGCTATGACGCTCCGTTCATCGGCCTGCCGATCTTCGTGGTTCGCCGTTTCCATCATGCCGGAATGCTTGTCCGTCCGGATTCCGGGATCAAGACCCCCAAGGACCTTGAGGGCAAGAAGGTCGGCGTGCGCGCCTATTCGGTCACGACCGGCGCCTGGATCCGCCAGGTTTTCATGGACGAATACGGCCTTGACCCCAGCAAGGTCACCTGGGTGGTCGACGATGAAGAGCATGTTACCCAGCTCAAGCTGCCGCCCAACGTGATCCATGCCACCCGGCCCCTGGCCGACATGATGGCGGATGGAGAGCTTCAGGCTGGCGTCGGGGCCAATGCCGGCATCGGTCGCAAGGGCAGTCCGACGGGCGGCTGGCAGGAGGTCGCGGCCGATTATCCAGATCTCATCCCCAATGCCGAAGAAGTTGAGGCCGAATACTACCGCCGCACCGGTGTTTATCCGATGCACGGGACGATTGTCGTGAAGGATGAGGTGCTGGCCCAGCATCCGTGGGTTGCGCGTTCGCTTTACGATGCTTTCGCCCAGGCCAAGGATGAATGGCTGGAACAGCTGAATTCGGGCGAGGCCACGGGCAAGGGAGCGGACAAGTATCGCAAGCTCCAGAAGATCGTCGGTCCCGATCCGTTGCCCTATGGCATCGAGGTGAACCGTCCCACCATCGAAGCGCTGGAGGCGACCGCCTTCAAGCAGGGTCTTACGCCGAAGCGCCTGACCCTGGACGAACTGTTCGTCGATCCCGAAAAGATCGCCCCCTACCTGGGCTAAGTGCATGGCGGTGCGCTGGGCCCCTGGTCCGGCGCACCGCCCTTGCCGTGAGAAGGGTGAGCAATGTTCCTGCCCCGGCGCGACTTTCTCTTCGGCTTGGGCGCGAGTGCCGCAGCGGCACTCGTTGCAGGCCCTGCTGGCGCGCGCCGACGGCTGGCCCCGCTTTCGATCCGCCTTGCCAGCAACCAAGGGGTGGAGAACGCCACCTTGCAGCAGTTGATGGCTGACTGCGGGTTCGCCCGTGATCTGGCCCTCGACATTGCCTTGGTGGAAAGCAGGGACATTGCCGGGCCACTCGCCGCGCTGTCAGCGGGGGCGGCTGACCTGTGCATGATTTCTGCCTTCGCGGGAGTGCTGCCGGCGATTGAGGCTGGGCAGCCCGTGCGGCTGGTGGGCAGCGCGATGCAGCTTCCAGCTCTGGCGGTTTGCACTGCGCGCTCAGACGTTCGCCGTTTGCGGGATCTTGTCGGAAAGCGCATCGGCATTGGCGAGCGACAGGGGTTGCTCCATCTTCTGATGATCGCGCTGCTGCGCCAGTCGGGGATGGGCGAGGACAGCGTCACCTTCGTCTCGGTCGGCAGCAACGCCCAGGTACTCGAAGCCGTCCTGGCCGGGCGCGTTGATGCCGGTCCCTGCGGGGTGGCAGGCCTGTCCGATCCTCGCACGCGGGTGATTGCCGGGGGGCGGTTATGGCAGGCCCTGCCGCAGTTTACCTATCAGCTTGCCTATGCCTCGCGCGATGCTCTCGCTCATCGGGGGGAAGCGGTGGCGCGCTGTCTTGCCGCTTATACCCGGCTGTTTCGGTTCGTGTCGGATCGTTCATCCCGCAATGCCTATCTTGCCGCGCGCAAGGCGGTCGGCGGGGACAGTGCCGGCGGCGAGCAGGTGTGGGAATTCATCCAGAAATGCCAGCCATATGGGCGCTTGCCAGGACTGTCGCCGGCCCACATCGCCTATCTCCAGCGCCTGAATCTCAGTGTGGGCTTGCAGCATCGCGTCCTGCCCTTTGCAGACGTTGCCGATCCGGCCCCTGCGGGTTTCGCGCGGCGCCTTCTGGCTCATCCGGCGCTACGTGCCATGCCCCGCTCCGCCGCCTGAGCGCGCAGGCGACCGGTCATCTGGGTCTTGCGCAGGAAGTCCAGGAAGTTCTTCTGGATATCCGATGGCACCCAGTTCCGCCGCGTCGTCACCCCGATGAACGCATCCTCCTGCGCCAGGCGGTAAGGCACCTTGGCCAGCGTGTGGCCCAAGCTCTGGTCCAGCAGGATCTGGCTCTCCGTCAGGATCGTCATGCGGTCACTTTCAGCCAGCAGGAGGGACAGGATCGTCAGGGAATAGGTTTCGATGTTCGTGCGTGGTTCAGTCGGAAAATCCGAGAAAAGCATTTCGAAATTGGCCCGGCGCGCCGTCAATGGTCCGGGCATGACCCAGTCGTAACGGGCCAGATCCTCGACGGTGACATTCTCGCGCCCGGCGAGAGGATGATCGCGCCTCACCGCGATGACATAGGGGTCGGGTGCGAGAATTTCCTCGACCACGTCATCGGTCGGCGGCGGCAGCTTGAGCAGGCCGACGATGAAGTCGATAGACCCGGCCCGCAGCCGTTCCAGAAGCACGTCGTAGGAGGCCGTGGCGATGTCGACGTTGACGTCGGGATGGGTCGCTGAAAAGGCGCTGATCGCCGAGGCGAGGAACCCGCTTCCTGCAAGCAGCAGGCCGCCAACCAGAATCCGCCCACGCTCGCGCAGCTTCTGCGCCTCGATCCGCTCATAGGCCCATTCAAATTCCCGGACGGCGAGGTGCAGGCGGTTGGCCAAGCGATAGCCGACCTCGTTCACCGTCGAGCCGCGAGCCGTGTTGCTGAACAGTTGGGCGTTGAGATTGCCTTCGAGAGTCCGGGCCGATCGGTGGATCGTAGGCTGGGCCACGCCGATACGGCGGGCCGCCTGCATGAACGAGCCGGATTCCTTGATCGAAATGAGCGCCAGCACCTGCGATTTGGTCAGCCGCATCGACAGGGACTGAACCGAAGCGCCGCCATGCGCGCTGCTGCCGGCGGCGAACTCACGCAAGGCCTCTTCCATGTTGGCGAACAGCTTGTCGGTATGTTCCTTCAGGATCTTGCCGACTTCGGTCAGGTAGCTCCCTTTACTTCGCCTTTCGAAGAGCGGGGAGCCGAGTTCCGCCTCCAACCGAGCGATCGCCTGGGTAACTGCCGATTGCGAAAGGTTGAGGTCAATCGAAGCTTGCGAGATGCTTTCCGCTTCGGCAACCGCGGCGAAGGCGCGGATTAGCCGGAGGCTCGGAAAGAACCCGAATACGGTGTTTATCCCGCTGTATTCAGATTTCTCGCCCGCGATCCGGCGGGGGGGCTTGGGCTGAAGCGCACTGGGGGGCATGGCGGCAACTCTCCAGATTATTGTTTTGTTTCATCTGCTGGGTCGCCCTTCCCGAGCACCGCCGCAGAACTGGCATGATGGTAGTGCCTTGTCTCCTCATCAGGGAAGAAGCCTATACCAAAAACTTATGCCACGACACATCAAACGGGATTGAGATAATCGGCGGGAGAGGGGACAAGACTGCAGGCCGGCTCTATGAAATGGCCATTATAAAGAAGCACGCGAACGTGCACGAGAGGTCAGTGGAAGGGGATGCGGATCAAGCGCGCGGCGGCATGTGTCGCTGTGTTGAAGGCCGGGCATATTGAGCCAGCTTATGGCGTAAAGGTGTTGTCGCCTGCTCCTCTGTCTGGCCCTCGTAGTCTGTCGGCGCGTCTTGATTTCCCAGTTCTACATTGTCCTCGAATGCAGTTCGTTTGTGTCGAACGTCCTCCTGCAAGTTTCGAGGTCCCGATGTCCCTGATTTGGTACGGCGAGCTATCCAAGAATGAGAGGCGATCCTTCTGGGCCTGCCTCGGCGGCTACACGCTCGATTCACTCGATTCCCAGATGTATGCGCTGCTGGCGCCGCTCCTGATCACGATCGTCGGCTTCACCAAGCCCGAAATCGGCATGCTGACGACCACGGGCCTGATCGGCAACGCCCTTGGCGGCTGGGTTGCGGGCGTGGCTGCGGATCGCTTCGGCCGCAAGCGGTTGCTCCAGATCACGATCCTGTGGGTCGCCGGGTTCTCGGGCCTGGCGGCGCTCTGTTCGACGCACACCGAATTCTTCGCCGTTCGTTTCCTCCAGGGCATGGGCTTCGGCGGCGAGGCGGCGGTCGCGGGCGTTCTGCTCGGGGAAGTGGTAAGATCTCATCTGCGCGGCCGCGTGGTCACCGGCGCGCAGGCGGGCTACGGGCTCGGTTACGCTCTTGCGCTGATCGTCATGCCGATCCTTTTCAGCATGTTCGAAGAGACCATCGCCTGGCGGATCATGTTCGCGGTCGGTGCCGTGCCGGGCGTGCTCGCCCTCTACGTTCGCAAGTATGTGCCGGAGAGCGAGGCATATGAAAACCTGCGCGAGGAGCGCCGCGCCGGCGCTGCGGTCACGCCGTTCTGGAACATCTTCGATCGCGCCAACCGCAGGACATCGATTTTCGGCGTGATGCTGTCCACGGGCATCCTCGGAGGAGGATTCGCCATCCACGCGTGGCTGCCGACATACCTTCGGCTCAACCTTCACCTGCAAGTGACGAAGACCGCCGGCTACCTTGCGCTCAGCGTCACCGGTCTGATCCTCGGGCCGCTGATCGGCGGCTTCATCAGTGACCGCATCGGCCGCCGCCAGACCTTCCTCACCCTAGTCCCTTGCCATGCGGCGGTCGTGGTGGCTCTACTGTTCATGCAGCCTTCGCTGACCGCTGTCCTGTTCTTGATCCTGCTGCAAGGCACCCTGCAAGGGGCCACCGCAGGAACCATGCTGCCGACGTTCTCCGAACTCTTTGCAACCGACGTGCGCGGCACGGGAGTGGGCTTCTGCATCACCGGCGGGCGCGGCATTGGCTCGGTCTCGACCACTGCCGTCGGTCTGCTGGCCACCACCATGCCGCTGAACGAGGCGATGGGAACCTGTACCCTCAGCGCGTTTTGCCTCGCCATCCTGGCGGCAGCCTTCCTGCCCGACCGCTCAGGCGCGGCGCTGATGATGCACACCGCCCCGGCCGAATAACCGGGACCGGACCAGCAGCAATCTCCTGGCTGTTGCTGGTCCGGAACCCCGAACAAGCGAAACATAGAACATGTTGCCTGCCGACGCTCCCTCCGGCTTTCGCCGCGTCGCGCTGATCGTTGCCTGTGCGCTGTTCATGCAGAACCTTGATGCCACGGTTCTCGCTACGGTGCTTCCGACCATGGCGCGGGAATTCCATGTGTCGCCGGCACAGATCAGCCTCGCGCTTACCGGATATCTTCTTGCCCTCGCAGTGTTCATTCCTGCTTCCGGCCCGTTGGCGGATCGCTTCGGCGCGCGCCGCACGTTTCAGGCCGCCATCGCGCTGTTCGTTGCCGGGTCCATTTTTTGCGGCATGGCAACTGGGCTCACGAGTTTGGTGGTCGCTCGCGTCGTTCAGGGGGTTGGCGGGGCACTGATGGTCCCGGTTGGCCGGCTGGTCCTGTTGCGCACCGTTCGCAAACATGAACTGGTTGCCGCCATCGCCTGGTTGACCATGCCGGCCATGCTGGGGCCGATCCTGGGGCCTCCGGTGGGCGGGGCCATCGTGACCTGGCTCGACTGGCGCTGGATATTCTGGATCAACCTGCCGATGGGCCTGTTCGGGATCGCCATGGTGGGCCGGTATATTGCCGAACATGCCGTAGCCGAGGCGGCCCCGTTCGATCTCGCCGGCTTTATCCTGTGCGGGTTCACGCTGGCGCCGCTCATCTTCGGTCTCCAACTGGCGGGGCGCTCGGTTCACCCGATGATCGGTGCGGGGCTGATCGGTGCGGGGCTCCTGTCCGGGTTCGCCTACGTGAGACACGCAAGGCGGGCCGATGCTCCCGTGCTGGACCTTTCCCTGCTGCGGATCTCCACGTTTCGCCGCTCGCTGATCGGGGGGTCGCTGACCCGCATCACCCAGGGCGCCATGCCGTTTCTTATGCCGATGCTGCTGCAACTTACCTTCGGCCTGTCCGCCGCAGCCAGCGGGACCGTGACCTTTGCCTCGGCGCTCGGCGCCTTCACGATGAAAAGCGTGGCGCCAAAGATCCTGCGCAGGGTCGGCTTTCGCACGACCCTTATGGTTGTCGGCGTGGCTTCCCCCCTGTTCTACGCGATGACGGGGCTCATCCGCCATGCCTGGCCGATGCCGGCGATCTTCGTGCTCCTGCTTTGCTGTGGCTTCCTTGTCTCGCTGCAGTTCACGGCTTTCAACGCCATTGCCTATGCCGACATAGAGCCGGAGCAAATGAGTCGGGCGACCAGTTTCTACGCTACGTTTCAACAGCTCTCCCTGTCGGTTGGCATCTGCGCGGCGGCCACTTCGCTGGGAATCTCCATGCGCCTTGGTGGCCGCGCGGTGCCCACCTTCGCCGACTTCGGCGCTGCGATCTGGACAGTGACCGGACTTTCGCTGCTGGCCATCTTCAACAACCGTGGTTTCGCCTTCGGCGACGGGGCCGAGATGAGCCGCCCGGCTTTCCCGGCGACGGAACGGCGGGCAGGGTGATGGTCCACGCGGCAACCGCAGCGGATTCCATGGCAGGCGACCAGGGCTGGTCAGCCCTGTGGTCGCCGGTCCATGCTGGCCGCGCGTCCCTTCCAGGCATCTCCGAGCCGTTTGTCCTGCTGGACGACTGGAATTCGGGTGCAACGGCGCAGCTTTTCAGCGAGCCACACGCGATCATCACTGCTCATAGCGCGGATGAGGTGGCACCGGCCCTCGATCGGGTCCGCCAGTCGACGCGCGAGGGTGCCTATGCGGCAGGATACCTGACCTATGATGCAGCCCGCGGGCTGGGGCACAGTGTGCCCCGTCCACCGGGCAATACTGGCACTGCTTCCAGGTCGCCGATGCTCTGGTTCGGACTGTTCGGGGCGCCTCAACCGGTTCGGCTGCCCTCTGTTGGTCTGCCGCCGGTACCAACGGGTGGCTACCTGCACCGGCCCGGCCATAGGGCACGCGACGATCGCGGCCGGCTCACCGCGCTCATGGGCCATCTCCGCGCCGGACTTTGCGACGAGGTTCAGTTGGTGGTGGAGGCGATGCTCGACGGACTGGGGAACGACCCGAGGTTGATCTATGAAAGCCTCCGCTCCGTCCGGAAGGCAGACTGGGGAGGAATGGTATCAACAGGCGGCGTGGGCTTCGCCTCTTTTTCATCGGAACTGTTGTTCGCGCAGCAGGGCGGAGAGATTTGGACCAAGACGTTTGTCGACACGTTGGGCCGTGCTGCCCGGCTCGACGACGACATGGCCCAACGTCAAGACTTGGCCCGAAGCGGCCGATCAGCCCGGGCGCGGCCGGTTGCTGCCTCAATCCTTGCCGAACTGCAGCGAGTTTCCGGCAACGACACTTCTGCACCACGTAGTCGCCTTACGCTCGTTACGCGCCCAACGGCGCACGAACTGAGTTCTGTCGTCAGCATCCGGAGTGAAACGGGGCGCGACGGGATAGGCCTGCTCCGTGCTATGTTTCCTTCGCAATCCACAGTGGGCCTGCCCAAGCTTTCAGCGATGGAGGTAATTGCCGCGACTGAGCCAAATGCCCGAGGTGCCTTCGGCGGGTCGATGGGATTTATCGCACCCGACGGACGTGCAGCTTTCAATGTGCTCACGCAGACGCTGGAATACGATGCTGGCCGCAGCAGCCTTCTGATGAAGATAGGCGCAAATTGCGGTCCCACGTCCACGTTGAATGAGCTGTTGCGGGCCTTTCGTGCGCAGGCCCGGTTTTTGGAGGCATGTGCCCATTTGGGCCTTTGAAACGAATGGCCCATGCGCATGAACGGCAAGGGGCGTCTGCTGGTCATGCTGCTTGGCGAAGGACGGGTGAGCGCGCTTCAAGCCGGTGGAATATGGGTTTCTTGCGACAAGGACGTCAATCGGCAGCGCGTTCGGCAAGACAGCTTCGCTCAGCATTCCCATGTTCCGATGGGCGGCAGGGACGTTGTCCACGTTTAGCTAGAGCAGGCGCGTTTCCGGGTTGGCTCAATCGGCCCGAAACCAGAGCCAGTAAACGCGCTATATGGTTGATTTTGTTGGTGACCCCTACGGGAATCGAACCCGTGTTTCAGCCGTGAGAGGGCCGCGTCCTGACCGCTAGACGAAGGGGCCACTATGATCTTCCCGATACCATCAGGAATATCATCAAGTAGCTTGGCCAGTATGAACTACCCTGAACCGCAAAATGAAAATCGCGGCCCCGGGAGCAGCTGTCCGGCGGCGCTGTTAGCTGACGAAGGGGGTAATGGGAAGGGGGGAAAAGGCGAAATCGAGATAATTCGAGACACACAAAAGAAACTGGCGAGCGCGGGGCAAACGGATGGCGGAAATATCCCGGTTGCCGCTCAGCCCATCATGCTTCGCATTGGCAAGGTTCTCCCGTTTCGCGGCCGCCATCGGGGATGGCCGGATATGCGGTGCGGTCTTGGCCAGGCGCCTGCCGCCCCTTTTCGCAGGAAAACGGCCATGACGGATCAAGGCGATGGGATCTGATTCGCGGCTTGCCGCCGCAGTCTCACCAATGCTTCATCCATGGCAGAGAGAAAACGCGAGCGATCGGCATTGCTGAATGGCGGCGGCCCGCCAACGATTTCGCCACCCGCCCGCAGGTCGGACATGATCGCCCGCACGGCGATGGCGCTTCCGATGGATGAGCTGGTAAAGGGCTTGCCGGTCGGGGCAACGACCGTCGCACCCAAGTCGAGGCAACGCTTTGCCAGCAGGATGTCGGCTGTGACGACAACCGTGCTGGAGGTGGCATGCTCGACGATCCAGTCGTCGGCCGCATCAAATGCATCGCTGACGATCTTGCGTGATACCAGCGGATCGCGCGGGACCCGGATCGGGCTGTTGCTGATGACCACGACGGATATGTTGTGGCGCGCGGCGACCTTGTAGGTTTCATCTTTCACCGGGCAGGCGTCGGCATCGATCAGAATCTGTATCATGCGCCGATCATAGTGGCGCAGGAGACAAATGCCGAGCGCAACACCGCTCCTCCCACTCGGCAGCATGCCCCGGCGGCCGTTACGTGGGACTTGCAATTGCAGTGCGGGGGCTTAACCCGTAGCTTCGCTCGTGACCGCCGATGGCTTTCGCGCCTTCCCACCACAGGTCACATTCCGCTTCAAGTACACCTGCGGCTGCGATCCCGATCAAGGACAATGTACGTTGTCGTACGCAAGCCCGGGCGAACACGCCTCACAACTCGTGCCTGCAACCCTGCCGGGCTTGGACGAGGCCGATGAAGACATCCATCTCGTCAGCACCGCGCTGCTGCCCAGCGGCGAGAAGCTGCAGCTTTTCCGGTGTGGTGACGATTTCTCCATCCAGCTCGGGGACGAGGAGCTGATGGGCAGCACGGATCACGTGTCGGAAGAAGCGCTTGCGACGATGGCGGCCGAGCGTCTTGCAGATCGCGGCGGCAGCGTGCTGATCGGTGGTTTGGGAATGGGCTTCACGCTGCGGGCGGCACTAAAGGCCTGGGGCAGCGATGCGGGGATCGTGGTCGCCGAACTCGTCCCCGAGGTGCTGGCCTGGGCGCAAGGCCCGCTTGCCCACATCTTCGGCGAAAGCATTGCGGATCCCCGCGTCTCGGTGGCCATGACCGATGTCCACGACCTGATCATCGCCGCCGACGAGCTGTTTGATGCGATCCTTCTCGACGTGGATAACGGGCCTGACGCCTTCGTGCAGCTTGCCAACGACCGTCTTTACAGCCGATCTGGGCTGCGTTCCGCCTCTGCCGCGCTGCGGCCCGGCGGCCTGCTGGCCATATGGTCGGCCTATCCCGATGCATGTTTCGGCAAGGAACTGGCCGAGGTCGGCTTCGATGTCGATGAGGTTGTCGTGCCGGCCTATGCCGGCAGCGAAACGGACATGCACAGTCTCTGGTTCGCGCGAAAGCCGGACGCCTAGAACGGAACTCCCCGGATGGCCGCTTCTCCGAAGCTGGCGGTGAAATTCACGCGGGGCGGTGGCGGGCCATGCCGTGAAGCCTGAAGCGTGCCAGCATGTCCCGGAATGTCAGGTTTGCATCAAGCTCCGTGTAAACCCGCATGGGGCGGCCGCCCGGTTGCTCCAGGTAAGTACCGTCGTCCAGCAGGTGCGGCGTGGGCAGCAATTTGTAGCGACTGGAAGTGGGATCGGGCTGCATGGGCGGTACCAGCGCCGACAAGGTTACCAGCGGGCTGTCGCCCAGCACGTAAGCGTCGGTGAGTGCCACGGGCGGCACGCCCGGGATCTTGGCAAACATCTCCGGCACCGCATCCACCTTGGCTTTCAGCCAGGCGCCCAAGGGGCTGGCCGCGCCCAGCTCCTCCAGTTCGGCGGTTGTGAACAGCATCTGGGTGTAGGCGTCGGACGGAACTTGCCAGATTTCGATGTCGGACTCGTTGAAGATGACCTGTGCGGCAACAGGGTCGATCGAAAAATTGAACTCGGGCCCACCAGCCTTGGTGCCCGGATTGCCAAGGCCGGGGTGGCTGTTGCCCCCGATCCAGATCAATTTGATCCGCCGCCCGATGCGCGGATCTGTCAGCCAGGCCAGGGCCAGATCCGTCAGGCCCGCGCCGGACGCGTAGATGAGCGGTTCCTTCGCGTCATCGCGCATGGCTTCGCGCACGATCGCGGCCGAGGCTGCGCCGGGCGTCCATGAGCCACGCGAGAGCATCGGCGCTTCCGATCCCGCGATGGGATTGTAGGCACCCTCGAGCTTCATGACCGCAAGCAGTTCGCGGGCCCGCGCCGCAGAATCCAGCGCATCATGCCCGCTGCCGAAGCGGGCAGGAAGATGCGACCCGATGATCAGCGGAATTTTGACGGACCGGCACAGGACATGATGCGCGAGCTGGAACAGACCGTCCGGATCGCCTGCGAAATCATTGTCCAGAATGACGCGGGCCAGCACTGGCTGCTGGTTCCAGGCAGCTGCTGGCTTTGCGAACAGGCTTGCCGAGCATGCGGTGGCCGAACTGACGAAGACCCGGCGGCTCATTCTGACGACCATGCATTCCCTCCCTTATCGTTGCCTGGGGATGTCGATGACCGGCATGGCCGAGTCAAATATCGGAATTTGGCCGGACCATAGGACAGGGGCTATGGATCCGCTCCCGGAGTGTCTCTTGGCGAGGCTCGCCCGGCTGCGCGGCGGGATTTTGCTGATGCCGCCCCCGATTTGTGCTATGGATACGGCCCAAGCGAATTGAGGGCCACGGTGCTCTTCGATGGCGCGATCGAGCGAGTCCGGCCCGTTCATGGGTTGGCAGGCAATGCGTTTCAGGCACGGTCTCCTGCAAGCTGTCCGGCTCTACCGGCTGGTCGCAGCGCTGGTCGTTGCAGGCTTCCTGCTGGCGCCGGTGCCATCGACGCCCGCCGGGCGTGATATGGATGCCGGCCGCGTGGCCATCGTGCTGCATCTGGAAGGCGCGGTCGGCCCGGCCACGGCAGACTATGTGGTGCGGGGGCTGGAATCTGCAGCCCGGCGGCAGGCGCCGCTCGTCATCCTGCAGATGGACACGCCGGGCGGGCTCGACAGTTCGATGCGTCAGATCATCCGCGCGATACTCGCTTCGCCTGTCCCGGTCGCGGCCTGGGTTGGCCCCAGCGGCGCCCGGGCGGCCAGTGCGGGGACGTTCATTCTCTATGCCAGCCACATTGCCGCGATGGCCCCGGGCACCAATACCGGTGCGGCGACGCCGGTCGCGGTCGGCGGGTTCTCGGGCACTCCGGACAACAATGCCCCTAAGAAGCAAGCAAGCCATCTGGAACTCAAGGCGACGAACGATGCCGTCGCCTTCATCCGCTCGGTCGCCGAGCTGCGCGGTCGCAATGCAGATTGGGCCGAGAAGGCGGTGCGCGAGGCCGCTAGCCTGTCGGCGTCGGCTGCGCTCAGGGAGCACGTCATCGACGTCGAGGCACGTGACCTGCGCGACCTGCTCGTGCAGATGCAGGGGCGTGTCGTCACCGTGGCCGGCAGGAGCGTGACGCTTGAAACCGCGCACCTCGCGCTCATCCATGCCGCGCCCGATTGGCGCACGCGGATGCTCGGGGCGATCACCGATCCCAATGTCGCGATGTTGCTGATGATGCTGGGCATCTACGGCCTGATCTTCGAATTCATGAACCCCGGCGCCTTCCTGCCCGGCACGCTCGGCGCGATCTGTCTGTTCACCGGGTTGTACGCTTTCGCCATGTTGCCGGTGAACTATGCGGGGGTGGCGCTGATCCTGCTCGGCACGGGCATGCTGGTGGGCGAGGCATTCCTGTCCTCGCACGGCATACTTGGCCTCGGCGGCGTGATCTCGTTTGCACTGGGCGCCACGATCCTGATCGATGCCGACACGCCCGAATTCCGCATTTCCTGGTCGCTGATCGGCGGCATCACGTTGGCGAGCGCCGGATTCGTCATGCTGCTTGTCCGCACCGCGCTGGCGGCGCGCGGACGCAAAGTGGTGAGCGGGCGCGAGGAGATGATCGGCGCGCGCGGAACCGTCCAGGACTGGGCGGACGGCAAGGGCCACGTCTTCGTTCACGGCGAGCGCTGGGCGGCATGGGGCGGGCGTCAATTCACCCGGGGACAGCCTGTCCGCGTCGCCGGCCTAAAGGGTCTGACCGTCCACATCGAGGACCTTGCGGCCAAGGAGGATTGAATGCTCCCGAACCTCGCGTTTTACGCTCCCGTCGCGATCCTGCTGCTGGTGTTTCTGTCAGCCGCGATCCGGATCCTGCGCGAATACCAGCGCGGCGTAGTGTTCACGCTCGGGCGGTTCACCGGCGTCAAGGGGCCGGGGCTGATCCTGCTCGTGCCCTTCGTGCAGCAGATGGTCCGCACCGACCTGCGCACCACGGTGCTCGACGTTCCGCCGCAGGACGTGATCTCGCACGACAATGTCTCGGTGCGCGTCAACGCGGTGATCTATTTCCGCATCATCGATCCCGAAAAGGCCATCATCCAGGTCGAGGATTTCCTCAACGCCACTAGCCAGCTTGCCCAGACCACGCTGCGCTCGGTGCTCGGCAAGCACGAACTCGACGAGATGCTGGCAGAACGCGACCGGCTCAACAGCGACATTCAGGAGATCCTGGACGCCCACACCGCGGCCTGGGGGATCAAGGTCGGCAATGTCGAGATCAAGCAGGTCGATATCACTGAGACGATGATCCGGGCGATCGCGCGCCAGGCCGAAGCCGAGCGCGAACGGCGCGCGAAGGTGATCAATGCGGAAGGCGAGCAGCAGGCAGCGCAGAAGCTGCTCGAAGCCGCGACCATCCTCGGTCAGCGGCCGGAAGCCATGCAGCTGCGCTATCTCGGTACGCTCAACTTCATTGCGGGCGACAAGAATTCGACGATCGTCTTCCCGTTCCCGATGGAACTGGCCAAATTGCTGCAAACCATGGCGCTGCGCGAGTGATCGCCGCAAGCTCGGCCACATTTCAATTTCCCGAGACCGGCCCATATTACCCTCATGACCGACAGGATCGCCCATACATCCGACGCAGCTGCCATTGAGCGTTTGGCGCGCAAGGCCGTCGACCAGCTGCCCGCGAAGTTTCGCGCTCATCTGGAGGACGTGGTGTTCCGCGTGCAGGATTTTGCCGACAGCGAGATGTTGCGCGCCGTGGGCCTGTCCAACCCGTGGGCCCTGCTGGGGCTGTACCACGGGCTGCCGTTCGGTCAGCGGTCGATCTGGTCGACCGGCGATCTGCCCAGCGTGATCTCATTGTTCAGGCGTCCGCTGCTCGATGAATGGCGCAGGCAGGGCGTCTCGCTCGAAGATCTGGTCACGCACGTGATCGTCCACGAGGTCGGCCATCATTTCGGCCTGTCCGACGAGGACATGCACATGATCGAGAATGATGGAGAGTGACCGGCGCGCCGGATCGGCCGGGCGAAACCACGAAACAGGGCGAAAGCCGCGGCAATGCCGGTCGCGGCGGAGAGGAAGTTGTGCAGCGTCAGGGCGAGCATCTGGCTGATGCGCTCTCGCCGGCATACCCACTGCCCGGCGGTGAGGGTGACAAAGACGAGCATCAGGGCCCAACCGGAAACAGTCGTGGTATGCTCCTCAGAACCTTTCGCGCCGCAGCAACGCGGTTACGAGGTAGCCGAGCAGGCCGAACGCGGTGACCCCGGCAAGGACAAGCGAAGGGGGCATGGTCATCTCCTCAGGCCGCGTCGCACAGGCGCGCGAACGCAAGTGTCAGGAGAAACAACCCGCCAAGCATGGCGAGCCAGTCAGATCGGGAGGCATCGCGTTCTCCATCAGAACAGCCGCCGGCGGGGATAAGGGACGAGGCGGAACAGGCCCGGACCTGCGAGCAGGCAGGCCAGCGCCGCCCAGCCGAGCACGACGCCACCCGCAGAGAGGGCAAATTCGGCTGCGCTTGCCTGATGCGCCAAAGGCAGTTCGACCGAGCGTCCGAGATCGCGGAAGCACAGGAACGACAGGCGAAGGAATACCGCAGCGAGCAGGCGGAAAACCACCTCGGCGGCCCACCAACGCTTGCCTTCCTGCAGCCGGCGGATCGCGGCACGCATTTGTCGTCTCCTCGGCACCATTGCCTGAGGACGTTCTGACAGAAGTCGCGATTAGGGTTCCATGTGAGGTTTGGCGGTGCGGCATAAGCAATTAATAATAATCCGCCGTGACCGCGCTTCGCTCAAAGGTTGCGCGGCTTGATCCGAAGGCGCCCGAATTCGCCTTGACCCTGTAGTTGCTACAGGTTCTACAGGCGCCGCCCTGTGATCCGAAAATCTGCGAACAGGGGTTGGCATTGAAGTCTGCAATTCGAACGCACGGCGCGGTCCATCGTGTCATTTTCCCGTTGCTGCTGGCTTCGGCGTTGCCGGTATCCGTTCACGCGCAAGCGGACGAGCAAGCCGAAGAGGAGGGCGGGGAGGAGATCCTCGTCGAGGCCACGCGGACCGGGCGCCGTGTGCAGGACGAGCCGATCCGCGTTGACGTGGTGAACCGGGAGGAGATCGAGGAGAAGCTCCTGATGCGCCCCGGCAACATTGCCATGCTGGTGAGCGAAACTCCCGGTGTTCGGGTGCAGACCACCTCTCCAGCCTTGGGCGCGGCCAATGTTCGCATTCAGGGCCTCAAAGGCCGCTACACCCAGATTCTGGCCGATGGCCTGCCGCTCTATGGCGGGCAAACGCCGTCCATTGGCTTGCTTCAGATTCCACCGACCGATCTCGGACAGGTGGAGATCATAAAGGGCGCCGCGTCCGCGCTCTACGGTCCATCGGCGCTCGGCGGTGTCATCAATCTCGTGTCCCGTCGTCCGGCGAGTACGGCCCAGGGCGAATTGCTGTTCAATGCGACCAGCCGGAACGGGCAGGATGTCACGGCCTATGCGGCCTCGCCGATCAGCGAGGGTCTCGGTGCCTCGGTCACGGTGGGCTATGACCGGCAGACCCATCAGGACATCAACGGGGATGACTGGGCCGATATGTCGGGCGTCGAACGGTGGACCGTTCGTCCGCGGCTTTTCTGGAACGGCGCGGGCGGGACCAAGGCCCTCCTGACCTTCGGAGCAATGACCGAGGAGCGCGAAGGCGGCACCTTACCGGGGGCAGCGGCGCCAGACGGCCAGCCCTTCGTGCAGGCACAGCGCAGCCGGCGCTATGATATTGGCCTGACCGCTCAAGTGCCGCTCGAAAGTGTCGGCGCGCTCTACCTGCGGGCGTCGGGCGTTACCCAGTCACATTGCCATCGCTTTGCCGCCCTGATCGAAAACGACCGCCACCGCACCGGCTTGGCCGAGGCTTCAATCGGTGGCGAGGCGGGCGCGGCCACATGGCTGGTTGGCGCCGCCATCCAGGCGGACGACTATCGCTCCGCAGCCTTTCCCATTTTTGACTACAGCTACACCGTGCCCTCGCTCTTCGTGCAGGGCGAGCAGAAGCTGGCTGACGCATTGACCCTCGCGGGCAGCGCGCGGTGGGATGGCCACAGCTACTATGGCTCGCGCTTCAGTCCGCGCCTGTCCGCGCTCTACAAGCCTGGCCCCTGGACGATCCGTGCATCGCTCGGACGCGGCTTCTACGCGCCGACCCCTTTCGTCGAGGAGGTCGAGGCCAATGGCCTGTCCCGGCTGCTCCCCTATGCGAAGCTGAAGGCGGAAGTGGTGGACAGCGCCTCGATCGACTTCGGCTTTGCCCAAGGGCCGATCGAGGCCAGTGTCAGCCTGTTCGCGTCTGCCATCAACAACGCCGTCCAGCTTCGGGCGGTCGATGCCGGGCACGTGACGCTCATCAATGCCGCGGGGCTGACGCGCACGCGCGGCGCCGAGGTGCTGCTGCGCTATCGCTGGGACGCGGTGACGTTGACCGGCAGCTATGTCCATGTCGAGGCGAGCGAACCCGATCCGGACGGCCCCGGTCGTCGAACCGTGCCGCTCACGCCGCGCGACAGCGCGGGTCTGGTCGCCATGTGGGAAAAGCATGGTCGCGGGCGCATTGGCGTCGAGGCTTATTACACGGGCCATCAGTCGCTCGACGATAATCCCTATCGAACCCGCAGCCGCCCCTATGTCCAACTCGGCGCGATGGGTGAACTGGTGCTGGGCAAGGTCAGCCTGTTCCTGAATGCCGAGAACCTCCTGAACGTGCGCCAGACCAGCTATGATCCCCTGCTCCTGCGCAGCCGCGCGCCGACGGGTGCGTGGACGGTCGATGCCTGGGCGCCAACAGACGGATTCGTGCTCAATGGGGGGGTGCGGTTCCGGTTCGGCGGGGGGTGAGGGGATTTCTACCCGGCATCGTCAACTCCTGCCTCGCCCGGGCAATGATCCGCGATCCGCCCGACACGCCGAGCCCTGCCAGACCCGCCGCGACGGCGATGTCCGGCCATGCCGTGCCCGTTCCGAAGACGCCAAGCGCGGCCGCGACCACAGCGATGTTCCCGATCGCGTCGTTACGCGAGCAGATCCAGACGGACTGACGGTTCGCATCACCTTCGCGATACCGCCAAAGGATTGCGGCGCAGATCAGGTTGGCAGCGAGAGCCAGGACGCCGATGACGCCCATTGTCTCCGCAGTCGGCAAGGCGCCGCGGGCCGCCATCCAGGCTGTGCTCGCGATGACCCAGAGGCCGAGAAGGAGCAGCGACATCCCCTTGACCAGAGCCGCTCGGGCGCGCCATCGGAGGGCAAGTCCCGCCACGCCAAGGCTGATCGCATAGTTCGCGCCATCGCCGAGGAAGTCGAGCGAGTCGGCCTTGAGCGCGGCCGATCCGTCGGTGACGCCTGCGACCATTTCAACGCCGAACATCCCGGCGTTTATAGCGAGCGCGATCCACAGCACCTTTCGCCAGACCCGATCATCTGCCGTGTGGATGCGGTCCGGTGATCCGCCGCAGCACGTGTCTGCCATGTGCCATCTCCTCGTCGCGTCGATGACAACCTATATGGTCCCTGTAGCAACTACAGGGTCAAGGGCATGGTGTTGACGATCGGCGAAATGGGCAAAGCTACCAACACCAAGATCGAGACGATCCGCTATTATGAGCGGATCGGGCTGCTGCCCAGGCCCGCGCGAAAGACGAACAACTATCGGGACTATGGCCAGGCTGAACTGGGCAGGCTGTCCTTCATTCGCCGAGCCCGCGACCTCGGCTTTTCGCTGGATCAGGTGCGCGCGCTTCTCGGTCTTTCCGACGACCGTAGCTGCGACTGCGCGGGCATCGACCGGATTGCGAAAGAGCACTTGCAGGAAGTGGATCGGAAGATTGCGGATCTGCAGGCGCTCCGGCGAGAGCTGAAGGGGGTAATCGATTCCTGCGACGGCGGGACGGTGGCGCAATGCCGCATTATCGATGCGCTGGGGCCGGTCCGCATGGATTGATGGTTCGCGCTGCTCCGATGGCCCGCGTTCAGAGCTCGCCGCCGTTCATTCATCGACCAAATGGACGTGCGGAGCACGAGGGACCTGATAGACATGCGGAGCATGAGGCGCGACTGTTTCGCGCCGGTCGAGCCCCTACTGCCACAGCAGTCGCGCGGGCGGGACCGACGTCGGCGCGATATGCCAAACGACATGATCCGCTGCTCGCAAAGGTGGTGACAATTCAGTCGCCAGTTTCTGTCGATTCAGAGACGGTATGAAACCGTCCGGGACAGAAAGTTGGTGACCCCTACGGGAATCGAACCCGTGTTTCAGCCGTGAAAGGGCCGCGTCCTAACCGCTAGACGAAGGGGCCGTCTCGGCTTGCGCCGTGGCGAGGCCGGGCCTTTACGGGGCAGCGCGGCGGGGGTCAACCCCCTCTTGCACGTTCTTTTCGATCAATCTGCGAAAGCGGCATCTTCGACGTGCAGTTCGGCTTGGGGACGGCTGGCCCAATCGTCGATCTTCGCCCGTCCGGCCAGCCAGAGCCGGCGGTCGCGGGCGCCGTGAAGGAGGACCTGGCCGAGGTCGGTCTGGGCTGCGCGGAAGGCAATGGCCTTGAAACTGGAGCCATCGTCGCCGCGTACGATAAGGCGAACATGATCGTTGCCGACAATGTCGGCCTTGACCAGCCGCACCGGGCCGACCGCGACGCGCGGTGCGGGCCAACCCACGCCAAACGGTCCGGCGCTTTCCATCGTTTCGACAAGGTCTGGCGAAAGGCCGCGCGGGGCCACACTGATGTCGAGCAGCATGGCCTGATTCGTCATCGCCGCGGACACGTCGGCGGCGAGGCGCTGGTCTAGCCAGTCGGCCAGCAGGTCCAGCTTGTCGGACGCGATGGTCAGGCCCGCGGCCATGGCGTGACCGCCGCCCGCGACCAGTAGCCCGGCCTCGCGCGCGGCGATGATCGCGGCGCCGAGATCGACGCCGGAGATCGAGCGGCCCGACCCCTTGCCCTTACCATCCTCGTCGGCATCGAGCGCGATGACGAGCGTGGGCTTGCCGGTCTTTTCCTTGATTCGCCCGGCCACGATTCCGATCACGCCAGGGTGCCAGTCGCTGCCCGCGACGACGATTACGGAGCGGTTGTGCTGACGACCGAGCTGAGCCTCGGCCGCTTCCTGCACGGCCTGTTCAATCGTGCGGCGTTCGTCGTTAAGCAGGGATAGCTGCGCGGCGATGGCGCGGGCCTCGTCCGGGTCGTCGGTGGTCAGCAGGCGCACGCCCAAGGTAGATTCGCCGACGCGGCCTCCGGCGTTGATCCGCGGCCCAAGGGCGAAGCCGAGATCGCTGCAGGTGGGAGCGCGGTTAAGGCGGCTCGCGTCGATCAGGGCGGCCATGCCGATCCCTTCTCGCCGGGCCATGACTTTCAGCCCCTGCGCAACCAGTGCGCGGTTGAGGCCGTGCAGGGCGGCGACGTCGGCCACGGTGCCGAGGGCGACGAGGTCGAGCAGGGCGAACAGGTCCGGCTCCTTGCGCTCGGCGAAATAGCCGCGGGCGCGCAGGCAGCGAACCACCGCGATCGCGAGCAGGAAGGCGACGCCGACAGCGGCGAGATGGCCATGAGCGGCGGCGGCCTCGCTCTCGTCCAGGCGGTTGGGATTGACCAGGGCATGGGCCACGGGCAGGTCGGCCGCGCATTTGTGATGATCGACCACGATCACGTCGACGCCCGCGGTGCTGGCCGTGGCCAAGGCCTCGTGCGCCATGGCGCCGCAATCGACAGTGACGATCAGGCTCGATCCACCCTCGGCGAGGCGTACGAGTGCCTCGCCCGAGGGGCCGTAGCCTTCGAGCAGGCGATCGGGAATGTAGTAAGCCGCTTCGAGGCCAAGGCTGCGCATAAGGCGGATCAGCAGGGCCGCGCTAGTTGCCCCGTCGACGTCGTAGTCGCCATAGACAGTAACCGCCTCCAAGCCGATGACGGCTTGTGCGATCCGCTCGGCTGCCGTGTCCATGTCGCGGAAGCAGGACGGATCGGGAAGGAATGTCCGCAGGCTGGGATTGCGGTGCCGCTCTAGGTCGGCTCGCTCGACGCCGCGGGCGAGCAGGAGCTGGGTGACGAGGTCGTCGGTCAGACTTGCGCCGTCGAGACCCGGATCGGCCAAGTCCATGTTTCCGCCGCGCCAGCGCCATTGTCGGCCGCTGAGCGAGCGTGCGCTTGCGGATAAAGTCAGGGGCAGAGAAGCCATGATTCCAGCGCTATCCGATCGCGGCCCCCGCCGGAAGAGCGGGGGCGGCGAAAGCGGTGAACTGTGTGGAGCAAACGACCGTTCGGCTTGACTTTTCGCCGGTAAACCCGTCGATTGCATGGCGAAAACGGGGGGCGCGCATGGTCGCGATCGTGTGGCACAGCCGGACCGGGGACAGCAGGGAACTGGCGGTGGCCGGCATCGTTGTCCGAGCCGAGACGCAACCTTGCCGCGAAGCCCTCGCCACCGGCTTGCCCGACTGCTGCGCCAAAACGGGGCCAATTCATGCCAGCAAGGTTGGGTTCGGAACTTTTTTTGACGCGAATGCGCCAAAACGGCACGGGTTGCCGAAGGGGGGCTCGACGGAGAGGGAAATTATGCCATTGGTCGTTTCATGGATCGAATAGGCGACGGGATCGCCATGATGGTGGACGATAGCGCCGGGCGACGCCAGGCGGGCATTTCCTTACTGTTTGCGCGTGGCACCCGGCCGGATGCCGATGCCATAGCCGCGCTTGCCGCGGCGGCAGGCGAAACCGTGGGTTTTTCGATCAGCCATCGGCCGACCGAACATCCCTACTGGCTGGAACTGCTCGCGCTGGGCCTGACCTTCGACATCCAGGGGCTGGCGCCGGGCATTCCGGCCGATACCGCGCGGCCGCTCCATGCCTTTGCTCTCCCTCTGGACGAGACCCGTGGCTACGAAGCGCTGACCGTGCGGCCGGGCCCCCACCTCAGCGCCGGGGCGACATTGTTGCCGGTCGTCCGCGCGCTATCTGCACTGGGTTGCGAACTGGCCGGCTTGCCGGGCCTTGCCGCCATCGGCTGGGAGCCGGCGCGCACCGTGATGGCCCCGGACTATTACCGGCGGGTCGTTTCGGCATGGCTGAAGGGCGGGGCCTTTCCCGGTCTTGGCATGACTGCGCTGGTGCGCGGCAAGGACGGGACGGTCGGCACGGACGGGCTGACGTTCTTCATCGGGCAGGAGATGCAGATCGATCCGCTGATCGGCGAATCCCCGGCTGATACGGCGAAGTTCGCGCTGCGGGTGATTCACGATTTGGTTGAGAATGGTCCCTACTCACCCGGTTCCGTTGAAGGACCCGGGGGGGCGTCGCTGAATTGCGAGTTGATGGCGAACGGAAATGTACTCCGGATCCGGAGGGCTGGCGAAGCGGAGACCTGAGCGGGGCGGGCCGCCGCCGCGCGGCCGCTGTCGGCGGAGCGGGGCAAGCAGTCCCGATCCGCGCCGCGCTGTCGTTTCGGGCGGTCAATCAGCGCGGGGCCATCGGCTATGACGCGGGCCTGCAGCGGCATCATCTGCTGCCTTTCCAGCTGGTCGGAGCCAGCTGTTTCCGGCCATTTTTCGACGGTATTGGCCGCGTCCGGATCGGGTTCGACGACTTTCGCCGCAATGGCCTGCTGCTGCCGGCGCGCGAGGATGCTGCGCGGTTAATGGGACTGCCGATGCATCGCGGGCCGCATCGCAGCTACAATGAACTGGTGATCCAGCGGGTCGGCGCGATCGAGACGCGCTGGTCGCGAGATCGGCTGCGCGATGCCGAGCGGGCGCTGGACGATGCGCTGTTCCGGCTTGGGCTGCTGCAAGGGGCGCTGCGGCGGCGACTGCTCGATCCCGCGGGTTCGGCGATGGTGCTCAATCGGCGCGATCCGGCAGTTGCCGCGCCGGCGTTCGACGACCTCGACGCCATGGCCGAACTGCTGTGGAGCGAGACTGCCCTCGCGGCTTGATCCTTCAGCCTTCAGGCCTTGCCGAGCACCTTGGCGAAGGCGGTCTTGAAGGCCTCCATCTCGGCGACAGTGCCAATCGAGATGCGGACCCAGTCGGCCATGTGCTTGCGCGGGCCGGAAATGACCACGCTGTGGGCCTCCATCGCCTTCTGCACCTCTCCGCCGGGGCGGCCGACGTGGACCATCATGAAATTGCCCTGCGACTTGACGTGCTTGATCTGGCGGGCGTCGAACCAGCGGTAGAGCCCGTCCTTGATCCGGTCGGCCTCGGCCTTGCGGGTGGCGACGACGGTGGGATCGAGCAGGCTGGCTTCGGCTGCGACGGCGGCGGGCATCGGCACGATGTTGTTGGCAAAGCGGTCAAGCGGGGCGAGCAGGTGGGGCGGCCGCAGACGAAGCCGATGCGAAGGCCCGCGAGGCCGTAGATCTTGGAGAAGGTGCGCAGGACCAGCACGTCCGCGCCTTGCGCCACGAGATCGACGCAGGATCTGGCCGTGCTGTAGTGGATATAGGCTTCATCGACGAGGAGGATCGAACCCTTGGGCTTGTTGGCCAGCAGCCAGAGAATGTCCTCGCGGCTGGTGACGGTGCCGGTGGGGTTGTTGGGGTTGCACAGGTAATAGACCCCGGCGGTGGGCGCGGCGGCAAGCAGGGCCTTGACGTCAGGGGAATGGTCGGGGCCGACCGGCAAGGTAATCGCGGCGGTCAGCGGCTTGCCGTCGGCACCGCGAAAGCCGGAGTCGAAAGTGGGTTCGGCATAGGCGATCGGCTTTTCGGTGCTGGAAAAGGCGAGGCAGGCGGCGCGCAGGGGAACGTAGGAGCCGGGGTGGGCGACGACGTTTTCGGGCTTCAGCCCGTTCTGCGCGGCGAACAGCGCGGCGATCCTGTCTCCGAAGGACATGCCGTAGCGGCCGGACAGGGTGGGCAGGGCGGCCAGCGCCTTGGTGGCGGCAAGGCAGGGGCCGTGGGGGTTTTCGTTGGCGTTGATGTAGATCCTGTCATGCAGGGAGGCGATCATGCCCGCTGCCGTGTCGGCCGGGGCGGGCAGGGCCATGGCGCTGCCGGCGCGGGCGATGAGGGGTAGTCCGGCCGCGGCGGCGGCCGCGCCCTTAAACGCCGTGCGCCGGGAAATCGTGCGGTCTGTCATGCCTGCCTCCATGTTGCCCGGAGCGGAGGATGACGGAGCGGCGCGATGTAGGAAAGTGGCGGAATTGCGTAAGGCAGCAGGGGCCGCGCGGGGCGGCCCCTGTTTTGGTTTCACTAAAGCGAAGCGGCGTTGGCGGCGCTCAACACGGCGCGGACGCTGGCGGTCGCCACGTCCTCATCGATGCCCACGCCCCAGACCGTGCGGCCATCGGCGGTAACGCATTCGACATAGGCGGCGGCGCGCGCGTCGGAGCCCTTGCCGAGGGCGTGCTCGGAATAGTCGCGGACTTCCAGAGCGACGTCGAAGCTTTCCTTGAGCGTGGCGACGATCGAGGAGATCAGGCCATTACCCCGGCCCGAAACGCTCTGCGCCTTGCCGCCCACGCCGATCTTGCCGGCGAAGATGCGGCTGCCGTCGGGGCTGCGCATCTCGTGGTAGTCGAGCAGCTGGAAGTGCTGCGGTTCGTCGAGGCGGTAGACCTTGCGGAACACGTCCCAGATGTCGCCCGCGTGCAGTTCGCGGCCCAGCTGGTCGGCGAGTTCCTGCACGTGACGCGAGAAGTGGGCCTGCATCCGCTTGGGCAGCTTGAGGCCCTGGTCCTGCTCGATCACCCAGGCGAAACCGCCCTTGCCCGACTGCGAATTGACCCGGATCACGGCCTCGTAGCTGCGGCCCAGATCGGCCGGGTCGATCGGCAGGTAGGGGACGGCCCAGAGCGGGTCGTTGCGCTGTTCCTGCGCGGCGAAGCCCTTCTTGATCGCGTCCTGATGACTGCCGGAAAAGGCGGTGAAGACCAGATCCCCGCCGTAGGGGTGGCGCGGGTGGACCGGCAGCTGGTTGCAGTATTCGACCGTCTGGATCACCTCGTCGATGTCCGAGAAGTCCAGCTCGGGATCGACGCCCTGCGTGTAGAGGTTGAGGCCGACCGTCACCAGGCAGCAGTTGCCGGTACGCTCGCCATTGCCGAACAGGCAGCCCTCGACCCGGTCCGCGCCGGCCATCAGGCCCAGTTCCGCGGCGGCAACGCCGGTGCCGCGATCGTTATGGGTGTGCAGGCTGATCACCGCGCTGTCGCGGTTCGGCAGGTTGCGGCAGAAATACTCGATCTGGTCGGCGTAGACGTTGGGCGTTGCCGCCTCGACCGTGGCCGGCAGGTTGAGGATGATCGGATGTTCGGGCGTGGGGCGCAGCACGTCCATCACCGCCTCGCAGCATTCCAGGCTGAAATCGAGTTCGGCGGTCGAGAAGGTCTCGGGCGAATATTCGAAGTGCCACTTGGTCTGCGGGAAGCGGGCGGCATTGTCGCGCAGTTGCTTGGCGCCGTTGATCGCGATGTCCTTGATCTGCGAACGCTCCATCCCGAACACCACCTGGCGCCACAGCGGCGAGACGGCGTTGTAGACATGGACGATGGCGGCATGGACGCCGGCCAGGCTCTCGAACGAGGTCTTGATCAGGTCGTCACGCGATTGCGTGAGGACCTGGACCAGCACGTCTTCCGGGATGCGCCCGGAATCGACGAGGGCGCGGATGAAGTCGAACTCGGTCGCCCCAGCGGCTGGGAAGCCGATCTCGATTTCCTTGAGGCCGACCTTGACCAGCAGGTCGAAGAAGCGGTTCTTCTTTTCCGCGCCCATCGGGTCGATGAGCGACTGGTTCCCGTCGCGCAGGTCGGTCGACAGCCAGCGCGGGGCCTTGGTGATGGTGCGGCTCGGCCACTGCCGATCGGGCAGCGGAACCTGCGGGAAGGGGCGATACTTGACCGAGGGGTCTTTCAACATGGACATGATCGAAACTCGAATGGCTTGGTGCGACGTTTGCGGCGTTCTCGGTCCCTTGGGCGCTGTGCGCGCCGGAACCGTGCCGACGCTTCAGCTCACGCCCAAGGGCGGATAAGTCGCAGAGTAAGGACAAGCCGGCTGATCATGCCTTGCCTATGGCTATCGTGGGCCCCGATGTAAAGGGGATTGACGGCAAATTGCGCGCGGCGCGGGCCCGATTTGGGTGCGAGGGTGACACGGGTGTAACCCTGACGCGCGGCCAGAACGGCCCGTTTTTGGCAGATTTGCGCGGGGTTTGCCGTGCCGTGCATGGGTGACACTTGTCCAACTCGTTTGCGGCCGGGGGCTCCGGTCAAGCATCGCCGGAAGGATGACAGGCGGCGCGCGAGTAGGAAACGGCTTTTCAGGGCCGCGCCGCGGCGAGGCGATCGAACAGGGCGAGATAGGCCGCGGCCGAGGCGGCGGCATCGTGATGGGCAACGGCAGCGGGGCGCTCTCCGCCGCTGGCGAAGGGCAGGTCCAGCGCGCGGCCGAGCGCTTCGGCGAGGGCCTGCGGGCAGTCCCTCGCCACGACCTCGCCGCGCGACGGACGGTCGATCAGGCCGGCGAGCGAGGGCGAACAATCCGTGGTGACGACCGGCACGTCTGCGGCGAGCGCCTCTACCACCACGGCGGGATAACCTTCGTAGCGCGAGGAGAGCAACAAGGCCGAGGCGCCGGCAAGGCGTTGGGGGATGTCGGTGACATAGCCGGGCAGGTCGACATGTTCGGCGATGCCGAGGCTGCGGGCATGGGCTTCGAGCCGGGCGCGTTCGGCGCCTTCGCCGAGGATCGACAGGCGCGCCGGGCGGCGGCGCAGCAGGCCGGCAAAGGCTTCGAGCGCGAGGCCGAGGTTCTTCTGCGGTTCGAGCCGGGCGATGACGAGGATCACCGGATCGCCGCCCGGGGCATGGCGGGGGAGCGGCTCATGGCCGACCGGCAGGTTGGGCTCGGCGATGACTTCGGCCGGCGTGCCCGGAAGATCGGCGCATCCGGCCTCGGCCAGTTCGGGGGCCATGTAGACCAGCGTGGTCAGCGGGGCGCAGTAGACGGCCAGCCCGGCGCGCGCGATGGCGGCGAGCGGCCGCGGCAGCGGCGGGAGCAGCGGGTTGCTGACCTTGGCGACGAGCGGCAGGCCGGGCATGGCCTTGCGGAAGGCGCGGCCGACGACGAAGTGGAAATTGCCCGGAATGAACACGACGTCGGGCGCAAGCTCTGGCAGGCGTGCGGCCATGGCCGGGCCGAGCCTCAGGCGCGAGAGCGGGCTGCGCGGCAGTTCGGGATCGAGTTCGACCACCCGGATGCGTGGATCTGCGCGGTCGATCGTGCCGCCGCCGCGCGAGCCGCACAGGATCGTCACTTCGCGGCCCGCGTCGAGCCAGTGCTGGGCGAGGACCTGCGCCACGCGCTCGGTGCCGCCGCGCGCGAAATCGTGGAACGGGATCAGGATGCGGCGCGCGCTCATTTCAGCGATTCTCAGGCCCCCCGGTGTCAGGCGGCGCAATCCTCCGGCAGGAACAGCGCGTCAAGCCGGCTGAAGGGGAGGCACCAGAAGACCGCGACCAGGGCGGCGGCGGCGATCCCGAGCCACGGCGTGACGAAAGCGAGCGGAACCCCGAGGAAATAGACCACCGTTGCGGCCTGTCCCTTGCGCCGGGTGGCGATGAGATAGCGCTGGTCGGCCGCGCTGCACTCGGCAACCTTCATGATCTCCCCCTGCAGCCACGCATAGGCCACAGCGGGCAGGAGCATGGTGACGAGATAGACGATCGTGGGATCGCGCGCGAAGTGATGCTCGCCAAGGTAGGCCGTGGAGAAGGGCACGAGGCTGAGCGCGAAGAGTAGGGCGATGTTGGACCACAGCAGGCCGCTGGTCACCCTGCGGGCGTGACTGAACAGGCGGTGATGGTTGACCCAGTAGATCGCGACATAGGCATAGGACAGGACATAGGCGAGGAACGTGGGCCAGAGATGCCAGAGGGCGGACAGGTCCTCCTCTTCCGGGGCCTTCAGTTCCAGCACCATGATCGTGATGATGATGGCGATCACGCCGTCGGAAAAGGCCTCCACCCGGCTGACGCCGCCGCGGCCTTCGGTCTGCTCTGCCCTGTTGCTCATGGGGCGGGGTGTAGCGGGGTTTACGCGCCGCACAAATGCGAAAAGGGCGGGAGCCGGCATGCCGGTCCCGCCCCTTCGATCCGATCGCGAACAATCAGTTCTTGGTCTGGTCGACCAGCTTGTTGGCGCCGATCCACGGCATCATCGCGCGCAGCTTCGAACCGGTCTCTTCGATCGGGTGACGCTTGGCGGCGATGCGCGAGGCCTTCAGTTCGGGCTGGCCAGCGCGGTTGTCGAGCACGAAGTCCTTCACGAAGCGGCCCGACTGGATGTCGGCGAGGACGCGCTTCATTTCCTTCTTGGTCTCTTCGGTGATGATGCGCGGGCCGGTCTTGATGTCGCCGTATTCGGCGGTGTTCGAGATCGAGTAGCGCATGTTGACGATGCCGCCTTCATACATCAGGTCGACGATCAGCTTCAGTTCGTGGAGGCATTCGAAATAGGCCATCTCCGGGGCGTAGCCGGCCTCGACCAGGGTTTCGAAACCGGCCTGGACCAGCGCCGTGGCGCCGCCGCAGAGCACGGCCTGCTCACCGAACAGGTCGGTTTCGCATTCCTCGCGGAAGTTGGTCTCGATGATGCCCGAGCGGCCGCCGCCGACGCCCGAGGCATAGGCGAGAGCGACGTCGTGGGCATTGCCGGTGGCGTCGTTGTGGACCGCGATCAGGCAGGGCACGCCGCCGCCCTTGACGTATTCGCCGCGCACGGTGTGGCCCGGGCCCTTGGGCGCGATCATGATCACGTCGACGTCGGTCGGGGCTTCGATCAGGCCGAAGTGGATGTTGAGGCCGTGCGCGAAGGCGAGGGCGGCGCCGGGGCGCAGGTTGCCCTTGATCTCGTTCTCGTAGATCGCGGCCTGGTGCTCGTCGGGCGCGAGGATCATGAGGATGTCGGCCCAGCCAGCGGCATCGGCCACGGTCTTGACCTGGAAGCCGGCGGCTTCGGCCTTCTTCGCGGTGGCCGAACCCGGACGCAGGGCGATGGCGACGTCCTTGACGCCGCTGTCGCGCAGGTTCTGGGCGTGGGCGTGGCCCTGCGAGCCGTAGCCGACGATCGCGATCTTCTTGCCGGTGACCAGGTTCAGGTCGCAATCGGCGTCGTAGTAAACCTTCATGTCTCGTTCCTCGTATCGGGTCCGGCGGGCCGGATCGCTAATGTTCAGGCGCCGCCGGAGCAGCGCGCATTCGGTGTTGAATTCAGGAGCCCTGGGCGCCGCGGGTCATGCCGACCACGCCGGTGCGGCCGACTTCGACCAGCCCAAGCTCGCGCATCAGGGCGACGAAAGTGTCGATCTTGTCGCGCGCGCCGGTCAGCTCGAAAACGAAGCTGGAGGTGGTGGTGTCGACCGGCTTGGCGCGGAACACGTCGGCCAGGCGCAGCATTTCAACGCGCGCCTCGCCGGTGCCGGCGACCTTGACCAGGGCCAGCTCGCGCTCGACGTAGGGGCCCTGTTCGGTGAGGTCGATCACCTTGTGGACCGGCACCAGCCGTTCGAGCTGGGCACGGATCTGGTCGATCTGGCTCGGCGGGCCGTGAGTCACGATGGTGATGCGGCTGACCTGGTGGCTCTCGTTGATGTCGGCCACGGTCAGGCTGTCGATGTTGTAGCCGCGGGCGGTGAACAGCCCGGCGATCTTGGCAAGGACGCCCGCCTCGTTGTCGACGAGGACGGTGAGGACGTGGCGTTCCCGGGCTTCGGTCTCGATCTTCATCTCGGGTTCCTCAGACCAGTGCTTTGGCTTCATCATCCATCGTGCCGGCGACGGTATCGCCGTAGAGGATCATTTCGGTGTGAGCCGCGCCCGAGGGGATCATCGGGAAGCAGTTGTGCTCCTTGGCGACAAGGCAATCGACGAAGACCGGGCCGGGGTAGTCGATCATCGCCTGAATGCCGGCGTCGAGCTGGTCCTCGCTCTCGATGCGGATGCCCTTCCAGCCATAGGCCTCGGCCAGCTTCACGAAGTCGGGCAGGCTGTCGGAATAGGAGTTCGAGTAGCGGCCCTCGTAGGTCAGTTCCTGCCACTGGCGGACCATGCCCATGTACTCGTTGTTGAGCACGAAGACCTTGACCGGCAGGCGGAACTGGGTGGCCGTGCCCATTTCCTGGATGTTCATCTGGATCGAGGCGTCGCCCGCGATGTCGATGACCAGCGAATCCGGGTTGCCGCACTGGGCGCCGATGGCGGCGGGCAGGCCGTAGCCCATCGTGCCGAGGCCGCCCGAGGTGAGCCACTTGTTGGGGCCGTAGAAGCCGAAGTACTGCGCCGCCCACATCTGGTGCTGGCCGACCTCGGTGGTGATGATCGGGTCCTTGGCCTTGGTCAGGGCGAAGAGGCGCTCGACCGCGTATTGCGGCGCGATCGCGTCCTTGCGGCGGGGATAGGCGAGGCTGTCCTTGCCGCGCCATTCGGTGACTTGCGCCTTCCAGCCGGACAGGTCCTGCGGGCGGCGGCTGCCCCAGGCCGCGATCAGCTGCTCGAGGACGCGGGCGCAATCGCCGACGATGGGGAGATCGACCGCGACCGTCTTGTTGATCGACGAACGGTCGATATCGACGTGGATCTTGGTCGAGTTCGGGGCGAAAGCGTCGAGCCGGCCGGTGACGCGGTCGTCGAAGCGGGCGCCGAGGCAGAGGATCAGGTCCGCCTGGTTCATCGCCATGTTGGCTTCATAGGTGCCGTGCATGCCGAGCATGCCGAGCCAGTCCGGATGGTCGGCCGGGAAGGCGCCGAGGCCCATCAGGGTCGAGGTCAGCGGCGCGCCGGTCATTTCCTGGAACTGGCGCATCAGCGCGGTGGCCTTGGGGCCCGCGTTGATGATGCCGCCGCCGGTGTAGAACACCGGCTGCTTCGCATTGGCCAGCAGCTCGATCGCCTGGGCGATTTCGTCGGCCGTGCCTTCGGTGCGCGGGTGGTAGCGGTTGCGGCGCTGGGGGGCGGCATCGCTCCACGGGGCCGTGGCGATCTGGACGTTCTTGGGAATGTCGACGACGACCGGGCCGGGGCGGCCCTGCGTGGCGATCTGGAACGCCTCGTCGATCACCGCCGCGAGGTCTGCCGGGTCCTTGACCAGGTAGTTGTGCTTGCAGCAGTGGCGGGTGATGCCGATCGTGTCGGCTTCCTGGAAGGCGTCCGAGCCGATCAGCCCGGTCGGGACCTGGCCGGTGATGACGACCAGCGGGATCGAATCGAGGAAGGCGTCGGCAATGCCGGTGACGGCATTGGTCGCGCCCGGGCCCGAGGTGACGAGGACGACGCCGGGCTTGCCGGTGGAGCGGGCATAGCCTTCGGCGGCATGGGCGGCGCCCGCTTCGTGGCGGACGAGGATGTGGCGGATCTGCGGGTGTTCGAACAGGGCATCGTAGATCGGCAGGACCGCGCCGCCCGGATAGCCGAACACGTATTCGACGCCCTGACGGATCAGGCTGTCGACCAGGATGTCTGCGCCGCTGCGCTCTTCGCTCACTTCAAAATTCCTTCGTCGCGGACAGGACCGGGCCGATTGAAAGGATGGGGCCCGGCGCAATCGCGTGTGCCGGGCCCCATCGAACTCGCCCGCCGGTCTGTCAACCGTCGTTATGGCGGCGCGCTACACGTTCGAAAATGTCAGGTCAACCCGAGATCGTGAAATAAAACGTCGTTTAGGGTCATTTCATCGTAAGGAAATGCTGCGAGCCGAAGCCAGTCGGCCGGAAACTGGTGCCGGAGCCAGGTGAACTGGCGTTTCACGTAGTTGCGGGTGGCCTGGGCGCCGCGAGTCTGCGCCTCTTCGAGCGTCCAGTTTCCGGCGAGATGGCCGGCGATCTCGGGCACGCCGATCGCGCGCAGGACCGGGGCGTCGGCAGGCAGGGCGCGCGCGAGGAGGGCGGCGACCTCTTCGACGGCGCCCTGTTCGAGCATCAGGCCGAAACGGCGGTCGCACCGTTCGTAGAGCCATGCCCGGTCGGGCAGGAGGATGGCGGGGCGTAGGTCGATCGCCCCGGCAATGCCGCCTTCGCTGCGCTCCTGCCATTGGGCGAGGGTGCGGCCCGTGGCCAGCACGACTTCGAGCGCGCGGGCGACGCGGGCCGTATCGGAAGGATGCAGGGCAGAGGCGCGGGCGGGATCGAGCTGGTGCAGTTCGTGGTACGCCTCGACCACCGGCAGGGCGCGGACTTCGGCGCGGATCAGGGGGCATATCTCGGGCACCGGGGCGATGCCCTGCAGCAGCGTGCGGATATAGAGGCCAGTACCGCCGACGAGGATCGGCACGGCGCCGCGGGCATGAAGCTCAGCGATTTCGGCCTTGGCGGCCTCGGCCCAATCGGCGGCGGAGCAGGGGCGGGCACCGTCCCACGCGCCGTAGAGGCGGTGTTCGATCCCGGCCATGTCGGCGGCCGAGGGGCGGGCGCTGAGTACGGCGAGATCGGCATAGACCTGCGCGCTGTCGGCATTGACGATCACGGCTTCGCGGCCCTGTTCGGCAAGGCGCAGGGCGAGGCGCACTGCAAGATCGCTCTTGCCGCTGGCGGTTGGCCCTGCAATGAGCGCGACCGGCGGCAGCCCCCCCGAGGCGCCGCGCTGGAAAAAGGATTCACCGGTGCTCATCGCCCGCCTGATAGCAGAGACTTCGACGCTTGCAGCCAATCTTGACAAGGCGCGTGCCTTGCTGGCCGAACGCGGCATGCCGGTGGCCATGGCCGAGGAACTGGAAAGCGGCGAGAATACGGTCGAACTGCAATTGCCGCACGGCGACGCGGCGGTGCTGCGCGAAGTGCTGGACGCGTGTTTCGGCCCGGTCGACCTGCTGGTTTCCGACAAGCCGATCGACGTGCCGCACCTGTTCATCTCGGACATGGATTCGACGATGATCTCGGCCGAATGCATCGACGAACTGGCTGACTTTGCCGGGATCAAGGACCAGATCGCCGACATCACCGAGCGCGCGATGCAGGGCGAACTGGATTTCGCCCAGGCGCTGACCGAGCGCGTCGGACTGCTGGCGGGGCTGGGCGAGGAGGCGATCCAGCAGTGCCTCGACCAGCGCATTGCCGCCATGCCGGGGGCAAAGGTGTTGGTGGCGACGCTGAAGTCACGCGGGTGCTTCACCGTGCTCGTGACCGGGGGCTTTCACCAGTTCGCCGATCCGGTGGCCGAGCAGCTCGGGTTCGAGCGGGTCGTGGCGAACCGGCTCGCGGTGCACGAAGGCAAGCTGACCGGCGGACTGGTTGGCGGCATCACGGACAGTGGCGTCAAGAAGGCCGTGCTGCTCGAGGAAATGGCCCGGCTGGGCGACCATGCGATCAGCCTCGCCACCGGCGACGGCGCGAACGACATCCCGATGATCGAGGCAGCTACTTATGGCGTGGCCTATCATGCCAAGCCCAAGGCCAAGGCGGCGGGTGACGGCTGGGTGGCGCGGGGTGATCTGACCAGCGTGCTGGCGCTGCTGGGGATCCCGCGTGAGGAATGGGTCTGGGAGTAAGCGCCCTTTACAGGCGTGCGATCAGGGCCTGTGCGGCGGCCGGGTTGCGGACCTTGGCGCCTGAGATGAAGAACAGATAGACGTCGCGGCCACCCCGCGACCATTGGTGTGCCTGATCGGCCCAGTGGTCGAGGGCCGGCGCGTCGTAGCCGGTTTCGCAGGACTCGGCCGAGCCTTGCAGGCGGGCATAGGTAAAATCGGCCGTTTGCTCTGCGATGCAGGGGAAGCTTTCGTCGTCGGCGAAGACGACGGCCATGTTCCGGCTCCGCGCCAGATCGAGGAAGGCGGGGTCGCGAAAGCTTTCGTCGCGCACTTCGAGGGCGTGGCGCAGGTCGCGCCCTTCAATCCGGTCGGGAACAAGATCGAGGAAGCGGGCGAAATCCTCGCGCTCGAAGCGTTTGCCATCGCGAAATTGCCAGAGGATCGGGCCGAGCTTGTCGCCCAGTTCAGTGAAGCCTTGGCCGAGGAATTTGTCGACCGAGTCCTTGCCCTCGGCCAGCGCCTTGCGCGCCGTGGCGTAGCGCGAGGCCTTGAGGCTGAAGCGGAACCCTTCGGGCGCGGCCTCCGCCCAGGCGGCGAAGCTGCTCGGCTTCTGCCGCCCGTAATAGGTGGCGTTGATCTCGATCGCGGTCAGGAGCTCCGCCGCATAGGCAAGCTCGCGCCTGTGCGGCAGGCCCTCGGGATAGAACACCCCGCGCCATGGTTCGTAGGTCCATCCGCCGATGCCGACGCGGATGGACCCCAGGGTCACGCTTCCATCCAGTCCTTGAAGAAGGCCTCGTTGGCTTCGCGAAGGGCGCCGATAGTGACGCCAGCCACGCTGTCGCCGCCGACGGTGCCGATCTTTAAGGCGTTTTCGATCTCCACGCCGGCGGGCGCCGTCACGATATAGCGCGACTGGTTTTCGCCAAAGGCCGAACGGGTGGTCAGCTGGGCGTCGATGGTGCAGCCGATCTTGCCGGCCAAAGCCATTTCCGCCAGCGCGACGAGCAAGCCGCCATCGCTGATGTCATGCACGGCGGTTACCGTGCCCGCGGCGATGAGGGCGCGGACCTGTTCGCCGTTGGCGCGTTCGACCGCCAGATCGACCTTGGGGGCATTGCCCGCTTCGCGCCCGGCGATTTCGCGCAGCCACAGCGACTGGCCCATGTGCGAGCCTTCGCCGCCGATCACCCAGATCGCCTCGCCTTCGGCCTTGAAGGCGATGGTCGCGGTCTTTTCCCAGTCCTGGGTGAGGCCGACGCCGCCGATCGCCGGGGTCGGCAGGATCGCCGAGCCGCCGCCGGTGGCCTTGGATTCGTTGTAGAGCGAGACGTTGCCCGAGACGATCGGATAGTCGAGCGCGCGGCAGGCATCGCCCATGCCATTCAGGCAGCCGACGATCTGGGCCATGATCTCGGGCCGCTGCGGGTTGGCGAAGTTGAGGCAGTTGGTGATGGCAAGCGGCGTGGCGCCGACCGCCGAGATGTTGCGGTAGGTTTCGGCCACGGCCTGCTTGCCGCCCTCGTAGGGGTCGGCATAGCAATAGCGCGGCGAACAGTCGGTGCTGATCGCGAGGGCCTTGCGCGTATTGTGGACGCGGACGAGGGCGGCGTCACCGCCCGACTTCTGCACCGTATCGCCACCAACCTGCGAATCGTACTGCTGCCAGATCCATGCGCGGCTCGCGAGATCGGGGCAGCCGATCAGCTTGACCAGATCGGCGGCGAGGTCGGTGGTCGCGGGCACTTCGCCGATGGGCGGCACAGCGGCCCAGGCCTTGTAGTCCTCCGGCGAGGCGGCGGGGCGATCGTAGAGCGGGGCATCTTCGGCGAGCGGGCCAAGCGGAATGTCGCAGACCACTTCGCCCTCGAAGGTCAGGACCATGTGGCCGGTGTCAGTCACTTCGCCGATCACGGCAAAGTCCAGCTCCCACTTCTTGAAGATCGCCTCGGCCATGGGTTCCTTGCCCGGCTTGAGCACCATGAGCATGCGCTCCTGGCTTTCCGAGAGCATCATCTCATAGGGGGTCATGCCCTCTTCGCGGCACGGCACCTTGTCCATGTCGAGGATGATCCCGGCCTTGCCGTTGGTGGCCATTTCCACCGAGGACGAGGTGAGGCCGGCGGCGCCCATGTCCTGGATCGCGACGATCGCGTCGGTTGCCATCAGTTCGAGGCAGGCTTCGATCAGCAGCTTTTCGGTGAAGGGGTCGCCGACCTGCACGGTGGGGCGCTTTTCGTCCGACTTCTCGTCGAAATCGGCCGAGGCCATGGTGGCGCCGTGAATACCGTCGCGCCCGGTCTTGGAGCCGACGTAGACGATCGGGTTACCGAGGCCGGTGGCGGCCGAGTAGAAGATCTTGTCGGCATCGGCGACGCCCACGGTCATCGCGTTGACGAGGATGTTGCCGTCGTAGGCCTTGTGGAAATTGGTCTCGCCGCCGACCGTGGGCACGCCGACGCAGTTGCCGTAGCCGCCGATACCCGCGACCACGCCCTTGACGAGGTGCTTCATCTTCGGGTGGTCCGGCCGGCCGAAGCGCAGGGCGTTCATGTTGGCCACGGGGCGGGCGCCCATGGTGAACACGTCGCGCAGGATGCCGCCGACGCCGGTCGCCGCGCCCTGATAGGGCTCGATGTAGGAGGGGTGGTTGTGGCTTTCCATCTTGAAGATGGCGGCCTGGCCATCGCCGATGTCGATCACGCCCGCGTTCTCGCCGGGGCCGCAGATCACCCAGGGAGCCTCGGTCGGCAGCTTCTTGAGGTGGATACGGCTCGACTTGTAGGAGCAGTGTTCCGACCACATGACCGAGAAGATGCCGAGCTCGACCAGGTTCGGCTCGCGGCCCAGCGCGTGAAGCACGCGGGCATATTCTTCCTCGGACAGCCCGTGGGCGGCGACGACTTCGGGGGTGATGGCGCTCATGCGCGTGCCCTTAGCGCCAGAATCGCTTCAAGCAAACCGGCATCGCTTCAAGCAAACCGGCATCGCTTCAAGCAAACCGGCTAAGAAGCAGGACCACCCGCTTGACCGGGCGGAGCGGCGGGGCCATTGCAGCGCACATGGCCGAAAGTCCTGCCGATATCGCATCGCTGAGCTTCGAGGACGCGCTGCGCGCGCTCGAGGACGTTGTTCGCAAACTGGAGAGCGGGGAGGTTCCGCTCGACGATTCGATCACGCTCTATGAGCGCGGCGAGGCGCTGCGGCGGCATTGCCAGGCCCGGCTCGACGCGGCGAGCGCGCGAATCGAGAAGATCGTGGCCGGCGCCGACGGGCAGGCCGCGGGAACGCAGCCGTTTGACGAATCCGGTCGCTGAAAGGCCGGCGGGAATCATGGCCGGTCTATTGAAGCAGGCGTTGCAGCGCATCCAGGCCGAGGTCGATTCGGGCTTTGACGCGCTACTGCCGGTGCCGTCCGACGCCCGGGCGCGGCTGACCGAGGCCATGCGCTATGCCGTGATCGGCGGGGGCAAGCGAATCCGGCCGCTGCTGCTGACCGCGACCGCCGAACTGCACGGCGTGGACCGGGAGATGGCGGTGCGCACCAGCCTCGCGCTCGAGGCGATCCATGTCTATTCGCTGATTCACGACGACCTGCCGTGCATGGACGATGACGACCTGCGCCATGGCAAGCCGACCGTGCACAAGGTGTTCGACGATGCCACCGCCGTGCTGGCCGGCGATGCGCTGCATGCCTTTGCCTTCGAAATCCTCGGCGACCCGGCGTTGACCGGCGATCCCTTTACCCGCGCCGAACTGACCCTGTGCCTTGCCACGGCCTCGGGCCTGCAGGGCATGGCCGGGGGGCAGATGATGGACATCGTCGCCGAGACGACCGCGTTCGACCTGCCGACGGTGACCAAGCTGCAGCAGCTCAAGACCGGGGCGCTGCTTGGCGCCGCGGTGGAAATGGGGGCGATCCTTGGCCGCCTGCCGCCGGAGGGGCGCACGCATCTGCGCGCCTATGCACGCGACATTGGCCTTGCCTTCCAGATTGCCGATGACCTGCTCGACCACGAGGGTGACGAGGCTGCGGCAGGCAAGGCGCTGCGCAAGGATGCGGCGGCGGGCAAGCAGACCTTTCTTTCGCTGCTGGGGCCGGACCGGGCGCGGTCCCAGGCGCGCATGCTGGTGGATCAGGCGATCGCGCATCTCGGGCAATATGGCGCCGAGGCGGACCTGCTGCGCGAACTGGCGCGGTTTATCGTCGAGCGAGACCGGTAAAAGAATGGGGGTGGGGGTATGAAGGAGCGCGTGGGGGTCTATCCCGGAACATTCGATCCGATCACGCTGGGTCATGCCGACATCATCCGGCGCGGGGCCAAGCTGGTTGACCGGCTGATCATCGGGGTGACGACCAATCCGTCCAAGAACCCGATGTTCACGCCCGCGGAACGGATGGACATGGTCCGCCGCGAAGTGGCCGCGCTGAAGGTCGAGAACGTCGAGGTCGTGGGCTTCAATGCCCTGCTCATGAAGTTCGCCGAGGTTCAGGGGGCCAACGTGATCGTGCGGGGCCTGCGCGCCGTGGCCGACTTCGAATACGAATACCAGATGGCGGGCATGAACCAGCAGCTCAATGCCAGCATCGAGACCGTGTTCCTGATGGCCGACGTCTCGCTCCAGCCGATCGCCTCGCGGCTGGTCAAGGAAATCGCCCTGTTCGGGGGCGAAATCGGCCGCTTCGTCAGCCCGGCCGTGCGAGAGGACGTGGTCAAGCGGGTGGCCGAGCGTGGCCTGCTCGGGGATTAGGCGCCCCATATTTCGCCTGTTAATTGCCATGACAGTTGACCATCGCTATCCCGCATCGACCCGGTGCCATGGTTAGCGCCGATTACGTGAGTGACCTGATGATCCGTCGCAGCCTTCTCTCCGCCTTTCCGCTGGCGCTTGCGCTGATTGCCGCGCCCGCGCTGGCCAAGGACCCGGTCCCCGCACCGGCGCCCGCGCTGAGCGCATTGGTGGACATGGACCCGACCCACGATCCCGATAACGTGCTGTTGCTCGACCTGTCCAACGGCGGGCGGGTGACGATCCGGCTGATGCCCAAATGGGCGCCGAACCATGTCGAGCGGATCAAGACGCTGGCCAAGCGCGGCTTCTACAACGGGATCATCTTTCACCGCGTGATTGACGGCTTCATGGCCCAGACCGGCGATCCGACCGGGACCGGGCAGGGCGGTTCCGACCTGCCGGACCTCAAGGCGGAGTTCAATACCCTGCCGCACGTGCGCGGCACCGTCTCGATGGCCCGGACCGACCAGCCGGACACGGCCAACAGTCAGTTCTTCATCGTGTTCTATCCGCGCTTCGCGCTGGACCGGAAGTATACCGACTTTGGCCGGGTGATCGGCGGGATGCAATATGTCGACGCGATCACGCGGGGCGAGCCGCCGGCCAATCCGACCAAGATCCTCCAGGCCTCGATTGCCAGCGAGAACAAGCCGCAGATGCTGCCGCCGCCGCCTCCGCCCGTGACCTTGGCCCCGCCGAGCCTCGCGCCGGCACCGGCCGCGCCGGCTGCTCCGACCAAGGCGACTGCCAAGGCGCCGGTGAAGGCGCCGGTCAAGGCAAAGCCCAAGAGCTGATCCGTTTCCGGGTAAAGCCGGGCACTGCCTATGCGCGTTGACCTGTTCGACTTCGAACTGCCGCCCGAGCGGATCGCGCTGCGCCCGGCGCGCCCGCGCGATTCCGCGCGGCTGCTGAGGGTCGGGCGCGAAGGGGCGTTCGGCGATCTGATTGTTCGCAACCTGCCTGACCTGCTCGAGCCCGGCGACGTGCTGGTGTTCAACGACACCCGGGTGATCCCGGCGCAGCTGGAAGGCCGGCGGGGCGCGGCGCGGATCGGCGCGACCCTGCACAAGCGGATAGACCTGCGGCGCTGGCAGGCCTTCATCCGCAATGCGAAGCGGCTGCGCGTGGGCGATGAGGTGGAATTTCCCGCCGGGGTCTGGGCGACGGCCGAAGAGCGTCATGACGACGGCAGCTGGACCCTGGGCTTCCATGGCGACGAGCCAGTCGAGGTCCTGCTCGAACGGGCCGGGTCGATGCCGCTGCCGCCCTACATCGCGGGCAGGCGGCCGACCGACGAGGCTGACAAGTCCGATTACCAGACTATGTTCGCGCGCGAGGAAGGGGCCGTGGCCGCGCCGACCGCGGCGCTGCACTTTACGCCGGAGCTGATGGCGGCGCTGGCCGCGCGCGGCGTGGGCCACGAGACACTGACGCTACACGTGGGGGCGGGGACTTTCCTTCCGGTCAAGGCCGAGGACACGGCAGACCATGCCATGCACGCCGAGTGGGGGCGGATCGAGGCGGACGTGGCCGAGCGTCTCAATGCCGTGCGCGCGGCCGGGCGCCGGGTGATCGCCGTGGGCACGACCTCGCTGCGCCTGCTCGAAAGCGCGACCGGCGAGGACGGGGTGATCCGCGCATTTGCCGGCGACACGCGAATCTTCATCACCCCCGGCTACAGGTTCCGGGCGATCGACGGGCTGATGACCAATTTCCACCTGCCCAAGTCCACACTGTTCATGCTGGTTTCGGCCCTGATGGGGCTGGAGCGGATGCAGGCGGTCTATGCCCATGCCATTGCCGAGGGCTACCGGTTCTACAGCTATGGAGATTCGAGCCTGCTGCTTCCTTAGCGGTTTGGCCAGTTGCCCGGCCGCACCGCGCCGTTAGGTTCGGGGGACAAAGCGGAGATGGACATGGCGAGAGGCGCGGGCTGGTTGGCGGCAATGGCCCTGGTGGGGGCGGGGCGCGTGATGGCGCAGCCGGCGGATGACGATGCCGCGCGCAAGGCTGACCTTGTCATGGCCAATCACATCCTGGCCGATCTCGGCGTGGTTGACGGGTTCGGCCATGCCAGCGTGCGATCGGCGGCCAATCCCGGACATTTCTTCATTTCACGCTCGCTCGCGCCCGAACTGGTGAGCGGGGCGGACGTGGTCGAGGTGGACGCCGCGACCTGCGAGGCGGTCTCGGGCCAGCCGCGGCTCTATCTGGAGCGGTTCATCCACTGCGCGGTCTATCAGGCCCGGCCGGAGGTGCAGGCCGTGGTGCACAATCATTCGCCGGGGCTGATTCCGTTCGGGGTGAGCGGCCAGGTGCTGCGCCCGGTCTATCACATGGCAGGGTTTCTTGGCGCCGGGGTGCCGGTGTTCGAGATCCGCAGTGCTGGCGGGGCGGGGACGGACATGCTGATCCGTTCGGCCCCGCTGGGCGCGGCGCTGGCCCGGCGGCTCGGCTCGGGGCCGATGGTGTTGATGCGCGGGCATGGGGCGACCATCGTCGGCAGCTCGTTGCGGCAGGTCGTCTACCGCGCGGTCTATGCGGAGCGGAATGGCGCGCTACAGGCCGAGGCGATGAAGCTGGGCCCGGTGACTTACCTCAATCCGGCGGAAGCGTTGGGCGCGGCACGGACCAATGACGAGCAGCTCGACCGGCCGTGGCAGCTGTGGGTCTCGCACCTCAAGCAGCGCTAGACTTCATGGTTCAGCCCCAGCGCCTTGCGTACCGGACGCTTGAGACGGGTGTGGTGGATGAACAGACCGAAGGCGGCGCCGACGGCGCTGCCGATGATCGTATCGAACAGCCGGGCCTGCATCACGCTGGCGGGAGCTAGGGCGCCGAGGCGCGGGGCTTCGGCGACGAGGATCGACATGGGGGTAAAGAACATCGCGGCAAAGCCGTAGTGCCGCACTACTGCCGCCTCGACCACGAAAGTGAGGCCTGTGATCGCTAGCGCGACGCTCCATGGCCCGATCGGCAAGGTGAAGATCGCGGCGGTGATGGCGAGGCCGATGGCCGTGCCGAAGACGCGCTGGGTTTGCCGGGTCCAGATCGCGCGCAGGGACGCGCCCTGGATCACCGCGAGGCATGAGACCGGCGCCCAGTATGGCCGCTCGACGCCAAGAAGCTCGGCAATGAGCAGCGACAGCGCGACAGCGAGGCCGATGATCGCCGGATCGACCAGCAGGACCTCGCGGGTCAGGGGGGGCGGCGGCGGGGCGACCCGCGCGGCCTCGCTCTCGGGCACCAGCAGGCCGTAGATCACCCCCGCGACGAGGGCGAGGATCGTGCCAAGCGCGAGCAGGCCGACCCGAAGCGGAATGGCGGCGAGGGGAACCCCGGCATAGGCGCCGATGGCAGCGGCCATGATGAAGAACAGCCCGGCGGGCGGATTGAGCCGGGCATAACGGGCCGCCATGGTGAGCGCCATGGCGACGAGGCCGAGGAAGGGCGCGCCCCAGAGCCCGAGATGACCGGCAACCAGGCCCATGGCATAGCAGGCGCTCATCGCCACGGCGCAGCCGCACAGCACGGCGATCCTGCGGCCCAGCGCGGCGTCGGGTACGTAAAGGAAGATCAGCGTGCCGAGCATGGCGGCAACGCCGTGGGCCATGTCGCCCAGCGCGGCGCCGGCCAGCAGCGGCAGCCCCGTGACCAGCGCGGCAACCAATGGCATCTGCCAAGGACGCGCCGACGGGTTGATCCGCGTCAGTTCGCGCCATTCGGTCTTCAGGAATTCGCTCGGACTCACCCGGCGAACCAGCCCCACAACAGCTTCGTCGTCAAGGCCAGGCTGGCGGTAATCATCAGCGGGCGGATCAACCGCGCTCCGAAGCGGGTGGCGCTGTGCGCGCCGAGCCAGCCGCCGGCGATCGAGCCCAGCGCCATGCAAAGGCCGAGCAGCCAGATCACCTGCCCGCCCAGCGCGAAGATGATCACGCTGGCGACGTTGCTGGTGAGGTTGAGCAGCTTGGTCAGGCCGGTGGCGCGGGTCAGGCCGAAGCCGCGCAGGCCGACCAGCGTGGTGGCGAAGAACTGCCCGGTGCCGGGGCCGAAGAACCCGTCATAAAAGCCGATCGCCGAGCCGACGGGGTAATAGGCACCCTCGCCGATGCGGGCCTCGCGGTCGGTGTCGTCCATCCGGGGCGAGAAGATCGTGTAGAGCGCGACCGCCATCAGCAGAAGGGGCACGGCCAGCGAGAGAATGCGGGAATCGAGCCGCTGGATGACCAGCGCGCCGACGGCGGCACCGGCGAAGACCGCGCCGACCAGCGCCTTGTTCGAGCCGATGCGGAACAGGCCGGCGCGGCGATAACGGTAGGTTGCCATGGCCGTGCCGCACATCGACTGGACCTTGTTGGTGCCAAGCATGATGTGCGGCGGCAGGCCGGCGAAGACCAGCACGGGAACCATGATCAGGCCGCCGCCGCCGGCAATCGCATCGACGAAGCCGGTCACCACCGCCGTGGCGGTGAGCGCGGGATAGAGCCAGGGTTCGATCATTTGCGTGCCAATGCGATTTCCCGTAGGGGCGCGCAACACGCAATATGACGCACCGTTTCAACTTCTCCATTCATGCCACCGAAGGCAAGGCGCGCACCGGCACGATCCAGATGCTTCGGGGCGAGATCCGCACGCCTGCCTTCATGCCTGTGGGCACGGCGGCCACGGTCAAGGCGATGAAGCCCGAAACCGTGCGCGCGATCGGGGCCGACATCATCCTCGGCAATACCTATCACCTGATGCTGCGCCCCGGGGCGGAGCGGGTGGCGCGGCTGGGCGGGCTGCACAAGTTCATGAATTGGCCGCGCCCGATCCTCACCGACAGCGGCGGCTACCAGGTGATGAGCCTGTCTGACCTGCGCAAGATCACCGAGGAAGGCGTGACCTTTGCCAGCCACCTCGACGGATCCCGCCACATGCTCAGCCCGGAACGGTCGATGGAAATCCAGCGTCTGCTGGGCAGCGACATCGTGATGGCTTTCGACGAGTGTCCGCGTGCGGACCGGCCGCGCGACGAGATCGCCCGTTCGATGGAAATGTCGATGCGCTGGGCCAGGCGCAGCCGCGCCGGCTTCGATGCCGGGGGCGAACATGCCGAGCGCTCGGCGCTGTTCGGTATCCAGCAGGGCGCGCTCGACGAGGGCCTGCGCCGCCACAGCGCCGAGGCGCTGCGCGACATCGGGTTCGATGGCTATGCCATTGGCGGCCTTGCAGTGGGCGAGGGGCAGGAGGCGATGTTCGCCACGCTCGACTTCGCGCCGGGAATGCTGCCCGCGGATCGGCCGCGCTACCTGATGGGCGTGGGCAAGCCGGATGACCTGGTTGGCGCGGTCGAGCGCGGGGTCGACATGTTCGACTGCGTCCTGCCGAGCCGCTCGGGCCGTAACGGGCAGGGCTTCACCTGGGGCGGGCCGCTCAACCTGCGCAACGCCCGCCATGCAGAGGATACCGGGCCGCTCGATCCGGACTGTTCCTGTTCGGTTTGCGGGCATTACAGCCGGGCCTATCTCCATCACCTGCACAAGTCGGGCGAGATGCTGGGGGCAATGTTGCTGACCGAGCACAACCTGTCATTCTACCAGCAGTTGATGCAGGCCATGCGCGATGCGATCGCGCTTGGCCGGTTTGCCGAGTTCGCGGCGCGGTTCCGGCGGAATTACCAGCCCAAGGGGCAATAGTTCCGGCCCAGCCGGCCGATAGAAATGTTCAACAGGCAATAAATCCGGCTGCGCGCCTCTTGCGCCGGTCACGAGATTGGGCAGTCTCCCCTTCCGTTCGATAGGGGAGGGGCATGATGAACAGGGCAATCTTGCTGTCCGGCGCGGCTGGTGTGCTGAGTCTGTCGGGCCCGGCACATGCGGCTGATGACGCAGCGGCGGTGGCGGCGCGGTTCGGGGCGCTGGAGGCGGTGCGGGATGCCTCAATCTCGCCTGACGGGACCAAGGTCGCCGTGGTCAACCCGGTGCCGACCGGGACGGTCGTTGTCGTTGCCGACCTGACCGGAGCCGCCCAGCCAAAGATGGTGATGGGCATGCAGGCCAAGGACGGGCGGATCACCTCCTGCTCGTGGTCGACCGATACCCGGATCGTCTGCTTCGGCCGCTATATCGTCAAGGAACCGGTCTATGGCCCGGTCACCTATTCCCGCGTATTTGCGACCAATGCCGATGCCACGGGCATGGTCCAGCTCAGCTCGGAAACGAATGACCGGTCTCACTACGTCATGCAATATGGCGGGGGGATCATCGATCTCGATGTGGGCAACAGCCCCGGATCAGTGTTGATGACGCGCCAGTTCGTGCCCGACACCCAGACCGGCAGCCGCATGGGCAGCGACAAGGAGGGGGTCGGTGTCGAGGCGGTCGATACGATCACGCTCAAGCGGCGCACGGTGGAGGAACCCAGGCGCAACGCCAGCGAATATGTCTCGGACGGCCATGGGCTGGTCCGCGTGATGGGCGTGGTCGCGGCTGACAGCGAAGGCGTGCTCAAGGGCACGACCAGCTATTTCTACCGCAAGACGGGATCGCGGGACTGGCTGCCGCTGTCGGTCGTCGCGTCGTCGGGCGCGGGGCTGTCGGACGGGTTCGATCCCTATGCCGTCGATAGCGCGGCCAATGTCGTTTACGGTTTCGAGGGCAAGGGCGGTTTCAACGCGCTGTATAGCGTCTCGCTCGATGGGGCGGCGACGCGGGCCGAGGTTCTCTCGCGGGCCGATACCGATATTGACGAGTTGATCCGGATCGGCCGTGATCGGCGCGTGGTCGGCGCCAGCTATGCGACCGATCGGCGCGCGATCGAATATTTCGACCCGGAGCTCAAGAAACTGGGCGCGGCCCTGACCCGGGCCTTGCCGGGCCAGCCGATGACCAACATCGTCGATGCCAGCGCGGGCGAGAAGAAGCTGCTGATCATCGCCTCGGCCGACGTCGATCCGGGGATCCTCTACGTATACGACAAGGCAAGCCGCAAGCTCGACCAGGTCATGGCCGTTCGCGGCGCGCTGGAGGGCGTGCCGCTCGCGCCGATGAAGGCAATTTCCTACAAGGCGGCCGACGGGACCGAGATCCCGGCCTACCTGACCTTGCCGCTCGGCAGCAGCGGCAAAGGCCTGCCCGCGATCGTCATGCCGCACGGCGGTCCGGCCGCGCGTGACGAATGGGGGTTCGACTGGCTGGTGCAGTTCTATGCCGCGCGGGGCTTTGCCGTGATCCAGCCCAATTATCGCGGCTCGACCGGCTATGGCTCGGCCTGGTTCCAGAAGAACGGGTTCCAGTCGTGGAAGACCGCGATCAGTGACATCAACGATGCCGGGCGCTGGTTGCTGGCAGAGGGCATTGCCGCACCGGGAAAGCTGGCGGCGGTGGGCTGGTCTTATGGCGGCTACGCGGCGCTGCAGGGCGAAGTGGTTGATCCGGCGCTGTACAAGGCTGTGGTGGCGATCGCGCCGGTGACCGACCTTGCCAGCCTGAAGAGGGAATCGGCCAATTTCACCAATTCAAGACTGGTGGATCGCTACATCGGCGATGGACCGCACCTGCGCGAAGGGTCGCCCGCGGAACATGCCGCCCGGTTCGCGGCGCCGGTCATGCTGTTTCACGGTGATCTCGACCAGAATGTCGGGGTGGACGAATCCCGCCTGATGGAAAAGCGCCTGCGCGAGGCGGGCAAGCCGGTGACCTATGTCGAGTTCGCCGGGCTTGATCATTACCTGATCGATGCCGCGGCGCGGACCCGGATGCTGAGCGAAAGCGACGCCTTTCTGCGCAAGGCCCTGGGGCTGGCGCCCTAGGGCTGGCTTTCGCCGGAGTTTTTTGCGGCCACTTCCAGGCGGGTTTCGCGGTAGGCGCAGAATTCGCCGCTGCGTTCGGCGCGGAAGCCCGCGCCGATTTCACAAGCATGGCGCTGGGCGGTTTCAAGGTCGGGATACCACTTGCCGGCACGGTGCGGGGTTACGAAGCGATAGAGTTGCATGGTCCGTCAAAGCCTGGCGAACGGGGGTGTTCCCGCCCGCTGAGCCCTCTGCCGCCGGATTGTGAAAGCCGTGCGACAGGCCGTGTGGAACCTTTGCGAAGGCCGGCCCCGAAGGTCCGCCGCGCAGATGCAGAAAGGGCGGCCACATGGGCCGCCCTTCCGTAATTTCCTGCGATGTTCGCGGATTAGCGCGAGTAGAACTCGACCACGAGGTTCGGTTCCATCTTCACCGGGTAGGGCACTTCGTCGAGCGAGGGCACGCGGACGAAGGTGATCTTGTCGGCGCCGTCGGGAGCGACGTAGTCCGGCACTTCACGTTCGGCCAGGCTCTGCGCTTCGGCGATCAGGGCCATTTCCTTGGCCTTGGTGCCGAGGCTGATCACGTCACCGGGGCGCACGCGGCGCGAGGCGATGTTGCACTTCACGCCGTTGACGCGGATGTGGCCGTGCGAAACGATCTGGCGGGCCGAGAAGATGGTCGGCGCGAACTTGGCGCGATAGACGACCATGTCCAGGCGCTGCTCGAGCAGGCCGATCAGGTTCTGACCGGTGTCACCCTTCATCTGGGCGGCTTCCTGGTAGGTGCGCTTGAACTGCTTCTCGGTGACTTCGCCGTAGTAGCCCTTGAGCTTCTGCTTGGCGCGCAGCTGCAGACCGAAGTCCGAAACCTTGCTCTTGCGGCGCTGGCCGTGCTGGCCCGGACCGTAGGAGCGACGGTTCACCGAGCTCTTCGGACGGCCCCAGATGTTCTCGCCAAGACGGCGGTCAATTTTGTACTTCGATGCCTTGCGCTTCGACATGCGCTTTCTTTCCAACTTGCGTGGCGCGGGCGACGTGCCTGCACCTTCTGGTCCCGGGTGTCGCACCATCCGGCCTGTTGCCGGATGCGACCACCGCTTCACCGGGAATGCGGGGTCAATTGCGAAGGGGCGCCCTTGGCGGGCAATGGCCTGATTGTCAACCTTATTCGGGGTCGTCCTCGATCCGCCGTTCGAGCGCGGAGAGGACGCCGCGCATGGTGCGCACCTCGAGGTGGTTCCAGCCGGGCTTGGTCAGCATGTTGCGCAAGGTGCGTCTCGTGGCGGCGGCGCGGCTTGGCGGACGGAAATAGCCGCGCGGACGGAGCAGGGCCTCGAACTGCGTGATCATGCCCTCGAGCTCGTCCTGCGGGGCAGGGGGAAGCAGTTCCTCGACCGTGGGCTGGGCGAGGCTGACGCCCTTCGACCACTCATAGGCGCAGAGAATTACCGCCTGGGCGAGGTTGAGCGAGGCAAATTCGGGGTTGATCGGCACGGTGACGATGGCGCGGGCCAGCGCCACGTCGTCGGTTTCGAGGCCGGAGCGTTCGGGGCCGAAGACGAGGGCGGAGCGGCCTTGCTGGGTGTGAACCTCGCGCGCGGCCTGTTCGGGGGTGAGCACCGGCTTGGTCACGCCGCGCTTGCGCACGGTCGTGGCATAGACATGGGCGCAGTCATGTACCGCTTCGGCGAGGGTCTCGAACACTGCGGCCTGTTCGAGCACCGCGTCGGCGCCTGCCGCCGCCGGGCCGGCCGAGGGGTTGGGCCAGCCATCGCGCGGGGCGACGAGGCGCAGCTCGGTCAGGCCGAAGTTGAGCATGGCGCGGGCGGCCTTGCCGATGTTCTCGCCAAGTTGGGGGCGGACGAGGACAATCACCGGCTTTGACAGGTCGTGGGCCATCGTTTCAGTTCTGTCCCGCGTCGCGGATGGTGCTGGCGAATTCCTCGAAATCGCGTGCTTCGCTGAAATCGCGGTAGACGCTGGCGAAGCGGATGTAGGCTACGCTGTCGAGGTGGCGCAGCCCTTCCATCACCATCTCGCCGATCGCCTTGGACGGAATTTCGCTTTCGCCGAGCGTCTCGACCTGGCGCTGGATGCCGGAGACGAGCTGGTCGATCCGGTCCTGCGAGACCATGCGCTTGCGGCAGGCGAGGGTGACCGATTGCTCGATCTTGACCCGGTCGAACGGTTCGCGGCGCCCTTCACGTCCATCGGCATTGGACTTGACCACCATGATCTCGCGCAGCTGAACCCGCTCGAACGTGGTGAAGCGAGCGCCGCAGCCCTCGCACTGGCGGCGGCGGCGGATCGCGGTGTTGTCCTCGGTCGGACGCGAATCCTTCACCTGAGAATTGTCATGGGCGCAGAACGGGCAGCGCATCTATTGTTGCCTTCCGCCAGCGCCGCGCCCCGACAAGCTCACATTCCCGCGTAGATCGGGAACTTGGCGCAGAGTTCCTCGACGCGCGCGGCGACCGAAGCCTCGACCTGGGCGTCGCCCTGTTCGCCGTTCTTGCGCAGGCCATCGACCACTTCGGCGATCAGCTTGCCGATCAGCGTGAATTCCTCGGTGCCGAAGCCGCGGGTGGTGCCCGCCGGGGTGCCGAGGCGGATGCCCGAGGTGACGAAGTACTTTTCCGGATCGTTGGGGATCGCGTTCTTGTTGCAGGTGATCGAGGCGCGGTCGAGCGCATGCTCGGCGTGCTTGCCCTTGGCGTTGTAGGGCCGCAGGTCGACCAGCATCAGGTGGTTGTCGGTACCGCCCGAGACGATGTCGAGCCCTTCGGCCTGGAGGCTGGCGGCCAGAGCCTTGGCATTGTCGGCCACCGCTTGGGCATATGCCTTGAATTCCGGCTTCATCGCTTCGGCGAATGCCACGGCCTTGCCGGCGATGACGTGCATCAGCGGGCCGCCCTGCATGCCGGGGAAGATCGCCGAGTTGATCTTCTTGGCGATAGCCTCGTCATTGGTGAGGATGATGCCCGAGCGGGGACCGCGCAGCGACTTGTGAGTCGTGGTGGTGGTGACGTGGGCATGGGGCACAGGCGAGGGATGGACGCCGCCGGCGACGAGGCCGGAGAAGTGGCTCATGTCGGCCAGGAGATAGGCGCCGACTTCATCGGCGATCTCGCGGAAGCGCTTGAAATCCCAGAAGCGCGAATAGGCCGTGGCGCCGCAGATGATCAGCTTGGGCTTGTTCTCACGCGCGATGCGGGCAACCTCGTCCATGTCGATCAGGTGATCGTCGGGGCGGACGGTGTAGGGGATCGGCTTGAACCACTTGCCGCTCATGTTGACCGGCGAGCCGTGCGTGAGGTGGCCGCCGGCGGCAAGGTCCAGGCCCATGAAGCTGTCGCCTGGCTGCAGCAGGGCGAGGAACACGGCCTGGTTCATCTGGCTGCCGGAGTTCGGCTGGACGTTGGCATACTTGGCGCCGAACAGGGCGCAGGCGCGGTCGATCGCCAGCTGCTCGATGTGATCGACGTATTCGCAGCCGCCGTAATAGCGCTTGCCAGGGTAGCCTTCGGCATACTTGTTGGTCAGAATCGAGCCGGCGGCTTCGAGGACGGCCTTCGAACAGATGTTCTCGGAGGCGATCAGCTCGATCTTGTCACGCTGGCGGCCGAGTTCCTTGCCGATCCAGCCGGCGATCTCGGGGTCCTGCTGGGCGAGGCCTGCGGTGAAGAAGCCTTGCGGGGTGACGGGCGCCTTGGCGAGGGTGCTCATGATATCGGTTCCCTGTTCGTCAGAGTGCGGGATTGGACAGCTTTTCGACGCGGCCGGCATGGCGGCCTCCGCCGAAGTCCGTCGAAAGGAAGGCGTCGAGGCAGGCCTTGGCCATGTCCTCTCCGGTCAGGCGCGCGCCCATGGCGATGCAGTTAGCATCGTTGTGCTCGCGCGCCAGGGCGGCCGAAAGCGGCTCCGAGACCAGAGCGCAGCGGCAGGCCGGGTTGCGGTTGACCGCGACCGAGATGCCAATGCCCGAGCCGCACAGGGCGACGCCGAACTGGGCCGTGCCATCGGCCACGACCGCGGCGAGCTTGTAGCCATAATCGGGATAGTCGACCCGGTCGGCCGTTTCGGGGCCAAGGTCGGCAACCTCGTGGCCGAGGCCGATGAGGTATTCGCGCAGGGCCGCCTTCAGGTCGATGGCGGCGTGGTCGGATGCGATTGCGATACGCAAGGGGTGTGCCCTCGTTCTCGTGAAATGGAATCGGCGAAACGGCCCCTTAGGCGGGATGCCCGGCAAAGGCCAGCCCCCGGCATCGGAGGAAAAGCGGCGGGGGGATATTGCTGGCCAGGAAACCAGAAAGCCCCAGCGTTTCCGCCGGGGCTTCCCGAAGTGGCCCCGCGTGGGGCCTCTCATGCGCTTTCGTCGTTGCTATCAGGGTTAACGCCCCAACGCGACAACGGTTCCCGCTTATTGATCGAGGAACGAGCGCATCTTGCGGCTGCGGCTCGGGTGCTTGAGCTTGCGCAGCGCCTTGGCCTCGATCTGACGGATGCGTTCGCGGGTGACCGAGAACTGCTGGCCCACTTCCTCAAGCGTGTGATCGGTGTTCATGCCGATGCCGAACCGCATCCGCAGCACGCGTTCCTCGCGCGGGGTGAGGCTGGCGAGGACGCGGGTGACCGTTTCCTTGAGGTTGGACTGGATCGCGGCATCGACCGGGATGATCGCGTTCTTGTCCTCGATGAAATCGCCGAGGTGCGAGTCTTCCTCGTCGCCGATCGGCGTCTCGAGGGAGATCGGCTCCTTGGCGATTTTCATCACCTTGCGCACCTTCTCGAGCGGCATCGACAGGCGCTCGGCCATTTCCTCGGGCGTGGGCTCGCGGCCCTGCTCGTGAAGGAACTGGCGGGAGGTGCGGACCAGCTTGTTGATCGTCTCGATCATGTGGACCGGGATGCGGATCGTGCGGGCCTGGTCGGCGATCGAGCGGGTGATCGCCTGGCGGATCCACCACGTGGCATAGGTGCTGAACTTGTAGCCGCGGCGGTACTCGAACTTGTCGACCGCCTTCATCAGGCCGATGTTGCCTTCCTGGATCAGGTCGAGGAACTGCAGGCCGCGGTTGGTGTACTTCTTGGCGATCGAGATCACGAGGCGCAGGTTGGCCTCGACCATTTCCTTCTTGGCGATGCGCGCTTCGCGCTCACCCTTCTGGACCATGTTCACGATGCGGCGGAACTCGGGCAGGGCCATGCCGGTGGCCGAGGCGATGTCGGACACTTCGGCGCGGATGCGCTCAACCCCGTTCGCCTCGTTGGCGGCGAAGGCGGTCCACTTCTTGTCACGCTTGGCATTGGCCTCGAGCCAGCCCTCGTCGAGCTCGCGGCCGACATAGGCGTCGAGGAAGTCCTTGCGCGGGACCTTGTGACGCTCGGCCAGGCGCAGCATCTGGCCGCCCAGCGTGGTCAGGCGCCGGTTGAAGGCATAGAGGTTGTCGACCAGGTATTCGATCTTGGTGGCGTGGAACTGCACCGATTCGACCTGCGCGGTGAGATCCTCGCGCAGCTGCTGATACTGGGCCTCCTTGGCCGGCGAGAAGGTCCCCGCCGTGCCCATGGCCTCGAGCCGCTCGGCCTGGATCTTCTCGAACTGACGGAACAGGTCGGTGATCTCGGCGAAGCGCTCCAGCGCCGCGGGCTTGAGCGCGGCTTCCATCTGGGCGAGCGAAAGGGTGTTGTCCTCTTCCTCGTCCTCGGCCGGGCGGCGGGCGCGGCGCTCGACGCCGTCCTCGTCTTCCTCGTCGGCTGATTCTTCTTCCTCGACCTCGTCCTCGTCCTTGAACGAGGGGCCGGCCGTGGCTTCGCTGATCTCGCCGTCGCCTTCGGCCTCACCGTCTTCCGACAGGTTTTCGGGCTGGGGCTCCTTCGAGAGCATGGCGTCGAGATCAAGGATCTCGCGCAGCTGCATCTCGCCGGCGTTGAGCGCCTCGGACCACTGGATGATGGCGTGGAAGGTGATCGGGCTTTCGCACAGGCCCAGGATCATCGTGTCGCGGCCGGCCTCGATCCGCTTCGCGATGGCGATTTCGCCCTCGCGGCTGAGAAGTTCGACCGCGCCCATCTCGCGCAGGTACATGCGCACCGGGTCGTCGGTGCGCTCGATCGTTTCCTTCTTCTTGACGAGGTCGGGACGTTCGTCGACCGCTTCCTCGTCTTCGGCGTCTTCGGCCTTGCGTTCTTCAGGGTCGATCGCGTCCTCGTCGCTCTCGACGATGTTGACGCCCATTTCCGAGATCGCGGCCATGATGTCCTCGATCTGCTCGGAAGACATCTGGTCCTGCGGCAGCGCCTCGTTCAGCTCGTCATAGGTGATCACCCCGCGACGCTTGGCGCGGGCGATCAACTTCTTGATCGAGGCGTCGTTGAGGTCGATCAGCGGCGCATCGCCGCCGTCCTTGTCGTTGCCGGTGAGTTCTTCGTCCATCATTCCGCCGTAATGACTGGGGCCGCCGGGGGTAACCCGTCAGCGCCATCGGTGTTCCGTGTCTCGAGCCGGATTATACCGCGAACACCGGCCATTTGCCCGAGATGCGCGATAAATGCCAGTTCTCTTTCGGCCAAAAATGCTTTGGCCCAGTTTCAGCGACGCATCAGCTCTTTGCGTTCACGCTCCAGCTCGGTCTTGCGCAGGCGCAACCGGGTCTGCTCGTCATAGTCAAATCGCTCCGTCGCCGCGTTAAGTGCTGCTTCAAGCTCGGGCCCCTCGATGAGGATGGCAATCGCCGATTCCAGTGCCGCCAGCGCCAGCGCTTGGTCCGTGTCCGGCAGCGTGAAAGGAAAAGGAATGCGATCGTAATCGTCGGGCGAGGGGATGCCTAGTCCCCTGATTGCCAGATTGTTCTCCACGGCCGCTTTTTCAAGGGGTTCGCCCTCATCTATGTAATCCAGCAGGGCGTCCAGCAGCCGCCCGTGTGCCGGATCGACCAATCTTGCGCGCGAAAGGCTCTCGCCGTGGCGGGCAAGGGCCTGGGGCCAAAGCGCGAGGCCCGCGAGTACGGCGGCGGCCAGCGCCTGACCCGAGCCGCCGGTGGCCTTGCGCAGGCGGCGCACGGTTTCGGGCGAGGGCGGGGGCGGGGTGTCGCTGCGCCAGTTGCCGGTGCGGCCCTGACTGTTTCTGGGCGCTCGGGGGCCATTGGCGGCGGCGCGAGGCTGCCAATTGCCGGAATCGCGGCGGGGAAAGGCGAATTCGGAGAAGCGCTCGGTCAACTCGCGCTTGTAGAGCGCCTTGATGTCAGGGTCCGAGATCAGCTCGACATGGGCCATCAGGCGAGCCTTGAGCCCGGCCTTGCTTTCCGGCGTATCGAGCGGAAGGGCGTCGCGCTCATGCTCCCACAGGGTGTCGAGCAGACCCTTGGCCTGACCGAAGAGCTCTTCCATCGCCCCGGCGCCGCGCTGCTTGATCAGGTCGTCGGGGTCGAGCCCGCTCGGCAGGCGGACGATCCGCAGCGAATGGGCGGGCTTGAGCAGGGGCAGGGCGCGGGCGATGGCGCGCATGGCCGCGCGCTGGCCGGCGGCATCGCCATCGAAGCAGAGGATCGGGGTTTCGACCACGCGCCACAGCAGGGCAAGCTGGTGCTCGGTGAGCGCCGTGCCCAAGGGCGCGACCGCTTCGTGAAAGCCGGCGGCGGCCAGCGCGATCACGTCCATGTAGCCTTCGACCACGACCATCCTGCCGGTCTGGCGGGCGGCGGGGCCGGCGCGGTGCAGGTTATAGAGCGTGCGCCCCTTGTCGAACAGCGGCGTGTCGGGAGAGTTCAGGTACTTGGGCGCATCGGTCTTCTGCGCGTCGAGGATGCGGCCGCCGAAGGCGATGACCCGCCCGCGCGCGTCCTCGATCGGCAGCATCAGGCGGGCGCGAAAGCGGTCGTAAGGTTCCTTGCCTTCGACCGCGATCCTGAGGCCCGTCTCGAGCAGCTTGTCCTCGGGGAACTTCGCCAGCGCGGCCTTCAGCGCCTGCCGCCCTTCCGGGGCATAGCCGAAGCCGAAGCGGGCGAGGGTATGCGGATCGAAGCCGCGCGTGCCGAGATAGGCGCGGGCACGGGCACCCTCCGGAGCGGCGAGTTGGGCAACGAACCAGTCCTGCGCTGCCTTCATCACGTCGTGCAGGCTGTCCCGCTGCTCAGCCTGCTTGGCCGCGCGCGGGTCGGGGGCCGGGACTTCCATCCCGGCCTCCGCCGCCAGTTCCTTGACCGCGTCCATGAACGAGAGGCCGCGCTGGTCGGTCATCCAGCGGATCGCATCGCCGTGCGCGCCGCAGCCGAAGCAGTGGTAGAAGCCCTTCTCGTCGTTGACGGTGAAGCTGGGCGACTTCTCGTTGTGGAATGGGCAGCAGGCTTTGAACTCGTGCCCCGCCTTGGTCAGCCGCGTGGTGCGCCCGATCACGCCGGACAGCGTGATGCGCGAGCGCAGCTCGTCAAGCCATTGGGGGGAGAGCATCGGGCCTGCTACCTGCCGTGATCAGGCCAGCGCGGCCTTCACCAGCCCGCTGGCCTTGCCCATGTCGAGCTGGGTGCCATGGCGGGCCTTCAGTTCGGCGACAACCTTGCCCATGTCCTTCATGCCGCTGGCGCCAAGTTCGGCCTTGATCGCCTCAATCGCGGCCTTCACATCGTCCTCGCCCATCTGCTGGGGGAGGAATTCCTCGATCACGGCCAGCTCGGCCTTTTCGACGTCGGCCAGTTCCTGCCGGCCGCCCTGCTCATAAAGAGAGATCGATTCGCGGCGCTGCTTGGCCATCTTCTGCAGCACGTCGACCACGATCACGTCGTCATCCGGCACGCTGGACGCGGTGCGCAGCTCGATGTCCTTGTCCTTCAGTTTGGCCAGGATCAGGCGGACGGCGGCCAGCCGGGTCTTGTCGCCGGCCTTCATGGAAGAGACCTGCGCGGCCTTGATCGAATCGCGGAGCATTTTTTCCCTCGTGAGTCTGGGAGTTTTCGGGAATATTCGTGCAGGTGCACAACGGCCTGCCAACCTAGCCGGGATTTTCGCGCTTTCAAAGGTTGACGCGGCGGCAAGGGGGGCTTAGCGGGCGGGCCTTAGCACCCATTGCCGAAACTTACTAACGGAGCGCCCATTCCATGGCCGACGCCGCCACTTCGCACGCGCAGCAACCCAAGGACGCGAGCGGAGTCCTCGTTCTGGCCGACGGTACCGTCATCTGGGGCCGCGGCTTCGGCGCCATCGGCGAGGCCGTGGGCGAGGTCTGCTTCAATACGGCGATGACCGGATACCAGGAGGTGATGACCGATCCCTCCTACGCCGCGCAGATCGTGACCTTCACTTTCCCGCACATCGGCAACGTCGGCACCAACGAGGAAGACCTCGAGTCGCAGGTCGAGGGCGCGGTTGGCTGCGTGGTGCGTGAGGACGTGACCGCCCCGTCCAACTTCCGCTCGCGTCGGGAATTCTCGGACTGGCTCAAGTCCAAGGGCAAGATCGGCCTTTCGGGCGTGGATACCCGCGCGCTGACCCGCCGCATCCGCCTGTCGGGAGCGCCCAATGCGGTGATCGCCCACTCGCCCGAAGGCAACTTCGACATTCCGGCGCTGATCAAGCGCGCCCAGGCATGGCCGGGCCTTGAAGGCATGGACCTTGCCCGCGTGGTCTCCCGCGAAAAGCAGGAAGGCTGGGAAGGCGGCGTGTGGACGCTGGGCAAGGGCTATGCCCGCAGCCCGCGCGATGCCCGGCCGCATGTCGTCGCGATCGACTACGGCGCGAAGGACAACATCTTCCGCAATCTGGTGAAGGCCGGCGCGCAGGTGACCGTGGTTCCCGCGCAAACCTCGCTCGACCGGATTCTCGAACTCAAGCCTGACGGCGTGTTCCTCTCCAACGGCCCGGGCGACCCGGCGGCGACCGGCGCCTATGCCGTGCCGACGATCAAGTCGCTGCTCGAAAAGGACGTGCCGATCTTCGGCATCTGCCTCGGCCACCAGATGCTGGCGCTTGCCGCCGGGGCCCGCACCACCAAGATGCACCAGGGCCACCGCGGCGCGAACCACCCGGTCCAGCGCAGGGAAGACGGTGTGGTGGAAATCACCTCGATGAACCACGGCTTTGCGGTGGATAACAACGCCTTGCCCGACAATGTCGAGGAAACCCACGTCTCGCTGTTCGACGGTTCGAACTGCGGCATCGCGGTAAAGGGCAAGCGCGCGTTTGGCGTGCAATACCACCCGGAAGCCTCGCCCGGCCCGCAGGACAGCTTCTACCTGTTCGAGAAGTTCGTGGGGATGCTGGGGTGACCTTGGTCGCCTCGCTCACCACCGCAAACCAGACACGAATTTAAGGCAAGCCCGATGCCCAAGCGCACTGACATCTCTTCGATCCTCGTCATCGGCGCCGGTCCGATCATCATCGGCCAGGCCTGCGAGTTCGACTATTCCGGCACGCAAGCGATCAAGGCGCTGAAGGAAGAGGGCTACCGGGTGATCCTGGTGAACTCCAACCCCGCCACGATCATGACCGATCCGGAATTCGCCGACGCGACCTATATCGAGCCGATCACGCCCGAAATCGTGGCCAAGATCATCGAGAAGGAGCGGCCCGACGCCGTCCTGCCGACCATGGGCGGGCAGACCGCGCTCAACACCGCGCTGGCCCTGTTCAACGACGGCACGCTGGAGAAGTTCGGCGTCAAGATGATCGGCGCCGATGCCGATGCGATCGACAAGGCCGAGGACCGCCAGCGCTTCCGCGAGGCGATGGACAAGATCGGGCTGGAAAGCGCTCGCAGTGGCGTTGCACATACGGTGCAAGAGGCTTTCGACGTGCTGGAACGCACCGGTCTGCCCTCGATCATCCGGCCCAGCTTCACGCTCGGCGGAACCGGCGGCGGCGTGGCCTATAACAAGGCCGAGTTCGAGCACATTGTGAAGACCGGGCTCGAAGCCTCGCCCACCACCGAAGTCCTGATCGAGGAATCGCTCCTCGGCTGGAAGGAATACGAGATGGAAGTCGTCCGGGATCGGAACGACAATGCCATCATCATCTGCTCGATCGAAAACGTCGATCCGATGGGCGTCCACACCGGCGATTCGATCACGGTCGCTCCGGCGCTGACCCTGACCGACAAGGAATACCAGATCATGCGCTCGGCGAGCATTGCCGTGCTGCGCGAGATCGGGGTGGAAACCGGCGGTTCCAACGTGCAGTTCGCGGTCAATCCGGCCGATGGCCGCCTGATCGTGATCGAGATGAACCCGCGCGTGTCACGCTCCTCGGCGCTGGCGTCCAAGGCCACCGGCTTCCCGATCGCCCGCGTCGCAGCCAAGCTGGCCGTCGGCTATACGCTGGATGAGCTGACCAACGAGATCACCGGGGCGACCCCGGCCTCGTTCGAGCCCAGCATCGACTACGTCGTCACAAAGATCCCGCGCTTCGCCTTCGAGAAGTTCAAGGGCTCGCAGCCGCTGCTCTCCACCGCGATGAAGTCGGTCGGTGAGGTCATGGCGATCGGGCGGAACATCAAGGAATCGATGCAGAAGGCCCTGCGCGGCCTCGAGACCGGGCTCGACGGCTTTAACCGTGTGCCCGAACTCGAAGGCGCCAGCCGCGACGAGATCACCGCCGCGCTCGCCAAGCAGACGCCGGACCGGCTGCTTCACGTGGCCCAGGCCATGCGCGAGGGCTTCTCGGTCGAGGATATCAACGCGGTAACCCATTACGACCCGTGGTTCCTGCGCCAGATCGAAGAGATCATCGCCGAAGAGGCGAACATCGTGGCCAAGGGCCTGCCGATCGATGCCGAGGGCATGCGCCGGCTCAAGGCGATGGGCTTTTCCGACAAGCGGTTGGCGACGCTCGCCGTCCGCTCGGTCGGTGTCGCGGGTGGACTGGGCGAGACCCAGGCCAAGCGCTCGGGCCTGCTGCACGATGCGATCAAGGGCCTCGCTGGCGCCACGTCGGAGGCCGAGGTGCGCCAGCTGCGCGGCAAGCTCGGCGTGCACCCGGTGTTCAAGCGGATCGACAGCTGCGCCGCCGAGTTCGAGGCAGTGACGCCCTACATGTATTCGACTTACGAGGGCCCGACCTTCGGTGAGCCGGAATGCGAGGCGCGTCCGTCCGACCGGCGCAAGATCGTGATCCTCGGCGGCGGGCCGAACCGGATCGGGCAGGGGATCGAGTTCGACTACTGCTGCGTTCATGCCTGCTTCGCGCTGGCCGAAGCCGGTTATGAGACGATCATGGTCAACTGCAATCCCGAGACCGTCTCGACTGACTATGACACGTCGGACCGGCTCTATTTCGAGCCACTGACCGGCGAGGACGTGCTGGAAATCCTGCGGGTTGAACAGCAGTCCGGCGAACTGGTCGGCGTGATCGTGCAGTTCGGCGGCCAGACCCCGCTGAAGCTGGCCCAGGCATTGGAAGATGCCGGGATCCCGATCCTCGGCACCTCGCCCGACGCGATCGACCTTGCCGAAGACCGCGAGCGCTTTGCCGCGCTGGTCGATAAACTTGGCCTCAAGCAGCCCGCCAACGGCATTGCCCGCAGCCGCGACGAGGCCGTGGCCGTCGCCAACCGCATCGGCTTCCCGGTGCTGATGCGCCCGTCCTACGTGCTCGGCGGCCGCGCGATGGAAATCGTCGACAGCGTGGCCCAACTCGATGACTACATCGCCACGGCGGTGCAGGTTTCGGGCGACAGCCCGGTCCTGATCGACCAGTACCTGCGCGACGCGATCGAATGCGACGTCGACGCCCTTTGTGATGGCGACAAGGTCGTGGTCGCGGGCGTGATGCAGCACATCGAAGAGGCGGGAATTCACTCGGGCGACAGTGCCTGCACCTTGCCGCCCTACAGCCTGCCGGCCGAGATCATCGCCGAGATGGAGCGCCAGGCCGAGGCGCTGGCCTTTGCGCTGGGCGTCAAGGGTCTGATGAACATCCAGTTCGCGGTGAAGGACGGCGTGGTCTACCTCATTGAGGTCAACCCGCGCGCCAGCCGCACCGTGCCTTTTGTCGCCAAGGCGATTGGTCAGCCGGTCGCCAAGATCGCGGCCCGGGTCATGGCGGGTGAGAAGCTGGATACCTTCCCGCCCTTCAAGCGCGATCTCGACTATATGGCGGTCAAGGAAGCGGTCTTCCCGTTTGCTCGTTTCCCCGGGGTCGATCCCGTGCTTTCGCCGGAAATGAAGTCGACCGGCGAGGTCATGGGTCTGGACCGCGATTTTGCCACGGCTTTCGCCAAGAGCCAGCTTGGCGCGGGGACCAAGCTGCCCCAGGGCGGGCTGGTGTTCGTCTCGGTCAAGGACAGCGACAAGGCAGTGATCCTGCCGGCAGCGCGCAAGCTGGTCTCGCTCGGCTTTACCCTGATCGCTACCGGCGGAACCCAGCGCTTCCTCGCCGAAGCGGGCGTGCCGGTGGAGCGCATCAACAAGGTGGCCGAAGGCCGTCCGCACATCGTCGATCGTATCGTCGATGGTGATCTGGCGATGATCTTCAACACCACCGAGGGTTGGCAGAGCCTGAAGGATTCGCAGTCGATCCGCGTGGCGGCGCTTAACGGCAAGGTTCCCTACTTCACCACGGCCGCCGCTTCGGTCGCCGCGGTCGAGGCGATTGCGGCCTTGCGCGGGGCACAGCTTGAAGTGCGCTCCCTTCAGGCCTATTATGGCTGAACCAACCGCGTCTCCCCGCAATCGCGACAGGTAAGCGGCCCTATGGTGGACTAAGGCACCGTAGGGCTGGGAAAACTGACGCCTGACGAGGGGGGCGGCGGCGAAATGTGCCCGCCGCAAGAAGGAATTACAGGGTTATGGCAAGTATCGAAAAGCTGCCGATGCTGGCTGAGGGCTATGAAAGGCTCATCGCCGAGCTGAGGGCGCTGCGCGAGGAGCGGCCGAAGATCGTTGACGCGATCGAGGAAGCCCGTGCTCACGGGGATCTGTCGGAAAACGCCGAATATCACGCTGCCAAGGAACGCCAGGGCCAGGTCGAGGCCTCGATCGCGGATCTGGAAGACAAGGTCAGCCGCGCCAGCATCATCGATCCGACCAGCTTGTCGGGTGACCGGATCGTGTTCGGCGCGACCGTGACCCTGCTGGACGAGGACGAAAAGCCGGTGCGCTACCAGATCGTCGGCCCTTATGAGGCTGACGCCAAGGTGGGGCGGATCAGCTACAATTCGCCGCTCGGCCGCGCCCTGATCGGGCGCAGGGTCGAGGAGGAAATCGAGGTGACCGTGCCCTCGGGCGACCGTTTCTACCTCGTGAACAAGATCGAGTTCATCTGAGCTTCGCTTGCCAAGCTTCTGAAATGCAAAAGGCGCCGGTCACCCGGCGCCTTTTTCGTTGTCCCACGATCGTGGGATCAGCTTCCCGGCAGCTCGGGTTCGAGCAGGCGGTGAAGGTGGACGATGACATACTTCATTTCGGCATCGTCGACCGTGCGTTGGGCGCGGCCGCGCCAGGCCTCTTCGGCCTCGGCATAGGAACCGTAGACCCCGACGAGGTCGAGTTCGGAGAGATTTTTGAAATCGAGCGTCTGGGGGTCGGAGACCCGGCCGCCCATCACGAGATGGAGAAGTTGCGTCATCGATGGAAAACCCTGGAGAGTGGAGCGAAACGCTAGCCACGCCTTTGCCGGGTTTTCAAGTGTCAGTGACGCAAATGAGAGCGAAGTCTGATCGCCTGTCGTCCGATCTTATGGCTTGCCTCGCGTGCCGTGGCCGAAGCCGTGCTGAGGACGTCGCCGAGGACGCCGGCAGCCTTGCGCGAATAATCGGCCGCATTGGTGCCCACCGTTTCGGCCGCGCCGGGCAGCGCTTCTGCCGCCTCGCTGGCCCGGGCGATGGCCTGCTTGCCGTAGAGCAGGCCAAGTTCGCCGGCGATTCCGGCCACCGCGATAGCGCCCTTGGTCAGGCGCCGCGCGGCCGCGCGAGGCATGACAGCCCCGGCAAGGGCGCCGAGCGCGATGCCGCCGACGAGCACGGCGAAGGGATATTCCCTTGCGAAGGCGCGCACGGATTCGGCGGCGTCGGTCGTTGTCGGGGCGGTCTTGGCCGGGGCGGTAGCCCTTCTCCTTGCCGGAGCCTTCACGGCGGTGGCTGCCTTGTCCGAAGCGGCGGGAGCCTTGCGGCGGGTTGGCGAGGTGGGGGAAGCGCTCTTGGTCACGATCTTGCCTTTCGTCCGGCCCATTCCCGGAAACGCGACCACGCCGATTGCGGTTCCCCCGCCTTGATGTGTTTTACCGCGGCCTTGCCGGCGCGGAGCAGCGGGCGGCGCGCCAGCCAGCCGACCAGGCCGAGCACGGGGAGGGCGACCAGCCAGCGGTGATTGCGGGCCAGATCCGTCGCTTCGGCGCCGATCGTGCGGGCGGCGGCCAGCGCATCGTCGCCAAGCCGGGCCGTGACGGAGCGCTGGTCGACCGTGTCGCGGACCCGGTCGACCAGCGTGGCCAACGCGGATCTGGCAGCGTTGCGCCGGACGCGGGCTTCGAGCAGGTCGCTTTCCGGCTCAGACATCGCCCTTTTCATCCCTCGGCAAGATCAGGCGCATGGCCCGCGAGTAGCCGGACTTCGCGGCCAGGGCAAAGGCGAGGGCGACCACGGCCAGCCCGCCCGCGACGATCAGCGTCGCCCACCAGGGGCCGACCAGCGTGGCGAGCGCCATTAGCAGGCCGACGACCAGCGCGCCGAGCGCAAAGACCGCGACGATCAGGGCGATCAGGCCGAAGAGGGCGATCCGCGCAGCCGCTCCCGCCGCGAAGCGGGCGCGGCTGGCCTGATAATCCAGCTCGGCCCCGACATAGTCGCGGCCTTCCGCGCCGAGGCGGCGCAGATCATCGATCAGGCCGGCGAGGCCGGTCGGCGAGACCGGCTCCGCGGCCGAATCCAGCGGTTCGTATTCAGCGTCCATTGACCCCGTTCCAGGCCGGGCCGGTCACGACCCCGCCTGTCCCCCAGCGCTGCATCAGCCTTCCGACTTGTCGGAGCCCTTGAACAGGCGGGCGAAAAAGAAGCCGGCCGCTGCGGCAATGCCAATGGCCAGACCCGGGCTCTTGCGAACCATGTCGCGTGCGTCCTCGCCCAGTTCGGCAAGGTCCTTGGCCTCGAGCTTGTCGGCTGCGTCCTGCATCGACCTGGCGGCCGTGCGGGCATAGTCACCGGCCTTGGGCCCGAGCTTCTCGTCGAGCGTCACGGCGTTGTCCGCCACCAGCTTTGAGACCGCCGAAAGCCCTTCGACGGCCTTGGCCTTGCCTTCGACGGCGAGCGCGGCAGCCTTTTCCTTGGCCTGGCCGCTCATCGCCTTGGCATCGCCGAGCAGGGCCTCGCTCTTGTCGGTCAGCTTCTCACGGTAGCTTCCGGCGGTGTCCTGGACCTGCTGGCCGAGCAACTGGGTGCCGGCCTTGGCCTCTTCGATCGCCTTGGCGAACTTGGCCTTGGCCTCGGTATTGGCGGCCTTGCTCGGCTTGGCAACGGCGGTGGACCCGGCGTTTCCGGCAGCGGCCTTGGTCGCGCGCGGCTTGCGGGCCGCCTTGGGCTTGGCGGGGGTGGCAGTGCTCTCGGCCATGATCTGTCCCTTGTCCTCGTGTCCAATTGCCCCGGCGAGGGCGGCTCCCCGGTACCCTCTTGGAGGTTAACCGATCGTCGCGAATACGTAAACTGTTCGCGCTGTTGCGTGATGATGGGCCAACGCGGCTTGCCTGCCAAGGTTCCTTCGGCCAAGGGGCGATCGAAAACCCCGAAAATACCCCGACAGGGAGGAACTACCGATGACCGCGATTATCGACATCCACGGCCGCGAGATCCTTGACAGCCGCGGCAACCCCACCGTCGAGGTGGACGTCCTGCTCGACGACGGCAGCTTCGGCCGCGCCGCCGTCCCCTCGGGTGCCTCGACCGGCGCGCACGAGGCCGTCGAACTGCGTGATGGCGACAAGGCGCGCTACCTCGGCAAGGGCGTGCTCAAGGCGGTCGATGCCGTGAACAACGAGATCAGCGAAGCGCTGCTCGGCCTCGATGCCGAGGACCAGCGCGACATCGACCTTGCGATGATCGAGCTCGACGGAACCGAGAACAAGGCCCGGCTTGGCGCCAACGCCATCCTCGGCACCTCGCTCGCCATTGCCAAGGCTGCGGCCAATGCGCGCGGCCTGCCGCTCTATGCCTATGTCGGCGGGGTTTCGGCCCATGTCCTGCCGGTGCCGATGATGAACATCATCAACGGCGGCGAACATGCCGACAACCCGATCGACTTCCAGGAATTCATGATCATGCCGGTCGGCGCGTCCTCGCTGGCCGAGGCGGTGCGCTGGGGTGCGGAAATCTTCCACACCCTGAAGAAGGGCCTGCATGAGAAGGGCCTCGCAACGGCCGTGGGCGACGAGGGCGGCTTCGCCCCGAACCTTGCCTCGACCCGCGCCGCGCTCGACTTCGTCATGGCCTCGATCGAAAAGGCCGGCTTCAAGGCTGGCACCGAGGTCAAGCTCGCGCTCGACTGCGCCGCGACCGAGTTCTTCAAGAACGGGAAGTACGAGATCAGCGGCGAAGGCCTCTCGCTCAGCCCGGTGCAGATGGCCGACTACCTGGCCGATCTCGCCGCGTCCTATCCGATCATCTCGATCGAGGACGGCATGGGCGAGGACGACTTCGAGGGCTGGAAGGCGCTGACCGACAAGATTGGGAACAAGGTCCAGCTGGTCGGCGACGACCTGTTCGTGACCAACCCCAAGCGCCTGACCATGGGCATCGAGAAGGGGCTCGCGAATTCGCTGTTGGTCAAGGTCAACCAGATCGGCTCGCTGACCGAGACGCTGGAAGCGGTCTCGATCGCCCAGCGCAATGGCTATACTGCAGTCATGTCGCACCGTTCGGGCGAGACCGAGGACGCGACCATCGCCGACCTCGCGGTGGCCACCAACTGCGGTCAGATCAAGACCGGCTCGCTCGCCCGTTCGGACCGGCTTGCCAAGTACAACCAGTTGATCCGCATCGAGGAAGAGCTGGGCGCCGCGGCGGTCTATGCCGGGGCCAAGGCTTTCGGGCGGCTCGCCTGATCTCGGGATCAAAAGGCCGGACAGGGTGACACGAGTGTAACCCTGTCCGGGCCTGATTTTAGAGAAATTTCGTTCGTGTTCAGAGACTTGCCTGAATGGTGCATGGGTGACACTTGTCCAACCCGGGCGCGCTTTTCAAGACGGTTCAAAGAGCGAGACCCCCCGATCGGTTTGGGCCGGCGTGCGCGTTGATGATGGCAGGCGGGGCGGATGTAGGAAAGCCTGCGCCGCCTGCGCTTGAGATGGCCGCCTTTGCAGAATCTTGTGCGGAAGCTTTCGTTCCTGACGCGCTGAGGTTGCTGATATGGCGCAACCCAACCTCCGCAGGGGCGACGGGATGAGGGCGGTGATCGACCATCTCGTGCAGTTGCCAACGATGCCAGCCGCCGCTGGCATGACGATCAGGCTGGCGGCAAGATTCGGGGGTTGGCGTTTGGCGGTCACCAAGCGTCCGGCATGCCGGATTCGGCTGTCGGTTCAGCTCCATGCCTTGTCGATCGCGCGGCCGTTGGCGCGGGCGGCTTCGATCGTGTCTTCGGCGTCGTTCATGGCGGTGCGGACGAAGTAGCTGACCATCCGGGCGTAGGCATCGGTCGACAGGCGCACGAAGATGCGGCGGGCGTCGGACGGATCAGCCTCGCGCACCACAAGGCCGCGTTCCTCGAGCACGGCGAGCCAGCGCAGGGCCGTGGTGGTCGGCACGGCGGCACCGATGCAGGCGCTGGTTACCGGCACGCGCTTGCCTTCCTTGGCGGCGATGAACAGGTCGAGCAGCAGGTCCCAGGCCGGTTCGCCGAACAGTCCGTCATCCCCGAAAACGGCCGAGCGGCTGCGGCGGTTGCGGTAGGAGCGGCGGGCACCGCGCAGCCAGCGGGCATCATCTTCCAGCAGGGCCGGGGCATCGCCCAAGATGGAATCCGCGCTGCTGATCAGGCTGGGCCGGCCCTGACGCGAAACTTCTTCCAATTCGGCGGCAAGGGCGAGCAATTCATTGGCAGCCGCGATCAGGCGGCGGGCCTGACGGGCGGCGTCTGAGCCGCGCGGTGCCGAAGTGTCGGCGGAATTCAGTTCCGGCCGCGCGGCGGCAGGGGCAGGCGCGCCGACCGTGTCATTCTGGAAAATCTCGGCATGATGTTCCGATCTGCCTGCAATATTACCCATTTTCGAACTGCCCCCTGAGTGACAGGATCGCGCTGCTCCGCACGATCCATTCCGTCAACGGGAATCCTAACTAAAAGTAGGGGTGCTCGTCCGACAAACCTAATCCGATTCCGACGAATCTTGTTCCGGATCGAACTGGGCGCGGAACTGCTGGATCGCGGCATCGATGTGGGCGGCGGCCACGGAAGCGCCGATTGCGTCAAGCTCGGCCTGACAGTCGCACATGCGCTGAAGGATTTCGCCAAGTTCTTGCCCCGTGGGCTTGGCGGCACGCGGCTTCCCGCGATCCGTGTGCTTGAGAGACAGGAATTGCGACATTTCGACCCTTTGATCTTTTGACAGGTAGATTTTTATCAGATCTCCATCCGATGTGGAGCGTTTCGTTGACCCGCGGCGCGGGCAATCGGCGTTTGCATTCTGATGCCTTGTTTTTGATGGATAAGTTCTGCCTGACAAGAGTGTTAACTGTTGTGGTTGTCTCATTTCGTGCCACTCGGCGGCGGTGAATCCGGCAGAAATGCGACTCGGCGCGGGGATGGGGACAAAGGCGCATTTCCGGGTGGCGAGGGCGGGGGGCAGGGCCTATAGGGTTTGCGCCGCATGACCCAACCGACGGGCCGCCAGAGGATTGATGAACCAAGCACGCCGATCCCTGAAGCCCGGCCCCGGCATTTTTACCGCGCTTCTGCTGGCGCTGGCCATTCCCGTGCTGGGTCCGGCCGGCTGCACGGCGGGCGAGGACGAGGATGCCGCGCGCAATCCGGGCACGGGCCTCGGCATCGACGCGGCGGCGATGGACAAGACGGTCAAGCCGGGTGACGATTTCTACGGCTATGCCAATGGCTCGTGGCTGCGCAGCGCGAAAATCCCCGACGACAAGGCGCAGTTCGGCGCCTTTACCGAGGCGGAGCTGGAGACCAGCAAGCAGCTCGGCAAGCTGATCGACGACATTCTCAAGGGCGACGCCGCGCCGGACAGCAATCCGGGGCGGATCCGGGCGTACTATTCGGCCTATCTCGACACGGCGCGCATCGAGGCGGCGGGGATGGAGCCGGCCAGGGCCGATCTCGCCCGGTTCGCGGCGGTCAATGACGTGGCCGGGCTGTCGCGCGTGCTGGGCCAGCAGGTGCGGGCCGACGTCGATCCATTCAACGCGACCGACTTCTTTACCGAGAACCTGTTCGGCCTGTTCGTCACCCGCGCGCTCGACGGCGACCTGCAGGTGCCTTACCTGCTGCAGGGCGGGCTGGGCCTGCCGGAGCGGGAATATTACCTTTCGTCGGCGCCCAAGATGGCGGAAATCCGCCAAAAGTATCGCGCCTATATCGAGACAGTGCTGGCCGCGGCGGGTCTGCCTGACGCGGCGCAGCGGGCCGAGCGGGTCTATGGCCTCGAAATGAAGATCGCGGCGGCCCATGCCACCCGCGAGCAGAGCGAGGATTTCACCCGGCCGCTGCCGGAGTGGGCTCCGGCCGAATTTGCCAAGAAGGCGCCGGGGATCGATTGGGGCACCTTCTTCGCCGCGGCCGGGGTGGCCGGGCCGGGCAAGATCACCGCCTATCACCCGCAGGCGATCGCCCGCCTGTCCGCGCTGGTGGCCAAGGAGCCGCTCGACGCGTGGAAGGACTGGCTGGTCTTCCATCAGCTCAACGGCAATGCCGATGTTCTCCCGGCGCGGATCGACGCGGCCCATTTCGCCTTCTACGGCAAGGTCCTGCGCGGCATCGCCAAGGAGCAGCCGCGCCAGCGGCGCGCGCTCGACGCGGTCAACGACGCTCTCGGCGATGCGCTGGGCAAGCTCTACGTCGAGCAATATTTCCCCGCCTCGGCCAAGCGTGAGATCGAGGGCATGGTCGCGGGCATCAAGGGGGCCTTCGAGCGGCGCATCGGCGCGCTCGACTGGATGGCGCCCGAAACGCGCAGCCAGGCGATCGAGAAGGTGCGCACGATGGAGGTCGGGGTCGGCTATCCCGAGACGTGGAAGGACTATTCGGCCTTCGCCGTCCTGCCGAACGAGGCCTATGCCAACAAGGTTGCGGCGGGCCGGGTGCGGCTGGCGCAGCAGCTGGGCAAGGTCGGCAAGCCGCTCGATCCGCGCGAATGGTGGATGAACGCGCAGCTCGTCAACGCGGTCAACCTGCCGTTGCAGAACGCGCTCAACTTCCCGGCGGCGATCCTGCAGCGCCCGTTCTTCGATGCCAAGGCGGACCCGGCGTTCAACTATGGCGCGATCGGGGCGGTGATCGGCCACGAGATCAGCCACAGCTTCGATAACAACGGGGCCGGGTTCGATGCGCGCGGCCGGCTGCGCAACTGGTGGACCGCGGCCGATCTGGCGAAGTTCAACCGGGCCGGGGCGGCGCTGGCCGACCAGTATGACCGTTATCGCCCGTTCCCCGACCTGCACGTCAACGGCAAGCTGACCCTGGGCGAGAACATTGCCGACGTTGCCGGTCTTGCCGCCGCGTGGGATGCCTATCGCGCCTCGCTCAAGGGCAAGGAGCCGCCGGTGATCGACGGGTTTACCGGGGATCAGCGGTTCTTCATCGCCTATGCCCAGTCATGGGGCACGAAGTACCGGGAGGAAGCGCTGCGCGGTCGGATAGCGACCGACGGACATGCGCCCGGGCAATACCGCGCCCAGACCGTGCGCAACGTCGATGCGTGGTACCGGGCCTTCGATGTGCAGCCCGGCGACAAGCTGTACCTGGCGCCCGAAAAGCGCGTGCAGGTCTGGTGATCGGGTCTTCGTCCGCCCTTGCCAGAGGGCGGGCGTCCGCAGGCCTGCGTAGTGGTGCCGGAGCTGTCGGCCGGTAGAACAGGGCATCAGGAGGTCCCGGCATGGCGCTGCACACATGGTGGATATTCGTGGCGACGGTTTTTGTGCTCAGCGCCACGCCGGGCCCGAACATGCTGCACGTGCTGTCGCGCTCGGTGGAACTGGGGATGCGGCGCAGCGTGGCGGCCATGGCCGGGTGTCTGGCGGCGATCCTGACGCTGCTTTCGGCCTCTGCGGCGGGGCTTACCACGCTGCTGCTGGCCCTGCCGGGCGCCTTCGAGGTGTTGCGTTATGTTGGCGCGGCCTATCTTTGCTATCTGGGGTACAAGGCCTGGCGCAGCGATGCCGCGCCGCTCGACCTGGCGGGGGATGACCTGCCGCGCTCGGCAATCTCGGCGGCCGCTGTCTTTCGCGGCGGGTTTGCCATCGCCATCAGCAATCCCAAGGCGATCCTGTTCGCCGCGGCCTTTCTGCCGCAGTTCATCGCGCCGGGCGCGCCCAAGGCGCCGCAGTTTGCGATCCTCGTGGCGACCTTCGCCGTGATCGAGGCGCTGTGGTATGCGATCTATGCCGGGTGCGGGCGCTCGCTGGCGCGCTGGCTGACCCGCCCGGCGATCCGGCGCGGGTTCGACCGGGCGACGGGCGTGATCTTCGTTGGTTTCGGGCTGTCCTTGCTGAAGGTGAAGCCCGCCTGACGGATCAGGCGAACTTTTCCTTGAGCGCGAGCAGGGCGAGGGCGGCCTTGGCGGCCTCGCCGCCCTTGTCCTTCTGGGCCGGATCGGCGCGGACGAGGGCCTAGGCCTCGTTCTCGACGGTGAGGATGCCGTTGCCGATGGCGACGCCTTCCGTGGGCAGGGCCATGATCCCGCGCGCGCTTTCGCCCGCGACGATCTCGAAGTGATAGGTCTCGCCTGGGATGACCACGCCGATGGCGACATAGCCGTCATAATCGCCGGTCTGGTCGGCCAGGGCAATGGCACCGGGAATTTCGAGCGCGCCGGGGACGTGCCGGTGAGGACACACCCCTTCTGGAGGGCGAGGCGGTGGGCGCCCGAAACCTTGTCGCGGTAAGAGCGAATGGTCCAGTCGCCGCCGTAGTCCGACACGAACGGGCCTTCGGCGACGCATTCCACGAGGTGATCGTGCTTGCGGCGCTATTCGATCCGGTCGTGGACGCGCTCGATGATGATGGTCGACACGGCGGCGCTTCTACGCCTGCGCGATTTGATTGGAAATCCCGATTCTCACATTAGAATGTGTATGGCGCGCGGCGAATGTGATCAAACCCGCCCAAGGCCCACGTGAGGAGGGCGGCGAGTGCGACGGCGACCGGCGGCCCGGCCAGTTCCGGCAGGCCCAGCGCCTCGGCCCCGAGCAGAACCGGGTAGTGCACCGCGTAAAGCGGGAAGGACATCGCCCCGGCGGCGAGGCATGCGGTCCGCATCGCGGGTGACGGGCTGCGCAGGGCGAGCCCGCCCCAGGCGAGCAGTGGCCCGGCGAGGACGACGAAGCCAAGGCTGAGCATTGCCCCGCCGAATCCCGCTGCCCCGGTGGCCCCGGCGGCAAGGAACAGCACTGGCATGGCGCCGAGGGCAAGGGCGGGGTGAACGCGCAGTGGTGGCCGGTCGCCATGCCAGCGCCACAGTAGCAGGCCGAGGGCATAGGAGAAGCCGACCCGCGCGAAGCCCCAGCCCATGTTGCCGGGGCGGGCGCCGAGATCGAGCGTGCCGTAGGCGATGGCGCAGGTTGCCAGCGGCACGAGGAAAACCATCGTGATGGCGAGCAGTTCGCGTTGGCGCAGGCGATAAAGGAAGGCGGCGTGCGCGTAGTTGGCCGCCAGTTCGAAGAAGATCGACCAGGCCGGGGTGTTGAGCGGGAACAGGGCGGCGGCGGCAAAGCTTGGCAGGAGCAGGGCATTGGGCACGGCCGCGAGCAGGAACGGGGCCAGTCCTTCGCCGTCACGCCAGAGGAACGGCACCGAGAGGGCCGCGCCGACCGCCATGGTTGGCCACAGGCGCCGATAGCGCGCGGCGATGAACCGGGCCGGGCCGAGGCTGCCGGCGATCATCTTGCGCTCGTAGGTCCGCCCCATGACGAAACCCGAGAGCAGGAAGAAGAAATCGACCGCGAGATAGGAGGCGGGCGCGATGCGGGTCGCGTTGGGCCAGATCGCCCCGGTGTGCATGATCACCACCATCAGCGCGGCGACGGCGCGCAGCGCATCCAGCCCGGGCAGGCGCAGATCCGACGGGCGCGTGGCCGCATGTCCGGCGGCAGGACTGCCGCCGCCGGAGCTGGGGTGCGGCGACAAGGGCAGATCCTGCGTAGGCACGGCCTTTCCTATAGCCGCGTCCCGCGCGGCGACAAGGGACCGGGCGGGTCCGCCGATCCCGTGCGCGGCACTTTCGGGCGCGAACGGGGCTGATCGGGGCAGATCGCGAGCGAGGGTGCGGCCTGTCATCCGGCGGCTTGCCCGGCGAGGCAAGTGATATATACGAAGCAATATAGCCATCTGCGGACCTTCCCATGCCGATCCTGCGCCTGCTTTGTTTCCTGTTTCTGGCCCTTGCCGCCCCGCTCTCTGCCCAGCAGCGCGGTCCGCTGGTGCTGGCCGCCGCAAGCCTGCAGGAATCGATGAACGATGCCGCCGATGCCTGGGCGGCGCGGCGTCATCCCCGGCCAGTCATCTCGTTCGCCGCCAGTTCGGCGCTGGCCCGGCAGATCGAATCCGGCGCGCCGGCCGACCTGTTCATTTCGGCGGACGAGGAATGGATGGACTATCTGCAGGGCAAAGGCCTGCTGAGGCCGGGTACGCGCGCCGGGTTCGTCAGCAACCGGCTGGTGCTGGTGGCGCCTGCGGCGAGTTCGCTGCGCCTGTCGCTGGTGCGCGGGTTTCCACTGGTGAAGGCGCTGGGCAGCGGCCGTCTGGCGATGGGCGATCCGGGGGCGGTACCGGCGGGGAAGTATGGCGTCGAGGCCATGTCCAACCTTGGCGTCTGGGGGCAGGTCCAGACGCGGGTCGCCCGGGCCGAGAACGTGCGCGCCGCGCTGGCCTTCGTCGAACGCGGGGCCGCGCCTTTGGGGATCGTTTATGCGACCGACGCCATGGCCGCCAAGGGCGTGCGGGTGGTCGGCGTGTTTCCGGCCAGCAGCCACCGGCCGATCACCTATCCGCTGGCCCTGGTCAGCCGCTCCGCCCATCCCGAAGCCGAGGCCTTCCGGCGGTTCCTGCTTTCCCGGGAAGGCAAGGCGATCTTCGCGCGGCGGGGCTTCACCTTCCCGCGCTAGGGTTGGTCAATCCCAGTCGGCCGGGTTAATCTTTCGCGGAAGGCCGAATGGCAATAGGCCGGCGCGTGTTCGGAACGGGTGATGCCCGGGAACCGGTCGGCGTACAGGCCCCGCGACGGGCGGCTTTTCGTGCGATTATCGAGGGGAGGGGGTGGTGGACGCACTAGGGCTCGAACCTAGGACCCGCTGATTAAGAGTCAGCTGCTCTACCAACTGAGCTATGCGTCCACACCGGCTTGCCGGTTGTTCCCGGAGAGGTGCTCCCCCTCGGGAGCGCCCCCTATAGCGGCGATTTTTCAGGAGGAAAGGGGTTTTTTGCCTCCGCGCGAATTTTTTCGCCGGCGCGCTCAGGCGATGCTGCGCGCGCCGGTCCGGCTCCAGTTCTGGACCGCCATGATCGTGCCGATGCAGATCATGTTGGTCATCATCGAGGAGCCGCCGTGGCTCATGAAAGGCAGCGGAATCCCGACCACCGGGGCCAGGCCCATGACCATCATCAGGTTGATGCAGACATAGAAGAAGATCGTGAAGGCCATACCCGCGGCGAGGAGCTGGCTGAACCGGTCGGGCGCGGCGCGGGCGACCCTGAGCGCCCAGGCCAGCACCCAGGCGAAAGTGCCGATCACGAACAGGCCGCCGACCATGCCCCACTCCTCGGACATGGTGGCGAAGACGAAGTCGGTATGAGCCTCGGGCAGATAGTCGAGATGGCTCTGCGACCCGTTGCCGAAGCCCTTGCCGAAGAAGCCGCCAGAGCCGATCGCGATGGTCGACTGGAGGATGTGGTAGCCGGTGCCGAGCGGGTCCTTCTCGGGATCCAGGAAGACGAAGACTCGCTGGCGCTGGTATTCGTGGAGCACGGTGAAGAAGGCGAGCGGCGCGATCACCATGAGCGCGCCGCCAGCCGAGATGAACCACCACAGCGGCACGCCGGCAAGGAACACGACGACCGTGGCGCCGATGGTGATGGCCAGGCCCGTGCCGAGGTCCGGCTGGATGATGACGAGGCCGGCCGGGATCGCCAGCAGGGCGGCGGCCGGGATCAGGGCGCGCCAGCTGGCGGTCATGCTCGGCGGGAGATCGTCGTAGAAGCGGGCGAGGACCAGCACGATCACCGGCTTCATCAGCTCGGATGGCTGGAGGGTCATGAAGCCGAGGTTGAGCCAGCGCTGGCTGCCCCCGCCGATGCCGCCGATCAGCTCCACCAGCACCAGCAGGACGACGATGATCCCGTAGATCGGGTAGGACAGCTGCTTGAACGTGCTGCGCTTCACCCGCGAGATCATGATCGCCATAGCGAGGAATACGAAGAAGCGCAGGAAATGGGTGAGGGCCCAGGGGCGCAGCGATCCGCCCGCCGCCGAATAGAGCACGGTGGCGCCGAAGGTGACGAGGGCCAGCAGGGGCAGGATGACCTGCCATGGCTGGCGCGCCACCGGATCGGGGACGATGCCGCGGATCATCCGGGCGCTCCCGGCACGGGACGGGCTTCCGTCGGCGTGGGCGAGGGGCTCGGGCTGGGGCCGGGGTTCGGACTTGCCTTGGCGCCGCTGGCCGGCTCTTCAGGGAAGGTGTCAGGCGCAGTGCCGACGTTGTTGACCGGGGTGTCCGTATTGTCGGCCTTGGTGATTGCCGCCTGGACCGCCTTGTCGTCGCCCACGCTGGGTGCCGAGGTGCCATATTGGGCGGCGAAGGCGCGGTACTTGGCGTCCATCCGCTCCATCGGGGTGCCACCCCACTGCTTTTCCATGGCGAGCAGGGTATCCCAGGCCTTGCCCTGATCGAACAGGAAGGTCAGCACGTCGCGCGCGATCGGGGCGGCCGCGCGGGCGCCGAAGGTGCCGTGCTCGACCACGACCGAAATGGCGTAGCGCGGCGCTTCGGCCGGGGCATAGCCGATGAACAGCGAATGGTCGCGCGACTTCCAGTCCCCCACGTGGCCGCGGGCGGTGAGGGCGCGGACCTGCGCGGTCCCGGTCTTGCCGGCCATGCGGATGTCGGCCAGCTGGAGCTTGCTGCCGACGCCGGTACCCCCGCCGTTGACCACGGCGAACATGCCGTCGTGCGGCACGGCGAACTGTTCGGCGGTGAAGGGCAGGGGCGGACCCGGCGGCTTGGGCTGGCCGTAGATCAGCGAGGGCATGAGGTTGCGGCCCGAGGCGATCCGCGAGGTCATCACCGCCAGCTGGAGCGGCGAGACGGAGACATAGCCCTGGCCGATCGAGGCGTTGAGCGAATCCGCGGCGGTCCACTCCTGCTTGTAGCGGCGCATCTTCCACGCCGCATCGGGCACGGTGCCATAGCGCTGCTTGGTGCCGGGCAGGTCGAATTCCTGCCCGAGCCCGAGCAGCTTGGCGACCGGGGCAATGGCATCGTAGCCGACCCGGTGGGCCATCGACCAGAAATAGGTGTTGCAGCTGTGTTCGATCGCCGAGCGCATGTCGACGACGCCGTGAACCGCATCGCAGCGGAAGAAGCGGCTACCGAGGCGGTATCCGCCCGGGCAGTTGACCCGTTCCGACGGATCGACCCCGTGCTGCTGGAGGGCGAGGGTGGCCATCGGCTTCATCGTGGAACCGGGAGGATAGAGCCCGCGCAGCGCCTTGTTGAGCAGCGGGATATGGTCGTCCTCGTTGAGCATCTTCCACTGCAGCCGCCCGATCCCGCCGACGAAGGTGTTGGGATCGAAGGCCGGCATGGAACAGAGCGCGAGGATGCCGCCGGTCTCGCAGTCGATCACGGTGACGGCGGCGGATTCGAGGCCGATGCGCCGGGCCGCATAGTCCTGCAGCCCGCCGTCGATGGTCAGCCGGATCGGTTCGCCCTGCACGTCCTCGCGCATGGCAAGGTCGCGCACGACGCGGCCCGTGGCGGTCACCTCGGTGCGGCGCGCGCCCGGAACGCCGCGCAGCGTGGTCTCGAAGGCCTTTTCCAGCCCGTCCTTTCCGATCTTGTAGCCCGGCGTGATCAGGAGCGGATTGTGGTCCTTCTCATAATCTTCGGCCGAGGCCGGGCCGACATAGCCGATCAGGTGCGCCACCGCCGGTCCCGTGGGGTAATACCGCAGGAAGCCGCGCTGGGGGATCACGCCGGTCAGCTCGGGCAGGCGCACGCTCACTGCCGAGAAGGTATCGAAATCGAGCCGGGTGGCGACTTCGACCGGCTGGAACCCGCGGCTGCGCTTGATCTTGTCCGACAGGTCCTGGAGCTGGACCGGGCTCAGGCTGAGCAACTGGCCGAGTTCGGCGAGGGTCTTTTCCTTGTCGACCAGCCGGTCCGGGATGAGGTCGATCCGGAAGTCCGAACGGTTGGTGGCCAGCGGATTGCCGTGGCGGTCGAGAATCCAGCCCCGGCGGGGCGGGATCAGCGCGAGGTTGACCCGGTTGCTTTCGGACAGGGTCTTGTAGCGCTCGTTCTGGAACAGGGCGATGTAGCCCATCCGCGCGGCGAGCAGCATGCCGATCCCCCCCTGCATGGCGCCGACCACGACGGAGCGCCGCTCGAAGGAGTTGGCGAGCGTGCCCGAGGAGATGTGCCGGCCAACGGTCTGGCGCGTCTTGTCGCGCCGGAATGGCCAGATCATGTAAAGGCCCTGAAGCGCCACAGCCGCGCCCGGTCGCAGGCCGCCACGAAGCGTTCGACCAGCGGGAAGGTGAGAACCGAGAAGATCAGCTGCGGGACCAGCGCGTTGAGCACGGGGATCGAGCCGCCGACATGGGCGATGCCGCCGGCGAGCAGCAGGTAGCCGAGGATGAAGGCGGCGGCGACCAGCCATTCCATGACGTAGGAGCGCCAGGGAAAGCGGATCTCGATCGCGTCCATCCCGATCATCGCGGCCGACCACAGCAACATGCCCGAGCCCATCGGCTGGCCGGAATAGCAATCGTCGAACAGCCCCAGCGGCAGCCCGGCCCAGACCGGGAGCACGCCCGGGCGCAGCTGGCGCCAGGCGAGCAGCAGGAGAAAGCCGAAAGGCGGCATGACCGGGGCCGAAGCGATCAGCGGCATTCCCTGCGCCACCGATCCAGCCATGATTACCAGCCATGGCAGCGCCCGCGCCACCAGCGGCGAGGGCGCGCGGTTGATCACGCGATTGCTCTCGGCGGGGCCGAATGCGTTCATTTCTTCCGCTCCGGAACGGGCGGCTGATAGGGGGTCAGTGCCTCGGGCATTCCGGCGGCAACGGCGAAGACCTGCTCGATGCTGACGAATTCGCTTGCCGTCGGGTCGCTCAGGACCTTGGCGACCGCGCCGTCACGGCTGAGCTGGGTGACCACGCCGACGGCGATGCCCGGCCGGTAAAGCCCGCCCGCGCCCGAAGTGACGAAGACGTCGCCGGGCTTGAGCGGATTGACCCCGAGGTTGATCAGCTTGATCTGGAGCGATCCGTCGCCCTTGCCCTGGGCGAAGGCCGGCAGGCCGTCACGCGCGCGGCGGACTGGCACGAGGCTCTCGGGATCGGTAACCAGAAGGACCCGCGCGGTCGAGCGCGAGACTTCGAGTACGCGGCCGACCAGTCCGAGCGGCGAGCGCACCGGCATTCCCACGGCCACTCGGTCGTCGGAGCCGGCAGAGATCGTGGCGAAACGGCGCAGGCTGGTGGCGGACGACTGGATCAGGCGTGCTTCGGCCACGGGCTTCGGGTTGCCGGGGCCAAGCGCATCGCGCAGGCCCAGCATGGCCTTGAGCCGGGTGTTTTCCTCGGACACGGCGCGCGCCTCGGCAAGGCGGACCCGCGCCAGTTCCAGCTCCTGCGCCATTCGCTTGTTCGTCGTGCCCCAGGTCAGCCAGCCATAAAGCGTGGCCCCGGCATCCTGCACGCCAGACCGGCCTGCGGCCACGGCCGAACCAGCAGGCGCGGCAACGTCCGCCGCCAGCCCGCGCACGCCGGAAAAGGCGTCGTGGTCCAGCAGCGAGACCAGCAGCACCCCGCCGCCGACGAGTGCGCCGGCAAGCGCGGCGACATAGCCGAAGAACGTCCCGTATTGCGCCCGCTTGGAAAAGCCGGTGCGCCGGGTGTTCGGCGGCGCCATGCCGTATTCTCCTCAATTGCGGCGGCCCGGCCCCTCTCGGCGCCGCCTGACAAACTGGATCAGCCCGATCAGGCGGTCATCAACACGCCGCGGTAGATGGGGTCTTCCATCGCCCGGCCAGTGCCGAGAGCGACGCAGGACAGCGGATCTTCCGCGATCGAGACCGGCAGGCCGGTTTCCTCGCGGAGGAAATCGTCGAGCCCCTTGATCAGCGCGCCGCCGCCGGTGAGCACGATGCCTTGGTCGACGATATCCGCCGCCAGTTCCGGCGCCGTGTTTTCCAGCGCGATCCGCACGCCCTCGACGATCGCCCCGATCGGTTCGGACAGGGCTTCGGCGATGTTGGCCTGGGTGATCGTGATTTCCTTGGGCACGCCGTTCACGAGGTCGCGGCCCTTGATGTGGATGGTCTCGCCGATCCCGTCAGTCGGGATCATGGCGATGCCGTAATCCTTCTTGATCCGCTCGGCCGTGGCTTCGCCGATCAGCAGGTTGTGGTGACGGCGCACGTAGGAGACGATCGCCTCGTCCATCTTGTCGCCGCCCACGCGGACCGAAGTGGTATAGGCCAGGCCGCGCAGCGAGAGCACGGCGACCTCTGTGGTGCCGCCGCCGATGTCGACCACCATCGAGCCGACCGGCTCGGTCACCGGCATGTCGGCGCCGATTGCGGCCGCCATGGGTTCCAGGATCAGGAAAACCTGGCTGGCCCCGGCATTGGAGGCCGCGTCGCGGATCGCGCGGCGTTCGACCGAGGTCGACCCCGAGGGGACGCAGATCACGATTTCCGGATAGCGGAACATCGAGCGCTTGCCATTCACCTTGCGGATGAAGTGCTTGATCATTTCTTCGGCGATTTCGATGTCGGCGATCACGCCGTCACGCAGCGGGCGGATTGCCTCGATATTGTCGGGCGTCTTGCCCATCATCATCTTGGCGTCGTCGCCCACGGCCTTGACCCGCTTGATCCCGTTCAGGGTTTCGATCGCGACGACGGACGGTTCGTTGAGTACGATTCCGCGATCCTGGGCATAGACCAGCGTATTGGCGGTGCCGAGGTCGATGGCGAGGTTCTGCGAACCGAGCTTGAAGAATCGGGACAACATGGAGGACATCGGGCGTGTTTTCCGTCGCTTTTACAGGTTCTGGCGGGCCCTTTCGCGGATGCGCTGGGCAGGCGCCGGGATCGGGAACGCGGCTCCTTAGCGCAGCCTTGCGTCAAAGGCCAAAAATTTGTCGCGAAAGCGGGTGATACCGTCTCCCCTCGTCTCGCAAAGGCGGCGCTTCGTCGTTAGGTTCGCAGCCCCATGCCCACCATTCGCCGCCTGCCCGAAAACCTTGTCAACCGCATTGCCGCCGGCGAGGTGGTGGAGCGGCCCGCCGCGGCGCTCAAGGAACTGGTCGAGAACGCGATCGACGCGGGTTCGACCCAGATCGCGGTGCGCCTCGCCAATGGCGGGCTCGACCTGATCGAGGTGACCGACGACGGCTGCGGCATGGCGCCTGACGAGATGGCCCTCGCGCTCGAACGCCATGCCACCTCGAAGCTGCCCGACGAGGCGATCGAACTGGTGGCGACGCTCGGTTTCCGGGGCGAGGCGCTGCCTTCGATCGCCTCTGTCGCGCGGCTGACGCTGGAGAGCCGGGCCAAAGGCGCGGCCGAAGGCTGGCGGCGGGTGGTCGATCACGGCCAACTGGCCGGTGAAGGCCCGGCCGCCCTGCCGCCCGGCACGCGCATCCGGGTCGAGGACCTGTTCGGCCGGGTGCCGGCGCGGCGCAAGTTCCTGCGCTCGCCGCGCAGTGAATATGCGGCCTGCCTCGACGTGGTCCGCCGGCTTGCCATGGCCCGGCCCGAGATCGGCTTTACGCTGGAGCATGACGGGCGCCGCGCCTTGGCCGTGCAGGGCGGGGAGGGGCTGGCCAATCGCGTGGCCCGGCTGGTGGCGCGTGAACTGGCCGAGGATGGAGTGGTGATCGACGCCGAGCGCGGGTTCGCCCGGCTGACCGGGGTGGCGGGCCTGCCGACCTTCAACCGGGGCGTGGCCGATCACCAGTATCTCTTCGTCAATGGCCGCCCGGTGAAGGACCGTCTGCTGGTGGGGGCCGTGCGCGGCGCCTATGCCGACATGCTGGCGCGAGACCGTCACGCCGTGCTGGCCCTGTTTCTTGAGGTTCCACCTGAAGAAGTGGACGTAAACGTCCATCCCGCAAAGACCGAGGTGCGTTTCCGCGATCCGGCTTTCATCCGGGGGTTCCTCGTTTCGGGCCTGCGCCACGCGCTGGAGAGCGAGGGGAAGCGCACGGCGCAGACCCCGGCGGCCGGAGCCATGGGTAATTGGCAGGCCGAGCCTCTGGCGCCGCTCGGGCCGCAGTCTGCGTTCCCGTCCAGTGGCGGGACGAGTGCGGCGCCGTTGTGGCCGGCTGCCAGCCCTTCGCTGTTCGGCGCGCCGCGCGTGTCCGAGGCCGGGCAGGCCTGGCGGGGCTATGAGCAGGCCGTCATGGCCCCGGCGGGCCGCGCCGAAGTGGCCGAGCCGCTGGAGCCGGAGCAGGCCGAGTTTCCGCTCGGGGTCGCGCGCGGGCAAGTGGCGCACACCTATATCGTCGCCGAGGCGGCGGATGGCCTCGTCATCGTAGACCAGCACGCCGCCCATGAACGCCTTGTGCTGGAACGGCTCAAGGCGGCCGGGGCGGGGGACAAGGTGGCGGCGGCGCAGGCGCTGCTCCTGCCCGAAGTGGTCGAACTCGACGAACCGGCCTGCGACCGGCTGGAGGAGAACGCCGGCAAGCTGGCCACGTTCGGGCTGGCGATCGAACGGTTCGGGCCGAACGCCATGCTGGTGCGGTCGATCCCGGCGCCGCTGGCGAAGAGCGACGTTTCCGCGCTGGTGCAGGACATCGCCGACGATCTGGCCCAGAACGGCGACGTGCTGCTCCTGGGCGAGCGGCTCGACCACGTGCTGGCAACGATGGCCTGCCATGGATCCGTCAGGGCGGGCCGTGCGTTGTCGGTGGCAGAGATGAATGCCCTGCTGCGCGAGATGGAGCGTACCCCCCGGTCCGGCCAGTGCAATCACGGCCGGCCGACGTGGGTGAAGCTGGCTCACGGCGATATCGAGAAGCTGTTCGGGAGAAAGTGATGACCAAGCCTGCGGTAGCCACCCTGCTCGTGCTGCCGCTGCTGTCGTCCGCCTGCCACCAGGGCGAAAGCGCCGCGCAGCAGGCGGCCGAGGATGCCCGCGCGGTCGCCATGGTCGAAGCTGTCCAGACCGCAGCGCCGCCGCCTGCGCCGATCGAACTCCAGCCGATCACCGCCGCCGATATCGAGAAGAACGGCATATATGGCGCAGGCTGTTCGCTGGTCCCGGCGGCCCAGCCCGGCGGCGATCCGGTGATGATGGCCAATGACCGCCGCGCCGCGATCAAGCTCGCGGGGCGGTTCGTCACTTTCGCCGCCGATATGGGCAGCCCGGTTCTCGCTGTGGGCACGCGCGGGCACTATGTGGGCAAGGCCCAGACCCTGACGATCGCGCGCTCGCCCGGTGATGGCACCAGCCTGGGGCAGGATGCCATGCGCTGGGAAGGCAGCGTGACCGTGCGCGATGCGCACGATCAGCTGGTCTATTCGGCCTCGGGCGAGCTGACCTGCTCGTCTTGAGGCTGGTGGCCGGGCTTACCGGTCGAGCCAGAAACGCAGGAACAGGGTGCCCTGAACCGGGGTCTTGCCATAAACCGTGCCGAGCGCCGCGGGCGTGAGGAACACCGCGCCGCTGGCGCCCAGCGCCAGCCCGACCCGGCCAAGGCGGACCTTGCGGGCATAGCCGGCCTGAAGCTTGGTCACCTTGAAGGGCTGGTCATGCAGCGGGTCGGCATGGTCAGGGAACAGTTCGTCGTTGGTGACATTCTCGATCCGGCCGAACACGGCGTTGCGCAGGTCGAAGTTCCAGTTCGCTTCGGCCAGCCATGCGGGCAGGGTCGTCTCCCCGCTCCGGCGCCTGGCGCTGTAGCCGAGCATCGCGGTCAGCCCGCCGCCGCTGGCATAGTGCGCCGACGCGGTGAAGCGCCGCTCGTTGGATCCGGGGTGCGTGATCTCGGGCGCCTTGATCCAGCCGTAGCTCGCCTGCACGGCCCAGCGCGGATTCGGGGTCAGGGTGGCGCGGACCGACCACGAATCGAGCCGTGGGGTTTCGATGTCCCAGCGGTTCTCGTCCGGCTCCCGCCCCCGGAAGGCCGAGGCTTCGAGCTGCCAGAGCGGCGCTGACAGCCCCGCCGTGACCACGCCGTAAGTGATATGGGTCGAATCGAGCCAATGGTGGGAGATCGGCGGCTCGGGATTCAACGAGGCTGACAGGCGGTGCACGAAGGCGCTGGGGCCGAGCGCCGGCTCGCCCACCGGGCCGCCATAGACGAACAGGGTGGTTCCAGCGCCGAGCTTGATGTCGGCGCGGGCGGACAGTTCCATGAATAGGTCATGCGGGTGCTGCCGGTCGACCAGCGGCGCGCCGCCGGCGGTCTCGCCCGTGGCGAAGAGATTAGGATAGCCGCGCGCGTTCATGGCCGGTTCGGCGCTCATCATGGCGGAGAACTGGAACGTCATCGCCTCGGTGTCGCGGGTGGCCGAGGCCATCAGCATCGAGGTGACATAGGCCATGTCCGACCCGCGCGGACCGCTGGCGGAGGTGTAATTCAGGTTGGTGGCGGCATGGGCCATGATGTTCCAGCCGCCGGTATCCGCCATGATGCCGGGCATCATTCCTTCGGCGCCGGGCAGGCGCGAGGTGCCGGAGCCGGCGGTCCATTGCGCGCGGGCGGGCATGGGGTGATCCATCCGGGAATGGTTCATTGCGGTGTGCTCCATGGCCATGTCGTCCATGGCGTCGACGGTGGGTTCCGGGGGCGGTGCGGTCGGCGCGGCGCCGTGTTCCGCGTGGGCGGCGTGATCGGTCGGCTGGTCCTGCGCGCTGGCGGGACTGGCGATGAGGCCGGCGCAGCCAAGCGCCAGCAGCGAAATCTGCTTCATGTTGGAAAAGTCCTGTCCTGTCGTGAGCAAACGCCGCGAGAGCGGCGCGCGTAACAGGTCAGGCCCGCGGCGGCGGGGTTTCCGGATCGCGCAGGTGGCCGATGCCGGAAGCGGCGAGCGCCGGGCGCGGCGCCAAACCGCGCCATTCGACGACAGGCGGCATGGCCGCGATCCCGCCGCTGTCGGCGACGCAGCCGATGCAGTCATGCGCCGGAGCGACGGGCGGGGAGTGCCGTTCGTCGGTCGGCTGGCGTTGATCGTGCCCGTTCATCGCGTGGGCGGCGGCATGATGCTCATGAGCCGGCATCGCGGGGGCCGTGTGCTCATGCGCCACGGGCAGCGCCGCCGCCGGAAGGGCGAGGCAGAGAACCAGAAGGGCCATGAGGACTCGGCGGAGCATGGCCCCATGCCTAGCCGGTCAGGGGCCGAACGGGAAGCTCGGCTAGTCCCGCTCGGGATGGCGAACGCGGATCATTCCGGTCGAATCGTAGGACATGACCACCTCGCCATGCTGGTTCAGGGTTTCGAGGTGGAGGAACATCAGCCCCATTTCCGGGCGGCTGGAACTGCGGCGCTTGCCGTTGAGGACAAGGCGGCACGAGAGCCGGTCGCCCGGATAGACCGGGCGGTGCCAGCGCAGGTTGTCGGTCCCCGCCCCGCCCATGCCGGCCTGGTGCGAGAGGACATGATCGGCCAGCATGCGCATCGAGAAGGCCGCTGTTTGCCACCCGCTGGCCGCGAGCTTGCCGAACGGGCCCGCTGCCGCCGCCTCGTCATCGAGGTGAAACGGCTGCGGGTCGTACTTGCGGGCAAATTCCAGCACGTCCTCGCGCGTGACCGGCTCGTCTCCGAATCGCAGTTCGGTGCCGACCGCGAGATCTTCGTAGTGAGCCTTGTCCGCGCTCATGGCCCGTTCGATGCCGAACGGTCAGACGTTGAACTTGAAATGCAGGCAGTCCCCGTCCTGCACCACGTATTCCTTGCCTTCCTGCCTGAGCTTGCCGGCATCCTTCGCGCCGCCTTCGCCGCCGAGCGACACGTAGTCGTCATAGGCGATGGTTTCTGCCCGGATGAAGCCGCGCTGCATGTCGGAATGGATCTCGCCCGCAGCGTCCGGGGCCTTTGCGCCCTTGTGCACGGTCCAGGCGCGGGCCTCCTTGGGGCCAACGGTGAAGAAGGTGATCAGGTGGAGCAGCTCGTAACCGGCGCGGATCACGCGGGCGAGGCCGGTTTCGTGCAGGCCCATCTCCTCCAGGAACACGGTGCGCTCTTCCGGGTCCATGCCGACCAACTCGGCCTCGATCGCGGCTGAGACGATCACGGCATTGGCGCCCTCGGCCTTGGCCTTCTCGAACACGCGGGCGGAGAAGGCGTTGCCCTCGGCCGCGCTCTCTTCCTCGACGTTGCAGACGTAAAGCACCGGCTTTGCAGTCAGCAATTGCGCCTGAAGGAAGACGCGGGCTTCCTCTTCGTCCTTGGGCTTGGTCAGGCGGGCGGGTTTGCCTTCGCGCAGCAGGTCGAGCGCCTGGCCGAGGACCGAGGCAATGATCTTGCTTTCCTTGTCGCCTTGCGCGGCCTTCTTCTGGGCGGCGGGGACGCGCTTCTCGAGGCTTTCAAGGTCGGAGAGCATCAGCTCGGTCTCGACTGTCTCGGCATCCGAGATGGGATCGACCTTGTTGTCGACATGCTGGATGTCATCGTTCTCGAAACAGCGCAGCACGTGGACGATCGCGTCCACCTCGCGGATGTTGCCGAGGAACTGGTTGCCAAGGCCCTCGCCCTTGCTCGCCCCGCGCACGAGGCCGGCGATGTCGACGAAGCCGAGCTGGGTCGGGATGATCTTCTGGCTGCCCGCGATCTTCGCCAGGGCATCGAGCCGAGGATCGGGCACGCCCACATTGCCGACGTTCGGCTCGATCGTGCAGAACGGATAGTTCGCCGCCTGCGCCGCCTGCGTCTCGGTCAAGGCGTTGAACAGCGTCGACTTGCCGACGTTGGGCAGGCCGACGATCCCGCAACGAAAACCCATCTTGCACTCCGATAAACTGCTGGTTGCCGCGCCCCTTAGCCGGGCCGGGCCGCTTTGGCCAGTTGCCAGCGCGACTGGCGATTTCACAAGCTTTCGCTCGGATTAACGCGCTCAGCCCACCGCTTGTCGCGTCCCTTCCGCCGTCGTGGGCGGAACATGACGCGGCATCAGGGGTTTGCCCGAAGTCACCCCACCGGGAGAATAAACATGAACAAGTACCTCACCAGCACTGTTGCCGCGCTCGTCGCAGTGGGCAGCGTGGTGACAGCCATTCCTGCCCAGGCGCAGTACCGCAACCGCGACAGCGACCGCGACGGTGTGCCGGATCGCCGCGAATGGAACCGTGACCGCGACCGTGACGGCCGGCCCGACCAGTATGACCGCCGCGACAATCGCCGCGACAATCGGCGCGACCGCCACACCTGGCGCTATTATGGCGGCAACTACGGCTACAACGGCTATCAGGGCCGTTGGCGCACCGGTCAGCGCTACCCCTACTGGCGCGACCGTGGCTACTACATCACGAACTATTCGTACTATGGCCTGCCGGCCCCGCGCCCGGGCTATCGCTACTACCGGGCCGATAACGGCGATATCGTGATGGCTGCCGTGGCCACGGGCCTGATCGGCCTGATCATCGGCGGCGCTCTGCGCTAAACCTGGTCGGGCTAAACCTAACCGGATTGTCTCCGTCCCGCGTGGGCGGGGGCGGTCTCTCGAAATCGCGAAAGGGTCGCTCCCGAGGGAGCGGCCCTTTCAGCCGTTCTGGCGCAGGGCGACGTCGCTCATGAAGCGCGCGTCGCCGCCCTTGGCGAGCCATTCGGCCTCGCCGGCGATTGCGCCGAGCATGTCGGACAGGGCGTCGATCTCGCTCTTGGCATAGTTGCCGAGGACGTGGCCGGTCACCCGGTCCTTGTGGCCGGGGTGGCCGATGCCGATCCGGACCCGGCGGAAATCGGGCCCGAGGTGCTGGTCGATCGAGCGCAGGCCGTTGTGGCCGGCAAGGCCGCCGCCGGTGCGCACCTTGACCTTCATCGGAGCGAGGTCGAGCTCGTCATGGAACACGGTCAGCGCCTCGACGCCGAGCTTGTAGAAGCGCAGCGCCTCTCCGGCCGCGCGGCCGCTCTCGTTCATGAAGGTGGCGGGTTTGAGCAGGAGGATCTTCTGGCCGCCGATGCGGCCTTCCTGGGCCCAGCCCTGGAACTTTTTCTGCACTGGCCCGAAGCCATGCACCTCGGCGATGGTGTCCACCGCCATGAACCCCACGTTGTGCCGATGCAGCGCATATTGCGGACCGGGATTGCCGAGGCCGACCCAGACTTGCATGGCTTGGGGTGTTTACCTGAGAAAAGAGGAAAGAGGGCCGCGCACCGAGGCGCGGCCCCCGAAATCCATTACGCCGTAGGCGTTTCGTTGTCGCCTTCTTCGCTCTTCAGCGAGGAGGGGGCAACGATGGTCGCGATCGTGAAGTCGCGGTCGGTGATCGCCGAGGCGACGCCGGCCGGCAGGTTCACGTTGCTGATGTGGATCGAGGCGCCGATGTCGAGACCGGCAACGTCGATCTGGATCTCGTCGGGGATCGAATCCGGCGCGCAGACCAGTTCGAGCTCGTGACGGACGATGTTCAGCACGCCGCCCTTCTTGAGGCCGGGCGAGCCGGCTTCGTTGACGAAGATCACCGGCACTTCGACGTGGACCTGATGGTCAGCCGAGATGCGCAGGAAGTCCGCGTGGACCGGACGGTCGCTCACGGGGTGGAAGGCCACGTCCTTGGGAAGCGTCCGCACCTTGGCGCCATCGACCTCGATCTCGACGATCGAGTTGAAGAAGTGACCGGTCATCAGCTGACGGACCAGTTCCTTCTCCTCAACGTGGACGCTGAGGGGTTCTTCGTTGTTGCCGTAAACTACGGCGGGGACACGGCCCGTGCGGCGCAGACTGCGGGAGGCTCCCTTGCCAACCCGATCGCGCGCCTCGGCCGGCAGGTTAAGCGTTTCGCTCATGGACTTGCCTTTCGAATTGCGATTGAAGTTTGTTTCTCCCGCCACGCCTCCAGGGATGACCATGACGGGAAGCGGCGGCCCCTAAGCGCAAAGCGGCGGAAAAGCAAGCTATTCCACCCGGCGTACGGTCCACCCCCGCTGGACGAGCAGGGCGGGCAGGCCATCGGGCCCGGCAAGGTGCGCCGCGCCGACCGCGACGAAGGGGTGGCGCCCGGCCCTGAGCATGGTGTCGAGCTGTCCGGTCCAGTCGCGGTTGCGCGCTGAATAGAGCGCCTCGCGCAGTTCGGGATCGGCCAGAAGGCCCTGGTGCGTGGCCTCGGCGATGGTCTTCATGTTGCCGGTGCGCCAGGCTTCAGCGATGCGGCTTTCGTCATCCGGCTCGCCCGCGCCGCGAATGACAGCCGCGAGCAGGTCGCGCTGCTCGGTCTCGGGCAGGGCGTCGAAAATGCCGAGCTGCCGCCGCGCGCCTTCGAATTCGCCCACCGGCAGGCCCGGCTCGGCATTCGTCAGTGCCCGGTCGATCCCGTTGGCCGGATCGCCGGCCTTGGTTACGGCCTGGGCAAGCTCCAGCGCCGCAGCCCAGGTCTCGGTCTCGGCGAAGGCGGTGTCTGACAGGCCCTTGTCATTGAGAATGCGGGCGAGGGCAGGGCGCAGGTCAGGCGCGATCCGCTGGGTGAGTGGCGGCTGGCCGGGGCTCCTCGCCAATTCGCCAAAGACCTGCGCCGTGGCCGTGTCGTCGTTGATCCGGGCGATTTCCATCACGATCGAATCGGCCCCGCGCAGGGCTGCATCGACCTTGTCGGTGCGCCAGCCGACCTTTTGGGGCAGTGCGTGGATGGTGCCGAACAGCCAGCCTTTCTCGCCCTGCGGTCCGCTCACTTCCCACAGCGCTGGATTGGCCGGCTGGGCCCGCGAGCAGGCCCCGAGCAGCGCCAGCGCGGCGAGCGCAGCGACGGGCTTCACTGGATGCGCTCGACCTTCAATCCGTTCTTGGTCAGCATGGTCAGCATTGATTCCTTGCCCGCGAGGTGCCCCGCGCCGACCGCGACGAAGACCGTGCCCGGCTCGGCCATGCGCTTCTTCGCCCAGTTGGCCCACATCTTGTTGCGCCCGGTCAGCAGCACGGCGGAAATGCGCGGATCGTCTTCCTTGTCGTTGAGCAGTTCGGCGAGCTTGTCGGCATGGCCCGCGCTCCACTCGCGGATCATCGCTGCCAGTTCGGTATCGAGCGTGGGCAGGCCGTCGATCACGTCGCGCAGGTACTTCTTCTGGACCTCCATCGGCAGGCCGTCGAACAGGGACAGCTGGTAGGCCGCCGTTTCGAGGCCCATCCGGGGTTTGCCCAGTTGCTTGGCCGCGGCGGAAATGGTTTCCTCGGCCCCGGTATCGGCGCTGTAGCCCTCCTTGGCGAGCGGCAGGGTGGTCAGCGCGACGGCGGCGTACCACGGCTCGAACCGGTCGAAGGCCTCGGGCGGGAGCTTGAACGAGGCCAGAGCGCCTTCCAGCTTGGCCTTGTCCTCGGCCGAGAGCAGGCCGCGTAGGGTCTGGCTTGCCGGAAGCATGGCGTTGGACAGGATTGCGTTCTGCATCTCCTTCGCGTCGGTCTCGGGAATCTCGGTGACAAGCTGGTCCGACTTGCGGAAGGCGGCCTCGACCGGCCCGGTCAGCCAGTTCACCCCGGCCGGCAGGGCGTGGATCGTGCCGAACAGGTAGATCGTGGTGTCCTTGTCCGACAGCTTCCACAGCGCGGGCGTGACCGGTACGGTGGGCGGCGTCGTGGCTGCAGCCGCCGCGGCCGGGATGGGCGCGAGCTGCTGTGCCGCTCCGGGCGCGGCCAGCGAGGCAAGGGCGGCAAGAACGGGAAGGGCGAGCGAACGGAGGGCAAGGCGCATGATCACGGCCTATAGCGGGTAAACCTGCCAAGAGATGAACGGAAATTGACATGGCACCGTTTGCAGGCCGTGTGCACGGTTGATTCCCCGCGCGCCATCCGCCAAAGGCGCCCTCATGACGGATACCGCCGCACCGCTGTCCTTCCAGGACATGATCCTGCGCCTCCACGCCTTCTGGAGCGCGCAGGGCTGCCTCATCCTCCAGCCTTATGACATGCGCATGGGCGCGGGTACCTTCCACCCGTCGACCACTCTGCGCGCGCTCGGCCCGCAGCCGTGGAAGGCGGCCTATGTCCAGCCCTCGCGCCGGCCGACCGACGGGCGCTATGGCGAAAACCCGAACCGACTGCAGCACTATTACCAGTATCAGGTGATCCTGAAGCCTAACCCGGAAAACCTGCAGGAACTCTATCTCCAGAGCCTCGCCGCGATCGGCGTCGATCCGCTCGCCCACGATATCCGCTTCGTGGAGGATGACTGGGAAAGCCCCACGCTGGGCGCCTGGGGGCTGGGCTGGGAAGTCTGGTGCGACGGGATGGAAGTGACCCAGTTCACCTATTTCCAGCAGGTCGGCGGGTTCGACTGCAAGCCGGTGGCGGGTGAGCTGACTTACGGGCTCGAGCGTCTCGCCATGTATATCCAGGGCGTGGACTGGGTCTATGACCTCAAGTTCAACAACGACGGCGTGACCTATGGCGAGGTGTTCCTCGAGAACGAACGCCAGATGTCGAAGTACAACTTCGAGGTCGCGGACACGGATTCGCTGTTCCGCGGCTTCCAGGCGGCTGAGGCCGAGTGCAGGCGCTGCATCGAGGCCGAAGTTCCGCTCGCCGCCTATGACCAGGCGATCGAGGCGAGCCACCTGTTCAACCTGCTGCAGGCGCGCGGCGTGATCTCGGTGCAGGAACGCGCCAGCTACATCGGCCGGGTGCGTGATCTCGCCAAGGGTTCGTGCGAGGCGTGGATCAGGAAGAACGAGGCCGAATGGGCCGAGAAGTTCCCGGGGTGGACGGTATGAGCGATCAGCTTGCATCTGGCGCGGCCGCAAAGGCGCGTGATTTCCTCCTCGAACTGCGCTCCGAGGAGATCCCGGCGCGGATGCAGGCCGGTGCCCGCGCGAGCCTTGAGAAACTGTTCCGCGAGCAGATGGCTGGCGCCGGTGTTTCGGTCGGCGCGGTCACGGTCTATTCGACCCCGCGCCGCCTCGCGCTGATCGCCAAGGGCTTGCCGGACGCGACCGCCGCCGTTTCCGAAGAGGTGAAGGGACCGCGCGTCGGCGCGCCGCCGCAGGCGCTCGAAGGCTTCCTGCGCAAGACCGGGCTGACCGCCGAGCAATTGACCGAGCGTGACGGCGTGCTTTTCGCCATCACCGAAAAGCCTGGCCGCGATACCCGCGCCGTGCTGGGCGAGGCGATCCCGGCGATCTGCCGCGCCTTCCCGTGGCCCAAGTCGATGCGCTGGGGCAAGGCCTCGATCAGCACCGAGAGCCTGCGCTGGGTGCGCCCGCTTTCGGGCATCGTTGCCATTTTCGGGCAGGATCTGGTCGAGTGCGAGGTCGGCGGTGTCCGCTCGGGCTATGCCACTCTCGGCCACCGCTTTCACCATCCGGGCCAGATCACCATCGGCACGGCGGACGATTATGTGGAGAAGCTGCGCGCCTGCCACGTCCTGGTCGATCATGCCGAGCGTGAAGGCATGGTCCGCGAGCTGGCCCGGGCCGCCGCGGTGAATGCCGGGCTGGTGCTGGTCGAGGACGAAGGTCTGGTGATCGAGAACGCGGGCCTGACCGAATGGCCGGTGCCGCTGCTCGGCCGGTTTGACGAGGATTACCTCGAGGTTCCGCCCGAGACGATCCAGCTTACCGCGCGGACCAACCAGAAGTATTTCATCTGCCGTGACGGCGCGGGCAATCTTGCCAACGCCTTCGTCTGCACCGCCAATATCGAGGCGAGCGACGGCGGCGCGGCGATCGTGAACGGCAACCGCAAGGTGCTGGCCGCGCGCCTCTCCGACGCGCGCTTCTTCTGGCAGCAGGACCGTAAGACCCCGCTTTCGGTCCACGCCGAGAAGCTGGCGCGGATCACCTTCCACGAGAAGCTGGGGACGGTGGCCGACAAGGTCGAGCGCGTGGCGAAATTGGCCGAATGGCTGGCCAGCGAAGGGATCGTGCCGAACTGCGACCCTGCGCTCGCCCGCCAGGCGGCCGAACTGTGCAAGGCCGATCTCGTCACCGAAATGGTCGGCGAATTCCCTGAGCTGCAGGGCCTGATGGGCGGCTACTATGCCCGCGCCGAAGGTCTGCCCGACGCCGTGGCCGACGCGATCCGCGACCATTACAAGCCGGTCGGGCAGGGCGATGAAGTGCCCACCGCGCCGGTGACCGTGGCCGTGGCGCTCGCGGACAAATTGGACACCTTGGCGCAGTTCTTCGTTGAAGGTCTGACGCCAACCGGATCGAAGGACCCGTTCGCCTTGCGTCGGCAAGCCTTGGCGGTGCTGGCGGTCCTGCAGGAAAACAGGCTGCGGGTAGGGCTGAAAATGGCCCTCGCCGTAGAGATGGCGCGCGGTGTCGCTTACCGCGCGGGCCGGGTTGACGCGGATTCCGAAGTTTACGCGGCGCAGGCACTCGCCAACCTGGGTGAGGCGATGCCTGTCGACGATGTTGTCTGGGCGAACGCGGAGGAGCGCAAGCAGTCCGCAGTAACCCTTTCGATGCACCGGGCTGTCGATGGAACGGAGGCCCTGCTCAATTTTCTCGCCGAGCGGCTCAAGGTCCAGCAAAAGGAAGCCGGCGTCCGGCATGATCTGATCGATGCCGTGTTCGCGCTGGGCGGGGATGGCGATTTCGTCCGCCTGTTGGCGCGGGTCCAGGCGCTTCAGGCATTTGTCGGCACCGATGATGGTGTGAACCTGCTCGCCGGGTACAAGCGCGCGGCCAATATCCTCAAGAAGGAAGACTGGCAGGGCGCCGATGTGACCATTCCGCGTTCGGGCGACGAGGACCCGCTGTCGGGCGTCGACGATCCCGACATGCGCGAGGTGGCGCTCGCCCGCAGCCAGATGGTTCATCCTGCCGACTACGTCATGGAACCGGCAGAGGCCGCGCTCGTCGCGGCGCTGAACAAGGCGCAGCCGGCTGCGCGCGCGGCGGTTGCGGCGGAAGATTTCGCGGCGGCCATGGCGGCCCTCGCAGCCCTGCGCGGCCCGATCGATGCGTTCTTTGATGCGGTTACGGTCAATGATGCGGATGCTAACAAGCGCGCGACGCGGCTTGATTTGCTCGCGCACTTCCGTGATGCAGTGCAACACGTAGCCGATTTTTCCCGTATAGAGGGCTGAGCCAAGGCTTGGCGTTGACCCATGCAGGGTGGAGTGAGCAGGTCATGAGTGCATACGTATTCACCTTCGGCGGCGGCGTTCGTCACGAGGATCCGCGCAGCCGCGACAAGACCATTGTCGGCGGCAAGGGCGCGAACCTGGCCGAGATGGCCGGGATTGGCCTGCCGGTGCCGCCGGGCTTCACCATCACCACCGAGGAATGCATCCGCTATCTCGCGGAAGGGGCTGACTTTTCAGATGAGCTGCGCGCCGGAGTGAAGGCTGCGCTTGGCCATATCGAGCAGGCCGTGGGCAAGAGCTTCGGCAATCCCGCCGATCCGCTGCTGGTGTCGGTCCGCTCGGGCGCGCGCGTCTCGATGCCGGGGATGATGGACACCGTGCTCAACCTCGGCCTCAACGACGAGACCGTTGAAGGCCTCGCCGCGATCTCCGGCGACAAGCGCTTTGCCTGGGACTCTTACCGCCGTTTCATCCAGATGTATTCCGACGTGGTGCTGGGGGTTGACCATCACCTGTTCGAAGATGCCCTGGAAATCGCCAAGGAAGACAATGGCTTCTACGCCGATGTCGATATGGAGGCGGAGCACTGGCAGGCCCTCGTCGGGGAATACAAGCAGATCGTCGCGCGCGAACTGGACAGGCCTTTCCCGCAGGATGTGAACGAACAGCTGTGGGGCGCGATCGCCGCCGTGTTCGATTCGTGGGATTCGGACCGCGCCAAGGTCTATCGCCGCCTGAATGACATTTCGGGCGACTGGGGCACCGCGGTCAACGTCCAGGCCATGGTCTTCGGTAACATGGGCAATACCTCGGCCACCGGCGTTGCCTTCACCCGCGACCCGGCGACCGGCGAGCGCGCCTATTATGGCGAATGGCTGGTCAATGCCCAGGGCGAGGACGTCGTCGCCGGCATTCGCACGCCGCAGTACCTGACCAAGGCCGCGCGCGAGCGGGCCGGGGCCAAGCCGCTGTCGATGGAAGAGGCCATGCCGCAGGCCTACGGTGAACTCGCCGACGTGTTCGAGTTGCTCGAGAAGCACTACAAGGACATGCAGGACATCGAGTTCACGGTCGAGCGCAGCAAGCTGTTCATGCTCCAGACCCGCTCGGGCAAGCGCACGGCCAAGGCCGCGCTGCGCATGGCAGTCGAGATGGTCGAGGAAGGCCTGATCGACGAGGCGACGGCGGTGAAGCGGGTCGACCCGATGGCGCTCGACCAGTTGCTCCACCCCACGCTTGATCCCAAGGCTCCGCGCGACGTGCTGGGTAAGGGCCTGCCGGCCTCGCCCGGCGCCGCTTCGGGCGCGATCGTGCTTGATGCCGATACGGCCGAGCGGCTTGCCGGGCGCGGCGAGGCGGTGATCCTCGTCCGTGTCGAGACCAGCCCGGAAGACATCCACGGCATGCACGCGGCCAAGGGTATCCTCACCGCGCGCGGCGGCATGACCAGCCACGCCGCTGTGGTCGCCCGCGGCATGGGCCGCCCCTGCGTTTCGGGCGCCTCGCAGCTCTCGATCGACATGGGCGCGCGCACGCTCAAGATCGGCGGGCGCAGCCTCAAGGAAGGCGACGTGATCACGCTCGACGGCGCGACCGGCGACATCATGGCCGGTCTCGTGCCGACGATCGAGCCCGAGCTGGTCGGCGATTTCGGCACGCTGATGCTCTGGGCCGACAAGCACCGCCGGATGAAGGTGCGCACCAACGCCGAAACTCCGGCCGATTGCCGCATGGCCCGCCAGTTCGGCGCTGAGGGCATCGGCCTGTGCCGCACCGAGCATATGTTCTTCGATGCCAGCCGCATTTCGGCCGTGCGCCAGATGATCCTGGCCGAAGACGAAGCCGGCCGCCGCGCCGCCTTGGCCAAGCTGCTCCCCGAACAACGGGCTGACTTCAAGGCGATCTTCGAGATCATGGCCGGCCTGCCGGTCACGATCCGCCTGCTTGATCCGCCGCTGCACGAGTTCCTGCCCCACACCGAGGCCGAGTTCGCCGAATTGTCGGACGCGATTTCGATCGGGGTCGAGACGCTTAAGCGCCGGGCGGACGAGCTGCACGAGTTCAACCCGATGCTCGGCCATCGCGGTTGCCGCCTCGGCATCACCTTCCCCGAAATCTACGAAATGCAGGCCCGCGCCATTTTCGAGGCGGCCTGCGAGGTCGCCGCGGCCTCGGGCGAGGCGGTCGTGCCGGAAGTGATGATCCCGCTCGTTGCCACGAGGCGCGAGCTGGAAATCCTCAAGGCGCTGGTCGACCGCACGGCGCAGGCCGTGTTCGCCGAGCAGGGCCGCACGCTCGGCTACATGGTCGGCACGATGATCGAACTGCCGCGCGCGGCGCTGATGGCGGGCGAGATCGCCGAGGTGGGCGAGTTCTTCTCCTTCGGCACCAACGACCTGACCCAAACCACGCTCGGCCTCAGCCGCGACGACAGCGCCAAGTTCCTCGGCGCCTATGTCGACCAGGGGATCTTCCAGCGCGATCCGTTCGTCAGCCTCGATGTCGATGGTGTCGGCCAGCTCGTCCGCCTTGCCGCCCAGCGCGGCCGGGCGACCCGCGAGGACATCAAGCTCGGCATCTGCGGCGAACATGGCGGCGATCCGGCCTCGATTGCCTTCTGCGAGAAGACCGGGCTGGACTACGTCTCGGCCTCGCCGTTCCGCGTGCCGATCGCGCGGCTGGCGGCGGCTCAGGCGGCGCTGGGCTGATAATGGATTTGGGGCGGGGGCTTGCGGCCCCTGCTCCTATTTCCTCAAGGCCCAGCCCGACAGGGTCAGCAATTCAAACCGTTCGGTAACGCGCCCGTCCTGATCCGCCTCGGCGGCAAAGGCGGCCTCGGCGCGCGCGCGCGCGGCCTTGCCGAGGGGAGGGCCGGACTGGGTCAGCACGCCCGACAGGCCCTGATCGCGCAGGTCCTCGACCAGCCGGTTGAGCGTGCCGTAGCGCACCGCGAGCGAACGGCTGTCGGCCACCGGATCGGCAAAGCCCGCGCGCTGGAGCAATTGGGCCCCAGCGCGGACGTCGACCTGCGGGTGGATGCGCGGCGAGGGGCGCTCACCGTCGGCGGCGAGCATCACCGCCCGCAGGCTCGGCAGGCTGCCTGCGCCCAACATGGTCACGAGCGCCAGCCCGCCCGGCGTAAGGGCGCGGCGGGCATGGATCAGGGCGCCGGGCAGGTCGTTCGCCGTATCGTGGGCAAAGACTGAGACGATCGTGTCGTAGCCGCCAGTGGGCCACGGTTGCTCCAGCGCGAAAGTGCCTGCCTCCGCCGCTAGGCCCAGCGCTGCGGCGATCACCCCGGCCGGATCGCCGAGTACCAGTACCCGGCCCGGCTCATGGCGCAGGAAGCCAAGCCGCTCGGCCACATCCTCGGCCACGTCTTCGAGAAGGAAGCGCGCGGCATCGGCCCGGCCTTGCCGCGCGGCCATCCGGGCGGCCTGCGCGGCGCGGCGATGTGGGGCGAAGATCTCGGGAGTTGTGGGCTGGTCCATGGCGGCGGCTTGCCCCGCTCGCCCGGGCATTGCAAGCATGGCGCCATGCGCATTCACCCGGCCATCGCGCCGCTGATCGACCTTGTATTCCCGCCGCGTTGCCCGCTGTGCAGCGAGGCCATCGCCGTGCAGGAAGGGATCTGCGCGGCATGCTGGTCCGAACTGTCCATTCCGGGCCATCCCTGCTGCGCCGCGTGCCAGCGCCCGTTTACCGATCCTGTTGACGACAATTCGCTGTGCGCCGTCTGCCTGGCCGAGCCGCCACGGCATGATGGGATCGCCGCCGCGACCCTTTACAACGAGCCTTCCCGCCGCCTCGTTCTCGCTTTCAAGCGCGGCGGCAACATCGCGCTGGCACCGTGGCTGGCGCGGCTGATCGAGGCGCGCCTGCCGCCGGTGGGGGCGGACTGGCTGGCCGTGCCGGTGCCCTTGCACCGCTGGCGGTTGTGGAGTCGTGGCTACAACCAGTCGGCCCTGCTGGCCGGCGAGATCGCGCGGGACCTTGGCATGTCGATGCTGGTCGATGGTCTGCTGCGGGTGAAGCAGACGCCCAGCCTTGGCGGGCTCGGCGCCCGGCAGCGCGAGCAGGCGCTGAAAGGTGCGATTGCGATCAATGCGAGGCACGCGGAGCGGCTGAAAGGCGCGAAGATCGTGCTTGTCGACGACGTCCTGACTAGTGGCGCGACCAGCGAAGCCTGTGTGCGTGCGCTGAAACGGGCCGGGGCGGACAAGGTGGTGATAGCCTGTTTCGCGCGCGTGCTGAACGAATCGCTCCCGGGGTGAGTTAGCGATCCCAGGTTCCGCAAGCCGACAAACGAAAACGCCCGGAACCGAAGCTCCGGGCGTCCTCGTGACGAAACCGTCCGGGTGCCGCTTCCGCGGTTCGGCGATCGCCCCCACGATCGCTTCACCCAATCCCTCAATTCAGGCGGCCCTGCATTTCGCGGGTCCCGGCCTATTTACCCCTGAACCATGGCACTTTTGCCTGGTTCCGCCGGATCGGCGGGCGGTTCCCTGTCGAACCGCACGGCCCTTGTTCATCGAATCGACAGGAAAGAAAAGTGCCATGCGCGGCATTGTTGGATTTTGGGTCGGGTCTGTGGTTATCGTGCAACACGTTAACCTTTGAAATGCCGAAAGGACTTACCATGGCCGACAGCGCCAGCGCCGAGCGCGAACAAGGCCGCAGATTCATGCCGAAATTCGACGACAAGGGCCTGCTCAGCGCGGTCGTCACCGACAGCGAATCCGGCGAGGTGCTGATGGTGGCCTTCATGGACCAGGCCGCGCTCGACGCCACGCGGCGCACGGGCAAGGCTCACTTCCATTCCCGTTCGCGCGGAAAGCTGTGGATGAAGGGCGAAAGCTCGGGCCACGTGCTCGAGGTGACCGAGATTCTGGTCGATTGCGACCAGGACGCGCTGGTGCTGAAGGCGCGCCCCGCTGGGCCAACCTGCCACACCGGCGCGCGCTCCTGTTTCTACCGCCTGCTCAACGGGGACGAACTGGAGCGGGTGGAGGGCTGAGCCCCCACCCGCAGGATCAGCCGTAGATTTCGTCCAGCAGGCCGCCCAGCGAAGCCCAGGACTGCCGGTCGGCGCTGGCGTCGTAGCCGAGGGCGGCAATGCCGCGCGCATCGCTGCCGGGATCGGTAAAGCCGTGCTTCACCCCGGCATAGGCATGGAAATGCCAGTTGGCCCCGGCGCCATCCATTTCCTCCCAAAAGGCGAGCACCTGCTCGCGCGGGACCATCGGATCGCGGTCGCCATGGCAGACGAGGATCCGCGCCTTGACCGGCGTGTCGGCGCTGGCCCTGCGCCCGGTTTCGAGCAGGCCGTGGAAACTGGCCACCAGTGCAAGGTCGGTGCCGGACCGGGCCAGTTCGAGCGCGGCCTGCCCGCCCATGCAGAAGCCGATGGCCGATGCTCGCAGGCCCCTCGCCTCTGGCAGGGCCAGCAGCGCGGTCAGGGCGGCGGCGAGGCGGGCGCGATAATGATCGACGTCGGCCCGCAATTCCCCGGCAAACAGCCGCCATTCCTCAGGCGAGCTGGCGGTCTTGCCGTAGAAATCGGCGACGAGCACGACGAAGCCGGTCTGCGCCAGCCGCAGGGCCTTGGCCTCGACCGCAGGGCTGAGGTTGGCGATGGTCGGAAACACCAGCACGGCCCCGCGCGGGACGCCGGCCGGGCGAGCAAGCCACCCGGTCAGCGCGGTCCCGCGATCGTCGTAGCGGTGTTCCTCAAGCCCGCTCATTCCGGCAGGAATTCCGGCACCGAAAGGTAACGCTCGCCGGTGTCGTAGTTGAAGCCGAGCACGCGGCTCCCCGCCGCGATTTCCGGCAGCTTCTGGGCGATGGCGGCAAGCGTCGCGCCCGAGCTGATCCCGATCAGCATCCCTTCCTCGCGCGCGGCGCGGCGGGCCCATTCCTTGGCCTCGGCCGGATCGACCTGGATCGCCCCGTCGATCGACTGGGTGTGCAGGTTGCCGGGGATGAAGCCGGCGCCGATGCCCTGGATCGGGTGCGGTCCGGGCTGGCCGCCCGAGATGACCGGCGAGAGCGTCGGCTCGACCGCATAGGCCTTGAGCTTGGGCCACACGGCCTTGAGCGTCTCGGCGCAGCCGGTGAGGTGGCCGCCGGTGCCAACGCCGGTGATCAGAACGTCGACCGGGCTGTCCGCAAAGTCGGTCAGCACTTCCTTGGCCGTCGTCTTGACGTGAACGTCGATGTTGGCCGGGTTTTCGAACTGCTGGGGCATCCACGAGCCGGGAATCTCGATGAGAAGCTCCTTCGCCCGCTCGATCGCGCCCTTCATCCCCTTTTCGCGCGGGGTGAGGTCGAAGGTGGCGCCATAGGCCAGCATCAGGCGGCGACGCTCGATCGACATCGATTCGGGCATGACGAGGATCAGCCTGTAGCCCTTGACCGCGGCGACCATGGCAAGGCCGATGCCGGTGTTGCCGCTGGTCGGCTCGACGATGGTGCCGCCGGGCTTGAGGCTGCCGTCAGCCTCGGCCGCCTCGATCATGGCGAGGGCGATCCTGTCCTTGATCGAGCCGCCCGGATTGGCGCGCTCGCACTTCACCCATACCTCGTGGTCGGGAAACAGGCGGGACAGGCGAACATGCGGGGTGTTGCCGATAGTGGCGAGAATCGAATCCGCTTTCATGTCGCTTGCTCCTTGGTGGGATTGGCAGCCTGTGGACTATAGGCTGAAGCAAAGGTTCGGGACTGGCGAAGGACCGGGAACAGGACCGACCAGAGTGCGGTGACGACTATCGCACCTACCCCCCCGAAGACAACCGCCCCCGTGGCACCGAGCAGCGCAGCGGCAATGCCGGACTGCATTTCGCCCAGTTCGTTGGAAGCCGAGATGGCGATGCCCGAGAGCGAGGCGACACGCCCGCGCATGTCGTTCGGGGTGGAAAGCTGGATCAGCGAACTGCGGATGAACACCGAGACCATGTCGGCCGCGCCCAGCACGGCCAGCATGGCGAGGCTGAGCAGGTAATTGCGGGAAATGCCGAAGATGGCGGTCGCCACGCCGAAAACGACCACGGCCCACAGCATCTTGACCCCCACGTTCCGCGCGACCGGGCGGACCGAGAGAACCACGGCCACGACCGCCGCGCCAACCGCCGGGGCGGCGCGCATCTGGCCCAGCCCCATCGGCCCGACGGCCTGGCCATGCCAGGTCAGGATGTCGCGGGCATAGACCGGGAGCAGCGCCGTGGCGCCCGCCAGCAGCACGGCGAACAGGTCGAGCGTGATGCAACCGAGCAGCATCGGCGAGCGCGAGACGAAGCGGAACCCGTCGATGATCTGGCGCACCGGGTGAACCTCGCGGTTGTTCGCGGGTGCGGGCAGGGGGCGAATCGTCAGCACCATCACCAGGCCGGTCGCCAGCAAGGCAGAGGCGATCCAGTAGGGCAGGGCGGGCGAGAGGGCGTAAAGCAGGCCGCCCATTGCCGGGCCGCCGATCGTGCCGATTTGCATGGCCATGGAGCTGGCGCCCACGCCGCGCGGGATCAGCGCGGGCGGGAGCAGGTTGGGCGCGATCGAGCTGACCGCCGGTCCGTAAAAGGCGCGCGCTACCCCGTGAAGCGAGGCGAGGCCCAGCAGCAGCGGCAGGCTGGCCGCCCCCAGCGCCGTGCTCAGGCCCAGCGAAAGGGCCATGACGAGATCGATGCCGAGCGAGAAGGCACCGACCTTGCGCCGGTCGTACCGGTCGGCGATCACGCCGGCGATCGGCGCGAGGAGCAACATCGGCACGAATTGCACCAATCCAACCACGCCGAGCTGGAATGCAGCCTGCCCCGGAGTCATCCCGTACTGGGCGCGGGCAACGTCATAGACCTGCCAGCCGAGCACCACGGCGATCGCCGCGGTGGCGAAGACCGAACAGACCCGCGTCAGCCAGAAGCGGCGAAAATCGGGAATTCCAAAGGGAGAAGACGGCGCGGGGGAGGAGACTTCGCTGGACACCCGCGGGCCATGCCAGCCTGTCGCCCGATTGCCAAGCGGGGCAAAGGTTTGCACCGCCAAAGCGGGCCTTGCCGGCCCGAGATTTCACACCCTCGGCAGGCGGGCGGACCCGGCCGGCGGCGCCGGTCAGCGCCGGGCGCGCAGACGCGGATTGGGTTGGAGATGGTCGATCAGGGCCATGAACTCGTTGGCGCGCACGATCCGTTCGAACTGGAAGCCGGCACGGTCTCCGTTCGTCCAGATCAGGTGGGCTTCGATCCGGCCGACCTGCGGCAGGCGGATCACCACGCGCTCGCCGCGGCCAAGCTCAAGCTCGCCCTGGGCCATGAAGCCATGGGCCGAAAGGTTGACGATATGCAGGTGGACGTCGCCGCGCTGGCGATGTTCACCGATCACCCGGCAATCGACCGGATGGCGGGTCGACCGACGCATGTCGGTGACGGACAGCTGTGCTCCTGCACCCATTTTGCGGCTCGGCTCCTTTCTCTGCGACCGGCAACAAATTGCCGGAGAAAGCCGAACATTTGGTAAACCCTGTGGCAAACCCTTAGCGGGCTCGCCGATCAGGCCGCAGGGCGCAGGATTCCGTGCTTTTTCTTACCCGAGGAGATGCGCAGCTCGGCCCCGCCAGGAATATGGTAACCATCTTCGCTGATCGCGACTCCGCCGACTCGCGCGCCGCCGCCGGAAACCAGCCGCTTGGCTTCGCCGCGGCTTGCCGCAAATCCGATACCGACCAGCGCATCGATGATGCCCAGCCCCTCGGCCGGCAGGTCGAATACCGGCAGGTCCTGGCCGAGACCGCCGCCGGCAAAGGTGGCCTGGGCGGTCGACTCGGCGGTGCGTGCTGCTTCCTCGCCCCGGCACAGCTTCGTCACCTCGTTCGCCAGGACCACCTTGGCGGCATTGATCTCATTGCCTTCGAGCGCTTCGAGCCGGGCGATCTCGTCGAGCGGCAGGTCAGTGAACAGGCGCAGGAAGCGGCCGACGTCGCGGTCGTCGCTGTTGCGCCAGAACTGCCAGAAATCGTAGGCGGGCAGGGCATCGTCGTTCAACCAGACCGCGCCGGCGGCGGTCTTGCCCATCTTCTTGCCGTCAGCCGTGGTCAGCAGCGGGGTAGTGAGGCCGAACACCTCGATCCCGTCCATCCGCCGGGTCAGCTCGACCCCGTTGATGATATTGCCCCACTGGTCAGACCCACCCATCTGCAGCCGCACGGCGGAGGTCTTGCACAGGTGGCGGAAGTCGTAGCCCTGCAGGATCATGTAGTTGAATTCGAGGAAGGTCATCGGCTGCTCGCGCTCCAGCCGCAGCTTGACCGAATCGAAGCTGAGCATCCGGTTGACCGTGAAGTGGGTGCCCACTTCCTGCAGCAGTTGGATGTAGCCGAGCTGGCCCAGCCAATCGTGGTTGTTGACCATGACCGCGTCGGTCGGCCCGTCACCGAACTTGAGCAGGCGCGAGAAGATCGTGCGGATCGAGGCGATATTGGCCTCGATCGTCTCGTCCGAGAGCATCTTGCGGCTCTCATCGCGCCCGGTCGGATCACCGATCCGGGTGGTTCCGCCGCCCATCAGCACGACCGGCTTGTGCCCGGCCTGTTGCAGGCGGCGCAGCATCATGATCTGCACCAGGCTACCGACGTGGAGCGATGGCGCCGTTGCGTCGAAGCCGATATAGGCCGGCACGATCCCCTTGCCCGCCAGCTCGTCGAGCCCTTCCGGGTCGGTCAGCTGGTGAATGTAGCCGCGCTCGTCGAGCAGGCGGAGGAGGGAGGAATTGTAAGTCATGACGGCCTTCTTGAATGAGGGGCGCCGCCTAGCACGGAGAATTGCACTTGGGAACGCTGCGCCTCATGCCTCACCCCGACAGCCCGCCGCTGGCGGTGACGGGAATCGAGGCGGCCGTCATCGGCCTTGACGCCCATTGGCTCCGGGTGCGCTGGCGGATCGAGGGTTCGGCGCGCCTGCTCGTCCCGCCCTTCGCGGGCAAGGGGCGGACGGACGGACTGTGGCAGCAGACTTGCTTCGAGCTGTTCATCAAGACCCCGGACGAGGATGGCTACGTCGAGCTCAACCTCTCCCCGTCCGAACGCTGGGCGGCTTACGATTTCGCCACCTATCGCGCCGGCATGGAGAACCGGGACATGCCGCGCGATCCCGATTGCACGATGCGCCTCGGCGGCAACATGGCGATCTTCGACGCCGCGATCCCGGTCGCGGCCCTGCCACCATTGCCTTGGAAGCTCGGCATTTCGGCGGTGATCGAGGAACTGGGCGAGGACGAGGATGCGCAGGCGGGGGAAGAGGCCTCGCCGGTCAAGTCGCTCTGGGCCCTGCGCCATGCCCCCGGCCAGCCCGATTTCCATTCTCCCGCTTGCTTCGCCGCCTCGCTTGCGGCACCCGAACGGGCATGACCTCGAGCTTCCAGACCGGTATCGACCGCCTCCTCGCGGAACCTTCCCTGCGCCATCCGCTGGAGGGCCGCCGCGTCGCCCTTGTCGCTCACCCGGCGAGCGTGACGGCGGACCTGACCCATTCGCTGGACGCGCTGATCGCGGCGGGGGTCAATGTCACCAGCGCCTTCGGCCCGCAGCACGGACTGAAGGGTGACAAGCAGGACAACATGGTCGAGACGGCCAACGAGCTCGACCCGGCCTACGGCATCCCGATCTACAGCCTCTACGGCGAGGTTCGCCGGCCGACGCCCGCGATGATGGACAGCGCCGATGTCTTCCTGTTCGACCTGCAGGACCTTGGCTGCCGCATCTACACTTTCGTCACCACCCTGCTCTACCTGTTGGAAGAGGCGGCGAAGAGCGGCAAGGCGGTGTGGGTGCTGGACCGGCCCAATCCCGCCGGTCGCCCGATCGAGGGCACCTCGCTGCTTGACGGCCATGAAAGCTTCGTCGGCGCCGGGCCCATGCCGATGCGCCACGGGCTGACGCTGGGCGAAATGGGCCACTGGTTCGTTCGCCACTTCAATCTCGATGTCGACTACCGGGTGATCCCGATGCACGGCTGGCAGCCCGAAGGGCCGGGCTTCGGCTGGCCGGAAAGCCGGATCTGGGTCAACCCTTCGCCCAATGCCGCCAATCTCAACATGGCCCGCGCCTATGCCGGCACGGTCATGCTCGAAGGGGCAACCCTGTCGGAAGGGCGCGGCACGACCCGTCCGCTCGAAGTCCTGTTCGGCGCGCCCGATCTCGATGCCAAGGCAGTTCTGACCGAGATGCAGCGCGTCGCACCCGAGTGGCTCGCCGGCTGCGCCCTGCGCGAATGCTGGTTCGAGCCGACCTTCCACAAGCACGCCAAGAGCCTGTGCAGCGCCCTGATGATCCATGCCGAGGGCGGGTTCTACGATCACCACAAGTTCCGCCCGTGGCGCCTTCAGGCGCTGGCTTTCAAGGCGATCCGGGGCCTCCACGGTGACTATCCGCTGTGGCGCGATTTTCCGTATGAGTACGAGTTCGACCGCCTCGCGATCGACGTGATCAACGGCGGTCCGGCCCTGCGGCAATGGGTCGATGATCCCGCCACCCAGCCGGCCGATCTCGAAACCATAGCCAGCGCCGACGAGCAACGCTGGGCTCACGACATCCGCGACCTGCTGCTTTACTGAACGGCCGCCAGCGCCGCCGGATCGCCGAGCAGGTAGGAAGTCATCGACAGCGCCCCGTCGAGCGTGTCGTTGAACGTGGTCACCTCGTCGCCCGCCTCGCGCGCGCCCACCGCATAGAGCAGCGGCAGGTAATGCTCGGCGCTGTTGATAGCATAAGCGGCCGCCTGATCGTCGACCGGAAACCGGGTGAGGGCCCCGCGATCATCGGCCGTCACCGCGCGGTTGATCCGCTCGCGGAATTCCACCGCCCAGTCCGGCTGGGTTCCCTTGGCCTGCCGCCACAGGGCAAGGTTGTGGATCACGTTGCCGCTGGCGACGATCAGCACCCCTTCGTCCCGCAGCGGGGCCAGTTTCTCCGCCAGCGCGAGGTGAGCCTCGGGGCCGAGCGTGCGGTCGAGGCTCATCGCCACGGTCGGCAGATATTCGCCCGGAAACAGCAGGTCGAGCACGCCCCACGTGCCATGGTCATAGCCCCAGGCATCGTCACGCAGCACCCTGTCCTCGCCGATCAGGGCAGAGACGCGCTCGACCATCCATTCGGGCGATTGGGCCGGATAGCGCCAGTCGAACAGCGCCTGCGGAAAGCCGTAGAAATCATGGATCGTGCGCGGATGCCCGGCGGCGGTGACATGGGTTCGCCCCTGCGTCTCCCAGTGCGCGCTCACGCACAGGACTGCGCGAGGGCGGGGCAGGGCCTTGCCCAATTCGGCCAGGGCGCGGCGTTCGGGGCCATCGGTGATCACGGTCATCGGCGACCCGTGGCCGACGAACAGGACTGGCAGGCGCTGGCTCATGCCGCGGATGTAGGAAGCCCGGCCTCGCCCGCCAAGTCCTTAGCTCGCTGCCCGATGCCGTGGACCAGCCCGACCAGCACGAATGAGATGTACATCAACAGATACCACGCCCCCAGCTTGCCGGGTGAAACAAGGTGCCAGCCGGCCCGCTGATCGGGATAGAGCCATGCATTGGAAAAGGTCCCGACATTCTCGGCCAGCCAGATGAACAGGGCGACCAGCAGCCATCCGAGCATCAGCGGCATCCAGCGATCCTCCTGCCAGACCCGGAACCAGATCCGCGTGCGTGCGAACAGCAGGGCGATCCCTGCAAACAACATCCACCGCACATCGACCAGCCAGTGATGCGCGAAGAAATTGACGTAGATCGCGATGGCCAGCACCACGGTGGCCCAGCGCGGCGGATAGAAAGAATAGCGAAAGTCGAAAATCCGCCAGACCCGCGCGATATAGCTTCCGACCGCGCCATACATGAATCCGGAAAACAGCGGCACGGCCCCGATCCGCAGCAGGCTTGGTTCGGGATAGAGCCATGATCCGGCGGCGGTCTTGAACAGTTCCATCACCGTTCCCACCACGTGGAAGGCGAGGATAACCTTGGCCTCGTCCAGTGTCTCCAGCCGCATGGCCAGCATCGCCAGCTGGATCGCCAGCGCCGCAAGGGTCAGGAAATCATAGCGCGCCAGCCCAGCGCCCGGCGGATACCACAAGTGCGTTCCCAGCAGCAGCGCCAGCATCAGGCCGCCGAACAGGCAGGCCCAGCCCTGCTTGAAGCCGAACAGCAGGAATTCATAGAGCCATGCGCGCCATCCCGGCCGGGGCGAGAAACGCTCCAGCCGGGCGCGGATCGCCGCGAAGCGGGTCTCGGCCAGTCCGATCCCGCCCTTCGTCATGCCATTAGAGGGCAGGCGGCATCACCGGGGCCGGAGGCTGCTGCGGCCACTGTTCCAGATCGGGATCGATCACCGCCCAGTCCGGCGCATCCTCGGTCCAGATCGCCATTTCCGGGCGCAGGCCGTGCGGTTCGTTCAGCATGCCGAGCCGCACCGTGCGCAGGTGCATCCGGGCCGAACTTTGCGCAAAGACCTGGGTTCCGCATTCCGGGCAGAAGTGGAAGACCAGCCGGTTGCCCGAGGCCGCCGTCCACGAAGCCGCGCCCAGTGCACCGGCGATTGCCACGGATTCGGATCGAAAGATCGCGTTATTGGTGGGCCCGCCCGCCGCGATCCGGCGACATTGCTGGCACCAGCACTGGCGGGTTCCGATCGGCTCGCCCGAGATCGCGAGGGTGACCTGGCCGCATGCGCAACGCCCTGAATATGCCATTCTTACCTCCGACGGCCCCGCTGCGGAGAATGCCGCACTGCAACGTGAAGTCAATCCGCACGTCGCACCCCGGTCATTTGGCCTATTCCACCTGCGGCGAATCCGGCCCCTTGCTGAATTTGGGCAGGTTCGGATCGAACACGGCCCAGCGCGGCGCGCTGCTCACCCAGATCGCCGAACTCGGCGGGCAAAGATCGGGATCGTCCAGCACCCCGGCGCGGATGCGGATCGGCGCCCCTTGGGGGTCGACCGTCCGGCTGAACAGCTGCGATCCGCACTGCGGGCAGAAACCGCGCTCGACCGTATTCCCGCTGTCAGCCTGCTTGATGATCGTGGTGATCTCGCCGCTCCATGTCACGGCTTCTTCCGGAAAGAGCACGTTGACCGTGGGCGAGCCGCTGGCAATGCGCTGGCAGGAACGGCACCAGCAAACCCGCGCACCCTTGGGCTCGGCGTCGATGGAGAAGTGGACCTGCCCGCAAAAGCATTGGCCGGTGTGAGTCATGGCATTGGCGCTCCTGTCTGCGATCAGGATCTTTTATGCGCGCGGAACTTTGCCGGGGAAAGGCGGCTCAACCATTTGTCCCGTTCACGCGGCGGCAAGGTTGGCCTTGGCAGGCAGGACGGGTAAGGGGCTGCAACTCAAACCTTGCACTGGCGATGGAACAGCCCTCGACCGAACCGGAACACGGCCGCTACGGCACCTCGAAACGCAACCGCCCCGTGGCGCTTGCGCTGTCGGCCATCGTCTGCGCGCTTCTTTTCGCAACCATGCTGGCCATGGGCTCGTTCGATGCCCCCGGCGGGCGCGCGGGCGGCAACTTGGTGGCGATCTCGATTTCCCAGGAAAATTCCAAGCCCAAGGCTGCCCATGCCAAGGCCCGGCAGCAGGTGGCGAATCAGGCGGTTGCCGTTGCCGAGACGCGAACCGCCGTGATCCCGCCGGCTATCGTGCCGACGAAGAATACCTACCAGTTGCCCGAAGGCTTCATCCAGCTTTCCAAGGCCGACATGGCGAAGTCGGACATCGGTTCCATGCATTCCGCCCCCTCCGGCGCGGCGGCGGGCAGCGGATCGGGTTCGGGCGACGGTTCTGCCGACGGGACCGGGCAGGGGCCGGGCGGTGCCAAGCTTTACAACGCCGAATGGTACCGCGAGCCGCGCGATGCCGAACTGGCCGGCTATATCCAGCCCGGCCACGCTCCCGGTGAATGGGCGATGATCGCCTGCCGCACGATCGACCACTACCACGTCGAGGATTGCCGCGAACTGGACGAATCTCCGCGCGGATCGGGCATGGCACGCGCCTTGCGGCAGGCGGCTTGGCAATTCCTCGTCCGCCCGCCGCGGGTTGACGGTAAGCCGATGCTCGGCACCTGGGTGCGGATCCGCTTCGATTTCACCAGGGGCAAGCGATCGAGCGACGACGGCTGACCCGCCGGCCTAGTCAGGCGTCGATCATTTCTGGATCAAGCTCGCCGGCGCGGTTCTGGATGAACATGAAACGCTGCGCCGGATCGCGGCCCATCAGCTTGTCGACCAGTTCCTTTACCGCCGCGCGGCCCTCGTATTCGGGCGGCAGGGTAATGCGGATCAGCGAGCGGGTGGCCGGGGACATGGTGGTCTCGCGCAATTGCTGCGGGTTCATTTCGCCCAGGCCCTTGAACCGGCCCACTTCCACTTTCTTGCCCTTGAACTTGGTCGCCTCCAGCTCTGCGCGGTGGGCGTCGTCCTTGGCATAGGCCGAAGTGCTGCCGCTGGTGATCCGGTACAGCGGCGGCTGGGCAAGGTAGAGGTGCCCGCGCCGGACCAGTTCGGGCATTTCCTGGAAGAAGAAGGTCATCAGCAGCGTGGCGATGTGCGCTCCGTCGACGTCGGCGTCGGTCATGATGACGATCCGGTCATACCGCAGGTTGTCCGGGTTGCAGTCCTTGCGGGTGCCGCAGCCGAGGGCGAGGCCGAGGTCGGCGATTTCCTGGTTGGCGCGGATCTTGTCGGCCGTGGCGCTGGCAACGTTGAGGATCTTGCCCCGGATCGGCAGAATCGCCTGGGTCTTGCGGTCGCGCGCCTGCTTGGCGCTGCCGCCCGCGCTGTCACCCTCGACGATGAACAGCTCGGTCTCGCCGCTGCCTTCGCCCGAACAGTCGGTCAGCTTGCCGGGGAGGCGCAGCTTGCGCGCATTGGTCGCGGTCTTGCGCTTGACCTCGCGCTCCGCCTTGCGCCTCAGCCGCTCGTCCATCCGCTCCATGACATGGCCGAGCAGGGCCTTGCCGCGCTCCAGGTTGTCGGACAGGAAATGGTCGAAATGATCGCGCACCGCGTTCTCGACCATGCGGGCCGCTTCCGGGCTGGTCAGGCGGTCCTTGGTCTGGCTCTGGAACTGGGGGTCGCGGATGAAGACCGAGAGCATGATCTCGCTGCCCGTGATCACGTCCTCGGGCGCGATGTCCTTGGCCTTCTTCTGGCCGATCAGCTCGGCAAAAGCGCGGATGCCCTTGGTCAGCGCGGCGCGCAGCCCCTGCTCGTGCGTCCCGCCATCGGGGGTCGGGATCGTGTTGCAGTACCAGCTGTACGCTCCGTCCGACCACAAGGGCCAGGCGATCGCCCACTCCACGCGGCCCTGCTGTTCGCCGGGAAAATCCTGCGAACCGCGAAAGAACTGGGTGGTCACGCATTCGCGCGTGCCCAGTTGCTCGGTCAGGTGGTCCGCCAGGCCGCCGGGAAACTGGAAGGTCGCCTCGGCCGGGACCTCGTCGCTCACCAGCGAGGGCGCGCACTTCCAGCGGATCTCGACCCCGGCAAATAGATAGGCCTTGGACCGCGCCAGCCGGAACAGCCGCAGCGGCTTGAACTTCGCATCCTCGCCAAAAATCTCGGCATCCGGCACGAAAGTAACGCAGGTCCCGCGGCGGTTCGGCGCATTGCCGATCTTTGCCAATGGCCCCGTCGGGCTTCCGCGCGAAAATTCCTGCGCGTAGACTTCCTTGTTGCGCGCCACCTCGACCCGGGTCAGCACCGAGAGCGCATTGACCACCGAAACGCCGACGCCGTGCAGGCCGCCCGAAGTCGCATAGGCCTTGCCCGAGAACTTGCCGCCCGAGTGCAGCGTGGTCAGGATCACTTCCAGCGCCGACTTGCCCGGATACTTCGGATGTTCGTCCACCGGCATGCCGCGCCCGTTGTCGGTGATGGTGAGGCGGTTTCCCTCCTCCAGCGTCACCTCGATCCGGTTGGCGTGGCCGGCCACGGCCTCGTCCATCGAATTGTCGAGCACTTCGGCCGCGAGGTGGTGCAGGGCGCGCTCGTCGATCCCGCCGATGTACATGCCGGGGCGCCGCCGGACAGGCTCGAGCCCCTCCAGCACCTCGATCGCGGAACTATCGTAAGCCTCGGCGCTGCCCGCCGGCAGCTTGTCGAACAGGTCATCGGACATATGCGCGACTATAGAAGCGCCGGAATCGCGCGCGCAAGCGGTGTGCGCCGAAATCTGCGGGTTATGCTCAGTCCTGGAACTTGGCCGCTGCCGGGCTGACCACGGTCACCCCGCCGGCGCGCACCTCGTTGACCTCGAGCGCTCGCTCGACCACGCCCTGGCCATCAAATCGGAACGGCCCGTCGAGCCCGAGAAATCCGCCCTTGTCGCCCAGCCGTCCGGTCGGGAACACCGTGCCCGGCTTCCAGTCCCGCGCCACGCGCAGCGTGAGCAGGACCGCGTCATAGCCCAGCGTGGCGATGCGGAACGGCTTGGCCCCGAAGCGCGCGTTGTAGCTTTCCGCGAACTGGCGGAAGCGGCTGTCCGCCACGGCCGAATACCAGGCCCCGGAAAGGGCGGCATTGGCTGCCACGGCCCCGTCCCCGCTCCACAGCTCGGTGCCGAGGATGCGCGGCCCCGCCGTCTTTGCGGGCCTGCCGGCGCGCAGGGCGGGGGCGGCAAGCGCCGCGATCCGCCCGCCGTCGCCGATCAGGACGGCATCGAACGTGCCCGGCTTGAGCCGCCGCGCCGCGCTCACCACCGAGGTATTGCCCCGCGCATAGTTCTCGACCGGGCCAAGCGCCCCGCCGGCCCCGCTCACCGCCGCGCGGTAGGAAGCGAGAACGTGTTCGCCATATTCGCCGTCCGGCACCAGCGCGGCAAAACGGTTCACCCCGTGGGCCCGGGCATAGCGCACGGTCCGCGCGATCGACTGGGCGGGGATCGAACCCATCACGAAGGCCCCGGGCGAGGCGACGCCGGCATCGTTGGAAAACGAGATGATCGGCACCCGGGCCGGGCGCGCCACCTGGGCCACGGCGGCCACCTCGTCGCCCAGCAGGGGGCCGAGGATCAGCTTGTTGCCATCGGCGATGGCCCGCGTCGCGGCGGCCGAAGGCCCGGTCGCCGTGTCATAGGTGGTGATGCGCAGGTTGGCGGCATTGGTGTCGAGCAGGGCCATGGTCGTCGCATTGGCGAGGCTCTGGCCCACGTTCATGTTCGGGCCGGACAGCGGCACCAGCAGGGCCACGCGGTGGCGCGCCTGATCCTCGGGCAGGGTGCTCGCTTGCGGCCGGGTCGGCGGCGGCGGGGCCTGCTCGACCGGCCCTTGCGGAATGACCTTGCAGCCTGCCAGCAGCAGGATTCCGGCAAAGGCGATGACCTTCCTGCGGGAGCTGCATATATTCAACTTCGTCAGCTCCACACCGATCATGCTTGCCGCTCCCCTCACAGTTGGTTCATGGCACGGTGGATGACCACGCCGCTTGAACCCGGGCTCTATATTGTCGCCACGCCGATTGGCAATCTGGGCGATATCACCCTACGCGCGGCGGAGGTACTCCGTTCCGTAGCTGCGATAGCCTGTGAAGATACCCGCGTCACCGGCAAGCTGCTCCATCACCTTGAAATAAAACAGCGCCTGATCCGCTATGACGATCATGCGAGCGAGGCGACGCGCGATCACCTGCTGGGCATTGCCGCCGGCGAGGCGCTGGCCCTCGTCTCCGATGCCGGAACCCCGCTGATTTCCGATCCCGGCTACAAGCTGGTGCGCGCCGCGCGCGAGCGGGGGATCGCGGTCACCAGCCTGCCGGGCGCCAGCGCCGCCACCATCGCGCTCACCCTGTCGGGCCTGCCGAGCGACCGTTTCCTGTTCGCCGGCTTCCTGCCGAACAAGGAAAAGGCCCGGCGCGATATCCTCACTGAACTGGGCGCGGTGAAGGCCACGCTGGTCTTCTACGAGACGGCGCCGCGCCTGGCCGACAGTCTCGCCGCGATTGCCGAAGTCCTGCCCGGCCGCGAGGCGAGCGTCGCGCGCGAGCTGACCAAGAAGTTCGAGGAATGCCGCACCGGCTCTCCGGCTGAGCTTATCGCCCATTATGAGGCGCACCCGCCCAAGGGCGAGATCGTTCTCCTCATCGGCCCGCCGGGCGAAACCGCGCCGGGCGAGGGGGTGGACGTCGATGCCCTGCTGCGCGCCGCGCTCGAAACCGACAAGGCCTCGCAGGCCGCCGGCAAGGTGGCCAAGGCCACCGGGCTCGACCGCAAGGCGCTCTATGCCCGCGCGCTTGAACTGAAGTGAAGCGGAGCGGGCAACAGCGCGCTGAGGCCGAGCGGCGCGGACGCCGGGGCGAGACGCTCGCGGCGTGGTATCTGCGCCTAAAGGGCTGGTCGATCCTGGCCCGCCGGATCAAGACCCCGCGCGGCGAAGTGGACCTGATCGCCCGGCGCGGCCGCACGGTCGCGTTCATCGAGGTGAAGTGGCGGGCCACGGCCGAGCAGCGCGATTTCGCCATCGATTCCCGGCGCCTCGCGCGGGTCGTCGCCGCTGCCGAAGGCTTGGCTCATCGCTATGCTCAGGGCGGCGAAGACGTGCGGATCGACGCGATCCTCCTTGCGCCGGGGCGCTGGCCGCGCCACATCGCCAACGCCTCGCTGAATTGAGGGGCTGAATTGACGGGAAGAACAATTTCATGACCCTGCGCGTCGCGGTCCAGATGGACCCGCTGGAAACGATCAACCTAGCCGGCGATTCGAGCTTCGCCCTGATGCTCGCCGCCCAGGCGCGCGGGCATGAGCTGTGGCACTACGATGTCGCCACCCTTGCTTTCGACATGGGGCGGATCACCTGTTGGGCCGCTCCCGTCACGGTCCAGCGCAAGGCCGGCGACCATTTTCAGAGGGGTGACTACCGCAAGCTCGATCTTGCCGAGGATATCGACGTGATCCTGATGCGTCAGGATCCGCCTTTCGATCTCGGCTACATCACCGCCACCCACCTGCTCGAACGGCTCGAGGGGACGACGCTGGTGGTCAACGACCCGGCCTCGGTCCGCAATGCGCCGGAAAAGGTCATGGTGCTCGATTTCGCGCGGTTCATGCCGCCCACGCTGGTTGCCCGGCGCATCGACGATGTCCGCGAATTCCAGGCGCGGATGATCGCCAAGGGCATGGGCGGCGATCTGGTGATCAAGCCGCTTCACGGCAACGGCGGCAAGGCCGTGTTCCGCATCCCGGCCGATGGCTCGAACCTTGGCGCCCTGCTGGAGATGTTCCACGCCGCATGGGTCGAGCCGTTCATGGTCCAACCCTTCCTTCCCGATGTAGCCAAGGGCGACAAGCGGATCGTGCTGGTCGACGGCGTCTATGCCGGGGCGATCAATCGCCGGCCGGGGGCAGGTGAGTTCCGCAGCAATCTCGCCGTCGGCGGCTCGGCCGAGCCGACCGAACTCACCGCGCGGGAAGAAGAAATCTGCGCCGCGCTCGGTCCCGTGCTCAAGGCCAAGGGGCTTGTTTTCGTCGGGATCGACGTCATCGGCGGCGAATGGCTGACAGAGATCAACGTCACCAGCCCGACCGGGATCGTGGCGATTGACCGGTTCAACGGCACCGACACCGGCGCGCGCATCTGGGACGCGATCGAGGAACGCCACGCCGCAATGCTGCGCGGCTGACGGAACCACTCACCGCCTCCGCTCGTCCTGAGCCTGTCGATGGACGCGCGCAAACGGCAGCCGGGTAAGCCATGAACCACTGGATCATCCACCTGATCGAACAGGGCGGCTATTGGGGCATCTTCGCCCTGATGGTACTCGAGAACGTCTTTCCGCCGATCCCGTCCGAGATCATCATGGGCGTCGGCGGGATCGCGGTCGCGCGCGGGTCGATGACTTTCTGGCCGCTGCTGCTGGTCGGCACGGTCGGCTCGACCATCGGCAATTACGTCTGGTTCCTGCTCGGTGACCGCTTCGGCTATGCCCGGCTCTTGCCGCTGGTCAGGCGCTGGGGCCGCTGGATGACGATGGAGTGGCAGGACATTGAAAAGGCCAGTGCCTTCTTCCGCAGCCATGGGCAATGGGTGGTATTCGCCCTGCGCTTCTCGCCATTCTTGCGCACGATGATCTCGCTTCCGGCAGGGCTTGCCCACATGAAGCACTGGCGCTTCCTTGTTTTCACCTTCTTCGGCGCGGCGGTGTGGAATGCGCTGCTGATCCACGGCGGGCGCTTGCTGGCGCGCTTTACCGGCGCGCAGGAGGTGCTCGGCTGGGCCATTGCGGCGCTGACCGCCGGGGTCATCGGGTGGTACCTCTGGCGCGTCGCCACCTGGAACAAGAACAGGGCCTAGTTCTCGCGCGGGTGTGCGCTGCGATAGACGTCGAGCAAGGTCGCGGCATCGACCTGGGTGTAGATCTGGGTCGAACTCAGGCTCACATGGCCGAGCAGTTCCTGCAGCGAGCGCAGGTCTGCCCCCGCGCCAAGCAGATGCGTGGCGAAGGAATGGCGCAGCGCATGAGGCGTGGCACTGGCCGGCAGGCCGAGCACGACCCGTGCCCGCGCCACAGCCTTCTGCACCAGCCCTTGCGACAGCGGCCCGCCCTTGGCCCCGCGAAACAGCGGCATGTCCTTGCCCAGCGGCCACGGACATTTGCGGGCATAGTCGGCCACGGCCTCGCGCACGAGCGGTAGCAGGGGCACGACCCTCTGCTTGGCCCCTTTGCCTGTCACGGTGATGGTCTCGCCCAGCGGCAGGGCGGCCGCGGTGAGCGAAAGCGCCTCGGAAATGCGCAGGCCCGCGCCGTAGAGCAGCAGCAGCACGGCCCGGTCGCGAGCCCCGATCCATTCCAGCGCCGCATCTTCGTGGACCATGGCGGCAAGGTTCACCGCCTCGTCCGGCGTCACCGGGCGGGGAATGCCCTTCTTGATGCGCGGCCCCCGCAGGCGCGGCGCCGCCGCCTCGCTGACCCCCGCCTGTTCGCGGGCAAAGCCAAGGAAGGCCTTGAGCGCCGAAAGCTCGCGCGCGGCCGAGACATTGCCGATCCCGTCCGCTCGCCGCCGCGCCAGTTGCGCGCGCAGGGTCGCGGCGTCCAGCCGGGCGAGGGCAGCCCAGTCTGCCGCGCCCACCTCGTCCAGCAGCCGCGCCGCCGTCGCCAGATAGGCCCGCACCGTATGGGGTGAGCGCCGCCGCGCCAGAGCCAGATGATCGCGCCAGGCCTCGAGGAGGTCGGCCCGCGCGTTCACGAGGCGACCAACTCCGCCGGCACCAGTTCGCCAAGCAGGGCATCGAGCAGTGGCATCCCGGCCTCGGTCACCCCGATGCGCGGCCCCTTGCGCCACGTCAGGCCCTGCATTTCGTAAAAGGCGAACCGGTCCGCCTCGCACAGGCTGTCCGGCGTCATGGCAAAGCGCGCGGCTAGCGCCGCAAGGTCGATCCCTTCGCCCAGCCGCAGCCCCATCAGCATGGCTTCCGAGGCCTGCTCGGCCCGGCCGAGCGCGCGTTCCTCGGCGATGCCGTGCCCGCTGCGCCCGATCGCCTCGAGCCAATTCTCTGGCTTGCGATGCCGCACCGTTGCAGCGGCGTTGCGGCGGCCATGCGCCCCCGGTCCGATCCCGGCGTAGTCCTGGTAGCGCCAGTAGGCGAGGTTGTGCCGGCTTTCCTCGCCAATGCGGGCGTGGTTGCTGATTTCGTAAGCCGGAATCCCCGCAGAATCAGTCAATTCGCGGGTCAGGGTGAACAGGTCCGCCGCCGCATCGTCGTCCAGCGGGTCGAACTGCCGCTCGCGCACCATGGTCGCGAACCGGGTCCCCGGCTCGATCGTCAGCTGGTAGAGCGAGAGATGCCCCGTCCCGAAGCCAAGCGCCCGGGAAAGCTCGCTTTCCCAATCCTTTACGGACTGCCCGGGCCTGGCATAGATCAGGTCGCAGCTGACCCGCCCGAAATGCTTCTGGGCAACGTCGAGCGCCGCAAGGCTCTCCGCAACCCCATGCAATCGCCCGAGAAAACGCAGCGCTTCATCATCCAGCGCCTGCAATCCGAGCGAAACCCGGTTGACCCCGGCATCGGCCAGCGCCGCGAACTTCGCCGCCTCCACCGATGAAGGATTTGCCTCCAGCGTAATTTCGATCCCGTCCGCGAATCCCCAGAGCCGCTCGGCCTCGGTCAGCAGGTCCGCAACCAGCGCAGGCGGCATGAGCGAGGGCGTGCCCCCGCCGAAAAACACGCTTTCCAGCGCCTCTCCGCCAGCAACTTCGGCCTCGTGGCGCAGATCGGCCAGCAAGGCATCGCGCCACAGGCCGTGGTCGACGCCGTCGCGCACATGGCTGTTGAAGTCGCAATAGGGGCACTTCTTCAGGCAGAACGGCCAGTGGATATAGAGCGCGCGGGCCATCTTTGCCTTCTACGCCTCGAACTGGTCCTTCACCAGCTTGGCAAAGGCATTGGCGCGGTGGCTGATGCGGTGCTTGTCTTCGGGTGCCATCTCCGCGAAGGTCTGGTCCATCCCGTTCGGCACGAAGATCGGGTCATAGCCGAAGCCGAGCTTGCCGCGCGGCGGCCAGGTCAGCGTGCCGTCCACCGTGCCTTCGTAGATCGCGCTGTCCCCGTCCGGCCAGGCGATCGCCAGGACCGAGACGAAGTGGCCGGAGCGATCGGCATCGGGGCCCTGTTCGCAAAGCAGTCCTTCGACCTTGCCCATGGCCATGAACCAGTCGCGCCCTTCTGGCCCTTCGAACCACTGCCGTTCGGCCCAGTCGGCGGTATAGACACCTGGCTTGCCGCCCAGCGCATCGACGCAAAGACCCGAATCGTCGGCGAGTGCCGGAAGCCCGGCGCCGTCCGCCGCCGCCCGCGCCTTGATCAGGGCGTTCTCGGTGAAGGTCGTGCCGGTTTCCTCGGGCTCGGGCAGGCCGAGGTCTCCGGCCGAGAGGCAGGTCACGCCGAACGGGGCAAGCAGGGCCTGGATTTCCCTGAGCTTGCCGGCATTGTGCGTGGCGATCACCAATTGGCCGGAGAGCTTGCCCATCAGCGGCCTGCGGACTTGGCCTGCTCGGCAAAGATCTGGTCGCAGCCGATCCGGGCGAGACGCAGCAGGCGCAGCAGGCCTTCCTCGTCATAGGTCGCGCCTTCGGCCGTGGCCTGGACTTCGGCGATCTTGCCGCCTTCGATCAGCACGAAGTTGGCATCGGCATCGGCCGCGCTGTCTTCCACATAGTCGAGGTCGAGGACCGGCGTGCCCTGGTGAATACCGCAGGACACCGCCGCCACGCGCGCGGTCAGCGGGTCTTCCTTGATCAGCCCCTGGGCCATCAGCTTGTCGATCGCGATGCGCAGCGCCACCCAGGCGCCCGAGATCGAGGCCGTGCGGGTGCCGCCATCGGCCTGGATCACGTCGCAATCGAGCGTGATCTGGCGCTCACCCAGCTTCTTCAGATCGCACACGGCGCGCAAGGACCGGCCGATCAGGCGCTGGATTTCCTGGGTCCGGCCCGACTGCTTGCCCTTGGCCGCCTCGCGGCTGCCGCGGGTGTGCGTGGCGCGGGGCAGCATCGAATATTCCGCCGTAACCCAGCCTTCGCCCTTGCCGCGCAGGAACGGGGGCACGCGCTCTTCGACCGAGGCGGTGCAGATCACCTTGGTGTCGCCGAAGCTGATCAGCACGGAACCCTCGGCATGCTTGGTGAAATGGGGTTCGAAGCTGATGGCGCGCATTTCGTCAGGCGCGCGGCCGGAAGGACGCATGGACTGTTCCTCAAGTGAATGTTCGAGCCGCGTTTGGCGCTTCGGGCTTGAGGCTGCAAGAGTGCAGACTAAATAAGGTTTCACAAATGACCGGCCCACCCATCACCGAACTGAACACCCGAGCCCGCGAGATCTTCCGTCTCGTGGTGGAGGGCTACCTCGATTCCGGCCAACCGGTGGGCTCGAAGACGCTCGCGGGCGGGGCCGGGCTCAACCTCTCGCCCGCCTCGATCCGCTCGGTCCTGCACGATCTCGAATCGCTTGGCCTGCTGGCCGCGCCGCACACCAGCGCGGGCCGGATGCCGACCGACCTTGGGTTGCGCCTGTTTGTCGATGGCATGATGCAGGCCGCCGAGCCGACGCTGGAGGAGCGCGCCGCGATCGAGCGGCGCATGGCCCGGCCCGGCCCGATCGAGGCGGCGCTGACGGCAGCCTCGGCAGTGCTGTCTGACCTTTCGGCCTGCGCGGGCGTGGTCATGGTTCCGCGCCGCGAGCCGCGCCTGCAGCAGTTGCAACTGGTCCCCCTCAGCCCCGGCAAGGCGCTTGCCGTTCTGGTGGGCGAGGACGGGGGAATCGAGAACCGCGTACTCGAACTTCCCCTCGGCACCCCGATCGGCGCCCTGCAGGAGGCTTCCAACTATCTCTCGGCCCATCTTGGCGGGCGAACCCTGGCCGAAGCCGTCCGCGCCATCGCCGCTGAGATCGCGGATGGGCGCACCGCGCTTGATACCGCGAGCCGCGACCTCGTGGAGCGCGGCCTTGCGGTGTGGAGCGAGGACAGCGACCACCGCCCCGTGCTGATCGTGCGCGGGCAGGCCAACCTGCTTGATGAAACCGCCATCGGCGATCTCGAACGGGTCCGCTCGCTGATTGACGATCTGGAAAACAAGCAGTCCGTCGCCTCTCTGCTCGATGCCGCGCGCGAGGCTGACGCCACCCGCATCTTCATCGGCGCGGAGAACCGGCTGTTCGCCCTTTCCGGCTCGTCGGTCATCGCCTCGCCTTACCGTGATCGGGAAGGACGCGTGGTCGGCGTGGTGGGGGTAATCGGCCCGACTCGCTTGAATTATGCGCGGCTGGTCCCCATGGTGGATTTCACCGCCCAGAGTTTGGGCAAGCTCATCGGATAAGCGGAAACAAGCTGAAAATGACTGAAGATACCAAGCCGCAGGTCGACCCGGCGGTGGCCGAGGAATTGAAGGGCGTTCCCGAGGAACTGCTCGAAAAGGACGCTGACGAGGCCGCGCGCCTGCGTGAAGAGCTGGCAGCGGCGCAGCAGGAAGTGCTTTACGCCAAGGCCGAGACGCAGAACGTGCGCCGCCGCCTGGAAAAGGACGTGGCCGACACGCGCGCCTATGCGGCGACCTCGTTTGCCCGCGACATCCTTTCGGTGGCCGACAATCTGGCCCGCGCACTGGGCTCGATTCCGGCCGACCTGCGCGAGGACGAGAAGTTCAAGAATCTCGTTGCCGGGATCGAGGCCACGGGCCGCGAGATCGACAAGGTCTTCGCCAGCCACGGCATCACCCGCATTGCTGCGCTCGGCCTGCCGCTCGATCCCAACCAGCACCAGGCCATGATCGAGCTGCCCTCTGCCGACGCCGAACCGGGCACCGTGCTGCAGGAACTGCAGGCCGGCTACATGATCAAGGACCGCCTGCTGCGCCCGGCCATGGTGGCTGTCGCCAAGAAGCCGGACTGAGCGTCCTTCTAGCCGATCTGCGGGAACCCGTTCGGGCTCCGATCCATTTTTCCAGCAAGGAATAAATTGATCGGAGTAACCGAAATGTTGGCAAGATTTCTTGTCCCGCTGGCGGCGGCCGGCGCCTTGGCGCTGGGCGGCTGCGCAAGCAACTACGCTGGAGAGGGCGCCCTTGCCGGCGCGGCTGGCGGCGCCGTGATCGGCGCGGCTACCGGCGGCGATGTCGTCAAGGGTGCGGCGATCGGTGCTGCCGCTGGCGGCGCGGTCGGCGCGCTGATCAAGAAGAACGGCCGCTGCTATCGCACCGATCGGTATGGCTACGAATACGAGGTGGCGTGCTGATCGAGAGCAGCAACCGTTCGAGTTCGTCACGAGCGAGATCGTTCGCTAATGGTAGGCCCATCCGGGCCAGCCAGCCGTGGCGGACGATCTCGGCCTGTTGCTCGATGCCGTAGCGCTCGAACGCCTTTCCCGGCTCCAGCACATAGTCGTAGCGGCAGAACGGATGGCGCATCAGCGGCAGCCACAATCTTCCGCGTTGCTGGCTTTGCCAGACGTGGGTCAGTTCGTGCACGAACAGGCCCGTCAGTGACACGCCTTCCTGCGAGAAATCATCCGAATATCGCGATCCGGCCGGGTGGAAATGAAGGTGCCCGCAAGGCGCCATGACCGTTTCGCGCGGCTGGAAGGCGAACCACTTGCGCCGCCGCACCCTGACCGGATCGGGGTCGAGCGCGGGGCCGAACACCGCGCGGGCCAAGTCTCGCTCGCCCGGCGTGAGAGGGCGTTCTCCGCCCGGGGGCAAGGTAGGGGTCAGGCCCCGCCACCCGGCGCTTCGATGGTGAGCGGTGCGGAAAGCTTGTCACCATCGGCGAAAATGAGCGTTATCTCGATCGTGCCGCCCGGCTTGAGCCCGGCGGGCAGGTCGGACACCATCACGTGCTTGCCGCCGGGGGCGAAGACCAGTGTCTCGCCCGGCTTCACCTCGTCCTGCTTCATCTCGCCCATGGTCGAATGACCGCTCGTCTCCATCGTCTGGTGCATCATGGCCATGCCCGCGCCGGCGACGTCGACCGCCGCAAGGGTCACGGCCTTGTCCGAACCGTTGGTCAGCGAGAAGTAGGCCGCGGCCGGGTTGCCGGAGACAGCGGGCAGGATCAGCCGTCCTCCGCCGAGCGACAGGCCCGGTTTCGCTTCGGGCGCGGATTCGCTCGTCTGCACCGTCTCGGGCGCGGCCCCGTTCTGCCGGCAGGCCGCCAAAGGCAGGGCGAGGGCGGCCAGGCCAAAGGCCAGCGGGCGGGAAAAGCGGTTCATCCGGTTGCCTTTCGGGACAGGGCGAGAAAACGAGGGAAATCGCCCGGGAACTAGTTTGCCCGCGCCCTTGTGCCAAGAAAAACCGCTCCTATATCGCCCCCGTCAACGAGCCGCACGAGTACGCCTTGCCGGGCACCGGGGGGCTGGCTGCGGTGTCAACCTTGCGACGTGAGGAATGGGGTATAATGGGTAAAGTCATCGGTATCGACCTCGGCACTACCAACAGCTGCGTGGCCGTGATGGACGGCGGCAAGCCGAAGGTCATCGAGAATTCTGAAGGCGCGCGCACGACGCCCTCGATCGTTGCCTTCACCAAAGATGGTGAACGCCTGATCGGGCAGCCGGCCAAGCGCCAGGCCGTCACCAACGGCGACAACACGATTTTCGCGGTCAAGCGCCTGATCGGCCGCCGCTACGACGATCCGGTCACCCAGAAGGACACCGAGCTGGTTCCCTATCACATCGTGAAGGGCAAGAACGGCGATGCCTGGGTCCAGGCCGGCGGGCAGGACTACAGCCCCTCGCAGATCAGCGCCTTCACGCTCCAGAAGATGAAGGAAACCGCCGAGAGCTATCTGGGCGAAACCGTGACCCAGGCGGTCATCACCGTCCCGGCCTACTTCAACGACGCCCAGCGCCAGGCGACCAAGGACGCCGGCCAGATCGCCGGCCTCGAAGTGCTGCGCATCATCAACGAGCCGACCGCGGCCGCTCTCGCCTATGGGCTTGAGAAGAACGACGGCAAGACCATCGCGGTCTACGACCTTGGCGGCGGCACCTTCGACGTCTCGATCCTCGAGATCGGCGATGGCGTGTTCGAGGTGAAGTCGACCAACGGCGACACCTTCCTCGGCGGTGAGGACTTCGACTCGAAGCTGGTCGAATACCTGGCCGACCAGTTCAAGAAGAAGGAAGGCCTCGACCTCAAGACCGACAAGCTGGCCCTGCAGCGGCTCAAGGAAGCCGCCGAAAAGGCCAAGATCGAGCTGTCGAGCGCGCAGACCACCGAGATCAACCTGCCGTTCATCACCGCCCGCATGGAAGGCGGCGCCACCACGCCGCTTCACCTCGTGGAAACGATCACCCGCGCCGACCTTGAAAAGATGGTCGCGGAATTGATCAAGCGGACGATGGAACCCTGCCGCAAGGCGCTCGCCGATGCCGGGCTCAAGGCCTCGGAGATCGACGATGTCGTGCTGGTCGGCGGCATGACCCGCATGCCCAAGGTGCGCGAGGCCGTGAAGGAATTCTTCGGCAAGGACCCGCACACCGGCGTGAACCCGGATGAAGTCGTCGCCATGGGCGCGGCGATCCAGGCCGGCGTGCTGCAGGGCGACGTCAAGGACGTGCTGCTGCTCGACGTCACCCCGCTGTCGCTGGGGATCGAGACGCTGGGCGGGATCATGACCAAGATGATCGACCGCAACACCACGATCCCGACCAAGAAGAGCCAGATCTACTCGACCGCCGAGGATAACCAGCAGGCGGTGACGATCCGGGTATTCCAGGGCGAGCGCGAGATGGCGCAGGACAACAAGCTCCTCGGCCAGTTCGACCTGCTCGGCATTCCGCCGGCCCGCCGCGGCGTGCCGCAGATCGAGGTGACCTTCGACATTGACGCCAACGGCATCGTCAACGTCTCGGCCAAGGACAAGGGCACCGGCAAGGAGCAGCAGATCCGCATCCAGGCCTCGGGCGGTCTCAGCGACGCGGACATCGACCAGATGGTCCGCGATGCCGAGAAGTTCGCGGCCGAGGACAAGTCTCGCCGCGAGGCGGCCGAGGCCCGCAACAATGCGGACAGCCTCGTCCACGCGACCGAGCGCCAGCTGGAAGAGAACGGCGACAAGGTCGATCCGGCTCTTAAGGCCGAGATCGAGGAGGCGATCGCCGAAGCCAAGGTTGCCATCGAAAGCGGCGATGCCGCGGCGATGACCGCCAAGACTCAGGCCTTGACCGAAAAGGCCATGAAGATGGGCCAGGCGATCTACGAGAAGGAGCAGGCTGCCCAGGCCTCGCCGGGTGCGGAAGCGCCGAAGGGCGATGACGACGTGGTCGACGCCGAGTTCTCGGAAGTCGACGACAAGAACTCGTGATCCGGGGCTGATGCTGCGATGAAACCGATCCGCCGCCCGTGTTCGCATGGGCGGCGGGACGGGTTAGGGACGGGGCGATATGTCGGCCGAGATTGACTATTACGAACTGCTGGAAGTCGAGCGGACGGCTGACGACGCCACGCTCAAGACCGCCTATCGCAAGCTTGCGATGAAGTTTCACCCGGACAAGAATCCGGGCTGCGGCGAATCCGAAAACCGCTTCAAGGCGATCAACGAGGCCTACGATTGCCTCAAGGACCCTCAGAAGCGCGCGGCCTATGATCAATATGGCCATGCCGCGTTCCGCCAGGGCGGCCCCGGCGGCAATGGTGGATTCCATGGCGGCGAGGGCTTCTCCGACATCGGCGACATCTTCGAGACGATCTTCGGCAATGCCTTCGGCGGCGGCGGTCGCCAGCAAGCCCGGCGCGGCGCTGACCTGCGCTACGATCTCGAAATCTCGCTCGACGATGCCTATCACGGCAAGGACGTGGAGATCGAGATCGAGGTCTCGCGCCCGTGTGAACCGTGTAGCGGCTCGGGCGCCCAGCCCGGCACCGGCACACGCCGCTGCGGCATGTGCGGCGGGCATGGCAAGGTCCGCGCCCAGCAGGGTTTCTTCATGGTCGAGCGCACCTGCCCGACCTGTCACGGCCGCGGCGAGGTGATCGAAAGTCCCTGCCGTTCGTGCCGGGGCGAAGGCCGGGTCGACCAGCCGCAAAAGCTTGAGGTCAACGTACCGCCGGGCGTCGATACCGGTACGCGCATCCGGCTTTCCGGCAAGGGCGAGGCGGGACCGTTCGGCGCGCCTCCGGGCGACCTCTACATCTTCGTCCACGTCAAGCGCCATTCCATGTTCGAGCGGGACGGGACCACCTTGATGACCAAGGTGCCGATCAGCTTCACCACGGCGGCGCTGGGCGGCGAGATCGCCATTCCTGGCCTCGATGGCGCGCGCCACGCGATCGTAATTCCGGCGGGCATCCAGTCGGGCAAGCAATTGCGCCAGCGCGGCGCGGGCATGCCGGTGTTGCAGGGGCGCGGCAAGGGTGACCTTGTCATCGAAATCATGGTCGAGACCCCGACCAAGCTGACCGGGCGGCAGAAGGAATTGCTGCGCGAACTGCAGGAAACCGAAACCGGTGAGGAATGCCCTCAGTCGCGCGGGTTCTTCGACCGCCTCAAGAACGCATGGGAAGGCCTTACGGAGTAATCCGCGGCGGTTTTCCGTCCGGCCTCAGGCCGGCATTTTCCGGAGCACCTCGTCGCGCAGCGCGCCGACGAGGCCCGGATCTGCCTGAAGCCGGTCCTCTTCCTCGTCCAGGATCGCGAGAAATGCCTCGCGCTTGAAGCGCTGAATCTCGTTCGGATCGAGCAGCGAACCGGGCGGCAGGGCCGTGGCGATCAGGTCGACCATTCGCTCGGCCCCATGGAGCCGCCCCCACAGGTAGTCATTTTCCCGGTAGGCCCGGCTGAAGAAGGCGCCGAAGTTGTAGAACTCCACCCCGCGCAGCGTGGCATGGGTTCCGCCGGTGCGGATCGCGTTGCAGTCGTCGGGTGAGATCCGGTCGACCTTCACCGGGTCGAACTCGGTCAGCCCTTCGCCGCGCAGCAAGGGCAGGGTTATCGCGTCGAACCATGGAAACCCGAGATAGGTCAGCAGCACCCGACGCTTGAGCGGAGCGGGCATCTCGGCAAGGGCCGAGGCAAGGATCGCATCGACCACCAGATCGGTCGCCGGCAATTGCCGGCGCTGCGCAATATGGGCGAGCACGGCGGCCGGATCATCGAAGGCGCGGCTGGCCACTGCGGCGAAATCCTCGCCGAGGCCGCGCAGCGGCTCCAGTTCGAAATAGAGCGACATGGCGCGGTAAACCGCCTCTCGCGCGGCGTGTCGTTGCTCCTCGCTGACCTCGGGATCGTCCTCCCAGTCCTGGGTCAGTCCGCGCGCCAGCAAGCGCAGGCGGCGAATGCGGAAGGGCAGGTCGTGCGCGCGGAAAAAGGCGATCAGCCGTTCCTCCTGGCTCAGCCCGTCGTTCTCCGTGCCGTCGCGGATGGCCCCCAGAAACAGGTGAACCAGCGCATCGTGCGAAGCGAGCGTCAGTTCCGGCGCCGCCTGCTGGACCATGCCGGCAAGGCCGTCGACCAGCCCGGCCAGTTTGACCTCCTCATAGCCGCGCCAGGCCAGCCCCGATTCCCTGTGCACCAGTTTGTGCGCCTTGTGCCGCCACTGGGCCAGCCGGCGCGGCGTGGGCCGGTCAAGGAACAGGGTGCGGCCGAGGTGCTTGTCGATTGCTTCCTCGACCTCGGGACGCAGTGCCGCGACGATCCCGCGCAGCCGGGTCATTTCGCGCGACTGGTGGGCAAGGTCGTCAAGGTTGTCGCGGATCGGCTGCTCGCGCGGGATCGATGAGAGCGAGCCGAAAATGACCGAGAACCAGCCGGGCAGGCGCGGGTCGTCGCGCCGCAGTCCGCCGATCCGGTCCGGTTTGGGGTCGATGTAGACGAAACGCCGGTCCACCTCGCGCTGGGCGGGGCGGTCGCGCAGCACGGCCATGGCATCCGCGAAGGGTGCGTTGACCAGCACCGAACCGTCGATCAGCGAAACCCCCTCGGCCTCGCCGCGATAGGCGTGCTCGGGCATGATCCGCTCGAGGAATTCCCGGCGCCCGGCCCAGATGCGGCCGCGCTCGACGCCGAGCATGTCGATCTCGTGCAATTGCAGCGGCGGGAAAGCCCCGGGGAAGCTCGCCGTGGCTCGCGCGGCGAAGACGAGTTCCAGTGGGTCGGCCAGGTCAACGCCGGCATGGCCCGGGGTCTGCGACCGGAACCCGATGGAGAGGCGATGTTCGCTTTCCTCGACAAGGTGCGGCGAATGGAGCCGCAGTGTCTCGATATGCCCCTTGAAGTCGGTAGCCGTCACGAACAGGTCGATCGGGTGCCCTGCCGGCAGCAGCGGCTCGCCTTGCACGCCGCCGCCCATCGCATCGAGCGCGTCGGCCAGCAGGTGAGAGAATCCGAGCCCGCCGAAGGGCGGCTCGAACCAGCGCGAACGGATCAGCCGAGACAGCTTCGTCCGCACCTCGGCCCGTGTCTCGGGGGCCACGCTCTGCGAGATCACGTTGCCCGGCCGGGTCAGCACGTACCAAACCAGCGGTGCGGCCCAGAACTTGGCGAAGCGAGACCACGGCCGCGCCGACGGGTCGAGCAGCACGTCGACATCGGCCCGTTCGAGCCAGAGCTTGGTCAGCGGTTCGATCGAACGCCCGGAATGGATCGCCTGGGCAAGGAACACGCCGTTGATCCCTCCCGCGCTGGCCCCGGCGATGATGTCGGTCAGCACGCGCAGCCTTAGCCCGTGGCGCTCCTGCACATGTTCGAGCAGCCGTCGGTAGACCCCCTGGCAATCGCTCGGGACCGGTTCGCCGGCGTGGAACGAGCGGCTGGCGCAGCACAGCTTCCACAATTCCTTGGTTACGCCATGCATATAGACCGCAAGACTGATGCCGCCGTAGCAGACTAGCGCGATCCGCAATTCCTTCTGCCGCATGAGCAGGGTGTGGACCGATAATCGTGAGAAGGCAATTATTGCGGGAATACAATTGCGTTCCCGTTGCGTTCCATTTAGAGCCGGATCATGGCCAAGCCGAAACGCCGTTATGTCTGCGCCGCCTGCGGCTCGCTCTCCACCCGGTGGCAGGGGCAATGCGCCGATTGCGGGGAATGGAACACTTTGACCGAGGAGGCGCCGCAAACGGTGTTCTCGGTCAAGCACGACCTGTCGACCGGGGGCCGACCCATCCAGTTCGAGCCGCTCGATGCCAAGGGCGAGATGCCGCAGCGCCGCTCGACAGGCCTTCCCGAGTTCGACCGCGCGCTGGGCGGTGGCCTCGTTCCGGGCTCGGCCATCCTGATGGGCGGCGATCCCGGCATCGGCAAATCGACCTTGCTGCTCCAGGCCTCGGCGAAGATCGCGCTGGGCGGCGGCACGGTGGTCTATATCAGCGGTGAGGAAGCGGCCGGACAGGTGCGCCTGCGCGCCGAACGGCTGGGTCTTGGCAAGGCCCCGATCCAGCTCGCCTCGGCCACCTCCGTCCGCGATATCCTGACCACGCTGGGCGCGATGGAGCCGCCGGCCCTGCTGGTGATCGATTCGATCCAGACCATGCATTCCGACCAGATCGAGGGCGCCCCAGGCACGGTCAGCCAGGTCCGCGCGTCGGCCTTCGAGCTGATCCGCTATGCCAAGGACAGCGGGGCTGCGCTGGTCCTCGTCGGTCACGTCACCAAGGACGGCTCGATCGCCGGCCCGCGCGTGCTCGAGCATATGGTCGATGTGGTCATGGCCTTCGAGGGCGAGCGCAGCCACCAGTATCGCATCCTGCGCAGCCTCAAGAACCGCTTCGGCCCGGTGGACGAGATCGGCGTTTTCGCCATGGCCGGGCAGGGGCTGCAGGAAATTTCGAACCCCTCGATGCTGTTCCTCTCGGGGCGTGAAGACCCGGTGCCCGGCTCGGCAGTTTTCCCGGCGATGGAGGGGACGAGGCCGGTGCTGGTCGAGATCCAGGCGCTGATCGTACGCCTGCAGAGCGGGGCCACGCCGCGCCGCGCCGTGGTCGGGTGGGACAGCGGGCGCATGGCCATGCTGCTGGCCGTGCTCGAGGCGCGCTGCGGGCTCAACTTCTCATCGGCCGAGGTTTATCTCAACGTCTCCGGCGGTTACCGTCTCGCCGATCCGGCGGCGGACCTTGCCGTTGCCGCCGCGCTGGTCTCGGCGCTGGCGGATCGGCCACTGCCCAAGGCCACGACCTGGTTTGGCGAAGTCTCACTGGCAGGCGAGGTTCGCCCGGTCGCTCATGGCGCGATCCGGCTGCGCGAGGCCGCCAAACTGGGGTTTGACTCGGCGCACGCCCCGCCGGAATCCGGGCCGGAAGTTCCGGGAATGCGACGGCACGATATAGCCATGCTCAACCGCCTCGTTGACCGGATCGTCGGTGACACCTAGGAATCGGGTCAATGACGGGATTTGACATCGGTGTGCTCATTCTGGTCGCGCTTGGCGCGATCACTGGCTTCGTGCGCGGTTTCGTGCAGGAGGTGCTGACGCTTGGCGCTTGGCTGGTTTCGCTTCTGGCGATTCATTACGCTCACACGCCGGTCACCAACATGCTCGCCGGTTATGTCGGCGATCGCTACAGCGCGGCGGCGGTGCTGGCCTTCGCGCTGCTGCTGCTCGTGCCTTACGCCGTGGTCCGCCTGCTGGCCCGCACCATCGGCACGGCCACGCGCGGTTCGCTGCTCGGGCCGGTCGACCGGGTGATCGGCTTCGGCTTCGGCGCGGTAAAGGGCATGCTCTTGTCGGTGCTGGGGTTCTCGATCATCGTGCTCGGCTATGACACTGTCTGGGGCGTCAACGGCCGGCCGGACTGGATCACCCAGTCGCGCACCTATCCCTTCATCAATGCCAGCAGCGATGCCCTGGTCAAGATGATCGGCGAACGGCGGCAGGAAGCGGCCGACGCCGAGGCCAAGCGGCTCGCCGCAAAGAAGAAGTAGGGCCGGTGGCTTCCGCCGCCAAGCTCTACACGCCCGAAGTGCTGGGCCTGGCCACGGGGCTTGCCGCCTGGCCGCTCGATCCTGCCATGCCGCTCCAGGGTACAGCGCGCTCGCAAAGCTGCGGCTCGACCCTTGCCATATCCCTTACCGTTGATGGAGCGGGAGCGATCTGCGCCCTTGGTCTGCGCGCCCAGGCCTGTGCCGTTGGCCAGGCCAGCGCCGCGATCTTCGCCCGGGCCGCGACTGGACGGACGCGGGCTGACCTTGCCCGTTCGGCGGAAGCGATTGCCGGATGGCTTGCCGGCGGGGCGCCGATGCCCGATTGGCCGGGCCTTGCCGCCATTGCACCTGCCGCAGCTTACCCGGCCCGCCACGGCGCGATTCTGCTGGCGTGGAAGGCTGCGCTCGCCGCGCTTCCCACCGCCTGAAACCGTCGCTAGAGCGGGCGGAACGACACCGGGGGGAAGGTTTCACGGCAATGGCCACGGCGGAAGCAACACCGGCACATCTCGAACCGAGCGCAAGCGATATGCGCCTCGTCATCGCCGCCTCGTCGGCCGGAACGGTGTTCGAGTGGTATGATTTCTTTATCTACGGAACCCTTGCCGCGATCATCGGCAAGACCTTCTTTCCCTCCGGCAACGAAACGCTGCAGACGCTGCTGGTCTGGGCGGGGTTTGCTGTGGGCTTCGGCTTTCGGCCGCTCGGCGCGATCCTCTTCGGATTTCTGGGCGACCGGCTCGGCCGCAAATACACCTTCCTGGTCACCGTCCTCCTGATGGGTGTGGCGACGGCCGGGGTCGGCCTGATCCCTTCGGCGGAGAGCATCGGCCTGGCCGCGCCGCTCATCGTCTTGTTCCTGCGCATCCTGCAAGGCCTTGCGCTTGGCGGGGAATATGGCGGGGCAGCGATCTACGTGGCCGAGCACGCGGGGCCCGGCCGCCGGGGCTATTTCACGTCCTATATCCAGGCCAGCGTGGTCGGCGGCTTCGTCCTCAGCCTCGTCGTCGTGCTTTCGTGCAAGAGCCTGATGCCGGCCGAGATCTGGTCCGCCCGGGGCTGGCGCGTGCCGTTCCTGCTCAGCCTTGCTCTCCTCGGCATCTCGCTGTGGATGCGGCTGAAGCTGTCGGAAAGCCCGGTCTTCATCGCCATGCGCGAAGAGGGCGAGATCGCCGGCAACCCGTTCAAGGAGAGCTTCACTTATCCCGGCAACAGGAAGCGGATCTTCATCGCCCTGTTCGGCATCGCCGCCGGGCTAACCGTGATCTGGTACACGGCGATGTTTTCCGCCCTGTCGTTCCTCAAGGGGCCGATGCGGATGGAGGATATCCATGCCGAGATCATCATCGGCATTGCCGCGCTGGTCGGCACGGGTTTCTTTGTGCTGTTTGGCGCCCTGTCTGATCGGGTCGGGCGCAAGAAGCCGATCGTGTTCGGTTACCTGCTCGTCCTGCTCGCGATGTTCCCGATTTACTGGACGATCGGCAGCGTCGCCAATCCCGCGCTGGTCGCGGCGGCCCGGGCCGCACCCGTGTCCGTCGCCGGACCGGGCTGCCGTTTCAACCCGTTCGATTCTGAGCAGAAGACCGAATGTGGCAAGCTGCTGGGTGATCTTACCGCCATGGGAATATCCTATTCCCGCGCCGAAGCTCCCGCGCTCACCCTGTCGGTCGGCGACAAGGCCTTGCCGGTCGGCGCCTATCCCTTTGCCGACAAGGCGGCGCGGACCAAGCTCCTCCAGCAATGGCTGGGCGATGCCGGCTACAATTTGGCCAAGGTCACGCCGTCGCTCGGCACGGCGCTGGCCATCATCGCCGCGCTGCTGGTGATGATGGCCCTGTCCGGTGCCACCTTCGGACCGGTCGCGGCCCTGCTCTCCGAGATGTTCCCGCCCCGGATCCGCTATTCCTCGATGTCGATCCCCTATCACATCGGCACCGGCTATTTCGGCGGCTTCCTGCCCCTGATTTCCAGCTATATCGTTGCGCGCACCGGCGATCCCTATTCGGGTCTGTGGTACACTTGGGCGGTGGTGGCGGTGGCCTTTGCCGTCTCCGCCTGGGGCCTCAAGGGCGGGCCACCCCGTGATTTCGATGCCGATGCTGCCTGACCTGCGCTCTCCCGCACCGCCGGTTCGCCTCGCGCTCGACAAGGCTGCGCTTGCCGCCAACTGGCAGGCGCTCGACCGGCTGTCCGGCGCGGCGACGGCCGGCGCTGCGATCAAGGCCGACGCCTACGGCACCGGCGCGCGCCGCGCGGCCAAGGTTCTGGCCGAGGCCGGCTGCCGCGATTTTTTCGTTGCTCACTGGCGCGAGGCGGAGGAGGTGCTCGATCTCGTTCCGCAGGGCTCGCTGTCGGTGCTCCATGGGCCCATGTCGGCCGCCGATGCAGTCTGGGCGCGTGAGGCGGGGGTAAGGCCGGTGCTCAATTCGCCGTCCCAGGTCCAGACCTGGCTCGACGCGGGCGGCGGCCTTTGCGACGTCATGGTGGACACCGGGATCAACCGCCTCGGGCTGTCGATGGCGGACCTCGCGGACGAACGCCTGTCCCGGCTCGAGATCGACGTCCTGCTCTCGCACCTCGCTTCCGCCGAGGAGGAAACCCCGCTCAACCAGCAGCAACTGCACCGCTGGGAGGAAGTCTGCCGCAGCCTGCCGCACCGCCGGGCAAGCCTTGCCAACAGCGCCGGAATCGCGCTCGGGCGGGACTATCACGGCGATCTGACTCGCCCTGGCCTTGCCCTCTACGGCGGGGTGCCCTGCGCAGCGCTGGCACCGCACATCGCGCAGGTCGTCCGTCCCGAAGCGGCCATCATGCAGGTGCGCAATATCGCTGCGGGAGAGAGCGTCGGCTACAACGCCACTTTCGTTGCTGCGGCGCCGATGCGCGTTGGCGTCATCTCGCTCGGCTATGCTGACGGCTACCTGCGCTGCTGGTCGAGCCGGGGAATCCTGCGCGCGGGCGACCGGGTCCTTCCGGTTCTGGGCCGGGTCTCGATGGACATGACCGTGATCGATCTCGCTGCCGCACCCGACCTCGGGGAGGGGGACTGGGTGAGCGCTGACTATGCCCTGCCCGAGGCCGCGCGTGTCAGCGGCCTGTCACAATACGAATTGCTCACCTTGCTGGGGCGTCGTTTCGTCCGCTGAGGGGCTTGTGCTGCGCAACAATGCCGTTGTTGCAATGCAACCAAACGCCTATACCATATGAAAGCCGAATCAGGCATTATGGGGGTGTTGCAAATGGCCGGTAAGTCGAGCGAAGACGGCGATATCGTGGTGATCAAGAAGTACGCCAACCGGCGGCTTTATAACACGCGCTCGTCCAGCTACATCACGCTCGACCATCTTGCCAAGATGACCCGCGAAGGGGTGGACTTCAAGGTGGTCGACGCCAAGACCGGCGCCGACATCACGCACCAAATCCTCACCCAGATCATCATGGAAGAAGAGGCCAGCGGAGGGGAGCAGATCCTCCCGGTCAACTTCCTGCGCCAGCTGATCGCCATGTATGGCAACTCGATGCAGTCGCTGCTGCCGCACTATCTCGAAGCCTCGATGGAGCATTTCCGCGAGAACCAGCTCAAGCTGCGCAAGGCCTTCGAGGAAAGCCTCGGCAACAATCCGCTCGCCGCGATCGCTCAGCGCAACATGGAAATGTTCAAGGCCGCTGCCGCCGCCTTCATGCCGGGTGCGGAAATGGCCGCCGGCGAAACCCCGGGCGAGGAAAAGCCCAAGGACGATCTCTCCTCGCTCAAGGCCCAGATGGCTGCGATGCAGAAGAAGCTCGACGAACTCGGTAAGTAAGGCATTTGAACGTGGGCGCATGAGCGGCTAACAGGCCGCTCATGAATCAGCCCGCCCAAAAGCCCGTCGCTATCAAACACGCCCTTTCCGTCACCCGCGATGCGGATTTCGCCGCGTGGTACCAGGAAGTCATCTCCGAAGCCGACATGGCGGAGGAGAGCGGCGTGCGCGGTTGCATGGTCATCAAGCCGTGGGGCTACGGTATCTGGGAACGCATCCAGCAGGTGATGGATGCGCGGATCAAGGATGCCGGCGTCTCCAACTGCTATTTCCCGCTGTTCATCCCCCTGTCCTATTTCGCCAAGGAAGCCGAACACGTCGAAGGCTTCGCCAAGGAAATGGCGGTCGTTACCCATCACCGCCTGGTGGGTGACGGGAAGGGCGGCCTGGTCCCCGACCCCGAGGCAAAGCTCGAAGAGCCGCTTGTCGTCCGCCCCACCTCCGAAACGGTGATCGGCGCGGCCATGTCGCGCTGGGTCCAGTCGTGGCGAGATCTGCCGCTGCTCACCAACCAGTGGGCGAACGTGGTTCGCTGGGAAATGCGCACCCGGATGTTCCTGCGCACCAGCGAATTCCTCTGGCAGGAAGGCCATACCGCTCACGCCGACCGCGCCGACGCCATGGCCGAGACCCTGCGCGCGTTGGAAATGTACCGCTCTTTCGCGGAAGACGTCCTCGCCATGCCGGTGATCGCCGGCGAAAAGCCCGAGAACGAACGCTTCCCCGGTGCCGTCGCGACCTATTCGATCGAGGCGATGATGCAGGACGGCAAGGCCCTTCAGGCCGGCACCTCGCACTATCTCGGCACCGGCTTCGCCGAGGCGGCGGGCATCCGCTACCAGGACAAGGAAGGCGCGCAGCAGCACTGTCACACCACCTCGTGGGGCGTGTCGACCCGGATGATCGGCGGCGTCATCATGACTCATGGAGATGATGATGGCCTGCGCGTGCCCCCGGCAATTGCCCCGCACCAGATCGTGATCCTGCCCATGCTGCGCGACGACGATGGCGACGAGGCCCTGCTCGCCTATTGCGAAGACCTGCGCCGCGCGCTCGCCGCGCAGACCGCGCTTGGCGAACGGACGCGCGTTTTGCTCGACAAGCGCCCGGGCAAGGCCACCCAGAAGCGTTGGGCCTGGGTCAAGAAGGGTGTGCCGCTGATCCTCGAGATTGGCGGGCGCGATGCTGCTGGCGGACAGGTCTCGGTCCTGCGGCGTGACAGGCTGTGGCGCGAGGATGGCAAGGTCAATTTCGCCGGGCAGGCGCGTGACGAATTCCTCGCCACCGCCTCGGCCGAGCTGGAATCGATCCAGTCCAGCCTCCATGCCGAAGCGACGACCAAGCGCGACGCCCAGATCGAGCGCGGCGTGACCACTCTCGAAGGCCTCGCCGAATTCTTCGCTGACGCGAAGCGCTATCCCGGCTGGGTCGAGCTGGGCTGGTCGCGGCCGACCGGCGCTGCACTGGAAGCCGTGGTGCAGAAGCTCAAGGCGCTCAAGCTGACGATCCGAAACACGCCGATGAACGGGCCCGCGCCGGCGGGGACATGCCCCTTCACTGGCGATGCGGTGGTGGAGACGATCTACGTCGCGCGCGCCTATTGATCCGCGAGCGTTCAGTGCATTTCGCAATCAATTGCAAATTCGCACTTTACAATGAGCGGATGGCTAGGGCGTTCTGCGGATAGGGCATTATCCGCAGTAGAATGAACTTTGGTTAGTGTCGAACCGTATCCACAGGCTGGAGTGCGGTCATGTTCGATGCTTTCGTGAAGAATCTGCCTATTCGCCGCAAGTTCGCGTCATTGAAACTGGTGGTGGTGGGCCTGTGGCTTCCCGCCACCGTGGTGGCGGTTGCCTGCTCCCTTGGATGGCTTCCCGCCTGGGCCGTGCTGGTCGTGATGGCCGCATCAGGTGCCGTCAACCTCGCCGTCCTGCACGTCGCTGGCGAGCTGATCTGCAGGCCCTATGTCGACACCGTGGTCCGGATGGAGGCGCTCGCCGCCGGAGACGTGAGCAGCCCGATCCTCTATGCCGATCACCGCGATTGCGTGGGCCGGATGACAGTCGCCATGGGCCGCTTCCGCGACAATATCGAGCAGATGACCGGGCTGGAGACGCAGCAGCACATCATCACCACCTTGCGCGATCACCTCAAGCGCCTCGCCGGCAACGATCTTGACGCGGCGATCACCGAGACTTTCCCCGGCGCCTATGACGAGATCCGGGTCAATTTCAACGCCGCTGCCCGGTCGCTCGCCCAGGCCATCGCCGATGTCCATTCCGGCGCGGGTTCAGTCCTCACCGGGGCGAAGGAAATCAGCAGCGCCGCCGCCGACCTCGCGCAGCGTAACGAACGCCTCGCCGCCAATCTCGGCGAAACCTCCGGCGCGATGAACGAGGCGACCGGCAATGTCCGCCAGATCGCCCATCAGGCTGAAGAAGCTGCCAAGGCGGTAGGTGAGACCCTCGGCATCGCCAACAATGGCAGTGCGGTGGTCGGCGAGGTGATCGGCGCGATGGAAACGATCCGCACCTCGTCCGACCGGATTCACGCGATCATCGGCCTGATCGACGGGATCGCCTTCCAGACCAACCTGCTCGCGCTCAACGCCGGGGTCGAGGCCGCGCGCGCCGGTGAAGCGGGCAAGGGCTTCGCGGTCGTGGCAAACGAGGTCCGAACGCTGGCCCAGCGTTCGGCCGAGGCGGCGCAGGATATCAAGAACCTGATCAAGCAGAGTGGCTCGGACGTCGTTTCCGGGGTCAATCTTGCCCAGCAGGCCGGACAGATCATCTCGAGCCTGGTCGAGCGCGTGGGTTCGATGAGCCAGTTCGTCGCCGAAGTGTCGGACAGCGCCGGGATGCAGGTGCGCAATCTGGAACAGGTCAATGCCGCGGTGAAGGAGATGGACCGCATGACCCAGCAGAACGCCGCGATGGTCGAGGAAAGCACCGCCGCCGCCGCCAGTCTCGCGTCCGAGGCCCAGGCGCTCGGCACCCTGGTCGGCGCCTTCCGCCTGCCGGGCGGCGCGCAGTCACCGGCCGGCAAGTCGCCCAAGGCCGATCGCGCCGCGCCGGCCCCGATGCTTCGGCCGGCAGCCAACGAAACGGCACCTCGCCCGGCCGAAGTGCGCTACGTCGCCAACGGCGCCCCTGTCGCAGTCGAAAGCGACTGGGCGGAGTTCTGACCCCGTCCCACCGGGCGGCGGCTTCTACCGGTCCTTGGCCATCTCCGCCTTGTAGGCATCAATGCTGATCGGCCGCCCGAGGAAGTCGGCAACCAGTTGCGCCGCCGGCTTGCTTCCGCCCGGCTCGAGCACCTTGCGGCGATAGGCCAGCGCCGTTGCCGGGTCTCGCAGCCCGGCCTTGGCAAAGCGGGTGAACATGTCGTCGGCGATGACCTTGGACCAGCGATAGGTGTAATAGACCGCCGAATAGCCGTTGAGGTGGCCGAAGCTGTCCTGCTGCTGGGCGAAAGCGGGGAGGGGCAGGGCATCGTACTCCGCATCGAGCTGCCGGGTCCGCGCGCCAAGGTCTGCTGGCGCAGGGCCCTGGTGCAGCCGCAGCGAGATGTTGGACAGGGCCAGCTGCCGCATGTCGGTCATGCCAAGATCGAAGTAGCGCGCCGCGTTCATCTTCTCCACCAGCGCGCGCGGGATCGTCTCGCCCTTGGCGTTCACCGCGAACTTCGCCAGCGTGTCATAATCATAGACCCATTCCTCCAGCATCTGCGAAGGCGCCTCGACGAAGTCCCACTCGGTCGAAACTCCCGAAAGCCCCGCCCAGCGCGCGGCCTGGCCGCCGAAGATGTGGTGCAACATATGACCGAATTCGTGGAGGAACGTCTCCACGTCGCCGTGCTCCATCAGCCCGGTCGCGTGCCCGCCTTCCGGCAGGTTCATCACCAGCACGCCAACCGGCACTGCGCGTCCCGCCAGGCCCTGCCTGAGGTTGATCATGTTGGCATGGTTGTACTTGCCGGGGCGGGGGTGGCTGTCGAAATAGAACCGCCCGATCAGCTTGCCGGCATTGGCACCGCGCCCCTCGAACATCTCGTAGGCCTCGACCGACGAGTCCCATGTCGTGGTCCTCCACGGGCGGATGGTCACGCCGAACAGGCTTTCCGTCAGCCGCAGGATGCCGTCGCGGACATTGTCATAAGCGAAATACTGCCGCGCCTCCTGCCGGTCATAGGCAAAGTCGCGCTTCTGCACCTGCTGGCTGAGCCAGGCATTGTCCCAGGCGTTGAAGCTCGTCGCCCCGGGGTGGCCCATCTGATAGACTGCCAGCTTGCGCGCATAGTCCCGCGCCGCCGCAGGGCGCGCCGCTGCCGCCATTTCGGTGAGCAGGCCTTCGACCTTGGCGGGCCGGTCGAGCATCTTGTCTTCCAGCACCAGCGTCGCGTGGTCCTTGCGGCCCAGCAGGGCCGCGAACTGCTGTCGCAGGTCGAGCATGACGCGCAGGTTGGCGTCGTTCGCCGGCCAGGCCCGCGTCAGGTTGGCCTCGTAGAGCTTCCGGCGCAGGCCCTCGCTCCGGGCATAGGAGAGGACCGGAAAGAGGTCGGGATAGTCGGTCGAGATCGTCACCTTTCCGTCCGGCCCCGGCTTGTGCGCGGCAATGAAGTCGGGCGGCAGGCCTTCCAGCTCGGCCGGATCGGCGCTCACGGTCTTGCGCCCATTGGCGATCTCGCGGTCGAACGCGGCACCGGCGGCCGAGATCTTGTCCTGCAGGTCCTGCGCCCGCTTGCGCTGCGCCGCAGGCAGGGCCACGCCCGAGCGCTCAAATCCCCCAAGGCTGCGGGTCAGGTAAAGGCGCGTGGCCGGATCGGCCTTGGCCGCCGGGATCGCCTTCAGGCGGTCATAGACCTTGCGGGAAAGGTTGAGCCGGGTGTTGGCCGCCGCGACCTTCACCTCGCAGGCGCTGCCCGCCTCTCGCCGCGCCGCATCGGCCGAAGCCTCCCGGTACAGCGCGAACTCGCCCGCCGCCGCGATCAGCAGGTTGTTGACGTCATCAAAGGTCTGCAAGGTCAGGTGCACGGTCGCCGCTCCGGCTCCGTTCTCCAGCACGGCCTGCCGCCGCGCGATCTCGGCAAGGTAAGCATCGCAGCGCCGCGAAATCGTGCCTGCGTCCTGCGGATTGCCAAGGATCGCCCCGGCGAACAGGTCCGACCCGTTGGGCCGCAGTGGCGCTGCCTCGGCGCTCCCCGCAAGGACCGAGCAGGCGAGCAGGGCAGGGGCAAAAGATCGGCGCATTTACAAGGTACTCCGCAAATTCGGCCCAAAATCGGCTTCACCCCACGTTGCCAGCAGAAGCGTTTGCCGCCAAGGCTGTAGCATGAACCGCAAGCCCCAGAACCGAGCCAAGCTGCCCCACGGAATGCCGACCCGCCAGCAGGTGCTGGATTTCATCGCCAGCAGCGAGGAACCGGCCGGCAAGCGCGAGATCGCCCGCGCCTTCGGCCTCAAGGGGCAGGAAAAGATCCAGCTCAAGGCCCTGCTGCGCGACATGGCCGACGAAGGCCTGATCGACGGCAACCGCACCGCCTTCCACCGCATGGGCGGGGTCGCCAAGGTCACCGTCCTGCGGGTGGTCGAGATCGAGGACGGCGAGGCCTATGCTATCCCCGATAGCTGGCAGCCCGACGATGCCAGCCCCCCGCCGCGCCTGCGCATCGTCGAGCCCAAGGGCAAGGCCGCCCGGCGCGACGGCGCGCTCAAGGTGGGTGACCGGGTGCTGTGCCGCACCGAGGAAGCGGGGCAGGGCTGGCGCGCTCACCCAATGAAGAAGCTCGCGCACCACGAAGACCAGATGCTCGGGGTGGTCGAGATCGATGGCGGCGGCAAGGGCTGGCTGGCGCCGGTGGACAAGCGCGTGCGCAATGCCGTGCCGATCGCGGATCTTGCCGGCGCGGAAGCGGGCAACCTCGTGCTGGCCGAACCGGCTGGGCGCTCGCCGCGCTCCGGGGTCAAGGTCACCGCCGTGCTCGGCGATCCGCTCGCCCCGCGCGCCTTCAGCCTGATCGCGATCCACAAGCACGGCATCCCCTTCACCTTCCCCGGCGAAGTGCTGGAAGAAGGCCAGATCGCGGCCAAGCTCCCCCTTGCGGAGAACAAGCGCGAAGACCTGCGCCACCTCCCGATCGTCGCCATCGACCCGTCCGACGCGCGCGACCATGACGATGCGATCTGGGCCCAGCCCAACGAAGCGGGCGGCTTCGACGCCATCGTCGCCATTGCCGACGTCAGCTTCTACGTCCGCCCCGGCGGCATGCTCGACCGTGAGGCAAGGAAGCGCGGCAACTCGGTCTATTTTCCCGACCGCGTCGTGCCGATGCTGCCCGAAGTCCTGTCCGCCGACGTCTGCTCCCTCCGCTCGGGCGAGGACCGCGCGGCCATGGCCTGCCACCTCACGATCGACAGCGAAGGCCGCATCACCGAATTCCGCTTCACCCGCGCCCTCGTCCGCATCGCCGAGGTCATCGCCTACGAGGAGGCCCAGCGCCGGATCGACACGGGCGAGGCGCCTGAGCACCTCAACAACCTCTGGGCCGCCTGGCGCCTGCTGGAATCCGCCCGCTCCAAGCGCGATCCGCTTGAGCTCGAAATCCCCGAGCGTCGTGTCCGCCTCGACGAGCACGGCAAGATCGTCGAGATCGCCGTGCGCGAACGGCTCGACGCGCACCGGGTGGTGGAAGATTTCATGATCGCCGCCAACGTCGCCGCGGCCAAGGCGCTGGAAAGCAAGGTCGCCCCCGTGGTTTACCGCATCCACGAGCCGCCGAGCCGGGAAAAGCTCGTCGCGCTCAAGGAATACCTTTCCACCTTCGATCGCAACATCGCCCTGGGCCAGGTCATTACCCCCGGCCTGTTCAACCGCCTGCTCAAGGACGTGACCGACGAGGCCGAGCGCATCCTGGTCATGGAAGCCGTGCTGCGCAGTCAGACCCAGGCCTACTACGGCCCGCGCAACGCCGGTCACTTCGGCCTCGCGCTCGGTTCCTACGCGCACTTCACTTCCCCGATCCGGCGCTACGCGGACCTTCTCGTCCACCGTGCCCTCGTCGATGCCTTCGGCCTTGAACAGCCCGCGCCGAAGGCCGATGTCCCCGGCACGTCCGGCCTGTCCGAACGTGACCGCGCCGATCTCACCCGCATCGCCGAAGCTATCAGCGCCGCCGAACGCCGCGCGATGGAGGCAGAGCGCGAGACCATCGACCGCTACGTCGCCGCCTGGCTGTCCGGCCGGGTTGGCGAGACCTTCACCACCCGCATCACCGACGTGCAGAAATTCGGCCTCTTCGCCACGATCCTCGGTCTCGGCGGAGACGGCCTTGTCCCCGTCTCCACCCTCGGCTGGGAGCGTTTCAACTACGACGAACGCGCGCAGGTCCTTGAAGGCGAGCAGAGTGGTACGAAATTCGCCATAGGCCAGATCGTCGAGCTCAAGCTGGCCGAAGCCAACCCGCTAACCGGCGCACTCAAGTTCGAGCCGGTCGACGGCCCCGGCAGCAAGATCGAGCCGCGCGGCAGGGCGATGGAGTTCAAGAAGAAGGGCGATTTCCAGAAAAAGGGTGGGCACATGGCCGGCAAGCGCGGCCGTCCCGGCAATATCCGCCATCAGGGCAAGCGGCGCTGATCGCTGTCGGTTTCAGCTGAGGTCGTCGATCTTCGCCTCGTCGAGCGACGCGGGCACGATGTAGAGCGGGCAGGGCAGGGTGCCGATCCCCGGCCCGGCGAACCAGCTGACCAGCGGCCCCGGCGTATCGACTTCCGCTGCGCCCAGCACCAGCGCGGCAACGTCGCCATGTTCGGCCATGTATTCGGTCACCACCTTGATCGCGTCTCCCTGGCGGACGGCGATGGCGGGCATCTTGCCGCTGTCGGAGAAGACGTTTCCGGCCAGCGAAGTGACGAGAACCTCGGCCCGGGCACGGGCCTCTTCCTCGATCGTGGCCTGGACTCCGCCAAAGGCGACGAAGGCCTGGCGGGGGACGATGGCGAGCAATTGCAGCTCACCGCCGGTCTTGGCGGCGCGGCGGGAAGCGAAGCGGAGCGCCATTCTGACCTCCTCCGTCTCGTCAACAATAACCAGATAGGTTCTCAACCTCTCGCTCTCCAACAAATTTCTAACCGTCTGTTGCACTTTTCCATGTAATTCGCTTGCAACGCGCGGCCGATTGGTCAAGACCAAGCGCCAAGAGCAGCGCCAGTTTGACGGAGCGAGCCACCCATGCCGATCGAGATCAAGATGCCCGCCCTTTCTCCCACGATGGAAGAGGGAACACTAGCGAAATGGCTGGTCAAGGAGGGAGATGCCGTTTCCTCCGGTGACATCCTCGCCGAGATCGAGACCGACAAGGCCACGATGGAATTCGAGGCGGTCGACGAAGGCATCATTGCCTCGATCACCGTGCCGGAAGGCAGCGAAGGCGTGAAGGTCGGTACCGTGATCGCCGTGCTTGCGGGTGAGGGCGAAGATGCCTCCGCCGCCAAGGCCGCGCCCGCCCCGGCTGCCGCCGCCGCCCCGGCTCCCGCTGCTGCCGCGCCTGCGCCGGCCGCTGCCGCCGCGCCGGCCCCTGCTG
>NZ_JACLAW010000002.1 GCF_014230315.1 Novosphingobium flavum | reverse complement strand
CCATCATGCTCGCCGGCTATGCCGACCGCTCGGGTACGCCCAAGTACAACGTCGCCCTCTCGGGCCGCCGCAATGACTCGGTCCAGGGCTACCTGACCAGCCATGGCGTCCCCGGTTCGGCGATCACGGCCCAGGCCTTCGGTGAAACGAACCCCCGCGTTCCCACCGCCGACGGCGTCCGCGAACTCCAGAACCGCCGCGTGGAAATCACCTACGGGCCGGGTTCGGGCAACTAAGAACCCCGCGAACCACCGAGGTTTCGCGAGTGAGAGGGCCGGAGAAATCCGGCCCTCTTTTTTGTGCCCGGAGGACCCGGCGACGAGGTTCAGGGTGACACGAGTGTCACCCTGTCCGGGCGCTATGCGGGGCTTAAGCCGCTGTTATTCAAGGCGGCGCTGAGCGAGTGCATGGGTGACACTTGTCCTACACGGATCGTCCGCGGCCGGTTTCAAAGAACGAGCGCAGGATGACAGGGTGGGGGGATGTAGGAAAATGGTTTGGGAGGGGCACTGTCCAAGATGCCTTCCAGCGGGCGGGACTATTTGAAGACCACAAGCATCGAGCGGGCTGGCGTCGTCGCCGCCCCCGCAGTACGATCGTATATGATCGAACCGCAGCCAAGCACCTCATTTCATTCGTATCTTCTGCCGGGAGAACGGCTGCTGTGGTGCGGTCAGCCCAAGCAGGGACTGACCGTCAGCAGCAAGGATGCATTGCTGATCCCGTTCAGCCTGATGTGGGGAGGCTTTGCGATATTCTGGAATGCCTCCGTCTGGAGCATGCCGAACGCCGGGCAGGGCGGCGATTGGTTCTTCCGCCTGTGGGGCCTGCCATTCCTGATCGCCGGCCTCTACATGATCGTTGGCCGTTTCATTCACGATGCCGCGCTGCGCAGGCGCCTTTATTACGCCGTTACAGATCAGCGCATCCTCATCCTGCGAGGGCCTCGGCTAAAATCGCTCGACATCGCCAGGTTGCCCAAGATCGAGCTGTCCGAGCATGGCGACGGGACCGGCACGATCGAACTGGATGGCGACAATTCGATGTTCACGTCGCGCCGCAACGGATTCGGGTACTGGACTCCCGCCCTGAGCGATGCGGTGCAGTTTTTCCGGATCACCGACCCACGCACGGTCTACCAACTTATCCGCAGCCATGCCGCCGCCTGATCCGTCTGCCAGCATCAACCGCAGTGCGCGGCCTTCGACAGGCTCAGGCTGAGCGGGTGGGGGTTGATGGCGTCAGTGTAGTCGTACCGGGTACGCGCTCGCGCCTTACCCCTCCACCATCCGCTGCGCGGATGGCCCCCTCCCCCTTTGCGCCTTTGGCGAAAACGGGGGGGGGGGGATCTGTTCCCAAAGGGCGGGGAGCGCGAGGGCGATGGCCCTCGCACTTCATTCTTCCCGCCTTCCCCGAAATGTCAGTCGAACAGGCTCGAGACCGAGCTTTCGTCGGCGATGCGGCGGACGGCTTCGCCGATCAGGGGGGCGATGGTGATGATGCGGATGCGGTCGGAGGCCTGGGTGGCCTCGGTCGGTAGGATCGAGTCGGTGATGACCAGTTCCTTGAGGGCCGACGAGTTGACCCGGGCGACGGCGGCGCCCGAGAGGACGCCGTGCGTGATATAGGCGGTGACCGAGGCGGCGCCGGCATCCATCAGGGCTTGCGCTGCGTTGCACAGGGTGCCGCCCGAATCAATGATATCGTCGATCAGGATGCAGGCGCGGCCCTTCACATCGCCGATGATGTTCATCACTTCCGACTGGCCGGGCTTGTCACGGCGCTTGTCGACGATGGCGAGCGGGGCATTGTCGAGCCGCTTGGCCAGCGCGCGGGCGCGGACCACGCCGCCGACGTCGGGCGAGACCACCATCAGCGGCTTGTCGCCATAGCGGGCCTGAATGTCGGCCGCCATGACCGGCGCGGCGAACAGGTTGTCGGTCGGGATATCGAAGAAGCCCTGGATCTGGCCGGCGTGGAGATCGACCGCGAGGACGCGGTCGGCCCCGGCCGTGGTGATCAGGTTGGCCACCAGCTTGGCCGAGATCGGGGTGCGCGGGCCGGGCTTGCGGTCCTGCCGGGCATAGCCGAAATAGGGGACGACGGCGGTGATCCGCTTGGCCGAGGCGCGGCGCAGCGCATCGATGCAGATCAGCAGTTCCATCAGGTTGTCGTTGCAGGGATAGGAGGTCGACTGCAGCACGAAGACGTCCTCGCCGCGGACGTTCTCGTTGATCTCGACGAAAACCTCCTCGTCGGCAAAGCGGCGCACGGCGGCATCGGTCAGCGGCTGTTCGAGATAGCCCGCGATCGCACGCGCGAGCGGCAGGTTGCTGTTACCGGCCATCAGCTTCATCTCGGAACCCCTTTACCTATGCAAGCGACCCGCGCGCCTTTAGCCCCCGGTCGCCGAATTGCAACATCTAGTGGGTCAGCTTGCGGTGGATCGCTACCCAGCGCGGCCGCGACGGGCCGCGCGCGGCGGACTAAAAGCTGAAGCACGGCAGGAGGAAGTCCTGGGGCCATTGCCCCAGACCCCTTGCCGTCTTCCGGCGCTGCTGTCGTACCGGAGGCGGCACCTGCGCGCTGCCCCGGCGCCGGGAGACGGAATGGGGTGCAGGGGTATCAGCCCCTGCATATTCCCTTGTTCCTGCTGAATTATTCCGCTTCGCGGGAAGAAGAACCCGGTGCGTCGCTTACTTGCGGTGTTCGCCGCGGACCCAGCGGACGGTGCCGGAGGAGGCGCGCATGACGACGCTTTCAGTGGTCATCATGCCGTCCTTGCGGCGCTTGACTCCCTTGAGCAGCGAGCCGTCGGTGACGCCCGTGGCGGCGAAGATGCAATCACCCTTGGCCAGTTCGTCGCGGGTGTAGATCTTGTTCAGGTCGGTGATGCCCCACTTGCGGGCGCGACTGCGTTCGTCCTCGTTGCGGAAGACGAGGCGGCCGTTGAACTGGCCGCCGACGCAGCGCAGGGCCGCCGCGGCGAGGACGCCTTCCGGCGCGCCGCCCTGGCCCATGTAGAGGTCGATCGTCGTATCCTCGTTGGTGACGGCGATCACCCCGGCGACGTCGCCATCGCCGATCAGGACCACGCCGCAGCCGATGGCGCGCAGTTCGGCGATGAGGTCGGCATGGCGCGGGCGATCGAGCACGCAGACGATGATGTCGGCCGGGGCGACGCCCTTGGCGGCGGCGACGGCCTTGACGTTTTCGGTCGGACTCTTGGCGAGGCTGATCACGCCTTCGGGATAGCCGGGGCCGACCGCGAGCTTGTCCATGTAGACGTCGGGCGCGTTGAGCAGGTTGCCTTCCTCGGCAACGGCGAGGACGGCGAGGGCGTTGGGGCCCGCCTTGGCGCAGATCGTGGTGCCTTCGAGGGGATCGAGGGCGATGTCGATCTTCGGGCCCTTGCCGATGGCGGCGCCGACCTTTTCGCCGATGTAGAGCATCGGGGCCTCGTCACGCTCACCTTCGCCGATGACGACGGTGCCGTCCATGTAGAGCTCATTAAAGGCCTCGCGCATGGCTTCGACGGCGGCAGCGTCTGCCGCCTTCTCGTCGCCGCGCCCGATGAGCCGGGCGGCGCCGATCGCGGCGGCTTCGGTGACGCGCACCATTTCGAGGACGAGGACGCGATCGAGAACCTTGCTGGCGGGGGTCGAGCTCATGGAATTCCCTGAATGCTTACGTATGCAGAGGCGGGCTTAGAGGCGCGGCCCCGCCCTGTCGAGGGGCCGCGCCGCGGTGTGCGATCAATCGCCGAGGATGTGCAGGACGAGCGGCGGACGGGCCAGGCTGGGCGCGCCGTCGAGCAGGCGCAGCGCCTCGCTGACTGCGCTCTCGGGCCCCTCGTGGGTGACCATCGAGACCATCACCTCGCCCTCGGCCTCGGAGCGGCCCTTCTGGATCAGGCTTTCGATCGAGACCCCGGCATCGCGCATGGCGGCCGTGATCTCGGCAAGGACGCCGGGGCGGTCGGCCACGATGAAGCGGATATAGGCGCGGCCGGTGCGGTGGCCGGTGTCCGCCGCGGGCATTTCCTCCAGCTCGGCCACGGGGACCGAGAAGGGGGCGCCGATCTCGCCGCGGGCAATGTCGATCAGGTCGGCGACCACGGCGCTCGCGGTCGGGCCGTCGCCGGCGCCGGCACCCTGGAAGAGCAGGCGGCCGGAGAAGTTGCCCTCGGCCACGACCGCATTGGTCGCGCCATCGACATGGGCGAGCGGGTGATCGAAGGGCACGAGGTGGGGCTGGACGCGCTGGAACAGGCGGGGCGAGCCATCGGCCGCAATGCCCGGCTCGGCCATGCCGATCAGGCGGATGACGTAGCCGAGCGAATCGGCCTGGGCGATGTCGGCCGCGCGCAGGCGCGAGATCCCGGCGGTGTCGACCGAGTTGAAGTCGATCTTCGCGCCGAAGGCGATGGCGGCGAGGATCGAGAGCTTGTGCGCGGCGTCGATCCCCTCGACGTCGAAGGTGGGATCGGCTTCGGCATAGCCGCGGGCCTGGGCCTCGGCCAGCACGTCGGCGAAATCGCGGCCGGTGTCTTCCATCTGCGAGAGGATGAAATTGCAGGTGCCGTTGAGGATGCCGTAGACCCGCTCGAAGGCATTGGCGGCGCCGCCTTCGCGCAGGCCCTTGATCACCGGGATACCGCCGGCCACCGCCGCCTCGAACTTGAGCGCGACCTTGGCCGCCTCGGCCTTGGCGGCGAGTTCGAGGCCGTGGTGCGCGATCATCGCCTTATTGGCGGTGACGAGGGCCTTGCCCGCCTCGATCGTGGTGCGGGCGCAGGCCAGCGCCGGGCCATCCGACCCGCCGACCAGTTCGACCACAACGTCGACATCCCCGCGCTCACCCATGACGACCATGTCGTCTTCCCAGGCATAGGGCGTCAGGTCGACGCCGCGCTTCTTGGTGCGATCCCGCGCGGAAATGGCGGTAATCGTGATCGGGCGACCGGCGCGGCGGGCAATCAGCTCGGCATTGGTCTCGATCAGGCGAATGACGCCTGCCCCCACGGTTCCCAGTCCTGCAAGCGCGATACGAAGCGGTTCGGCCATGATAATCCCTTTCGCGCCGCGCCCTAGGCGAGTGCGGCGCGAAAGGCCAGAGACTGCTGCGCGCGATTGTCGCCTGGCAATTTTCGCTTCTAGCCGCGGGTGCGGGTGCAGGGACCGAGCTGTTCGAGCACCCAGGCATAGTCGGCTCCGGCTTGGGCCTTGTCCTCGCCCGTCGCCGAGACATTGACCGCCGGATCGAGCCGGCGCGGCAGGAAGCAGGCGAGACGGTACCACGCCAGGGTGTCGGCCCTGGGCGGGGCGCCGGTCGAATCGACCACCTCCGAGAAGGAAACGCTCCACCGGCGCGGCTGGTTCGGCGCGTGAACCACGCTGATCGAGGCCGGTTCGCCGTTGGCCATGGCGAGAAACATCTGGGTCTCGCCCTCGCCCACCAGGTTGCCGGGAACGAAGATCGCTTCCTGCACGCCGCGCAGCCGGCCTGGCGCGCCGGCCCCTAGCAATTCGTCTAACACGCCGCGCAGCCGCGCCTCGCCCTCGGGGCTCCACAGGACCTGCGCGTCGGGGGCGACGAGCTGGAGTTCGCCCGGCCGGGCCGGGACGGTGCGGGCGAAGAGGATGACCTCGCGCTTGATCAGCCTGGGCACCTTGCCTTTCGGATCGAGCGGCACATCCGCTTGGTAGCGCAGCGAATCTCCGGTCAGCGGGGCGCCGGTAAGGAGGGCCACGGTGCGGGCCTCGACATAGAGCCGGGCCCAACCGGGCCGGACGCCGGGCGCCCGCGCGGGCTCGACCACGGCGACGGAGCGGACCTGCGCGCGCAATATGGTGGGAGCATTATCGGAAAGATCGGCAAAATCGGCGTAGGAGAGCAGCGGCACGGGGGCCGGCGCGGTCTTCGCGTTCGCAGTTGCAGCAAAAAGCACCCAGCCGAGTGCAAGTCCCGCAAGTGCACGAACTGGCGCGCGAAATCGGCTGCGGGTTTCTCGACACATCACTTAGCCTCCGATTCATCCTGCACGATATGCTGCAATGCACGTATTGCCGCAGCCGCGCCAAGTTTTGATCTTAACGCTTGTGAATTGGCGGTTAACCCGTCGCAAGGCCAGATTCAGGCGTTGCGCGGGTGGGGAACCGACGCTAAAGCTCGCGAAAACAGGCGCGCTCAATCAAGAGCAGCCACAAATCCGCGCCCAACGGGCTCTGGCCCCGGCTGGCGTTCCGGATCGACCGGCAGGGTGGAAGATTAATTTTGGCCTGATTCCGCGGCACCCGTCGCGGGGCCGGGCTGCCCTGGGCATTCCGGGGCTGTTATGGAGTGATGCGTCTGAATGGCTTACGCTGACCAACAGATGAGCGGTAACAAGATTACCGCATTGATCATCGTTGCACTGATCCACGTGGTAGTCGGGTATGCCCTGGTCACGGGCCTGGCCTACTCGGCTGCCAAGCAGATCCTGAAAAAGGTGACGACCGTGGACATCAAGGAACCGGAGAAGCCGAAGGAACCGCCGCCGCCGCCTCCCAAACAGGAAGCTGCGCCGCCGCCCCCGGTTGCCCCGCCGGTCAGGATCGACGTGGCCGTTGCGCCGCCGGCGATCGAAACCGTGCAGGTTGCTCCCCCCCCGGCCCCCGTCGTCCCGGTCATCGCGCCGCCGGCGCCGGTGATCGCGCCGCCGCCGCCGCGGATTCCGCCCAAGGCCGCCGTGCCGAAGGGCCGTCCGGCCGAATGGGTGACCACCAACGACTACCCCTCGCGCGCCCTGCGCGAGGAACGCGAAGGCACAACGGGGTTCCGTCTCACGGTCGGCCCCGACGGCAAGGTTACCAACTGCGAGATCACCAGCCCCAGCGGCAGCCCCGATCTCGACCAGGCGACCTGCGACAACCTTCGCCGCCGCGCCCGCTTCACGCCGGCAACGGATGGCGAGGGCCAGCCGACCACGGGCTCGTACGTCAACCGTACGCGCTGGGTCATCCCGAAGGACTGACAATCACTCCGGGGCGCCGGCTGATCCGCGCGCCCTTGCCGGGATGACCGGCGACTGCTTCTATCTTTCTTGAGAGGACTACTCGCATGCTTATTGAAATTCTCGCGGCCGGCGCCGCCCCGCAGAACAAGTTCGGCTTCATGGAAGCCCTGCAGACCGGCGGCTTCATTTCGTATGCCACCGTCTCCATCCTCGGCATCATGTCGTTCGGTTCGTTCTTCATCCTGTTCTCGAAGTGGTTCGAGCAGGGCAAGATCATGCGTCAGGGCCGCGAAATCCGCGCCTCGTTCTGGCGTGCGGCCACCCTCAAGGAAGGTGCTGCCAAGCTCGAGAAGAACTCGGCCTGGCGCCAGCTGGTCGACGATGGCCTCGCCGCTGAAGAGCAGCACGGCAAGATGACCGACGCCATGGAAGCCCACGACTGGCTGCACGGCACCCTCGCCCGCTCGGAAGCCTCGATCAACGCGCGTCTCGCTTCGGGCCTGCCGTTCCTCGCCACCGTCGGTGCGACCGCTCCGTTCATCGGTCTGTTCGGTACCGTGGTCGGCATCTACCGCGCCCTGATCGCCATCGGCCTCGCCGGTTCGGCCTCGATCGACAAGGTCGCGGGTCCGGTCGGTGAAGCTCTGATCATGACCGCGCTGGGTCTGCTCGTCGCCGTTCCGGCCGTGCTTGCCTACAACTACCTGCAGTCGCGCAACAAGCGCATCGCCGAGCAGCTCCAGGGCTTCGCGACCGACGTGCTTGCCAACATCAACTCGAAGGGCGCTGTGAAGCCGGCCGTGGCTGCTGCCCCGGCGGCCAAGGCTGCTCCGGCCAAGCCGGCGGCCGCTCCCGCCAAGCCGTAAGCCTCTTGGTCCACGGCGGGCGCCCCCGGGGGCCCCGCCGACGGGTGGGGCGGCATCGCTGCATGCCGATCCGCCCCACCCCGGTCCCCAAGCAAGGATAGGATGTAACCATGGCAATTTCGATGGGCGCCGGCGGGGAAGAAGCCCCGATGTCGGACATCAACACGACCCCTCTGGTGGACGTGATGCTGGTGCTGCTGATCATCTTCCTCATCGCGGTTCCGGTCGCGATCCAGACGATCGAAAAGCTTCGCCTTCCCATCATGGTCTCGCAGGAATCGAAGGATAAGGTCGAGAACCTGCTCCTGACCGTGACCACCACCGACGATTCCGGCCGCAGCGCCGGTGAGCCGGGGTACGAGGGCGCTTCGCGCAACGGCGAATGCCGTATCTACTTCAACAACATCACGCCGGTCGATTCGACCGAACTGCGTGACATGGCCTTCAAGCGTCTGGACAACATCGTGAAGCGTGCCGGTGGCCCCGAAGCACTTCGCGCCAATCCGGACCTGATCCCGCAGGTGCATATCCGCGGTGACGTCAACGCCCCCTGGCGTTGCATCGCCGGTGCGATCTACAACGTGCAGATCTCGGGCTATCCGACTGTCGGCTTCATCTCGAACCCGGTGGATCCGAACGGCTGAGGCCGCGTGACATCGAACGGCCGGGGCCTACGGGCCTCGCCCCTTCGGTCTAATCAGGAGTAATTTCCCATGGCAATGTCAGGCGGCAAGGATGATGGCTCGCCGATGATGGAAATGAACACGACGCCGCTTATCGACGTCATGCTCGTTCTCCTCATCATGTTCATCATCACCATTCCGGTCGCCACCCACGCGGTCAACATCGACCTTCCGTCGCCGAATCCTCCGCCGTCGGATATCAAGGTCGAACCGATCAAGAACAAGGTGGTGCTGTCCAACTCCGACCAGATCCTGTGGAACGGTCAGGCGATCAACACCGGCCAGCTGGTGGCGCTGCTCCAGCAGACCATGCAGATCAAGCCTGAGCCGGAACTGCAGTTCCAGCCCGAAGCCGGTGCCAGCTACCAGCTTTCGGCCAACGTCCTGAACATCATCAAGGGTTCGGGCGTGACCAAGTTCGGTTTCGTCGGCAACGAAGCCTATGCGACCTTCAACAAGGCCGCTGGCGCTCCCGCGGCCAAGTAAGGCCAAGGCAGCGGACAAGCCCGATCAAGGGCAGACCCGATCGAGGGGGCGGAGCGATCCGCCCCCTTTTTCGTTGGGACGTCGGCTTGCTCGCTTTTTCGTCCGAAAGCGGTTCTTCCGGACGCGCTGACAAACCGGCCGAATGCCACCAGCTCCGCTCAGCCTGAGCCTGCCGAAGGTCACGTGCTGTCCTCGGAACAGGGCGGACGGCTTGTGGACTGGTCGCGGGTCTCGGAGAGGGCGCGCAAGGCCGGGCGAGTGGGGCGAGCCTTGGCGCGTGCCTTCGACAAGCTCAGGCTGAGCGGGGTTTGGGAGTGGGGCCACTAAGGTCCATTTCCCCAGACATTGCCGTCGTCCGGCAGGCCATGACAGCTTCGCAATGGCGAACGTTCGTTCAGCTCGCGCGCCCTAATCCCCCTCCGCCGCACGCTCTTCGGCCCGCATCGCTTCGGCGGCGAGGCTTTCGGCTTCGACCAGCAGGTCGTCGTCGGCCGCGCCGGCGGGGAGGCTTTCGCGGCCGATCATGACCAGCACGGGGACCGCCATGGGGCTGACCCGGTCGAGCCGGACATGGACCAGCTGGCGAGCGGCGCGGGCCAGCACATCGGCGACGCGGCCGAGGTCGGTGAGGCGGGTGCGGGCATCGGCCCAGGCAGCTTCGATCAGGAGGTGGTCGGGCTCGTATTTCTGGAGGACGTCGTAGATCAGGTCGGTCGAGAACGTCACCTGCCGGCCGGTCTTGCGCTGGCCGGGGTGCTGGCGCTCGACAAGGCCGCCGATCACGGCAACCTCGCGGAAGGCCCGGCGCAGGAGGTGGGAGTTCTGAACCCATTCGGTCCATTCGTGGGCGAGGATCTCGGGCGAGAGCAGCGCCCCCGGATCGGGGATCGGCTTCAGCCCCCACAGGGCGAGGGCATAGTCGTTGGCGACGAAACCGAGCGGGGAGAGCCCTGCATCGGCCATGCGGCGGGTGAGCAGCATGCCGAGCGACTGGTTCGCGTTCCACCCCTCGAAGGTGTAGAACACGGTGTATTCGCGGGAACGCCACGGGAAGCTTTCGGCGAGCAGTTCGCCGGGACCGGGCAGGTGCGAGCGCCAGTCCTGCACTTCGAGCCATTCGCGGACATCGTCAGGGAAGCGGCCCCAGCCGGCGCGGTCGACGATCAGGGCGCGGACCCGGTCGGCCAGGTGCGCCGAGATCGGCATGCGGGCGCCCATGTAACTGGGGATGGCGCCGGCGCGCTTGGCAGCGCGGACGATCAGCTCGAGATCGCGGACGGCCTCGACCTCAAGGTCGAGCCCGGCGAAACGGAAAGTGTCTCCAGGTGAGAGGGTCGCGCCGAAGCCTTCCTCGACCTTGCCGAGCGAGCGGCCGTTTTTGAAGCGGACGTCGAGCATTTCGGAATCGACGATGATCCCGGCGTTGAGGCGGTGACGGTGGGCCTGTTCGGGATGGGCGAGGCGCCAGAACCCGTCGGGATCGCGGACGATGCGGCGGAAGCGGTCGTAGGCGCGCAAGGCATAGCCGCCGGTGGCGACGAATTCGAGAACGCGCGCCCAGGCGGGCTCGTCGACCCAGGCATAGGGGGTAGAGGCGCGGATCTCAGCATGAAGTTCGGTTTCGGAGAAGCGCCCGGCACAGGCGCAGGCCATGACATGCTGGGCGAGGACATCGAGGCTGCCGGGGCGGAAATCCTCGCCATCGCGCGTTCCCGCCTCGACCGCCTCGACCGCGGCCATGGCTTCGAGATATTCGAAGCGGTTGCCGGGGACGAGGAGGGCCTTGCTCGGACAGTCGAGCCGGTGATTGGCGCGGCCGATGCGCTGGAGCAGGCGGGAGGAGCCCTTAGGCGCGCCCATCTGGACGACGAGGTCGATATCGCCCCAGTCGACCCCGAGATCCAGACTGGCGGTGCAGACCAGCGCCCTGAGTTCGCCGCGGGCCATGGCCCCTTCGACCTTGCGCCGCGCTTCCTTCGACAACGAGCCGTGGTGGATGCCAATGGGGAGGTTGCCTTCGTTGTGCTCCCACAACAGCTGGAAGATGTATTCGGCGAGGAAGCGCGTGTTGGTGAAGACCAGCGTGGTGCGGTGGGCGCGGATCTGCGCGAGCAGTTGCGGCACAGCCCAGGCGGCGGCGTGGCCGCCCCAGGGCACGCGCTGCTGCTCGGGCAGGAGGACGGAGACGACGGGCGGGGCACCGGGTTCGCCGAGCACCAGTTCGACCGCGTCGATCTCTCCCCACGGGGCGAGCCAGCCGCGAAAGGCATCGGGGTCGGCCAGCGTGGCGGAGAGGGCGACGCGCTGGAGGTTCGGGGCGAAGGTTTGCAGGCGGGCGAGCGAGAGGGCAAGCAGATCGCCGCGCTTGCCGGTGGCGAAGGCGTGGACCTCGTCGATCACCACCCGCTTGAGAGTGGCGAAGAGCGCGGCGCTTTCCGGATAGCTGAGCAGGAGGGAAAGCGATTCGGGCGTGGTGAGGAGGACATGCGGCGGGCGGGCGCGCTGGCGGGCCTTGCGATCGGACGGGGTATCGCCGCTGCGGGTCTCGACCCTGAGGGCCAGGCCGATTTCCTCGATCGGGGCGATGAGGTTGCGCTGGACGTCGTGCGCCAGAGCCTTGAGCGGGGAGACGTAGAGGGTGTGCAGGCCTTCGGCCGGTAGCGAGCCGGCAGAGGGGCAGAAATCGGCGAGGGTCGGCAAGAAGCCGGCGAGGGTCTTGCCCGCCCCGGTATCGGCGACCAGCAGGGCATGGCGACCGGCCCGCGCCGCGGCGAGCATCTCCGCCTGATGGCGGCGCAGGCGCCAGCCGCGACCGGCGAACCAGGCGGCGATTTCGGGCGGCGGGGCAGCGGGGTCCATCGCGTGCGATATTGGCACGCGGGGCCGTGGGCGCAACCGCATGTGCCGCATGCACCGGAGCGATGGACCCGAGGTCGCAATCTCACGAATGGGGGGCGCAACGATTTGCGGATTGCGGCGTTGTCCTGATGACAGGCCGCATTCACGCGCCAGTTGCGCCCTTGCGGTATGACCGTGGAGGAGAGCGATCATGATCGACCGATCACGTCGGGAAGACGAGCAGCAAGGCCAGCAAGGCGGATGGAACGACGATCCGCGCGGCGAAGGGAAGCGGCGCGGGCGGACGCGTCAGCCCGAACAACGCGAAGGGGCCGGCGCGGACGCACCGGCCACGGGTCATGGCTGGAGCGCGCAGGAAGGGCACCACCCCGCTCACGGCCGCGACGACTGGCGCGCGGCCGGCAGCCAGAGCTTCGCCGCCGATTACGGGATGCGCAGCGGCGCGGACTATGACCGGCCGATGCAGCGCCATGCCGGCTATGGCCTGTCGCGCGGCGATGCCTTCGGCAGCGGCTACGGGCCGGACTATGCTCACGAGAGAAGCGATCACGACCCGCGGCATCGCGGTTTCCTTGCCCGTGCCGGCGACGGGATCGCCGCGTGGTTCGGCCACGAGGAGCCCCCGCCCCGCCCCGAGCCGGACTATCGCGGACGGGGACCGGCCGGCTATACCCGGTCCGACGAGCGGATACGCGAAGACGTGAACGACCGCCTGACCGATCATCCGCGCCTCGACGCGCGGCGGATCACGGTGACGGTCGAGAACGGCGAGGTGACGCTGGACGGCAAGGTTTCGAGCCGCGCCGCCAAGCGGCGGGCAGAGGACTGCATCGATTACGTTTCCGGCGTGACGCACGTGCAGAACAACCTGCGCGTGGAGCACTGGTATGATGCCTGGGCGGCGGCGGCCGGGATGCCGACCAGCACGACCGGGACCAGTTCCCTGTCCCTCGACCCGGATGACTAGGGCCGATCACTGTTTCCGGTCTCTGAAGAAAGCCCGGCCCGCCAGTGCGAGCCGGGCTTTCGCTTGCCCGTATCCCGCCCGCCTGCCACAAATCCGACGGGACGAGAGGGCACGGTGCACCGCGACACGATCCTCATCATTGGCCGCGAGGACCTGCTGGGCCTTGCCCTGGCGCTGGGGCTGGGGCTGCTGATCGGCGTCCAGCGCGGCTGGGCCCAGCGCAGGGAGGCGGCGGGGACGCGCTTTGCCGGCATCCGCACCTATGGCCTGTTCGGCCTTGCGGGCGGCCTTGCCGGGGTGGCGGCGCGGCTGGCGCCCATCCTGTCGGGCGTGATCCTCGGCGCGGCGGCCCTGCTGGTCGTGGCCGGGTACTGGCGCTCGAGCCGGGGCGGCGCGACGGCGGTGAGCGGAACGGCCAGCCTCGTCACCCTGCTGACCCTGGCCTGCGGCTATCTCGCCGCGAGCGGGGCGCGGGTGGCGGCGGCGGCGATCGCCGGGTCGATCCTGCTGGTGCTGGCCATGCGCTCCCCGCTGCACCGGCTGATCCGCAGCCTTCACGAGCGCGAGATCATGGCGGTCGGCCGCTTTGCCCTGATCGCGCTGGTCGTCCTGCCCCTCCTCCCCAACGACCCGGTCGGGCCGTTTTCCGCGTGGAAGCCGCAGTCGCTCTGGCTGGTCGTGGTCATGGTCTCGGGCTTTTCCTTTGCCGGATACCTCGCGGCCAAGTGGCTGGGCCCCCAGCGCGGGACCCTGGCCACGGCCGCCACGGCAAGCCTCGTCTCGTCCACCGCCGTGACCGCCGCCATGGCCGCCCGCCACCGGGCCGGCGATCCGCAAGTCGCCCTGCTCAACGCCGCGATCACCCTTGCCTCGGCCGTGATGTTCGTCCGCGTCATGGTGCTGAGCGCCGTGCTGGCCCCGGTGGCCCTGCCGACGCTGGCGGTGGGCGCTGTGCCGGGGCTGCTGGTCAGCCTTGCCGCCACGGCCCTGCTCCGCCGCCGGATCATGGTCGAGGCCGGCCCCGATGCGCCCCAGGACGTCAAGGTGCGCAATCCCTTCGACCTTGCCCCAGCCCTGCTGATGCTGGCCATGGTCATGGCCCTGACCGCCGCCGCGCGCTGGGTGCTCAGCCTCTACGGCGATCGCGGCCTTGCCGTGGTGCTCGCCCTGACCGGGGTGGTCGATGTCGATTCCGCGATCATCACGCTGGGCAGCCTGCCCGGCGGGACCCTGACCGCGCGAGTGGCCGGACTGGTGCTCCTGCCGCCGATCGTGCTCAATACCCTGTTCAAGGCCAGCATCGCCATGACCATCGGCGGCAAGCGCGCCTGGCCCGCCGCTTTGGCATTGGTGGCTAGTGCGGTGGCAGCGCTGTTGCCGTTGCTGGTTGCAGTGTGAAATCCGCGAGGCGGTTTAATACCAAGAATAACAGTTATTTATGCAGGGGTTAATACCCCTGCACCCCGTGCCGTCTTCCGGCGCGTGGGCAGTGTGGGCGGCATCCTTGCGCGTGACATCTGCGCCGGGAGACGGTTGGGGTCTGGGGCCCTTGGCCCCAGAGTCTCCCTTCCGCCTACCTTGCAAACAAGGGCAGGTCTTTCACCTCATCAAGCGTCAGCGGTATGCCGAAGGTCTGGTGGAGCAGGCCATGCCACTCGGCAGGGTCTTCCACTTTGCGGCTGTCCTCGCCGGTCGCGGAATAGTCGTGATCGGTGAGGAACACCGTGCCGCGCTCGGTCACGCGGCCGGCGATATGGACCGTGGCGAAGCGGGCGCCGGGGCGTGTGGCGGTCCAGTGGTTGGCGAGTTCGATATCGATCGGCGGGGCGGGCAGGTGATCGAAGGAATACTGCGCCTGCCAGGTCCGGCCGTGATCGGGGCTGCGTTCGAGCAGCCATTCGCCTTGCGGTGAGCCGCGCTCGCCCGTGCGGCGCAGGCGGTGCCGGATGCCGTCGGGGCTGGTCACGGGGTCCGTTTCGGCGAGCGGCATGGGCGGGGCGTAGGAACCGCCAAACCCGGCATCGGCGAGCCATGTCCGGCCTTCCAGCTCCGCGGTGAGGAACAGGTGGGTGCGCGGGGGAATTTCGCCCGGCGCGGACTGGAGGCGGGCACGGGCGAGGATGGGCTGGGTCGGCAGGCCGAGCAGGGCCAGCATCCGTTGGAGCAGGAGGTTGTGCTCGAAGCAGTAGCCGCCCCGGCCGCGGCGGACGAGCTTGTCGAAAATCGCCTCGGGCGCGAGGGAGATGCCGCGCCCGAGCATGATGTCGAGATTTTCGAAGGCTATCGCGAGGCGGTGGGCGCGCACCACGCGGGCCAGCCCGGCCGGATCGGCCTGCGGGATTTCCGCAAGACCGATCCGCCCGAGGTATTCGCCCAGGTCGCCAACGGGCATCAGTGCCCGGCCTGGGGCCCGCGTTCGAGACCAGAGGCGGCGAGCTGGTCGTCGATCTGGCCCATCAGCCGGTCCAGCCCGGCCTCGCTGTCGCTCTCGGCGCGGGCGACGAGGACGTCCTGCGTGTTGGAGGCGCGCAGCAGCCACCATCCGTCCGCGGTGTCGACGCGCACGCCGTCAGTGGCGTTGACCGTGGCGCCGGAACTGGCGAGGCGCTGCTTGACCTCATCGACCACGGCGAACTTGCGGCTTTCATCGACCTGGAAGCGCAGTTCGGGGGTGTTGACCATGGCCGGCATTTCGCCGCGCAGCTGGGTGACCGACTTGCCGAGCCGGGCCGAGGCGGCGATCAGGCGGATCGCGGCGTAAAGCGCATCGTCGAACCCGTAGTACTGGTGCGCGAAGAAGACGTGGCCGCTCATCTCGCCGGCCAGCGGCGAATCAATTTCCTTCATTTTGGATTTGATCAGGCTGTGGCCGGTCTTCCACATCACCGGCTCGCCGCCGAGATTGGCGACATGGTCGAACAGGGCCTTGGAGGCCTTCACATCCGCGATAATCGTGGCCCCCGGCTGCTGAAGGAGCAGGTCCTCGGCATAGATCATGAGCAGCTGATCGCCCCAGATCACCCGGCCCTCACCGTCGATCGCGCCGATTCGGTCACCGTCGCCGTCAAAAGCCAATCCGAAATCGAGGTTCTTCTCGGCGACCAGCGCCTTCAGGTCTGCGAGGTTCTTTTCCTCGGTCGGGTCCGGATGGTGGTTCGGGAACGTACCGTCGACTTGGGTGAAGAGAAGATGATGTTCGCCGGGAAGCTTGGCCGTGAGCAGTTCCAGAGCGGGGCCCGCCGCGCCATTGCCGGCGTCCCAGGCGATCTTGAGGCTGGCAAGGCTCTCGACCGGGATACCGGCGAGGCCCTCGAGCATCCGGTCGACATAAGCGTCGATGATCTCGCGGCTCTCGGCCTCGCCCTGTCCGTCGAGCCAGTCTCCGGCAGCGGCCATGATGCCGAGCTGCTGGATGTCCGCCCCGAAGAACGGCCGGCCCATAAATACCATCTTGAAGCCATTGTAATTGGCGGGATTGTGGCTGCCAGTTATCTGAATGCCGCCCTGCACATCCTCCATTGAGGCTTCGGCGTAGTAGAGCATCGGGGTAGCGCCCATGCCGACGCGCACCACATCGACGCCCGAGGCGGTGAGCCCTTCGATCAGCGCGTGTTCAAGCATCGGCGAGCTGACGCGGCCATCATAGCCGACAGCGACCTTGTTGCCGCCGGCGCGGCGCAGCAGGGTGGCGAAGCCCCGGCCGATGGCGCGGGCATCGTCCGGCCCGAGGGTTTCGCCGATGATTCCGCGAATGTCGTATTCACGAAGGACCGTGGAATGAAACTGATGGGACACTGGTTGCTCCGGTTCAGGAATCGGTAGGCTGGTCGGCACAGGCCTTTAGCAGGAGATCGCGCGCGGCGTTGGCCTCGTGCACCTGCTCGTTGGTGCCGCCGCGATCCGGGTGGACGATGGCGACGAGACGCTTGTGCGCCTCGAGTATGTCACTGCGACGCGCATCGGGACGAACCCCGAGCAGGGTCCGGGCCTGCGCCTCTGCGCGGGAACGGCCCGAGGTGCCGGGCAGTTCCCAGCCCATCAGCTCCCACGGCCAGCGCTTGGTGAGGAATTTGCAGAGCAGGCAGGCGAGGCCGGCATAGACCAGGAGGCGTTCCAACATTCCGGCCCCTCGCCTCAGGCGTTCGCGGCGAGGTCGAGGCGCGGCTCGCGCTCGGCCGGGGCGGGCAGGTTGAGGCCGGCGACGAGCTGGCGCAGCTCCTGCCGGGCGACGAGATGGCTGGTGCCGAGTTCGCCGAGGTGACCCTTGTCGAGCAGCGTCAGGCCCGAGGGGAACAGCTCGCGGTAGATCACGCGCTCCGACAGGCCCTGGGCGATGCGGAAGCCGACGCGCCTGGACAGCTCGGTCAGCGCATTGTCGAGACGGCGCATGTTGCGCGCCTCGACGTGCTGGGTACGGTTGCGGACCACGACCCAGTCCATCTCGCGCTTCGCGTCGCGGATCGTGGCCATGGCGCGCTTCTTGCGGGCTTCCCAGATCAATTCGGCATAGAACGAGAGGCGGCGGACCTTGAAGGTCTCGGCATCGACCTGGCCGATCAGGTCGAAGTCGACGAAACTGTCGTTGAGCGGGGTGACCAGCGTATCGGCCGAGGTGGCGACGTGGCGGGCGAACTCGTCGTCGCGCCCCGGGGTGTCGAAGATCAGGTAGTCCGCGTCCACGCTCATTTCGGCGATGAGCTGCTCCAGTTCCTCGACCGTGGAGCCGTTGAAAACGGCGAAGCGCGAGGTGGGCAGTTCGATTTCGCGCCGGATCAGCGTTTCGGCGCGGTTTTCGAGATAGCGGTGGAAGGTGCGCTGGCGCGGATCGAGGTCGATCCCGGCGACCCGCGCGCCCTGGTAGGCCAGGGCCACGGCGATGTGGACCGCCGTGGTCGACTTGCCGGTGCCGCCCTTTTCGTTGGCGAAGACGATACGATGAGGTGCAGGCATGGTGGTCACAGGGGGCGACGCCTTTGGCTGTTGAAACGCGACAAGCTCGGGGCCCAACCATAAGGAACGGGCTTTACCACCACGTTGCCGGCGCTAGGGCTGGCCGCGGGCTACCAGGCCGGTTCTATCGCAAGGGGATTACGCCATGCAAACCGTCAATCGCATTGATCCACTGCGCGATGCGGTCTCCGCGCTGCGACGGGACGGGAAAGTGGCGCTGGTGCCGACCATGGGCGCGCTGCACGAGGGCCACCTGACGCTGGTGCGCGAGGCGAGGAAGCGCGCGGCGCACGTGGTGGCCTCGATTTTCGTCAATCCGCGCCAGTTCGGGGCGGGCGAGGATCTCGACGCCTATCCCCGCCAACTGGCGGCGGATTCGGCGCTGCTCGCGGCCGAGGGGGCCTCCTTGCTGTGGGCGCCCGATGCGGCGGCGATGTATCCGGCGGGCTATGCCACCAACATCTCGGTTTCCGGGGTCAGCGAGGGACTGTGCGGCGCGGCGCGGCCGGGGCATTTCGACGGGGTGGCGACCGTGGTGTGCAAGCTGTTCAACCAGGTCGGGCCGGACCTCGCGCTGTTCGGGGAGAAGGACTGGCAGCAGCTGGCCGTGATCCGGCGGATGGCGCGCGATCTCGACCTGTTCCGGCCGACAGTGGACGACATCATCGGGGTGGAGACCGTACGCGAGGCCGACGGGCTCGCCATGTCCTCGCGCAATGCCTACCTCACCGCTGAACAGCGCGCCGCCGCGCCGGCCCTGCCGCGGGCGATGCGGGCGGCGATCGCGGCGATCGCGGCCGGTGCCCCGGTGGCAGAAGCGCTGGTCACGCTGGAGCAGGCCCTGCTGTCGGGCGGCTTCGCCTCGGTCGACTATGCCATGCTGTGCGATGCCGATAGCCTCGCCCCGCTGGCGGAGCGCGGTGCCGGTTCGGCGCGGCTACTGGTGGCGGCGCGGATCGGCAGGGCGCGGCTGATCGACAACATGGCCGCCTGATCCCTCAGTAAAAACTCTGGTCCGAAAAGTTGGCGACCGGCGCGATTGGTAGTAGAATTGCGACCAGCGCCGTCCGGTGCATGTCGTCTTGTCGGGCTGGCAAGATGCGGGGCTTTTCGTGGGAGTTGGGGACAGATGAAGAAAGTGCTTTCCAGTCTTGCCGTGGCAGGGCTGATCGTCGGAATGGGCGCCGTGAGCGCTCCTGCCATGGCGCAGAAGGGATCTTCCGCGCACCAGCAGGAGCAGAAGGGGATCCAGCAGATCCCGCAGTGCACGCGCAATCTCGGCGCCGTGGCCATCGTCGAGCCGGACAACCAGTGGTGGCGCGAGTTCAATCTCGGCAGCCCGGAGGCGATCCTGCGGGTCTTCGTCCAGCAGTCGGGCTGCTTCACGTTGGTCAACCGTGGCCGCTCGATGCAGAACCGGGCGATGGAACGCGCCATGGCCGACAATGGCGAACTGCAGTCGGGCTCCAACCTCGGCAAGGGGCAGGTGCGCGCCGCGGATTACTTCCTTCAGCCGGATATCGTGACCAGCAACAAGAACTCCGGCGGCAATTCGCTCGGCGGCGTGCTGGGCGGGGTTGGCGGCCTGTTCGGGCGCGGCTTCGGCGCCATCGCCGGCGGCATCAACATCAAGAAGAGCGAGGCCAGCGTCACGCTGTCGGTGGTCAATGCCCGGACCACCGAGGAAGAGGCCCTGACCCAGGGCTATGCCCGCAAGAGCGACCTCAGCTTCGGCGCGGGTGGCGGCGGCTTCTTCGGGGGAACCTTCGCCGCGGCCGGTGGCGGCGGCTATCAGGATACGGCGATCGGGCAAGTGATCGTGCTGGCCTATCTCGATGCCTATACCAAGCTGGTGACCCGCCTCGGCGGGCTGCCGGCCAATGCCTCGGCGGCCGCCCCGCAAGCCAAGTAAGCCGGAGCCCGGACAAATGCGATGCGCGCGGGGGGTCTGCCCTTCGCGCGCATTTTCGTTGGGGGAGAAGGTGGAGCGGGTAGCGGGAATCGAACCCGCATAGCCAGCTTGGAAGGCTGGAGCTTTACCACTAAGCTATACCCGCGCTCGCCCGTGCGCTTGCCACCGCCTCGGGGGGGAAGTCAAGCGCGGCGCGGCGACCTCTCGCTCTACGCGGCGCCAATTCCAGATCGATTGCACTGGAACAAAGGCCCCAGACCCCCAACCGCCTTCCGGCGCCTGGGCGTGCCGAAGGCTGCCTTGTTCATTCCGCGCGAAACGGAAAAGCCCCCCGCATCGGGTGATGCGAGGGGCTTGATCCGTTGGCCGCCGGGGCAAAGGGCTTAGTGGCCCTTCTTTTCCGCCCAGACGTTGCGATAGGCCATGTAGGCGAGGACCGTGGCGAAGAGCAGGAAGCCCAGCACCGCCCAGCCCGTCTGCTTGCGCTTGTCGAGCTTGGGTTCGGCGGTCCAGATCAGGAAGGCCGCGACGTCTTTCGACATCTGGTCAACCGTGGCCTTGGTCCCGTCCGTATAGGTGACCTGGTCGTCGGCGGTCAGCGGCTGGGGCATGGCGAGGTTGAGGTTGGCGAAATAGGGGTTGTAGTGCAGCCCCTCCGGCGTCTTGGCATCCGGGAACTTCTTGAGAAGCTCGGCGGGCTGTTCCTGATAACCGGTCAGCAGCGAGTAGACGTATTCCGGACCTTCGTGGCGCGCCTTGGCGATCAGCGAAAGATCGGGCGGCGTGCCCTGGCCGGCATAGAGCACCGGCGGGAAGTGGTCGGCGGCGACGCCTTCCTTGGTGACGACTTCGCCGGTGTTCTTGTTGTAGGCCGGGACCTGGAAGCCCTTGGCAATCGCCTTCACTTCATCGTCGTTGTAGCCGATGGCCTTGAGGTCGCGGAAGGCGACGAGCTTGAGCGCGTGGCAGGCCGAGCAGACTTCCTTGTAGACCTTGAAGCCGCGCTGGAGCTGCTGGTTGTCGAACTTGCCGAAGGCGCCGTCGGATTCGAATTCGACTTCCTTGGGCGCGAGGTGGAAGGCGTGCTCGACGGTTTCCTTCGGCGGCTCGGTCACATAGGACACGGCGCCCTTGCCGACCGACCACAGCAGGGCCAGCGAGAAGAAAGCCCCGACGAGGATCGAGATGATGCGGATCATGGTTCGCTCTCTTTCGTCTGTCTGGCTCAGGCCGCGGCCGGGGCCGTCTCGTCCGAGCCGAGCACGGCTTCGGTGATCGAGAAGGGCAGCGGATCGGGCCGTTCGATCGCGGAAACGATCGGCAGGATGATCAGGAAGTGGGCGAAGTAGTAGATCGCCGCGATCTGGCTGATCATCACGAAGGGTTCTTCTGCCGGCGAACCGCCGCAATAGCCCAGCACCAGCGCATCGACGATCAGCGCGTAGTAGAACTTGCGGAAGGTCGGGCGGAAGTGACCCGAGCGGACCGGCGAGCGATCGAGCCAGGGCAGGAAGAACCACACCAGGATCGCGCTGAACATGGCGAGCACGCCCATCAGCTTGGCCGGAATGAACAGGAAGTCCTGGGTGAAGGCGCGCAGGATCGCATAGAACGGCCAGAAGTACCATTCGGGAACGATGTGCGCCGGGGTCTGCATCGGGTTGGCCGGGATGTAGTTATCCGGGTGGCCGAGCGCGTTCGGGAAGAAGAACAGCAGGGCGCAGTAACCGATGAGGAAGACGCCGAGGCCGAAGCCGTCCTTCGCCGTGTAGTACGGGTGGAAGGGAACGGTGTCGGATTCCTGCTTCACTTCCACGCCAGTCGGGTTCGACGAGCCGGGGATGTGCAGCGCCCAGATGTGGAGGATGACCACGCCGGCGATGACGAAGGGCAGCAGGAAGTGCAGCGAGAAGAAGCGGTTGAGCGCCGCATTGTCGGGCGCGAAGCCGCCGAGCAGCCAGGTGTGCAGCGGATCGCCGACCAGCGGGATCGCCGAGAACAGGCCGGTGATGACCTGGGCGCCCCAGAACGACATCTGCCCCCACGGCAACACGTAGCCCATGAAGGCCGTGGCCATCATCAGCAGGAAGATCACGACGCCGAGCAGCCAGATCATCTCGCGCGGCGCCTTGTAGGAGCCGTAGAAGAACCCGCGGAAGATGTGGACATAGACGACGACGAAGAAGGCCGAGGCGCCGTTGGCGTGCGCATAGCGCAGCATCCAGCCCCAGTTCACGTCGCGCATGATGTGTTCGACCGAGTCGAACGCCACGCCGGTGTTGGCGGCGTAGTGCATGGCGAGGATCACGCCGGTGACGATCTGCAGCGCGAGGCAGAAGCCTGCCAGGACGCCGAAGTTCCACGCGTAATTGAGGTTACGCGGAACCGGGTAGCCGGCGCCGACGGCGTTGTAGACGAAGCGCGGCAGAGGCAGCTTCTCGTCCATCCACTGCATCAGCGGATGGGACGGCTTGTATTCGTTGGCCCAAGGGAAGCTCATGGTGGTGTGCCTCAGCCGATCTTGACGACAGTGTCGGTAGTGAAGGCGTATTCCGGAACCTGCAGGTTCTTGGGCGCGGGGCCCTTACGGATACGGGCGGCGGTATCGTAGACCGAGCCATGGCAGGGGCAGAAATAGCCGCCGAACTCGCCCTTCACCTCACCCTCGCCGGCGCCGAGCGGCACGCAACCGAGGTGGGTGCAGACACCCATGGTGATCAGCCAGTTTTCCTTGCCTGCCTTGGTCCGCTCCTTGAGGGTCTGCGGATCGCGCAGCGACGAAACGTCGACCGCTTCGGCTTCCGAGATTTCCTTGGGCGTGAGGTTGCGCACGAAGACCGGCTGCTTGCGGAAGACCGCCTTGATCGCCTGGCCCGGCTGGATCGCGCTGATGTCGATCTCGGTCGAGCTTTCGGCCAGAACGTCGGCCGAGGGGGCCATCTGGCTGATCAGCGGCAGCAGCGTGATCACGCCGCCGACGCCCGCGGCGCTGACCGCGGCGATATTGATGAAATCGCGCCGCCGCACGCCTTCTCCTTCGGGAAGAACGGCTTCAGTGCCCGCATGATCTGACATGGTTGACCTTGCCCTGCTTTATCGACCCGCACCCGGCACGATGCCGGACGTGGGCATGGAAACCCCTAATCGTCGTGCCTGCCAGGAAATCCCCCATGGCGGCGTGTCGGGCATGGCCCATCCAGCCGCTCCCGGTGCCGACTTGGCGGCCTGATAGACGCGAAAGCAAGCCCTGCCAACCGCCTTTTTGCGCTGCAATGGCGGTCGGCTTCCAGCCGGGTTCGGCACCCGGTTCAGCCCAGCGCGATCAGGGAAAACTGCCGCCCGTAGGCGGGTTCTCCGGCCAGGGTCGAGCGGCGGTAGGAATAGAACCGGGCGGGCTGGGAGCAGGTATCGGCGGCGAGCGGCGCGATCGTGGCGACGCCGGCCCGCGCCAGCCGGTCGGCAACGTAGGATTCGAGCGCGAAGTGGCAGTGGCCCGGGCGCCCCGGCGCGAAGAAGCGCTCGCTTTCGGGCGATTGCTCTATAAAGCGGGCGCGAAAGCCCTCGTCGACCTCGTAGCTCGCTTGCGAGATGCACGGGCCGATAGCGGCGGCGATCCGCTCGCGCCGGGCGCCGAGCGCCTCCATCGCCGCAACGGTGGATTCGGCGACCCCGGTGAAGGCCCCCTTCCACCCGGCATGGGCCGCGCCGATCACCCCGGCCGCGACATCGGCGAAGAGGATCGGCGCGCAGTCGGCGGTGACGATCCCGAGGACCAGACCGGGCCGGTCGGTGACAAGGGCATCGGCTTCGGGCCGGCTGGTTTCATCCCACGGATCGGCCACGGTCACGCAAGTGGGCGAGTGAATCTGGTAGACCGTGACCAGCCGCGCGCCGGGCGCCACGGCATCGACCGCGCGGCGCCGGTTTTCGGCCACGGCCGCGCCGTCGTCGCCCGCGCCGAGGCCGACGTTGAGACCCGCGACCACGCCGGTCGAGACCCCGCCGGTGCGGCCGAGGAAGCCGTGGCGGGTGCCGGCGAGGGCCTTGGCGGTGAGGACTTCGGGCGCGTCAGCCAAGGGCCTTATCCGAGGCTCCGCGTGACCTGCTCGAAGGTATCGCGCGACAGGCTGGGCGCCGCGGCGATCCGTTCGAGCTCGGCGCGCATCATCGCCGCGCGGGCCGGTTCGATCCGCCGCCAGCGGCCGAGCGACGGGACGAAGCGGGCCGCCGTCTGCGCGTTGATCGGATCGAGCGCGAGAATCAGGTCGGCGATGATCCGGTAGCCCTCGCCCGAAGGATCGTGGAAGGCGGCCGGGTTGGCGGCGAAGGCCATGTAGAGCGAACGCACCCGGTTGGGGTTGCCGAGGGTGAAATCGGGGTGATCGGCCAGCGCCTTGACGTGGGCCAGCGCGTCGCCGTGGAGCGAGCCGGCCTGAAGCGAGAACCACTTGTCGATCACCAGCGCATTGCCGGCGTAGCGCGCGTGGAAATCGGCCAGCTTCTCGGCCCGGCCGGGCGTATCGAGCCCGCACAGGGTCATCAGCGCGCCCTGCCGGTCGGTCATGTTGTCGGCCGCGTCGTACTGCGCGGCGGCGCGGCGGGCGGCTTCCTCGGGGGCACCGGCGGCGAGATAGACCAGTGCCTGGGTCTTGACCTTGCGGGCGCCGCGTGCGGCGGCCTCGAGCGAGAAGGGCACGGCGCTGGCGCGGTCGTGCAGCGCGGTGAAGCGGGCGAGCAGGGCCTGGGCAAGCCAGCCCTTGAGCCCTTCGCGCTCGCGCCGGATGGCGGTGGGGTCGGCCTGGGCGAACTGTTCGGCGAGATAGCCCTCGCCCGGCAGGATCAGCAGTTCGCCGCGCATCAGGTCGTCGAGCGCGGTGTCGTCGAGCACGGCGGCGATGGCCGAGGCGATGGCGTGGCGGCCGGTGAAGCGCTCGTCATCCGACAGCTCCTCCGCAGCGGCGGCGACGAGGTGGCGGACGATCAGGCTCTGCAGCGCCTCGTAGCGGGCGAAGGGATCATCGTCATGCGCGGCGAGGAAGACGAGGTCTTCCTGCGACGTGGCCGCGTCGATCGCGACCGGCGCGGAAAAGCCGCGGTTGAGCGAGAGGACCGGGGCCTCGGCATGGCCGGGGAAGGTGAAGCTCGCCTCGGCCTGGTCGAGCACCACGAGCTGTTCGCCGCCGTGCTTTCCGCTCGCGCGGTCGAACAGGGCAAGGCGCAGCGGGATCGGCATCGGCTGCTTGGAAGCCTGCCCCGGGGTGAGCGGCACCTCCTGGGTGAGGTGAAGCGTGGCGACATCGCCTTCATGCGCAAGGCGGGCGGTGACGCGCGGCGTGCCGGCCTGCGAATACCACAGGCGGAACCGGGTGAGGTCCAGCCCGGCGCCGTCCTCGATCGCCTTGACGAAATCCTCGCAGGTTGCCGCCTCGCCGTCGTGCCGGTCGAAGTAGAGGTCGGTGCCTTTGCGGAAGCGGTCGGCCCCCGCCCCGAAATTCGCCATGCTCCGCATCATGCGGATCACCTCGGCGCCCTTGTTGTAGACCGTGGCCGTGTAGAAGTTGGAGATTTCCTGATAGGAATCGGGGCGGATCGGATGGGCCAGCGGGCCCGAATCCTCGGGAAACTGGGCCGCGCGCAGAACGCGGACGTCCTCGATCCGCTTGACCGGCTCCGAGCCCATCGCCGCGCTGAACATCTGGTCGCGCAGCACGGTGAAGCCTTCCTTGAGGGAGAGCTGGAACCAGTCCCGGCAGGTGATCCGGTTGCCCGACCAGTTGTGGAAGTATTCGTGGCCGATCACCCCCTCGACCGCGTCATAATCCCCATCGGTCGCCGTTTCCGGATCGGCGAGGACATAGCGCGTGTTGAAGACGTTGAGGCCCTTGTTCTCCATCGCGCCCATGTTGAAATCGGACACGGCGACGATGTTGAACAGGTCGAGATCGTACTCGCGGCCGAAGGCTTCCTCGTCCCACTTCATCGAGTTGATCAGCGAGCGCATGGCATGGTGGGTACGGCTCTCGTCCCCCGGGCGGACCCAGATGTTGAGATCGACCTTGCGCCCGTTCATCGTGGTGAAGCTGTCCGACGTGGCGACGAGATCGCCCGCGACCAGGGCGAAGAGGTAGGACGGCTTGGGCCAGGGATCGTGCCATTCGGCCCAGTGCGTGTCCTCGCCGTTCTCGTTCGGGGGCCCCTCGCCGCTCGCCACGCAGTTGCCGTTGGAGAGCAGGATCGGGAAATCGGCCTTGGGGCCCGCCATCCTGACGCGGTAGACCGAGAGCACGTCGGGCCGGTCGGGGTGGAAGGTGATGCGGCGGAAACCCTCGGCCTCACACTGGGTGCAGAGCATGCCGTTCGAGGCATAGAGCCCCATCAGCTGCGAATTGGCGGCCGGGTTGAGCGCGGTTTCGATCGAGACGCGGTGTTCGTCGCCCTCGAGGTCGATGACGAGATCCGCCCCCTCCATCCGCCAGTGATTGGACGGGCGGCCATCGACCAGCACTTCTCGCGCGGCGATCCCGTCGCCCGAAAGGCGCAGCGGCTGGCCGGGGGCATTGCGCCGCACCAGCAGGTCGGAAACGACCCTCGTGCCGTCGACCCCCAGCGCGAAATCGAGCGAGACCTCGGGCACCAGCCAGGCCGGCGGGGTGTAATCCTCTCGCCGGATCACCGCCGGCGCGGCGGGCGGCGGCGCGGCATTGGCAACCGCGGTGTTCTCGGCGGGCTCGGACGGTCTGCTGGCAATATCCATGGGTACCTTATTATCGGTTGCGGCGCGGATTGCTACCTGTGACCATGACCGGATGAAGCGGATGGTCATCTTCGGGCTGGGGTATTCGGCGGGTTTCATCGCCCGGGCCCTCGAAACGCGCGGTTGGGAAGTGGTTTCCACGGGACGGGCCGGCACGCTCGCGTTCGACGACGAGGGGACTGTGCGCATGGCCCTGGCCGATGCCGAGGCCGTGCTGTCCTCGGCGCCCCCATCGGGCGAGGGGCTGGACCCGGTGCTGGAGCGCTATGGCGATGCGCTGCGCCAGCCGTGGCTGGGCTATCTCTCCTCGACCGGGGTCTACGGCGATGCGGGTGGGGCCTGGGTCGACGAGAGCGCGCCGGTCGGGCGCGGCCGCCGCACCGCGCGGGCGGACTGCGATGCGGACTGGCTGGCGCGCGGGGCGCGGGTGCTGCGCCTGCCGGGGATCTACGGCCCGGGCCGCAGCGCGCTGGACCGGGCGCGCGAGGGCAAGGCCCACCGGATCGACCTTGCCGGGCAGGTGTTCAGCCGGGTCCACGTGGAGGATATCGCCAGCGGGGTGCTGGCGGCGCTGGAGGGGCCGGCCGGGGCCTACAATCTTGCCGACGATGCGCCCTGTTCGCAGAACGCGGTGATCGAGGAGGCCTGCCGCTTGCTTCGGCTGCCCCAGCCCCCGTTGATGACGCTCGACGAGGCCGGTCTCTCGCCCATGGCGCGGGCCTTCTATGCGGAGAACCGCCGCGTGGCGAACGGCAAGGCCAAGCGCGTGCTCGGCTGGGCGCCAAGATTTGCGGATTACCGCGCAGGGCTGCGGGCAATTCTTGAGGGCGAGTGATCTCAGGCCTTTTCCCGCCCCGACAGGGCCACCAGCAACCCGGCCAGCGCAAGAAGCGATCCGCCAACCGCCAGCGCGGTCCAGCGGTAGCCCTCGAACAGGGTGGACAGCAGCATGGCGATTACCGGGGTGGCGACCCCGTTGTAGGCGGCGCGGCCGGCACCCCAGCGGCGGATCAGCTCGAAATAGAGCGGGAAGGTCAGGACCGAGCCGACGAGCCCCAGATAAAGCACCCCGCCCCAGTAGGCCGGGCGGGGATCGAAGCGCGGGGCGCCGTCGAGCGCGAGGGCGAGGACCGCGTCGATCAGCGTGCCCCAGAGCATGGCCCAGGCCAGCATCGGCACGGCGGGGACGGCGCGCACGGTGCGGGCGCCCTGCATCACGTTGACCAGCGAGGCGCAGGTGAGGCCTAGGAGGGTGAAGCCGATGCCGAGCAGGGCGGCGGACTGGACCGGGGCTACGCGCAGTTCATGCGCGAGGAGCAGGGCGATCCCGCCAAGCGCGACGGCCGAGCCGGCGAGGAAGCGCCCGGTCAGCTTCTGGCCAAGGAAGATCCGGGCGAGCACCGCGTTGGGGACCATCAGGAGGGCATAGAGCACGGCGACGATGCCCGAGGTGATGTGCTGCTCCGCGCGGTAGACGAACTGAAAATTGCCGCAGAACTGGAAAAGCCCGACCAACACGGCGAGGCGCTGCGCGCCGGGCGGCAGGCGCAGGGCGTCGCGCCGGGCGAGGGCGAGCAGGAAGCAGCCGGCGGTGGCGACGGCAAAGCGCCAGGTGATGGTCCAGCCCGGAGGCACGGCGCTGACCTGGTCCTTGATAACGAACCAGGTCGATCCCCAGATCAGGGCGACCAGCACGAAGGCCGCGACCAGCCGGCCCTGAACGGGGACGGCGGGCGTTTCGTCAGGGGCGGGGAACGGCATGACCTGCTGGCGGATTGCCCAAGGCGGGCGCGGGGTCAAGACCGCGCTTTGGCGTAGACAGGAGCAGCAAGGCAATGAATGCGAGCAACGGCAACAAGGCGCTGGAGATCGAGATCGTGGCGATCGATCAGGGCCGCGCGGGCGAATATCATGCGAAAGTGGCCGGCAGCGAGGCGATCAGCCGCATGACGTGGACCGAGCATGACGGCCCCGACGGGCCGGTGCGTTCGGCCAATCACACGCTGGTCCCGCGCCCGCTGGAAGGGCGCGGCATCGCCCGGCGGCTGGTCGAGAGGCTGGTGGCCGATGCGCGTGAGAAGGGCTACAAGATCGAGCCGCGCTGCTCCTTTGTCGAGGCGCAGTTCCGGCGTCATCCGGAATGGGCGGACTTGAGGGCCTGAATCATGGCAAGACTGATCGGAATCGGCGGCTCGCTCAGGGCAGGCTCCTACAATTCGGGCCTGCTGCGCGCGGCGGCGGAACTGATGCCGGAGGGTTCGACCCTCGAGGTCCATTCGATCCGCAGTGTGCCGCTCTACGACGCCGACGAGGAGGCCGCAATCGGCGTGCCGGACAGCGTGGCCGTGCTCAAGGAGGCGCTGGCCGGGGCGGACGGACTGCTTCTGGCCACGCCCGAATACAACAATTCGCTGCCCGGCGTGCTCAAGAACGCGATCGACTGGATGAGCCGGCCCCCGGCGGATTCGGCGCGGGTCTTTGCCGGCAAGGCAGCGGCTCTGGTCGGCGCATCGCCGGGCGGGTTCGGCACGATCCTCGCGCAGGAAGCCTGGCTGCCGGTGCTGCGCACGCTCGGCACGCGGCCGTGGTTCGGCCGCAAGCACTATGTCAGCCACGCGGGCAAACTGTTCGACGGGGATGGCAATCTGGTCGACGAGGCTGCACGCAAGGCGCTGGCCGAATACCTCGCCGCCTTCGTCAGCGCGATCTAGGCCGTAAACTCATAAACGGCGCGGCTGAGGCGCCGAAATGGCTGACATATCGGGCGAAGCCGCCCGCCGGGAAGGCTGGTTGCCTTTCCAAGGGCGGGTTTGGCCGAGATGGAAGCCATTTCCGCGTCCCGGAGGGATTTGACCAAAAGGGCCGATCGCAGCGTCGCCTCGGCCCTTTTGCCTCAAACCTCAGTCGCGCCGTTTGTGAGTTTACGGCCTAGGCGCCAAGGCGCCGCCGATTGGCGGTGACTTTTCGGCGGTAGTGCGCCACGCTGCGGCGGGCGATGGCCGGCTGGCTGGTGCCGAGCTGGCCGGTCAGAGCCCGCCATTGCAGCTGCCAGACGGCTTCGAGCTTTTCGCCGACCATCAGTTCGCCTTCGGCAAGGGCCGCCTTGTCCATCAGCGCGAGCCGGCCCAAACGGAGCCAGATCACCAGGGCGGCGTCGCAAGCGAGCAGCCAGGAATCGAAGGCGAGGTGCAGCCAGCGGCTGTCAGGCGTGAGCGTGGTCATCGCCATTCAACCGGCGAGACACAAGGCTGGTTCCGGATTGCGCTCGCAGATGCAAGATGGGCGCCGTCCCGGATGGAACGGCGCCCCTTGCGGCGTTGATGAAGGAAGATTCAGGCCCCGGTGCCGGGCTTGGCGGTCTTGGGTGCCTTGCCGTCTTCAATGCGGCCCTCATTGCGCAGGTCGCGGCCTTCCTGGGCCTTCTGCCGGCTTTCCGCAGACTTGCCGTGTTCGTAGGCTTCTTCCTTGAGATAGCCGGCGGCTTCCTTGGCCTTGCCTTCGATGCTCATGATGATCTCTCCTTGGTGCAATTGCACGGGGTACGAGATCCAAATGGCTGAAAACAAAGGGCGTTCCGTCATGCGGACGCCTTTGGAGGCCGGTTCGTCGAAACCGGGCGGGAAATGGTGCTGCTGGGGAGGATTGAACTCCCGACCTCAGCCTTACCAAGGATGCGCTCTACCACTGAGCTACAGCAGCACACCATTTCCGCCGCGCCGTAGAGGCCGTACCTCTGGGCGAGGCGGCGCTATTGGCTGGGGGTGGCGGGTTTGTCAAGCGGCGGAAATGAAGTCCGCCACTTGCCTGCGCCGGATCGGCTTGGCAGGGAGTGGCAATGGGCGGACACAGCGAGATGAGCCGCGAGGAGCGGCTGGCGGCGAAACTGCGCGAGAACCTGCGGCGCAGGAAGGCCCAGGCCCGCGCAATGGGCGCCGGAGAGGACGCGGGCGACCCGGATGCCTCCGAAACCGACGGCGAATCGGGCGCGCCCCTTCCCAAACAGAGCCCCAGCCGCTAGGGGCAGCCGACTTTATCGATAGACCGACAGGGAGCCTGGATACCCGTGCCGCGCTTGATTCTTGTTCGCCATGGCCAGAGCCAGTGGAACCTCGAAAACCGCTTCACCGGCTGGTGGGACGTCGACCTGACCGCGCAGGGCGAGGCCGAAGCCATCGCCGCGGGTCAACTGTTGGCCGAAAAGGGCGTGCTGCCGACGGTGGCGTTCACCTCGATCCAGACCCGCGCGATCAGGACCCTGCATTTCGCCCTCGAGGCGGCGGGCCGCCTGTGGATCCCGGAAACCAAGGACTGGCGGCTCAACGAGCGGCACTATGGCGGGCTGACCGGGCTCGACAAGGCCGAGACGGCGGCAAGGCACGGCGACGAGCAGGTCAAGATCTGGCGCCGTTCGTTCGACATTCCGCCGCCGGTGCTCGAAGCCGGCAGCCAGTACGACCTTGGCGGCGACGCACGCTATGCCGGAATCGCCATTCCCAATACCGAGAGCCTGAAGGACACGATCGCCCGAGTCCTGCCCTATTACGAAGCGGCGATCGCCCCTGAACTGCGCGCGGGGGAGACCGTGCTGATCGCGGCGCACGGCAATTCGCTGCGGGCGCTGGTCAAGCACCTGTCGAACATCGCCGATGCCGACATCACCGGGCTGGAAATCCCGACCGGCCAGCCGATCGTCTTCGAGCTTGACGAGAACCTCGTCGCGCTCGAGCGCTACTACCTGTCGGAGCGCTGAGATGGGCGCGCCGGTTGCTATCGTCATGGGCAGCCAGTCCGACTGGGCGACGATGAAGGGCGGCGCCGAGGTGCTGGAGAAACTGGGCGTCGAGACCGACGTGCGGATTGTCTCGGCCCACCGCACACCCGAGCGCCTGTTTGACTTCGCCAAGGGCGCGGCGGACGACGGCTTCAAGGTGATCATCGCCGGGGCCGGCGGCGCGGCGCACCTGCCGGGCATGGTCGCCAGCCTCACGCACTTGCCGGTGCTGGGCGTGCCGGTGCAGTCGCGCGCGCTTTCGGGGCAGGACAGTCTGCTCTCGATCGTGCAGATGCCCGCCGGAATCCCGGTCGGCACCCTCGCGATCGGCGAAGCCGGCGCGGTCAATGCGGGGCTGCTGGCGGCCGCGATCCTGGCGACGAGCGACGAGGCCCTTGCCGAACGGCTCAAGGATTTCCGCGCGAAGCAGACCGCGAGCGTGGCGGAAAGGCCCAGCTGAGACGATGATTCCGCCCGGAGAGACGATCGGGATCCTTGGCGGCGGCCAGCTCGGGCGGATGATCGCCATGGCCGCGGCCCAGCTCGGCTACCGCTGCCATGTCTATGCCCCTGAAGCCGAATCGGTGGCGGCCGAGGTGTGCAGCGCCTTCACCCAGGCCGAATACGACGATGCCGAGGCTCTTGCCCGCTTCGCCGCCGACTGCGCGGTGGTGACCTACGAGTTCGAGAACGTGCCGGTGGCGCCGCTTGCGGCGCTGGCCGCAACGCCGCTGCTGCCGGGCGCGCGGGCGCTGGAAGTGGCGCAGGACCGGCTGAGCGAGAAGACCTTCGTCAGCGAGCTGGGCGGACGCCCGGCCCCGTTCATGGCGGTGGACGGCAAGGCGGACCTGCTCGCCGCGGTCGACGCGATCGGGGCGCCGGGCATCCTCAAGACCCGGCGCGACGGCTATGACGGCAAGGGCCAGTGGCGCATTTCCTCACGCGAGGAGGCCGAGGCGCTTGACCTGCCGGACGGCACGCCCCTGATTTACGAGGGTTTCGTCACCTTCTCCGCCGAGTTCTCTGTGATCCTGTGCCGGGCGCCGGATGGCGACGTGCGCTTCTGGGATTCGGCGGAAAACGTGCACGAGAGCGGAATTCTCGCGCGGTCGACCATTCCGGCTTCGGCGATCGTCTCGGCCGAAGTCGCGGCCGCGCGGGCGCTGGCCCGCCAGGTGGCCGATGCGCTCGGCTATGTCGGCGTGCTGACGCTGGAATTCTTCGCGACGGACGAAGGCCCGGTGTTCAACGAGATGGCGCCGCGCGTCCACAATTCGGGGCACTGGACCATCGAGGGCGCAATCACCAGCCAGTTCGAGAACCATGTTCGCGCGATCTGCGGCTTGCCGCTGGGCGATACCCGCCTCGCCGCGAGCGGGGTGGTGATGGACAACCTGATCGGCGATGCCGCGCACGACTGGCCGGCGATCCTTTCCGACCCGGCCAATCACCTGCATCTCTATGGCAAGGCGGCGGCGCGGCCCGGCCGCAAGATGGGCCATGTGACGCGCCTGCTGCTGGCGTGATGTCGGGCGGGCTTTTCCTGATCGTGGCCGCCGCGCGAAACGGCGTGATCGGCGTAGACGGCGCCCTGCCTTGGCACATCCCGGCCGACCTCAAGCGGTTCAAGGCCCTGACCATGGGCCGGCCGATGATCATGGGGCGGCGCACGTTCGATTCGCTGCCCGGCCTTCTGCCCGGGCGCCGCCACATCGTCCTGACCCGCGACCGGGCATGGCGGGCCGAGGGCGCGGAAGTCGTGCATGATCTCGATGCGGCGCTCGCCCTGGCGGGCGAAGGCGAGGTGGCGGTGATCGGCGGAGCGGAGATCTTCGCCCTCGCCCTGCCCCGCGCCGCGCGGCTGGAGCTGACCGAGGTTCATGCCGAGATCGCCGGCGACACGGTGATGCCGCCGCTTGGGCCAGGCTGGCGCGAGACTGCCCGCGAGGAACATGACGCCGAGGGCACCCGGCCGGGCTATGCCTTCGTGACGCTGGAGCGCGCCGCGCCATGATCCGCCTCAACAGCAACGAGCCTTTTCCCGAGGCGCTGCGCGGCGGCATCCTCGCGCTCGGTAATTTCGACGGGCTGCACAAGGGCCACCAGGCCGTGGTGGCCGAGGCCGTCCGCTGGGCCCGTGCCGAGCGACGCCCGGCGATCTTCGCCACGTTCGAGCCGCACCCGCGCCGTTTCTTCGTGCCGCAAGCCCCTTGGTTTCGCCTGACCTCGATGGACCAGCGCGCCGAGCTGTTCGCCGCCGCCGGGGCCGACGCCATGCTGGTGATCGCCTTCGATGCCGAAATGGCTGCCCTGACCGGGCCGCAGTGGATCGAGCAGTTCCTTCACGCCAAGCTGGGTCTGGCCGGGGTGGTCACTGGTGAGGACTTCACCTTCGGCAGCGGGCGCAGCGGCTCGGCCGCGACGCTGGCCGAGGCGGGCGCGCGCTTCGGGATCGGCGCGCGCGCGGTTCCTCCCGTGCTCGATGGAGACGCGCCGGTCTCCTCCACCCGCATCCGCAACGCGCTGCAGGCCGGAGACTGCGCCGAGGCCAGCCGCCTGCTGACCCGGCCCTTTGCGATTCGCGGCGTGGTCCAGTCCGGCGACAAGTTGGGGCGGACCATCGGCTATCCCACCGCCAACCTGCCGCTGTGGCATTACCTGCGCCCGAAATACGGCATCTACGCCGTGCGCGGCCGGCTTGCGGGCGGACAAATGGTGGACGGCGTGGCCAATCTGGGCGTGCGGCCCATGTTCGATCCGCCCAAGGAATTGCTCGAACCCCATTTCTTCGCTTTTTCCGGCGACCTTTACGGACAGGAGATCGAGGTGGAACTGCACCACTACATCCGGCCCGAACAGAAATTCGACGGACTGGACGCGCTGATCGCCCAGATCGGGCGGGATTGCGAAGCGGCAAGGGCCCTGCTCGCGTGAGCCGGGCGCTGCGGGTCGCGGCATTCCTCGGCGCCCTGGCCATCCTGGCCCTGACCTTCATCAATGCAAGCTGGCTGGCCGATGCGCCGCCGGGCCGGGTTCGGCTGGTCGCGATCGGCGGCGTCCACCCGGTTGCGGCGGGCGGCGGCCCCTGCCCCGCGATCGAGCCGCCGCTGCACGACTATCTGGCCGATACGAAGAGCGGGATGGTCGCGGCCGGGCGGATGGGCGCACAGATGGTCACGCTCGACCTGCAGGTGACGCGCGACGGGCACCTTGTCCTCCTGCCCGGCGCAGACCTGTCCTGCCGCACGGACGGACAGGGCACGGTGGGCGAGCATACGCTGGCCGAAATCGCCGCGCTCGATGCCGGGCATGGCTATAGCGCCGATGGCGGCAAGACCTTCCCCTTCCGGGGCCGCGCGGTGGGCGCGATCCCGCGGCTGGAGGAAGTGCTGGCCCTGCTGCCCGACAAGCCGATGCTGTTCGACCTTCCCGCCGATCCCCGCGCGGGCGCGCAACTGGTGGAAACGCTGCGCGCGGTGAGGCGCGATCCGCTCACCGTGGGCGACGGCTTTCGCGGTCTCGCCGCCGACCTTGCCCCGATCCGCAAGGCCTGGCCCGAGGCCTGGCTGTGGGACCGCACCCGCGCCGCGCAATGCTCGGCCGCCTATCGCTGGCAGGGCTGGCTCGGCCTGACACCCGCCATTTGCAAGGGCCAGACGCTGGTCGTGCCGAGCGACAAGGCCTGGTCCTTTGCCGGCTGGCCTGACCGGGTTCAGGCGCGGATGGCCAATGTGGGCGCGAAAGTGGTGATGACGGGCCCCGGCGGCGCGGGCCTGCAGCTCCCCGAGCAGATCGGCGCGATCCCGGTCAGCTATACCGGCTATGTCATGGTCGAGGATATCTGGGCGGTCGGCCCGGCCCTGCGCCCGGACTTCAACAGGCGCACGCCGCTGGAGGAGCAGGAGTTGGCCAAGGCGCTGGAGGCGCGGCGCAAGCGGGCCGAGTAACGCATCGCGCATTTGCAGGAATCCCCCGCTGCCGCTAAGGCCCGCCGGTCATGACCGAGCAGCGCGATTTCCGTTCGACCGTCTTCCTCCCGAAGACCGATTTTCCGATGAAGGCGGGCCTTCCCCAGAAGGAGCCGGGCATTCTCGCGCGCTGGCTGGGCGAGGGGCTTTACGGCAAGCTGCGCGAAGCGCGCAGCGGCCGGGAAAAGTTCATCCTGCATGACGGCCCGCCCTATGCGAACGGCGACATTCACGTCGGCCACGCGCTGAACCACATCCTCAAGGACATGGTGGTGCGCACGCAGAGCCTGCTCGGCAAGGACGCGCCCTATGTTCCGGGGTGGGATTGCCACGGCCTGCCGATCGAATGGAAGGTCGAGGAGCTTTACCGCAAGAAGAAGCTCAACAAGGACGAGGTCGACCCGGTCGAGTTTAGGGCCGAGTGCCGCGCCTATGCCCAGAAGTGGGTCGACACCCAGCGCGAGCAGTTGAAGCGCCTCGGCGTCAACGGGGACTGGGACAATCCTTATCTGACGATGGACTTCCAGGCGGAAGCGACGATCGTCGGTGAACTGCTCAAGTTTGCCACGAGCGGCCAGCTCTATCGCGGGGCCAAGCCGGTGATGTGGAGCCCGGTCGAAAAGACCGCGCTGGCCGAGGCCGAGGTGGAATACGAGGATATCGTCTCGACGCAGGTCGATATCGCCTTTGAGATCGTGGAATCGCCGATTGAAGCGCTGAAGGGCGCCCATGCGGTGATCTGGACGACGACGCCGTGGACGATCCCGACCAATCAGGCTTTGGCCTATGGGCCGGAGGTTGAGTATGTGCTGGCATTCCTCAAGGCCGCTGTTCCGAATAGCCCGTTCGATGGTCTTTACGGCTTCCCTGTTGTTGTCGCTGAGGCTTTGCTCGAACAATTTGTCGGTCGCCTGAAAGCAGCTGGCGAGATTGACGGCGAGAAAATCTCTGGCGTGGAGATCGAGGTCACCAAGCGCTTCAAGGGCGCGGAACTGGCCGGGACAATTGCCAAGCATCCAATGAGCGTATGCGGCGGGTTCTTCGCCAAGCCGCGTCCGTTCCTGCCGGGCGATTTCGTTACCACCGAATCGGGCACGGGCCTCGTCCACATGGCGCCGGATCACGGCGAGGACGACTTCCTGCTGTGCAAGGCCCACGGGATCGACCCGGTCTTCGCGGTGGAGGGCGACGGCAAGTACCGCGCCGACTGGCTGTGGCTGGGCGGCGAAGGCTCGGTGATCAACCCGAAGTTCAACGCGCCGGACGGGCCGATCTGCACCGCCCTGCGCGAAGCGGGCGGGCTTCTGGCCGCCAGCGCCGACTACAAGCACAGCTACCCGCACTCGTGGCGCTCGAAGGCCAAGGTGATCTTCCGCTGCACCCCGCAGTGGTTCGTGCCGATGGACAAGAAGATCGACCGCCAGACCGCGCTTTGCGCGACCGAGGCCGGCATCCGCGCAAGCCAAGGCGAGGGCGAAACCCTGCGTGACCTTGCGCTCCACGCCATCGCCGAGACCCGCTTCGTGCCCGACAAGGGGCGCAACCGGATCGGCTCGATGGTTGAGGGCCGCCCGGACTGGGTGCTTTCGCGCCAGCGCGCCTGGGGCGTGCCGATCACCCTGTTTGTCGAGCGCAAGAGCGGGCAGTACCTCGTCGATGCCGAGGTCAATGCCCGGATCGTCGCGGCCGTGCGCGAAAAGGGCGTCGATGCCTGGTCCGATGCGGCGGCGCAGGCGCTGCTGGGCGACAAGTATGACGCCGCCGACTATGAGCGCGTGGCCGACATTCTCGACGTGTGGTTCGATTCGGGTTCGACCCATGCCTTCGTGCTCGAAAGCGGACGCTGGTCGGAACTGCTCCGCCCGGCGGGCTACACCCAGCCCCCGGCCGACCTTTACCTCGAAGGGTCGGACCAGCATCGCGGCTGGTTCCAGTCCTCGCTGCTGGAAAGCTGCGCGACGCGCGGCCGGGCGCCGTACAAGGCGGTGCTGACTCACGGGTTCACGATGGATTCGAAGGGCATGAAGATGTCCAAGAGCCTCGGCAACACGGTCGACCCGATCAAGGTGATGGAGACTTACGGCGCCGACATCGTCCGCCTCTGGGCGCTCTCGGTCGACTATACCGAGGACCACCGCATCGGGGACGAGATCCTCAAGGGCGTGGCCGACCAGTACCGCAAGCTGCGCAACACCTTCCGCTACCTGCTCGGCGCGCTCGACAGCTTCGACTTTGCGGCGGAAGGCGTGGCCCATGGCGAGATGCCCGAGCTGGAGCGCTATGTGCTGCACCGGCTGGCCGAGCTGGACGCCACGTTGCGCCGCGCAATCGCGGACTTCGATTTCAACGAATATACCCGCGCCCTGATCGAGTTCTGCAACGAGGACTTGTCCGCCTTCTTCTTCGATATCCGCAAGGACTGCCTCTACTGCGACGCGCCGACCGATCCGAAGCGGCGCGCCTATCGCACGGTGCTCGACCTGCTGTTCCAGGCGCTGGTGCGCTATGGCGCGCCGGTGCTAGTCTTCACCGCCGAGGAAGTCTGGGCCAGCCGCTTCCCCGAGCGTGGGTCGATCCATCTGGAAGAGCTGCATGCGCTGCCGGGCGAATTCCTCGATCCGGTGCTGGGTGAGCGTTTCGCCGCCCTGCGCGCGCTACGCACCGAAGTGACCGAGGCTATCGAGCCGCTGCGCCGCGACAAGGTGATCGGATCGAGCCTGGCGGCCGAAGTGACCGTTCCGGCGGGCGCACCCGAAGGCGATCTGGCCGAGCTGTTCATCACCGCGAAAGTCGCGCGCGGGCAGGGCGATACGGTGACCATCACCCCCACCACCGACCACAAGTGCGGCCGCTGCTGGCGCCACCTCCCCGAGGTGAGCGAGGACGGCGCGCTGTGCGAGCGCTGCGACGATGTTGTGGCGGAAGTGGACGCGGCCTGATGACGCCCGGCGCGCGGCGCGCCGCCGGTTTCGGCGTGGCCGGGCTGGTGTTCGCGGCTGACCAGTTGGTCAAGGCGCTGATGATCGGTCCGTTCGCCCTGCCCGAGCGGCAGGTGATCGAACTGATCCCGGCCTTCGACCTGCGCTGGGCCCAGAACTACGGCGTTTCCTTCTCGCTGTTCACCGCCGGGAGCGACGGCTCGCGCTGGGCGCTGGTGGCGCTGACCGCGGCTATCGCGCTGGGCGTGATGGTGTGGATGCTGCGCGAGAAGGCGCTGGCCGAGATCGCCGCGCTGGGCATGGTGCTGGGCGGCGCGCTCGGCAATATCCTGGACCGGGCGCGGCTCGGCTACGTGGTCGACTATGCCGACCTCCATTTCGGCGAATTCCGCCCCTTCCAGATCTTCAACCTGGCCGATGCCGCGATCAGCATCGGCGTGGTGATTGTCCTTGCCCGCTCGTTCCTTTCGCGCGAAAAGCACCGCGACGAAACGGGCAGCCAAACGGCGTGATGCCTCGGAGAGCTTGATACCATGCGCAAGTTGCACTCGATCCTTATTCTCGCCTCGGCCTCGGCGGCGCTTGCCGGTTGCGGCTCTGGCGGCGGGCTGATTCACCGCGCCCGGCCGGACGAGTTCGCCGTGCAGCGCCAGGCCCCGCTGGTCATCCCGCCCGATTTCGCGCTGACCCCGCCCAAGCCCGGCGCCCCCCGCCCGACCGAGACCAACGCCCAGCAGCAGACGCTCGACGCCCTGTTCGGCGGCTCGGCCCCGCGCAGCCCGGTCGAATCGAATGCGGTCAGCCGCGCCGGCACCCCGGCCCCGGGCATCCGCTCGCAAGTGGGTGACGAACAGACCAACACCGTCGCCAAGGGCGAACTGACCCGCGACATCCTCGCCGCCCCGCAGGGCGACGGGCGTGAGGCCCAGACCACCATCCCGGGCTGATTTCGCGATTCATTAATTCTCACCTGCATCAATCTGGAGAGCGGTGGCGCTTGACGCGCCGCCGCTTTTCGCGTTTCGCCGCAGGCAAATCTTGCGGAGAATTGCCATGAGCGGAGCGGATGTCGTCATCGTCGGTGCGGGCCATGCCGGGGCCCAGGCGGCGATTGCGCTGCGGCAGAACGGCTTTGCCGGGACGATCACGATGATAGGGCGCGAGCCGGAGCCGCCCTATGAGCGTCCGCCGCTGTCCAAGGAATATTTCGCCCGCGAGAAGACCTTCGAGCGGCTCTATATCCGCCCGCCGCACTTCTGGGGCGAAAAGGGCGTGACCCTGATGCTCGGCACCGAGGTCACCTCGGTCGACCCGCTGGGCAAGGTGCTGACCCTGTCGGACGGCGAGACCTTTACCTATGGCCAGCTGATCTGGGCCGCTGGCGGCGATCCGCGCCGCCTGTCGTGCAAGGGCGCCGAACTGGCGGGCGTTCACGCCGTGCGCACCCGCGCCGACTGCGACCAGCTGATGGGCGAGATCGATGGCGGGGTGAAGAACATCGTCGTGATCGGCGGCGGCTACATCGGGCTGGAAGCAGCCGCTGTGCTGACCAAGCTCGGCTGCCACGTCACCTTGCTCGAAGCGCTCCCCCGCGTGCTGGCGCGCGTCGCCGGGCCGGAACTCTCGGCCTTCTACGAGAAGGAGCACCGCGACCACGGGGTCGACCTGCGCACCGGCGTGGCGGTCGAGAGCCTGGAAGGTGACGGCCGCGTGCGCGGGGTCAAGCTGGCCGATGGCGAAGTGATCCCGGCCAGTGCCGTGATCGTCGGCATCGGCATCGTCCCGGCCGTCGCCCCGCTGATCGCGGCCGGCGCGGCGGGCGGCAACGGGCTCGACGTCGACGAGTTCTGCCGCACCTCGCTGCCCGACGTCTATGCCGTGGGCGACTGCGCCGCCTTCGCCTGCGACTATGCCGGCGGCGCGGTGATGCGGGTCGAATCGGTCCAGAATGCCAACGACCAGGCGACCAGCGTGGCCAAGGCGATCTGCGGCGAGGAGAAGGCCTACCATGCCTTCCCGTGGTTCTGGTCCAACCAGTATGACCTGCGCCTGCAGACCGCCGGGCTCTCGGTCGGCTATGACCAGACCGTGCTGCGCGGCGATCCGGCCACGCGCTCGTTCTCGGTGATCTATCTCAAGCACGGCAAGGTCATCGCGCTCGACTGCGTCAACATGACCAAGGACTATGTGCAGGGCCGCAAGCTGGTCGAAGCCGGCGTGGCCGTGGACCCGGCCCAGCTGGCCGATGCCTCGGTGCCGCTGAAGGAGCTGATGCCGGCCTAAGTCAGGCTGCGCGGGCGTAGCCGCTGTTCGGCCCATTCCGCCGCATCCGCCACGACCGGATCGGGATCGTCCCGCAGCCCCGCCACCTGCGCCAGCAGAGCGGCATCGCCGCTGTTGCCTGCCGCATAGAGGCAATTGCGGATGAAGCGATTGCGCCCGATGCGCTTGATCGGGGAGCCGGCGAAGAGGGCACGGAAGCCCGCGTCATCGAGCGCGAGCAGTTCGCCAAGGCGCGGTGCGGTGAGTTCGGCGCGGGGGAGGAAGGCGCGGTTGGCAGCGCCCTCAGCGGCGAACTTGTTCCATGGGCAGACGGCGAGGCAATCGTCGCAGCCGTAGATGCGGTTGCCCATGGCGGCGCGGAATTCCTCAGGCCAGGCGCCCTTGTGCTCGATCGTCAGGTAGGAAAGGCACCGTCGGGCGTCGAGCCGGTAGGGCTCGGGAAAGGCCGCGGTGGGGCAGGCCTGCTGGCAGGCGCGGCACGAGCCGCAGCGGTCCCGCGCCGGGACGTCGGGTTCGAGCGCGAGGGTGGTGTAGATCGCACCGAGGAACAGCCATGAGCCGTGATCGCGGCTGACGAGATTGGTGTGCTTGCCCTGCCAGCCCAGCCCGGCGGCGGCGGAGAGCGGCTTTTCCGGGACCGGGGCGGTGTCGACGAAGACCTTGACCCCGACCGCGCCGAGCCCGCGCCTTTCGCATTCCGCCACCAGCCAGCGGGCCAGGGCCTTGAGCGTGCGCTTGACCGTGTCGTGATAGTCGGCGCCCTGGGCATAGACCGAGATCCGCCCGCGCGAGGGCGCCTTGGCCAGAGCGAGCGGATCGCGCGCCGGAGCGTAGCTTATGCCCAGCGCGATGACGCTTTCCGCCTCGGGCCAGAGCGACTGGGGGCCCCGGCGGTGGTGGGCGCGCTCGGCCATCCATTCCATCGTCCCGTGCATCCCGGCGCCGAGCCAGTCCCCCAGGCGAGAGGCATGGCGCAGGTCGTCGCCCGCCGGGGCGATCCCGCAGGCAGCGAAGCCGAGCCGCTGGGCTTCGACGAAAAGGGCCTGTTTCAGGCCAGACGAGGCTTCATCTTTAACCAATCCGCCCTAGGACCTCTTCACGAACGGGATAATGGCTCGCACATAGATGCTCATGGACCTAGGTGAATGGAACAGCTCCGGCAACGGCGCGCTTGAGAGCGCGGAATTGGCTGGCGGCGAACGCCCGCTGGCGATCGAGGCGCGCGGACTGGTCAAGCGGTTCGACGGGTTCACCGCGGTCGACGGGGTGGACCTGTCGGTGCCCGAAGGGGTGATCTACGGCGTGCTCGGCCCTAATGGCGCGGGCAAGACCACCACCTTGCGGATGCTGCTGGGGATCATCGACCCTGACGACGGCGTGCGCCGGGTGCTGGGCGCGGAGCGCCCACACGACGTTTCCCACCTGATCGGCTACCTGCCGGAAGAACGCGGGCTCTATCCGGCAATGAAGGCCGTCGAGGCCATCGCCTTCGTCGGCGCCCTGCGCGGCCTGCCGCTGCCGGAAGGGCGGCGGCGCGGGCGACAGCTGCTGGAGGAACACGGCCTCGGCCATGCCGCCGACCGGCAGATCCGCCAGCTGTCCAAGGGCATGGCCCAGCAGGTACAGATCCTGAGCTGCCTGGTTCACGAGCCGAGGCTGGTGATCTTTGACGAGCCGTTTTCCGGGCTCGATGCGATCAACCAGGGACGGCTGGAAAAGATGATGCGTTCGCTGGTCGAGCGCGGGACCACGGTGATCTTCTCGACTCACGTGATCGCTCATGCCGAGCGGCTGTGCGACCGGATCGCGATCATCGCCGGGGGCAAGGTGCCGTTTGCCGGGCCGGTCGACCTTGCACGCGACCGTATCCCCGCGCAGGTCCGGCTCGAGACGCGTCATGCCGACGGACCGTGGCGCTCCGCCCTGCCCGCCGATGCGCGGACCGAGCGCAAGGGCAATGGTTCGGCCTATTTCTTTTTCGCCCTGCCCGACGGCGGGATCGAGCCGCTGCTGCGCGCCCTGATCGAGGGCGAGGCGGGCATCCTCTCGCTCTCGATCGAGCGGGCGGGCCTGCACGATGCCTTCGTGGCCATTGCCGGCGAGGCGGCGGCGCGGGCCCTGGCCGAGAACGGCGAGGAGGAGAGCCGATGATGGGCGGACGAAAGGGCGGACGCCTCTCCATTCTCGCGGCCGCGCTGATCGTGGCGCGGCGCGATTTCGTGGCCGTGCTGTGGTCGCGCAGCTTCGTCGCTTTCCTCGCCGGGCCGCTGTTCATGCTGGTCGTGGTCTCGCTCGCCAGCGGGCTCGGCCGGAAGGTCGAGCAGAACGCAGCCCAGCCGGTGCTGGGCGTGGCCATGTCCGCGCCGGATGCGGCCGCGCTGGTCTCCGCGCGCAATCGCCTGAACGAGGCGCTGGACGATTCGCTGCCGGTGCTGGCGGTGCTCGATCCCCCGGCGGCAACGGCTGACCCCGCGCGCGTGCTGAGCGACAACCGGGCGCTCGCCAATGCCATCGTCACCGGCTCTCCGGCGAAGCCCGTCCTGACCGGCCCGCCCGAACTGGTCGACGACTGGCGCGGACCGCTGGCGCTGATGGCGGCCGAGGCCGCGGGTGAGGCACCGCGCCAGTTCCCGCATGTTGCCGTACACCGCACCGGCGTGGTCGGCGCGCCGGACGACCGGATCGGCCGGATGCGCACGGCCCAGGCCGGGCAAACCGTGATGTTCCTGCTCACCATGTTGCTGGCGGGCATGGTCCTGTCCAACCTGGTCGAGGAAAAGGCCAACAAGATCATCGAGGTGCTGGCCGCGGCGATCCCGATGGACGCGGTGTTCCTCGGCAAGCTCTTCGCCATGCTGGCGGTGTCCTTCGTCGGCATCTGCGTCTGGGGCACGACAATCGGCTCGATCCTGCTGGCGGGCGGACGTTCGCTTTCCGAGCTGACCGCGCCTGCCGTGGGCTGGCCGGCCTTCCTCACGCTCGGCGTGGTCTATTTCGCCATGGCCTACCTGCTGCTCGGCTCGGTCTTCCTGACCATCGGCTCGATGGCCTCGACCGTGCGCGAGGTGCAGACCCTGTCGATGCCGGTGACCATGCTCCAGCTGGTGGTGTTCTTCTTCGCCTCCTATGCCATGGCCTCGCCCCATGCCCCGATCGAGCAGGCCGCCTCGCTGGTCCCGTTCTCCTCGCCCTATGCCATGCTGGCGCGGGCGGCGCAGGAGCCGGGGCTTGGCCAGCACCTCGTCGCGCTGGGTTACCAGGCGGCATGGGTGGCGCTGTTCGTGCGGGTCGGCTCTCGCCTGTTCCGCTGCAAGGTGATGAAGAGCGGCCCGGCCCCGGTCCGCGGCAAGGCGAAGACGCGGACCGCCTGACCCCCTCGCCGTGCGGGGCGGCAATGCTTATATGTCAGGGACGAATGCCAGTCGGGGAGAGCCACGCCATGCCAGACCACAAGGTCACCGTTTCACGCCGCGTGCTGCTTGGCTGGGCCGGCTCAACCCTTGCGCTCGCCGCCTGCGGCTCGGGCCAGGCCGAAGCCGCGACCTATCCGGTTCGCCATAGCGTGGACGAATGGCGCAGGCTGCTGACGCCCGGCCAGTTCTGGATCCTGCGCGAAAAGGGCACCGAGCGGCCCGGCTCCTCACCCCTGCTGAACGAGCACCGCAAGGGCACCTTCCTGTGCGCCGGGTGCGACCTCGACCTTTTCGCCTCGTCCACCAAGTTCGACAGCCACACCGGCTGGCCCAGCTTCTGGGCGCCGCTCAAGAACGCGGTCGGCTACTCGACCGACTGGGACACCGGCGACCCCAGGCAGGAAGTTCACTGCCGGCGCTGCGGCGGCCACCTCGGCCACGTATTCGATGATGGCCCGCGCCCGACCGGCAAGCGCTATTGCATGAATGGGCTGGCCCTGAAATTCCGGGCGGGGTGAAAGCCGCAACGGCCCCGCATGCCCCTCAGGCGCAGCGCGAATCCGGGCCGGCCACGCCGCGCGCCTGAAGGCGGGCGATCAGGCGGGCGAATTCATCGAGACGGAAGGTCTGCTCGAAAACCAGGCCGATTCCCGCGGCACGGCGCCAGCGGACCTTGGAGACGATCGGCGCCAACCCCGGGATCTCGAGCCGGACCTGCTGGTCGACCGCAAGCTGGACGTCGCAGCCCAGCTGGGCGCCCTGCTGCGACAGGTCGCGCAGTTCGACCGGAATTTCCTCGCGACCGGCGACGAGCGTGGCGGCAATGGCCAGCCGCACGCGGACCGGGCGCTTGCGGAAGCGGCCCTCTTCATTGAGCAGGTATTCGACCGGAACCGCCTCGCGGAAGCGCAGGCCGATGTGCTCCTCGCGCTCCCACACCCGCTCGACCGGGTAACGGTCGCCGTTGCCCAGTTCGAGGGTGACCGGGCCTTCCTCCGGCAGCTCGTGGAACAGGCGGGCCTTGCAGCCGCCGGGCGATACGTCGCGCAGCACGCAGAGGAATTCCTGGCCATCGGCAAAGGCCAGCTTGGCCGGACGAATCAGCAGATTGAACCGCGAACCGCTGCGCTGCTCCCCCGCGCCGGCAGGCGAGCCATCAGGCAGGTCGCGTTCGTCTTCGTGCATCGTGCGTGCCCCCGCGGCGGGAAACCGATCCCCCCATATGCTTCCGGGATGATGACTTAAGCCGGGGCTCGTTGAATCAGGCTGAGCAAACAAGGTTACCGCGCGCGCAACACTTTTCCACCGGCCGCGAAAAGCGGTCGGTTACGCGGACGTTAGGGGCAACTACGAGGGCCGCGATTGCCGCGCCGAAACCCCATTCGCCCTATCCGCCGGAGAAGGATCAGCAGGCGAAGGCGGATCATGCTCAAGCGAATCGACGTTTCCGACCTCGAGCTGGGGATGTTCGTCCACAAGCTCGAGGGCAACTGGTTCCGTCATCCGTTCTGGAAGAGCCGCTTCGTGCTGGACGACGCGGCCACGCTGGCCACGCTCCAGGAAAGCTCCGTACCGGCCGTGATCATCGACACGATGCGCGGGCTGGATCTACGCCCCACCCCGAGCAACCGGGCGGCAGACCGCGCCGCGCCCAATCCGCGCGGCGGCATACTGGCGCCCGGGGCCCGGCGCGCGGCGCGGATGGCGCGCCAGCCGGAAACGGCGCAGACCGATCTGCGCTCGACCAGGCCGACGCCGATGGTCCGCGAATTCGGCAATGCGGCGCGGGTGGCTGACCGCTCGCGCAAGGTCATCAACCAGGTCTTCCTCGAGGCGCGCCTCGGCAAGGCGATCAAGGCATCCGTGGTCGAGCCGGTGGTCGAGGACATCTTCGCCTCGGTCCAGCGCAACCCCCACGCCTTCAACGGGCTGATGCGCTGCAAGCGCGAGAACGAATTCATCTACCGCCACGGCCTTGCCGTGAGCGCGCTCATGATCTCGCTCGGGAGGCAGATGAAGCTTCCGCCCGAAGAGATCCGCCATGCCGGGATGACCGGCCTGATGCTCGACATCGGGGTCATGCAACTGCCGGTCGACCTCACCGCCTATGGCGGCGACTTCCGCCGGGTGGACGAGCGGATCTTTGCCGAGCATGTCCGCCTTGGAGCCGACCTGCTCGATGCCGGGGGGATACCCGACCCGGTGATCACCGCCTGCCTCGAACATCACGAACGGCTTGATGGCAGCGGCTATCCGCAGCAGCTCGAGGGCGATGCGATCAGCCGGCTCGGGCGGATGGCCGGGATCTGCGACACTTACGACTGGCTGGTGAACGACTCGATCGAGGGAACCGGGCTGGACCCGGCCTCGTCAGTGGCCCAGCTTGGCTTGCTGACCGGCTGTTTCGATGCGGAGATCCTGCGCCACTTCAGCGATACGGTCGGCATCTATCCGGTCGGCTCGGTGGTCCTGCTCTCGTCTGGCCGCCTGGCCATGGTCGTCGGCCAGGAAGATCACGACCCGCTGCACCCGCAAGTGCGCACCTTCTGGTCGGCCGAGACCCGCCGTCCGGTTGCCCCGATCGACATCGCGCTGGCGAGTTGCTTCGGCGAGGACCGGATCGAGGGCACGGCCGATCCCAGCGATCATGGCTGCGACAATTTCGTCGATCTGCGCGAACGCCTGTTCGCCGCGGCCTGCCGCGAGGGCTAAACCAGCCCCGGCCGCCCCACCCTGCGTCAGGCCCGAAACTGGTACGGACGGCGGGACTCGAACCCGCACGAGCAAAGCTCAAGGGATTTTAAGTCCCCTGCGTCTACCATTCCGCCACGTCCGCCCGCAGCCGGACGGGCGATGGCAGATCGCACGGCGCGCTGCAATGGTTGGACTAAGGGCAATGGGTGAGCGGTGGCGCCAAGTCGTTCGCCTAGACCCGCCGCCGATCCGAGCCTGCGCTCAATCCGCGTTGAGGCGGTGGCGCATTTCCTTGCCCGGCTTGAAATAGGGCACGCGCTTGCCGGGCACGTCGACCGTATCGCCGGTGCGCGGGTTGCGGCCCTTGCGGGCCTCGCGTTCACGGGTCGAGAAGGCACCGAAACCGCGCAGTTCGACCCGGCCGCCCTCGGCCAGCCGGCTGGCGATTTCCTCGAAGAACACGTCGACCACCCGTTCGACTTCCTCGGCACGGAGGCCGGGATTTTCCTTGGCGAGCGCGGCCAGCAATTCGGATCGGATCATGCAAACGTCTCCCCTAGGCCGGAAAAGACGCCGGCCCCCCACTGATCGCTGCGGCTGGACGACCCCCATCACCCTGGCTTCGACCGCTCGTCCGCAACCGGACCGGCGATCATTCCGCAGCAGGGCTGAAAGTGACAGAATTGCGGTGCCTAGGCAATGCGGCAGACTTTGCGCAGCGCCGATTTCGTGCCGCAAAGAGACGATCTCGCCCCGGCCGGCCGGGCCGTCCTCCCGCCGGTTCAAAGGTTTGCGCGGCGCCCCGCCGATTTTCGCCTATCGCGGGGCGACTCGCCGGGATAGGCTGGCGCTTTGCGGCAGGCGGCAAGGACGGGCGCATGAAGGACATGACGGCGTGGAACGAGGGCGACTGGATCGCCGCGATCGGGGCCCTGGCGCTGTTCGCCTTTCTCGCCATCGGCGGCATCATCGCGGCGCGGCGCAGCCAGGAAGTGGTGGGCCATCCCCGCGGGCTGTTCGTCCTGTTCTATGCCGAGATGTGGGAGCGCTTTTCCTACTACGGGATGCGCGCCCTGCTGGTGCTCTACCTGACCAAGTTCTGGCTGTTTGCCGATGGCAAGGCCAACCTGATCTACGGCGCCTATACCAGCCTGGTCTACATCACCCCGGTGCTGGGCGGCACGATCGCCGACCGCTGGCTGGGCCAGCGCAAGGCCGTGCTGTTCGGCGGGGTCCTGCTGGCGCTAGGCCACCTGTTCATGGCGGTTGAAGGGGCGCAGGGCCTGACCGATCCGCTGCTCAAGCAGGCCGATCCGGCGATCAACGTGTTCTGGCTCGCGCTCGCCCTGATCATCGTCGGCTCGGGCTTCCTCAAGGCAAATATCTCGGTGATCGTCGGCCAGCTCTACAAGATGACCGACATGCGCCGCGACGGGGCCTACACGATCTTCTACATGGGGGTGAACGTCGGCGCCGCGCTGGGCACGATTTTGGTCGGCTATCTAGGCGAAACCATTGGCTGGTCGTGGGGTTTCGGCCTCGCCGGGATCGGCATGGTGGTGGGCCTGATCATCTTCACGATCGGCAAGCCCGCCCTGCAGGGCCACGGCGAGCCGCCCGCACCGCTGGACCGCCGCCACGAGTGGCTGCTCTACGGGGTCGGCACGGCCTCGGTCGCGGTGATCTGGGCGCTGGTGCAGTGGCAGGACGTGATTCAGGGCCTGCTGATCGTCTCGGGCCTCGCCATGCTTGGCTACACGCTCTACGAGGCCTTCAAGCTCGACAAGGTGGCGCGCGAGCGGATCTTCGCGATCCTGTTCCTGATCGCACTCAACCCGGTATTCTGGGGCCTGTTCGAGCAGGCCGGCGGCAGCCTCAATCTCTATACTGACCGCTATGTCGACCGGCAGGGGGTGCCGACCAGCCTGTTCCAAGCGATCAACCCGATCTACATCGTCCTGCTCGGCCCGGTCTTCGCCGCCCTGTGGGCCTGGCTCGGGCGGCGCGGGCTCGAGCCCTCGGCCCCGGCCAAGTTCGGCCTCGCCCTGGTCCAGGTCGGGCTTGCCTTCCTCGTTTTCGTCTGGGGTGCGCAGGGCGCCGGTTCCGCCCTTACCCCGGTGATCTTCGTCTTCCTGCTCTATCTGCTGCAGACCACCGGCGAGCTGTGCCTGTCTCCGGTCGGGCTTTCGGCAATGACCCGGCTTGCCCCGCTCCATCTTGGCAGCTTCATCATGGGAGCATGGTTCTACATGAGCGCGGTCGGCAATTTCGTCGCCGGCAAGATCGGCGAGGCGACGGGCGGGGAAAGCGGCGAGATGAGCCGCGACCTGACCCTGTCCATCTACACCACGATCGGCTGGGTGACGCTGGGCATCGCCGCCGTGGTCTTGCTGTTTGCCCCGATCGCGCGGCGCTGGATGCACATCGAAAAACTCGCCGGGGAAGAAGCGGAGCGCGCGGCCGCGGCCGGGCTGGAACCGCAGGGCGCGACCTGATACCACCCAAAGATAAGGTAAGTTCAGGGGTATATTGGAATGGAAGAGGGCCTGCTGAAGCTGGCGGCGGCGTGTGTGCTGTTCGTTGGCTCGCACATGGTAATGTCCGGTCCGGTGCGCGCCCCTCTGGTCCGCTCTCTCGGCCAGCGGGGCTTTCTCGGGCTCTATACCCTTGTCGCCATCGTCACTTTCGGATGGGCGATACTCAGCTTTCACCGCGCCGGTCGGGGCACCATGCTGTGGGACGGGACGGCGCTGGTGCCGTGGCTGATCGCAAGCGCATTGACCCTGTTCGCCATGGTCCTGCTGGTCGGGTCGCTGAGCGGCAATCCCGCCCTGCCCGACGCCAATCTCGCCGGCCTGTCGGCGCGCAAGCCCTGGGGCATCTTCCAGGTGACGCGCCACCCGATGATGATGGGCATCGCGTTCTGGGCAGTGGCCCACATGCTGGTCTCGCCCACGGCCCGCACCGCTCTGTTCGACCTTTCGCTCGGGCTCCTCGCCCTTGCCGGAGCGGCGGCGCAGGACCGCCGCAAGCTTGCCCGCAATTCGCGCGAATGGGGGGTGTGGATGGCCCGCACCTCGTTCTGGCCGCGCCCGCGCGGGCTCAGCCGGATCGGCAACCTGTGGGCCGCAGGCCTGCTCGCGTGGTTGGCGGCGACTGCAGCTCACATGTGGCTGGGCGGGATTCCGGCCGGGATCTGGATAGTGCTGAGCTAGCGACGCAGACGACGCTTCGGGATCAGGCGCGGGCTTCTGACACTCCGGCGCTGTTGTGGCGCAGGGCTTTCAGCACTGTATCGACGATGTGCGGGGCGTTGAGCCCGGCGGCGTCATACTGCTTGTCGGGCGAATCGTGGTCCTGGAACAGGTCGGGCAGGCGCATGGTGCGGATCTTGAGCCCGGCATCGGTCAGACCCTCGTCGCTCGCCATGGTCAGGACATGGGCGCCAAGACCACCGATCGCGCCTTCCTCGATGGTGACGACGACCTCGTGCGTGGCCATCAGGCGGCGGATCAGCTCCTCGTCGATCGGCTTGGCGAAGCGCAGGTCGGCGACCGTGGTGGACAGCCCCTTGGCCTCGAGCTGATCGGCGGCCTTGAGCGCTTCGGCAAGGCGAGTGCCGAGCGAGAGCAGGGCGACCTTGGAACCCTGGCGGACGATGCGGCCCTTGCCGATTTCCAGCCGTTCCGGCACCTCGGGCAAGGCCGCGCCGGTACCACTCCCGCGCGGGTAGCGGAAGGCGATTGGGCCGCTGTCGTGGCAGGCCGCAGTATAGGTCATGTGGACCAGTTCGGCCTCGTCGGCCGCGGCCATGACCACCATATTGGGCAGGCTGGCGAGATAGGTGACGTCGAACGAGCCGGCGTGAGTCGCCCCGTCGGCGCCGACCAGCCCGGCCCGGTCGATCGCGAAGCGCACCGGCAGGTTCTGGATCGCGACGTCGTGGACCACCTGGTCGTAAGCGCGCTGCAAGAAGGTCGAATAGATCGCGCAAAAGGGTCGCATCCCCTCTGCGGCGAGCCCGGCGGCGAAAGTGACCGCGTGCTGCTCGGCAATGCCGACGTCGAAGGTGCGCTCGGGGTGCGCGCGGGCGAACCTGTCCACCCCGGTGCCCGACGGCATGGCGGCGGTGATCGCGCAGATCTTCGGGTCGCTGTCGGCCAGCTTGGCGAGCGTCTCGCCGAACACGTTCTGGTAGGCCGGGGGGCCGCTGCTGGCCTTGACCTGCTCGCCGGTGATCACGTCGAACTTCTGGACGCCGTGGTACTTGTCGGCCGCCGCCTCGGCCGGGCCGTAGCCCTTGCCCTTCTGGGTGACGACATGGATCAGGCACGGCCCTTCGGCGGCATCTCGGACGTTTTCGAGCACCGGGATCAGGTGATCGAGATTGTGCCCGTCGACCGGGCCGACATAGTAGAAGCCCAGCTCCTCGAACAGGGTTCCGCCCATGGCCATGCCGCGGGCGAACTCATCGGTCCGCTTGGCGGCGCGGTGGAGCGGCTCGGGCAGGCGGCGCGAGACGCGGCGGGCCAGGTCGCGCAGGCCGAGGAACGGGCGCGAGGAAACCAGCCGGGCGAGATAGGCCGAGAGCCCGCCGACCGGCGGGGCGATCGACATGTCGTTGTCATTGAGGATGACGACGAGGCGGTTGCCGGCCTGCTTGGCGTTGTTCATCGCCTCATAGGCCATGCCCGCGCTCATCGCGCCGTCGCCGATCACGGCGATGCCCTTGCCCGGCTTGCCCGACAGCTTGCTGGCCACGGCAAAGCCGAGCGCGGCCGAGATCGAGGTGGAGGAATGGGCCGTGCCGAACGGATCGTATTCGCTCTCGCTACGCTTGGTGAAGCCCGACAGGCCGCCCGGCTGGCGCAGGGTGCGGATGCGGCTGCGGCGCCCGGTCAGGATCTTGTGCGGATAGGCCTGGTGGCCCACGTCCCAGACCAGCCGGTCGTCCGGCGTGTTGAACACGTAGTGCAGGGCCACGGTCAGTTCGACCACGCCGAGGCCCGAGCCGAGATGCCCGCCGGTCTGTCCGACCGCGGAGATCATCTCCGTCCGCAGCTCGTCTGCCAACTGGCGCAGTTCGCCCGGGGCAAGGCGGCGCAGGTCTGCGGGCGTATCGACGGTATCGAGCAGCGGAGTAGCCGGGTTCGCGGTCATCCCCCGGGCCTTACACGCTTGGCCCGCGCAAGTCGATTGTATCGAACGGCTCAGTCGTCCGAACAGTCGGCGCAGTGGCCGCGCAGTTCGACGACCGGGCGCACGTCGGCGAAGCCCGCCTCGCGCGCGGCGCCGACGAGGGCCCCGGTCAGCCGGTCATCGTCGATGTGGACGGTCTTGCCGCAGGAATCGCAGATCAGGAAGATGCAGTCATGCCGGCAGCCGGGGTGGCTGTTGGCGACATAGGCATTGGCGCTCTCGATCCGGCGGGCGAGGTTGGCTCGCACGAACAGGTCGAGGATGCGGTAGACGCTGTTGGCCGCGACCCGCTTGCCCCGCCCCCTGGAAACCGCTTCGGCCACGTCATAGGCCGAGGCCGGGCGATCCTGCCCCGCCAGCGCGGCAAAGACGTCGGCGCGCATCTCGGTCCACTGTTCGCCCGAAGCGAGCAGCGCCTCGCGCGCGGCATCGACGAGGTTTGTGCCCGAATGTTCGTGATGATGGTGCCCGGCCATGAGGCCGATATAGGAACGGATCAGCCCCGGGTGAAGGCCGGCTTCCACAGCCCCGGGAACATCCGCTTGAGCGCGGCCACCTTGGGGGCATCCCAGAAGCGGATGTAGGGGTGATCGGGATTGTTGGCGGCGAAGTCCTGATGATAGTCCTCGGCCGGGAAAAAGCCCTTGTCCGGCTCGATCCGGGTCACAATCGCGCCGGGCCAGACATGGGCCGCGCCGAGCTGCTTGAGGTAGGCCTCAGCCACGCGGTTCTGCTCCGCCCCGAGCGGGACGAGCGCCGAGCGATATTGCGAGCCGACGTCAGGGCCCTGACGATCAAGCTGGGTGGGATCGGCACCGACCGAGAAGAACACCCGCAGGAGCTGATCGTAGCGGATCACCGAGGGATCGTAGATCACGCGGACCGATTCGGCGTGGCCGGTCCTGCCCGAGCCGACAGTCTCGTATTGCGCCGTGGCGCGGCTGCCGCCCTGATAACCGGAGACCGCGCTGCGCACCCCCTTGAGGTGGCTGAACACGGCCTCGATCCCCCAGAAGCAGCCGCCGGAGAAGATCGCGGTGCTGCGCGTGCCGCTCTCGCGCGATTCAACGGCGGCGGAAGGGGCGAGGACGGCGCGTTCGGGAGCAGCGGAGGCAGGCTGCTGGCAGGCCGCGAGCAGCAGGAGCGAGCCGGCAAGGGCGCGCTTCAGGCCCATGTCAGCGGGCCGGAGTCTCGGCCGGGGCGGCGACCGCATTGGGCACGACATTGGAGGAGAGCGGCGAATCGCCCGAGCCCAGGACCGCCACCAGCGCCAGAGCGCCGAGGACGAACCCGGCGGCAAAGGAACGGTAGAAATCGGCCTTGAACAGTCCCATCGCGGCAAAACTCCCGGCGGCACCCGAAGCGGGTGATGTCACGAGGCCTCCCTGCGCTTTTCGCACCTGCGGTAAAGTGAACGAAGCAGATGAAAGCGACGAATGGAGTGCGGGCAGCGACGAACCGTTCGCCGCTGCCGGACCCCCGGCCCCATTGTCGCCCGCCTCAGTGGCGGAAGTGGCGCATCCCGGTGAAGACCATGGCGAGGCCTGCCTCGTCGGCCGCCTTGATCACGTCCTCGTCACGGATCGAGCCGCCCGGCTGGATCACGGCGGTCGCCCCGGCCTCGGCCGCGGCCAGCAGGCCATCGGCGAAGGGGAAGAAGGCGTCCGACGCCACGGCCGAGCCGACCGCGCGGCTTTCGGCCCAGCCGAACTTGGCGGCGGCCTCGGCGGCCTTCATCGCGGCAATGCGCGAGCTATCGCGGCGGTTCATCTGACCCGCGCCGATCCCGGCGGTGATCCCGTCGCGCGCATAGACGATGGCGTTGGACTTGACGTGGCGGGCCACGGTCCAGGCGAAGAGGCAGTCGGCCAGTTCGCGGTCGGTCGGCGCGCGCTTGGTCACGACCTTGAGGTCGTCGAAGCCGATCGCGCCGTTGTCACGGTCTTGCACCAGGATGCCGCCGGCGATCTGGGCCATGACCTGGCCTGCGCGGCGCGGATCGGGCAGGCCCTGGGTCAAGAGCAGGCGCAGGTTCTTCTTCTTGGCGAAGATGGCGCGGGCTTCCTCGTCGGCGCCGGGGGCGACCACGACTTCGGTGAAGATCTGGGTAATCGCCTCGGCCGTGGCGCCGTCGAGCGGGGTGTTGACCGCGACGATCCCGCCGAAGGCCGAGACGTCATCGCACTGCAGCGCGCCCTGCCAGGCTTCGAGCAGGCTTTCGCCCTGGGCGACGCCGCACGGGTTGGCGTGCTTGACGATCACCACCGAGGGCTTCTGCCCCCGGAATTCGGCGCAGAGTTCGAGCGCGGCATTGGCGTCGTTGTAATTGTTGTAGGACAGTTCCTTGCCCTGCACCTGCTCGGCCTGCGGCAGGCCGGCAACGTGGGGCCCGCGCGGAACATAGAGCGCGGCGTCCTGATGCGGATTCTCGCCGTAGCGCAGCGAACCGGCCAGCACGCGGCTCATCGAGACCAACGGGGCGAACTTCTCGCCAAGGTCGACCCCGGCGAACCACTGGCTGATCGCGGCATCATAGGCGGCTGTGGTGGCATAGGCCTTGGCGGCGAGGCGGCGGCGGAAATCGTAGGTCGTGCCGCCGTTGCTCTCCAGCTCGCCGATCAGTTCGGCATAGTCGGCCGGGTCAGTGACGATGGCGACGAAGGCGTGGTTCTTGGCCGCCGAACGGACCATCGAGGGACCGCCGATGTCGATGTTCTCGATCACCTCGTCACGCTCGGCGCCCTTGGCCACGGTCGCCTCGAACGGGTAGAGGTTGACCACGACGATATCGATCGGGCCGATCGCGTGCTCGGCCATTGAGGCGGCATGTTCAGGATTGTCGCGCACGGCCAGCAGCCCGCCGTGGACCTTGGGATGCAGGGTCTTGACCCGCCCGTCCATCATCTCGGGAAAGCCGGTCAGCTCGGAGATGTCCTTGACCGCCAGCCCCGCCTCGCGCAGCGCCTTGGCCGTGCCGCCGGTCGAGACCAGTTCGACCCCGCGGGCGGACAGGGCCGTGCCGAGATCGACGAGGCCGGTCTTGTCGGACACGGAAAGGAGCGCGCGAACGGGGGTGACGGTGGTCATCGAAAGGGTCCTGCCAATGGTTTTGCCGCGCCCTTAGGCAATATGGCGCGCGAGTCCAATAGCGGGGGCGGCGAATCTGCCCGTGCGGCCGATCGGTTCAGCCGAATCCCTCGGCCAGAAAGCGCAGGGCGAGACCCGCATGGAGCGCGGCGCCTTGCGGCAGGACGGTTTCGTCGACCATCATCTTCGTGGAGTGGATCGAGCAGCACTGTGCCCAGTCGTCGCCCGCTGGGGCCACGCCGAGGAAGAACATGGCGCCGGGAACCTGTTCGAGGACATAGGCGAAATCCTCCGCCCCCATGATCGGATCGGGCAGGCGCAGGAAGGCCTGCGGCCCGAACAGGTCGCGGGCCACCGCTTCGCCGAAATCGACCGCGCGCGGATCGCACAGGGTGACCGGGAAGCCTTCCATGATCGTCACCGTGGCCGAAAGGCCGTGCGCCTCGGCGATGCCGGTGGCGAGCTGGCGGATGCCAGCGTGGAGCTTGGCGCGGTGGCCGGGCGAGAGCGAGCGCATGGTGCCGCGCATCACCGCGCGGTCGGCGATCACATTGTGCGCCGAGCCGGCTTCGATCTTGCTGATCGTGACCACCACCGGGTCGTGCGCATTGAAGCGGCGGGTGACCATGGCCTGGATCGCCTGGACCAGTTCGCAGGCGACCGGCACGGGATCGAGCGTGTCGTGCGGCATCGAGGCGTGACCGCCGCGGCCCTCGATCGCAATCTCGACCTGATCGGCGGCGGCGAGCAGCGCCCCGGCCCGGCCGCCGACCACCCCGTGCGGGGCATTGGGCATGACGTGGAGGGCGAAGGCCGCATCGGGCAGCGGGTCGATCAGCCCGTCTTCCAGCATGAAGCGGGCGCCGTGATAGCCCTCCTCACCCGGCTGGAACATGAACTGGACCTCGCCCGCGAGGTCGTCGGCACGGGCGCAGAGCAGCTTGGCCGCGCCGACCAGCATGGCCGTATGGGCATCGTGGCCGCAGGCGTGCATCCGCCCGGGCACGGTCGAGGCGAAGTCGAGCCCGGTTTCCTCGGGCATCGGCAGGGCGTCCATATCGCCCCGCAGGAGGACGCGGCGGCCCGGCCTGGCGCCTTGCAGCGTGGCGATGAGGCCCGTGGTGGATGGTCCCTCGCGCCATGACAGGGGCAGGCCGTGCAGCGCATCGCGCACCTTGGTCGCGGTCTTCGGGGTGTGCAGGCCGAGTTCGGGTTCGGCGTGGATCGCGCGGCGCAGGGCGACGATCCCGTCGGCCAGCTCATGGGCATCGGCTAGAAGCGCATTATCGGGCATGGCGCGATGATACGCCCCCTGCCCGCCCTGTCGAGGCCGATCAGGCTGAAATCCCCGCCGCGATTCGCTGGGCTGCACGGTTGTGGGCGACGACCGAGACCACCAGCAGCAGGTTGAGCAGGATCGACTGGTAGACGAAGTACCAGAACGGCCCGCCCGCCAGCATCGACAGGCCGAGTACGATCGCGCGCGGGTTGGGGCCGAGAATCTTGCACAGGCGCAGCAGCGGCGGTGCCTCGGCGCGGACGGCCTCGCGAATCTGCGCAAGCCGGGCCGGATCGTCCTTGGCGGCGGCCACGGCCTCGTCGATCTTCAGCGCGTGAGGGGTCATGCCGCTGGCGAGCGCGAGGTAAAACGAGACGATCCCGCCGAACAAGCTCTTGCCGGTGGCCGAATCCGCTCCGTGGTTCATCCGGATCCAGGTCGTGCCATAGACCCACCACTGGTATTGGCGACGCTGCACCTCGACGTGGTTGGACTGGATGATATGGCTGATGCCCGCCGCCCACATCCACAGGTAGGGGTGGCTGAGCGGGTAACTCTCGGGGGCCATGGCGTGGGCCAGCAGCCAGCCGAGGGTGAGGTACATGACCACGTGGCTGGCGTAGTCGCACAGCCCGTCGACCATTTCGCCGACCGGGCTGGAGCGGCCGGTCAGGCGGGCAAGATCCCCGTCCGCGCCGTCGACCACGTGCCAGGTCATGTGCAGGATCAGGCCGAGCAGCGGCGCGGCGGGCCAGGCCAGACCCAGCCAGATGGGCTGGGAATAGACCACGGCGGCGGCGATCACGAAGCAGCCGCCGATCACCGAGACCATGTTGGGGGTGAGCGGCGTGCGCGCGAGCAGCCGGGCCAGCTGCCAAGCGAGCGGATGGTAGAGGTAATGATTGAGCCCGTCCTGCAGCTCGCGCGGGCGCTGCGGACGCCTGGGCGGCGCGCCGTTCATCGCATTCCCCGCCTCACCCGCTTGCGCCATCTGGTCCCCCTCTGTAATTCCGCGCGCAACAACCGTGCCGCCCGGCCCAAAGTGGGCCTTGCGGGACCTTCGCCCCCCCTATAATCAGCAATGGGGCCTCGGGGGAAGCTCGGCGCGCTCGCCAGTCGATCGTGCCGGGTTCGGTTATGTTGACGGAAAGGTAAACACGAGCGTCGCGAGCGCGGCAGGTCTGGACGGGCATGAACGGGCGCAGATTTGCGCATTTCCCGGCCATACTCTATGGCGGTCCATTGCCAGCACGACAGAATTCAACCAAGGATGCCGGATTGCCGAGGGCAATCGTGTACGTGTCCACCTGAAGGGGTGTAAGTTTGATGAAGCCAATCAAGGTTGCCGTGATCGGCGTGGGCAACTGTGCCAGCTCGCTGGTCCAGGGCGTAGCCTACTACCGGCAGAACAATTCGTCCGAAGGCCTGATCCATGACGTGATCGGCGGCTACGGTGCGGGTGATGTCGATTTCGTGCTCGGCGTCGACGTCGACAAGCGCAAAGTCGGCAAGGACATCGCCGAGGCGATCTTCGCCGCGCCGAACTGCACCGCCGTGTTCCAGGGCGACGTGCCGGCCACCGGTGCCAAGGTCATCATGGGCAAGATCCTCGACGGCGTGGCCGAGCACATGACCGGGATGGGCGAAAAGGGTTTCATCCTCGCCAGCGAGCCGGAAGCCACCAAGGAATCGATCGTTGCCGCGATCAAGGCCTCGGGCGCTGAAGTGCTGGTCAACTTCCTCCCCGTCGGTTCGGAAACGGCCACCGAGTTCTACATGGAATGCGCCCTCGAAGCGGGCGTGGCCGTGGTCAACTGCATGCCGGTGTTCATTGCCAGCCGCCCCGAATGGGAAGCCCGCTTCCGCGAGAAGCGCATCCCGATCGTGGGTGACGATATCAAGGCCCAGGTCGGCGCCACGATCGTCCACCGCGTGCTGTCCAGCCTGTTCGCCGCCCGCGGCGTGACCGTCGAGCGGACCTACCAGCTCAACACCGGCGGCAACACCGATTTCATGAACATGCTCGATCGCCAGCGTCTCGGCTCCAAGAAGGAATCGAAGACCGAGGCGGTGCAGGCCATGCTGGCCGAGCGCCTCGAAGACGAGAACATCCACGTCGGCCCGTCGGACTATGTTCCGTGGCAGAAGGACAACAAGCTGTGCTTCCTGCGCCTCGAAGGTGCGCAGTGGGGCAATGTCCCGATGAACCTCGAACTGCGCCTCTCGGTCGAGGACAGCCCGAACTCTGCCGCTTGCGTGATGGACGCCATCCGCTGCTGCAAGGTCGCGCTGGATCGCGGTGACGGCGGCGCGCTGATCGGGGCCTCGGCCTACTTCTGCAAGCACCCGCCGCAGCAGTTCAACGACGATACCGCCGCCCAGATGGTCGAGGAATATATCTCGACCAACGCGCTCGCGGCCGAATAAGCTCGCGCGAAACGAATCGAAAGGGGCCGGTCAACAGCCGGCCCCTTTTCCGTTGAGAGGACCAGACTGTGGATGCGGTCATCATTGCGGCCGGGTTCGGCAGCCGCCTGCGCGACCTGTCAGATTCCAAACCCCTCACCCCGGTCGCGGGAATCCCGCTGATCGAACTGGGTGTGCTCCAGGCCCGCGCCGCCGGGGTGGAGCGCGTCACCGTCGTCACCGGGCACGAAGCGGCCCGGGTCGAACAATTCCTCGCCGACCTGTCCCGCCGCACCGGCGTCGAGGTCCATGCCCAGCGCGTGGCGGACTGGTCGCAGCCCAACGGCTTCTCGGTCATCGCCGGGGCGAATCGGGTCGCCCAGATGGGCGGGTCCGACTTCCTGTTGATGATGGCCGACCACATTTTCTCGGCCGAAATCCTTTCCCGCCTTGCCCAGGTCGGTGCCCCGGACCGCGGCGTGACCCTCGCCACTGACCTGCGGGTGGACAGCCCGCTGGTCGATCCCGACGATGCGACCTGGGTCAAGACCGACGGCCATGGCCGGATCACCGCGATCGGCAAGCACCTGACCGACTACGACGTGGTCGATTGCGGCGCCTTCCTCGCCACGCCCGAACTGCCCGAGGCGATCGCCGCGGCCATTTCCGCCGGCAAACCCGGCAGCCTCTCCGACGGGATGCAGGCGCTGGCCGACAAGGGCCGCGCCGCGACGATGGAAATTGCCGGCGCCTGGTGGCTCGACGTCGACGACCCCCGCGCCCACGCGCTGGCCGAGGCCGAGGCCCCTTCACGGCTGGTCCTGCTCTACCGCTGACGCGCTTTTTCCGCGAAGCGGTTTAAATCGGATATTTGAAGTGTTTATGCAGCGGTTAATACCCCTGCACCCCATGCCGTCTCCCGGCGCCGGGACCGTGCATGAGGCCGCCTTTCGCGCTGCCCCCGCGCCGGAAGACGGCTCGGGGTCTGGGGCCTTAGTTTACCCTGAGCGGCCGGCCTGCCGGCCAGCCGAAGGGGCCCCAGAATCACTCTACTTCCCTCTGCTTCGTTTTTCCTGCGCTTCGCGCGAAAAATCCCGATCTCAGGGATACTTCATGCGGATGCGCGTCACGAGGCCCGAGCGCGGGATGCTGAGGCGGACCGACTTGAACGAGGGCAGCCCGGCGAGCGTGCTCGGGTTGTTGGAGAAGCCGTAGCCCTCGGCCGGCAAGCCGATCGCCGTGCGGTTGAAGGCCTGGTCGGCGTTTTCGTCGTGGTAGATGGCGAGGGCATAGACGCCCGGCTTGGGCACGAAAATGCAGCCCGTGGTATTGCCCTCACGCGCCGGGACGCGGCCGACGTAGAGCGAGCCGCCGCGCGCGAGGAACTTGCGCGGCTTGTCGGCATAGAGGGTGATCGCGACCAGTCCCTGGCTGCTCCGCACCCCGTCGACCGAGACGTCGATCCAGGTGGCGCTGGGCTTTCCGGTGCAGCCGGGCCGAGCCAATTGCGCCGAGGCGGGAGCGGCCAGTGACGCGGCCACGAGAGCCGCAGGATACAGGGCTTTGAGGATCACGCGCTTCCACATCCGTGTTGTGGGACTACCGACGACGCACCGCTCGCCCCGTTGCGAAGGGGAACCTTGCGCAATTCGTCGCTCAAGTTCAACCCCTTGCCGCAAACGTGCCGTCGCAGACCCGCCCGGCGGCGAGCGTGATCCGCCGCTCGGCCAGTTCGGCAAGGGCGCCGCGGTGGCCGATGATGACGATGGTCAGGCTGCCCTTGAGGCGGCGGATCGCATCGGTCACGGCGGCCTCGTTGGCCGAATCGAGCGCGCTGGTCACCTCGTCGAGAATCAGCAGGTCGGGCGCGCGGAGCAGGCCGCGGGCAAGCGCGATGCGCTGGCGCTCGCCGCCGGACAGGCGGGCGCCGCGATCGCCGACCACGGTGTCCAGCCCTTCGGGCAGGGCCAGGGCGAAATCGGCAGAGGCTGCGCGCAGGGCGGCCGCGATCGCCGCCTCATCGGCTGCCGGCGCGCCCCAGAGCAGGTTTTCGCGCAGCGAGGCATGAAACAGCACCGGCTCCTGCTGCACATAGGCGACCCGCTCGCGCCATTGCCGGCGTGCAGCCCCGCGAATCGGCGCTTCGCCGACCCGCAATTCGCCTTCATCGGGAGCGATCAGGCCGCAGAGAATATCGGCCAGGGTCGACTTGCCCGCGCCGGAAGGCCCGAGCAGGGCCGTGATCGAACCAGGCGGAAGGTCGAGGCTCACGGTATCGAGCGCAGGTTCGGCCCGGGCGGCATGGCGCACGGTGACGCGTTCGACGACGATCGGCGGCAGGTGAGCCGGAATGGCCGCGACCGGGGCCTGCGCGCGGCCGCCTTCATGCTCGGCAGCGGCCTCTGTGCGGTGGACCAGGTTCACCGCGTCGACCAGCGCCGGGCGGGCATGAGCCCAGTTCTGCCACGATTCCTGCACCAGCCCCAGCAGCGGCAGCGCGCGGGCGAAGAGCGCGACCGTGGGGATGACCGCTGCGGCGCCCATGCCCCAGCGGCGCACCGCGAGCCAGACCACCAGCGCCAGCAGGGCCGCCCCCGCGCCCTGGAAGGCGAGGCGCGCGAGGCCGGTATCGCGCCCGAAGGCATATTCCGCGCGGCGCGTCCGCGCGAAGGCGTCGTCCAGCCCTTCGAGCGCCGCCTGCTCGCGCCCGAAGCTCTTGATCAGGCGCAGGGCGCCGAGCCCCTCGATCAATGCGGCGTGGACGTTGCTGTAAGCCTCGCCCAGTTCCTGACCGAGCAGGCCGGCCCGGCGGCGCAGGCCGCGATAGGCGAGCAGGACGAGAACGCCGCCAACCCCGGCGAGGATCACGATGGCCGGAGCGATCGCCAGCCCGGCCAGCGCGATCGAGCCAAGCGTGGCGGCATTGGCGAACAGGGCGATCAGCTGGCGCACGCCGTAGCCCACCCGGTCGATGCTGCTGATGATCAGGCTGCTCGCATCTGTCTGGCGCAGGGCCGCGATGGTGCGCCAGTCGCAATGCACAAGGGCGGACCAGGCGCGGTGGCGCAGGCCGTCGATCGCGGCGGCCTCGAACCGCAGTCCGGCCAGATCGCGCGCCATGCCGAGCGCGGCGCGCAGGGTGACGAGCAGCACGAACAGCAGCAACAGTGGTTCGAGTTGGACCGGGACCCCGACCGCTGCCAGGGCGGCGCCCATCCGCCCGGTAAGGCCGGTGGCCGCCGCCCCCGTGTCGAGCGCGGCGAGCATCGGCACGAGCAGGACCAGCCCGGCCCCCTCGGTCAGCGCGGCCAGCGCGGTGAGCAGGCCGAACAGGACGACCGGCCCCGCCAGACGGCGGCGGCCGACCACGGCGAAGAGGCCTTCGTCGCGGGGCGGCAGGGGTTCAGAAGTCGTTACGGCCTTCAGCATAGCAGACGAAGCTAGCAGCGGTCAGCGCGCGGGTCATGGCAAAGGCGCGCGGCAGGGCTTGCGCCTTGTCGAGCGGGGCAACCTCGGGCCAATCTTCCAGCAGGCCGTTGAGGCGGTCGATATCGAGCATTTCGCCCAGCACCGGATGGTCGCGCAGCCGTTCGAGCGATTCGGCCAGTTCGGCGCGGCGGCGGCCGAGCTGCACGTGCCAGTCCGGATGGTGATTGCCCTGCCGCCTCTCGGTCCGCTGTTTTTCCGGGATCCGTCCCTCGGCCATGCGCCGGGCAAGCCAGCGATCCACACCTTCGTGGATGTACTGGCGGGTCGGCACGCCCAGGCAGAATTCGATCAGCGGCCGATGGGCGGTGATGTCGCGGCGGCGGATTCCGTAAAGCCGTTCGAAGGCGAGATCGAGATCCTCGCCGCTGTCCGCGCTTTCCCATATCCGCGCGATGAATTCGGCCCGCGAACGGGGATAGTGGTAATCGTCCATCAGCGCATCGGTGCCGCGTTCACGCGCGCGCTCGGCCTGGGCAGCGCGCGCCGCCGGGCTGAGACCGCTGACGTTGGACACCGGATCACCGTCGCCGGGATGGACCAGCCGGCGCAGCGCCACGCGCAGGCGGCGCGGCACGAGGGGCAGGATCGAGAGGGCCAGCACCTTGCGCCAGAGCGGGCGGCCGTCACCGCCGCGCTGCGCCAGGGCCTTGGCGAGTTGCCGCCATTTGCCGCGCTTCAGGTATTCGACATAGGACCAGCGACCATCGTTGCTGATCGTGAAATTGCCGAATTCGGCATTGAACAACCAGTCGCACCCGGCGGTGCGGGCCATCTGCCAGGGCCCATGATACTTGCCGGTATTCGCGACATTGGCGGTGGGCAGGTCATTGGCGCGCAGGATGTCGCGCAGCCCGGTGTCGAACTGTCCGGTATTGTCGAACATGGCGTCGATCCGCGGATGCATCGCGGCGAAGGCCTCGACATAGGGCCGTTCGTTGCCGAACTGGGTGGACTGGTTTCGCCCGTCCCACGCCGGATCGGGGCAGAAAGTGAAGGTCGCCAGCCGCCGTTCAGAGGGCAATTCGCCCAGCAGGGCGGTGGCGCACATGGCGCTGTCGAGCCCGCCCGAAAGCATCAGGCCGGGACGGCGGCAATCCTGCAGGGCCAGACGGGCCGAGCGGGCCAACAGATCGTGCGCGGCGGCGACATAGTCCTCGTCGCGCGGCAAGTGCACCGGCGTGACGCGGTGCGGATCGTAGTAGGGCGTTATTTCGGCGCCCTTGGCCGACAGGACGATACGGGTCCCGATCGGCACCCGGCTGACCCCGCGATACCACCCGACTGTCTGCAGCGGCCGATGATCCTGCACCAGCTGGTCGGCGACGAATTCGTAATCGACCTCGCGCGGATGACCGGCCTCGAACAGGACGCGGATAACCGACGAGGCCATCGCCCTTTCGGCGGAATGGACGAAGTGCAGCGGAGGGGCCGACCAGGGGGAGCGGGCCAGACGCAGGCGGCCATCGCCCAGGCTGGTGATGGCGGCGTAGGTGCCGGTGAGCTTGAGGTCGGTTTCGTCACCCCAACGCGACAGGGCGAGATCGTAAAGCCTGGCAGGGTTGCGCCCCGCGCCATGGGCCTCTGCGCCCAACTCCTCGATCAACGTGTCGAGATCGTCGAGCCAGCCGTGCAAAACCGTGTTCGGGCCGACCCACCCGGGACCGACCGCCGCGGAACCGGCGCCGCCCTTACGAAATGCGGCGGCCCTGAAGCCGCCGACATCATGTTCCAGCGCAATATCCGGCGCCGCCAGGCATCGCAGCGGCGCGGCATACCTGGTTGGATCGGGTGCCCCAACCGGGCACCAGCTCAAGTATGCCGCAATCACCGCGCTATGGCTGGTGCCTTACGAGTGAGCGTTCGGGCCAGCCTGCCCACCGCTGCCGGTCGGCCCAGCGACGTCCTTGACGGTGCCGAGCTTGTTGAGCTTCGGTGCGGTCCAGGTCTTGGTCATACTCGTCTCCAATCCATTATTGCGCCATCTTACACTACGTAGATGCCACAGTTCGCAAGCGCGGTAAAGCACCGTTAAGCGCTTCTGCGGCAAGTATTTAGCCGCATTGCAACGCCAGAACGGTGCGATGCGGTAACGGTAACTCGCCAATAACTATATCTGTTCCGGATATAACCCAAGCGTGAAGATCATCGACCGATCCGCGCTGTCCGGCGGGCAGGATTCCGATCATCAGGCGGCTCGCGATTCGGCGGCGGCGCAGCATCCATTGCAGGGCCATCGCCCGGGGCAGGCACTTCAGCTCGAGCGGCAGAAGCCGCGCCGCGCGCTCCACCGCGCGGCCGGCGCGGCGACTGCGCAGGGCCTGCTCCTCGCCGGGCGCGGGCATCGGGGCATCGGGCGGAACCCGCTGGCCCAGCGTGGACTGCCACCGCGCGAGGGGGACGAACGAGACGAGCAGCCGTGCCGCGACCAGCCACAGAGCTGCTTCGGCAACCCGCGCGCGGTGACGGCGGCGCAGCGCGGCCGTGCCCGGCGGATCAGACGGTGACGGCCGCTCAGCCAGAGACATCAGCCAGAGACAAGGCCGGCTGCGGCGAGTTCGTCGAGAAAGGCATGGGCATCGGGCGCGATCGCCTCGGCCGGCGCTTCGAACTCTGCCGCGAGGAAGCCGACGATCTGCGAGCGATCGCGCACCCCGTCGATCGCGGCCCAGACCGCCCGCGCCGTCCCCTCCAGCGAAAAGAAATCGCCGTCCGATATCCGCATGAGGATCAATTCATCATCAACCTCGGTTTCGACGAAGTTGCCCGTATTCTTGCTGACTGCGCTCATTACCCAACCATATCCGATATATTTTCGGCAAGGTAGCGCGTTGCCGCCCAGAAACCACCCCTGTCCTTCGGCCGCACGAACCGCGCCATGGCGGCTTGCCGGGCGATGCGCGCGTGAAGGGCGAAGCGTTCGGCCCGGCCATGGCCGCTCGCCGCGTCGAACAGGGCGCGCGTATAGTGATCGTCGTCGAGCCGGGCAATCTTCTCCCCGCCGCCGAGCGGCAACAGGCACGGCGCCTCGCCGCCCGCGCCCTCCTCGAGGAAGACCAGCGCGCCCAGCGGCAACGGCTCAGCCACGTCGCCGCCCGCCGGAGTGACATAGACCTTGGGATAGGCCGCGCTGACCCGCTCGAGAGGCTCGCTTTCGGTGAGTTCGGCCGCGTCGCGCCACAGCTTCATCCGCTTGTGCCCCGGCAGGCAGGTGATCGCCCCGTCCTGCCCGAAATGGAGCAACAGGGTATCGTCGCAGAACAGCAGCAGGCCGAGCCGCGAGAGCCCGGCGACAAGGGTGGATTTGCCCGCCCCGGCCGGCCCGGTGAAGGCCGCGACCTTGCCGCCGACCGCGACGGCCGAGGCGTGGAGCGGCATCAGCCCGTTGATCGCGGCGACCGCGGCATAGACGCTGCCGTTGAGGAACAGCTCTTCCTCGTCCGGGTCGGCCGGCCCCGGCTGCCGCTCGACCGTGACCCCCTCGCCCTTGCGGTAGTGGAAGGCGAGGCCCGGTTCACGCAGGACAAATTCATCGCCGCGCAGCAGGTGCTTGCCCACGGCCACCGACGACCCACCCAGCGCCGCGGGGACAGGCCCCGGCCGCAGACGCATCTCCCGCGCCATCAGATCGATCATTGCGCCCCCGTCCATCGCGCCAAGGCCTAGAGGCCCTTCCGAATCGGGTCAATCGGCGGCACAAGGCCCTGTTCGCTGCCACGGCAATGTGGAAAAGCGCAGGTTCGGCGGTTGCCGCCCTCCCGGGGGGTGGATAGGGCCAATCCACCAGAGAAAGTGCTCATGGCCATGACCGTCCCGCTGATCTCCCCCTCCATCCTTTCCGCCGACTTCGCCCGGCTTGGCGAAGAAGTGCGCGCGGTTGACGCCGCCGGGGCGGACTGGATTCATATCGACGTGATGGACGGCCACTTCGTGCCCAACATCACGATCGGCCCGATGGTGGTGAAGGCCCTGCGCCCGCACAGCACCAAGACCTTCGACGTCCACCTGATGATCTCCCCGGTCGATCCCTACATCCAGGCCTTCGCCGAGGCCGGGGCCGACATCATCACCGTGCACCCGGAAGCGGGGGCCCATGTCCACCGAACGGTCCAGCTGATCAAGTCGCTGGGCAAGCAGGCGGGTGTTTCGCTCAACCCGGCCACCCCGGCCAAGATGCTGGACTACCTGATCGACGAGATCGACCTGGTCCTGATCATGAGCGTGAACCCCGGGTTCGGCGGGCAAAGCTTCATTTCCAGCCAGCTGCGCAAGATCGAGGCGGTGCGCAAGATGATCGACAAGTCGGGCCGCGAAATCCGGCTCGAGGTCGATGGCGGGGTCGATGCGGTCACCGCGCCGCAATGCGTGGCTGCCGGGGCCGACGTGCTGGTGGCCGGTTCCGCCACCTTCCGCGGCGGACCCGATCGCTATGCCACCAATATCGCCGCGCTCAAGGGACTGGGCTGAGCGATGACCGACGCCGGCCTGCGCAGGATCGCCGAGGACGGCGCCGACGCACGGGCCGGACAGGACGGCGCCGCACCTGGCGAAGACTTCGCGGCGGTTGAAGCCGGCGCCCCGGCCCTGCCCCTGCACCATGATCCGCGCGAGGCCGGTTCCGGCGCGGCGGACGAGATCCCCGAAAGCGTGGTCGAGCCCGGGCGCATGCTGGCGCTCACCGATTTCTCCCCGCCCTCATTGTCGGCGGGCGAGCGGCTGATGCGGCTGGCCTATGGCCTCGGCCTGCGCGGACAGGTGACCGGATCGTTCCGCAAGCCATCGAAGAAGCGCCTGCTCGCCACGGTGCTCAATCCGCTGCCGGGCGACAAGGTGGCCGGCACAGCCCTGCGCGCGGGCCATTTCCTGCTCCACGGGGTCAAGCTGCCGATCGCCCAGGCCGAACTGGCCGGGGTGGCGCGGATGACCCCGCCGCTGGCGCGCCATGTCCACGGCTTCACCTGGCTGGCAGACCTCGAGGCGGCGGGCACGCGCGAGCAAGGCGCCCCGGTGGCCGAGCGGATTCTTCTCGCCTGGCTCGACGCCAATCCCGCGCCGCCGCCCAAGCCCGCCAAGGTCGGGGCCTGGACCGTTTCGCTTGCCGGTACGCGCCTGCTGTCGTGGCTGGTCCACGCCCCGCTGATCCTTGCCGGGCCGCTGCGCACCCGCACCCTCGTCGCCATGGCCGCCCAGGCCCGCTGGCTCGACAAGCGGGTGAACCGGGGCGAGGACCTGATGGCCCAGCTGGCCGGCTGGTGCGGAATCGTGGCGGCCGGGCTGCTTCTGCCCGATGGGAAGGCGCGCCGCCTCTATGGCGAGGCCGGGCTGATCCGCACCCTCGGCGAACTGGTCGGCGACGATGGCGGAACGCTGGCGCGCAGCCCGCTCGCCCAAATCGAGGCGATCGCCCTGCTCGTGCGCCTTTCGGCCTGCTACCGCGCGATCCGACGCGAGCCGCCCGCCGCGATCCAGGGCATGCTCGGCCTGCTGGTGCCGCCGCTGCTGGCGCTCACGCACGGTGACGGGTCGCTCGGTTCGTGGCAGGGCGGATGGGCGATCGGCGGCGACGAGGTGGCACGACTGGTCGAAGCGAGCGGCGTGCGTACCCGCCCGCTGCGCGACGTGCGCCAGTGGGGTTACCAGCGGGTCGTGGCGACCAAGACCGTGCTGCAATTCGATGCGGCCCCGCCGCCGATGATCAAGCATGCGCGCGCCGGCTGCGCCTCGACCCTGGCCTTCGAACTCAGTCATGCCGGGCACCGGCTTGTGGTCAATTGCGGCGGCGGCGCGGCGGCGGGCGGGCTGATCCCGGCCCGGCTCGAACAGGCCCTGCGGGCCACGGGCGCCCATTCCACCCTCGTCATCGACGATGCCAATTCCACCGCGGTCCTGATCAACGGGCGGATCGGCGGCGGCGTCTCCGAGGTTGAGGTCGACCGACGCGCCATTCCGGGCGAGCGCGGCGCGGGCGCCACCCGGCTCGAGGCCAGCCACGATGGCTATGCCTCGCGCTATGGCCTGACTCACCGCCGCATCCTGATCCTGCGCGACGATGGCACCGAACTGCGCGGCGAGGACCTGCTGGTCCCCGCGCGGGGCAAGGGCGCGCGCGGCAAGGTCTCCTTCGCCATCCGCTTCCACCTCGGCGCAGGGATCGAGGTTGGCCTCTCGCCGGACAGGCAGGGCGTGGGCCTTGCGCTCCCCGACGGCACCTACTGGCAATTCCGCGCCGGCGGCGGCGAGGTGGTGGTCGAGGATTCGCTCTGGGCCGACGCCCAGGGCAGGCCGGTGGCGACCCAGCAGATCGTCGTGCAGGGCATGGTCAGCCGCGGCGGCGGGACATTCTCTTGGCTGTTCAAGAAGATGGGCTGAGGCCCGCCGCTTCCCACCGGGCGGCGGCCTTTATGATTTTCTCATAAGAACAGTGGTCCATGCAGGGGTTAATACCCCTGCGCCCCCGATACTGCCGGCGTTTCCTGACCATGCATGGGCGCGTGTTCCGGCAGGGCCCAGCCTTTCGAGCGGCTTCTTTCTTTATTTGAAGCCGACTGCGCGGGAAGCACATTCCGCCCTCCTCACCCAGCCTACCGCACTTAGCACGGTATCTTGCATTCGCAGGTAGCTTGCAATATCCAGTCTCCATCCACGGGAGACCGATTCGATGTCCGAAATCGAAATCCAGCTGAAGAAAGGGGTGCTGGGGCTCTGCGTCCTGGCCCTGCTCTCACGCGGGGAAAACTATGCTTATGACATCGCCAGCCGGCTCGCCGACGCGGTCGACATGGGCGAAGGGACGATCTACCCGCTGATGCGCCGGATGCAGGCGGACGGGCTGGTCAGCACACGGCTCGAGGAATCGCCCGCCGGGCCGCCGCGCAAGTATTACCGCATCACCGAAACCGGGCGCGCGCGCCTGGCCGAGCAGCTTGACGAGTGGCGCGGTTTCACCGCCGCGGTCGAGGCGCTGATCGGCGAGGACGGGCCATCTCTTTCCGTCGGGGAAACGGAGACCAGCCATGAAGCGTAACGAATTCATCCGCCGCCTGCGCGCCGGGCTCAAGGGCATGACCCCGGCCGACGTCGAGGAAATCGTGGCCGACTACGAGGCCCATTTCGAGGCCGCGGCCGAGGACGGGCGATCGGAGGAGGAGGTGTCCGACGCGCTCGGCAATCCCTCGCGCATGGCCCGCGAACTGCGGCTGGAGGCGGGGATCAAGAGCTGGGAAAGCGAGCGGACGCCGTCCTCGGCCTGGTCGGTGATCCTGGCCTTCCTCGGGCTCGCGACGATCGACATCCTCGTCCTGCTGCCCATCGTCCTGCCGGTGCTCGGCGTATTCTTCGGGCTGATGGTGGCGACCGTGTCGGTCTTCATCGCCGGCGGCTTCGTGCTGGTGGCCGGGCCGTTCAGCGGCTTTCCGGGCGGCGCACTGGTTGCCGTGCTGGCGGGGCTGGGGCTGATGGCCGCGGCCGTCGCGGCGGGAGCCCTGCTTGGCATCGTCGGCACCTGGCTGGTCAATGCCGCCAAGTGGTTCGGGCGGCTGCACTACCGCCTGATCGAACCCGCCATTCGCGGCGAAACCCGGGGAGATGTGGCATGATCCGCAAGCTGCTGATCGTTTTCGCCAGCGGTACGCTGGTTTCCATCGCCGCCTTTTCGGGGGCCTGGATTGCGGGCGGACCGGGCCTGCGCGACGAGTTCGCATCGGGCAAGTGGAACTGGGTGATGTCACACCACCATCGCGACCGGGGCCCGCGCACCGTGCGCATCCTGCCCCTGGGCGCAAGCCCGAAGCTGACCGCGGACATGCCGCTGCGTTTCGAATTCCGCAGGGGCGAGCAGACCGAGCTGCGCCTCGAAGGGCCGGCCGAAGTGGTGGGCCGCGTCGCGCTCGACGGCGGACGGCTGCATCTTGGCGGAGAGGAGCGCTACGGCAGCGACGGCCTGCGCGTGTTCCTGACCGCGCCGCAAGTGCCCGAACTCGATTTCCGCGCCCCGGCCGAGGTTCGCCTGCGCGGGCTCGACCAGCCGGAACTGCGCCTGCGCGCTGCCGGCGCGGTCGATCTCTCGGCCGAGGGCCGCGCGGCGCGCCTGTTCGTCACCACCGACGGGGCGGGCAATATCGATCTCGACCATCTTGAGGGCGAGGATGCCACGGTGCGGGTCAACGGCGCCGGCTCGGTCTCGCTCGCCGCCACCGGCTCGGTCGATGTCGAGGTCAACGGGGTCGGCAATGTCGAACTCAAGCGCAAGCCCCGCCTGCTGCGCAGCCGGATCAACGGGATCGGCACGATCGACCGCGACTATTGAGCCGGGCCTGCCGTTTTCGGTCTTGCTGTGGAGAGTGGTGCACCCGACAGGATTCGAACCTGTGACCTCTGCCTTCGGAGGGCAGCGCTCTATCCAGCTGAGCTACGGGTGCGTGGGATGGGCGCCTAGCAGGAAGGTTGCGGGGAGGCCAGAAGGAATTCGCACGGAGCGCGCAAGGCCCACCGCATCGGCACTGCAACGGCTCTGCAACAGCACTGCACCGCTCCGTTTAGGCATTTGGCAAGGGGCGCCGGGCTAACGGGCGGGAATGAGCACCAAGCCGCCCGATTCCCAACAGGCAGCCCGGCCCCGCCCTGACGGAGGCGCGGAGCTGGGTGGGCGCTGGCTGGGGCTGCACGACGCGGCCGGAGTGGTCGCCGCGCTGGCGGGACTGCCGGCGCCGACCGTTTCGCCCGAGGCGCGGAATTTCCCGCAGGCGATCGCCCAGGCCGGGGGCTGGCGGCTGGTCCATGCCCGCGAGGGCGTGGCCGACCTTGCCGCGATTCTCGAGACCGGAATCCGCGCCCTGCTGGCCGTCCATGCGCGCGGGACGCCGGCGGCCGTGCCCGCCCGGGCGCTGTGGGACGAATTCGTCGCCGCGCGGGACGCCCTGCTGGCGCTGGCACCGCCCGGATCGCTCGAACGGCGCCCTATCGCCTGACCCTTGCGAAGTTCATGCTATGTTCCTATGATAAGGACATGGCTTCGCTTCCGATTCCCCCAGCATCGCCGATTGACAGCGCCGAGGCCCAGACCGCCCGGATGGTGGCGCGCGGGATTGGCCGGCTGTTCGCGCGCAACGACATCTGGTGCCTGCCCGAAATGCCGCTGCGCTCGGGCCGCCGCGCCGACCTGATGGGGATCGACGCCAAGGGCCACGTGATCATCGTCGAGATCAAGGTCAGCCGGGCCGACCTCTTGGGCGACGGCAAGTGGACCGACTATCTCGATCACTGCGACCGCTTCTTCTGGGGGCTAGCGCCCGGCCTCGACCGGGCCTGCATGGAGACCGAGGCCTTCCGCCCGGCCGACTGCGGACTGATCGTGGCCGATGGCTATGACGCCGAGATCCTTCGCCCGGCCCCGCTGCTGCCGCTGGCCGCCGCGCGGCGCAAGGCGGAGATCGAGCGGCTGGCCCGGGCCTCACTGCGCCGGCAGGTGGTGGGCTCCGATCCGGAATGTGCCGGGTGGGGCGGGTAATCCGGAGAGGTTGCTGGCCCTCCCCCGGCCCCTCCCGCTTGCGGGAGGGGAGTTTTGGCTAGGCCCTTCGATCCGGCAGGGCGGCAATGATGGCTCGGCGGCCCTCCGCCGACAGGTCTCGCCATGCGGCTATTTCATCCAGCGTGCGCCTGCATCCCGCGCACAGACCGCTGGGCGCGATCCGGCAAATGCCATTGCAGGGGGAAGGCGGATCATCCATCGCCCCTTCTCTAACCCCCGGTTCCGGTAGCGCCACCCCTTCCCATCTTGCACTGCAACGTAATTTCCTTGCGCGGGGAAACAATATCGCCTAGGGGCCGCTCTCGTGACCGGCGCGTGGCCCTTGCCAGCGCAGTCGCCCGCAGCGTGAGGTCCGTCTCTCAAGACGCAGGACCGCGGGGGGACGAACGGCCACCATTCACCCGCTTCCCATTTCACGCACGGGTCGCTCGTTGCGAACCCCTGCTTGCCGTGCGCCTTTTGCGCGCGGCCCATGAAAGATCCTTATGTCCTATTTTACCGAACTCGGCCTCGCCGAACCGATCCTGCGTGCGCTCGGCGCCAAGGGCTACTCCGATCCGACCCCGATCCAGCGCCAGTCGATTCCGGCCCTGATGGAAGGGCGCGACCTGCTGGGCATCGCCCAGACCGGCACCGGCAAGACCGCCGCGTTCTCGCTGCCTTCGCTGCACCGCCTTGCCGCCGATCCCAAGCCGCTCAAGTCCGCCTCGTGCCGGATGCTGGTGCTTTCGCCCACCCGTGAACTCGCCGCCCAGATCGCCGACAACATGAAGGGCTATGCCAAGTTCCTGAAGCTGCACGTGACCTGCGTGTTCGGCGGGGTTCCGGTCGGCAAGCAGGCCCGCGCCCTGACCCAGGGCACCGACATCCTCGTTGCCACCCCCGGCCGCCTGCTCGACCTGATCGACCAGCGCGCCCTGACCCTGCGCAACGTCGAGATCTTCGTACTCGACGAGGCCGACCAGATGATGGACCTCGGCTTCATCCAGCCGCTGACCCGCGTGGCCGCCCTGCTGCCCAAGGACCGGCAGAGCCTGTTCTTCTCGGCCACCATGCCGCAGGCGATCGCCGACCTCGGCAAGCGCTTCATCAACAACCCGGTGCGGGTTGAAGTGGCGCCGCAATCGACCACGGCCGAGCGGGTCGAGCAGTACGTGACGATGATCAACCAGGCGGAAAAGCAGGCCCTGCTGACCATCAGCCTGCGCGCCGGCCTTGCCGACCAGTCGATCGACCGCGCCCTCGTCTTCACCCGGACCAAGCACGGCGCCGACCGCGTGGTGCGCCACCTCGCCGCCGCCGGGGTCAAGGCCGCCGCGATTCACGGCAACAAGAGCCAGGCCCAGCGCACCGCCGCGCTCGAAGGCTTCCGCCAGGGCAACACCCCGATCCTCGTCGCCACCGACATCGCCGCGCGCGGGATCGACGTTTCGGGCGTGAGCCACGTGTTCAACTTCGAAATCCCCAACGTGCCCGAGCAGTACGTGCACCGCATCGGCCGCACCGCGCGCGCCGGGGCTGACGGCGTGGCCGTGTCCTACGTGGCGCCCGACGAAAAGCCCTACCTGCGCGACATCGAACGCCTGACCAAGGTCAAGCTCGAGCCGCAGGCCCTGCCCGAGGACTTCCTCAAGCAAGCCGCCAGCCTGCCCGCCGCCAAGCGCGTCGAACCGGCCGCGCAGCAGCCGCGTGGTGGTGGGCGCCGTGACAGGGGCCGCGATGGTGGCCGTGGCCGTCCGCAGGGCGAACGTCGTGACCGTCCGCAGGGTGAGCGCCGGGATCGTCCGCATGGCGACCGGCCCCACGGTGATCGCCCGCAGGGCGAGCGTCCGCAGGGCGACCGCCGCGAGCGGGCCGAGGGCGAAGCCCGCCCCCAGCGCAGCTTCCGTCCGCGCGGCGGGGCCAATGGCGTTGGCGCCCACGCGGGCAAGGTTCGCCGCACCGGGCGGGGTTGATCCACTTTACAGGTTTAGTGATTGAAGGGTGATTCTGGGGCCTTGGGCCCCAGACCCCGGAACGTCTTCCGGCGTTGGCGCGACGCGGGCTGAAAACCCGCGCGCTGAGGATGCGCCGGGCGATTCACTTGCTATCGCCCGGCGCTCCGATCACCAACCTGTCCTGTCAGAAGTTGGCAACAAGCGCAGCCACGACCTGATGCCGCTTGGCATCGACGCCGAGCGCATACCCGGAATATTGGAACTGACGGTAATCCGAATAACGGTATTCAAGCCGGGCGCGAAATACGCCGAAGGCCTGTTCAACGCCACCGCCTAGGCGCCAGCCATCGACGCTGCTGCCCGCAGAGCTGGTCGAGCCGCCGCTGGTGTAGGACACAGTGGCGCGGCCATTGACGTAGCCACCCTTGACATAGACCAGCGTTGACGGCGCCATGATGATCCCACCGCGAACGCCGAGGTAGAGATCGCGTCCAGCCTTGATCTCCCCACTGTCGCCAATCACGACTAGGTTGTTTTCGCGCTGCTTTGCGGTTGATCCGCTAACTTCGGCTTCCACGCCCACGAGGCCGCTGCCAACGAGGGCGTCATATCCGGCTATCGCCCCGAAGACGAGGCCATCCTTCTTGACCGAGGTCCCAAAGCCCGAGAGGATCACGTGATCATAGCCAGCGAGGGCTCCGGCATAAATACCGCCGAAATCAGGTGCTTCCTGTGCCTTCGCAAATTGAGGAGCAAATGGCAATGAAAGCGCTAAGAGCGAATACTTGAGCATGGCAATTTGCCTCCCTTTTAATTATGAAAATAGTCATCACGCGAATGTATTTTTGAAAATTGGATAAATTCGACATTTCCTTTAATCGTGTTACTCCTGTTGCCGCATTGCAACACAATAAAACTCCCCTGCAGCCCAAATCGATCTCCGTTTCAGCGGCCACGCGGCAGGCAGGATAGACTCCCGCCTTCGCAGGACCGACGGGGCTGCGGTGTGGAAGACTGCCCCGGCTGCAACCTCAGCGCCGGGAGACGTTTTGGGGTCTGGGGCCCTTGGCCCCGGAATCATCCCTTCTTCGCTCTTCGCGATTCCCTTGGCTGCGCAATTCGGGCATGGCCGGACAAGTGAGCGAGCCCACCATCCTTGCTGCCTTGCTGTCGGCCCTCGCCATGACGGCCATCGTCGGCGTTCGCTATTTGCTGGCGAGCGGGGGGTTTGCGCTGGCGACGCGGGGCGTGCGGCCGGGGCTTTATGCGGGGCTGGATCGGCAGATCCGCTCGGAGATCGGGTGGTCCTTGCTTTCGGCGGCGATTTACGGGGTGCCGGCGGGGATTGTCGCCTGGGCCTGGCAGGCGCTGGGGTGGACGCGGATTTACACGGGGCCGCATGACTGGCCGCTGTGGTATCTGCCGGTTTCGCTGCTGCTTTATCTGTTCGCGCACGACACGTGGTTTTACTGGACGCATCGGTGGATGCACCGGCCGAAGTGGTTCCGGATCGCTCATGCGGTGCATCATGCCAGCAAGCCGCCGACGGCCTGGGCGGCGATGAGTTTTCACCCCATCGAGGCGATTACCGGGGCGGTGGTGATCCCGGCGCTGGTTTTCCTGATCCCGATTCACGTGGGCGTGCTGGCGCTCGTGCTGACGATCATGACGGTCATGGGCGTGACCAATCACATGGGCTGGGAGATGTTTCCCCGCGCGCTTGTTCATTCGCGGTTGGGCGGCTGGCTGATAACGGCGAGCCACCATCAGCGCCATCACGAGCATTATCAATGCAATTACGGGCTCTATTTCCGGGTGTGGGATCGGCTGTGCGGCACGGATCGGGGCTTGTCCTCGCCCTGATCTGGGCGGGAAGCGGACTGGCGGAAGAGGCGGCTCCGGCCGCGGAGCCGGCGGGCGCGAGCGAGGACGTGAGCGTGACCGTGGTGGGCCTGCGCAGCGGCAAGGGCAAGGTGCTGGCCTGTTTGACGAGCAAGCCCAAGACCTTTCCCGATTGCAGCAAGGACCCGGCGGCGAAGCGGGCGATCGTGGGTGCGGCCAAGGGCGAGGTGACGTTCGATTTCGGCGCGGTGGCGCCGGGGACCTATGCCGTCTCGCTTTTTCACGACGAGAACGGCAACGGCAAGCTCGACACGATGATGGCGATCCCGCGCGAGGGATACGGCTTTTCGCGCGATGCGGCGGTAATGTTCGGGCCGCCGCGCTTTGCCGCTGCCGCCGTGGCGGTGGAGCGGGCGGCGCTGCATCTCAAGGTGAAGATGCGCTATCTTCTGTGATTTGCGAGGCTTGACCCGGCAGCGCCCTGCCCCCATCGGGGGAGCAATGGCCGAGCCGAGCGAAACTCCTGCTGCCGCGCCCGAGGGGGCGCCCACTCCGCCTCCCGCCCCGCGCCCGATGCTGGCCCCGTTTCACTATCCCGCCTTCCGCGCGATCTGGACGGCGAACCTTGCCTCGCAGCTCGGCTCTTCGATCCAGGCGGTGGGCGCGGCCTGGCTGATGACCGAGCTGACCCCGTCTCACACGCTGGTCGCCACGGTCCAGGCCTCGAGCTATGCGCCGATCCTGCTGGTCGGGCTGGTGGCGGGGGCGATTGCCGACAATTACGACCGGCGCCGAGTGATGCTGGTGGCGCAGTGGGCCATGCTGGTGATCTCGGCCGTGCTGGCGGCGCTGACCTATGCCGACCTGATCGGGCCTTACAGTCTGCTCGCCGCGACCCTGCTGGTGGGCACCTTCACCGCGTTCAACGCGCCGGCTTGGCAGGCATCGGTGCGGGCGCAGGTGGGGACGCGCGACCTGCCGCAGGCGATTTCACTCAACACGATTGCGGTCAACCTCGCGCGCTCGGCCGGGCCGGCGCTGGGCGGTGTGCTGATCGCGGCGACCAGCGTGGCCACCGGCTTTGCGATCAACGCGATCTCCTATGTGGCGATGATCTGGGTGCTGCTGCGCTGGCGGCCGGAAGTGCCCTCGCCGCTGCGCGGGCCGATGCTGCGCTCCATCGGGGAGGGGCTTTCGTTCTGCGCGAAGTCTGCCCCGGTGCGGCGGGTGCTGCTGCGCGGGCTGGCGATGGGCTTTGGCGTGGCCGCTTTCCAGGCACTGGTGCCGAGCATCGTGCGCGACCGGCTGCACGGCAGCGAGACCGTGTTCGGGGTGGTGCTGGCCGCCTTCGGGATCGGCTCGATCGTGATCGCGGTGTTCATCTCCTCGCTGCGGCGCAGGATGGGGGCGGAAAAGGTGATGGCGCTGGGCGTGGCGCTTTATGCGGCAAGCTATGTCGGGCTTGCGCTTGGCCAGTCGGTGATCGTGGCGATCGTCTGCGCCTTTGGCATCGGGCTGGGCTGGAACACGCTGATGACCACGATCAACGTGGCGATGCAGCTGCGTTCGCCCGAGCATATCCTTGGACGGTGCCTGTCCACCTACCAGGCGGTGACCTTCGGTTCGCTGGCGATCGGGGCCTGGGTCTGGGGCAAGGTGGCCGACCTGATGGGGCTGCCGGCCTCGCTGCTGATGGCGGCCGGGCTGCTGGTGGCGGCGCAGGTCGTGCTGTGGATGTTCGCGCCGATGCCGGCGCCGCACGAGGGGCGCGTGACGCCGCGCTAGAGGCGCTGGCTGCGGCCGCGCCGGGCTGGCGCAACTTAACCGTTCTTCAACCATGTTGCGCCAGAACCTGTGCCTGACAGAGACAGCACGAGGATTTGTTCGGCATGGATACGTTGCGAGGGCCTTTCGGGGACTATTCCGAGGCCGACGCCTATGACCCGGCCGAGGACGAGATCGTCGATGACACGCCGCCGCCGGCGATCGGCCAGGACGAGCGGCGGATGCAGGTGCGGGCCTATAACCACTGGGCCAGCCTGCTGGGCGATCGCCCCTTCCCGCTGATCGCCGACCTCGAGACCGGCTCGCTGCCGGAATTCGATCCCTATGCCGTGCTGCTCGACTTTGCCGAGGGGGTGGAAAACCCGATCGTGCGCCACATCGGCGCCGCGCTGGCGGCCGAATCGCAGGTTGATCCGACCACGATCCGCACCCTTTCGGACGTGCCGGGGCGCTCGCTGCTCTCGCGCATCACTGACCATTACATGCAGATCCTCGCCAACGAGGCGCCGATCGGGTTCGAGGCCGAATTCGTCAACCAGCGCGGCGGGACGATCCTCTATCGCGGAATCCTGCTGCCGTTTTCGGGCTCGATCTCCAGCCGGGGGATCGACCAGATCTACGGGGTGATCAACTGGAAGGAACTGGCCGACCGGAAGACCACCGAGGCCCTGATGAGCGAGATCGACCAGGCGCTCAAGGCCCCTGCGCGGGCGCCGCGCGCGCTGGGCCCGATGACCGGCTGGGCCGATGGCCCGGCCGACCTCGCCCCGGGATTCGGCGCGGGGATCGCGCCGGGCTTCTCCATGGCCGAGCCGCAGGACGTGCTCGACCTTGCGCTGATGCCCGAGGCGAGCGAGGACGCGCAGGACCTGGCCGGCATCCTTGCCTCGGCCCGGGCGCTTGCCGCCGCGGCGCAGGGGGCGGAAGACCGCAGCCACCAGGCGCTCTATGCCGCGATCGGGCGGGCGCATGACTTTGCCCTGGCCGCCGCCGGCCAGCCGGACGACCTTGCCGGGATGATCGCCGAGGCGGGCATCGCGCTGCAGGAGCGGGCCCCGCTGATCCCGGTGGTCAAGCTCGTGTTCGGCCCGGCCTACGACAAGACCCGCCTCACCGAATATGCCACGGTGCTGGCCCATGCCGACCGGATCGGGCTGGGCGCGGGCGACCTGGCCGCGTTCATCGGCGCGGCGCCGGGCGGGCTCAAGGGCGTGGTCCAGCTCGAGCGGCGCCTGAAGCGCGGCGACGGCGGGCGCGAGGAAGTCCTGCGGGGCCAATTGCGCGAGGCCATGACCCGCAAGCTGCGCGACCTGCCGACCCGGCCGCTACAGGCCCTGTCCGGCGCGGACAGCGAATTTACCCTCGTCCTCACCCGCCGCACGGCGCTGGGTGAAGTGGTGGTGGTTGGCGATCTCAGCGCCGACGAGGCCCTGTTCGAGCGCGCGGCGCGGCGCCTGCTCGGCTGAACCGCCGGGCAAGAAACGAATTACCCCGGAGGGCGCCGCGGCAAGACCGTGGCGCCTTTCCGCTTTTGCGGCTAGGCCGGCACCGATGATCAGGACGCCGCGATTTAAGCTGCCGTTCAGGGCAAGAGGCGAAGGTGCGGCCATGCGCACGCCCTTCCGTTTTCTTTCGCGCGCGGCGGCCGTGCTGATCGCCGCCGGGCTTTCGATCAATGCCGCCGCCGCGCAGTCGATCCTGCGCGACGCCGAGACCGAGGCCCTGTTCCGCGACATGGCGAGCCCGCTGGTCAAGGCCGCCGGGCTCGATCCCAAGAACGTCGACGTGGCGCTGGTCGGCGACCGGTCGATCAACGCCTTCGTGATGAACGGGCAGACGGTCTACCTCAACGCCGGACTGATCGAGGTGGCCGACACGGCCAACCAGGTCCAGGGCGTGATCGCGCACGAGCTGGGCCACGTGACCGGCGGCCATGCCATCAGCGGCGAGCAGAGCGCCAAGGAAGCGGGCACGATCAGCCTGCTCTCGCTCCTGCTCGGCGCGGCGGCGGCCGTGGCCGGGGGCGGCGAGGCCGGGATGGCGGCGATGATGGCCGGGCAGAGCGCGGCCATGGGCAAGTACCTCTCCTTCAGCCGCGCGCAGGAAGCCCAGGCCGATGCCGCCGGGGCCTCGTTCCTGTCGGGCGCGGGGATCACCGGCAAGGGCTCGATCGAATTCTTCAAGAAGCTGGAGGCCGAGGGCTATCGCCGCGGCTATAGCCAGGCCGATCAGGACGTGTTCCTCTCCACCCACCCGCTGGAGGGCGACCGCATCGCCGTGCTGCAGGAATCCTACCAGAAGGACCCGGCATGGCTGCGTCCGAGCGATCCGGCGCTGGAGGCACGCTTTCGCCGGGCCAAGGCCAAGCTCTACGGCTATCTCGCCGAGCCGGAGGATACGCTGAAGGCCTATCCGCTGACCGACAACTCGGTTCCGGCGCGCTATGCCCGGGCCTATGCCTTCCACAAGGAGGCCTACCTCGACAAGGCAATGGGCGAGGTCGATTCCCTGCTCAGGGAAGCGCCGCAGGACCCCTATTTCCTCGAGTTGAAGGGACAGATCCTGCTCGAGGCGGGCAAGCCGGTCGATGCCCTCGCCCCCTTGCGCGAGGCGACCGAGCTGACCGGCAACCAGCCGCTGATCGCCACGACCTTCGGCCACGCCCTCGTCGCCACCGAAGACGCGAAGAACCTTGCCGAGGCGCAGCGCGTGCTCAAGGCGGCCGTGGCGCGCGACCGCGAGAATCCCGATGCCTGGTACCAGCTGGGCGTGGTCTATGCGATGAACGGCGACATGGTGCGCGCCCGCATGGCCAGCGCCGAGCAGCAGGTCATGGCCGGGCGCTGGGCCGAGGCCAATGCCAGCGCCCAGGCGGCCATGGCCGGCCTGCCCAAGCAATCGCCCGACTGGCTGCGCGCGCAGGACATCTCCTATCAGGCGAGCGCGCAGATTGAACGCGGCAAGAAGCGCAAGTAAGGCCGGGCGATGAGCGATACCAACCCGAGCCAACGCCGGCGCGCCCGGCTGATCAACGCGGCCCTCGCCCTCGGCTGCGCCCTGCTCGGCGCCGCCGCCGGATGGTACTGGCAGGCCGGCTCGATCGGCGCCGACGGCAAGGGCGCCCTGCCCGAGCGCGACAGGGTGGCGGTGGAGCAGGTGGTTCACGACTATCTCATGGCCCATCCCGAGATCCTGCCCGAGGCCATGGCCGAATATGACCGCAAGAAGAACCTTGGCGAGCTGAACGCGGTGCGCGGCGCGGTCGAGCAGGCCTCGCTCGGCACGGTGCTGGGCAATCCGCGGGGCAAGCTCACCCTCGTCGAGTTCACCGACTATGCCTGCGGCTATTGCCGCCACAGCGTGAGCGACGTCGATGCCCTGATCGCGGCCAACCCCGACCTGCGCGTGGTCGTGCGCGAGCTGCCGATCCTCACCCCCGCCAGCGCCGATGCCGCCAAGATGGCCATCGCCGCCGCCGAGCAGGGCCGCTATCCGCAGTTCCACCAGGCGATGTTCGCCTCTGGCCGCCCCGATGCCGGGACCATTGCCGAGGCGGCCCGCGCCGCCGGGATCGACATGGCCCGGGCGCAAAGGGTGATCGCCGATCCGAAGACCGAGGCCGAACTGGTCCGCAACCTCGACCTTGCCCGCCAGCTCGGCTTTTCCGGCACCCCGAGCTGGGTGATCGGCGATGCCATGATGACCGGCGCCGTGGGTGCCGACCGGCTGGCCAAGGCCGTGGCCGACGCGCGCAGCTGAACGGGACGGAGCGTTAACCCCGCCCCCATCTAAACCGTTCTTATTCGAAGAATTTAAGTCCCGGCGGGGAGGCCGCGCCCCTTGCCCTTTCGTTTCTGTGCCAAAATGGGCTAGGCTGAGATCATGGCCGTTCTGCCGTTTCGACCCACGCCGTTCTTTGCCAACAAGAACCAGGCCTTCTGGCGGCTTCAGGCGCTCGGCTGGGGCGGGGCCCTGCTGCTCAGGGCCATGTCGAGCCTGGCCAATGGCCAGCCGCTCTCGTTCCTCGTGCTGGTGCTGATTGCGACGATCACTGGCTGGTCGATCTCGCTGATCCTGTCGGTGGTCTATCGCCAGCTGATCACGCGGCGGCCGTTGATCACCTGGGGGGTGACCGCGCTGGTCCTGCCGCTGGCGGTGTTCCTTTATGCCTTCATCGACGCCTGGGTGATCGGGCTCTACCGGCCGGAGAGCGGGGCGAGCTTTGCCCAGCTCCTGATCGGGGTGTTCTACCTTGACCTGACCCTGCTGGGGGCCTGGTCGGCGCTCTATTACGCGATCAACTTCTACCTGCAGGTGGAGGAGCAGAACGACCAGTTGCTGCGGCTGGAGAACCAGGCGACCCAGGCCCAGCTGGCCATGCTGCGCTATCAGCTCAACCCGCATTTCCTGTTCAACACGCTCAACTCGATCTCGACCCTGGTGCTGCTCAAGCAGACCGAGCCGGCGAACGCGATGCTGACGCGCTTGTCGGCCTTCTTGCGCTATACCCTGATCAACGAGCCGACCGGGCGGGTGACCGTGGCGCAGGAGGTGGAGACGCTGCAGCTCTATCTCGGGATCGAACTGATGCGCTTCGAGGAGCGGCTGCGCACCCAGTTCCGCATCGACGAGGCGACCAAGCCGGCCCTGCTGCCCTCGCTGCTGCTTCAGCCGCTGGTCGAGAACGCGATCAAATATGCCGTCAGCCCGCAGGAGAGCGGGGCCGAAATCACCATCATCACGCAACTCGTCGGGGGGATGCTTCGCATCACCGTCTCCGACACGGGGCCGGGATTGCAAAACGCCTCGGCCGACAACAGGGTATCGGGCGTGAGCTTTGATGGTGGAGAACCCGTATCGACCGGCGTTGGCCTGGCCAACATCCGCGACCGGCTGGCCCAGGCCTATGGAGACCAGCACAGGTTCGAGACCTTTGATCCGCCCGAGGGTGGATTCACCGTTCTCATCGAATTACCGTTTGAACGGCGCGAGGCGGCCCCCATATCGGCGGGGGTCGGCCGCGCCGCGCTTGCGGTGAATTGAAACCAATCGCGCCCCCGTCCGTAAAGGGAGCGGGAGCAAGGAAGGTTTGACTAAATGACGATTCGCACGATCCTCGTCGATGACGAGAAACTAGCGATCCAGGGCTTGCAGCTGCGGCTCGAGAAGTTCCCGGACGTCGAGATCATCGACACCTGCTCCAACGGGCGCGAGGCGATCCGCAAGATCAAGACCGAAAAGCCCGACCTCGTCTTCCTCGACATCCAGATGCCGGGGTTCGACGGGTTCTCGGTGGTCAAGGGGGTGATGGAGATCGAACCGCCGCTGTTCGTCTTCGTGACCGCTTACCAGGAGCACGCGGTGCGCGCCTTCGAGGCCAATGCCGTGAACTACCTGATGAAGCCGGTGGACGAGGACCGCCTCGCCGACACGCTGGAGCGGGTGCGCACGCGCCTTGCCGAAAAGCGCAGCGCCGAAGAGGCGGAGAAGCTCAAGAGCGTGCTGGCCGAAGTGGCGCCCGACGCGATCGACACCATGCCCGAGGAGGGCGACGGGGCGGGCCGCTACGAAAAGCTCATCAACATCAAGGACCGGGGGCAGATCTTCCGGGTCGACGTCGATTCGATCGAGCATATCGAGGCGGCGGGCGACTACATGTGCATCCGCACGGCCGACAATTCGCTGATCCTGCGCGAGACGATGAAGGACCTGGAACGGCGGCTCGACCCGCGCGTGTTCCAGCGGGTCCACCGCTCGACCATCGTCAACCTCAACCAGGTGCGGCAGGTGAAGCCGCATACCAACGGCGAATGCTTCCTCGTGCTGGATTCGGGCGCACAGGTGAAGGTGAGCCGGTCCTATCGCGACGTGGTGGCGCGGTTCGTTCATTGATGGTCTTGCGCTGAGCGGCGCGCTCGGCGAAACGCTGGCCATGACCTTCTCCGTTCCCGGTTTCGACCTTGCCGCATTCGTGTCCGCCACCCTGGCCGAAGACCTCGGCGAGGGCTGGCCCGGCGGCGGGCATGACGTGACCAGCGAGAGCGTGATTCCCGCCGGGGCGCGCTTTGCCGGGGTGATGGACAGCCGCGATGCCATCGTGGTCTGCGGGCTGCCGATCGCCGAGGCCTTCTTCCGCGCGCTCGATCCCGAGGTGGAGATCGAGATCCTTCACCCCGAGGGAGCGGTCGTGCCGGCGGGGACCGACCTGATGCGGCTTTCGGGCAAGGCGCGGGCCATGCTCACGGCCGAGCGTTCGGCGCTCAACACGGTGCAGCACCTTTCGGGCATCGCGACGATGACCCGGGACTATGTCGACGCGATGGGCGGGAACGCAATCCTGCTCGATACCCGCAAGACCATCCCGGGGCTGCGGCACCTCGAGAAGTATGCCACGCGGACCGGCGGGGCGCAGAACCACCGGCTCGGGCTGTGGGACGCGGCGATGATCAAGGACAACCACGTCGCCGTGGCCGGCAGCGTCGGCCAGGCAATCGGCTGCGCCCGGGCGGCGGGCGTCAAGGACATCATTTGCGAGGTCGACTCGCTCGACCAGATCGCCCCCGCGCTCGCTGCCGGCGCCACCCACCTCCTGCTCGACAACATGAACCCCGACACCCTGCGCGAGGCCGTGGCCCTGGTGGCGGGGCGCGTGCCGACCGAGGCTTCGGGCGGGGTGCGGCTCGACACGATCGGGGCGATTGCCGCGTGCGGCGTGACCTACGTTTCGGTCGGGCGGCTGACCCAGAGCGCTCCGGCGGCGGACATCGGTCTGGATTTCACGCCGCTGTGAGGGCGGTGCTGGCCCTGTTGGCGCTGGTCCCGGCGCCTGCCCTCGCGCAGGCCTATCAATGCAGCATACCCGAGCGGATCGCGCCGGTAGAGCCGGTCAGGCCCGACGGGCCGGTGCGCAAGGTGCCGGTGGCGGGCTATACCCTGGCGGTCAGCTGGTCGCCGGAATATTGCCGGGGGGCGCGCGACCGGGATTCGATGCAGTGTTCGGGGCGCAATGGCCGGTTCGGCTTCGTTCTCCATGGATTGTGGCCCGAGGCGGCCGCCGGACCGCCGCCGCAGTGGTGCGCACTGCTGCCGCGGCCTTCCGTCGATACCGTGCGGCGCAGCCTGTGCACCACCCCGGTGCCGTGGCTGATCGAGCATGAATGGGCCAAGCACGGCTCCTGCATGGCGACGACGCCCGAGGCCTATTGGGCGATTGCCCGGCATGTCTATGCGCGCTTCCAGTGGCCGGACGCGGCGAAGCTCTCCTTCCGGCCGGGGCTGACGGTGGGCGCTCTCAGGCAGGCGGTGATCGCGGCCAATCCGGGGCTGAAGCGCGAGGCGATCGGCGTGCTGGTGAGTAGCACCGGCTGGCTGCGCGAACTGAGGATCTGCCACAACCGGCAGTATCGCCCCGTAGCCTGCCAGCGCGATACGCTGGGCCCGGCCGATTCGCGGGCGCTGAAGATCTGGCGCGGGGCCTAGCGTTTTTCGCGGAAGAAGCCGCGCAGGAGGTCGGCCGCCTCGGCCTCGCCCATGCCGGAATAGACTTCGGGGCGGTGCAGGCACTGCGGCTGCTCGAACACCCGCGCGCCATGTTCGACCGCGCCGCCCTTGGGATCGGGCGCGGCGTAATAGACCCGGGCGATTCGGGCGTGTGAAATGGCCCCGGCGCACATCGCGCAGGGCTCCAGCGTGACCCACAGCTCGCAGCCTTCGAGCCGTTCGGTGCCAAGTGCTTGGGCGGCGGCGCGAATCGCAAGGACCTCGGCATGGGCGGTGGGATCGCTCAGCGTGCGGGGCTGGTTGTGCGCCGAGGCGATCACCGCGCCGTTCTTGACCAGAACCGCGCCGATCGGCACTTCCCCCTCGCCCGCCCCGGCGCGCGCGGCTTCAAGCGCGAGGCGCATCGGTTCGGGAAGTGGCCACTTGGTCATGATGCCGTCCTAACCCGCTAAATAGCCGGGGACAACTTGACCTTGGGAGGGTGAATCGGTAAGGGCGCGCTTCCTCCGGAAACGGATCACAGATTCTCACAGCGAGTTTAGCCATGTCCCGTATTTGCGAACTGACCGGCAAGGGTCGCCAGATCGGCCACAACGTCAGCCACGCCAACAACAAGACCAAGCGCGTGTTCCTGCCCAACCTGCAGAACGTCACGCTTCTGTCGGAAGGCCTGGACCGCAGCTTCAAGTTCCGCGTGTCGACGCACGGCCTGCGCTCGGTCGAGCACAATGGCGGCCTCGACAACTGGCTGCTCAAGACCTCGGACGGCAAGCTCAGCCCGCGCGCCCTCAAGGTGAAGCGCGAGCTGGCCAAGAAGGCCGCTATCGCCGCCTGAGCCGCAAGGCTCGTCGGCTGAAGGGCGCGCCGGGTGACCGGCGCGCCTTTTCGCTTGTCTGCGATCCGCGCGCCAGGTTCGCGGGAGCCAGCCGCGCGCAGCGCAGGAATTCAGCAAGCTGGCAAAAGAGGATTTCTGGGGCCATCGCCCCAGACCCCGAATCGTCTCCCGGCGCCAATGTCGTGTCGAAGGCTGCCGCTGAGAGCCACCCCATCGCCGGGAGACGAACTGGCGTGCAGGGGTATCAACCCCTGCCTATATCCCTGTTCTTCAGTCCAACATTTGATCCGCTTCGCGCAGGCGCGGCCGGTCCCAACGAAAAGGGCCGGCCCCTTGCGGAACCGGCCCTTCGCTCAGGCGGTGCGCCCCCTGTTCAGTAGCGCTTGCGCGCGGAGATGGTGAAGCGGCGGCCGAGGGCATCGTTGATCGAGCCCGCCGTGCTGTTGGCGCCGGGGATGTAGTAGCCGAAGTAGGACTGGCCTATCCGGTTGAACAGGTTGGTGACCGAGAAGGTCAGGCGGAACCTGTCGGCCGTGCTCAGCCAGATCGAGGCATCGACCGTGGCATAGGGATCGTAGTGATCGATCTCGCGCGTGTCGTTCGGGCTGGGGCCGCGCTGGGTATAGGCGAGAGCCTGTGCCCCGGTGACGTTGACGTTGGTCGACAGGCCCCACGCGGGGGCCGCATAGCGCAAGCGCAGCTGGCCCTGGAACTTGGGATCGCCGACCAGCCCTTCGGACTGGGTGGGGGCCACGCCGGTAATGTCGACCAGCCGGTTGCGCAGGAAGAACATGTCCGCGCCCAGCCCCAGCGAGCCGTTAAGGCCGATCCGGTCAAGCCCGGTGACATAGTCGACCGTGGCCTGCACCGCGTCCATGGTGATGCGCTGGCCGTTGACGTAGCCGATGGTCACGCCCGGGTTGCCCGGATCGTTGAGGATGGCGCCGGTCGAGGTGCGCTGGATCAGCGAGCAATAAACGTTGCCGTTGGCGGGATCGGCCGTGTTGAAGGTGGGATTGTCGAAGCAGCTCTGGGCAATGCCACTGGTGGCCGCACTACCCGCGCCGAGGAAGGTGATCGGGTCCTTGACCTTGATATTGACGTAGTCGACCGCGATCGAGAGGCCGGGCACCATGCGAGGGCGCAGGATCACGCCATAGGTGAAGCTGTCGGCCCGTTCGTTGTGCAGATTGGGATTGCCCCCGGTATAGCCGGCGACGGTGACCGTGCCGGCGGCGGGCTGGCCGTACTTGGCGATGAAGGCGGCGCAGTTGGCGGCGCGCACGGCCGGGCTTGAGCCGGCGTTGATATTGGCGGCGGCGCAGGGTTCGTACACGGAGACAGCGGTGCTGACCGTACGGGGCGAATAGAGCTCGACGATCGAGGGCGCGCGGAACGAGCGCGTCACGTTGCCGCGAAACTCGATGTCGGACACCGGAGCGAAGGCCCCGCCGACGGACCACGCGGTGAAATCGCCCTTGGCCGAGGAGCTGTTGACCTGACGAACGCGGGCGAAGGCTTCGAGCTTGGAGATCAGCCAGTTGTTGGCCGGGGTCACCAGCGGGACGAGGACTTCGCCGAATTCCTCATCGAGCTGGTAAGTGCCGGACAGCGGCTGCACCGCCGCCAGGCGGCCGAGCCCCTGCTGGATGAAGGTATCGGGCGTGAAGCTGCCGGTTTCGGCGTGATGCTCGAAGCCCGCGTTGAACGAAACCGGATTGGAATTGAGATCGAACGGCGAGCCGCCGACGTTGATGTTGGCGACGAACTGTTCGAGCCGCGAGCGGTTGACCGTGTCGTGCCGGATATAGGCCAGCGCGGCCTGCGAGGCAGCGCCCGAACCGAACAGGTTGAGCGGCTGGCAGGCCGAATCGGCGACCGGGGTGACCAGCGTCGCGCTGGTGATCGAGATCACCGTGGCGGTCTGCGCGGTGGTGCAGACGATCTGGCCGTTCACCGAGGCGACGTTGATCGCGTTGATGAACTTCTGCTGGTCGAGATCCTGATAGTAGTCGACCACATCAGTGCGGCCGTAGTCCAGATAGGCCTCGAAGTTGAAGCTGCGGCCACCGAAGCTGAAATCGCCTTCGAGGCTGGCCACGCCGCGATAGACGTCGCTGGTGGTCTTGCCCGAGGGATCGGTCAGGTCGGTGTTGACCCGGCTCATCGTGAAATTGGTGGTGTAGCCGGCATTGGCGAGGGCCTGCTTGGCCTGGGCCGAGAGGAACGGGTTGGTGACCAGGAACTGCAGGGCGCCCGAGCGGCCGGTGTTGATCGCCGAATTGTAGCTGGGCTGGGTGACCAGCTGGTCGCCGGTGCTGTGCGACCAGGTGCCATCGAGGCTGAGGCGCAGGTGATCGCCCAGATCGTAGGTGGCGAACAGCGCGGTGTTCAGCCGCTTCACGCCCGAGACGATCTGGTTGTAATCGTTGAGCTTGAAGCCATCGCCACCCGAGGCGCGCACGGCCGAATTGGCGGTGAATCCGGCAACCCCGGTGCTGGCGGCACTGAGCGCGGAGCCGAACAGGGTGCCGGTGTTGAAGGCGACGAGGTTGCTGCCCGAATCGAACTGCAGGGCGAAGGCCTTGTTGCCGGCCGAGAGCACACCGTTGGTCGAAAGCGTCGGGCGGGTCTGGTTGAGGATCAGGACCGTGCCGGGATAGCCGTCGGTCGTGCTGTCGTTGAAGCCGATGTTCGGGTTGAGGCGGCCGTCGGTGGCAGCAGTGCGGCCGCTGGGCCCGAGCGCGGCGGCGAGCGCCGAGGTGGGGTTGGCCGTGGCGACGACGCCGGCGCGGTAGAACCAGCGGTCGTTGTAGAGCACCCCGTCGGAACGGTCATAGCTGATCGCACCGGTGATGTTGCCGCGCCCTTCGGCGAAGTCGAAACCGCCGACGGCCGAGAGATTGATGCGGAAATTGTCGCCCTCCTCGGTGATCCCGGAGGTGGCGGAGAGATCGAGGCCGGTGAAGCGGCGCTTGAGGATGAGGTTGACCGTGCCGGCGATTGCATCGGTGCCGTAGACCGGGGCGCCGCCGATGCCCACGCGGTCGATCCGGTCGACCAGGATGGTGGGGATCGTGTTGAGATCGACCGGGGTGCCGGGCGTACCGCTGAGCGAGGGGACAAGCGAGGAAACTTGGCGCTTGCCGTTGACCAGCACGAGCGTGCGGTTGACCCCGAGGCCGTAGAGGTTGGTGAAGTTCATCCCCTGGCCGAACACCGTCTGGAGGCCCTGCGGCGTGGTCGAGCCGCGCACGCCGGGACTTTCGTTGATCGCGTCGGCGACGTTGGTCAGGCCGCGGTCCTGCAAATAGTCCGCCGAGATCGTGACGGTCGGTTCCGGGTTGGTCAGGTTGGGCAGGCGGATGCGGGTGCCGGTGACGATGATGCTGTCGTCCGCGGCGGCGCCCGGCGCTTCCTGCGCATGGGCCAAGCCGGAGCACAGGCCGATGCCGAGGGCAAGCGGCGCGGCGCCATGGCGGATGATGTTACGAACCCCTGTCTTCACGTCTGACCCCCTGTCCGCGAGACGCGCGCCGTTTAGCCCTATCGCGTTCGCCGCCGGGCCCCTGACCCGGCGAAAGTGTGCAACCACGGCCTTGTCGGCCCGCGATTTCCGTCCTGATTTGGGACATCTACCCGCGCGGGCCGGCTCGGCAACTAATTTCGGATGGTAATCATTTCCTTTCGGATCGGACCCATCCGCAGGGTCGGACATAGGGAGTAATGGTTAACAAGAGGTTCGGAGGAGACTCGCGCCCGGCGCGATTTGGGCAATGTTCGTGTAAATAAATATTGCCGGACAGGTTACATTGCGGCCTCGGGAAGGAACAGCAATGGATCGAGCCGGGCATCGCCCCAGCGCAGGCCCCAGTGCAGGTGGGGGCCGGTGGCGCGCCCGGTCATGCCCACTTCCGCAACCGATTGCCCTTGGGCTACCCGGTCCCCCCGCTTCACCTTGTGAGCCGAGCAGTGGAGCAGCGCGCTCGACAGGCCCATGCCGTGATCGATCATCAGGAGCTTGCCCTCGAGGGTGAAGGGCGTCTCGGCGGCGAGGATCACCACCCCGTCGGCCGGAGCGAGGATCGGCGTGCCGGTGGCGGCGGCGAGGTCGAGCCCGGTGTGGTAGGAGCCGGGTTCGCCCCGGTAGATCCGCTGGGCACCAAAGCGGCCGGAAATGCGGCCCGGCACCGGGCGGATCATCTGCTGGCGCCAGCCGTCGGACTGGATCTTGTGCGAGCGCGCCTCGGCGATCTGGGCGATTTCGCCGGCACGGATGCGCTGGAATTCCTCGCTCGGTACGGCGGGCGGGCGCAGCGGGGTGTCGACATTCTCGATCTGCCACGCGCGCGGGCTGATGGTGAGCGGCAGACGCGCAACCGGACGGCCGTCGAGCTTGCCGGTGATGAGGGCGGCGGGCTTGGCGTCGCGGTCGAAGGCAATCAGGAAGAGGCCGGTGGGATCGCTGCGGACCGGGGCGCCGTCGAGATCGAGCGCGAGGCCGGGGCTGGCTTGCCCGCGCGCCCAGCCGCCTTGCGTCAGGCGGCTGGCGGTGAGGGCCAGCGCGGGGGCGGTCTGGGCGTAGGCGCGGCCGGAGAGCACGGCGAACCCGCCGCCGATCAGGGCAAGCGCGTCGCGCCGGTCCGCCCGCATGGGGTCAGGCCTTGCCGAGCAGGCGCTGGGTGGCAAGTTCGGGCGAGGCGTAGGCTTCCTGGCGGGTGACCGACCAGTAGCGCAGTTCCTCCAGCGATATGGCCTTGCCGCTGACCGCGCAGATCACGTGGCTGCCGTGGGTGATGACGCGAAATCCGTTGGCCTCGAAATGGAGGGTGGCGGGACGGTCCGAAGCGTTCTTCATCAGCATCGCGGCATTCTAGCAGCAGGCGCCGCTCAGAACAAATCGCCCTGTGTGGCGGAGGGCGGCTTTGGGGCGGAGCGGGGCGGGCGCGGGGTGGCCGGCCCGGTTCCGGCAGTGGGCGCGACGGTCAGGGCGCCGTCGTGGAATTCGAGGGTCATCGCGGCAAGGGCGGCGGCGGCGGCCTTGCCCGGGACGACGTGGCCATCGGGACCCGTGACCAGGGCATAGCCGCGTTTCAGGGGCGCGCGCGGATCGAGCTGGAGGCGCAGCCGGTCAAGCGCGACGAGCCGTTCGCGGGCATGGTCGATGCGCCGGGTCAGGTCTTCGGCGCGCAGGCGCACGGCGGCGAGGTTCTGCCGGGCGTGGCGGACCTGCGCGGAGAGCAGCGGCGCGGAAAGGCGCCCGGCGCTGCGGTTAAGCTGGTCGCGGGCGATCACTATCCGGTCGGACAGGCCGCGCCGCAGCCGTTCGGCCAGATCGTCGAGCTTCTGGGCGCGGGCCTCGACCAGCACCTCGGGCCGGGGCAGGCGCTGGGCACGGGCTTCCAGCCGCTCGCGCCCGAGCTGGACCGGACGCAGGGCGCAGCGGCGCTTGCGATAGGCCAGTTCGGCGATCTGGGCGGCGAGTTCCTCGCGGACCGGCACGGCCATTTCGGCGGCGGCGGTGGGGGTTGGCGCGCGGCGGTCGGCAGCGAAATCGGCCAGCGTGGTGTCGGTCTCGTGCCCGACCGCGCTGATCACCGGGATGGTCGAGGCGGCGATGGCGCGGACCACGACCTCCTCGTTGAACGACCACAGGTCCTCGATCGAGCCGCCGCCGCGCGCGACGATGACGAGATCGGGCCGGGGCACCCTGCCCCCGGCGGGAAGCGCGGAAAAGCCGCGCACGGCAGAAGCCACCTGCTCTGCGGCGCCCTGCCCCTGGACCAGCACCGGCCAGACGACCACGTGGCTGGGGAAGCGGTCAGCGAGCCGGTGCAGGATATCGCGAATCACCGCGCCGGTGGGCGAGGTGACGACGCCGATCACTTGCGGCAGGAAGGGGATCGGACGTTTGCGGCGGGGATCGAACAGGCCCTCGGCCTCGAGCCGGGCCTTGGTCTTGGCCAGCAGGGCGAGCAGGGCGCCCTCGCCCGCGATCTCCATCCGGTCGATCACCATCTGGTAGTTCGAACGGCCGGGATAAGTAGTCAGCTTGCCGGTGGCGATCACCTCCACCCCGTCTTCCGGCATAAAGCCGAGGCGCTGCGCATTGCCGCGCCACATTACCCCGTCGAGCCGGGCGCTTTCGTCCTTGAGCGAGAGATAGACATGGCCCGAGGCCGCCCGCTTGACCCCGGAAAGTTCGCCCCGCACCCGCACGAAACCGAAACGATCCTCCACCGTGCGCTTGAGCAGGGCGGAAATAGCGCTGATCGAGAGCGGAGCGGCGTTGTCGCCGGGGGTGTCTTTCGCTACCAGCCCGGCAGCATCCGGATCATCGAAGGGCGAAGAAGCGGTCATGAACATCCTGCTGTTGGGCTCGGGCGGGCGCGAACATGCGCTGGCGTGGAAGCTGGCGCAATCGGCTTTGCTGACGGGTGGCGGTAGACTCTACGCCGCGCCGGGCAACCCGGGAATTGCAGCCCACGCCGAATTGGTCGGCCTTGAGGCAACGGACCACGCCGCCGTGATCGCCTTCTGCGAGGACAAGCGGATCGGCCTCGTCGTGATCGGGCCGGAAGCGCCGCTGGTCGATGGCCTCGCCGATTCGCTGCGCGGGGTGGGGCTTTCCGTGTTCGGGCCAGGCAAGGCCGCGGCCCAGCTCGAGGGTTCGAAGGGATTCACCAAGGACCTCTGCGCCCGCGCCGGTATTCCCACCGGCGGCTATGAGCGCGTCACCAGCGAGGAAGCGGGCCTTGCCGCCGTGCGCCGGTTTGGCGCGCCGGTGGTGATCAAGGCCGACGGGCTTGCCGCCGGCAAGGGCGTGACCGTGGCGATGGACCTCGACACGGCCGAGGAAGCGATCACCGAGATTTTCGCCGGGCGCTTCGGCGCGGCGGGGGCCGAGGCCGTGGTCGAGGAATTCCTCGACGGCGAGGAGGCGAGCTTCTTCGCCCTGACCGACGGTTCGACCATCGTGCCCTTCGCCTCGGCGCAGGACCACAAGCGGGTGGGCGAAGGCGACGTCGGACCCAATACCGGCGGCATGGGCGCCTATAGCCCGGCGCGCGTCCTGACCCCGGAGCTGGAGCGCGAGGCGCTGACCCGGATCATCGCCCCCACGGTCAAGACCCTGGCCGACGAGGGCATGCCCTATTCGGGTGTGCTGTTCCTCGGCCTGATGCTGACCGCCAAGGGGCCGCAATTGATCGAGTACAATTGCCGGTTCGGCGACCCGGAATGCCAGGTCATGCTGATGCGGCTCGAATCCGACCTTGGCGAACTGCTGCTGGCCTGCGCGGAAAACCGCCTTGGCGCGATCCAGCCGCCGCGCTTTTCGGATGACGTGGCCCTGACCGTGGTCATGGCCGGCGAAGGCTATCCGGGCGAGCCGAAGAAGGGCGGCCTGATCAAGGGCCTTGCCGCTGCAGAAGCCACCGGAGCCAAGGTGTTCCACGCCGGGACCACCGATTGCCCGGACGACGTGCTGCGCGCCAACGGGGGCCGCGTGCTCAACGTGACCGCGCGCGGCGCCTCGGTCTCCGAGGCGCAGGAGCGTGCCTATGCCGCGGTCGACCTGATCGAAGCGCCCGAGCTGTTCTGCCGCCGCGACATCGGCTGGCGCGAAGTGGCGCGCGAGAAGGCCCCGGCCTGATCGCCGCTGCCTGAACCCCTGCCCCCGCCTCTCTCCCTGAAAGCAGTGCCATGACCAAGATTCTGATGGTGCTCACCTCCCACGACAGCCTTGGCGAGACCGGGGAGAAGACCGGCTACTGGTTCGAGGAATTCGCCGCGCCCTATTACACGTTCAAGGACAACGGGGCCGAGATCGTGCTCGCCTCGCCGAAGGGCGGCCAGCCGCCGCGCGATCCCAAGAGCGATGCGCCCGATGCACAGAGCGAGGCGACCGAGCGTTTCACCGCCGACGCCGAAGGCCAGGCTGCCCTCGCCGCGACCCTGCCGCTGGGCGAAGTCGACGTGGCCGCGTTCGACGCGGTGTTCTACCCGGGCGGCCACGGCCCGCTGTGGGATCTGGCCGAAAGCGCACCCTCTATCGCCCTGATCGAGACCGCGCTGGGCGCGGGCAAGCCGGTGGGCCTCGTCTGCCATGGCCCGGCCGCGCTGCGCCGCACCCGCGCGGCGGACGGCGAACCGCTGGTAAAGGGCCGCCGCGTAACGGGCTTTTCCAATAGCGAGGAAGCGATCGCCGGGCTGACTGCGGTCGTCCCCTTCTCGATCGAGGACGAGTTCAAGGCACTGGGCGGGCTTTACGAGAAGGGCGAGGACTGGTCGGTCCACGCCGTGGTCGACGGGCAGCTCGTGACCGGGCAGAACCCGGCCAGCTCCGTGGCGACCGCCGAGGCCGTGCTCGCCCTGCTCGGCTGAGCCCGGCCTTCGGCAAGGCGGCCTTCAGCCCAGCATTTCCGCGACCAGTTCGGTCAGGTCCGCCTCGGGCCGGGCGCCGTAGTGGCTGATCACCTCGGCGGCGCAGATCGCGCCGAGCTTGAGGCATTCGGCGAGCGGACGGGCGCGGGTGTAGCCGAAGAGGAAACCGGCGGCGAACAGATCGCCCGCGCCGGTGGTGTCGACCACCCGGGCAATGGGTTCGGCCGGAACCTCGGCGTGCTCGCCATTGCTGATGGCATAGGCGCCCTTTTCCGAGCGGGTGACGACCACGGTCGGCACTTTGCCGCCGAGGTGGCCGATCCCCTCGTGGAAGTCCTCGATGCCGGTCAGGGCGGCGAGTTCGTGCTCGTTGGCGAAGAGGATGTCGATCTGGCCATCCGCGATCAGGGCGCGGAAATCATCGCCGTGGCGGGCGATGACGAAACCATCGGACAGCGTGAAGGCAACCTTGCGCCCGGCGTCGCGCGCGGCGGCGATGGCGCGGCGCATGGCGGCGCGGGGCTCTTCCGGGTCCCACAGGTAGCCTTCGAGGTAGAGGACCGAAGCGGCGGCGATCTGCTCATCGTCGAGCGCGGCGGCGGGGAGGAACTGCGAGGCGCCGAGGAAGGTGTTCATTGTGCGCTGGCCATCGGGGGTGACGAAGATCAGGCACTGGGCGGTGGGCGGCCCGGCGTCGCGCACGGGGGTTTCGAAGGCGATGCCGCCAGCGCGGATATCGTGCGCGAAGACCTGGCCGAACTGGTCGTCGGCCACCTGCCCGATGAAGGCGCAGCGCGCGCCAAGCGCGGCGAGCCCGGCGAGGGTGTTGGCCGCCGAACCGCCCGAAATCTCGCGCGCCGGGCCCATCGCGTCGTAAAGCTCGCGGGCGCGGGGCGCATCGACCAGGGTCATCCCGCCCTTGGCGAGACCCAGTGCGGCGATGCCCGCTTCCTGGGCGGGGGCCATGATGTCGACGATGGCGTTGCCGATGGCGATGACGTCGAACCGGGTATCTGGCATGCGGATTGGAATCCCTTGCGAAAAATGACTTTCGAGCGGACCTAACGTCCGGTCGCCCCGGCGGCAAGGCGGACGACGCGGCCCGCGGTTGACTTGGGTCTGGCGCCGGGCAATGCGAAGGGCGATGATGCGTCCACTTGCCCTTCTCCCCGCCACGCTCGCCTTCGCCCTGTCGGCCTGCGGCGGCGGCAATTCCGGCCCGGTCAAGAGCGTCTCGATGCCCAGCCGGGTGCCGCGCTCGACCGTGCGCGCACCGGTGCGCAGCGCTCCGCCGCCGGCGCAGGTCCAGGCCCTGCCCGGGCTTGAAGGGGTGATCGGCGCGACCGGCGCGGACCTTGCCCGCCAGTTCGGCCCGCCCCGGCTCGACGTGCAGGAAGGCGATGCCCGCAAGCTGCAATATTCCGGCGTGCCCTGCGTGCTCGACATTTACCTGTTCCCGCCCGCGCCCGGGCGCGAGCCGCAGGCGACCTATGTCGATGCGCGGCGGGCAAGCGATGCGCAGGACGTGGACCGCGCCGCCTGCGTTTCCGCGCTGCGCAAGCGCCGGCCCTGAGCCCCGGGCCGCCCTCCCCGGCCGGCGCTGCGGGCGCGTCCGTAACCCGGTCTTAACCGCTTTTGGCCGATACCTCCGGCATATTCGGGCGGCATCCGTGTGCCCGCCATCGGGGGACAGCCACATGACTTTCCAGTTCCGCACTCTAGCCGACCAGGCCCAGGCCGACGGGCAGATTACCGCCGACGAGATCCTTGCGCTGCGCCGCGAAGGCTGGGGCGACGGCCGGATCGAGCCGGCTGAGGCCGAGGCCCTGTTCGTGCTCAACGACCACCTTGCCGAGCGGACGCTGGAGTGGACCGACTTCTTCGTCGAGGCGCTGGGCGAATATATCCTGTCGGGCGGGTCACCGCGCGGCTTCGTCGGCGAGGACCAGGCCGAATGGCTGATCGAACGGCTGGACCGTTCGGGCCAGGTCGAGACCATGGCCGAGCTGGAGCTGCTGGCCCACCTGTTCGAGCGGGCCGAGCGCGTGCCCGAGCGGCTGCGCGACTATGCCCTCGCCCAGGTCGAGCAGATCGTGCTGACCGGGCAGGGTCCGACCCGCGACGGCGGCCAGATTGACGCGGCCCGGATCACCCCGGCCGAGTGCCGCCTGCTCAGCCGGATCATCTATTCCTTCGTCAGCGAGGCCCCCGGCGGGGTCAGCCGCGCCGAGGCGGAAATGCTGTTCCGTCTCAAGGACGCCACGCTGGGGGCGGACAATGCACCGGAATGGCCGGACCTCTTCGTCAAGGCCGTGGCCAACCACCTGATGGCGCACAACCGCTTTGCCCAGCTCTCGGCCGAACGCGCGCTGGAACTGGAGCGCTTCATGGGCGACGCCAACCCCCGCATCGGCGCCTTTTTCGGGCGCATGGCGCGGAGCGACATCGGCGGCAGCTTCGCCGAGGCGGCCAGCCGCGTGCTCGGCTTCGGCCGCAAGGGGACCGAGCGTGACCTCGCTTCGGAAGTGGCCGGCGACCACAAGGTGACCGAGCTGGAAGACGCCTGGTTGCAGCGCCAGGTCGATGCCAACCGCCAGCTTGACGCGCTGGACAAGGCGCTCCTGCGCTTCATCGTGGTGGAACAGGCCCGGGGCGCCTGACGCCGGGCCAGGGTTTCGCTGACCACTTTTCCACACCTATCTAAGGATATAGCGGAATATCCCCCTCATGGGGGATGCGCCGGCCTCGGTCAGCGACTATTCAGGTCGTGCGACCCGAAGGATGATTTTCATCCTTTCACTGCCCGGCCGGAATGCGTTCAGTTTGACTGGCGTTCCGGCCGGGCATTTTTTTGCCCTGCGCCCAGACCGGACGGGGCGCTCAGGTCATGATCGCGGCGAGCAGGCGCATCAGGCGGGCTTCGTTTTCCGATCCGGTCTTGGCGCAGATCGACTTGATCTGGCCGCGCAGCGTTTCCGGGGTCACCCCGCGCTCGGCGCAGAGCTCGGCCCGGCCCTTCCCGTCGAACAGGCGCATGGCGATTTCGGCCTCGGCCGTGGTCAGCCGGTAAAGCGCGGAAAGAAAAGCGGAAATTCCCGCCCGGTCACGCTGGGGCTGCTTCACCAGCAGGATCGCATGGGGCAGGTGGCCGAACGACCAATCGCGCCGCGGCAGCCGGAAACCTTCGAGGAACAGTCCGGGGCGCTCGTCCCCGCCGTCGATCTTGAGGCGCAGGTGCTGGAGGCCCTCCGCCCCGGTCAGCGCGGCGGTGGCCTGACCCAGCGACAGTGGCGAGGCCTCGCCCTCGAGCTGGCCCTGGCGCAGGCCGACCGCGCCGCTGGCGACCAGCGCCTCGGCCTTGGCGGTGAGCGCCGCGACCCGGCCGCGCGAATCGAGGATGAAGGCCGTGGCGGCGATCACGTCGAAGGCCCCGGCGAGGAAGCGGGCCTGCTCTCCCTCCAGCCGCTCCTGCAGGCGCACGGCGCGCCGCGCGGCATCGGCGGCGGCGGCGAAAGTGCGGCGCTGGGCCGGGGTGGTGCGGCCATCGCGGCGGGTGCGCAACACGGCGAGGCCGACCAGGCCGAGCCGATCGACGACGAGGTTGGTCTGGCAGCCGAAGGGAATGCCCTGTTCCTCGCACCAGTCGGCATAGCGCCGGTCTTCGAGCTGCGGCATGACGGCATCGTAGTGTTTCTCATGCAGCAGGCTGTCGTAGCGCCCCCGCGCAATGTCGCGGTTGCAAGCTGCAATGCGGAAATTGACCGAGGGCGAGGCACCGCCGATCCGGAGGAATTCCTCGAAGGCAGGCGGCGCGAAATGGGTGACGATGTTGAACGGAATGTCGCGGTCGCCGCCGATGCCGATCAACTGCCCGCGCGCCGATCCGGTATGGCGGGCCATGGCATCAAGCGCCTCGGGCCATTGCTCGGGCTGCAAGGCGGCAGACAGAAAGAGATCGTTCCAGTCGACGTTGTCCGGCCCCCGCACCCGCGCTCCCCCGATTAGTCCAATTGATCCCTATCTTACCGTCATTTACTTGAAGATTCTGCTTTGCGCGAAGGGCTCGGCCGCAGCCAGGTTGCCCCCGCGCGGCGGGTCAGACGGTGAAGCTCTCGCCGCAGCCGCAGGAGCCCTTGGCATTCGGATTCTGGAAAACGAAGCCGGCGGTGAAATCATCCTCCTGCCAGTCCATCGTCGAGCCGACGAGGTAGAGCACCGAGGCACTGTCGATGAAGAACAGGCCGCCGGGGGTCTCGATCCGCTCGTCGAAAGGCTGGGCCTCGGTCACGTAGTCGACCGAGTAGGCGAGGCCCGAGCAGCCCCGGCGCGGGGTCGAGAGCTTGACCCCGATCGCGCCTTCGGGCGCGCTGGCCATGAGCGCGGCGACCCGGTCCTCGGCGGCGGGGGTCAGGATCACGGCAGCGGGGCGGGCCGGGCGCGTCGGGCGGGTGGTGGTTTCGGTCATGGTTCTGCCTATGTGGGGCTGCCGCTACAGCATTCCCAGTTCTAGCTTGGCTTCGTCGCTCATCTTCTGGGGGTCCCATGGCGGGTCCCAGACGAGATTGACCTCGGCATCGCGCACGCCGGGGACCGAGGCGACGCGCAGTTCGACCTCGCCGGGCATCGATTCGGCCACGGGGCAATGCGGCGTGGTCAGGGTCATCGTGACCGCGACGCCGCCTTCGGGGGTGATGTCGACCCCGTAGATCAGGCCGAGATCGTAGATGTTGACCGGGATTTCCGGGTCGAAGATTTCCTTCAGCGCGCCGATCACGGCTTCGTAAAGATCGCCGCCGGGTTCGGTGGGGGCGAGGCCGCTCGGCTGAGCGGCGAGGAAGCCTTCGAGGTAGTCGCGCTTGCGGCCGAGCTTTTCGGCTACGGTTTCTGGCGCGCTCTCGGGCAGGTCCTCGACCCGGGCACGCTTGGGGGAATCGACCGCGTCGACTTCCTCGACCGTGAATTTCGGCGTGTCTTCGCCGTTCATCCGAAAATCCTTTTCGTCCGTTCGATCCCGCGCAGCAGCGCGGCAATGTCTGTCTCGTCGTTGTAGAGGCCGAAGCTGGCGCGGGCCGTGGCGGGAACGCCAAGGTGGTCCATCAGCGGCTGGGCGCAGTGGTGCCCGGCGCGGATCGCGACGTTTTCCTCGTCCAGGATCGTGCCGAGATCGTGGGGATGGACCCCTTCGACCGCGAAGGAGACCACGCCGACCGCGTCATCCGGCCCGAACACCGTGACCGCATTGGTGCGGCGCAGTTCCTCGCGCAGCTGGCGGGCGAGCGCGACTTCGTGGACATGGAGCCGGTCGAGCCCGATCGCCTCGACATAGTCGATCGCCGCGCCGAGGCCGATCGCCTCGACGATGGCCGGGGTGCCGGCCTCGAACCGCTGCGGCGGCGGGGCATAGGTGGTGCGCGCGAAGGTGACGCGGTCGATCATCGAGCCGCCACCCTGATAGGGCGGCATGGCATCGAGGATTTCGCGGCGGGCCCAGAGCGCGCCGATCCCGGTGGGGCCGTAAAGCTTATGCGCTGAAAAGACGTAGAAATCTGCGCCGAGCGCGGCGACGTCGACCTTGAGCCGGGGCACGGCCTGGCAGCCGTCGATCAGGATCTTCGCGCCGACATTGTGCGCCAGCGCCGCGGCATGTTCCACGTGAAGCACTGAGCCCAGGACATTGGAAACATGGGCAAAGGCGACCAGCTTGTGCGCCGGGGTGAGGATCTTTTCGGCGGCGGCGAGGTCGATCTTGCCGTCTGCGGTCAGCGGGCAGACGTCGATTGCAACGCCGGTGCGAGCCTGCAGCAACTGCCACGGAACGATATTGGAATGGTGTTCGAGCTCGGACAGCAGGATGCGGTCACCGGCCCGCAGGTTTTCGAGGCCCCAGGTCTGGGCGACGAGGTTGATCGCCTCGGTCGCGCCGCGGGTGAAGACGATCTCGTCCTCCGCCCCGCCGAGGAACATCGCCACCTTGCGGCGGGCGGCCTCGAAAGCCAGCGTCATCTCGGCCGAGCGGCCATAGACCCCGCGATGGACCGTGGCGTAGTCCGCCCCCATGGCGCGCACGGTGGCGTCGATCACGGCCTGCGGCTTCTGCGCGGTGGCTCCGGTGTCGAGGTAGTGCCACACTTCCCCGCCCGGCGTGACGAGGCCGGGGAAATCGGCCCGGAGGCGCGACGGGGCGAGCGCGACGCTCACAGCAGGACCTCGAGCGCCGCGAGGGCGGCTGCGTTGAGGCGCTCCTCGTCGGGCGCGCCGACGAAGGCCTCGGCAACGAAAGCCTGCAACATCAGGCGCTTGGCCTCGGCGGGCGGGAGCCCGCGCGACTGGAGGTAGAACAGGCCGGTCTGATCGAGTTCGCCGACCGCGCAGCCGTGCGCGCACTTGACGTCATCTGCGTAGATCTCAAGCTCGGGCCGGGCATTCGCCGTGGCCGTGCGATCGAGCAGCATGGCGCGGACCGACTGTGCGGCGTCGGTGCCATCGGCACCGCGTTCCACCGCGACCCGGCCGAGATAGGTGCCGGTGGCCTTGCCGCCGAGAACCGAGCGGACGACCTGGCGGCTGGTCGCGTCAGGCTCGGCGTGAGTCACTTCGGTGACGATCTCGACCGTTTCGTCGCCGCCGCCCAGCTGGGCGCAGCCGAGGGTGAAATCGGCGGCGCGGCCCATCCGGACATCGACCGCGACGCGGCCGAAATGGCCCGCCGCGTTGAGCACGCGCAGGTCGAAGCGGGCTTCATCGCCGAGGGTGATGACGAGGTGGCGGGCTGCAGCGCCCTCGCCCATGACCAGCGCGAGCTGGCCGCTTTCGCCAGCCGCGACCACGATTTCCTCGCGCGCGACGGGCCATGCGGCCTCCAGCGCGGCGAGGTCGGTGTAGCGGTAGTCTTCCTCGTGCCGGGTGGGCAGGGCGAGTTCAGCGAGCATCGGCGTTCCTCCGCCCGGTGCAATTGGCGAGGAAATCAGCGCGCCAGTCTTCCACCAGATTGCGCCAGGCCCTCTCGTCGGCACGGGCATTGTCGAGCCGGCGCTGGCGGGCGTCGAGCGCGGCGCGGGCGGCGCCGAGCGTGGCCTGACCGGCCTCCGACGGGCCATTACCACCAGCGGGCGAAGCATCGAGCGCGGCCCGCTCGGCGCTGATCGCGCGTTGTTCGTCATAGACCGCCGCGGCGAAGACCGCGCGGCGATGCGGCTCGTCGCGGCTGAGCGCGGCCATGCCCGCCCGGTCGCACTTTTCGACCGCCGTGCGCAGCGGCACCGGGTCCGGCGCGGTCAGCGCCTCGGCCAGAAGGGCGAGCGCGATCATGCGGCGACGGCCTCGTAGCCCTCGCTCTCCAGTTGGAGCGCGAGTTCGGGACCGCCCGACTTGACGATGCGGCCGCCCGCGAGGACGTGGACGAAGTCCGGCTTCACATAGTCGAGCAGGCGCTGGTAGTGGGTGATGAGCAGCACGGCCTTGTCGGGCCGGCGCATGATCGCGTTGATCCCCTCGCCGCAGATGCGCAGGGCATCGATGTCGAGGCCGGAATCGGTTTCATCGAGGATGGCGAGCTTGGGATCGAGGATGCCCATCTGGACCATCTCGTTGCGCTTCTTCTCACCGCCGGAGAAGCCGACGTTCACCGGGCGCTTGAGCATGTCCATGTCCATCCGCAGCAGGCCCGCCTTTTCGCGCGCCAGCTTGAGGAATTCGCCGCCCGAGAGCGGGTCCTGCCCCCTCGCCTTGCGCTGGGCATTGGCCGCTTCGCGCAGGAACTGGACGTTGGACACGCCGGGAATTTCGACCGGGTACTGGAAGCCGAGGAACAGGCCGGCGGCGGCGCGCTCGTGCGGATCGAGTTCGAGCAGGTCGATCTTTTCGCCATTCTGGCCATCGAGCGTGACCGAGCCGCCGGTCACTTCATAGCCGGGGCGGCCGCCGAGGACATAGCCGAGCGTCGACTTGCCGGCGCCGTTGGGGCCCATGATCGCGTGAATCTCGCCCGCGTTCACGGTGAGCGAGAGGCCCTTGAGGATCGGCTTGTCGGCCACGGAGGCCTGGAGGTCGGTGATCTGGAGCATGGTCATCCCTGGCGCCCGCGCCCTTGCGGGCGGCCGGGGCGTTCGAACGGTGTGTTGGCGGTGGCAGCGATCTCCTTGACCACGCGGTCAAGCTCGCCGGTCACCTCATCGGCGGTGAAGCGCAGGACGCGGATGCCGGTTTCGGCCAGCTTGCGGTCCTGCAAGGCATCGATTTCGGGGTTGGAGCCCGGCTGGGTGAGCGAGACGACCAGCCAGCGCGAGGGGCAGGCGAAATCGACGATTCCGGTGCCGACCACGGCCTTGCGGCTGAACTTGATCCCGCCGAGGCGCGCGCCTTCGAGCTTTCCCCAGAGCAGGGCCTCGGCCTCGGTCGGCTCGCGGCGCAGGACCTTGGCGTGTTCCTTGAGCCGGGCGAGGCGTTCGGCGCTGGCGCGGACCGGGCGGGCAGCCTCGGCGCCGTCGTCAAGGCGGACGGAAAGTGTCTTGCGGGTCATCCGACCGATCCTTCGAGTGAGATGCCCAGCAGTTTCTGGGCTTCGACCGCGAATTCCATCGGCAGCTGTTGCAGCACTTCCTTCGCAAATCCGTTGACGATCAGGGCCACGGCCTCTTCCTGGCCGAGCCCGCGTTGCATGGCGTAGAACAGCTGGTCGTCGCTGATCTTGCTGGTGGTCGCCTCATGCTCCACCTGCGCGCTGGGGTTGCGCACCTCGATATAGGGCACGGTGTGGGCCCCGCATTCGGCGCCGAGCAGCAGGCTGTCGCACTGGGTGAAGTTGCGCACGCCTTCGGCCTGGGGCGCGATGCGGACGAGGCCGCGATAGGTGTTGTTGGAATGGCCCGCGCTGATCCCCTTCGACACGATGGTCGAGCGGCTGCGCTTGCCGTTGTGGATCATCTTGGTGCCGGTATCGGCCTGCTGGTAATTGTTGGTGACCGCGACCGAGTAGAACTCGCCAACACTGTCATCTCCGTTGAGGACGCAGGAGGGATACTTCCAGGTGATGGCCGAGCCGGTTTCGACCTGGGTCCACGAGACCTTGGAGCGCGCGCCTTGGCACAGGGCCCGCTTGGTCACGAAATTGTAGATCCCGCCCTTCCCCTGCGCATCACCGGGATACCAGTTCTGCACGGTGGAATACTTGATCTCGGCATCGTCGAGCGCGACCAGTTCGACCACGGCGGCGTGAAGCTGGTTCTCGTCGCGCTGGGGGGCAGTGCACCCTTCGAGATAGGAGACATAGGCCCCCTTGTCGGCCACGATCAGGGTGCGTTCGAACTGGCCGGTGTTTTCCGCGTTGATGCGGAAATAGGTCGACAGCTCCATCGGGCAGCGCACGCCCTCGGGCACATAGACGAAGGTGCCGTCGGAAAAGACCGCGCAGTTGAGGGCGGCGAAGTAATTGTCGTGCTGGGGCACGACCTTGCCGAGCCACTTGCGGACCAGCTCGGGATATTCGCGGATCGCCTCGGAGATCGAGCGGAAGATGACCCCGGCCGCTTCCAGTTCCTTGCGGAAGGTGGTGGCGACGGAGACAGAGTCGAACACCGCGTCGACCGCGACCTTGCGCGCGCCCTCCACCCCGGCGAGCACTTTCTGCTCTTCCAGCGGGATGCCGAGCTTTTCATAGACGCGCAGGATTTCGGGATCGACCTCGTCGAGGCTGCCGAGCGTCTTCTTGGCCTTGGGCGCTGCCCAGTAATAGGCCTCCTGATAGTCGATCGGCGGGATCTTGAGCTTGGCCCAGTCCGGCATCGGCATGGTCAGCCAGTAGCGATAGGCCTTGAGCCGCCATTCGAGCATCCATTCGGGCTCGTTCTTCTTGGCCGAGATGAAGCGAACCGTATCTTCGGACAGGCCCTTGGGGCCATATTCCTGCTCGATATCGGCGACCCAGCCGTGCTCGTACTCGGCAACGCGGGCGGCGGCATCGCGTGCCGCCTGATCCTTGACCGTGGTTTCTTCGGTCATGACTGCAACTCCACGGCTGGACTGTGCTCCATCGGCAGGTGGGGGACGTGTTGATAAGGGCTGGCGAGCTGGACCAGCGAGACCTGGGCCAGCGCGCCGCGCAGGGCCTGGTTGACCACCGGCCAGTGCGGACGCAGCATGCAGCCGGCTTCCAGCGAGCAATCGTGCTTGCCCTGCTCGACGCAGGAGGCGATGGCGATCGGGCCTTCAACCGCCTCGACGATATCGGCGAGCGTGATCGCCGCGGCCGGACGCGAGAGCTTGAGCCCACCGCCCTGCCCGCGCGACGAGCGGATCAGCCCGGCGGCGGCGAGCCGGCTGACCAGTTTCTGCACGGTGGGGACGGGAAGCCCGGTTTCTTCCGCCAGCTGGGCGGCGCTGACCCGCGCGCGGCCGCAATGCCGCGAGGCCGCGGTCATCGTCAGGACGGCATAGTCGGCCATGCTGGACAAGCGCATGGAAGGGCTCCGGAACGAAATCGGATTGATTCGTTCCGGTTATCTAGGCGCACACCCCGCGCTTTACAATCGCCGACGGTGCCAATCCGCCGCAGCGCAGCATGGCCAACAAAAAAAGGGCGGCGAAACGAACGCCTTGCGTCGTCTCGCCGCCGTTAAGTCAAGGAACTCTCCGCACGAGTGCGACGAGCCCTTCGGGTCGCACAACGGGGATAGGCCCGACTCGGCCCTCGGTAATTGTATGGAATCGACATTGCAGGTGCGAAAAGTGATGCACTTATGCAACAGCAATCGGTTTCATCCCGGAATTGGAAATCCATATCGCAAGTTAGTAGGGAATCGACTCGGCCTCGGGGCCCTGCCATAGCCGCCCGCATGGCCAATTCCCTGATTTATGCCGCCCTGCGCGGCAGCCTGTTCCGAATCGACGCCGAACGTGCCCACGGCCTTGCCCTTGCCGCGCTCAAGCTGCGCGGCGGCTCTGCTCCTGCTGCACCTGCACAGGGGCCGCTGGCGAGCGAAGTGGCCGGCATCGCCTTTCCCAACCCGGTCGGCCTTGCCGCCGGATTCGACAAGGACGGCGAGGTGCCGGACGCGATCCTCGGCCTCGGCTTCGGCTATGCCGAGGTTGGCTCGATCACGCCCCTGCCCCAGGCCGGCAATCCCAAGCCGCGCCTGTTCCGGCTCGAGGAAGACCGCGCCGTCATCAATCGCCTCGGCTTCAACAACGGCGGCGCCGGCGCGGCGGTGGAACGGCTGGCGACGCGCGCCGGGCGGCCCGGCGTGGTGGGCATCAACATCGGCGCCAACAAGGATTCGGCCGACCGTGTGGCCGACTATGCCACGATGGCGCGACTGATGGCCCCGCTGGCGAGCTATCTCGCGGTCAACGTCTCCAGCCCCAATACGCCGGGGCTGCGCGCGCTGCAGGACGAGGGCGCGCTGACCGCCGTGATCGAGGCCGTGCGCGAGGGACGCGGCGAGGTTGGCCCGCCGATCTTCCTCAAGGTGGCGCCGGACCTCGAAGCGGCCGACATCGACGCGATCAGCCGGATCGCGGTCGAGCAGCAGCTGGGCGCCCTGATCGTGACCAACACGACCATCTCGCGCCCGCCGCTCAGCTCGCCCCATGCCGGGGAATCGGGCGGCCTGTCGGGCGCGCCGCTCAAGGACCTTGCCTTGCAGCGGCTGCGCGATTTCCGCGGCGCGACCGGCGGCAATGTACCGCTGGTGGGCGTCGGCGGGATCGCCACGGCCGAGGACGCCTTTGCCCGCATCCGGGCCGGGGCCAGCCTCGTCCAGCTCTATTCGGCCATGGTCTACGAAGGACCGGGGATCGCCCGGACGATCACCCGCGGGCTGGAGCAACTGCTGCGGCAATACGGATTTTCGGCCATTGCCGAGGCGGTAGGGACCGAATAACGTTTCAATCATGAACCTATCCCGCGTTTCGCGCGCCTCACCGGTCACCCTCGCACTCGCCCTGTCGGTCGCTGCGACCTCGCTTGCCGTTCCGGCCCAGGCCAAGGCGCCTCCGGCAGTTCACGTTCCGGGCATGGTCTCGGCTGCGGACAGCCGCGCGGCCGAGGCCGGGATCGAGATGCTGCGCAAGGGCGGAAGCGCGACCGATGCGGCGCTCGCGGTGATGCTGGCGCTCAACGTGGTCGAGCCGCAAAGCTCGGGGATCGGCGGCGGCGGCTTCCTCGTGCGCGGCGATGCCAAGGGCGAGGTCGAGACGGTCGACGGGCGCGAATTCGCGCCCGCAGCGGCCGACGGGCAATGGTTCATGAAGGACGGCAAGCCCGCGCCGTTCCAGACCTTCGTGCCGGGCGGCAAGAGCGTGGGCGTGCCGGGCGCGCTGGCGCTGGCCGCCACGGCGCACGGGCGCTGGGGCAAGCTGCCCTGGGCGGCGCTGTTCCAGCCGGCGATCAAGCTGGCGCGGGACGGGTTCCTGATCACGCCCCGGCTTGAGACCATGCTGACCCGTTCGCGCCGCAGCGGCACGTTCGATGCCGATGCCCGCGCGCTCTACTATGGCAAGGATGGCGAGCCGCTGCCGATCGGCACGCGGGTGAAGAACCCGGCGCTCGCCGCCATGCTGACCCGCATCGCCAAGGACGGACCCGGGGCCTTCTACGCCGGGGCCAATGCCAGGGCGCTGGTCGCCGAGGTCAACAATGCCCCCGCCGCGCCCTCGCCGATGACCGAGGCCGATCTTGCCGCCTATGCCGCCCCGGTGCGCCAGCCGCTCTGCGGGATGTACCGGCAGTGGCGGATCTGCGGGATGGGGCCGCCCAGCTCGGGCGCGACCACGGTCTTCGCCATCCTCAAGCAGCTCGAACGCTTCGACCTCACCGCGCTCGGGCCGGATTCGCCGGTGGCCTGGCACCTGATCGCCGAATCGATGCGGCTGGCCTATGCCGACCGCGACCGCTGGATCGGCGATCCCGACTTCGTGACCGTGCCCGCCACGGGCCTGATGGACCCGGCCTATCTCGCCGCGCGCTCGGCCCTGATCGATCCGGCCAAGACCCTGGCCCTCGTCAGCCCCGGCACCCCGCCGGGCGCCCAGACCCTCGCCCGCGCCACGACCGAGGGAGCCGAGGAACACGGTACGACCCATTTCGTGGCGGTGGACCGCGCCGGAACGGCGGTTTCCTATACCAACACGGTCGAGAGCGTGTTCGGCTCTGGCCTGATGGTGAACGGCTATTTCCTCAACAACGAGCTGACCGACTTCAATTTCGCCCCCGAACAGAACGGCAAGCCCGCCGCCAATGCCGTGGCCGCACACAAGCGCCCGCGCAGCTCGATGGCGCCGAGCCTGATCTACGACGGTGAAGGGCACCTCAAGCTGGCGGTCGGCGCCGCCGGGGGGACGACGATCCCGGCCCAGGTGGCCAAGGCGATCATCGGCGTGCTCGACTGGCACCTTTCGGCGCGCGACGCGATTGCCCTGCCGGTGCTCTATGCCCCGGGCAATACGGTCTTCGTCGAGAAGGGCACCGCGCACGAGGCGATGATCCCCGCGCTGAAGGCGCTGGGCCATGCCGACGTGCGGGCGCGCGAGGCCAGCTTCAAGGCCAATGCGATCGAGGTGACGGCCGGCGGCCTGCTCGGCGCGGCCGATCCGCGCAGCGAAGGGGCGGCCGTGACCCCCTGATTCGCAGCGGGCCGAACCGCTAAGCCTTGTGGCATTCCTGCCACGGTTCTAGATTGCGCCCTCATAAGGGGCGAGGATCGACCGTGCAGCTTACCGATTTCGACGCGAGTCCCAATCTCGTTGCCCTGTTCCTTGCCCGGGCGGACGAGCTGGCGGACAAGCCGTTCCTCTGGGCCAAGAGCGCCAATGGCACCGGCCGCCACTGGACCGCGCTGACCTGGCGCGAGGTGGCGCGGCAGGCCTGCCTGCTGGCCGACGCGCTGACCACGATGGGGCTGGAGCCGGGCGACCGGGTGATGCTGGTCTCGGACAACCGTCCCGAATGGTTCATCGCCGACATGGCGATCATGGCCGCCGGGCTGGTCACGGTGCCGGCCTATGTCACCAATACCGAGCGCGATCATGCCCACGTGATCGACAATTCCGGCGCACGGGCGGTGATCGTGGCCGACGGCAAGCTGGCCAAGGCGCTGCTCCCCGCCGTCCTGCGCAGCAACATCGCTCACGTGATCGCGCTGGAGGACTTCAAGCTGCCGCAGCTGGGCGACCGCCACGCCCACCTGTGGGCGGACCTGCTGACCGGCGACGAGACCGCCGCCCGCGCCCGCGTCGACGCGCGGATCGCCGGGATCGGGCGCGAGGACTTGGCCTGCCTGATCTATACCAGCGGGACCGGGGGATCCCCGCGCGGGGTGCGCCAGCACCACGGCATGATCCTGCGCAACGTGGCCGGGGCGGCCGAGGTCCTGGCCGAGGACTTCGGCTGGGACGACGAGGTATTCCTCTCGTTCCTCCCGCTCTCCCACGCCTATGAGCATACCGGCGGGCAGTTCCTGCCGATGGGCATGGGCGCGCACATCTATTACGCCGAGGGGCTGGAAAAGCTCGCCAGCAATATCGAGGAAGTGCGCCCCACCGTGATGGTGGTGGTGCCGCGCCTGTTCGAGGTGCTGCGCACGCGGATCATGAAATCGGTCGAGAAGCAGGGCCGGATCGCCAATTTCCTGATGGACAAGGCGCTGCGCGTGGCGGCGCGGGGCCAGCCGGGAGAGGCCCGGCTGGTCGACCGGCCATGGGATTTCGTGATCGAGAAGCTGCTGCGGCCCAAGGTGCGGGCGCGCTTCGGCGGGCGGATCAAGGCGATGGTTTCGGGCGGGGCGCCGCTCAATCCCGAGATCGGGACCTTCTTTTCGGCGATGGGGCTGACCCTGCTGCAGGGCTATGGCCAGACCGAGGCCGGGCCGGTGATCAGCTGCAACCGCCCCGCCGCAGGCCTCAAGATGGACACGGTCGGCCCGCCGCTGCCCGGCGTGGAAGTGAAGATCGCCGAGGACGGCGAGATCCTCGTGCGCGGCGAACTGGTCATGCACGGCTATTGGCGCAACGAGACCGAAACGGCCAAGGCGATCCGGGACGGCTGGCTCCACACCGGCGACATCGGCCACTTCGACGAGGCCGGGCGGATCATGATCACCGACCGCAAGAAGGACATGATCGTCAACGACAAGGGCGACAACATCTCGCCCCAGAAGATCGAGGGCATGCTCACCCTCCAGCCGGAGATCGCCCAGGCCATGGTGATCGGCGACAAGCGGCCCTACGTGGTTGGCCTGATCGTGCCCGATGCCGAATGGGCGCTGGAATGGGCGCGGGCCGAAGACGAGAAGTTCGATTTCGACGAGTTGCAGGACCTGCCCGCCTTCCGCAGCGCGATTCGCGAGGCGATCGACCGGGTCAACCGCGACCTCTCGGTGATCGAGAAGGTCCGCCAGTTCACCTTTGCCGACGAGGCGTTCTCCATCGCGAACGAGGAAATGACCCCGAGCCTGAAGATCCGGCGGCACAAGCTCAAGGCGCGCTACGGCGAGCGGCTGGACAGGCTTTACAAGGGGTGAGGCAAGGCTGAAGGACTGAATCCGGGGCCAAGGGCCCCGGACCCCAAGCCGTCTGCCAGCGCCGATGTTGTGCCGAAGGCGGCCTTGCGTCCGGCCGCATCGCCGGCAGACGTTTTGGGGTGCGGGGGTCTTAACCCCTGCATAAACAAAGAATTCATTCCGCTTGGCGGGGAGACTTCAGGCCGCTTCCTTCTCCACCCATTCGGGGAAGAAGCAGGGCGCCGCATCGGACCAGCCGGGCGCGGTGGCGGCGGCTTCGCTGATCGACTGGAGCAGCTGCTTGCGCGAGGAAGGGCGGATCTGCGGCAGGGCGGCCGCACCGCAGAAGGCGGCGGGCAGCCAGGGCCGCACGTCGGGGCCGAGCAGGCGCTCGTAAAGGAAGCGGTAGGAGGAGAAGCCGGTCAGCCGGTCCTGCGCCAGATCGAAGGCCGAGACGCGGATCAGCTTGCCCATGAAGCTTTCGACGCCGTCAAAACTGCCGTCGGCCGGGATCGTGCGGCGCAGGATCTTGAGCTCCTGATAGGCGACGTACTGGCTGCGGATCGAGGCGGTTTCCTCGGCATCGCGGGCCCAGAGCTTGAACGCGTCCTGCCGGCCGAGCCCGACGTCGAGGCTGCGCTTGATGTAGCGCTGCTCCTGCGGCCCGAACGAGGCGAATTCGCGGAATTCCGCGATGGCGAGCGAGGCATTGGCGGCGTGGCGCATGACACTGTCCCTGTTCGTGGGCTTTCCCACGAGCTGCACCATCGCACACGCCCGGTTAGCAAGAAGTTAACCATGCCATGTGCGATTACGGAACGCGCGGGCAAGGATTTGGCTCCGCACGGCCGCCTTCCGACCTGGCTTCAGCGCGCAAGGCATCCTCTCGTTCAGCACAGGCGCCGGTAGACAGATTGGAGCGCAGGGGTATTAACCCCTGCATATTCCCTTGTTCTTGCTGACTTATTCCGCTTCGCGGATTCAGATCAGCCCGGCCAGCGGGCTCGACGGATCGGCATATTTCCGCGTCGCCATGCGCCCGGCCAGATAGGCCGCGCGGCCGGATTCGACGGCGAGCTTCATCGCGCGGGCCATCAGGATCGGGTCCTTCGCCTCGGCGATGGCGGTGTTCATCAGGACGCCTTCGCAGCCCAGCTCCATTGCGACGGCGGCATCCGAGGCCGTGCCGACGCCGGCATCGACGAGGACCGGGACCGAGGCGCCTTCGACGATGAGGCGGATGGTCACGCGGTTCTGAATGCCGAGGCCCGAGCCGATCGGGGCGCCGAGCGGCATGATCGCAACGGCGCCGACGTCCTCCAGCTGCTTGGCCGCGATCGGATCGTCGGTGCAGTAGACCATGGGGAGGAACCCCTCCTTGGCCAGCACTTCGGTGGCGCGCAGGGTTTCGACCATGTTGGGATAAAGCGTGCGGGCCTCGCCCAGCACCTCGAGCTTGACCAGGTCCCAGCCGCCAGCCTCGCGGGCGAGACGCAGGGTGCGGATCGCGTCGTCAGCCGTGAAGCAGCCGGCGGTGTTGGGCAGGTAGGTGATCTTCTTGGGATCGATGAAATCGGTCAGCATCGGGGCCTTGGGGTCCGACACGTTGACCCGGCGCACGGCGACGGTGACGATTTCGGCGCCGGAGGCTTCGACGGCGGCGGCGTTCTGGGCGAAGTCCTTGTACTTGCCGGTGCCGACGATCAGGCGCGAGGTGAACTTGCGGCCGGCCACGGTCCAGCTGTCATTATCGGTCACTGCGCTCACGCCTTCCCCTCCTCCCACGAAATGGACGATTTCGAGCACGTCTCCATCACCCAGCGCGATCTCGGCGAGGCGGGCGCGCGGCGCGATGGCGCCGTTGTGCTCGACCGCGACCTTGGCCGGATCGAGTTCGAGCCCGCGGACGAGATCGGCGATCGAGCTGCCGGCGGGGGCGCGGCGCAGTTCGCCGTTGACGGAGAGGGACAGATCCATGCTCATGACCAGCGCAGATAGCGCTCAACAGGCGTGGCGCAAGTTCCGGATGTGCGCGAAGGCGACAAGGCCGACGCCGGGAATGGTCAGGAAAGCCTCAAGCGGGCCGTGGCCAACGACGAGGGCAAGCGCCATCAGGGCGATTCCCGCCGCGCCGATCAGGGCGGGAACGAGGTGGCCGTGGCGCCAGGCCGACAGCCCGAGCGTGACCACGCCGACCGCGATGGCGAGCGCCAGTCCGACTTCGTGGATCGAGGGCGACAGCAGGGCCCCGCCGCCGAGCCCGAGCACGGTGACGAGGACCAGGCCGAGCAGGCAATGCACTGCGCAGAGCCCCGAGAGGAGCACGCCGAAACCGTCCAGCCGGTCACGAATCGAGAGGAGAGCGTCACGCATCGGTTCGGGCCATGTATGATATGTTATATCATTGTTCAAGGCCCGAACGGCGAATCCGTCTTGCGCTTTACCGGCAGGCGAGCCAAGCGACGGCCATGGAAATGCACCTGGATATGGCGGAAAGCGGCACGAAGCCGGCGGCGCGCGAGCGTCCGCTGGCCTTGGCGCGGTGGCTGCTGGTGGTGGCGGCAATGGTGATCGCGATCGTGGTGATCGGCGGAATCACCCGGCTGACCGAATCGGGGGTCTCGATCACCGAGTGGAAGCCGGTGAGCGGCACCATCCCACCGATCACCGCGGCGCAGTGGCAGGCCGAGTTCGACGCCTATCGCCAGACCCCGCAATATATCGAGGTCAACGGCCCGGCCGGCATGACGCTGGCGACCTACAAGTTCATCTTCTTCTGGGAATGGGTCCACCGCCTGCTGGCCCGCTCGATCGGCCTGGCCTTTGCCCTGCCGCTGGCGTGGTTCTGGGTGCGCCGGGCGATTCCCAAGGGCTATCACCTCAGGCTGGTGGCCCTGCTCGCGCTGGGCGGACTGCAGGGCGCGGTTGGCTGGTGGATGGTCAAGTCGGGCATCGTCAATGACGTGAAGGTGAGCCATTTCCGGCTGGCGACTCACTTGCTGGTGGCCTTGCTGACGCTGGGCGGACTGGTCTGGACCGCGCTCGACCTGATCGGCCATGCGCGGGGCGAGAAGCCGCACCGGCTGACCCTCTTCGGCGCCCTCGCCCTTGCCGCGCTGGCGCTGCAACTGGGCATGGGGGCGCTGGTGGCGGGGCTGCGCGCAGGCCATGTCGCCTCCGACTGGCCGCTGATGACCGGCAAGCTGTTTCCCGACGGGGTCGACTGGTCTGAGGGCGCGCTGCACGCGGCGCTCTACGATCCCTTCCTTACCCATTTTCTCCACCGCTGGTGGGCCTGGGTGGTGGTGGCCGTGCTGGTGGTGATGGGGCGCAAGTTGCGCCGGGCGGGGCAGCGCAAGGTTTCCGTGGCGGTGCACAGCGCCTTCGGGACCCAGGTGATCCTCGGCGTGGTCACGGTGATGAGCGGGATCGCCCTGTGGCTGGCCGTGCTGCACCAGCTGGTCGGCGCGCTGCTGCTGGCCTGCACCACCTGGGGCGCCCATGCGCTGGGCCGCCGGGGGTGAGCGCCGTGGCGGTCCCCAGTCTGGTCTGGTGTCCTTTCCCGGACGAGGCCGAGGCCGGGCGGGTTGCCGACATCCTGCTGGACGAGGGCCTGATCGCCTGCGCCAACATCCTGCCGGGCATGCGCTCGCTCTATGTCTGGAACGGCGAAAAGGGCGAAAACCGCGAGGCCGGCGTCCTTTTTAAAACCAATTCAAGCTTGATCGAAAGGCTTGTCGTAAGACTCGTAGAATTACATGCTTATGACGAACCGGCGATTCTGGGGTGGCGGTGCGACCATGCCGCCCCCGGAACCGCGACCTGGCTGGGGGGCCTGGGCAGTTGAAGACGCGCAAGTTCGAGCTGCTGCTGGGGGCGGCGTTGGCCGTGGGCATGCCCGCGCCCGCCGTGCTGGCCGCGGACGCCCCGCGCGCTGTTTCCTTGCCCGCTCCCGCCGCCCGCCCGTTCATCCCGCCCGCCGGGCCGCAAGTGCTGACCCGCGAAGTGCGCAAGGAATTCGGCAACAGGGAGTCCGGCAAGGGCGGCGAACTGGTCTCGCGTCGGAGCTATGCGATCCGCTTCGTGCCCGAGGGCAGCGGCTGGCTGGTCGAGGGCACGCTGATCGGCAGCGAAGTCGAGGCGCCGCCGATGGTCGCCCCGGAATTGCTGGAAATCGAGCGCAATCGCGGTGACGGCGGGCTGTTTCCGCTGCGGCTGGATAGCAAGGGCCTGATCGTCAGCCAGGCCGGCAGCTCCGACCCGGCGAGCGAAGCGGCCGTGCTCAAGGCGGCGGGCACGGTGCTGGCCGGCAAGATGAGCGAAGCCGATCGCGGCGCGGTTCTGGCCATGGCCGGACGGCTACAGGCCCAGGCGCGGACCATGGGCGGCAACTGGCCGGTGGATCTGTTCCGGCCCCGCGCCGGGGAGCACAGCGAGGTGCGCGACCTGCCGCTGGCCGGGGGCGCCTCGGGCAAGGTGACCATCACGATCGCCGCGGTGGAACAAGCAGACGGACTGCTTGGCCGACTGGAGCGCAAGGTGGTGACCGAGACCGCCGGGACCAGCCGCCGCAGCGTCGAGACCTGGACTCTCGCCCGGGCGCGCTGACCCGCCCAAATTCACACGGTATTATTTTACCTCCACGCAAAACCGCGCAATTGCTTGACTCCGGGCATGTCTTCGCGCATTGGCCCGCCGTCCTGACCGGTGGCTGCAGCTCCCGGTGGCAGAAAACCATAGGGAACCAGCAAGCCATGAAGGCTCTCAGCACGGTCACCCGGTCGATCAAGCCGGCCGAGGTGGAAAAGAAGTGGCATCTGATCGATGCCGACGGCCTGGTGGTCGGCCGCCTCGCGGTGATCATCGCCAACATCCTGCGCGGCAAGCACAAGCCGAGCTTCACCCCCCACGTCGATTGCGGTGACCATGTCGTCGTGATCAACGCCGGCAAGGTCAAGCTGACGGGCAACAAGCTCAAGCAGAAGATCTATTACAAGCACACCGGCTATGCCGGCGGCATCAAGGAAGTGACCGCGGACAAGGTCCTCGACGGCCGCTTCCCCGAGCGCGTGCTCGAGAAGGCTGTTGAGCGCATGATCCCGCGCGGCCCGCTTGGCCGTGCGCAGATGCGCGCCCTGCACCTCTACGCTGGCGGGGAACACCCGCACGGCGGCACGCAGCCCGAGCTGCTCGATGTCGCCAGCCGCAACCGCAAGAACAAGGTGGGTGCCTGATGTCCGATAACACCGTCACCGATCTCGCCGAGCTCGGTAACCTCGCCGGCGGCGCCGTCGCCGAAACCAGCGCTCCGGAAGCCCCGGTCCGCACCGGCCCGGCCGCTCCGCTGCGTGAGCGCGAAGTCGACGCCCAGGGTCGTTCCTACGCCACCGGCCGCCGCAAGGACGCCGTGGCCCGCGTGTGGATCAAGCCCGGCTCGGGCAAGATCACCGTCAACGGCCGCGACCAGGAAGTCTACTTCGCTCGTCCGACCCTGCGCCTCGTGATCAACCAGCCGTTCGACGTGGCTGACCGTTCGGGTCAGTACGACGTGGTCTGCACCGTCAAGGGCGGCGGGCTTTCGGGCCAGGCCGGCGCGGTCAAGCACGGCATCGCCCAGGCCCTCTCGAAGTTCGAGCCGGCCCTGCGCAGCGCGGTCAAGGCCGCCGGCTTCCTCACCCGCGACCCTCGCGTGGTCGAGCGCAAGAAGTACGGCCGGGCCAAGGCCCGTCGTTCGTTCCAGTTCAGCAAGCGCTGATCCTGGCACCAGCAGAATTCGAAAGCGCCCGGCACCTCGCGTGCCGGGCGTTTTCTTTTGTGCGGTTGGGCGCTAACGCCGCGCCATCGTGACCCAGCCCACCGCCCTTGTCGTTTACGCCTGGAATGGCCGCGGCCAGCCGCTCGAACTGGTGAACCAGGACGTTGCGCCGGGCTTCGAGGTCCTGCTGTTTGACTACAGCGGCACGGTGACCGCGCCCGAAGCGGCCGGCTTCCCTGTCCTTTCGCGCAAGACCGAGTGCAAGGGCGAGATCTACCGCGAGGTCCATGCCCGCGTCAGCGCGGCGCCGGAGCGCTACGACTATGTCGGCCTGATCGACGATGACATTGCTCTCGCCTGGTCCGACCTTGAGCGCCTGCTGGCCATTGCCCGGCAACAAGACCTCGATTCCTTTCAGGCCGCGCTCACGCCCGATTCGTTTCACGCGCACCACTGGCTGATCGCCCGGCCCGGGCAGACCCTGCGCCCCCTGCCGTGGGTCGAGGTGATGATGCCGTTCTATCGCACAGCCCTGTTCCTTGCGGGCGGGCCGTTCTACGCCCGCTCGATCTCATCCTACGGGCTCGACCAGTTCGTCCTGCCCACGCTGCAAAAGCTCGCCGGGCTGGAAAAGGTCGCCATCATCGACGCGGTGGTGGTGCGCCACACCCGGGCGATCACCAGCGACGACAAGGTCTTCGCCAACGGCCTTACCGCCCATCAGGAACGGCTCCTGCAATGGCGCATGGCCCGCGCCCTCGTGGCCCAGCAGCGCCCCGACCTTGTCGGCACGCGCTGGTATTTCCGGACCTTTTCCCCCCTCGGCGGCCATCACCGCTACTGGCCGCTGCGCCTTGCCGCGCCGTGGCTGTGGCTGAAGCGCGCGCTGCGCACCGGCTGAACCCGTGCCGTTTCGTCTGCTCGCCCGCGCCGCCTCGCGCGCAACCGGCCGTCTCGGCTGGCTGCGCGGATCGATCGGCGCCCTGTGCGGGATCGCCGTGGCCGCGCTGGCCGGACGGCTCCTTGCCACGGCCCTGCCCGCCTTTCCCTGGCTGCTCGCCCCGCTCGGCGCCTCGGCCGTGCTGGTCTTCGCCGTGCCCGCCAGTCCGCTGGCCCAGCCCTGGCCGGTGATCGGCGGCAACATGCTTTCGGCCCTGACCGGTCTCGCGGTTCACGCCCTCGTTCCGGGGCCGCTGCTTGCCGCGGCGCTGGGCGTAGCCGCCGCCATCGCCGTGATGAGCATGGCCCGCTGCCTTCACCCGCCCGGCGGGGCCTGTGCGCTCCTCGGCGCCATGGCCTCGCCCGCCGTGGCAGCCCATGGCTGGGGCGCCCTGCTGCTTCCGCTGGCGGTGAACCTCGCCGCGCTGGCGCTGGCTGGCTGGCTTTACAACACCCTCACCGGCCATAGCTGGCCCCATCGCAAGCCCGCCCCCCGGCCCGAGCCGACCGAGCGCTACGAAACCTCCGACCTCGACGCCGTGCTGGAGGAATGGGACGAAGTGCTCGACGTCAGCCGCGAAGACCTCGACGCCCTGATCCGTGCGGTCGAGCGGCGGGTGGCGGCGAAGCTGGTTCGGTGAAGAGCTGAAGCTTGAAGGGGCAAGTCCTGGGGCCATGGGCCCCAGGCCCCGGAACGTCTTCCGGCGATGGTTTGATGCGAGAGTCTGCCTCTGACACTACCCCGGCGTCGGAAGACGGATTGGGGTGCAGGGGTGTTAACCCCTGCATATTCCCTTGTTTCTGCTTGTATTTTTAACCCGCTTCGCGGGAAAGCAATCTCAGTGAACCGGCGGATCCTCGGCCGGAACCGCGCCGACCGGGGCGACCGGTTCGCCTGGCCGGCGCGGCGGCAGGGCGGTGGGCGGGACTTCGCTGACCTGCATGTCGGCCGTCGGCACGCGTTCGAGGTTGCGGACGCGGACGTGGACCTCGCGGCCGGTGATGGTGATCTCGTTGAAGCTTGGCGGGGTCGAGCGGACGCGCTGCGACAGGGTGCCGGCGCCGATCATGCGCAGGGGGCCGGCGGCGGTTTCCGCCGTGATGTCGAAGGGGTCGTGGACATGGCCGGTCAGCACGGCGAGGACGTTGCGCCGCGCAAGTTCTTCCATGGCACGGGCCCCGCCGATGGTCAGGGTGTGCCCGTCGGGTGCCTTTTCCGGCAGGGGGTGATGCGCGGTGACCACGGCGCGGGCGCCGGGCGGGAGGGCGTCGAGCGCGGCGAGGCAGGCCTTCAGCGCCGGCTCGCGGACCCAGCCGTCGACCCAGGGAAAGCGCCACTGGGCGCGAGTGACGGTCTGCAGCGGGATGATGTGGAGGTCACCCAGATCAAGCTCGCGCTCGAGCAGGCCCTCGATCGCGCGGAAGCGGCGATAGGGGGCGACGAAGCGCTCGACGAGGTTGAAATAGGGCATGTCGTGATTGCCCGGCTCGACCGTGACCGGGGCCGGCAGGGCGCCGATCCATTCACAGGCGGCCCGGAATTCGCGGTGACGGGCGCGCATGGTGAGATCGCCGGTGACTGCGACGGCGGCGGGCTGTTCGGCGGCGATGGCGCGTTCCGTCCAGTCCAGCGCGGCCTTGTCCTCCAGCCCGAAGTGCAGGTCGGAGATGTGGAAAAGGGTGATCGCGCCGCTCATGGCACGGTGACAAGCAGATCGAGCGCGAAGGGCGCAAGCGAAAACCGCTCCTGCCGCCCGCCCTCGCGCTTTTCGCCATCGACCATCAGGGCAAGGCCCTCACGCCCGAGCGAACGGCACAGGACCGCGCCGTGGGTGCCGAGATCGTCGTGCGGACCCTCGCGGAAGTTGCGGCGCAGGAGGGCGAGGCCCTGCTTGAAGTAGTCGGCGAGGGTCTCGGCGCCGTAACCCTCGACGGCCATCGCTTCGCCCGAGAGGCCCAGCCGCAGGCCGCGATAGCCTGCCGGATTGCCGAGCGGGGGATCGACCAGCGCGACCATGGCCCCGCTTGTGCTCTCGCGGATCGCCTTGGCTGCCTTTTCGGCGATCGGGGCAATGGCGCCCTCGCGCAGCCCTTCGCGCACCTCACTCCATTCGGCGCCCGGCCCGGCGAGCACTTCGACCAGGGCCGTGCCGCCCGACCAGCGGATGCAGGGACGGCGCTGGCGGCGCATCCCCGCGATGCGCGCGGCAATGGCCGGGGCATCCTCCTCGCCGTGGAGCGCACGGGCCAACAAGTTGGCCGTGCCCCCGGGCAGGACCAGCAGCGCCCCGCCCCACCCTTCGAGCGCCGTGGCCACGCCGTTCACCGTGCCATCGCCGGCCATGACCACGAGGGTATCGACCCCCGCGCTATCGAGCAGTCCGGGGCTGACCTTGCCCTCCTGCGCCTCGACCACGCGCGCCGGGGGCCGGCCCGCGCCCGCCAGCGCCGCCTGCACCGCTTCCACCAGTTCGGGCGAAAAGCTGCCGCTTGCCCGGTTCACCACCAGCCAGAGTGATCCGCTCATGCCCCGAACAGCGCAGCGGACCTCCAGACGTTCCCGGATCAGAGCCGCCGCGTGAGAATCAGCCAGGCCGAGACCGCGTTGATTGCGGTGTAGACCGCATAGCCCCAGGCCCAGCCGGGCGAGCCGCTGCTGACCAGCAGCATCGAGCCGAGCAGCATCATGAACTCGACGATCAGGCTGAACCGCCCGCCGAGCGGCCGGTAGAGCCAGGCCACCTGGGCAAGAATCGGATGGCCGCTTGCCAGCACCGCCCGATGCATCGCGAAATTGACGATGCCCAGCAGGAAGACGAAAACCAGCGCCATATTGCAAATGTAGCGACGGATCGGCCGAGCGCCAGAGCGGTTCGGCGAAAGGCCGGCGCGGACTGGCTCGCGGGGGCGCGGCGACCGGGCCGCGCCCCCGGGAACACTGCTCAGCTGGCCAGCAGGCCTTCTTCGGCGATCTTGCGCTTCCACACGAGGGGCGCGAGCTTGTGGACGTTCTGCCCTTCGGAATCGACCGCGACGGTGACCGGCATGTCTTCGACGGTGAATTCGTAGATCGCTTCCATGCCGAGATCCTCGAAGCCGACAACCTTGGAGGCCTTGATCGCGCGGGCGACGAGGTAAGCGGCGCCGCCGACGGCCATCAGGTAGGCCGACTGGTGCTTCGCGATCGACTCGGTGGCGGCCGGGCCGCGCTCGGCCTTGCCGACGCAGGCGAGCAGGCCCTGATCCAGCATCATGTCCATGAACGAGTCCATGCGGGTCGCGGTTGTCGGTCCGGCGGGGCCGACGACTTCATCGCGCACCGGATCGACCGGACCGACATAGTAGATCACCCGGCCCTTGAACTCGACCGGCAGTTCCTCACCGCGGGCGAGCATGTCCTTGATCCGCTTGTGCGCGGCATCGCGGCCGGTGAGCATCTTGCCGTTGAGCAGGATGCGGTCACCCTGCTTCCAGCTCTTCACCTCTTCGGCGGTCAGCGTATCGAGGTTGACGCGCCTGGCGGCCGAATCCGGCGCCCATTCGACCTGCGGCCATTCGTCGAGCCTGGGCGTCTCGAGGAAGGACGGGCCCGAGCCGTCGAGCGTGAAATGGGCGTGGCGGGTGGCGGCGCAGTTGGGGATCATCGCCACCGGCTTGGACGCGGCGTGGCACGGCGCGTCGAGGATCTTGACGTCGAGGATCGTGGCGAGGCCGCCAAGGCCCTGGGCCCCGATGCCGAGCGCGTTGACCTTGTCGAAGATCTCGATGCGCAGGGCCTCGATATCGTTCTGCGCCCCGCGCTGCTTGAGCGTGGCCATGTCGATCGGCTCCATCAGCGCCTGCTTGGCCAGCAGCATGCAGTGCTCGGCCGTGCCGCCGATGCCGATGCCGAGCATGCCCGGCGGGCACCAGCCGGCGCCCATCTGCGGCAGCATCTCGATCACCCAGTCGACGATCGAATCGCTGGGGTTCATCATCTTGAACTTGGTCTTGTTTTCCGAGCCGCCGCCCTTGGCCGCGACATCGACCGAGATGGTCTTGCCCGGGACCATGGTGACGTGAAGCACCGAGGGGGTGTTGTCCTTGGTGTTGCGGCGGGTGAAGGCGGGATCGGCCAGCACCGAGGCGCGCAGCTTGTTGTCGGCATTGTTGTAGGCGCGGCGCACGCCCTCATCGACCACTTCCTGAAGGCTGCGGCCGCTCTCGAGGCGGCAATCCTGGCCCCATTCGATGAACACGTTGACGATGCCGGTGTCCTGGCAGATCGGGCGGTGGCCTTCGGCGCACATCCGGCTGTTGGTCAGGATCTGCGCGATCGCGTCCTTGGCGGCGGGGCCGGCTTCGGCCTCATAGGCATCGCCGAGCGCCCGGATATAGTCCATCGGGTGATAGTAGCTGATGTACTGGAGCGCGTCGGCGACGCTCTCGATCAGGTCTTCCTCGCGAATAGTGACCATTCCGGACATAACGTGACGCACTCCGATGGGGCCAAAGGGCTCTTTGCGGCCCCCTTAGTCCCAAGGAGAACCCCGCGTAAAGCGGTGGTTTCACGTGAAACGCGCAGGCGTTGCCACGGGGCCACAGGCGGCCGGTGCCAGAGCGGTTGCATCTGCGAAAGGTCTTGGCGCGAACAGGGGATTTGCCTAACAGGGCGGGGTATTTTTTGGGCGAGGCCTGCTCGCCATGAAGGAATGGACGGATGACAGTTCTCGATGAGCGTCCGCTTGCCGCTCGCCGCGCGATGATCGACAGCCAGCTCCGCGTCAGCGGGGTGAACGAACCGGCCGTGCTGGCCGCGTTCGACGCCGTGGCGCGCGAGGATTTCGTGCCCGAGGCGCTCAAGGCCAATGCCTATATCGACCGTGCCCTGCCGCTGGAAGGCGGAGCCATGCTGCCCGCGCCGCTGGTTCACGGCCGCATGCTGATCGAGGCCCGGCCGGCGGCGGGCGAGGACGTACTGGTGGTTTCGGCCAGCGGCTACCTCGCCGCGCTGCTCGGCCAGTTCGGCTGCAAGGTCGCGGTGCAGGAACCGGCCGAGGCGGCCGCCGCGAAGAAGGGCAGCACGGTCAGCCTGATCCTGATCGACGGCGCGGTGGAACAGGTCCCGACGGGCCTTGCCGCGCGTCTTGCCGAAGGCGGCCGGATCGTGACCGGAACGGTGGAGCGCGGGGTGACCCGGCTCGCCTCGGGCACCAAGATCGGCGGGGCCCTGGCCCTTTTCCCGCTCGCGGACATCGGCATGCCGGTTCTCAGCGAATTCGCCGCGCCGAGGGCCTGGAGCTTCTGAAATGAGGCCGGAGGGGCGCGCAATCCTGCTGGGCGGCCCCGCCGCCCTGTTCGCCGCCATGCTCGTGGGCGGGCCGCTGCGGGCCGACGACCTGCGCGACGCGCTGGCCTCCGCTTACCAGACCAACCCCACGCTCGAGGCCGCGCGGGCCAACCAGCGCGCGGTTGACGCGGCCGTGCCGATCGCCCGCGCAGCGGGCCTGCCCTCGCTCGGCAGCACCGCCAGCTACACCGAATACGTCAAGCGCAGCACCGAGGATTCGACCGCCCCGACGCGCTCGGTCGACCTGTCGGCCAGCCTTTCGGTCCCGGTCTATTCCGGCGGCGCGGTGAAGAATTCGGTGCGCGCGGCCGAAACCCGGGTCGTGGCCGGACGGGCGGACCTGCGCGGGACCGAGAGCGGGATCTTTTCCCAGGTCGTCGCCGCCTATCTCGACGTGATCCGCGATCAGGCGATCGTCGGCCTCAACCGCAACAACGTCGAGGTGCTCGACGTCAACCTGACCGCGACCCGCGACCGCTTCGAGATCGGCGACCTCACCCGCACCGACGTCGCCCAGTCCCAGGCCCGCCTCGCCCAGGCGCGCAGCGACCTGCGCACGGCCGAGGCGACGCTGGCCGGCAGCCGGGAAAACTACATCAGCCTCGTCGGCAAGGTCCCGGCCGACCTCCAGCCGCCGCCGCCGCTGCCCGGCATGCCCGCCAGCCCCGAGGAGGCCGTGTCCGTCGCGCTCGAATCCAATCCCGACCTGATCGCCGCGCACGAACGCAGCAAGGCCGCCGGGTTTGACAGCAGCGCCGCCGGCGCCGGACGGCTGCCGAAGGTCAGCGTCTTTTCGGGGGCGGCCTACAGCGACTATCTCGACACGCTCGGCGGCTCGGCCGCGCCGCTGTTCCAGCAGCGTTCGACCACGGCCCAGGCAGGGGTGCGCGCCACGATTCCGCTGTTCCAGGGCGGCCTGCCCGCCGCCCAGCAGCGCCAGGCCCAAGCCCGCGAAGGGGCCACGCTGGAGCAGGAAATCGGCGCCGAGCGCGCGGTGATCGCCACGGTGCGCACCTACTACCAGCAGTGGAAAGCGGCGAACGACGTGATCACGTCCAGCCAGTCCGCCGTCGATGCCGCGAGCCTCAGCCTTGAGGGCGTGCGGGCGGAAAACTCGGTCGGCAACCGCACGATTCTCGACATTCTCAACGCCGAGCAGGAACTGCTCAACGCGCAGGTCGTGCTGGTTCGCGCCCGCCGCAATGCCTATGTCGCGGGCTTCAGCCTGCTGGCCGCGATGGGCAAGGCCCAGGCGCGCGATCTCGGGCTCGAAGGGGGCATGCTTTACGACCCGGAAATCAATTACCGCCGGGTGCGGAGCGACATTTTCGACTGGTCGCGCGATCCCGCGCCGGTTGCCCGGTCAACACGAACGGTTGACACGCCCGCGCAGGACGGTTCAATTTCCGCAAAAGATGCCGCGGCATCAGGGGCTTCGATTCAAGCCCAGAACAAGGCGGGGAATTGATCGCGATGCGCCAGACGAGCGAACCTTCGGTCGAGGAAATTCTCGAATCGATCAAGAAAGTCATCGCGCGTGACAATCGCGCCGCCGAAACTGGCCGCCCGACCGTTCCGGCGGGCCAGCCTGCCGCCCTCGACGACTCCTATGACGAGGAGGAGGAGGACGAAGTGCTCGACCTCTCCGAATCGTCGGTCCTGGCCGATCCCGCGCCACTGATTGCCGATGCCGCCATCTCCTCGATGCGCGAATCGCTTGCCGCCCTCGCCACGATTTCCGCGCCGGGGGTGGCCCCGCAGATCGTCCGCTCGGGCGAGACTTCGCTCGAAGGGCTGGTGCGCGACATGCTGCGCCCGATGCTGGCCGACTGGCTCGACAAGAACCTGCCGCCGCTGGTGGAACGGCTGGTCGCGGCCGAGATCAGCCGGATCGTAGGCAAGAAGGGCTGAACGCGGCGGGTTTCGCCGGCAAGACCCGACCATGGCCAAGCCCGATCCCGCCCTGCTCGATCCCGCGCGCTATCCGCACGCTCGTGACGTGGCGACCCGCTACGCCGATCTCGACCCCAACCGCCACGTCAACAACATCGCCATGGCGGCCCTGTTCGAGGATTCGCGGGCGCGGCTGGTCCATGAGCTTGATTCCGGCTGGATCGGCAGCCTGGCGGTGATGATCGTCAACTTCACGATCGATTATCTCGGCCAGGCCCATTACCCGGCGCCGCTGACCCTGCATTCGGCGGTGATCGCGGTGGGCCGCACCAGCATGACCCTGCTCCAGCTCGCCCGGCAGGAGGGCCGCGCAGTGGCCATCGCAACCACGGTGGTGGTCCTTACCGACGGCGAGCGGCCCGTGCCGATTCCCGATCACTGGCGGCCGGCCATGGCCGCGCTGGAGCTGCGTTCATGAACGATCCCGCCGAGCTTGCCCGCGCCCGCGAGGCCCTGACCATCAACGGCGGCGACGGGATCACGCGGCACATCTTCCTCTGCGCCGAGCCGCAGAAGGGCGAATGCTGCTCGCCCGAAGTCGGCGCGCCCGCGTGGAAATTCCTCAAGAAGCGGCTCAAGCAGCTCGGGCTCGACCGCAGCGGCGGCATTGCGCGGACCAAGGCCGATTGCCTCAAGATCTGCGCGGCAGGGCCGGTGGCGGTCGTCTGGCCGGACGGGGTCTGGTATCACTCCTGCACCCCCGAAGCGCTCGAACGGATCATCCAGGAGCATCTCGTCGGCGGGGTTCCGGTCGAGGATTTCCGGCTCTACCCCGCCTGATCCTCATCGCTCAGCGGGTCCACCACCGCGGCATCGTGCCCGGTGCCGCTGGAGAGGAAGACGAGCCCCATCAGCGCTGCGGTGAGCAGCATCATCCCGCCAATGCCCAGCGCGGCGGCGATGAACAGGTTGATCGAGACGAACCCCTCGAGCCAGTAGAGCAGCGCCAGCACCGCCGCGACCACCGCCGCCGTGACCCAGGCCATGGCCCGGAAAATGCGGCGGAAGCGCGCCCAGGCATGGGCCGCGTTGCGGGGATCGTCCAGCGGGGAGGAAGGCACCGGCATTCCCTTCAGATGGCCTTCCCCGCCGGCCCTTGCAACTCCTGCCGAGGCGAATTTCCAACCCGCCGAATCGGGTGGGCTCCATCTGGCGCGAGGCCCGGAAAAGTGTCATCCTGCCGCTCAGGGATAAGAGGGAGAGCTGAACGATGACCATTGCGCGCGTTCTGGCCGGCAAGAAGATCACCGAGGTCTTCTCCGCCACGGCCGACATGTCGGTCCAGCAGGCCGTGGCCATCCTGGCCGCCAACCGGATCGGCGCCCTGCCGGTGCTGGACGGCGAAAAGCTGGTCGGCATCTTTTCCGAACGCGACCTGATTTACTGCGCCGCGAAGGAAGGCGGCACCGCGCTCGACCGCCCGGTGCGCGAGGTGATGACCGCCAATCCCTTCACCGCCACGCATGAAGTGTCCGTGCTCGAAGCCCTCGCCCTGATGACGCAGCGCCGCATCCGCCACCTGCCGGTGATCCACGAGGGCGCCCTCGTCGGCCTGATCTCGATCGGCGACCTCGTGAAATTCCGCATCGACGCGATCGAGGCCGAAGCCGAGGCCATGCGGAATTACATCCAGACCGCCTAGGGTTGGCGCCCAAAGCCCGCTGGACGGTTGCCGCCGGGCCTGCGGGCTCCTACATCGGCGGATGATGGAAAACCCCGCCCTTACCCTCAGCCCGGCTGCCGCCAAGCGCGTCGCCGCCATTGCCGCCAAGCAGGGCAAGCCTGCGATCCTGCGCCTGAGCGTGGAAGGAGGCGGCTGTTCGGGTTTCCAGTACAAGTTCGCCCTCGCCGACACGGCGGAAGCGGATGACAGCGTGAGCGAGACCGACGGCGTCGCCCTGGTGGTCGATCCGATGAGCCTCGACCTGATTTCGGGCTCGGTGGTCGACTATGTCGAATCGCTGGGCGGCGCGGCCTTTCGGGTGGAAAATCCCCAGGCTGCCGCGTCCTGTGGCTGCGGGTCGAGCTTCGCCGTCTGATGCCCGGCAAGATCAGGGTCGCCTCGTTCAACATCAACGGAATCAAGGCGCGCCTGCCGCGCCTGCTCGAATGGCTGGAGGAAACGCGGCCTTCGGTCGCCTGCCTACAGGAGATCAAGACCCAGGACGAAGGCTTCCCCGCCGCCGAGTTCGAGAAGATCGGCTACGGCGCGATCTGGCATGGCCAGAAGGGCTTCAACGGCGTGGCCATGCTGGCCGACGGGCAGCAGCCGGTCGAGGTCCAGCGCGGGCTGGCCGGCGATCCGGAGGATCTCCACTCGCGCTATCTCGAGGCGGACGTGTTCGGCCTGCGCGTCGCGGGCATCTACCTGCCCAACGGCAACCCGGTGCCCGGCCCCAAGTTCGACTACAAGCTGAGGTGGATGGAGCGCCTGCGCGCCCGGATGGCCGAGATCGCCGCCGAGGAACTGCCTGCCATCGTCACCGGCGATTTCAACGTCATCCCGGAAGACAAGGACGTCTGGTCGCCCAAGGCGATGGAAGCCGACGCCCTGATGCAGCCCGAATCCCGCGATGCCTATGCCCGCCTCCTCGCCGACGGCTGGACCGACGCGATCGACACGCTCAACCCGCGCGGCGGGGTCTGGACCTTCTGGGACTATCAGGCCGGGGCATGGCAGCGCGACCACGGCTTCCGCATCGACCACGCCCTGCTCTCGCCCGAACTGGCCGACCGTCTGATCGCCGCGGGCGTCGACAAGGAATACCGCGGCCGGGAAAAGGCCAGCGACCACACCCCGGTGTGGGTCGACCTGCGGGTTGAATGAGGCGGCAGTCCTAAAGCAGGAAATGAAGGGGAAGACTCCGGGGCCATAGGCCCCAGACCCCAACCCCGTCTCCCGGCGCCGATGGAGTGCGCAAGGCAGCCTTTCAGACTGCCCCATCGCCGGAAGACGTTTCGGGGTGCAGGGGTATTAACCCCTGCACAACTCATTGTTTTCATCCTGCTTCGCGCCAGCCCGCAAACGAAAACCGCCGCCTCCCGGTGGGAAGCGGCGGCCTTCTGCGACCCGAAAAGCTATGCGCTCAACGGTAGAAAACGTGATTGTCGATCCGGGCGACGCGCTTCATCCGCCAGCCCGGCGAGACGCGCGCGGCGTGAAAGTAGAGGGCGCCTTCGGCCTGGCTGGTCCACGAGCCTTCGTCGGCGATCTGGGCCAGGGCAACGGCCCGCTGCCACGCGGTGGAGCTGCGATTGAAGCTGGGCATCGCATTGCCGCGAATGAAGGAGAACTGCGAGGGCTGATAGACCACGCCGCAGTAGGAGGCCGGGAAGCGGCCCGAACGTGCGCGGTTGACCACCACGCGGCCGACAGCCAGCTGACCTTCGAGGGTTTCGCTCTTGGCTTCGAAATAGATCGCGCCGGCAAGGCATTCCAGCTCGCGCGAGGGTTCGACGGCAGCGGACTGCTCGGACACGAGTTCAGCCAGGCTATCGGCGTCATCGGCTTCCGTCACCGGCGGCGGCGGCATTTCATCGCGCGGATTGACGCGCGGCGCGGCCAGCTCGGGATAGGAAGCAGGAAGAATATTGTCGGGGGTCCCCGCGGCGGCCGATGCGGCAGCGCCTTGCGGGAGAATCGCCTGACGAGCGGAAACCGGGTTTCTCGCTTCGGCGGCGGCGCCGGAACCATCGGCGCTGACAAGGGTAAACCCAAGAGTGAGTGCCACGGCGATGGCACTGGCGATATCGAGCTTACGGCTCATAGCAACGTCTTTATCGGCGGTGAGCTCGCCCGCGCGGGTGCGTCGATCAACGATCAGGTTCTGGAAAGACCCCCATCGTCCGTCGCCGGAAAACCCGCCGGCTGCCCCCCGTCTGCGTGCCAGTCTAGGTGCCTTTGTGCCCCGTCGACCGCCTGCGCATAAGTGGAGGCGGCCGTTTGGTTTTGCGGCGCAGCAATGTCAACCCGGATTCGGCCGCCCCGGGATGAAGCGTTCGGGCTTCGGGATGTCCAGTTCGACGATCCACAGGTCGGGGTCCTGCCGGCGGCGGCGGTCAAGCCACTCCGAGAAGGCTCCGGGCTCCTCGCGCGACTCGGCGCGCGACAGGGTCCAGCGCCGTCCGCCGGAGGGATCGGGCATCCGTTCCCAGGCGCGCTGGTCGCTGCCGTTTTCCACGAGGACGATAAGAATCGTGCCTGCCTCCGGCTCGCCCTTGGCCAGGACCATGCCGAAACCCCCTTCCTGCTGGACCCGGCGCAGCAGGCCGCCGACCTCGATATGGGCCGGTAGCCGGGCTTCCTCGGAAGAGTCAGTCAAGCCGGTAGCCCGGCAGGCCCGAGAGCGGGATGTGCGAGCGCATGAAGGTGCCCGTCCCCCGGCCGATCTCCTCGCCCTCGTCGTCGAGCAGGCGGCTTTCGGCGACCAGCACCCGGCGGCGGCCGCTGATCCAGCGTCCCTCGGCCACGACCATGCCGTAGCGGACCGGCCGGACGAAGTGCAGGTTGAACGAGGTCGTCAGCAGGAAGCGGTCGGTGATCAGGGTATTGGCCGCGTAGAAGGCGGCATCGTCGAGCATCTTGAAGTAGATCGTGCCATGCGCCGCGCCGGCGGCATGGTGCACGCGCTCGTCGATGGTGAAGGTGATCCGTGCCGCGCCCTCGGCGGTTATCGCGAGGTGCGAATTGAACAGGTGGTTGATCGGCGCGGCGGCATAGAGGTTCTCCAGCGCCCGCCAATGGAGCGAAGCGCCGGGAACGTCGCCGGCACCGCCCGTGTCAGGCGGCGTCGCGGTCGATGACATTGCAGAGCAGCCCGTAAAGCGCCTCGGCCCCCGGAGCCTCGGACAGCGAATGGTGCATCCGCTCGTCGCGCATCAGCCGCGAGATCGCGGCGAGGGCATGAAGGTGCGCCGCACCCGCCTGTTCCGGGGAGAGCAGGCCGAAGACAATGTCGACCGGCATGCCGTCGGCCGCTTCGAAGGCGACCGGCTGTTCGAGCCGCAGAAACACCGCGACCGGGCGGGACAGGCCATCGATCCGCGCGTGGGGAATGGCCACGCCGCGCCCGAACCCGGTGCTGCCGAGGCGCTCGCGCTCCTCGATCCGTTCGAGGACATTGGAAGCATCGAGCCCGTAGACGCCGGCAAAGCGATCCGCCAGCTGGCGCAGGATGGCATCCTTGTCATTGGCGCCAATCGTGCCGACGGCTTCGGGAAGAAGGGTGAAAAGAGCACTCATTGCTGTTCGTGTCGCCTGTCATGCGGCGCGCGCGGCATCAGCCGATGCCGCCCGTGCCGCCGCTTACCCGGCTAGGCCGGGCCCCTCCTCCTGGGAAACGCCTGGGATGGCGCGCGGTTGCGCGTCAGGATGGCTCGACCCAGCCGATCGATCCATCGCCGCGGCGGTAAACCATATTATACCCTCCGGTGCCAGCGTTTTTGAAGAGCAAGGCGTTGGTATTGCGCAGGTCCAGCATCATCACCGCGTCGGAAACGGTCGCCTCGGGCACGTCGACCTTGGTCTCGGCGATGACCAGCGGGGCATCGAGCGAGACTTCCTCGGCTTCGACCTCGGGCTCGGCGAAGACGACATAGGCGGCTTCCTCGTAGGCGGCCTCCTCGGTCTTCACCGCGAAGGTCGATTGCTCGTGCCGGTCCTTCAGCCTCCGCTTGTAGCGCCTGAGCTGCTTGTCGACCTTTTCCGCCGCTTGGTCGAGCGCGGCATGGGCATCATGGGCTATGGCCGCGCCCTTGAGGATCATCCCGTGCATCACGTGAGTCACGATATCGCAGCGAAAGGCCCCGGCGGGCGCGCGATTGAAGGTCACCTGACTGGACAGGGCCCGGTTGAAGTACTTGTCGACAACCGCGGCCAGCCGCTCGTTGGCATGCTGCTGCAGGGCTTCACCGGTGACGACCTGATGACCCGAGACGCGAATGTCCATTGATACTTCTCCTTACGTATTCAGGCTCCCCCGCTCCAGAGCGGCGCCTTGACCGTCTCCAGAAACGCGGCGTGAGCCGCCAGTTCCGCCTCGCTCGCCCCATGGGGACGGGCCGGACGGAAAACCCGTTCGCGCGTGACGACCGTGACCTGGGCCACGATCGGGTCGGCGGCGTCGGCGGCCAGTTCGAGCCCGATCTGGCGACCGCCGGTCAGCTCGACGTAGACCTGCGCGAGCAGCTCCGCGTCGAGCAGAGCGCCGTGTTTGGTGCGGTGGCTGCGATCGATCCCGTAGCGGGTGCACAGCGCATCGAGCGAGTTCTTCGCCCCCGGGTGCCGCATCCGCGCGATCTTGACCGTGTCCACCATCCGGCTGTGGCACACCGGCTCCTGCCCGCATTGCGCAAGCTCAAAATTGATGAACCCGAAGTCGAATCCGGCATTGTGGGCCACCAGCGGCGAATCGCCGATGAAATCGATGAACTCGCCGCACTTGTCCGCGAACAGCGGCTTGTCCGCCAGGAAAGCCGCGGAAAGCCCGTGTACCGCCTCGGCCTCTGCCGGCATATCGCGCTGGGGATTGAAATAGGCGTGGTAGACGGCGCCGGTAGGAACCCGGTTGACCAGCTCGACGCAGCCTATTTCCACCAGGCGATCACCCGTCTTGGGGTCGAGACCGGTGGTTTCGGTGTCGAAGATGATCTCACGCATTTGACCAACATATCGGACTGCGAAGCCGCCTGCGCAAGTGGGATTACGCCGGGCCGAGGGAGGAAAGACGGTCAACGAGTGCGGCCACCGCATGACGGGTCTCGGCCAGCGAGGTTCCGGTGTCGATCACATGGTCGGCCCGGGCCCGCTTTTCCGCGTCTGGCACTTGAAGTTTCAGGATTTTCTCGAACTTTTCCGGGCTCATGCCGGGCCGGGCAAGGACCCGCGTCCGCTGAACTTCGGGGCTGGCCGAGACCACCAAGACGGCATCGACCCTGGCCCAGCCGCCCTTCTCGAAAAGCAGCGGAATGTCGAAAACCACCAGCGGCGCACCCGAATGGTCGGCCAGGAAGGCTTCGCGCATTGCGGCAACGGCGGGATGAACGATTGATTCGAGTCGCGCGAGTCGCTCCGGCTTGCCGAAAACTTCAGCGCCGAGCCGGGCGCGGGCGACTCCCTCGGGCCCGGTCGTACCCGGAAATTCCGCCTCGATCGCGCCCAGCAGCGCCCCGCCCGGACCTTGCAGCGCATGGACCGCGGCATCGGCATCGAACACCGGCACGCCCAGCCCGGCGAACATCGCCGCCACGGCTGACTTGCCCATGCCGATCGAGCCGGTCAGCCCGAGGATATAGGGCCTGCCGCGCGAAAGAGCCGGCGCGGGGCCGGGTTCAGCCACCGGTGATGATCCGCCGCAACTCGGCGTCACGGCCACGCGGGGGGCGCTGGCCGAAGAAGCGGGCAAAGGCATGGTCGGCCTGCCCGATCAGCATGGCGAGGCCGTCGACCGTCTCATGCCCGGCGGCGCGCGCGGCCTTGAGGAAATCGGTATCGAGCGGGCTGGTCACGATATCGTAAGCCACGCTGCCTGGCGGGGCATGGGTCCAGTCGAACGGCAGCGGCGGCTGGCCGGTCATGCCAAGCAGGCTGGCATTGACCACAAGGTCGAGCAGGCCGTCGCGGTCGTCGAAGGCGAAATCGGTCGGCTCGGCGAAATGGGCAATGGGAGCCGCGTGATGCTCGCCTTTGGGGTCGAGTTCATCGAGCAGGGCCCGTGCCTTATCCGGGTTGCGCCCGGCGAGCACGATGACGAAGCCGTTCTGCGCCAGGCCCACGATCACCGCCCGCGCCGCCCCGCCCGTGCCGATCACCCGCGCCATGCGGAACAGGTGATTGCGCCCGAGCAGCGGCTGGAGCGGTTCGAGGAAGCCGGGCACGTCGGTGTTGTAGCCGACCAGCTGGCCGCCTTCGGGCACGACCGTATTCACCGCGCCGACCTGCGCGGCGAGCGGGTCGATCCGGTCGAGCAGCGCCATCACCGCCTGCTTGTGCGGCATGGTAACATTGCAACCGCGCCAGTCGGGATCGCTGCGCCGCGCGGCGATATAGTCGGCCAGCCCCTCGGCCTTGACATGGCAGTGGCGATAGTCGCCCTCCAGCCCCAGTTCGGCCAGCCAGAACCGGTGAATCGCCGGACTTTTCGACTGGGCGATGGGATCGCCGATCACTTCAGCGTAAGGCAGGTTTGCACGGGTTTGGCCCATCAGGCCATCTCCCCCTGCTCGCGCAGCGCGCCCAGCACGGCCAGCAGCGGCATGCCCAGCACGGTGAAATGATCGCCCTCGATGCGCTCGAACAATTGCACCCCTCGCCCCTCGATCCGGAAAACACCGACACATCCGGCCACTTCGGGCCATTCGTGGGCGAGGTATTCGGCGATGAAAGGTTCGGCAAGGGGCCGCACGGCCAGCCGCGCCACCTGCGCCGCCTGCCATACCACCTTGCCGCCCCGCGCCAGCGCCGCGGCGCTGTGCAGTTCCATGGTCTTGCCCGAAAAGAAGCGCAGGTGCCCGGCCGCCGCCTCGCGGCTCTCGGGCTTGTCGAACCGCCGGCCATCGCAGACCACTAGGCTGTCCGAGCCGAGCACCAGCCGCTCGGGATGAAGCTCGGACACGGCCAGCGCCTTGGCCCCGGCAAGGGCCAGCGCCACCGCTTCGGGCGCGGCCCCGCCGAGCCGGGCTTCGAGCGCGCGCTCGTCCACCCGCGCGGGCAGCGCCATGAACGGCACCCCGGCGCCTTCCAGCATGGCGCGGCGCGAGGCGCTTTGCGAAGCGAGAATGAGCATGCGTTTTTCCTGCCTTCAGATCGGTTTCGCGCCAGACCCGGGGCCTTCGCCGCTGGCGCGGTATTCGTGGTAGAGCTTGATCACCGCCGCGGCGGTTTCCTCGATCGAGCGGCGGGTGACGTCGATCACCGGCCAGCCGTTGTCGGCGAACAGGCGCCGGGCGAACTGCACTTCCTTGGCCACCCGCTCGGTATCGACATAGTCGGTGACGGGAGACTGGTTGAGCGAAAGCAGCCGGTTGCGCCGCACCTGCACCAACCGCTCCGGCGCGGTCGTCAGGCCCACCACCAGCGGGCGGCGCAGCGAATAGAGCACGGTCGGCGGCGGGCTTTCCACCACGATCGGGATATTGGCGACCTTGTAGCCGCGATTGGCGAGATAGATCGAAGTCGGCGTCTTGGACGAACGCGACACGCCCGCCAGCAGGATGTCGGCCTGCTCCCAGTCCTCCCAGGCCACGCCGTCATCGTGCGCGATGGTGAACTGGATCGCGTCGACCCGCGCGAAATAGGCGTCGTCGAGCATGTGCTGGCGCCCGGGCCGGGCCTTGGCCTGAACGCCCAGCATGTCTTCCAGCACCGCGGTCACCGCGTCGAGCGCGGGCACGCTCGGCAGGCCGAGCGCGCGGCAGCGGTCTTCCAGCCGGTGCCTTGTCTCTGCATTGACGAGGGTAAACAGGACAAGGCCGGGATTGGCCGCGATTTCGCCAAGGATCCGGTCAAGATGCTGCTGCGAGCGGACCATCGGCCAGAAGTGCCGGATCACGTCGGCATCGTCGAACTGGGCGAGCGCGGCCTTGGCGATCATCTCCAGCGTTTCGCCGGTGGAATCCGACAGAAGATGGAGATGAAGCCGCGTCATGTCCGTCCTTGGCTGGCTGTGGAGAGGCCCGGTGAGAGGCCCTGTGGATATGGGCGGGCATAAACCACGGGAGAGCGCCGCTGACAACTTCGGGGCTTGATTCCATCATCGATTCCGGCCGTTCACCCCGGCACTTGTGGACATGTGGATAGGGCTTCCCACAGGCTGGGGACAACCGGGATAACTCGTCGTTGACTCAGACGGCTTCGGGATTCGCAACCCACGCTCCCCCTGTTCAGGTCGGGACAATTCAGGCAAGGGCGCGCAATCCCCGGTTTCCACAGGGCCAACAGCTCTCAGAATCCTAATTTAAAGACTCTATTTGTTTTGGATTGGACCCAAATCGATGCCTGGCCTGCTTCTCGACACCCTGCGCGGAACCAATGCTCGGCAGCGGCCGGTCTGGCTCATGCGGCAGGCGGGGCGCTATCTCCCGGAGTATCGCGAACTGCGGGCGAAAAAGGGCGGATTCCTCGCGCTGGTCTATGATCCGGAAGCCGCGGCCGAGATCACGCTCCAGCCGCTGCGCCGGTTCGGATTCGACGGAGCCATCCTGTTTTCCGACATCCTGATCGTGCCCTATGCGATGGGCCAGAATCTGGAATTCCTCGCCGGCGAAGGCCCGCGCATGTCGCCCCGCCTCGCCGATGCCGCGCTGAGCGGGCTGGAACAGGCCCCTGAGCGCCTCGAGCCGATCTACCGGACCGTGGAGCTGGTCCGCGCCGCTCTGGCCCCTGAGCAGACCCTGCTGGGCTTTGCCGGCAGCCCCTGGACCATCGCCACCTACATGGTCGCCGGCGAGGGCAGCCGAGACCAGCACGAGACCCGGGCCTATGCCTATCGCGATCCCGGCGCCTTCCAGCAGATCATTGACGCGATCGTGGCCACGACGGTCGACTATCTCGAGGGACAGGCGAAGGCCGGGGCCGAGGCGGTCCAGCTGTTTGATTCCTGGGCCGGCAGCCTTGCCCCGGCCGAGTTCGAGCGCTGGGTGATCGCCCCCAATGCCGAGATCGTGCGGCAGCTGCGTGCGCGCTGTCCCGGCCTGCCGATCATCGGCTTTCCCAAGGGCGCCGGCGAAAAGCTCCCCGCCTATGCCCGCGAAACCGGGGTTGACGCGCTCGGCCTCGACGAGACGATTGACCCCGTGTGGGCCGCGCGGACCTTGCCGGAAAACCTGCCGGTCCAGGGCAACCTCGATCCGCTGCTGATCCTCGCCGGGACCGACGAGATGGAGCGCCAGGCCGTGCGCGTGCTCGACGCTTTCGCCGGGCGCCCCCACGTGTTCAACCTCGGCCACGGGATCGGCCAGTTCACTCCGATCGAACACGTCGAACGCCTGCTCAAGGTCGTGCGCGGCTGGGAGCGGCAGGCCTGATAGCGGCTTTCGGCCCGAATCCCCCGCCGGTTTCCTTTGCCATCCCCCTGCCGAGGGCGTAAGGGCGGGCCATTGCCGTGCCGTCTGTCGCATCCGGTGACTGAGAGACCTAGCGTGCTCCCGCGATAGTGGAGCAAGGCCATGTCCGTCCCCTCTTTTCCGTCCACCGCTCCTCCCGCGTTCGGGGTGGCTGCATGAGCCGCGCCATGAATATCGCCCTGCCCGAGGGCGAAGTAACCAGCCGGTGCCAGAAGGCCGGAGTCGTCATCAGCGCGATCGAGCCCCTGCCCTCGGGTGGCACTCACCTCGTCTGCCTGACCAGCGAAGGCGCCGAGCAGATGCGCTCCGAATTCAAGGCCAAGCTGCTGCTGGGCAAGGTCAAGCGCCTGCCGTTCTACGTCCCGCCCAGCCGCTGGTAGGAAATCCGCTTCCTGGTTTTCTCCGCGAAGCGGATTGGACGTTCCAGGAGCAGGCAGTAGTTTGCGCGGGGCCATTTCCCCAGGAACATTTCCTTGTTCCTCAGCTCTCTTTCCCGCGCTTCGCTCAAGATTGGCAGCGGAGTCCGCTTGCCGCCGGGCTTTCGCCGCTGCATGAACCGGCACGTTCCCACCGGCGCCGCGCTGCGCTAACGTGTCTTCATGCAGCAGGTTCTTGCGATGACCTATCTCTGGCTCAAGGCGGGCCACATCATCTTCGTGATCTTCTGGATGGCGGGGCTGTTCATGCTGCCGCGCTATTTCGTCTATCATCAGGAAGCCCTGCCCGGCTCGCCGGAAAACGCGCTGTGGATCGATCGTGAGCGCAAGCTGCTCGGGATCATCATGTGGCCTTCACTCGCGGTGGTCTGGGTGCTGGGCCTTGCCCTGGCCATGACCACGGGGGCCTTCGCCCAGGGCTGGTTCCATCTCAAGCTGGCGGTCGTGCTGGCGCTGACCGCCTATCATGTCTGGCTGGCGCGCTATGCCCAAGCCCTGGCGCGAGGCGAACGGCGGCTGGGCGGTAAGCAGCTCAGGATGCTCAATGAAGTGCCGGGGATCGCGGCGGCGATAATCGTCGTGCTGGTGGTGGTGCGGCCGTTCTGAATGGCCGCGGTTCTGGTCCCTGCCCTGGCAAGCGTTTTGGCCATGGCCGTCGCCGCGCCGAAACCGGTGGACGATGCCGACCTGCGCTGCGTGGCGGCGGTTGCCGCGATGATCGGCACGCTGGATGAGAACAAGGCCGATCCCGAGGTGGTGTCGGGCCTTACCGCGATCTTCATGTACTATCTCGGCAAGGTTGATGCCCGCTATCCCGGCCTTGACTATGCCGCGATCCTGACCGCGCTGTTGAGCGCCCCGGGCTATGATCGCCAGCTCCCGGTCGACCTGCGCCGCTGCGGGGGCGAGGCCGAGGAACGCGGGGCCATGCTCAAGGATCTGGGCGAGCGGATGAAGTCCGCCGTGCCGCTCAATCCGGCAACGCGTCCCGGTTGACCTCGGCCCTTCACGGCCCTATTTCACGTCCCGTCTCCCGGCATGGGTCGGTGCCTTTCGCGCGCCGCCCGGGTCTGCTTTCTCCAAGCCCCTCGACCAGCCGGCCATCCGACCCGAACTACCGGAAAAGCACAGATGCATCTGAAAGAACTCAAGAAAAAAACCCCCGCCGAACTGGTCGAAATGGCCGAAGAGTTTGGCGTCGAAGGCGCCAGCACGATGCGCCGCCAAGACCTCATGTTCGCCATCCTCAAGGAAGTGGCGGAAGACGGTGAAGAGATCCACGGCATCGGCACGATCGAAGTCCTGACCGACGGTTTCGGCTTCCTGCGCAGCCCCGAGGCGAACTACCTCGCCGGGCCCGACGACATCTATGTCTCGCCCAACCAGGTCCGCAAATGGGGCCTGCGCACCGGCGACACGGTGGAAGGCGAAGTTCGCGCCCCCAAGGACGGCGAACGCTATTTCGCGATCAACCGCCTGATCAGCGTCAACTTCGACGATCCCGAGGCGGTCCGCCACCGGGTGAATTTCGACAACCTCACCCCGCTCTATCCTGACGAGCGCCTGAAGCTCGACACGATCGACCCGACGGTGAAAGACAAGTCGGCCCGGGTGATCGACCTGATCAGCCCCCAGGGCAAGGGCCAGCGCGCCCTGATCGTCGCCCCGCCGCGCACGGGCAAGACCGTGCTGCTCCAGAACATCGCCAAGGCGATCACCGACAACCACCCGGAAGTTTTCCTGATCGTCCTTCTGATCGACGAACGCCCGGAAGAAGTGACCGACATGCAGCGCTCGGTGCGCGGCGAGGTCATCTCCTCTACCTTTGACGAGCCGGCCACCCGCCACGTGCAGGTCGCCGAAATGGTGATCGAAAAGGCCAAGCGCCTGGTCGAACACAAGAAGGACGTGGTCATCCTGCTGGACTCGATCACCCGCCTCGGCCGCGCCTACAATACGGTCGTGCCCAGCTCGGGCAAGGTCCTGACCGGCGGTGTCGACGCCAACGCCCTGCAGCGCCCCAAGCGCTTCTTCGGCGCGGCCCGCAACATCGAGGAAGGCGGCTCGCTCTCGATCATCGCCACGGCCCTGATCGATACCGGCAGCCGCATGGACGAAGTGATCTTCGAAGAGTTCAAGGGCACCGGCAACAGCGAAATCGTGCTCGACCGCAAGGTGGCCGACAAGCGCATCTTCCCCGCGCTCGACGTGGGCAAGAGCGGCACCCGCAAGGAAGAGCTGCTGGTCGAGAAGGCCAACCTCGCCAAGATGTGGGTCCTGCGCCGCATCCTCATGCAGATGGGCACGGTCGACGCGATGGAGTTCCTGCTCGACAAGATCAAGGACACCAAGACCAACGAGGACTTCTTCGCGAACATGAACCAGTAAGGGTTCAAGCCGCGCAGCAGCCTGACAAGAGGGGCCCGGACCGCAAGTCCGGGCCCTTTTTCGTTCCGCGAATCGGCTTCAGAATTTCTGAAAGAACAAGGATTTATGCAGGGTTTAATACCCCCTCACCCCATCAATGTCGGGCCTTGCACGATCATGCAGCGCCGCCCAGTCAGGCAAAGCAGGACAATTAACGGGGTCTGGGGCGATGGCCCCCGGGACAATTTTCTTTTCAAGAATATCCTGCGCTTCGCGCATGTCGCCTCAGGCGAGGTTCTCCGCGAAAAACGCTGTCGTCCGCTCGTCCGCCAACCTCGCCGCAGCCTCATTGCGGCGCAGGCCCATCTCGGCGGCAAAACCGTGGTCGAGGCCGACATAGTCCCACAGGGTAACGTGTCGGTTCGGCCCCAGCCCTTCGTGCACGGCGGCCTGCTGCTCGGGTGGAACGAAACCATCGTTGGTGGGGATGTGCAGCATGAGCGGGCGGGCGATGGCGTGGCTCTCGTTCAACATGCCGGCCACTCCAACCGGATAGTAGCCGACTGAGGCGTCGATGTCAGTGCGGGTGGCGGTCTGGTAAGCGATCATCCCGCCCATGCAGAAGCCGACGAGGCCAACCTTGGCCACTCCGGCCTCGCGCCGGATCCAGTGGATCGCCGCTTCGACGTCGCGGATCCCCGCGGCGAAGTCATGGCCGTTCATATAGGCCAGCGCCTGCTGGAATTGCTCGGGCACGTCCGCGTCGAGATCAATCCCCTCGTCCTGCCGCCAGAACACTTCGGGCGCGAGCGCGAGGTAGCCTAGGCTGGCCCAGTGATCGGCCTTGCGGCGGATGCCGGGGTTCACCCCGAAGATTTCCTGGATCACGATGATCGCCGCGCGCGGCTCGCCGTCCGGCCGGGCGAGGTAGGCCGGGAATGTCGCGCTGCCTTCCAGGGTCGGGATGCGGACGGTTTCAGCCATGACACTCTCCTCGGCGGCTCTTGCGATCGGGAGGCCTTCTCTGGCCCCTTGGATGGACTTTGCCAAGCCCGTGTGCCAGCCTTCGCCGTATGGTGGTCCGAGCGGAGGTTGTCCGGCTATGAAAGTGAACGTCGAAGTCGAATGCACGCCGGAAGAGGCGCGCCGCTTTCTCGGCCTGCCCGATGTCACCAAGGCGAACGAGGCCTATGTCGAGGCCGTGCTCAAGGCGATGCAGGGGGTCGGCAATGTCGAGCAGCTTCACGCCATGACCAAGCAATTTGCCCCGATGGGCGAGATGGGAATGAAGTTCTTCCAGCAGTTCATGGACGCGTCCATGCTGGGCAAGAAGAAGGGCGTTTGAGACACTTTGCCGCCTGCCTGCCGATTTGCGGACTAATATGACTGATACGATCTTTGCCCTGTCGAGCGGGAGCCCTCCCGCCGCGATTGCCGTGGTGCGGATCAGCGGGCCCGAGGCCGCCGCGGCACTGCGCCTTCTGGCGCGGCGCCTGCCCGAGCCGCGGCGGGCGGTCAGCGCCACCTTGCGTGATCGGTCGGGCGGGATGCTCGATCGGGCCTTGGTCCTGTGGCTGCCGGGGCCCAGCACGGCCACCGGCGAGGATACGGCCGAGCTGCACCTCCATGGCGGTCGGGCCGTGGTCGTGGCGGTGGAGCGGGTGCTGGAACAGGTCCCGGGCCTGCGCCGGGCCTTGCCGGGTGAATTCACCCGCCGCGCCTTTCTCAATGGTCGGATCGATCTGGCCGAGGCGGAGGGCCTCGCCGACCTGCTTCAGGCCGAGACCGACCTGCAGCGCCAATCGGCCCTCGCCATGGCCGAGGGGCGCTTCTCGCGTGAGATTTCCGCCTGGCGGGAACAGCTGCTGGTCTGCTCGGCCGAGGTCGAGGCCGTGCTCGATTTTTCGGACGAGGACGATGTGGCCATGCTGCCGCCGCGCTTCACGTGGAACCTTGAGGCGCTGCGCGACCGTATTTCCCGTCAGCTCTCGCGCCCCAGTGCCGAGACGCTGCGCGAAGGCTTTCGGGTCGTCCTGGCCGGGCCGCCCAATGCGGGCAAGTCCACCCTGTTCAATGCGCTGGTCGAGAGCGAGGCGGCGATCACCTCGCCCATGGCCGGCACGACCCGCGACGTCCTGACCCGGACCGTGGCCCTTGGCGGCGTCCCGTTCCAGTTCTGCGATACGGCCGGCCTGCGTGAGGAGACCGGCGACATGGTCGAGCAGATCGGGGTCGAACGCGCGCGCGGTGCGCTTGATCGGGCCGACCAGGTGCTGTGGCTGGGCGAGGCCGAGGAGTGTCCCGAGGGTGCCTGGCTGATTGCCGCGCAGTGTGACCGGGCCGTCGCCATGCCGTCGCCAAAGGCCCGCCACCGGCTCTCGGCGGTAACGGGCGAAGGGCTCGATGGCCTGCGCGAAGACCTCGTCGGCACCGCGCGTGCTGCCCTGCCCCGGCCCGGCGAAACCGCGATCAATGCCCGGCAAGCCCGCCTGCTGCGCGATGCCGAGCAAGCCCTCTCCGGGGCCGTGACCTTGTCCGATCCCCTGTTGATCGCCGAGCACCTGCGCCTCGCCCGGGTCGCCTTCGATGCGCTGCTCGGACGGACCACGACCGAGGACATGCTCGATGCCTTGTTCGGCCGCTTCTGCATCGGCAAGTGAAGGGCCAGTTGTTTCACGTGAAACAGTGCCGCGCTCTGGACCGTCCCGGTCAATTCCTGTATGCGCCCCGCCCATGCATCAGTTCGACATCATCGTCGTAGGCGGCGGTCACGCTGGCTGCGAGGCGGCCGCCGTCGCCGCGCGGATGGGCGCCTCGGTTGCGCTGGTCTCGTTCGACCTTGCGATGATCGGGGCGATGAGTTGCAACCCGGCGATCGGCGGGCTCGGCAAGGGCCACCTCGTGCGCGAGGTCGATGCCTTCGACGGCCTGATCGCGCGCGCCGCCGATGCCGGTGCGATCCACTACCGGATGCTCAATCGCTCCAAGGGCAGCGCAGTCCAGGGCCCACGGGTCCAGGCGGACCGCACGCGCTTCAAGGCGGCGATCCAGCACCAATTGCGCCGGCACCAAAATCTCACCCAGGTCGCCGGCGAGGCTGCGGCGCTGCGGATCGAAGCCGGCCGGGTCGTTGGTCTGAACCTCGCCGACGGTACTGAACTGGCGGCCCATGCCGTGGTCCTGTGCACCGGCACCTTCCTGGGCGGCACCCTGTTTCGCGGCGAGGAGCGGCTCGTCGGCGGGCGGATCGGCGAGGCTTCGGCCCAGGTCCTCGCCCGGCAACTGCGCGAGGCAGACCTTCCGATGTCCCGCCTCAAGACCGGCACTCCGCCCCGGCTCGACGGTCGGACGATCGACTGGAGCCGCCTGGAGGAGCAGCCCTCCGATCCCGAGCCGTGGACCATGTCGGCCATGGGCGGGGGCAAGCGGATCAACCCGCAGGTGTTCTGTGCGATCACCCGGACCAATCCGCGCACCCATGACGTGATCCGCGCCAACCTCCACCGCTCGCCCCTGTTCACCGGGGCGATCGGCGCTTCGGGCCCGCGCTATTGCCCTTCGATCGAGGACAAGATCCACCGCTTTGCCGACCGCGACGGGCACCAGGTCTTCCTCGAACCGGAAGGGCTCGACGATCACCTCGTCTATCCCAACGGGATCAGCACCTCGCTGCCGGCCGAGGCCCAATTGGATCTGCTGCGGACGATGGACGGGCTGGAACGGGTGGTCATGGCCGTGCCGGGCTATGCGGTGGAATACGATCACATCGATCCGCGCGCCCTGCGCCACAGCCTCGAACTGCGCGACCTGCCGGGGCTCTACTGCGCGGGCCAGATCAACGGCACGACCGGTTATGAGGAAGCCGCCGCCCAAGGGCTCGTCGCCGGAATGCACGCCGCGGCCGAAGTGCTGGGCCGCGCCCCGCCCGCGCTCGACCGGGCCAATTCCTACATGGCCGTGATGATCGACGACCTCACCCTGCACGGCGTGAGCGAGCCCTACCGGATGCTCACCGCCCGCGCGGAATATCGCCTGCGCCTGCGCGCGAACAATGCCACCACCCGCCTCACCCCGCTGGCGCTCGAAATGGGTGCGCTGGGCGCGGAGCGCGCCGCGTGGTTCACCCACCGCAGTGAGCAGCGCGCCGCGCTCGAAGGCCAGCTTGACCGTGAAGCCGGCGCCGGTGAACTCGTCCGGGCCGGCCTCCCGGTGCGCACCGACACGGGCCGGCTGCCCTTGCGCGAATGGCTGCGCTTCGCCGGGGTCACATTGGCCGACCTGGCGCCGTGGCTCGCAGGCCCCCTGCCCGCTGACGCCGAGCTGATCGAAGAGGTGGCCGAAGATGCCGCCTATGCCCCTTACCTCGCCCGGCAGGACAGCGAACTGCGCGAGCTGCGCGCGAGCGAAGCCCTGTCGCTCGGTGATGACTTCCCCTATGCCGCGATCCCCGGCCTCTCGCGCGAAATGGTCGAGCGACTCCAGCGCGCCCGTCCGGCCACGCTGGCCGCAGCCGGCCGCCTTCCCGGGATCACGCCCGCCGCCCTCGCCGCGCTTCTCGTTCACGCCCGGCGGCGCGCGGCATGATCACCTCCGAGGCGGAAGCCCGCGCCTGGATTGCGGCGCGGCCCGAGGGCGACTGCGTCGCGCTCGAGCGGCTGGAGCGACTGGCGGCGCTGCTCGCTGAGGAGAACCTCCGGCAGAACCTCGTCTCGGCCGCCAGCCTGCCCCAGACCTGGCAGCGCCACTTTGCCGACAGCGCGCAGCTGCTCGCCCACGTTCCGACCGCGCAGGCGGGACCGTGGCTCGACCTTGGCACCGGCGCCGGATTCCCCGGTCTTGTCATTGCGGTGCTCCAGCCCGAGCGCGAAATCGTCATGGTCGAATCGCGCGCGCGCCGGGTGGAGTGGCTCAGCCGCGCCGCCGAGACGCTGGGCCTCGCCAAGGCAAGGGTGATCGGCAAGCGTCTCGAACTGGTCGAATCCTTTCCGGCGGCGGCGATTTCCGCGCGCGCTTTCGCTCCGCTCGACCGGCTACTCGAACTATCCGCACGATTTTCCACAAGCGACACGATCTGGCTGTTGCCCAAAGGGCGCTCGGCGCGGGATGAAGTGAATCGCCTGACCGGGTGGAATCACCTGTTTCACGTGGAACAATCCCTCACCGATGCCGAGGCCGGCATCGTGGTCGGGACCTTGCCGGGCAGCAACAAGAAGGCGCGCACCAGATGATCCGCATCGCGATTGCCAACCAGAAGGGCGGAGTCGGCAAGACCACGACCGCGATCAATGTCGCCACGGCCTTGGCCGCGACCGGGTGGAAGACCTTGCTGATCGACCTCGATCCACAGGGCAATGCCTCGACCGGCATTGGCATCACCGCCGCTGAGCGCGAACGATCGACCTACGACATTCTGGTGGACGGCATGTCGCTGGCGGAATGCATTATCCCGACCCGTATTCCCAACCTGTCGATCGTCCCGGCCACGGTCGACCTGTCCGGCGCGGAAGTCGAGCTGGTCGGGGTGGAGGGACGAACCGATCGCCTGCGCCGTGCCCTGTCGGAAGACACCGGGCACGAGATCTGCTTCATCGACTGTCCGCCCTCGCTCGGCCTGCTCACGCTCAATGCCCTTGCCGCTGCCGATACCCTGCTGGTCCCGCTGCAGTGCGAGTTCTTCGCGCTCGAAGGGCTCAGCCAGTTGTTGCAGACGGTCGAGCGGGTCCAGCAGCGCTTTAACCCGCAGCTCGGGATCATTGGCATTGCCCTCACGATGTACGACCGCCGCAACCGGCTGACCGACCAGGTGGCCGACGACGTGCGCTCGTGCCTGCGCGAGCTGGTGTTCGATGCGACCATCCCGCGCAACGTCCGCCTTTCGGAAGCGCCGAGCCACGGCCTGCCCGCGCTCGTCTATGACCACACCTGCGCCGGCAGCCGCGCCTATATGGCCCTCGCCCGCGAACTGATCGGGCGCCTGCCCGCGCAAAGGAAAGCCGCATGAGTGACGATTCCGTGACCCCTTTTCCGGTGGCCCAGGTTGATGGCGCCGCCGCGCCCCTGCGCAAGAAGCCGCCGGCGCTTGGTCGCGGTCTCGGCGCCCTGCTCGGCGAAGTGCGCCGCGAGGAGCCGCTGGTTCCCAGCAGCCCCGGCGGCGCTCCGGCTCCCGCCCGGCTGAGCGGCCTTGCCTCGCTCGCCGTCGCCTCGATCGAGCCTCATCCTCAGCAACCGCGCCGTCATTTCGATGAAGCCGCGCTCGACGAACTGGCCGCCTCGATTGCCGCGCGCGGGGTGATCCAGCCGGTCATCGTCCGTCCGCTCGGCAATGGGCGTTACCAGCTGGTGGCGGGTGAACGCCGCTGGCGCGCCGCACAGCGCGCCCAGCTCCACGAGATCCCGGCACTGGTCCGCGACCTGTCCGAGCGCGAGGTCATGGCCCTTGCCCTGATCGAGAACATCCAGCGCGAGGACCTCAACCCGATCGAAGAGGCTCGCGCCTATCAGCGCCTGTCCGAGTCCGAAGGGATGACCCAGGCCGAGATCGCGCGAATGGTCGACAAGTCGCGCAGCCATGTCGCCAATTTCCAGCGCCTGCTCGCCCTGCCCGATCCGGTGCTCGAACTGGTCGAGACCGGTGCCCTGTCGATGGGCCATGCCCGCGCCCTGATCGGCCGCGACGATGCCAGCGAACTGGCCCAGACGGCGGTCGACAAGCAGCTCTCGGTGCGCGAGGTGGAAAAGCTGACCCGCCGCAAGCCCAAGGGCGAAGGCCATGCCGCCCCGCGCCGCGCGCGCAGCAACAGCCATGGCGAGGATGCGGACATCCTCGCCGTCCAAAATCATCTTGAGGAATTCCTCGGTCTCTCGATCCGCATCACCGCCGATGCCGATCCGGCTTCGGGCACGGTCGCGATCCGCTACAAGACGCTCGACCAGCTCGACCTGATCTGTCAGCGCCTGACCGGCGGCCAGATCTGACGAAAGCCCGGCCGGAGGGCCTCGATGCTCCTCCGGCCGCATCTATTTCGTTAAATCAAATACTTAAATCCTGATCCGCTTGTCCGGCACGCGCCGCGCAGGCGCACGCGGCGGAATTCGCCGGGTCGCGCGCGGCTGCGGCTCGTCGATCTCCTCGGTCACCACTGTCTCGATGCACTTGCGCGCCGCGGCGCCCCCGGCCGGGACCATCATCACCGGAACCATCGTCATCGTGTAGCCGGGCGGAACCGCGTAGCCCGGAGGCAGCATGGCCATGCCGCCGTCCAGCATCTCGGTGCAGCGATCGCGCGCCCGCGGGGCATCTTCCGCCTTGTCGATGGCCGCCCCCGCCACGGCGCCGACCGCGGCGCCAGCCACGGTGCCCAGCACCTTGTCCCCAGAGCCGGCGATCGCATTCCCGGCGACACCGCCCACGATCCCGCCGATCACGGCCCCATCCACGCCATTGTCACTGAAGCGCTGGCGGCAATCGCGCAGCCACAGGTCGCGATCGAACGCTGGCGACTGCGGCGCGGCCTGATCGGGCATGGCCACGGTGTAGGGCGGCTGCCAGGCTCCAGGCCAGACGCCGTAAGTGCCGCCAAAGCCCCACGGCCCGACCACGGGCGGGGCCAGGATGGCGCTGCCGTGCGGATGGGCCTCGGCGGTGCCGGCGCCCAGCGCGCCAGCGGCAGTCAGGATGGCAAGCGCGGCGCGCAGACGCATGACAGGTATTCCCCGTTGGAGACCCGGCGAGAAACCGGGAATTAACCCGGAATTTAGCATCGTGGTGCGTGCAAAACCAAGCGTGGTCCCGGGCCTGTCCCGTTCTGGCGCAGTCCTCCGCGAAGGCCGTGCGCGGCCCGCTCCTGCACTGCCTTGTTGCCGCGCGGGCGCAGCAAGCCTATCCAACCGCGATGAACTCCATTCTTCGCAAGGCGCTGATCGCGCTCGGGATCGCCCTGGTTCTCGTCATCGGGATCGGGGCCTGGCTGTGGCATGGCAATCCGACTGACCGCACCCTCGCGGCCAGCACCGGCAAATATCCGCAACTGGTTGATCCAGAGCCGGAAAAGTTTCCCACCATCGGCATTGCCAAGCCGATCGGTTGGCAGCCGGGCGAAGCGCCCACGGCCGCCGCGGGCCTGGCCGTCAACCGCTTCGCCGAGGGCCTCGACCATCCCCGCACGATGATCACCCTGCCCAATGGCGACGTCCTCGTGGCCGAGACGAACCGCCCGCCGAGCAAGGGCGGCGGCGGGATCACCGGCCGGATCATGAACTACTTCTTCGATCTCGCCGGCGCGGGGGTGCCTTCGCCCGACCGTATCCTGCTGCTGCGCGATGCCGACGGCAACGGCACGGCCGAGCAGCGCTTTACCCTGCGTGAAGGCCTCTCCTCGCCCTCCGGCATGGCCTTTGGCGGGGGCACCCTCTACATCGCCGATCACGACGCCGTCCTCGCCTTCCCCTACACCCTCGGGCAGACCGCGCTGACCGGCGCGCCGCACAAGATCATGGACCTGCCCCCCGGCGGCAACCACTGGATGCGCAACCTCGAACTGAGCCCCGACGGCAAGAAGCTCTACGTCGCGGTCGGCTCGGCCTCGAACATCGGCGAAAACGGGATGAAGGCCGAGGAAGGCCGCGCGATGGTCTGGGAACTCGATGTCGCCGCCGGGCGCCAGCGCCAGTATGCCGCCGGCCTGCGCAATCCCAACGGGATGGACTGGAACCCCGCGACGGGTGAACTGTGGACCGTGGTCAACGAGCGTGACCAGCTCGGCGGCGACCTCGTCCCGGATTACCTGACCAACCTGCCCATCGGCGCCCAGTACGGCTGGCCGTGGTTCTACTGGAAGGACAAGCAGGACGACCGGGTCAAGGACCCGATGCCCGAATATCTCAACGAATATGTCCGCAAGCCCGAATTCGCCCTCGGCTCGCACGTCGCCCCGCTCGGCCTGCGCTTCGCGATCGCCGGCAACCGGCTTGGCGCCGGCTTCGCCAACGGCGCCTTCGTCGCCCGCCACGGTTCGTGGAATCGCAAGCCCGCCGTCGGCTACGACGTGGTCTTCGTCACCTTCGATCCCAACGGCAACCCGCGCGGGCTTCCCGTCACCGTCCTGTCCGGCTTCCTCGCCGACAATGGCGGGAAGACCCGTGGCCGCCCAACCTGGCTGACCTTCGACAAGACCGGCGGCCTGCTCGTATCCGACGATACGGCCGGGATCATCTGGCGCGTGATCTCACCCACCGCCGCGCCCACCGCCGGGGTCAAGGCCGTGGTCACCGGACACATGCCGCCGCGCACCCAGCTCAATTCGGAAGCGGAAGCCATCGCCAGCTTCCGGCCCGATCCGGCGGAAGGGCAGAAGTAGGCGCGGCGAGGCAGGAATGATTCTGGGGCCATGGGCCCCAGACCCCTGACCGTCTTCCGATGCTAATGCCGCGCGGATGGCTACCCCGCGCACTGCCCGATCGCCGGAAGACGTTCTGGGGTGCAGGGGTATTAACCCCTGCATAAATGCCTGACATTGAGCCTGTCTGAGAAAGCCGCTTCGCGGGAAGACAGCCAACTTCGGATCAGATTGTGCGCCCGGCGCGCCCAGCCAGTTCGGTGACATAGTGCCAGGCTACCCGGCCCGAGCGCTGGCCGCGGCGCTTGGACCATTCCAGTGCGTCGGCTTCGGCGAAGGGCAGGCCATATTCTTCGGAATAGCCCGAGATGATCGCGAGATAGTCGTCCTGGCTGCAATTGTGGAAGCCGATCGACAGGCCGAAGCGATCGGCTAGGGCCAGGCGGTCGTCGACCGCATCACGCGGGTTGATCGGGTCGTCCTGCTCGGAAAGGTGGCGCGAGACGATGGCGCGGCGGTTGGCGGTGACGGCGAGGCGGACATTACCCGGCCGTGCCTCGACCCCGCCCTCTAGCCATGAGCGCAATTGGCGCGGCCCGGTCGAATCCCCGTCCTCGAAGCCGAGATCGTCGATGTAGACGAGAAAGCGGCGGGACAGGCGCCCCAGCAGGGTGAACAGCCCGGTCAGGCCGGAGAGGGCATCGGGGGCGACCTGGACGAGGGCGATCGCGCCGGGATGGGCGGCCTGTGCGGAAACGATCCCGGCCCGCAGCAGGGCCGACTTGCCCATCCCGCGCGAGCCCCACAGCAGCATGTCGTGCGCGGAATGGCCGGCGGCGTGCCGTTCGATATTGGCGACGACGGCCTCCTTCTGCGCATCGATCCCACGCAGCAGGGAAAGCGGGGGTGCGGCAAGGGCGCTCACGGTGCGGGCTCCGGCCCGGTCCCAGACATAGGCGGGCGCGGCGACCCAGTCGACCGGTGCGGCTGCGGGCGGAGCGAGGCGCTCCAGCGCGTCGGCGATGCGGAGCAGGGTCTGGTCGTTCATTCGGGCCTCGCTTGGCGGAATAGGCTGGGGGGTTTGGCTTTTTTGGGGTCCAGCGCCTATAGCCCCTGGCAATGAATGCTCACAACCGCCCACGGACCGTCCCCGCCGATTCTGCCGGCATCGCCGAGGCGGCGGCCCTGTTGCAGGCCGGCAAGCTGGTCGCCGTGCCGACCGAGACGGTCTATGGTCTTGCCGCGCGGGCTGACCGGGCCGAGGCGGTGGCCGCGATCTACCGCGCCAAGGGGCGGCCCGATTTCAATCCGCTGATCGTCCATGTGCCGTCGCTGTCCGAGGCTGCGGCCCTGGCCGAGATCGATGCGCGGGCCGAGGCCCTGGCGGCGCGGTTCTGGCCCGGGCCGCTGACCATGGTCCTGCCGCTCCGCGCGGGCACGGCCATTGCCCCGGCCGTCACCGCAGGCCTACCGACACTTGCCCTGCGCTGCCCGGCGCACCCGGCGATGCAGGCCCTGCTCGCGGCGGCCCGCCTGCCGCTAGCCGCGCCCTCGGCCAACCGCTCCGGCGCGATCAGCCCGACCACGGCGGCGCATGTCGGGCAAAGCCTCGGCCAAGCGGTCGATCTGGTGCTCGACGGCGGGCCGACCGCACAGGGCATCGAATCGACCATTGTCGCCCTGCGGCCGTCCGGCTGGTCCGTGCTGCGCCCCGGCCCGATCACTGCCGAGCAGATCGCCGAAGTCCTTGGCTCCGGCGGTGAGGCCGCGGCCCCCGGCGCGGCGATCGAGGCTCCGGGCCAGCTCGCCAGCCACTATGCCCCGGGCAAGCCGGTCCGGCTCGGTGCCGTGGCGGCGGAGGCGGATGAATTCCTGATCGGCTTCGGGGCCATCGCCGGCCACGCGAGCCTGTCGCCCGCCGGTGATCTCGCCGAGGCTGCCGCCCGGCTCTATGCCGCCCTGCACGAGGGCGCCGCCGCACAGCAGCCGCGCATCGCCATTGCCCCCATTCCCGAAAGCGGGATCGGCGCCGCGATCAACGACCGCCTGCGCCGCGCAGCCGCGTAACCTGCAAAGAAAAAGGCCGCCCCGAAGGACGGCCCTTTCGCACGAAACCTGGCCCCGCCTCAGGCGACCGGCGCGGCTTCGTAATACTTCGGCGCATGTTCGTTGAGGATCGCGAGGATCTTCTTGAGCGCGGCCGGTTCGTCGGTCTTTTCCATCGCGGCCAGTTCGCGCGCAAGGCGCGAGGAGGCGGCTTCGAAGATCTGACGCTCGGAATAGGACTGCTCCGGCTGGTCGTCAGCACGGAACAGGTCGCGGGTCACCTCGGCGATCGAAACGAGATCGCCCGAGTTGATCTTGGCTTCGTATTCCTGGGCGCGGCGCGACCACATGGTGCGCTTGACCTTGGGCTTGCCCTTCAGGGTATCGAGCGCTTCGCGCAGGGTCTTGTCCGAGGAAAGCTTGCGCATCCCGATCGCTTCGACTTTGTTCACCGGCACGCGCAGGGTCATGCGCTCTTTTTCAAAGCGGAGCACGTAGAGCTCCAGCTTCATGCCCGCGATTTCCTGTTCTTGCAGCTCGATCACCCGTCCCACACCGTGCTTCGGGTAAACGACGTAATCACCAACATCGAAGGCGAAAGCCTTGGCCGCCATGTATCGTCCTTTCATGCAGGATTTCAGCCGCCTGACCAGCCCCGGCCAGGATTCACGGAATTGAAGGGGCGAAAATCGCCACGGGGCACCGCCACGCGAAGCCCCCTTGAACAACCCGATTTGCTGTTATCCTGCCTTTCGTGATTCCTGCTGCCAATGGGCGGGCGCCCGGGCAGGTGTGGCCTATATAACACCGTGTGGATAAAATTTCCAGCCCTAAGGGCTAACGCATGTGCGAAGGCCCCCCATGCCCCTTGGGGCAGGAGGGTGAAGCTTTGCGTGATGCCAAAGGATTTCAGGCCTGAGTGCCGCGGATGCGGCAGTGCGGCATGTTGTCAGCAGCGGGGCCAGCGGGCGAATCGCCGCTTACCCGCTGCCTCCTCGGGCTGCGATCAGTCGCCCTCGCCGGGTTCGGCGGAGAAGTACTTGTCGAACTTGCCATCCTCGCCCTTGTGCTCGTCGGCATCGGGCGGGGTGTCGCGCTTGGTGGTCAGGTTCGGCCACTCGGCCGAATACTTGGCATTGAGCTCGAGCCACTGCTCCAGCCCGCTCTCGGTATCGGGCAGGATCGCCTCGGCCGGGCATTCCGGCTCGCAGACGCCGCAGTCGATGCATTCGTTGGGGTTGATGACGAGCATGTTCTCGCCCTCGTAGAAGCAGTCGACCGGGCAGACCTCGACGCAGTCCATATACTTGCAGCGGATGCAGGCGTCGGTGACGACATAGGTCATGGCGAAGGTTCCCCTTGGTGTTCCGGTCTATCGCTGTCGGGCGATGTTATCGCCGCTGCTATGGGATTTGCGGTCCCTGCGTCAAGCACGCGATAACACGCCTGCGCTTCCGGGGCCGGTCCGCGCCGCTCGGGCAGGGCGAGCAGCTCGATCACCTTGACGTGGCTGCGCAGCGGCAGGACCAGCACGTCGCCCTCACGCACTGCGGCGCTGGCGCGCTCGATCCGCCGCCCGTTCAGCCGGATGTGCCCCGCCGCCACCCATTCCTGCGCCGAGTTGCGGCTCGGCGCGAAGCGGAGGAACCAGAGCAGCTTGTCGATGCGCAAGCGCGCCTCTCAGACCCGGCCGACCAGCGCGGCGAGCGCGGCAAAGGCGCCGCCGCCCGCAGGTGCTTCCTCGCGCGGCGGGGCCGGGCGGGGCGGGCGCGGGCCCTTGGGCTTGTCCTTGCCGCGCCGGTCCTGGGTCGGTGCTTCGGCCTGCTTGCCGGGCCCGCGTTCATGGCGCTTGCCCTGATCGCGATGCTGCCCGCGCCCGCGCTCGCCATGACCCTGCTGCTCGCCGCCCTCGGCGCGCCGGGGCGGCCGCCAGCGGAACAGCGGCGGGGCCGGCGGCCCGAACACGCCCTCGCCCAGCGTCGGCGGAACCTGCGGAGCGAAGCCCGCGATCCGCAGCAGGTGCATGTGCGCTTCCGGGGTCAGCCCGGTCGAACGGGCCAGCGCCGGGTCGATCCAGAATTTGTTGCCGGCCGAGGCCGCGCGGCGGCCATGGGCCTCGCGCAGCAGCTTCTCGGCCATGTCGATGCGCAGGGCCTGCTTGTCGAAGCGGCGATAGCCGAGCGGCGCGCGGCCCCCGGTCGCGGGCAGGACCGGTGGCATTTCCGCGGCCACCTCGGGCAGGCGCACGCCGCGCATCGTCGCCAGCTCGCGCCAGGCGCCGAGCGCGGCGGGCTTGAGCATGGCCGGCATGAACAGGTCAATCGCGCCGATCCGCACGCCAAGCTTGCGCAGGCCGTCGCGCTGCTCGGGCTTCAGCGCCTCGAGCCCGGACCCGGCCCGCTCCAGCAGGCCGCCGCGCTCGGCAAGGCGAATCAGCAGCGCGCGCAGTTCCGGCCCGCCCGCCTCGGCGCGGCTCGCCTCGTCCACCGCCGCAAGCGGGGCGAGCACGGCCAGCTTTGCCGCCAGCCAGGCGTCGATCGCTTCCTTGAGCAGCTTGCGCTCGGCAGCCGGGATCGCCTCGAGCGCGGGCTCGAGCTTCACCTGCGGCGCCAGCAGGGCCTTGCCCGGTGCCAGCCGCGCCAGCACTTCGCGGCCATTGAGGATCGCCCCGCCGCTCAGTTCGAGCGCGGCGGTTCCGCCCGCGATCTCGCCCGCCAGCGCGCCCGCCCGCTCGGCGAACAGCTGCGGCAAGTGGCGCTCTGCCGCGGCGAACAGCAGCTTGTGGTCGCTATGGTGCGCCTCCGGATCGACCTTGAAGTGGAAGCCTTCGAGCTTCCCCAGCTTTTCCCCGTCCACCAACAGTACATTCCCTTCGAGTGTCACCGGCAGCAGGGCCGCATCGGGCCCCACCTTGCGCATCAGCACCGCCGTGCGCCTGTTCACGAACCGCTCGGTCAGCCGCGCATGGAGCGCGTCCGACAAGCGAGCCTCGACCGCGCGGGCCCGCGCGGCCATTTCCTCCCGCGCCAGCACCCAGTCGGGGCGCTGCGCGATATAGCTCCACGAACGGATCGCGGCGATCCGCCCCTGCAGCGTATCGATATCCCCGCCCGGATTATCCAGTTCGGCAATCCGGCTGGCAACGAAATCGCTGCCCAGATAGCCTCTGCGCAGGTCTTCCCACAAGCGTGCGACGAACCGGGCATGAGTGTCGGCGCCGTGCTGGCGGAAATCGGGCAGCGAACACGCCTCGCGAAACCGGGCGACGGCGGCGCGGCCGCGCACGCTGGCGGCGATCTCGGGGTCCTCGGCCAGCCGCCGCATCACCGCCAGGTCGATCGCCTCGGGCGCCGGGGCCAGCTCGGGCCGTTCGGGCGGGCGGGCCAGATCGTCGATCAAATGGTCCAGGCTGTCGAGTCGCGGCTGCGAATCGCGCCAGAAGATCTTGGTCAGCGGGGCGAAGCGGTGCTCTTCGATCGCCCAGATCTCTTCCTCGGTGAACTCGGCATCCATCCCGCCGGCGCCCGCCAGCGTGCCGAACGTCCCGTCGCGCTGGTGCCGCCCGGCGCGCCCGGCGATCTGGGCCATCTCCATCGGGGTCAGCCGCCGGTTGCGCACCCCGTCGAACTTCGAAAGGCCGGCGAAGGCGACGTGTGTCACGTCGAGGTTGAGCCCCATCCCGATCGCGTCGGTGGCGACGAGATAGTCGACCTCGCCCGACTGGAACAGCGCCACCTGCCGGTTGCGGGTCTCGGGCGAGAGCGCCCCCATCACCACCGCCGCCCCGCCGCGGAAGCGTCGCAGCATTTCGGCCACGGCATAGACCTGCTCGGCCGAGAAGGCGACGATCGCGCTCCTCGGGGGAATCCGCGAAAGCTTCTTGGCCCCGGCATGGCTCAGCGTGGAGAAGCGCGGGCGGCTGACGATCTCGGCCCCCGGCACGAGCGCGCGGACCATCGGCTCCATCACCGCCGAGCCGAGGATCATCGTCTCGTCGCGGCCCCGCGCATGAAGCAGCCGGTCGGTGAAGATGTGCCCGCGCTCGCGGTCGGCGGCCAGCTGCGCCTCGTCCAGCGCGACGAAGGACAGGTCCGGCCTGTCGCCATAGCCGAATCGGGGCATGGCCTCGACCGTGCAGAGCAGCCAGCGCGCGCCCTTGGGCTCGATCCGCTCCTCGCCGGTGATCAGGGCAACCTCGCTGGGCCCCTTGATCGCCACCACCCGGTCATAGACCTCGCGCGCCAGCAGGCGCAGCGGAAAGCCGATCGCGCCCGAGGAATGGGCGCAGAGCCGTTCGATCGCGAGGTGAGTCTTGCCGGTGTTGGTCGGGCCGAGCACGGCCAACACCTTGCCCTCGGCGCCGCGTGAAACAGGATGAGGCAGTCGATTGGCCATCGCTACCCCCGATCTGGCATCGCCCCTGTCCTCTCGCAAGGCTGCGGCGATGAATTGACCACAGCTGCGTCCGCGCGGCGGGAGCAAACAAGCTCCGTAAAAACGCGGCTTTAGGCTGGTGTTAACCGTTCGGGTGCAGGGTCGATCCCGTCGCACAGCGCGGAAAAACGCCCGCGCGCGACGGAGGGTACGTGTTCAGACCGCAAGAGGCAGAAGAGCAGGGCATGGCCCCGGCGCGCCGCATGGCGGCGGGCCGTGCCGCGTCCTTTGCCAATCCTGCCGCTTTCGCACGTCCTGTCGCGTGCGGCAGCGCCGTCCTCGACCTCACCGAACTTGCCCCGCCGGCCGATTGCAACCCCGGAAATTGGCGGGAACGCCTCGCCCGCGCCGATCTCGTCCCCGATCTGGCCGAGGATATCGGCTCGCGCCGCTGGTGGCGCGGCATGGGCACCCTGCTTGGCCTGATCGTGCTCGCCCTTGGCTTCTGGCCCGATTTCGCCCGGCTCGATGCCGCCCCCGCCATGGCGGTCGATGCCGCATCGGCCGAGGAATTCCGCGCCCAGTCGATCATGCCGCTCGCGCGCGGCGGCGAATCGGGCCGCCGCATGGGGCCGACCCGCGCCTACCGCGAAGTGCCCTTCGTGCCCGAGCGGGCCGAGATCGAACTGACCTCGGTCCTCTCTCCGGGCGACAGCCTCGCCCGCCTGTTCCAGCGCGCCGGTGCCGCATCGGACGATGCCGCCCGCGCCGAGGCCCTGATCGCCGCGCAGGCGGAGCAAGGCGGCATAGCCCCCGGCACCCGCGTCTCCTTCGTCCTCGGCCCGCGCCGGGCGCCGGGCGAGCCGCGCCCGCTCGTCGGCGCGCAGTTGCGCGCTCGGTTCGATCTCGCCCTCGCCCTGCACCGCGTCGGCGCCGCGCTGGCCCTGCAGAAGCTGCCGATCGCGGTCGACACCACCCCCTTGCGCATTCGCGGCACGGTGGGGGACAGCCTCTATCGCTCGGCCCGCGCCGCCGGCGCCCCGCCGCAGACCATCCAGGAATATCTCCAGGCGCTCGATGCCCACATCAGCCTCGAAGGCGATGTCCAGCCGGGCGATTCGTTCGATCTGGTCTTCGCAATGAAGCGCGCCGTCACCGGGGAAACCGAAGTCGGCAACCTGCTCTATGCCGGGCTCGATCGCGGCAGTGCCCCGGTCGCCGAACTGCTGCGCTGGGGCAATGACGGCGCCTTCTATTCCGCCTCGTCCTTCACCACCGAGTCCTGGGTGCAGGGCGGCGCGGGGATGCTGCTCCCGGTCAACGGCCGCGTCACCTCGTCCTACGGCCAGCGCTTCCACCCGATCCTCGGCTACAGCCGCATGCACGCGGGCGTCGATTTCGGCGCGCGCTGGGGCTCGCCGATCGTCGCCACGGCGGCGGGCGTGGTTTCCTTCGCCGGCTATCACGGCGGCCACGGCAACTACGTCCGGCTTGAACACGGCGGCGGCCTCGGCACTGGCTACGGCCACATGAGCCGCATCGCCGTCGCCCCTGGCGAGCGGGTCAGCGCGGGCGAAGTGATCGGCTATGTCGGCTCGACCGGCCTCTCCACCGGCCCGCACCTGCACTACGAGATGTATCGCAGCGGCCACACGGTGAACCCGCTCGGCACGGCCTTCGCCACCGTCACCCGCCAGGTCGATACCCGCGATCTCGATGCCTTCCGCGCCAAGCTGGTCCAGATGAAATCGCTGCGGACCGGCGCCGCCCTCGCCGCGGCCCCGCAGAAGATCCAGCGCATCGCCATGCGCTGAGGCGGCGCGGGGCAACCGCCCCGGCGCCTTTCACATCGGCCATTTCAACCCCGGCGCTTGAACCCGCCCCGCCTTTGCGGCAGGGAAGCCGCACCATGACTGCCGCCTATCCTGCGCTGCGCCTGCGCCGCACCCGCGCCACCGCGTGGAGCCGCGCGCTCCACCGTGAGATCGTCCTGTCCCCGGCCGACCTGATCTGGCCGTTGTTCGTCACCGAGGGTGCCGACAACTCCAGCATCGTGGAGGAGCCGATCGCCTCGCTCCCCGGCGTTTCGCGCTGGTGCGTCAAGGGCATTGCCCAGCGGGCGAAGGAGGCCGTTGCCCTCGGCATTCCGTGCCTCGCCCTCTTCCCCAACACGGCGCGCGACCAGCGCGACGACCGGGCGACGGAAGCGCTCAACCCGGACAACCTGATGTGCCGTGCCACCAAGGCGATCCGCGATGCGGTCGGTTCGGACATCGGCATCCTCACCGACGTCGCGCTCGATCCCTATACCAGCCATGGGCAGGACGGCGTGCTCGATGCGGCTGGCTACGTGGCGAATGACGAGACGGCCGGGATCCTCGTCGCGCAGAGCCTCAACCAGGCGAATGCCGGGGCCGACATCATCGCCCCGTCCGACATGATGGACGGCCGCGTCGGCCTGATCCGCGCCGCGCTCGAACAGGGCGGCCACACCAACGTCCAGATCATGAGCTATGCCGCCAAATATGCCTCGGCCTTCTATGGCCCGTTCCGCGATGCGGTCGGCTCGGGCGGGCTCCTGAAGGGCGACAAGAAGACTTACCAGATGGACCCTGCCAACGGCGAGGAAGCCCTGCGCGAAGTCGCGCTCGATCTTGCCGAGGGCGCCGACAGCGTGATGGTCAAGCCGGGCCTGCCCTATCTCGACATCGTTGTCAGGGTGAAGCAGCGCTTCGAGGTGCCGGTCTTCGCCTATCAGGTCTCCGGCGAATACGCGATGATCGAGGCCGCCGCCGCGGCCGGCGCGGGAGACCGCGACGCGCTCGTGCTGGAAACGCTGACCAGCTTCAAGCGCGCGGGCTGCTCGGGCGTGCTGACCTACCACGCGGCCCACGCCGCCCGCCTGCTCGGGGCTTGAGCGCGGCTCCCTCGTCCGTGCCCGCCGCGCCGGCTGCGCGGCGCGGCCTGTTCGTCGCCGCGATCTTCGCTGGCTCGTTCCTGCTGTTCCTCGTCCAGCCGCTGGTCGCGCGCCTCGCCCTGCCCCGGCTCGGCGGCGCGCCCAATGTCTGGAACAGCGCCATGCTGGTTTACCAGGCGCTGCTGCTCGGCGGCTACCTCTACGCGCACCTGATGGGCCGCTGGCCGGTGCGCACGCAGGGTCGCATCCACCTCGCCCTGCTCGCGCTGGCCGCGCTGACCCTGCCGATCACGCTCTATCCGCTCGCCCCGCCCGCGCCGGGCAGCGAGGTCTGGTGGGTGCCGCTGCTGTTCCTGCTGACGATCGGCCCGGTCTTCCTGCTGGTCTCGGCCCAAGCACCCTTGATGCAGCGCTGGTATGCGGCGGCGGGTGCGGCGGGCGATCCCTATCCGCTCTATGCCGCCTCCAACCTTGGCTCGTTCGCGGGCCTGCTCGCCTATCCGCTCCTGGCCGAGCCGCTGCTCTCGCTCCATGCCCAGTCGTGGGGGTGGAGCGCGGGGTACGGGCTGCTGCTGATCCTCGTCGCCTGCGCGGCATGGTCCCGCCGCGCCGCCGGCATGGTCGCCGCACAGGCCGCCGAAGCCGCTCCGGCCGAACCGATCCCGGCGCGCCGCATCGCCTTGTGGCTGGCGCTCTCGGCCGTGCCCTCGGGCCTGATGCTGTCGACCACCACTCACCTGACGACAGACGTCTTCGCAATGCCGCTGCTCTGGGTGATCCCGCTCGGGCTCTACCTGCTCAGCTTCGTGGTCGCATTCGCGCACAACCGCGTGCCGGCCTATTTCGTCACGCTCGCCGCTCCGGCGATCATGGTCGTGGCCGGGTCATACGCCATGGTCTCGACCGGATCGGGCACCATGGCCGCGGCGCTGTTCGGGGTGATCCTGCTGTTCTTCATCGCCGGTGCGCTGCACTCCCGGCTCTATGACCTGCGCCCCGCCGCCTCGCAGCTGACCCTGTTCTATTTCATCATGTCGGTCGGCGGCGCGCTCGGCGGCCTGTTCTGCGCCCTGATCGCGCCCCTGGTGTTCGACTGGGCGTGGGAACACCCGATCCTGATCCTCGCCGCCGCCGCCCTGCTGCCTTTCCCCGCGCGGCTTGACTGGCGCGAGATGCCCGGCCTCTCGCCCGAGGTCTGCCGCGTTACCGCGGGCGTCGTCTTCGCCTTCTGCCTGTTCCTCGCCTGGCTTCTCCACGACGTGGTCGAGGCCGATGCCGACGGGATGCTCGGCTGGATGCTGCACCTCGCGCTGGCCGCCTTTGGCCTTGGCCTGCTCGCATGGCGCCCGCTGTTCGTCGGCGTCCTGCTCGCCGCCATGCTCGCCAGCGGCGGCTGGTGGACGGTGCACGATACGCTCGAACACGTCCGCACCCGTTCCTACTTCGGGATCTACGCGGTGCGCGACTATCCGCAGGCCCACCTGCGCACCCTCGCCCACGGCACCACGCTCCACGGCCAGCAGCGGACCGACCCGGCCGGCCGCCGCCTCGTCCAGACCTATTATGGCCCCACCTCCGGCGCCGCGCTCACCCTCGGCAAGCTGCCGCAACTGATCGGGCCCTCGGCGCGGGTCGGGGTGGTCGGCCTCGGCGCGGGCACGCTCGCCTGCTTCCACCAGCCCGGCCAGTCGTGGCGCTTCTACGAGATCGACCCGGCGATCCTTGCCTATTCCACCACGCGCCGCTTCACCTATCTGGCCGATTGCGCCCCCGATGCGCGGGTCACGATCGGCGACGCGCGCCTCGAACTCGCCGCACAGGCCCCCGGCAGCCTCGACTTCCTGGCGGTCGATGCCTTCACCTCGGATGCCATCCCGCTCCACCTGCTCACCTCGGAAGCCTTCGGCGTCTATTTCCGCGTGCTTCAGCCGCGCGGCCTGCTGGTCGTCCACATCTCCAACCGCCATATCGAGCTGGAACCGGTGCTGGCCGCAATCGCCCGCCAGAGAGGCCTCGCCGCCATGGTCCGCCATGATGTGCCGGAGGATCGCAAGGTCTATTCGCCCAGCACCTGGGTTCTCTTCGCGCGCGATCCCGCCCTGCTCCAGCGGGTCCGCGCCGCCTCGCCGCAGCAGAAGTGGGATTCGCTCCTCCCACCCACCGGCCGCGCCTGGACGGATGACCACGCCTCGGTCCTGCCCTATGTTGACTGGTCGAGCCTGTTCAGGAACTGAGTGCCATGCCCCATCGCCCAGACGTCACCATCCTCCCCTTCGCCGGCAAGACCCCCCGCATTCACGACAGCGCCTTCATCGCGCCGGGCTGCCGGATCATCGGCGATGTCGAGATCGGGCCCGACGTGTCCATCTGGTACAACTGCGTGATCCGGGCCGACATGCACCGCATCGTCATCGGCGCCCGCTCCAACGTGCAGGACGGCTCGGTGATTCACGTCGACAGTCCCAAGCCCCATCGCCCCGAAGGCTTCCCCACGATCATCGGCGAGAACGTGCTGATCGGCCACATGGCGATGATCCACGGCTGCACGCTGGAAGACCGCGCCTTCGTCGGCCTCGGCACCATCGTGATGGACGGCTGCGTGATCGAGAGCGACGCCATGCTCGCCGCCGGGGCGCAGCTCACGCCCGGCAAGCGCATCCCCTCGCGCCAGCTGTGGAGCGGCCGTCCCGCTACCTTCATGCGCGAGATTCCCGAGGCTGGCCTTGTCGACATGAAGCGCGGGGTCGATTTCTATGTCGACAATGGCCGCCGCCACACCGCCGAGATCGAGGCCGCCCTTGGCCAGGCCCAGGGCTGATCTTCCCCCGGCCGAGGCGATCCGCGCCGTGATCGACGGCGAAGGCCGCCTCGCCGTCCGCGTCACCCCCGGTGCCAAGAGCGAGGGCCTCGAACTGGTCGGCGGCCGCCTGCTCGCCAAGGTCCGGGCCAAGCCGGAAGATGGCAAGGCCACCGAAGCGGTCCGCACGCTCCTTGCCGCCGCCCTTGAGCTCGCCCCCTCGCGGCTGGACTTGTTGCGCGGCGCAACTTCTCGCGAGAAGCTGTTCCGGGTGGATGGCTTCTAGAGCCTCGCTCCCAACGGCACCCCGATCACGAACTTGAGCACGGTCGTATCGCTGCTGGCGCCGTAGCCCTTGCCGATTCCGGCATTGATGTCCCATTTGCCCAGCAGGGCATCGATGGTGAGGTAGGTGGTCTGGTCGCTCTGCCCGAACTGGCCGAGAGCCTGGAACTGGCCCACCCCGTTGTAGCTCTCCACGCCGAGCCGGAGGTTGTCGCTCACCTTGTAGCTGGCCTTGGACGCGATCTCGAGTTCGGCCGGGGCGGAGACCGGGCCGGCAACCTTGAAGCCGATGTTGGCATTGGCGGCGAGCTCCCAGCGGTCGTTGCGCCAGCCGGCGATCAGCTTGAACTCGCCGTTCCACGGATTCTGGTCGAGCCGGTACTTCACGCGCCCGATCTCGAGGTTTGCGCCCCAGAAGGCGCCGGTGGCTTCGTGCGGCGCGATGAATTTCATCCGGCCCTTCACCCCGCTCGCGCGCAGCACGCCGTCGGGGGCAACGGTCATCAGCGGCAGGTAGAGCCCGGCTTCGAACCCGCCGCCCAGCCCCAGCCCCCATTCCGGCGTGATCCGCAGGCGGTGCAGCGCCGGTTCCGCGCCCGGATAGGCCGGGGCAGGGTCGCCGGCGAGGACGTAATTGCTGTGAATGTCGAGGCCGATGTCCCCGGCATCGCCCATCTCGTCCATGTAGACCTGGATTTCCTCGTCCGCGGCCATGGCCGGCGCTGCGGCGCCCAACAGGGCAATCGCGGCGGCACCCACTGCCCATGATCTGCGACGGGATAGGCCAGCCATCAGCAATCCTTCCGAATGTGTCGAAATGTTGCTGAGGCTTATGCGCTTTCCTGCCCGTGGTCGAGGCTCAGCGAGAAGGCGAGCATGGCCAGCGCCCAGCCCGCCGCCAGCCACAGCGCCGCCGCGGCGAAGTGCGAGAAGGCCGCCGCCCCCAGCACCGCGCCCAGCGTCAGCCCGCCCCACAGTGCCATGAAGGCGGCCCAGCCGCCGCGCGGTTCGCCCAGCGCCGCCCCGGCCAGCGCCTGCCCGAGCTTGACCAAGGCCCCGGTCATGTAGGTCAGCCCCACCGCCACCTCGCCGCCGCGCTGGAACGTCGCGTTGAGCGCGCCCATCGCCATGACCAGCAGGCCCAGCATGGCATCGTGAAAGCCCGCCCCGCGCGCCAGCGCCGCCGCCGCCAGCAGGGCCGCAACCAGCCCCAGCACCGCCGGCTTGCGCCGAGCCCCGGCCCGGCCGGCACAGGCCGATCCCAGCGCCACGCCCAGCACGAAGCCCGCGATCAGCAGGGCCGGGGTGAGGGCCAGCGCGGGCGCCTTGCCAAGGTTGACCCCGAGCCGGGTCGTGTTGCCCGACATGAACGAGACGAAATAGCCGTCGGCCGAGAGAAACCCGGCCGCGTCGACGAACCCGGCCAGCCCGGCCAGTCCGATCGCCAGTCCCTGCCGCCTGCGGTCGAACCGGTTCATCCGCGTCCTGTCAGCTCGGGCCGGTCAGCGTGCCATGCCCTTCGCCATCTCTTGCAGCACGTCGTTCATGGCCTTGGCAATCTCCGGATCGCGCCCGCCCACCGTTTCCTCGATCGCGCGGGCCATGGCGCCGAGCCACTGCTGCGCCGTGGCCTCGGTCACGCCCAGCGGGCCATGCAGGCTCATCACGCACTTGCCCTGCTCGAACCAGTCGCGCGGCCCCCCGCTCCAGCCGACCATGAACCCGGTCAGGCTCTCCCGCATCGGCGCAAGGTCCGCCGCGTGCATGGCGCGCAGCTGCGCATAGGCCGGGTCCCCGTCCATCAGGTCGTAGAACCGGTCGACGATCGCCCGCAGCGTTTGTCGCCCGCCCAGCCGCTCATAGGGGGTCTGCGGGCGCGGCTGGGTCTCGGTCGTCACGTCAATCTCCGTCGGAACATTTCTCTCCAGCCTTGCTGCTAGGGTCCGGCGTGCCAAGTTTCGTTGATCCCGATCAATCCGGCGCGGAAAACACGCTCAATCCCTGACCAGCGCCCGCAGGGTCTCGATCCGGTCCGCTTCGTGGGCCGGTTTGTCGGCGCGGATGCGGTTGATCCGGGGAAAGCGCATGGCAAGGCCGGACTTGTGGCGGCGGCTTTCGTGAACCGAATCGAAGGCCACCTCGAGCACCAGCGACTTGTCCGTCTCGCGCACCGGGCCGAAGCGGTTCACCGTGTGCTGGCGCACATGGCGGTCGAGCCATTTCAGCTCCTTGTCGGTGAACCCGAAATAGGCCTTGCCCACGGGGAGCAGTTCGGCCCCCTGATCGGGATCGCCGTTCCAGCAGCCGAAGGTGAAGTCGGAATAGAACGAGCTGCGCTTGCCACTGCCGCGCTGGGCATAGAGCAGCACGCAGTCGATCAGCAGCGGATCGCGCTTCCACTTGTACCACAGCCCGGCGCGCCGCCCGGCCAGGTAAGGGCTGTCGCGGCGCTTGAGCATCACCCCCTCAATCGCCTCGTCGCGGGCGCGGGCGCGGATCTCGCCCAGTTCGGCAAATTCGGCCGCCGGGATCACCGGGGAGAGATCGAAGCGCACGGCATCGAGCCGCGCCGAAAAGGTCTCCAGCACCGCCCGCCGCCGCGCCCACGGCAGGGCGCGGCAGTCCTCCCCTTCGACGATCAGCGCATCGTAGAGCCGCACGAAGGCCGGATAGTCCTCGGCCATCTTCTTCGAGACCACCTTGCGCCCCAACCGCTGCTGGAGCGCGTTGAAACTTGCCGCCCCGCCCGCCTCGCCGCCCTGATGGCTGCCGCGCACCAGCAGTTCGCCGTCCAGCGTGCAGGGGAGCGAAAGCGCGCCGGCGATCTCGGGAAAGGTCGCGGAAATGTCGTCGCCCGATCGGGAATAGACCCGCGTTTCCCCGCCGGCACAGACCACCTGCACCCGGATTCCGTCCCACTTCCACTCGGCCGCATAGTCGGCAAGGTCCAGCTCCACGCCCTCCTCCAGCGGATGGGCCAGCATGAAGGGGCGGAACAGCGGCACCTGGCCGCCATCGGGCGCGGGCGCGCCTTGCGCCGCCCAGGCGAACAGCGCGCCGTAGGGCGGTGCCTGCCCGTGCCAGTATTCCTCGACCGCCTCGACCGGCACGGCAAAGGCCTCGGCAAAGGCCACCTTGGCCAGCCGCGCCGAGATCCCGATGCGCAGCGCCCCGGTCGCCAGCTTGAGCAGGGCATAGCGACCGTTCGCGTCCAGTCGGTCCATCAGGGTGGCCAGTCCCGCCGCCGCCGTGGCACGGCTGAGGCCGGAGAGGATCGTCACGACCTCGCTCACGCTGGGGGCGGCCACGGGCGGCACCGGGCCTTGCGGCGCGGCCGGCTCGGGCCAGAGCAGGCTCGCGGTCTCCGCCGTATCGCCCACATAGTCGCGCGAAAGCTGGAACAGCACCGGGTCGACCCGCTCCATCAGCAGGGCGCGCAGGGTCGATCCCTTGACCGCCGGAAAGTCCAGCCCCCCGGTCAGGGCGGCCAGCGCCCAACCCCGGTCGGGATCGGGGGTGGCGCGCAGATAGTCGGCGATCAGCCGCAGCTTGCCGTTGCGGCTGCGGGTATAGACCAGCGCGTCCAGCAGGGCGGCGAAGCGGATCATGGCGCCGTCATGCCCGCACCCCCCGCTCAGGCCGAGCCTGCCCAAGCCCACGCGCCGCCCGGGCCCGAGCCTCAATCATCCTCGTCCTCATAGCCCACCAGGGCCAAGGCCCGCGCCTTGCGTTGGTTCAGTTCGCACCAGCGCAGCAGCGCCTCCTCGCGTCCGTGCGTGATCCAGGTCTCGGCCGGGTTCACTTCGGCAATGGTCGCGGTCAGCTCGTCCCAGTCGGCATGGTCCGAAATCACCAGCGGCAGCTCGACATTGCGCTGCCGCGCCCGCTGCCGGATGCGCATCCAGCCCGAGGCCATGGCCGTGACCGGATCGGGCAGGCGCCGGGTCCAGCGGTCATTGAGCGCCGAGGGCGGGCAGATCACCACCTGTCCCGCCAGCGCGGCCTTCGGCATGTCCGCCACCAGCCGCAGGTCACCCAGTTCAACCCCCAGCTCTTCATAAAGCCGGCACATCCGCTCCATCGCCCCGTGGAGATAGACCGGCGCGCGCCACCCCGCGCGGCGCAGTTCGGCGATCAACCGCTGCGCCTTGCCCAGCGCATAGGCCCCCACCAGCACGCAGCGCCCGGGATCGGCCGCCAGGGCTTCAAGCAACTTGCCTATTTCCCCTTTGATCGGCGGATGGCGAAACACCGGCAGGCCGAACGTCGCCTCGGTCACGAACAGGTCGCAGGCCACCGGCTCGAACGGCGGGCAGGTCGGATCGGCCCGGCGCTTGTAATCGCCCGTCACCACCACCCGCTCGCCGCCATGCTCCAGCAGGATCTGCGCCGAACCCAGCACGTGCCCGGCGGGAAAGAACGTCGCCCTGACCCCGCCCGGCAGGCTCACGCTCTCGCCATAGCCCGCCACCACTTCGCGCCCCGGCCGGCCATAGCGCAGGGCCATGATCGCCAGCGTCTCGCGCGTGGCGATCACCTCGCCGTGGCCGCCGCGGGCATGGTCGGCATGGCCATGAGTGACCAGCGCCCGCTCTACCGGCCGCGCAGGGTCGATCCACGCGTTTGCAGGGCCGATGCAGAGCCCATGCACATGCGGTCTGATCCAGGAAAACGGCGCGGCCATGCGGCAAGAATGTCACTTGGGGCCGGGAAGTTCCACCCTGCGCCCCAAGGGGCAAGTCGCGTCTCCGCAAAGAAAAAGGCCCCCGGAATGCACCGGGGGCCTCTTGGTCGTTCCACGTGAAACCGTCAGTCGGTGCCGTCCTCGCTGGTCTCCGGCGCATTGCCGGTTTCCTTCGAGCCCTTCTTCGGCTTGGCCGAACGCTTGACCAGCTTCGGCGGGGCCGGCGTAAGCTGGAAGGTCAGCGCGTCGTCCTTGATCCCGACGTGGACCTCGCCGCCATAGGCCAGCTTGCCGAACAGCAGCTCCTCGGCGAGCGGCTGCTTGACCTTGTCCTGGATCAGGCGGGCCATCGGCCGCGCGCCATAGAGGCGGTCGTAGCCGCGCTCGCCCAGCCAGCTGCGTGCATCGGCGTCGAACTGGATGTGGACGTTCTGTTCCGCCAGCTGCAGTTCGAGCTGGAGGATGAACTTGTCCACCACCCGGCTGATCACCGCGGTCGGCAGGTAGGCGAAGGGCACGATCGCATCGAGGCGGTTGCGGAATTCCGGGCTGAACATCTTCTTGACCGCCTCGTCCCCGGCATCCGCCTTGGAGACGTCGCCGAAGCCGATGCCCTGGCGGGCCATGTCGCTCGCGCCGGCATTGGTGGTCATGACGAGGACGACATTGCGGAAGTCCACGGTCTTGCCGTGGTGGTCGGTCAGGCGCCCGTTGTCCATCACCTGGAGCAGGATGTTGAACAGGTCGGGGTGAGCCTTCTCGATCTCGTCGAGCAGCAGGACGCAGTGCGGCTGCTGGTCGATCGCATCGGTGAGCAGGCCGCCCTGGTCGAACCCGACATAGCCCGGAGGGGCGCCGATCAGGCGCGAGACCGAGTGCCGCTCCATGTATTCCGACATGTCGAAGCGCACGAGCGGAATGCCCATGATGTTCGACAGCTGGCGCGCCACCTCGGTCTTGCCGACGCCGGTCGGGCCCGAGAACAGGAACGAGCCGATCGGCTTGTCCGGATCGCGCAGGCCCGCGCGGGACAGCTTCATCGCGGTGGAGAGCACCTCGATTGCCTTGTCCTGGCCGAAGACCACGCGCTTCAGGTCGCGCTCGAGATGTTCGAGCACCTTCTTGTCGTCCTTGGAGACCGACTTGGGCGGGATGCGCGCCATGGTTGCGATCACCTGCTCGATCTCGCGGGCGGTGATGGTCTTCTTGCGCTTGGACGGCGGCAGCAGCATCTGCATTGCGCCAACTTCGTCGATCACGTCGATCGCCTTGTCGGGCAGCTTGCGGTCGTTGATGTAGCGCGCCGAAAGCTCGACCGCGGTCTTGATCGCCTCGGGCGTGTACTTGACCCGGTGGTGCTCCTCGAAGGCCGTGCGCAGGCCCTTGAGGATCTTGATCGTGTCCTCGATCGTCGGCTCGTTCACGTCGATCTTCTGGAACCGGCGCAGCAGGGCGCGGTCCTTCTCGAAGTGATTGCGGAACTCCTTGTAGGTGGTCGAGCCGATGCAGCGGATCGTCCCGCCCGACAGGGCCGGCTTGAGCAGGTTGGAGGCATCCATCGCTCCGCCGCTGGTCGCGCCCGCGCCGATCACGGTGTGAATCTCGTCGATGAACAGCACCGCGTGCGGCATCTTTTCCAGCTCGGAGACGACCTGCTTGAGGCGCTCCTCGAAGTCGCCGCGATAGCGGGTGCCGGCCAGCAGCGCGCCCATGTCGAGCGAGTAGATCACCGCTTCCGACAGCACCTCGGGCACTTCGCCCTCGACGATCTTGCGCGCTAGACCCTCGGCGATGGCGGTCTTGCCCACGCCCGGATCGCCCACGTAAAGCGGGTTGTTCTTGGAACGGCGGCACAGGATCTGGATTGTCCGGTCCACTTCCGGGCCGCGCCCGATCAGCGGATCGACCTTGCCGAGCAGCGCCTTCTCGTTGAGGTTGACGCAGAACTGGTCAAGCGCCGAATCCTTCTTCGACTGGCTCTTGCTCTCGCTCTTTTCCTCGGGCGCGGGCTGGGCTTCCTCGCTCCCCTTGGGGGTGCGATCCTCGATCCGCTTGCCGCCCTTGCCGATGCCGTGGCTGATGAAGGAGACCGCGTCGAGCCGGCTCATGTCCTGCTGCTGGAGGAAGTAGACCGCGTAGGAATCGCGTTCGGAAAACAGCGCGACCAGTACGTTGGCGCCGGTCACCGTGTCCTTGCCCGAGGACTGGACGTGGAGGATGGCGCGCTGGATCACCCGCTGGAAGCCCGCGGTCGGCGCCGGATCACCCTTTTCGGCGGTCTTGAGCGACTGGTATTCCTGGTCGAGGTACTGCTTCACCACTTCCGACAGGTCGCCCAGGTCCACCCCGCAAGCGGTCATTACCTGGGCCGCGTCGGGATCGTCGATCAGTGCGAGCAGCAGATGTTCGAGCGTTGCATATTCGTGGCTGCGTTCCGCGGCGTTGGCGAGCGCCGCGTGCAGCGTCTTTTCAAGGCTCTGAGCGAAACTGGGCATTTATGTTTCTTTCGTTGGGGAGACGAGTCCCGGCGGACCCAGGGTAGGACGACAGGATAAACAGGGATTGAACACCCCGGTTGCACGACAGGAAATATAGGAGGCCGCCGCGCGATTGGGAGAGGCGGCGCGCGGCATCAGCTTCTTGCCGTGTCGCTGGGTGGTTTGAAGAAGGCCTCGGCGGCCAGGCGGTGGGCCGCCGCCTTCTGGCCGTGCGCCTTCACCCGGGCGATTTCCGCCTCGAGCAGGATCACGCGCTCGGCCAGTTCCTCCTGCGAATAGCTGTCGAGGCTTTCGCGGGAAAGCTGGTTCGCGGCATCCCCGCGGCGAAGGGGCGGTTCGTCATCCACTGCACTGCAACATTGGACGCCTTGCGCTTCCTGTCAACGCCCTCCATGGAGTGACCCACAAGGGATCGCAGCAAACCATTGGCCGACGGACGGACTTTGCCAGGTTTTTTATGAGGATGACTGCGATGGGCACGACGATGATCGCAATGGGTTTTGCCGGCGCCGGCGGGCCCGAGGTGTTGCAGCCGGTCGAAGTGGCCGTGCCCGAGCCGGGCCCCGGCGAAGTCCTGATCAAGGTCGCCTATGCCGGGATCAACGGTCCCGACGTTGCCCAGCGCAAGGGCCTCTATCCGCCGCCGCCCGGCGCTTCGCCGCTGCCGGGGCTCGAGGTTTCGGGCACGGTCGCCGCGCTCGGGGCCGGGGTGATCACGCTGCTCCCCGGAACCAAGGTCTGCGCCCTCGTCAATGGCGGCGGCTATGCGCCCTACTGCATCGCCCGGGCCGACCACTGCCTGCCCGTGCCCGAGCGCCTGTCGATGGCCGAGGCGGGGGCGATTCCCGAGGCCCTGTTCACCGTCTGGCACAACGTGTTCCAGCGCGGCCTCGCCCGCGATGGGGAAAGCCTGCTGGTCCATGGCGGCACCAGCGGTATCGGCACCACCGCGATCCAGCTCGCCCGCCTGTTCGGCCTCACCGCCATCGTCACCTGCGGAAGCTCCGCCAAGTGCCGCGCCGCGCTCGATCTCGGCGCGGCTCACGCGATCGACTACAAGAGCCAGGACTTCGTCGAGGAGGTGAAGCGGATCACCGGCGGCAAGGGGGTCGATCTCGTGCTGGACATGGTCTCGGGCGACTATGTCCCGCGCAATCTCAAGTGCCTTGCCGAAGATGGCCGCCACGTCACCATCGCCGTGCTCGGCGGCTTGAAGGCCGAGCTCAACATGGCCGTGATCATGAGCCGCCGCCTCACCCTCACCGGCTCGACCCTGCGTCCCCGCTCGGCCGAGTTCAAGGCCATGCTCCGCGCCGAAATCGCCGCCGAGGTCTGGCCGCTGGTCGAATCGGGCGAGTTCCGCCCGGTGATGGACAGCACCTTCCCGCTGGCCGCGGCCGCCGCCGCCCATGCGCGGATGGATTCGGGCGGCCATGTCGGCAAGATCGTGCTCGAAATGCCGTGAAGGCGAGTGCGGGTTCAGCAATAACTTGCCGAATCCGCCCGGCGCGCCTAGATGGTCGACAGTGAGGCCGCCCGAAGGGGCGGCCCTTATTGTTTCCGGAGTACGTTCCAGTGACCCAGCCCACCCCGCTGATGCCGCACGCGACGGCCTCGTGGCTCGTCGACAACACGGCGCTGTCGTTCGAGCAGATCGCTGAATTCTGCGGCCTGCACATCCTCGAAGTACAGGCCATGGCCGACGATCTGGCCTCGGCCAAGTACACCGGCCGCGATCCGGTCCGCTCGGGCGAGCTGACCATGCCCGAAATCGAGAAGGGCCAGGCCGATCCGAACTATCGCCTGCGCATGTTCAAGGCGCCGGTCACCGTCAGCCGCACCAAGGGCCCGCGCTACACCCCGGTGTCCAAGCGCCAGGACAAGCCCGACGGCATCGCCTGGATCCTGCGCAACCACCCCGAGGTGTCGGACGCCCAGATCGGCAAGCTGATCGGCACGACCCGCACCACGATCGCCGCGATCCGCGATCGGTCTCACTGGAACATCTCCAACATCAACCCCAAGGACCCGGTCACCCTCGGCCTCTGCTCGCAGCGCGAACTCGATGCGATCGTCGCCAAGGCGGCCAAGCGCGCCGGGATCGAGGACGATGGCCTCGACGACGAGCGTCTGGGCGATGACCGCGACGCGCTGATCGAAGAACTGCGCGCCGAACGCCAGGCCCAGGTCCGCATCGCCAGCGAGGCGGCCCAGGAAGCCGAAGCCGCTGCCTGGCTCATCGCCAAGCGCGCTGCCGAGGCCGCCGGCGAAGACTGAGCCACGCGCCAACCCGAACACGAAAGGCCCCGGATCACCCGATCCGGGGCTTTTTTGTTCCGCGCCGTGGATCAGGAAATCTCGGCACCCCCTTGCCGAAACGCCGGCAATGGCGCACACTAGTTTACATGGATGTCAATAAGGCGCCGGAACCGTGGCGCACGGGTTACGCTCATCCGTGTGCGTGGGAGCAGGACTACGAACCGCTGACCTTGCCCGAGCTTTTCGCGCGGGCGGCCCGCGATCACGCTTCGCACCCCCTCGTCGAATTCTTCGGCCGCACCTACAGCTATGCCGCGCTCCATGCCGAGGCGAAGGCCTTCGCCGCAGGGCTGCAGCAATGGGGCATCAGGCCGGGTGACCGGGTCGGGCTCTACCTGCCCAACGTGCCGATCTACGTCCCGGCCTACTACGGCGCGATGCTGGCCGGGGCCACGGTGGTCAACTTCTCCCCGCTCTATACGGTCGAGGAACTGGAAGCCCAGGTCGCCGATTCGGGCACGCGCCTGCTCGTCACGGTCGATCTCGCCAAGCTGCTGCCCCATGCGCTCGCCGTGCTCGATGGCTCCGCGCTCGAAGGCCTCGTCGTCGGCCGCTTCACCGCCATGTTGCCCCGGTTCAAGGGCTTCGCGTTCCGCCTCGTCAACGGCGCCCAGCTCACCCCCGTTCCGCGCCGCGCGGACATGCACGAATGGGCGGCCATGCTGCACCCCGCCGAGCCCGATCCGGTCGCGCTCGATCCCCGCGAGAGCCTAGCCCTGCTGCAATATACCGGCGGCACCACCGGCACCCCCAAGGGCGCCATGCTCAGCCATTTCAACCTCACCGCCAATGCCCGCCAGATCGAGGCGATCGATCCCCACCAGTCAGAGCGGGACGTGATCCTCGGCGCCCTTCCGCTGTTCCACGTCTTCGCCAATGCCTGCGTACTCAACCGCACCGTGGTCGACGGCGGCTGCATCGCCATGCTGCCGCGTTTCGATACGGGCCAGGTCCTCGCCGCGATCCGCCGCACGAGGCCCACCTCGTTCCCCGGCGTGCCGACCATGTTCCAGGCCCTGCTCGACGATCCGCGCCTCGAGGGGACCGACATGTCGAGCCTGCGCGTCTGCATCTCCGGCGGCGCCCCGCTGCCGGGCGCGGTCAAGGAACGGTTCGAGGCGATCACCGGCGTGCGCCTGTGCGAAGGCTACGGCCTCACCGAATGTTCCGGGGTTGCCAGCGCCAATGCCTATGAAGGCGCCGACCGCCCCGGCACGATCGGCCAGCCGCTCCCCGCCACCCGCCTCGCCATGGTCGACAAGGAGGATCCCTCCCGCCTCGCCACCCCCGGCGAACCGGGCGAACTGGTCATCGCCGGCCCGCAGATCATGCGGGGCTACTGGAACCGCCCCGAGGCCGATGCCTCCGCCTTCACCACCCTGTCCGGCGAACGCTGGCTGCGCACCGGCGACGTCGCCGTGCTGGAGGAAGACGGCTTCGTGCGCATCGTCGACCGGATGAAGGACATGATCGCCGTCGGCGGCTTCAAGGTATTCCCCAGCCAGGTCGAGGCCGTCCTGCTGCAGCATCCCGCGGTCAAGGAAGCCCTCGTGATCGGCATGCCCGATGCCTATCGCGGTGAAGTGCCCCGCGCTTTCGTCACCCTTCGGCCCGATCAACCCGCAAGCGCAGCCGACCTGCGCGACTGGCTCAACGACCGCGTCGGCAAGCACGAACGCTGCGATGCCGTGGTGATCCGCGAAACCATGCCCAAGACCATGATCGGCAAGCTCGACCGCAAGGCGCTCCGGGCCGAGGCACAGGCCGAGCTCCAACCCGCCTGACCAAGTGGGACGTTGATCCTGGGGCCAAGGGCCCCAGACCCCGTAACGTCTTCCGGCGCGGCCTCGGCGTACAAGGCTCCCCCTCACATTGACCCATCGCCGGGAGACGGCAAAGGGTGCAGGGGTGTTAGCCCCTGCGTAAGTCATTGTTCTTAGAGAACTTTTCTTAACCCGTTTCGAGGGAAAGCCTCAGGCCTCGGTCCCGCCAGCCACGCTGAGCTTCGGTTCGGCCGAGGCGCGCGGCGTCAGGCGGCCGTCAACGCGGGCGCCCTGCTCGATGGTCAGGGCGTCGTAGGTCACGTCGCCGTCGATCCGCGCGGTCTTGAGGATCACCAGCGTGGCGGCGTTGACCGAGCCGCGAATCGTGCCAGCAAGGCGGGCGCTCTCGGCGGTCACGCCGCCGATGATCGTGCTCGCCTCGCCCTGGACGAGGTCGGAGCAGGTGATGTCGCCGTCCACCGTGCCGTCGATGTGGAGGTCGGCGCGGGCGGTGATGTCGCCCTTGATGGAAAGGTCGGCGCCAAGCACCGAGAAGGTCGATCCGGCCATGGTATTACCCCCTGTTTGCGGTGTGTGGGTCCGAGGTGCGTGCTGGGCTTCGGGCTTCTTCGAGAACATGCGGGGCGACCTCCAGGAAGGGGCGCGGGTTGATCGCGCGATCGTTGATGCGGACTTCGAAATGCAGGTGCGGCCCGGTCGAGCGGCCGGTGCTGCCGATCTGGCCGATCAGCTGGCCCGGTTCAACCCGTGTGCCAACTTTGGTGCGGAAGGCCGACATGTGGGCATAGCGCGTGACGAGGCCGTTGCCGTGATCGACCTCGACGCAGTTGCCATAGCCCGAGCGCTGGCCGACGAAGCTGACCCGGCCCTTTGCGGCGGCATAGATCGGGGCGCCGTAGGGGCCCTTGAAGTCGAGCCCGGGGTGGAACTCGCCGCCGCCGCCGCCGAACGGATTGCTGCGGAAGCCGAAGCGCCGAGACGGGCAAAGCGCGGGTCGAGCGAACCGTCGGCCGAGGTGGACAGCGGCATGGCCGGGCCGCCCATGGCGCTCTCGTCGCGCACTTCGGCAAGAACCCGGCGCGGATCGAGGCCGAACTTGCGCAGCGCGGTCTCGGCCGCGGCGGAGCGGCGGTCGGCCATGCGGGTCAGCGCCTCGACGAAGGCGAGCTGGCGCGCCTCGATCCGGGCCAGCGGCGCGGCCTCGGGCACGGCGGCGCTGACCTTGTCGACGGTTTTCTTCGCCTCGCCCGCCGAATCGGAGACGGTTTCCCCGGCCTTGGTGGCAGCGGGCAGATCGCCCACATGGGCCTCGACCATCTTCGAGATGAAATCCTGGCGGCGCTGGAGGTCGTCGGCCACCTTGTCGATATTGCCGCGATAGGCGGCGACGCGGCTTTCCGCGCTGGCCACTTTGGCCTCGCGGTCAAGCAGGTCTTCGTGCTGGAACGAGGCGATCACCGAGGCGACGCCGACCCAGGCCATGGTGCCGAGCCAGGCGACGAGCAGCGCGGCGGCAACGCCGGCGGCGCGCATCTGCGTCTTCGCGGAAATGCGGATAAAACGGACCTGCCCTTCCGATCGCATGAAGAATTCGCGATCCGGAAACCAGCTCCGCAGCCGCGCTTGCAGCGCAGCCCGGTTTGATTGCACCAAGCGACCCCTATTTTCCCGATCTCGAAGACCCGTCCGGGCGCAGCCGCTAGCAGGGCAGCGGCGATGAATCGAATCCGTGCCGCCAGACTCGGGTTGAATCGAAAGAGTCGCGCGACGAACCGTTGGAACCATTGCGCAACCGGGTAGGTCGTCCCCACATTCCCCTGTCGGCAGAGTCGCTTGCTGACAATCCGCCCCGATAATGATAGGCGCCCGCCCCATGACTGCCGCTGTCCACCCCCTCACCGAGAGCGCCGCCGAATCCGCCGAAGCGCTGGTTCACCGCCTCGCCCGCGCCGGCCGCGCTGCGCAGCGCGAACTTGCCGGCCTGACCGACGGCGAGAAGGCTGCCGCCCTGTGCTCCGCCGCCGCCGCCCTGCGCGCGGCCGAGCCGGAGATTCTCGCCGCCAATGCGCTCGACGTCGCGGCGGGCGAGGCGAACGGCCTCACCGGCGCCATGCTCGACCGGCTGCGGCTCGATCCCGCGCGCCTCGCCGGAATCGCTGACGCGGTCGACCAGGTGGCGGGCCTCCCCGATCCGGTCGGCCAGGTGATCGACCGGTCGATGCGCCCCAACGGTCTTGCCCTCAGCCGGGTGCGGGTGCCGATCGGCCTGATCGGGATCATTTACGAAAGCCGCCCCAACGTCACCGCCGATGCCGCCGCCCTGTGCCTGCGCTCGGGCAATGCCGCCCTGCTGCGCGGCGGCAGCGAGGCGGTCCATTCCAACCGCGCGATCATGGCCGCCTTTGCCGCGGGCCTCGCCGCGGCCGGCGCCCCGGCCGAAGCGGTCCAGCTCGTCCCCACGCAGGACCGCGCCGTGGTCGGCGCGATGCTCACGGCGGCGGGCCTGATCGACATGATCGTCCCGCGCGGCGGCAAGAGCCTCGTCGCCCGCGTCCAGGCCGATGCGCGGGTGCCCGTGCTCGCGCACCTTGACGGGATCTGCCACACTTACCTCCACGCCGCGGCCGATCCGGCCATGGCGCGCGAGATCGCGCTCAACGCCAAGATGCGCCGCACCGGCATTTGCGGCTCGATGGAAACCCTCCTGCTCGACGCCGCCTTCCCCGGTTCGCATGGCGTAGTCGCGGCCCTGCTCGATGCGGGCTGCGAACTGCGCGGCGATGCCCGCGCCCAGGCGCTCGATCCCCGGATCAAGCCGGCCTCGGCCAATGACTGGGACACCGAATACCTTGACGCGATCCTCTCGGTCGCCGTGGTCGACGGGCTCGATGCCGCGCTGGCCCATATCGCCGCGCACTCTTCGGCCCATACCGACGCGATCGTCACCGCCGATTCGCAAGTCGCCGAGCGCTTCCTCAATCAGGTCGATTCGGCGATCGTCATGGTCAATGCCTCCACCCAGTTCGCCGATGGCGGCGAGTTCGGCCTCGGCGCCGAGATCGGCATCGCCACCGGTCGGCTTCACGCGCGCGGCCCGGTCGCGCTCGAGGGGCTGACCACCTACAAGTGGCAGGTGCGCGGCACGGGGCAGACCCGGCCCTGAATCGGCCAACGATCCTCACCGGGCTTCTGGGGGGCAGCTTCAACCCGGCGCACGGCGGCCACCGCCGCATCACCCTCGCCGCGCTCGCCGCGCTCGGGCTGGATGAGGCGTGGTGGCTGGTCTCGCCCGGCAATCCGCTCAAGCCCGCCAAGGGCATGGCCCCGCTGCCTGCGCGCCTCGCCTCGGCTCGGCACCAGTCGCGCCGCGCCCCGATCCGCGCCACCGCGATCGAGCGCGCGCTCGGCACCCGCTACACGCTCGACACCCTGCGCGGCCTCGTCCGCCGCTATCCCAAACGGCGCTTCGTCTGGCTGATGGGAAGCGACAATCTGGCCCAGTTCCACCGCTGGAAAGCGTGGCGCGAGATCGCCCGCACAGTGCCGATTGCCGTAATCGCCCGTCCGGGTTATGATGCCGCTGCCTTCGCGAGCCCCGCGATGGCCTGGCTTGGCCGTTACCGGCGGTCTCTCGCCAGTTTCCGCAACCGGGCAGAATGGAGCGCACCCGCGCTGGTGATCCTGCGATTTGACCCCGATCCCCGTTCGGCAACGGCCTTGCGCCGCGCCGATCCGGACTGGGCCAGCCGCCTGCCGGCATCACGCCAGCGGGATCCCGTCACCTTCCGCCCGATCGAGCCGACCCCATGAAACCTGTCTCTTGTCAGAGCGTTTCGGCTCATGCCCGCGTCTGTGCGAAGGAGCACAACGAACCTAGATGACCGACCTATCAACCCCGCAGCCCGGCAACCCCGCTTCGGCACCTCTGCCGCCCTCGGTTCCCGGTTCGCTGCATGCGCTGGTCCTGCAATCGCTTGACGATGACCAGGCCCAGGAAATTGTTTCCATCCCGCTCGAAGGCAAGACCGCGATCGCCGACCACATGGTGATCGCTTCGGGCCGTTCGACCCGCCAGGTCGCCGCCATGGCGCAGAAACTGGCCGAGCGGATCAAGCACGGCGGCTTCGGCAATGCCCGGATCGAGGGTCTGCCCGCGGCTGACTGGGTGCTGATCGACGCCGGAGACGTGGTCGTCCACCTGTTCCGCCCGGAAGTGCGCAGCTTCTACAACCTCGAGCGGATGTGGGCCTTCGACGGCGCCGTCGCCGCCGCATCGTGAGTTTTGTGCGCCCCTGACATCCGTCAGGGGCTTGCGGTGCCGGCCCGCTCCCCCGGCCCGGCCACCCAGATTCTACCGTAGGTGACCGGGCCGGGGGAGCGCGCCGGTACCGGGCGAGGCTGGGGATTCCCCGCGCGGCCACTTGCCTCTAGAAGCCTGTCATGCGCCTCCACCTTATCGTTCGCGGCAAGATCGGCCGCTCGCCTGAAAGCGAGCTGGTCGACCGCTACCTCAAGCGCATTGCCTGGCCGGTGAAGATCACCGAATTGCCTGACATCGGCGGCGCGATTCCCGCTCCGCTCACCCCCTCGCGCGATGTCCTGCTGGATGAGCGCGGCCGCAACCTGCCATCCGAGGAATTCGCCGCCCTGCTCGGCCGCTGGCGCGACGACGGGGTGCGCGAGGCGCGCTTCCTGATCGGCGCGGCCGACGGCCACGGCGATCAGCGCCGCGCGGAGGCCGATCTCCTCATCGCCTTCGGCGCCATGACCTGGCCGCACATGCTGGCCCGCGCCATGCTCGCCGAACAGCTGTGGCGCGCCACCAGCATTCTCGCTGGCCATCCCTACCACCGTTCGGGATAAGGCGCCGATGCGCCGCGCGCCCGCTCTCGCCCTTGCCGTCCTGGCCGCCACCGGCGCGCTGGCGCTCGGCTGGTCCGCGCTTGGCAGCGCGCAGGAGGAAGCTGCCCTGACCAGCGCCGGTGACGCCCGCCGCGCTCTTTCGGAGGCGCGCAGCCAAGGCGATGCCGCCCGCACCCGCGCCGAGCAACTCGAACTTCAGGCCGCCGCCGCCGGGGCCGCCGCCGAAAAGAGCGCCGCCGAGGCCGCCGCCGCCGCCGCCCGCATCCAGCAGGCCGAGGCTGCCATCGCCGCCCGCCGCGCCGCGATTCTCCTGATCGACCGCCAGCAGGACGCGATCGCCGCCCGCATCGCCGCGCGCCAGCAACCCTTGTTGCGCCTCACCGCCGGGCTCCAGCGCCTCGCCCGGCGCCCACTCCTCCTCACCCTGTTCCGCCCCGGCTCGGTGCGCGACACCATGCACGTCCGCGCGGTCATGGCCACGATCCTGCCCGAGGTTGCCCGCCGCACGCGCGGCCTGCGCGGCGAGCTTGACCGCGCCCGGCTCCTGCGCGCCGCTGCCGAACGCGAAGTCACCGCCCTCAGCGCCGAGACTGCCGATCTCGGCCAGCGCCGCGCCGCCTTGGCCGAAACCGAAACCCGCCAGCGCCTCGCCGCCCGCCAATCGGCCGGCGTGGCCGACCGCGAGGCCGAACGCGCCCTGGCCTTGGCCGAGCAGGCCCGCGATCTCGGCGCCCTCGCAGACCGGCTCGGCGAAGCCGGCAAGCTGCGCGACCAGCTTGCCGCCCTGCCCGGCCCGGTCATGCGCCCGGCCGTTCCCGGCGCCGCGGCCCTGCCGGTGCTCCCGCCCGAACCGCCGGTCCTCGCCGCCCATCCCCGGCCCGCTTTCGTCCTCCCGGTGCAGGGCCGCATCGTCGCCGGTTTCGGCGAGGCGCAGCAGGGGATGCAGACCCCGGAAACCCTCAATGGCGCCCCCCGCTCGCGCGGCGTCTCGATCGCGGCCGGCCCTGGCGCCCAGGCCGTCGCCGCCGCGCCCGGCCGCATCGCCTTCGCCGGGCCCTACCGGGGCTATGGCCAGATCGTCATCGTCGATCACGGACAGGGCTGGACCAGCCTCGTCACCGGCCTCGCCGTGCTCGGCGTCTCCGTGGGCGACACGGTCGTCGCCGGCTCCCCGCTCGGTACGGCGGGGCAGGGACGCCCGGTGGTCAATTTCGAGCTTCGCCAGGACGGGCAGCCGGTCAACCCGCTCGATTTCGCGAAGTTCTGACCGGAATTAATCCTTCTCGCCCCGCCATCTGGCATTCATCGCGCGCCCGCTATACAACCGGGGGGCGAACTCCCGCGCGAAAGGCGCTGACAAACCTGATGAACTTGCGTTCCCTCTCCCGTGCCGCCGTCCTGCTCACCACTGTCGCGCTGCTGCCGGCCACCACGGCTGGCCTTGCTGCGGTCGATGGCCGCGCCGGGCCGGAGTTTGGCCGCCTGTTCACGGTCTACCAGCTGATCAAGGCCAACTATGTCGAGCCGGTGGACGACGACAAGCTGATCAAGGGCGCGATCGACGGGATGCTGACCTCGCTTGATCCGCACTCATCCTATCTCGAAGGGTCGAGCCTGCAGCGCCTCGATACGATGATCGAGGGCAACTATTCGGGCCTTGGCCTCTCGGTCGTGGCCGATGACGGCGCGGTCAAGGTCGTCGCCCCGATGCGCGGCAGCCCGGCGGAAAAGGCCGGGGTCAAGGCGGGGGACTATATCACCCACCTCGACGGCAAGCTGATCTATGGCCTCGATCTCGACGAATCGGTCGGCCGGATGCGCGGCCCCGCCGGCACCTCGATCCGCCTCACGATCTACCGTCCGGGGCGCGACGAGCCGTTCGACGCCACGGTCACCCGCGGCGTGATCAGCCTCGAGCCGGTTACCTCCAAGCTGGTCGACAATGTCGGGGTCATCTCGGTCAACGAATTCTCGGCCGAGGTCGGCAGCTACGTCAACCAGGGCCTGGCCACGCTCAAGCGCCAGTCGGGCGGCAAGCTCGCCGGGCTGATCCTCGATCTGCGCCAGAACCCCGGCGGCTCGCTTGACGAGGCCGTGCTCCTGTCGGACCTGTTCCTTTCCTCGGGCGACATCGTCTCGCAGCGCGGCCGCAATGCCAGCGAAAACGAGTATTACCGGGCCGAGCAAACCCCGTTCAAGGGCGATGCGGCCAAGGGCCTGCCGATCATCGTGCTGGTCGATGCCGGCTCGGCCTCGGCCTCCGAAATCGTCGCCGGCGCGCTGCAGGACCAGCACCGCGCCCTGATCATGGGCGAGCGGACCTTCGGCAAGGGCTCGGTGCAGAGCCTGATCCGCCTCGACAAGACTCACGCGGTCAAGCTCACCACGGCGCGCTACTACACGCCCTCGGGCCGCTCGGTGCAGGAAGGCGGGATCGAGCCCGACATCCGCGTGCCGCAGATCTCCGACCCCGACCAGCGCAAGCGCTCGGCCCTCGCCTTCCGCGAGAGCGACCTGCGCGGCCACCTCGTCAACGAGGTCGATCTCGACGACAAACAGCTGGAAAACGACAAGCAGCCCGATCCGCGCTTCAAGTGGACCGCCGAGGAGCTCAAGACCAAGGGGATCGACGATTTCCAGCTGTGGTACGCGCTGAACACGATTCGGCGCACGGCGGGCATGCCCAGCCCCATGCCGGCGACCAAGGCGAAGTAACATGGCGCCTGACCTGTCCCGGGCCCGCCTGCTGGCCCTGCTCGTTCCCGCTGCCCTGCTCGGCGGCGCCTATACCTCGCAATATGGTTTCGGCCTGTTCCCCTGCGAGATGTGCTGGTGGCAGCGCTATGCCCATTTCGCCGCCCTGCCCTTCGCGCTCCTTGCCTTCGCCCTGCCGAAAGCGCGCTGGCCCATCGCCCTCGCGGCCCTCGCCATCGCCGTCTCCGGCCTGATCGGCGGCTATCACGCCGGGGTCGAATATGGCTGGTGGGAAGGCTTCACCACCTGCACCAGCGCGGTCCAGCTCGGCGGCAGCGGCGACCCGCTCGATGCGATCATGAACAAGGCCCCGCTGGTCTCATGCGACCAGGCGCAGTGGACCCTGTTCGGGATCTCGCTGGCGGGCTTCAACTTCGCCATCTCGCTCGGCGGCGCCCTGCTGGTTGCCGCCCTGCTGCGGCGCTCGGCCAAGGAATCCTGAGATGAGCAAGGCCCGCTCCGCCCGCATGCTGCGCGTCGACCAGGCCGGCGAATATGGCGCCGTGCGGATCTACGCCGGCCAGCTCGCGGTGATGGGTGATCGCGCGCCGCACTCGCAGGAAGTTGCCCGCATGGCCGCGCAGGAGGCCGAGCACCGCGCCACCTTCGACCGCCTGCTGGCGCAGCGCGGCGTGCGCCCCACCGCGCTGCAGCCGCTGTGGTCCGTCGCCGGCTTCGCGCTCGGCGCGGCCACGGCGCTGATGGGTCCCGAAGCCGCCATGGCCTGCACCGCCGCGATCGAGACCGAGATCGACCGCCACTACACCGAGCAGCTCGAGGAACTGGGCGGCGACGATCCCGAACTCGGCGCCCTGATCGAGAAATTCCGCGACGAGGAGCGCGAGCACAAGGAGGCGGCCATTGCCGCCGGCGCGGAACAGGCCCCGGCCTACCCGCTGCTCTCCGGCGCGATCCGCCTCGGCTGCCGCCTCGCCATTCGCCTGTCCGAGCGGATCTGATCGCGTCAAAAATCGCCGCGTTTCTTGATCTCTCCCAAGGCGGAGGGAAACCGCAAGCTTCATCTACCGTTCAAGCCCAGACGGGCCTATGTTGCATTCAGTCCAGACCGGGAGCCTTCCCCATGCGCGCCTTTACTGCCCTTCCGCTCGTCGCCCTCGCGGCCCTTTCGGGCCTCGCCGCCCCCGCCCAGGCGCAGGACGCGGCCGGTGAGAAGGTCAACACCGTGATCGTCTACGGCGATGATCCCTGCCCGGCCTCGACCGGCGGCGAAATCACCGTCTGCGCGCGCAAGGCCGAAAGCGAGCGCTACCGTATCCCGCCCGTCCTGCGGGAGGAAAACTCGACCCACTCGGAAGCCTGGAACAGCAAGGTCCTCGCTTACGAAACCGTCGGCGCCGCCGGCACCAAGTCGTGTTCGCCGGTCGGCCCGGGCGGCTCGGTCGGCTGCACCCAGAAGATGATCGACGCGGCCTACGCCGAAAAGAAGCAGGAAAGCGAACCCGGCTTTGCCGAGCTGATCTCGCAGGAACGAGCCAAGCGCGCCGCTACGGTCGACGCCGACGCCGCCGCCACCCAGGCCCGCGTCGAACAGGTCGAGCGCGAACAGGCCGCCCGCGCCCAACAGGAAGCCGCCGCGAAGCCCTGAAATCGGGATTGCCGCTTTTTCTTCCCGCGAAGCGGACCAAGAATCTCGGAAGAACAAGGGATTATGCAGGGGTCAAAACCCCTGCACCCCATTACTGTCAGCCTCTCCCGCTTATGCCATGCCGCATGAGCCCGCTGAGTAAGCCAATTAAAGGGGTCTGGGGCGATGGCCCCAGGGCTTCATCCTTCTGTTCTTCCAGAAAATTATTCCGCTTTGCGGACGAAATTGCGCCCGCCAAGGCGGTTAGCGCCCCTTAACCTGTGCGTGCTATCGCGCTCGCCATGACCACGCGCACTCGCATCCTCGTCATTTTCGGCACCCGGCCCGAGGCGATCAAGCTGTTCCCGGTGATTGCCGCGCTCAAGGCTGATCCCCGGTTCGAATGCGTCACCTGCGTCTCGGCCCAGCACCGCGACATGCTCGATCAGGTGCTCTCGATCGCCGGGATCGTGCCGGATCACGATCTCGACCTGATGCGCCCGGGCCAGACGCTCGACGGGCTGACTGCGGCCCTGCTCACCGGCCTTGGCGGGGTGATGGACGCGGTGAAGCCGGACCGGGTGATGGTCCAGGGTGATACGGCCACGGCCATGGCCGGCGCGCTCGCCGCCTACTATCGCAAGCTCCCGGTCGACCATGTCGAGGCGGGGCTGCGCTCGGGCAACATCCACCATCCTTGGCCGGAGGAGGTGAACCGCAAGATCATCGGCTCGCTCGCCAGCCTGCACTTCGCCCCGACCGAGACCGCGGCCGGGGCGCTGCTGCGCGAGAACGTCGATCCCGCGCGGGTCCACGTCACCGGCAACACGGTGATAGATGCGCTGCACTGGGTGACGGACCGCATTGCCGAGCAGCCGCTGCTCGTCGCGGGTCTCGGCGAACTCGAAGCGCGCTTCGCCGGCAAGCGGGTGATCGGCGTCACCAGCCACCGGCGCGAGAATTTCGGCGGCGGGCTGGAAGCCATCGCCCGCGCCGTCGCCCGCATTGCCCAGCGGCCCGATGTCGCGGTGATCTTCCCGGTCCACCCCAACCCCAATGTCCGCGCGGTGATGGACGCGGCGCTGGCCGGCCTGCCTAACGTGGCGCTGATCGCCCCACTCGACTATCCGCATTTCGCCCGCCTGCTCGGCCTTGCCGAAATCATGCTGACCGATTCGGGCGGGGTGCAGGAAGAGGCGCCCGCGCTGGGCAAGCCGGTCCTCGTCATGCGCGAGACCACCGAGCGCCCCGAGGGGGTCGCTGCCGGCACCGCGCGCCTCGTCGGCACCGACGAGGGCCGTATCGTTACCGAAATATTTACCCTGCTCGACGATAAGGCGGCCTACGAAGCGATGGCCCGCGCTCACAACCCCTTCGGGGATGGCCAGGCCAGCGCCCGGATCGTGGAGCACGTGGCGAATGAAGCAGGACAATAAGCCCGAAGTCTGTGTCGTCGGGCTGGGTTACATCGGACTTCCCACCGCCGCGATCGTTGCCCGCGCCGGCTGCCGCGTGCGCGGGGTCGACGTCAGCCGCGAGGTGGTCGAGACGATCAATCGCGGCGAAATCCACATCGAGGAAGCCGATCTCGACGGGCTCGTCCACAATGTCGTCTCGCGCGGCCTGCTCACCGCTTCCACCCGGATCGAACCGGCCGACGTCTTCGTCATCGCCGTGCCCACCCCGTTCGACAAGAACCACGCGCCCGACCTCACCTACGTGATGGAAGCCGGCCGCGCCGTCGCCCCGGTGCTCAAGCCCGGCGACACGGTGATCCTCGAATCGACCTCGCCGGTCGGCACGACCGAGCAATTGCGCGACCTGATGGCCGAGGCCCGGCCCGACCTGCGCTTCCCCGGCCTCGTGTCCGACACGCCCGACGTCTCCATCGCCTACTGCCCCGAGCGCGTCCTTCCCGGCCGCATTCTCGAGGAACTGGCCGGCAACGACCGCTCGATCGGCGGCATCACCCCGCGCTGCGCCCGCCGCGCGCTCGCGTTCTACAAGCTTTTCGTCAAGGGCGCCTGCGTCACCACCGACAGCCGCGCCGCGGAAATGACCAAGCTGGTCGAGAACGCCTACCGCGACGTCAACATCGCCTTCGCCAACGAACTGTCGATCATCGCCGACCGAATGGGCCTCGACGTGTGGGAGGTGATTCGCCTCGCCAACCGCCATCCGCGGGTCAACATCCTCACCCCCGGACCCGGCGTCGGCGGCCATTGCATCGCGGTTGACCCGTGGTTCATCGTCCACGGCGCGCCCGAGGAAACCCCGCTGATCCGCACCGCGCGCGGGGTGAATGACAGCAAGATCCACCACGTTATCGCCCGGGCCGATGCCCTGCTCGCGGCCCATCCCGAAGCGCAGGTCGCCTGCCTCGGCCTCGCCTTCAAGGCTAACATCGACGATTTCCGGGAAAGCCCCGCGCGCCTCGTTGCCTCCACCTTGACGCGGCGCTATGCGGATCGCATCTCGATCGTCGAACCGTTCATTTCGGAACTTCCGGTTGAGTACCGCGATACCCCGGTCGGGCTGATCGACATCGATACCGCGCTCGAGCGCTGCGAGATCCTGATCGTCCTGGTCGACCACGACCTGTTCAGGTCGATCCCGCTGACCGAACGGCTCGGCAAGATCGTCTACGACACGCGGGGTATCTGGCCCGACCAGCCGAAGGCCGTGGACGCTTCGTCCGCAAGGCTTTCGGCCGTCGGCTGAGTTGAGTTTCCGGGCGGCGCCTCACCGCGCCGCCAGCCGGACTTCCGGCGGAACGTCGTGCATGGCTGCCTCCATCGAACGCGTTCCGTCGGGAGACCTACCCGAAGGCCCGGTGGCATGTCTGCCCCGGGCCTTCACTTATGCACAGGCACCCAAAACCTGTCCCGAAACGGGCCGGCTGGGATCGGCTAAATGAATAGGATAAAACGATGAATCCGGGGCCAGGTCCCCGGACCCCATACCGTCTCACGGCGCGCCCGTGGCGCGCAAGTCGTGCGCCCGCACGGCCCCATCGCCGGAAGATCGAACGGGGTGCAGGGGCGTTAACCCCTGCATTGATCCTTGATCTGAAACCGCGTCGCGGAAAATCAGCTTAGCGCGATATCCGGCGCATCTTCCTGCTTCATGCCCACGAGATGATAGCCCGCGTCGACATGGTGAGTCTCGCCGGTCACCCCGCTGGAGAGGTCGGAGAGCAAGTAGAGCCCGGCCCCGCCCACGTCTTCGATGGTCACGTTGCGGCGCAGCGGCGAGTTCAGCTCGTTCCACTTGAGGATATAGCGGAAATCGCCGATCCCGCTGGCGGCGAGGGTCTTGATCGGCCCGGCCGAGATCGCGTTGACCCGGATGCCGAGCGGCCCGCAGTCGTTGGCGAGATACTTCACGCTGGTTTCCAGCGCCGCCTTGGCCACGCCCATCACGTTGTAGTGCGGCACGACCTTTTCCGCGCCGTAGTAGGTCAGGGTCAGGATCGATCCGCCCGCCGACATCATCGGGATCGCCCGCTGGGTGACGGCAACGAGGCTGTAGGCCGAGATGTTCATCGTCATCAGGAAGTTGTCGAGCGTGGTGTCGTAATAGTGCCCGCGCAGCTGGTTCTTGTCGGAATAGCCGATCGCGTGGACGATGAAGTCGATCGTCGGCCAGCGTGCCTTCAGGATGTCGAAAGCCGAATCGAGCGCCGGCATGCTCGACACGTCGCACTCGATCAGGAAATCGCTGCCCAGCGATGCCGCCAGCGGGCGCACCCGCTTCTCCAGCGCTTCGCCCTGAAAGGAAAAGGCGAGTTCCGCCCCCTGCTCCGCCAGCTTCTGCGCGATGCCCCAGGCCAGCGACTTGTCGTTGGCAAGGCCCATGATCAGCCCGCGCTTGCCTGCCATCAATCCTGTCATTCCGTCCGTACTCCGCCGTTCCTCATCCGCGACTGCCGGTTGCGGTCATCCGCTTGCCCGATCATGTCGCGTTCCTCCGGTGTTTCAGCCAGGGCTGCATTGAGCTCGGCTCCGAATACCATCCCTAAGCCCACCAGCCAGAAAAAGAAAAGCGTGATCATCACGCCGGCAAGGCTGCCATAGGTCGCATCGTAGTTGAACAGGTGGCGGATCGCCCAGGGCAGGGCCATCAGCACCAGCACCCACCACACCGTCACGAACAGCGCGCCGGGCCACTTGGGATAGGCCCGCTTGCGGTATTGCGAGGGGGTGAGCGAAAGGAACAGCAGGTAGAGCGAGGCGAACAAGACCCCTGCGGGGATCAGCCGGGTCATCGCCACTTCGCCCGCGATCGGGTCGAGCCGGGGAAACCAGGCATAGATCGCCGTTTCCACCGCGCCGATCGTCACCTGCGCCATCAGCGAGAGCAGCAGCAGGATCACGGCGGCAAAGGTGATCCCGGTCGAGAGCAGGCGATAGCGCCAGAAGGCATGGGTCTGCTTCGTGCCATAGGCCCGGCGCAGCACGTCGCGGATCGTCTCGACCAGGCTGCCGACCGACCATATGCCCACCACGCCGCCGATCCACAGCAGCCAGCCGGTCCGCGCCTCGATCACGTCGCGCGCCACCGGGGCGATTGCCTTGGCCACGGCGGGCGGCACGGCCAGCAGGAAGGCGTTGATCGAAGCGGCGCGGTCGGCCTTCTCGCCGATCGCGGAAAAGACCGCGGCGGCGAGGATGAAGAACGGAAACAGCGCGACCACGGCGGTATAGGCGAGGTTCCCGGCATGGATGAAGCCGTCGTTCCACACCCCGGCCAGGGTCCGGCCCAGCACCTGCCGCACATGGGCGTGCCAGTCGCGGTGCCCGGCGACCTCGCTGCGGGTGACCGGCTCGAGCCCCTGTTGCCAGCGCTGGGCATGGCGGCGGCGCGCCTCGGGCGAAAGGTCGGGCGGGTCGAGCAGGGTCTGTTGGTCGGCTGCCCCGGCGCCGACGATCGGCCGTTCTTCCATTCAGGCGGTCCTGCCCGGTTGCCGTGCCATCAGGCTCTACACCCCGAGCCGGGCGCGCGGATTGCGTTCGTCCTGCCAACCGTCAAGCCGCCGGATCAGTTCCGCCCCGGCGGTCCCGTCAAGGTCGGGCAGGTCGATCTGCAGCGTCACCAACTGGTCGCCCCGGCTGCCGTCCTTGCGGCTCATGCCCTTTTCCTTGAGCCTGAGCGTCCTGCCGCTGGAAGAGCCCGGCGCCACGGTCAGCATCACCGCGCCGTCGGCGGTCGGCACCTTCACCTTGGCCCCGTTCACCGCCTCGGCGAGCGTCACCGGCAGGTCGAGCCGCAGGTTGTCGCCGTCCTGGCGGAAATGGGGATGGTGCTGGATCTCGATCACCACGATGGCATCGCCCGCCCCGCCCGGCCCCGGCTCGCCCTTTCCAGCCAGCCGCATCTGGGTGCCGTCCTCGACGCCCGCGGGCAGCTTGAGGTCGATGGTCTTGCCGTCGCCAAGGGTAATGCGCTGCGCCGCACGGGTCGCCGCATCGGTCAGCGAGACCTTGAGGCGATACTGCACGTTGGCGCCCTTGGGCGCGTGGCGTCGCCCGCCGCCCATGCCGCCCCCCATGCCGCCACCGCGCCCGCCGAACAGGCCCTCGAACAGGTCGGACAGGTCCGGGCCCTCGTGGCCGGCGCCGAAACCGGCCCCGCCGCCCCCGCCGCCGAAGCCGCGCTGGCCCGCCCCGCCGAACGGCCCGCCGCCAAACCCGCCCGCGCCGAATGGGCTGGCCGGATTGCCGTCGGCATCGATCTCGCCGCGGTCGAAGCGGGCGCGCTTGTCCTTGTCGGACAGGAGGTCATAGGCCTGGGTCACCTGGGCGAAGCGCTCGGCCGCCTTGGGATTGTCCTGGTTGCGGTCGGGGTGAAGCTCCTTGGCGAGCTTGCGATAGGCGGACTTGATGTCCTTCTCGCTCGCGCCGCGAGCCACCCCCAGGGTCACATATGGGTCTGCCATGGCCCCTAGCTAGGCGCCAGATCGGGCCGGCACAAGGGCGCGGAACGCGTGGTGCCTTTCCTACTCGCCCGCGCGCCGCTATGGACGGGGCCGAGGCCGCCGCCTGTCCGGGAAAGGATTTTCCAACCCCTGGGCAGTGTCAACTGTGTCAACTTCGTCAGGAAAATCCGTTGCAACCTGAACCGGCAGCCGCTCCCCTCGCTCATGGCGATCCCTTCGCCCTGTTCGATGCGTGGTACAACGAAGCGCGCGGAACCGAGCCCAACGATTCAAACGCCATGGCCCTCGCCACGGCCACGCCGAGCGGCCTGCCCTCGGTACGCATGGTCCTGCTCAAGGGTCACGGCCCGGATGGCTTCGTGTTCTATACCAATTCGCGCAGCCGCAAGGGCGGCGAACTGATCGCCAATCCGCACTGCGCCCTGCTGTTCCACTGGAAGAGCCTGCGCCGCCAAATCCGCATCGAGGGCGCGGTGGAGCGTGTCAGCGAAGAAACCGCCGACGCCTATTTCGCCAGCCGCTCGCGTGACAGCCAGCTCGGCGCGGTCGCGTCCGACCAGTCTGCCCCGCTCGAAAGCCGCGAAACCTTCCTCGCCCGCTTTGCCGAGGTCGAGGCCCGCTTCGCCGGCAATGAGGTCGAGCGTCCGCGCCACTGGTTCGGTTTTCGCTGCGTCCCCACCGCGATCGAGTTTTGGCAGGACCGCGAGCACCGCCTCCACGAACGCCGCCGCTATGTCCGCGATGCCGCCGCGCCCGGCGGCTGGACCAGCACGCTGCTCTATCCATGAGCGCGCCGATGACGCCCTCCGCCGCCGATAACGCCGCGCTCAACCGCAGCGCGGCCTTCGCCAGCATCGCCGTCGCCGCGCTGCTGCTGGGTCTCAAGGGCTGGGCCGCCTGGACGACCGGATCCGCGGCGATGCTCGGCAGCCTTGCCGATACCACGCTCGATCTCGTCGCCAGCCTCGCCACCCTCGCCGGAGTGTGGATCGCGGCGCACCCGGCCGATGATGATCACCGCTTCGGCCACGGCAAGGCCGAGGCGCTGGCGGCCATGTTCCAGGTCGTGCTGATCTCGATCTCGGCGCTGACGCTCGCCTTCCACTCGGTCCAGGAACTGATCGCCGGCGCGCGCACGGAAGCTGCGGGCGAGGGCATCGCGGTCTCGGCCGTGGCCATGGTGGCGACCGTCGCCCTGCTCGTCTGGCAGCGCCACGTCATCGCCCGGACGAACAGCCTCGCGATCTCGACCGACCATGTCCATTACCAGTCGGACTTGATGCTGAACCTCGCGGTGATCGCCGCCCTCGCGCTCGACCAGTATCTCGACGTCAAGGGTGCCGATCCGCTGTTCGGCCTCGCCATCGCCGGCTGGCTCGGCTGGGGCGCCTGGGGCGCCTCGCAGGACGCGATCGACAACCTGATGGACCGTGAATGGCCGCAGGAAAAGAAGGACCGCTTCATCGCGGTCATCGCCCGCCATCCCGAACTGCGCGGGGTCCACGACCTGCGCACCCGAACGGCGGGCAACCGCGACTTCGTCCAGTTCCACGTCTGGGTCGATGGCAAGATGACCGTCTCGCAGGCCCACGACGTGATGGACGAGATCGAGGAAAAGATCCTCGCCGAATTTCCGGGGATCGAGATCCTGATCCACCCCGATCCCGAAGGCCACGTCGATGGGGGGCTGGCCAGCACCAACGTGCTGGCGCGTTAGGTGCGTGCAGCGGTCTCGCCTGATGGCGTGACCTCGCGCGGGCCGGTGCCGCAAGCCCTCGATGGATCTCGAGGGCGCACCCCGACAATGACTCAACGAGCGGGGAAAAGCCCCACGATCGCGGCAAGGTGGTCGCGCACGGCGGGCACCTCGTCCTCGCGGCTTTCGCCCAGCCGTACCACGGTCAGCTTCTGGGCGGGCGAGACCAGCACATATTGCCCGGCGTGGCCGACCATGCCGAACAGGCTCTGCGGCGCCCGGCCGGGCAGGAGCACGGTCTCGCCATTCGCCTGCGGGCGGTTGAGCCAGAGCTGCCCGCCATAGCCCGGATTGCGCGGTGCGGGCGTGGTCATGAACTCCACCCAGCCGCGCGGCAGGATCTGCGCCCCCGCCACGGCCCCGCCGCTGCGCAGGAATTCGCCGAAGCGCGCCCAGTCCCGCGCCGTCGCCCAGACCATGGAGGAACCGATGAAAGTCCCGCCCGCGTCGAACTCGGCGGTCATCGACCTCATCCCCAGCGGCGCGAACAGCCGGGCCTTGAGATAGTCGGCCACGACCTGCCGCCGCCGCGCCGGATCGGCCCCTTCGGCAAGGACCCGGGCGGCCACGTCGGCGAGGATCACGCTGGTCGCGCTCGAATACTTCCAGGTCCGCCCGGGCTCGGCCTCGAGCGGCTGGGCCTCGGCATAGGCGGCCATGTCGTCGCGGCCGTCGGTGAACAGCATCCGCACCTGGTCGCTCTCGGCCCGGCGCGGCGCGCGCTCGCTGTGCCTCAGGCCCGAGCGCATCTGCAGCAGTTGGCGCAGGGTGATTTCCCCGCGCGGATCGCCGCTGCGCTGCCATGCCGGGATCGGCACGCTCTCGTCCAGGCGCAGCCGTCCGTCTGCCACCAGCAGGCCGGTGAGCACGCCGGTCACGGTCTTGGCCATCGACCAGCCGATCTGCCGCGTGTCGGCGGTAAAGCCCGCGCCGTAGCGCTGCGCCACGACTTTGCCGGCATAGACGACGACCAGCCCCCGCGTTTCCCCGGCCTTCGAATCGGCAAACAGTTCGTCCACCGCCCGCGCCAATGGCTCGCGCGCGATCCCCGGATCGGCGACAACCGCGGCCATGGCCTGATCGCTCAGCGGCTTATCCGCCGCCCCGCCGCCCGAACAGGCGGCAAGGGCTGGCAGGGCGGCAAGCGCAAGGATAAGAGGCAGGTGGCGCGGCGGCATTTGTCCGGACGGGATGATGGAGGCGCGCGAGGTCATGCGAAGAACGAGCGCCGATGGCAACTGCAAAGCAAAACCGATCCACTGGTCAGGGCAAGGGAAACCGGAAATGGAGCCGGCGGCTGACCGTTGCTGCCCTGCTCGCCGCCCTGCTGGTCGGCGCGCTCTACTGGGTGCCGCTGCGTCAGACCGCGCTGGCCGGAAGCGCGTTCGGGGCGCGGATCGCCTGTTCGTGCCGCTATGTCGCGGGCCGCGCCTTGTCCGACTGCCGGGGCGATTTCGAGCCGGGCATGGCCATGGTCATGCTGAGCGAGGACGAGGATGCCCGTGCGGTCACCGCGCGCGTCCCCTTCTTCGCCAGCCAGACCGCGACCTTCCGCGAAGGGCAGGGATGCGTGCTGGAGCCGTGGCGCGGCTGAGCGCCGGCCGCCCTCAGGCCGCGCTGGTTTCCTCGATCCAGCCGCCGCCGATCACCCGTTCCCCGGCATAGAGCACGGCCGCCTGCCCCGGCGCCACGCCATATTCCGGGCTGGCAAAGCGGATCACCGTCTCCGTCCCCTCGCCGAGCGGACCCTCCAGCGTCACCGGCACCGGCTTCGCCAGCGAGCGGACCTTGGCCAGCAGCGGGGCGTCAGGCAGCGGGCCGATTCGGTTGGTCTCGGTCAGCCGCGCCGCGCTCACTGCCAGCAGGCTGCGCGGGCCGACCAGTACCCGGCGCGCCGGCGCGTCGATCCCGGTCACGTACAGCGGTTCGGGCTGGCCGCCGATCTCCAGCCCCCGGCGCTGGCCGACAGTATAGTGAATCACGCCCTTGTGGTGGCCGAGCACCTCGCCGCTCGTCGCGTGGACGATCTCGCCCGCCGCCGCGCCCTCGGGCCGCACGGCGCGCACCACCTTGGCATAGTCGCCGTCGGGCACGAAACAGATGTCCTGGCTGTCCGGCTTGGCGGCCACCTTCAGCCCGGCCGCAGCCGCCAGTTCGCGTACTGCGCTCTTGGGCAGGCCCCCCAGCGGAAAGCGCAGGAAGTCCAGCTGCGCCTCGGTCGTGGCATAAAGGAAGTAGGACTGGTCGCGCGCCGGATCGAGCGCGCGGTGCAGCTCCGCCCCGGCCGGACCCGTCACCCGCCGCACATAGTGCCCGGTGGCAAGGCAATCGGCCCCGAGCTCGCGCGCCATGGCGAAAAGGTCGGTGAACTTGGGCCCCATGTTGCAGCGGATGCAGGGGATCGGGGTGCGCCCGGCAAGGTAATCGTCGGCAAAGCGCTCGACCACTTCCTCGCGGAAGGCGCTCTCATGATCGAACACATAGTGGGCAATGCCGAGCCGGTCGGCCACGGCCCGCGCGTCGCGGATGTCGTCGCCGGCGCAGCAGGCGCCCTTGCGTCCGGTCGCGGCACCGTAGTCATAGAGCTGCAGGGTCACGCCGATCACCTCGGCCCCGCTCTGCGCCGCCAGCGCGGCCACCACCGAGGAGTCCACCCCGCCCGACATGGCGACGACGATGCGCTTGCCGGCCAGGGTTCCATCGGCCGCCGGAGCGAGCTGGAACAGGGCGGCAAGGTCTTCGCCAACAGCAGTGGTTAAGGGCATTTCCATGACCTGCCCCATACACGCGGCCAGCTGAATCGCCAAAAACCGTGGTGTTGCCGCAAATTAACCATCCTGACCGGCAGGTAAAACCCGTCTTTACGGGACGTTGACCAAACGGGGTTATGACCTCCCTCATGCAGATGGGATATGACTTCGATGAAGGGCCCCGCGGCCCCGCACCCCTGCCGCGAATCGGCCTTTTCGCCGGCTCTGCGGTGGTGCGTGGCGAAATCGCGGCGGATGACCTTGAAGCGCGCCATCCGGACTGGATGGCCCTGCGCGCCCGCTTTTCCGCGATCCATGCACTGCACCATACCCTGGCTGCGTCGGGCGAATCGCTCCTCCCCGGCGGCGGCTTCGCCGCCTCGGGCGAAGCGGTGCTTCATGCCTGCCGGGAGCGCCGACCGGTCGTTAACCCTGTTTGTTCGGCCAATGGCAAAGACGAACGGGTCATCATGAAACCCGTCGCCGCTTCTCCCACACCCGGTGACCGAGGAATGCTATGATCGAGAACCAGAACATCCGACCGGCCATGGTCATCGGCCCGCTTGGCGAACCGCTCACGCTGGATTCGCTGCCGCCGCCCACCACCACCCGCTGGGTCGTTCGCCGCAAGGCCGAAGTCGTCGCAGCCGTGAACGGCGGCCTGCTGACAATCGAGGAAGCCTGCGAGCGCTACAACCTCACGCTCGAGGAATTCGCCTCGTGGCAGCGCGCGGTGGACCGTTCGGGAATGCAGGGGCTCCGCGTCACCCGCATCCAGCATTACCGCGATCTCTACGAACGCCAGCTCAAGTACTGAGCACGGCGCGGCAGGCGCCCGCGCTGCGCCACAGGACGGCCGGGCCGGCAAGGCCCGGCCGTTGTCGTTTGGCGGCCTGGTCGTGCCTTTCCCAGTTACCGCAAAGGTTTGGCTCTACGCAGGAACGCGCGGATTGCCATGCCGCAGTGCGGCGCCTATGTCTGCAAGGCCCGGCGCCTAGGCGTTCGGGGCAATGATCCGTGCCGCGATTTCGCGGAACGGACTGGGCCCGGCCGCCGCCTGGCCGACGGGGCGAGTGTGACGATGAATTACGAGGCGCGGATAGGGACGGACGGAATCGGGCAGGAAGTGCCCGTCGCCGCCTCGTGGGCTGACCGTGCCCGCCGCAAGCCATGGCTCGCCGGGCTGGTCGCGGTCCTGCTGCTTGGCGGCCTCTACTACTGGGCCCACCGCGGCGAGGATGAAGACAGCGCGGCCGATACGGCCCGCCAGGCCGCCACGGTCAGCGTGATCACGCCCGGCCGTGCCACGATTCCCGGGATCATCAACGTCACCGGCACCATTGCGGCCCGCCGCGAAATGCCGGTCGGTTCGGTCGGCGAGGGCGGCCAGGTGGTCGATGTCCGGGTCGAGGCGGGGGATTGGGTCCACCGGGGCCAGGTCCTCGCCGTGGTCGATCGTTCGGTCCAGGTCCAGCAGCAGGCCAGCCAGTCGGCCCAGGTCGAGGTCGCGGCCGCCAATGCCCGTCTCGCCCAGGCCAATCTCGACCGCGCCCTCAAGCTGGTCGATCGCGGCTTCATCTCCCGCGCGGACGTCGACCGGCTGACCGCCACGCGCGATGCCGCCGTGGCCCAGGTCAATGTAGCCCGCGCCCAGCTCGGCCAGCTGCGCGCCCAGGCGGGCCGCCTCAACATCCTCGCGCCGGAAGACGGTCTCGTGCTCGAACGCGGGGTCGAGCGCGGGCAGGTGGTCGGCGCCGGCAGCGGCGTGCTGTTCCGCATCGCCAAGGGCGGCGAGCTGGAAATTCTCGCCCGGGTTTCCGAAACCGATCTCGCCGGGCTCAGTCCGGGCATCCAGGCCAAGGTCACCCCGGTCGGGTCGAGCCGCAGCTTCACTGGACAGGTCTGGCAGGTCTCGCCGGTGATCGATCCCGCCACCCGCCAGGGCACGGCGCGCGTCGCGCTTGCCTATGCGCCCGAACTGCGCCCGGGCGGCTTCGCCAGCGTGGAGATCGCCAGCGGCACGGTGGTCGCGCCCAAGCTGCCCGAATCCGCCCTGATGTCGGACGCAAACGGCGCGTTCGTCTACGTCGTCGGCCCCGGCAACAAGGTGGAACGCCGCACTGTCAAGACCGGCACGGTCAGCGCCGACGGCATCGCCGTGATCTCGGGCCTGTCGGGCGGCGAGCGGGTGGTCCTGCGCGCCGGCGGTTTCCTCCAGCCGGGCGAGACGGTGAATCCCAAACCGGCCGCCGCCGCGGCGCGTTGAGCGGCAGGGCGATCCGATGAGCCTGCGCAACATCTCGGCCTGGTCGATCCGCAACCCGGTCGTTCCGCTGGTGATCTTCGCCGGGCTGATGCTGATGGGCCTCGTCAGCTTCGCCCGGATGGAGGTGCAGCAGCAGCCAGACATCGAATTCCCGATGGTGATCGTCACGATCACCCAGCCCGGCGCCGCGCCGACCGAGATCGAGAAACAGGTCACCCAGCGGATCGAATCCGCCGTGCGCTCGGTCTCGGGGGTCCAGTCTATCAGTTCGACCGCGTCCGAAGGCCAGAGCCTGACCATGATCGAGTTCCAGATCGGGGACGACATCATCGAGGCGGTAAACGAGGTCAAGAACGCGGTCGACCAGGCCCGCGGCGACCTGCCGGACGGGATTCTCGAACCCTCGGTAATCAAGGCCCAGACTTCGTCCGAGCCGATCGCCTATTTCGCCGTCTCGGCCGACGACATGACCCTCGAGCAGCTCTCGTGGTTCATCGACGATACCGTGGCCAAGCGCCTGCTCTCGATCGACGGCATGGCGACGGTCGGGCGCGGCGGCGGGGTCAACCGCGAAATTCTCGTCACCCTCGATCCGGCGCGAATGCAGTCGGCCGGGGTCACGGCGGCCCAGGTCAACACCCAGCTGCGCCTGCTCAACACCAATGCCGCCGGCGGCCGGGCCGAAATCGCCGGTTCGCGCCAGTCGGTCCGCGTGCTCGGCAATGCCGCCGATGCCTATGAACTGTCGCAGACCCAGATCCCGCTCGGCGGCGGGCGCACGATCAAGCTGGCCGACGTGGCGACGGTGCGCGACAGTCAGGCCGAGGTCACCTCGATCGCCAAGATGAACGGCAAGCAGGTCGTCACCTTCGGCATCACCCGCGCGCGCGGCGCCTCCGACGTCAGCGTCTACGACGCGACCGAGGCCGCCCTGCGCGATATCGAGAAGGCCAATCCCGGGATCAGGTTCACCAAGCTGGTCAACACGGTCGACTATACCAAGCGGCAATACGAAAGCTCGATGTCGGCCATGGTCGAAGGCGCGGTCCTCGCCGTGGTCGTGGTCTTCTTCTTCCTGCGTGACTGGCGGGCAACCGCGGTTTCGGCCCTTGCCATCCCGCTCTCGGCCATTCCCACCTTCTGGTTCATGAGCCTGCTCGGCTTCACCCTCAACCAGATGTCGCTGCTCGCACTCGGCCTCGTCGCGGGCGTGCTGGTCGACGACGCGATCGTCGAGATCGAGAACATCGTGCGCCACATGCGCATGGGCAAGACCGCTTACCAGGCCTCGATCGACGCGGCGGACGAGATCGGCCTCGCGGTCGTCGCCACCACCTTCTCGATCGTCGCGGTGTTCCTGCCGGTGGGCCTGATGCCGGGCGTCTCGGGGCAGTTCTTCAAGAACTTCGGCCTGACCGTGGTGGTCTCGGTGCTGATGAGCCTTGCCGTCGCGCGGATGATCACGCCGATGGTCGCGGCCTATTTCATCAAGGCGCATGGCGAGGCCGAACATGCCGGCGGGGCGTGGATGGACCGCTACCTCAAGGTCCTGCACTGGTCGCTCGATGCCTCGAAGGCCGAAGCCTACCGTGCCCGCCACCGGGGCGCCGCCGGGCACCTGACTATTGGCCAGCGCCTCGCCGCCCGCCTGCGCGATCACCGCGTGGCAATGATCGGCATGGCCCTCGGCGCCCTGCTGCTGACCGCTTCGATGTTCTTCATCGTCCCCTCGCAGTTCTTCCCCGACGAAAATGGCAATATCGCCCAGGTCCGGGTCGAGATGGTCCCCGGCACCACCCTCCGGCAGACCGAGCAGGTCTCCGGCGAGGTCGCCGGGCTGCTCCGTGCCCGGCCCGAGGTGGAATCCGTGCTCGAGCGGATCTCGGAAGGCTCGGCGCGCGTTTTCCTGGTCATGCGCAAGGACCGCGACAAGAAGCTGGTCGAATTCCAGCGGGAAATGACTCCGAGCCTGCAACAGATCCCCGATGCCCGGGTTACCTTCCAGTCCATGGGCATGGGCGGCGGCGGGGGCAGCGGGCGGCCGATCTCGGTCATGCTCGCCGGCACCGATTCGCGCCTGCTCGAACAGACCGCCGCCACCCTCGTCGAACAGATGAAGGGCATTCCCGGCGTAGTCGCCCCGCGCGTCTCGGCCGACATGCGCCGGCCCGAGGTGGTCATCACCCCGCGCATGGACCTTGCCGCCAGCCTCGGGGTCACCACCCAGGCGATGAGCCAGGCAATCCGCATCGCCACGATCGGCGAGATCGACCAGAACGCCGCCAAGTTCTCGCTGTCCGACCGGCAGGTGCCGATCCGGGTGCGGATGCCCGAATCGGCCCGGCGCGATCTCTCCAACATCGCCAACCTGCCCGTGCCGACGGCTAGCGGCGGCACGGTTCCCCTCTCGCGCGTGGCCGACATCGCCTTCGGTTCGGGGCCCACCTCGATCCAGCGCTACAACCAGCAGCGCCGCGTCTTCATCGGGGCAGATCTCGCCCGCGGCGTGATCAAGAGCGATGCGATGACCGCGATCAATGCCCTGCCGGTCATGAAGAACCTGCCCGCCGGGGTCACGAACACCCTGTTTGGCGAGGACCGCTGGCAGAACGAGATGATCGTCAACGCCGCCTTCGCCGTGGTGGCCGGGATCCTGCTGGTCTTCTCGGTGCTGGTCCTGCTCTATCACCGCTTCGTCTCGCCGCTGGTCAACATGGGCTCGCTGTTCCTCGCCCCGCTCGGCGGTCTGATTGCCCTGCTGATCACTGGCCAGCCGATCTCGATGCCGGTGATCATCGGCATCCTCATGCTGTTCGGCATCGTCGCCAAGAACTCGATCCTGCTGATCGACTTCGCGATCGAGGAAATGGCGGCCGGCAAGTCCAAGTTCGAGGCCGTGGTCGAAGCCGGCCACAAGCGCGCCGTGCCGATCGTGATGACCACCGTGGCGATGACCGCCGGCATGGTCCCCACGGCGGTCTCGCTCTCGGGCGATGCGGCCTGGCGCGCGCCGATGGGCATCGTCGTGATCGGCGGCCTGATCCTGTCGACCGCGCTGACCCTGCTGATCGTCCCGGCCGCCTTCAGCCTTGCCGACGGCTTTGAAAAGCGGGTCGGCCCGCTGCTGCGCCGCCGGTTCCTGACCTTCGAGCCGCACCACGCCCTGCCCGCCCAGGCTGACCGCCCAGACGCGCAGCTCCCGGCCGAGTGATCGCGACCGCAGCAATCGCCCCCGATCGCGCCCGGACCATGCGCCGGGTGGCAACCGGCCTGCTGGTCGCCATGGCCAGCCTGTTCCTGCTCGCCCGCCACATGGCACCGGCCCATCCCGGTTGGGGCTGGGCCCTGTCGTTCGCCGAGGCGGCCATGGTCGGCGGACTGGCGGACTGGTTCGCCGTCACCGCCCTGTTCCGTCATCCCCTCGGCCTACCGATCCCGCACACCGCGATCATCCCGGAAAACAAGGACCGCATCGCCGATTCGATGGCCGCCTTCCTGCGTGCCAATTTCCTCACCCCCCAGGTTGTCGCCCGCCGCCTCGGGGCGATGAACCTGGCCGCCATGGCGGGGGACTTCCTCGCGGCTCCGCGCGGCGGCCCCTCGCGCTTGCGCGAAGGCGGGGCCGATCTCCTCGCCGACGTGCTCGAAGCGCTCGATCCCGAACAGCTTGGCGCCATGGTCAAGGGCGGGCTCCGCACGCAGCTCGAAAAGCTCGACCTCGCCCCGCTGCTCGGCCAGATGCTCGCCGCCGCCATTGCTGACAGGCGCCACCTTGCCGTGCTCGAAAGCCTGCTCCACTGGGCCGGCCTCACGCTCGAGGCCAACGAGGGCATGATTCGCGCCCTGATTCACGACCGCGCCAACGCCGTCCTGCGCTGGACCGGGCTCGACGAACGTCTCGCCAATGCCATCCTCGACGGGCTCTACAAGCTCCTCGCCGAATGCATGGTCGATCCGAACCACCCTCTGCGCCGCAAGGCCGAGGAAGGTCTCGAAACCCTCGCCCGCGATCTCGCTCACGATCCCGCCACTCAGGCCCGCGTCGCCGCGCTCAAGGGCGAACTGCTCGCCAACCCGGCCATCGCGGCATGGCTCGACGCGATGTGGGAGCGCCTGCGCGCCGCCAGCTTGCGCGCCCTGCGCGATCCGTCCGGCGCCCTCTCCGGCCCGATCGGCGAGGCTATCGGCCGTGCCAGCGGCGAGTTGGGCCAAGCCCTGCGCGACGACCCCCACCTCCAGCGCCTCGTCAACCGCTTCGCGCGCCGCACCCTCGTCGGCACGGCTCACCGCTATGGCGACCAGATCGTCCGCCTCGTCTCCGAAACCGTCAAAGGCTGGGACAGCTCAACCGTCACCACCCGGATCGAAGGCGCCGTCGGCCGCGATCTCCAGTTCATCCGGATCAACGGCACCCTCGTCGGCGGCAGCGTCGGCCTCCTCCTCCACGCTGCGGACGTCCTGCTGTGATGGACGACGACGACCTCTTCCACCCGCCGGTCAAGCGCTCGGTCGAAATCGCCGGCCACAAGACCTCGATCAGCCTCGAACCTCTGTTCTGGGACATGCTCCACGCCGCCGCCGAGGCCGAGGGCCTGCCGATCAACGCCCTCGTCGGCAGGATCGACTCCGAACGCATCGTCGCGCCCACGCCGCCCGGCCTTGCCGGGGCGGTGCGCTGCTGGCTCGTGGCGCGCCTGCAAATCCGCGAAGCGGAATAGATTTCGGGAAGAAAGAAAGTGGGAAGTCCTGGGGCCCCTTCGGCTGGCCGGCAGGCCGGCCGCTCAGGGTAAACTAAGCCCCAGACCCCGGACCTGTCAGCCTTGCGGTGTCAGTTCAACGCGGCATGGATTCGCAACGGCAAAGAACAGGGGTGCAGGGGTATTAGCCCCTGCATAAACCCTTCTTTCTAAAACAATTTTTTAATGCGCTTCGCGAACGAAAAACGGCGCGATCATCAATAGGTGCCCGGCGGATCGCTGGCCGGGAAGCTTTCGTCGCTGGCTTCGTCGGTCTTGTCCCACTCGGGCGGATCGGACCGCATTCCCTGCGGCCCGGCGTGGCGGACCTTGGTGAAGTTGGCGCCGTTGGTCTCACCGTCGGCGAAAGCGACATGGCCTTCGTGTTGTCGCTGGTGGGTAGCGTAGCGATAGAGCGCGTAGGCAGCGGCGCTGACACACGCGAGCTTGAACAGGGCCATCGGAATACTCCTCGAGGCTGAAGGGCTTTCATTCCATCAACGCGCGAGGAGGTCAGTCAGGTTCCCGGGTTCCGCGTTTAATCTCCGCCAACCCGCTCGATCTGCGCGCCGACCAGAGCCAGCTTTTCCTCCAGCCGCTCATAGCCGCGGTCGAGGTGGTAGAGCCGGTGGACCTGGGTCTCGCCCTCGGCGGCAAGGCCGGCGATCACGAGGCTCATCGAGGCGCGCAGGTCGGTCGCCATCACTTCGGCCCCGGTCAGTTTGCCCACCCCGTGGACCACGGCGGTGCGGCCCTTGGTCTCGATGTGCGCGCCCATGCGGTTGAGCTCGGGCACGTGCATGTAGCGGTTCTCGAAGATCGTCTCGGTCAGCACGCTGGCCCCCTCGGCGCGGCACAGCAGGGCCATCAGCTGGGCCTGCATGTCGGTGGCGAAACCGGGATAGGGCGCGGTGGAGAGCGTGACCGCCTTGAGCGGGCCGTCGGCGGCGACATAGATCCCGTCTGCCCGCGGCTCGACGATCACCCCGGCGTCGCGCAGGGCCTGGACGGTCGCCTCCATCTCCTCGATTACCGCGTGCTGCAGGGTCACCTCGCCCCCGGTGATGGCGGCGGCGCAGGCATAGGAGCCAGCCTCGATCCGGTCGGACATGACCCGGTACGTCGCGCCGTGCAGGCGCGGCACGCCGTGGATGGTCAGGTCGGAGGTGCCGATCCCCTCGATCTGCGCGCCCATCGCGACCAGCAGGCGGCACAGGTCGACGATCTCGGGCTCGCGAGCGGCATTGTGCAGGGTCGATTTGCCCTTGGCCAGCACGGCGGCCATCAGTGCGTTCTCGGTCGCGCCGACCGAGACCACCGGGAAGGAATAGCGCCCGCCCGGCAGGCCGCCATCGGGAGCAATCGCGCGAACGTAGCCGGCGGCCAGTTCGATTTGTCCGCCCAGCGCTTCAAGCGCCTTGAGGTGCAGGTCGATCGGGCGGTTGCCGATGGCGCAGCCGCCGGGCAGCGAAACGGTCGCCTCGCCCATCCGCGCCAGCATCGGCCCGAGCACGAGGATCGAGGCACGCATCTTGCGCACCAGTTCATAGGGCGCCACGGTCGAGGTCATCCGCGTGGCGGCGAGGGTCATCACCCGGCCAAAGTCCTCTGGCCGCGAACCAGCGATCGTCGTGGTCACGCCGAACTGGTTGAGCAGGTGCTGGAACCCGTCGATGTCGGCCAGCCGCGGCAGGTTGCGCAGGGTCAGCGGCTCGTCCGTCAGCAGGGCGCACGGCAGCAGGGTCAGCGCGGAATTCTTGGCTCCGGAAATCGGCAGCGTGCCCGAAAGCCGCTTGCCCCCCTCGATGATGATCTTGTCCATCCCAGCCGTGTAGTGGGCTGCGTCCCGTCCCGCAATAAGCCGGGCGCGTCCCCCGCCACCTTTCGCACGGCTGCAACCTTGCGGGCGCAGGATTGAACTGCCTCCGGCATTCTGCTTAGCTGCAGTGCAGCGCGGGTCGCGATGGCAATAACCTTTCTGCTCAGGGGCTTAATTCAACGTGCGCAAACCGATCCGCAAGGCCGTGTTCCCGGTTGCCGGCCTCGGCACCCGCTTTCTTCCGGCGACGAAGGCAATCCCCAAGGAAATGCTGCCGATTATCGACCGGCCGCTGATCCAGTATGCGGTGGACGAGGCGCGCGAGGCCGGCATCGAACAGCTGATCTTCGTCACCGGCCGCGGCAAGACCGCGATCGTCGAGCATTTCGACACCGCCTTCGAGCTTGAGGCGACCATGGCCGATCGCGGCAAGGTGCTCGATATCCTCGCTGCCACCCGGATCCAGCCGGGCAACCTCGTCGCCGTGCGCCAGCAGGTGCCGCTGGGGCTCGGCCACGCCATCTGGTGCGCCCGGGCCATCGTGGGCGAGGAACCTTTTGCGATCTTTCTGCCCGACGAACTGATGATCGGTGCGCCCGGCTGCATGAAGCAGATGGTCGAGGCCTATAACCAGGTCGGCGGCAACCTGATCTCGGTGCTCGAAGTCCCGGAAGACGAAGTCTCCAGCTACGGCGTGATCGCCCCCGGCGCGAAAGTGTCGGCCAGCCTGACCGAGGTTACCGGCCTGGTCGAGAAACCGAAGCGGGAAGACGCGCCTTCCAACCTCATCATCTCCGGCCGCTACATCCTCCAGCCCGAGGTGATGCGCACGCTCGAATGCCAGGAAAAGGGTGCCGGCGGCGAAATCCAGCTGACCGATGCCATGGCCCGGATGATCGGCACCCAGCCGTTCCACGCGGTCACTTTCGCCGGCAAGCGCTATGACTGCGGCTCGAAGATCGGTTTCGTCGAGGCCACGCTGGCCTTGGCGCTGGACCGCCCCGACATGGCCGACGAAACCCGCGCCATGGCGAAACGGCTGCTCGGGCTCTGACTAAGGACTGACCGGGCGGCGCCGGCCATCGTTTGCGCGGTCGCCGCGCCGTCAGTCCTTCGCTCCGGCGAAGGTTCCGAAAAACCTGTCGCCCTGCGGCGTCTGTAACGCGAAGGCGCCGCCGATCTCTCCGGCTTTCGGACCGAAAAAGGCTCCGTCCATGCGCCCGTTCACCGCAAGGGTCTCGGTGCCGCCACTGGTCACGGCGGCCTTGCTGGTCCCGGCCAGGCCAAGGCCGAAAGTGCCGGTCGTCGAAATGGATCCTTGTCCGGATGCCTGCAGGTCGTGATCGCGCCCGTCGAACATCTGGCCAACGGCTGCCAATGTGGTCGCGATCGATCCGGCGCCGAAGTCCGCGGAAAGATTGATCGTGGCGTAACAATCACAGGCCAGGTTCGTGGCAACCCTGCTGTAAGTCGCCCTGCCGGTGAGGGGCATGTCTGCGGCGGGAGTGCGGTCGCCAAAGACGAAATAGGTCAGGACAGTCTTCTTTTCCGTATCGTCGGGTGCCGGTGCCAAGACCTGGTACAACCATTCACCCATGTCGACATGCTGCGCGCTCCCGATCTGCCACAGCCAGAGGTAGCTCTTGACCCGGTCGCCCGACGGCAGGGTTGTCCCTTGGAGTCCGCTCCCACTATGGACCTGGGTAAGACTGGCCTGGTTGACGGGAAGGATGGTAGGATCCGTGGAGGTCAAACTGTAGGTGCCGGTAGCCTTGTCAACCGTGATGGTCAGCTGGCCCGGCTGGGTCGAGATGGCGAGATAGGTTCCGGAGGTCTGGCTCGGTCTGACCGCCGCTGGAGGCGCCGAGGCAGGGACTTGCGGCGCGGCGATCGGCATTGATGCCGAGGCGATAGTGCCGCCTCCTTCGCCGCAAGCGGCAAGAGCCATGCTGCAAGTCGCAATCGCGGAACAAGCGATACGCCCGATCGAAGCATCGATCTGGGTCATTACACATCTCCTGGATGTGCCATTTCCCGTCCGTCCCGAAGATACCCGTTCTTGCGCCCTGACTCAATCGAATCACCGAAATGGGCAGAAGCGAGCCGAGGATATGCCGGGGCCTCAAAGAAAAAGGGCGGCCAGTGGCCGCCCGATTTCCGATGCACCCTCTCCAAAGTGCGTCTTTCCGCCCGCGTCTTGTTTGCGCGGTTCGGTGTGCGAATTGCTCGCTTATTCGTCTCCGCTGCCCATGGCCAGTTCGCCCGCGTCCTTGCCGAGGCGTTCGACCTTGCCGTTCTGGAGGTAGGGGATCGGGCTGACGGCTTCGCCGGCGATGCGCACTTCGTAGTGGAGGTGCGGGCCGGTCGAGCGGCCGGTGGTGCCGACGTAACCGATGATGTCGCCCTTGTGGACGGTCTGGCCCGCCGCGACGTTGAGGCGCGACATGTGGCCGTAACGGGTTTCGATCTGGCCGCCATGCTCGAGGCTGACGTAAAGACCGTAGGAGCTGAACCAGTCGGCGCGGCTGACGACGCCGTCGGCCGAAGCGCGGATCGGGGTGCCGACCGGCGCGGCAAGGTCAACGCCCTTGTGGGCGCGCTTGCCACCCAGGACCGGGTGCGTGCGCATGCCGTAGTCGCTGGAGAGGCGGACGTTGTCGAGCGGGATCAGCGAGGGAATGGAGACCGGCTGCGAGGCGCCGAAGCTGGGGCCGAAACCGGGGATGGTGCCGCCGATGCGCGGCTGCATCGCCACCAGGTTCTGGCGGGCGGCGGGCTTGTCCATCTGCTTCCATGAAGCGAAGAGCTGGCGGAATTCCTCGTCGCCGCTCTGCTGCTTGGTCGCCTCGGCGGCGCGCAGCGGGGCAAGTACATCAGCATTGGCGCTGGCGTTGGCGAGGACCGGGTTCACGTTGAAGAGCGAGGCGGCAGCAGCCGCCATCGCCACAAGGGCGCGAAACTTCGGGAAAAACACAAGAGCGACCACTCAGTTACTACCTTGTTGTCCGGCACACGCCTGCCGTTGAAGGCAGGCGGGCCATGCAGACCCCTGTCTTTCAGTCTCCCCGGCTCTGGTCAGCCTGAAGAAACCGCGATTTTTCTGAGATGGTCGGAACCCCCCGCCGTCTCGGTGGTTGTGGGCTACCTGTCCTGTTCCGACATGGCAACACCACCATAGAGACTGCGCGATAGACCGGCAGCTTGGCGCGCCGAGTCGTTGAACGGTGGCTTAATCAGGCCCCTGAAGTACCGCTGGACCAAGGTTTTCCAATGGTTTTCCACCGATTCACCATTGAGCGCACAGACTGCGGCGAAATGCGTTGACCCGAACCGGACGTGGCGAATCTCATCGTCAAGGATTCGTTCGAGAATTCGCGCCCCGTTTTCATCGCCGCTCTCGCGCACCCGAACGAGCGTTCCCGGCGTGACGTCGAGCCCGCGCGCCTCCAGTACCATCGGCACCACGGCCAGCCGGGCGGCCACGTCGTGCCGCGTGGCATGGGCCGATTCCCACAGCCCGTCATGCGCCGGCAGGGCGCCATAGAAACTGCCCAGCGAACGCAGCTTCCGCGCGATCAGCCCAAAGTGCAGCGCCTCGTCGGCGGCGACCGCGAGGAAATCACTGACGAATTCCTCCCCCATTTCCGCGCCGAAGCGCCCGACCATGTCGAGCGCGAGATCGATCGCGACGAACTCGATATGGGCCAGCGCGTGCCACAGCGCGATCCGCCCACGCTCGGAATTGCCGCGCCCGCGCTTGGGCATCCGGTTCGGGGGCAGCAGCTCGGGGGCCTCGGGCCGCCCCGGCCGGTCGGGCATGTCCACGTCGAACACGAAGGCCAGCCGCCCGGCCCGCCAGTCGCGCGCCGCGGCCCGTGTCAGCATCACCTTGCGATAGGGCTCGCATTCGACCAGCGCCGCGCGGATCGCGGCGGCCAGGCTCCGTTCGCCTGCCCTCGGCTTGTTCATCGTGGCGAACTCAATCGAGCGCCCGCGCCGCTTCGAGCACTTCGGCGGCATGGCCCTTGACCTTCACCTTGTCCCACACCCGCGCGACCTTGCCGTCGCGCCCGAGCAGGATCGTCGTGCGCACCATGCCCATGTAGGTCCGGCCGTAATTGACCTTCTCGGTCCAGATCCCCAGCGCGTCGGACAGGCCGCCCTCGGCCGCATCGGTGGCGAGCGGTGCGGACAGGCCATGCTTGGCGATGAACTTCGCATGCTTGGCCGGCGGGTCCTTGGAAATGCCGAGCAGGGCGGTATCCGCCGCCGCAAAATCGGCCGAGAGCGCGGAAAAGTCGATGTTTTCCGTGGTGCAGCCGGGGGTATCGTCCTTGGGGTAGAAGAACAGGACCAGCTTGCGCCCGGCAAAGTCCGAGGGCTTCACCGCGCTGCCATCGGGCGCTTCCAGCACAATATCGGGCAGGGCCGCGCCCACCATCGGCTTGATCATCATTCGCTCTCCAGTTCCTCGCCGAACACCTCGCCCCAGGCGCTGCGCACCACCGCGCGGGCCTCGGCGAAGCTGGTCAAAACAGCTTGCCAATCGTCGCACCCGCAGGCCTTGGCGAGCGCCGCGCGCGGGCCTTCGGCTGGCTCCTCGCCATCGGGCGCCAGCAGCCGGACCGAGACCAGCAGCCGCGTCAGCCGGTCATGGGCAGCGCCCAGTCCCGCCGGGCATAGCCCCGCTTTGGCCAGTGCAGCGATGGCCAGGGGCAGATAGGGCGAAAGCCCCACCCCGTGGCGCAATTGCAGATAGTGGACGATGAATTCCAGGTCGACCAGCCCGCCCCGGCCCAGCTTGGCATCGAGCGGGCCTTTCGCCGGCTTGTGCTGCGCCATCTTGCTGCGCATTTCTAGCACTTCGGCCCTCAGCTTGCCCGCCTCGCGCGGGGCGGTCAGCACCCGCTCGATCACTTCGCCCAGCGCGGTGGCGGCCGGGGCCGAGCCCAGCAGGACCCGCGCCCGGCACAGCGCCATGTGCTCCCAGGTCCAGGCCTGCTCGCACTGGTAGCGCTCGAACGAATCGTAGCTCACCACCAGCGGGCCCTGCGTGCCCGAGGGGCGCAGCCGGGTGTCCACCTCGTAGAGCGCCCCCTCGGCGGTCGGCACCGACAGCGCCCCGCTGATCCGCTGGGCCAGCCGGTTGTAGTAGAGCGTCGCCCCGATCGGGCGCGGCCCGTCGCTCTCGGCCTCGTGATCGCCGGTGAACAGGTAAACGATGTCGAGGTCCGAGGCATGGGTCAGGGCGCCGCCGCCGAACCGGCCGAGGCCGAGGATCACCAGCTCGCTCTCCGGCACCACCCCGTGGGCCTGGCGGAATTCGGCGATCGTTGCCCGCGCCAGCACGGTCAGCGCCGCTTCGGCCACGCGTGAGGATGCCGCCGCGATGGCGAGCGGATCGGTCGCCCCCTCGATCAACTGCACGCCAAGGGCAAAGCGCACTTCGCTCACCCGCCGCCGCACCCGGTCGAGCATGCGCTGGTAATCGTCGCCGTCCTCGCCATCGGCAAAGTCGCGGGCGAGCTCGCTCACGCTGCCCGGCAGGTCGAAGGCCGTGGCGTCGATCAGCGGATCGAGCAGATCGGCCCGCCGCGCCAGGGCATCGGCCAGCGGCGGGGCGAGGCTGAGCACCTGGGCCATCAGCGCGAGCAGGGCCGGGCGCGCCTCCAGCAGGTGAAACAGGTTGAGCGCGCTGGGCAGACGGGCCAGCAGCTGCTCCCAGCGGTTGAAGGCCCGTGCCGGATCGGGCGAACGGGCGAGCGCGGCCAACAGGGCCGGCTGGATCGTCTCGAAAGCGGCGCGGGCCGCGGCTGAGCGCAGCGCCCGCACCTTGCCCTGCCGCCAGCCCTCGATCCGCTCGGCCAGCTGTTCGCTCTCGGGAAAGCCCAGCTCCGCCAGTTCGCGCGCCAGCTGGGCCGGCTCTTCCTGCCGGGGCACGGCCACGGCCTTGCCCGAAGGGTTGCCATGGGCGGCGATCAGCTTGTCATAGCGCCGCCCCACTGCCTCGGTGATCGTCTCCAGCTCGGCCACCAGCTCGGCCCCGTCGGCCAGGCCGTCGAGCCGCGCGACATTGTCGAGCCCGGCCTCGTCGCCGGGCAGCGAATGGGTCTGCTGGTCCTGCACCATTTGCAGGCGGTGTTCGAGCACGCGCAGCCGGTCATAGCTTTCGCCCAGCACGGCGGCATCGTCGCTGGCAATGATCCCCGCCTCGGCCAGCGCATCCAGCGTTGCCCGCGTGCCGCGTAGGCGCAGGGCCGGGTTGCGCCCGCCGTGGATCAGCTGGTGCGTCTGGGCATAGAATTCCACCTCGCGGATCCCGCCGCGCCCGGTCTTGAGGTTGAATCCCGGCCCCGGCTGCAAGGCGCCCTTGTGGCTCTCGCGGATTCGCGCGGTCAGCCTGCCGATCTCGGCAATCGCCCCGAAATCGAGGCTCTTGCGCCAGACGAACGGCCGGATCGCATTGAGGAAATCGCGCCCCTCATCGATATCCCCGGCGCAGGCTCGCGCCCGGATGAAGGCCGCCCGTTCCCAGGCCAGCGCGCTTGATTCATAATGGGCCAGTGCCGCCTCGACCGGGATCGCCGGGGGCGAGACTTCCGAGGCCGGGCGCAGGCGCAGGTCCACCCGGAACACATAGCCCTCGGCATCGATGTGCCCCATGGTCTGGACCACGCGCCGCGCGATCCGCGCCGCCGCCTCGCCCGGATCGTCGCGCTCGCGCCGGGGCAGGGTCTCGGGATCGTAGAGCAGGATCGGGTCGATGTCCGAACTGTAGTTCAGCTCCTGTGCCCCGTGCTTGCCCAGCGCCAGCGCGATGAACCCGGCCGGCTCGGCATCGGGCACCCGGTTGGTGATCGCCTCGGCGATGGCCGCATCCAGCGCGCGGTCGGCAAAGTCGGAAAGCTCGCGCATCACCGCGGCCAGCGGCAGGGCCCCGGCCAGATCGCCCAGCCCCAGCGCAAGGGCCAGCCCGCGCTTCTCCCGGCGCAGCGCGCTGGAAACATCCGGCGCGCCTTGTCCGGCGCGCTGGGCCCAGCCAAGCGCGGCCGACATTTCGCCGGCCTCCAGCCGCTCCGCCAGTTCCGGCTGGCGGTCGAGCAGTCCGGACAGAAACGGGGAATGGGCACGCGCCCGGGCAAGGGCGTTTTCCCAGTCATAGGCAGTCGCGGCGTTCACAGCCTATCCCTGCCCGCTCCCCGGATGCGGATCAAGGCGCTTGCCTCTCCCCTGCCCCTTTGCCATCAGCCCGGTCCTGCTTTTTCGAGGAATCTGCCGCCATGTCCGCCCCCTTCCACATGCCGCCCGAATGGCACCCGCAGGACTGGCTGTGGATCGGCTTCCCGCACGACGAGACCGAATGGCCCGGCTTCCTCGGCGCCGCGCAGGAACAGATCGCCGCTTTCGCCAGCGCCGTCGCCGAAATGGGCCAGGAAGTGCGCCTGATCGTGCGCGACGCCGCCAACGAGGCCCGCGCCGCCCGGCTCGCCAGCGCCTCGGTCAGGCTCGAGCGGCGCACTTACGGCGATGTCTGGCTGCGCGACACCGGCCCGCTGGTGCTCTGCGCCGAAGGTGGTGAACGCCGGGCGCATCGCTTCGCCTTCAACGGCTGGGGCGGCAAGTACCTGATGGACGGGGATCAGGAAATCGGCGCCGACCTTGCCGCCAGCGCGGGCCTTGCCGTGGAAGCCGCCGACTGGATCCTCGAAGGCGGCGCGCTCGATTGTGATGGCACCGGCCTCGTCGCCACGACCGAACAATGCCTGCTCAATCCCAACCGCAACCCCAACCTCTCGCGCGAGCAGATCGAGGCCAACCTGCGGCGAGACCTCGGCTTTACCCGCGTGCTGTGGCTGGGCGAGGGCCTGATCAACGACCACACCGACGGCCATGTCGACAATCTCGCCCGCTTCGTCGCCCCCGGCGTCCTCGCCCTCCCCCGCGCCACCGGGCCCAGCGATCCCAACGCCGAAATCTACGCTGACGCCAAGGCCCGCGCCCTCGCCTTCGGCCTCAAGGTTGCCGAAGTGCCCTCGCCCGGCCTCGTCACCAGCGGCGACCGGGTCGAACCGGCCTCCTACATGAACTTCGCCATCACCTCGAAGCTGGTCGTCGTGCCGATCTACGGAACGGTCCACGATGCCGACGGTGTCGCCGCCATCGCCGAACTGTTCCCCGATCGCGCCACGATCGGCCTGATGGCCGACGCCGTCCTGATGGGCGGCGGCTCGTTCCACTGCGCCAGCCAGCAGATGCCCGCCAAGGTCGAACAGGGCGCTCTTTAACGGGCCGGTAAGGACTCCGGGCGCAAAACGCGCCCATGGCTCAGGCAATCGCTCTCGTCTCCGCACCCGCCAACGAATGGCTCCGCCGCGGCGTGGTCTGCGGCTGCGCACTGGCGCTGATCATGGCCGGGCAGGCCCTGCCGGGGCTTTGAGCCTCTCAAATTTCTGAAAATTCGGTAGGTTAATGCAGAGGGCATTGCCCCTGCACCCCGTTACGTCTTCCGGCGATAGGCCAGCGTCCGGTGATGCCTCGCGCGCCGAGGCTGCGCCGGGAGACAAGCAGAATCGCCGGATCACGCGACCTCGCACGGATTCGCCAAGGCCGACAATTAACGGGGTGCAGGGGTATTAACCCCTGCAACATCCCTTTTCCCTTGAAGCCGCTTCGCGGAAGAAATTACCGCAGGTCCGGCGCCGAAGCCTCACCCTTGAGCATGGCAATCGCCTCGCCCAGCGAGACGAACTTCTGCCGTTCCTCACCCAGCGTGCGGATCGCCACGGTGCCCTCGTCGGCTTCGCGCTTGCCCACCACCAGCAGGTGCGGAACCTTCTGCAGCGAGTGCTCGCGCACCTTGTAGTTGATCTTCTCGTTGCGCAGGTCGGTTTCCACGCGAATCCCGGCGGCGGCCAGCTGCGCGGCGACGTCGCGGGCATAGTCATCGGCGTCGGACACGATCGTTGCCACCACGGCCTGCACTGGGGCGAGCCAGACCGGCAGCTTGCCGGCGAAGTGCTCGATCAGGATGCCGATGAAGCGTTCGTAGGAGCCGAAGATCGCGCGGTGCAGCATGACCGGGCGATGCTTCTCGCCGTCCTCGCCGATGTAGCTGGCATCGAGCCGCTCGGGCAGCACGCGGTCGGACTGGATCGTGCCGACCTGCCAGGTCCGGCCGATCGCGTCGGTCAGGTGCCATTCCAGCTTGGGCGCATAGAACGCGCCTTCGCCGGGCAGTTCTTCCCAGCCGTATTCCTCGGTGGCCAGGCCCGCGCGGACCACGGCGGCGCGCAGTTCGCTCTCCGCCTTGTCCCACATCTCTTCCGTGCCGAAGCGCTTTTCCGGGCGCAGGGCCAGCTTGATCGAGTAGGTGAAACCGAAGTCCTTGTAGACCCGGTCGGCCAGTTCGCAGAAGGCCTGGACCTCGGCCACGATCTGGTCCTCGCGGCAGAAGATGTGGGCGTCATCCTGGGTGAACTGGCGCACGCGCATCAGCCCGTGCAGCGCGCCGTGCGGCTCGTTGCGGTGGCAGCAGCCGTTCTCGTAAAGCCGCAGCGGCAGCTCGCGGTACGACTTGATGCCCTGCCGGAAGATCAGCACGTGGGCCGGGCAGTTCATCGGCTTGAGCGCCATCCAGTCCGCATCGTTCGACACGATCGGGCCCTCGTCGTCGACGTTGGGCACCTCGTCGGGGATGACGAACATGTTCTCGCGGTACTTGCCCCAGTGGCCGGACTGTTCCCACTGCCGGGCGTCCATCACCTGCGGGGTCTTGACCTCGCGGTAGCCCGCGCCGTCGATCGCGCGGCGCATGTAGCTCTCCAGCTCGCGCCAGATCTTGTAGCCCTTGGGGTGCCAGAACACCGAGCCGTGCGCTTCGGCCTGGAGGTGGAACAGGTCCATTTCCCCGCCCAGCTTGCGGTGGTCGCGCTTGGCCGCCTCTTCCAGCCGGGTCAGGTGCGCGTCGAGCTGCTTCTTGTTGAGCCAGCCGGTGCCGTAGATGCGCGAAAGCATCGCGTTCTTCTGGTCGCCGCGCCAGTAGGCGCCCGAAACGCGGGTCAGCTTGAAGGCCGCCGGATCGAGCTTGCCGGTGCTCGGCAGATGCGGCCCGCGGCACATGTCCAGCCAGTCGTCACCCGACCAGTAAACCGTCAGGTCCTCGTCGCCCGGCAGTTCGGCGGCCCATTCGGCCTTGAAGCTCTCGCCCTGCTGCTTCCAGCGCGAAATCAGCTGCTCGCGGCTCCAGACCTCGCGGCGCAGCGGCTTGTTCGCGGCGATGATCTTGCGCATCTCGGCCTCGATCGCCGGCAGGTCCTCGTCGGTGAACGGGCGGTCCTTGGGCGCGAAGTCGTAATAGAAGCCGTCGTCCGTCGCCGGGCCGAAAGTGATCTGCGTGCCCGGAAACACCGCCTGCACCGCTTCGGCCAGCACGTGGGCATAGTCATGCCGCGCCAGCTCCAGCGCCTCGGCCTCGTCGCGGCTCGTCACCAGCGCCAACTGGGCATTGCCGGTAAACGGCCGGGTCAGGTCGACCAACTCGCCGTCCACCTTGGCGGCGAGCGCCGCCTTGGCAAGGCCGGGGCCGATCGCGGCGGCGACGTCGAGCGGGGTCGATCCCTCCGGCATCTCGCGGACGGAACCATCGGGCAGGCTGATCTTGAACATCTCGGACATGGCACAGGCCCTTAGCGGCGCCCGCCCGCCCCGTCCACACAGGTTGGGCCACACGGCTTGCCTTCATCTTGGAGCGGCCTAGATCGGGAGCATGACCGAGCCCGCATTCCTCGCCCTGCCCGATGGCCGCCGCATCGCCCACCGCTTCACCGACGGCCCCGGCCCGGTCCTCGTCTTCCTCCCCGGCTACATGTCGGACATGGCCGGCTCCAAGGCCACCTTCCTGTTCGATCATGCCGCCGCGCGGGGCCAGCCCTGCCTGCTGCTGGACTATTCGGGCTGCGGGCAAAGCTCCGGCCTCTTCGCCGATGGCTCGCTCACCCGCTGGCGCGATGAAGTGCTCGCCCTCCTCGCCGCCGTGTGCCCGGCGCGCGAACTGATCCTTGCCGGCTCCTCGATGGGCGGCTGGCTGATGCTGCTCCTCGCCGAGGCGCTGGGCAATCGGGTCAACGCCCTCGTCGGCATAGCCCCCGCGCCCGACTTCACCGACTGGGGCTTTGACGATGCCCAGAAGGCCCTGCTTGTCACCGGCGAGACGCTCTATGAGGAAAACCCCTACGGCCCCGAGCCGACCCCCACGCATCCCCTGTTCTGGGCCGACGGGCAGGAAAACCGCCTGCTCCACCGCCCGGTGGACGTCGCCTGCCCGGTCCGCATCCTGCAAGGCCAGCACGATCTCGACGTGCCGTGGGACACCGCGCTGAGCCTCGCCACCGCGCTGCGTTCAGCCGACGTGCAGGTCACCCTGATCAAGGACGGCGACCATCGCCTCTCGCGCGATCCCGACCTCGCCCTGCTTCTCCGCACGGTCGATGGCCTGCGCGATTCGGCAACAGGGGCCGATTGAAAGGATTTCGATGCCGTTCCCCCTCGCCCTCCTGCCCTTGATCGCCCAGGTCGGCCCCTTTACCGCCCCGGGCACCAATGGCACGCCGTTCGAGCAGCAGATCGAGCGTCCGGCCCGCGCCCGGTCTTCGGCTCCGGCCGCCACCAAGCCTGCCGCCGCCCCCGCCCTCGCCGCCAGTCTCTCGGAAAAGGGCAAGGCCTGCGCCGAGGCGGTCGACGATAACGCCGACGATGCGCTCGACGATGCGCAGACTTGGCTGGCCGAGGCCAAGGGGCCGGAAAAGGCCGAGGCCCAGCTCTGCATCGGTATGGCGCACAGCCGCCTCGAAAACTGGACCTCGGCGCAGCAGGCCTTCATCGCCGGGCGCGAAGCCGCGGGCGCGAATCGCCTCCTGCGCGCCCGCCTCGGCGCCATGGCCGGCAATGCCGCCCTCGCCGCCGCCGCGCCCGCGCGCGCCCTCGCCACGCTCGACCTGGCCAAGGCGGATGCCAAGGGCCTCGCCAGCCCCACACTCGAAACTGAGATCTCGCTCGACCGCGCCCGCGCCCTCGTCGCCCTGAAACGCACCGCCGATGCCGATTCGGCACTGGCCGACGCCCGCCTCACCGGCCCGAACGATGCCGAGGCCTGGCTGCTTTCCGCCACTCTCGCTCGCCGCGAGGGCAATCTGGCCGAGGCCCAGCAGCGCATCGAACGCGCGGCCGACATTCTCCCGATCGATCCCGCCATCGGCCTCGAGGCCGGGGTGATCGCCATGCTCGCGGGCCACGAGGAGGCGGCCCGCAAGTCGTGGCAATCGGTCCTCACCGCCGGGCCGAACAGCCCGGAGGCCGAAACCGCCAAGGGCTACCTCGCCCAGCTTGGTCCCGAGCCGGCGGCCCATCCCCCCGCGCCCGCCGCCAGCCGATGATCCCGCTTTCCGTCCTCGATCTCGTCCCCGTGCGCGAGGGCGGAACCCCGGCAGAGGCCCTGGCCGAAGCCGCCCTCCTCGCCCGCGCCGCCGAACAGCTTGGCTACAGGCGCTTCTGGGTGGCCGAGCATCACGGCATGCCCGGCATCGCCGGGGGCGCCACGGCCGTCACCCTCGCCCACATCGGCCAGGCCACCGCCACCATCCGCATCGGCGCGGGCGGCATCATGCTGCCCAATCACAACCCCTTCGTCATCGCCGAGCAGTTCGGCACCCTCCACGCCCTGTTCGGAGACCGGATCGACCTCGGCCTCGGCCGCGCCCCCGGCGCCGATGGCCGCGTCGCCCAAATGCTCCACAAGGACGTCTCGCAGGCCTCGCAATACTTCCCCCAGCACGTGATGGAACTGCAGGCCCTCTTCGCCGGCGATCCCAAGCTCCCGCTCCAGGCCACCCCCGGCGCGGGCGCCGCCGTCGACCTGTGGATTCTCGGCTCCAGCCTGTTCGGCGCCCAGCTGGCCGCGCATCTCGGCCTGCCCTTCGCCTTCGCCTCCCACTTCGCGCCCGACAATCTCGACGCCGCGCTCAAGCTTTACCGCGAACGGTTCCAGCCTTCCGCCGTCCTCGCCCGGCCCCACGTCATGGCCGGGATCAACCTGTTCTGCGCCGAAACCGACGAGGAAGCCCAGTTCCTCGCCTCCTCGCAGGACCAGGCCTTCGTTGCCCTGCGCAGCGGCACCCCGGGCAAGCTTCTCCCGCCGATTCCCGGATACCGTGAAAGCCTGCCCGGCCCGCAGCGCCTGTCGCTCGAGCACATGCGCCAGTGCTCGGCCATCGGCAGCCCGGCCGCCGTCCGCGCCGCGGTCCTCGCCTTCATCGAACGCACCGGGGCCGACGAGCTGATCGTCTCCGGGGCCACCCACGACCCCGCCGCGCGGCGCCGCTCGCTGGCCCTGACGATGGACGCCCTCGCCTGAAACTCCCCTCCCGCAGGCGGGAGGGGCCGGGGGTGGGCGAGCTTCGGCCTGAAAAAGTACGTTGGAAACCAATACTTTATGCAGGGGTTAACACCCCTGCACCCCAATCCGTCTCCCGGGGATGGGGCGGTGCGAAAGGTTGCCTCGAACGCGTCTCCTGCGCCGGAAGGCCTCTTGCAGGCTTCACCGGCTCGTCCGGCGCTGCATGGCCACGCAGCGCCGCCAATTAACGGGGTGCAGGGGTATTAACCCCTGCATAAACCCTTGTTCTTCATAAACTTAAGCTGCTTCGCGGAAAATGAGACCTCAGTCCGCCGCCGTGATCGGCAGGTCCCGGCTGAGTAGCAGCTTGTCGATCTTGCGCCCGTCCATGTCGACCACTTCGAAGCGCCAGCCCTGTTCGCGAAAGTGGTCGCCTTCGCTCGGCAGCCGCTTCATCACCGAGAGGACGAATCCGGCCGCCGTGGCGAAGTCCCGGTCCTCGGGCAGGTCCAGTTCGAAGCGCGCGGCCAGCGCGTCGACCGGGAGAGCGCCCGAGACGAGCAGCGAGCCGTCCTCGCGGGTGACGATCATCGGGTCCGCGCCTTCGTCCTGGTAGGACGCGAAGTCCCCGGCGATGGCGGAGAGCAGGTCGGCCGGGGTGACCACGCCTTCGAGGTGGCCATATTCGTCGTGGACGATCGCCATCGCCACGTCGGCGCCCTGCAGGATGCGCAGGGCGTCCATCGCGTCGAGCTGGTCGGGCACGACTTCGGCCTTCTTCATCAGCCGGGCGACCTGCATCCGCTTACCCGCCAGCAGCACGGCCAGGACGTCGCGCACCTTGACCACGCCGATGATCCGGTCGGGCTCGCCGTCGGTGACGGGCCAGAGCGAATGCGGCGATTCCTTGATCAGGGCGCGCACGTCGGCCTCGGTGGCGCGGCGGTCGATCGTGTCGAGTTCGGTGCGCGGGGTCATCAGCTCGCGCACCGGGCGGTCGGCCAGGCGCATGATCCCGGTCATGATCGCGCGCTCGTCCTCCTCGATCACGCCGGAGCGGGTGGCCTCGGCGAACATCATGTGGATCTCTTCCTCGGTCACGTCCTGCTCGCTGGCGTGGCGCAGGCCGAGGGCGCGCATCAGCAGGGTGGAGGAACGGTCGAGCAGCCAGACCAGCGGCGCGGTGATCCGGGCGATGACCCGCATCGGCACGGCGGCCCAGATCGCGATCGGCTCGGACAGCCTGAGCGCCACCTGCTTGGGCACCAGTTCACCGACGACGAGGCTGAAATAGGTGGTCGCCGCGATGACGAGCACGAACCCGGCATCGTCGGCGTAGCGCGCCGGCACGCCCCAGGCTGCGAGCCGCTCGGCCATCGGCCCGCCCAGGCTCGCGCCGGAATAGGCGCCGGCGATGATACCCACCAGGGTGATCCCGATCTGTACGGTGGAGAGGAACTTGCCTGGGTTCTCAGCCAGTTCGAGCGCGCACCGCGCCCCGCGCGAGCCGCGCTCGGCCGCCACCTTCAGCCGCGCCGTGCGCGCGGAGACGATGGCCATCTCCGACATGGAGAACAGGCCGTTGAGCAGGATCAGGCCTGCTATGACGAGAACATCGGACCAGGGAAAAGGGCTCACGGCAGGCGGGCTAGCAGAAACCGGCCCAAAGGCGAAGGGGGCCGAGAACAGCTGGCGGCGGGAACTTCGCTTGCCATCGCCCCGTTCATCCTGCGATCATCGGCCTGATCGCACCACGTGCGAAGAGGTCATTACCGGGTCGCGCCGGATCACCACTGGGGGAGCCACCATGAAGAATTCGCGTGTCATCATTTCGGCGCTGTGCGCCGTTTCGCTGGTCAGCCTTTCGGCCTGCGTCACCGATCCCAACACGGGCGAGAAGAAGGTCTCGCGCACCGCGATCGGCGCTGGCGGCGGCGCGCTGGCGGGCCTGCTGCTCGGCGGCCTGATCGGCGGCGGCACCGGCCGGATCATCGGCGCGGGCATCGGCGGCATCGCCGGGGCGGCCTATGGCTCGACCTACGACAAGCAGATCAAGCAGCTCAAGGAGCAGACCGCCGGCTCCGGCGTCGACGTTACCCCGGCCGATGGCGGCAAGGCGATCCTCGTCAACCTGCCCGAAGGCGTGACCTTCGACGTCGGCTCCTATTCCCTGCGCCCCGAATTCCGTGCCACGCTCGACAAGGTGGCGGACAGCCTCAAGCAGTATCCCGACAGCCTGATCGACGTTTACGGCCACACCGATTCGACCGGATCGGACGCCTATAACCAGACCCTCTCGGAAAACCGCGCCCGCACCGTGGCCAATTACCTCTCGATGCAGGGCGTCGCGGCGGCACGCCTGCGCAGCCAGGGTTACGGCGAGACCATGCCCGTGGCCGACAATGCCACCGAGGAAGGCCGCCGCAAGAACCGCCGGGTCGAGATCAAGATCGTGCCGGTAACCCAGGAAGACGTCGCCCGCGCGCGCGGGCAGTAATCTGATGCATGGACCGGGTCAGGCATTCGCCTGACCCTTGCGCGGCGAGTCTGGTGCATGGATCGGGGCAAGCTAAGCTTGCCCCTTGCGCGGTACCGGCCCTCTCCCCCGGCCCAGCCACCCATCGAGTGTACCCTGTGGGTGGCTGGGCCGGGGGAGAGGGCCGGTGCCGCCGGTCATTCCCGCGAAAGCTCCGCGGCCCGCGCGGCCAGCCGCTCCACCGCCTCGGCATGGATCGCCGGGGCCGTGACCAGCACGCCGAAGGCGCGCGGATCGCGCTTGTTGTAGCTCAGTGCCTGGCCGAAAGCGTCGGTCACAGCGGCGCCGGCCTCGCGCGCGATCAGGGCCGCGGCGCCCACGTCCCATTCCCAGCCCCAGCGCAGGGTGGCGAGCAGGTCGGCCTCGTCCGCCGCCACCATGGCGATCCTGAGCGCGATCGAATTGGGCTTGTCGACCAGCCTGAGGTCCGAATCGATCGCGGGCAGGCAGTCGGCGGGCACGCGCGCGCCGTTCAGTTCCTTGCGGGTGCTGGCCGCCAGCGTGCGCCCGTTGCGCCACGCGCCCTTGCCCGCCTCGGCATGCCAGAACTCGCCGCGCGCCGGGGCATAGAGCATGCCGAGCAGCGGCCGGCCCGAGAGCACGAGCGCCACGGAGACGGCCCAGCCCTCGCGCCCGGCGATGAAGTCCTTGGTCCCGTCGATCGGGTCGACCAGCCAGATCAGCCCGCCGCTGAGCCGGGCCGGGGCATCGGCGGTCTCTTCCGAGAGCCACCCGGCCGAGGGCAGCAACTGGGTCAGCTCGCGCCGCAGGAAGCGGTCGACCAGCAGGTCCGCCTCGCAGACCGGGTTGCCGGGGCTCTTTTCCCAGACGTGGGGGGTGTGGCCGTTGCCGGGCCAGCGCTCGAGAGCGACCCGCCCGGCCTCGCGCACGATCGATTCGAGGCGCTGGCGGTCGATCACGCCGTGCCCCCGCGCAAACCCGCTTTATTGATAATGATTTGCAGTATCTTCATCAATCGCACACACCCGTTCAAGCGCTCTTTTCAAGCCGCGATTCATCGCCTATGCGCGGCCACGAGCGGTTGATTCAACCGCCCGGCAGAATTCATCCCCTGCTCCGCGGCCACAGCGTCCATCGGGGCAACAGTAGCGGAAAGAGCCACCCGATGAATATCCACGAATACCAGGCAAAGGAACTGCTCGCGAAGTTCGGCGTCGGCATCCCGGCGGGTATCCCCGCGCTGACCGTGGAAGAAGCGGTCGCCGCCACCAGCCAGCTGCCCGGCCCGCTCTACGTCGTCAAGGCGCAGATCCACGCCGGCGGCCGCGGCAAGGGCAAGTTCAAGGAACTCCCGGCCGATGCCAAGGGCGGTGTCCGCCTCGCCAAGTCGGCCGCGGACGTCGAAGCTTTCGCCAAGGAAATGCTCGGCAACACCCTCGTCACCGTGCAGACCGGCGAAGCCGGCAAGCAGGTCAACCGCCTCTACGTGACCGACGGCGTCGACATCGCCCGGGAATACTACCTCTCGATGGTGGTTGACCGCGCCTCCAGCCGCGTCGCCCTGATCGTCTCGACCGAAGGCGGGATGGACATCGAGGAAGTCGCTCACGCGACCCCGGAAAAGATTACCACGATCACCGTCGACACGGCCACCGGCTTCCAGCCGCACCACGGCCGCGCCGTCGCCTTCGCGCTCAAGCTCTCGGGCGATCTCAACAAGCAGGCCCAGAAGATCTCGAAGCAGCTCTATGAAGCCTTCGTGGCGCTGGACTGCGACATGCTCGAGATCAACCCGCTGGTCGAGACCAAGGATGGCAAGCTGCTGGTGCTCGACACCAAGATGAGCTTCGATTCGAACGCCCTCTACCGTCACCCCGACGTGCAGGCCCTGCGCGACGAGACCGAGGAAGACCCGGCCGAAGTCGAAGCCTCGAAGTACGACCTGGCCTACATCAAGCTCGATGGCGACATCGGCTGCATGGTCAATGGCGCCGGCCTCGCCATGGCGACGATGGACATCATCAAGCTCAACGGCAGCTTCCCGGCCAACTTCCTCGACGTCGGCGGCGGCGCCAACAAGGAGAAGGTGACCGCGGCGTTCAAGATCATCCTGCGTGATCCGAACGTGAAGGGCATCCTCGTCAACATCTTCGGCGGCATCATGAAGTGCGACATCATCGCCGAAGGCATCGTTGCGGCCGCCAAGGAAGTGAACCTCTCGGTTCCCCTCGTCGTTCGCCTCGAAGGCACCAACGTCCAGCAGGGCAAGGACATCCTCGCCAATTCCGGCCTGCCGATCGTCGCCGCCAACGACCTCGGCGATGCCGCCAAGAAGATCGTCGCCCAGGTCCAGCAGGTCGCCTGACCTCACTGACCGGCGCGCTGACGTCAAACAGGGCCCTCGCCGGAAACGGCGGGGGCCTTGTCGTTCTGCTCCCCTCCCGCCAGCGGGAGGGGCCGGGGGTGGGCCAGCGACGGTTCCTCAAGGAATCAAGGCTGAAGGGAAATGACCCGGGGCCAAGGGCCCCAGACCCCATGCCGTCTCCCGTCGCTGGGGCCCTGCGCAAGGCAGCCGCCCACACGGCCCTACCGCCGGAAGACGTATCGGGGTGCAGGGGTATCAACCCCTGCATTATCTATCTGTTCTGAAACCGCTTTGCGGCCTTTCAAAAAGAAAAAGCCCCGCGTTCCCGCGAGGCTTCCCCTTTCATCCGACCGGCAAAGGCCAATCAATACATGTGCTGGCCGCCGTTGACCGACATGGTCGAACCGGTGGCGAAGCCGCCGTCTTCCGAGGTGAAGAAGGCCACGGCGCGGGCGATTTCCTCGGCGTGGCCAAGGCGGCCGACCGGGATCTTGGCCACGATCTTCTCCAGCACCGGGGCGGGCACGGCGGCGACCATCTCGGTGTCGATGTAACCCGGGGCAATCGCGTTCACGGTCACGCCGAACTTGGCGCCTTCCTGGGCCAGGGCCTTGGTGAAGCCGTGAATGCCCGACTTGGCGGCGGCATAGTTAACCTGGCCGTACTGGCCGGCCTGGCCGTTGATCGAACCGATGTTGACGATCCGGCCCCAGCCGCGCTCGCGCATGCCGGGGAAGGTGGCCTTGGCCATGTTGAAGCAGCCGCCGAGGTTGATGCGCATCACCTCGTTCCAGTCGTCGAAGGTCATGCGGTGCAGCACGCCGTCGCGGGTGATGCCTGCGTTGTTGACCACGATGTCGATCGGGCCGAGGTCGGCGGCGACCTTGGCGCAGCCGGCGATGCAGGCCTCGTGGTCGCCCACGTCCCACTGATAGGTGGGGATGCCGGTCTCGGCGGTGAATTCGGCAGCCTTGGCAGCATTTCCGGCGAAGTTCGCGGCAACCGTCGCGCCTTGTTCCTTCAGGGCGAGGCTGATGGCCTTGCCGATACCGCGCGAGCCCCCGGTGACGATTGCAACCCGTGTCATCAGTATCATGCCTCCAAGGAAAATAGCCTCTCCTGTGGCTATGGCTATGTCAGCCAAGGGCACTGCGCAAAGCGAAAAGTGCACGCGGCAGGAATAAATAATCCTGCTGCACTGCGGCATGAGAAATGGCGGAATTCAGCCAGTTCGGATCAGAAACCGAACTTCACCTCAGAAACGGAACTGGGTGCCCACATAGACGGCCTGGTTGTCCTTGGTCGCGTCACTTTGCGGCAGCAGGCGGTCCCGGTCCTGCGAATAGCGCACCCCGGCGGTGACATCGAGGTTGCGGGTCAGGCTGTAGGACCCGCCGACGTCGACGGTCTGCTCGCCGCTGCCTTCCAGCGTGCGCGGGGCACGGCCGGTCTTCTCGCGCTCGTCGAGCGAAATCCGCGCATTGAGCCGCGAAGGTTCGTCCGGCACGCCCGAATGGAGGCGGAAGGCGGAAAGTTCGGGCATGTCGGCGCGGATCTTGTCGGTGCCGGGCAGGGTGAAGCTCTGGTAGCCGCGCGAGACGCCGAGGCTGTAGGCGGTCGAGGCGATGCGCAGGGCGGCCGCGCCGCCCGACAGCGGCGCGTCGCCGATCGGCTTGCCCACCGATATGGCCCGGGCCGTGGCCGGATCGACGCGCACCGCCACGGTCACCGCGCGGTCGGCGCGATTGGTCGACCCGGCAGGGGTAAAGCGGAACATCTGCCCGCGCCCGAGCGCGCCGATGCGGATCGAGCGGGCCATTTCGGGATCGACCGTGGCGGGAATCAGCGAACCCTCGGCCGGAGCGGCCAGATTGGTCTCGCGCAGGTCGAAATTGCTGGTGAAGGCGAGGACGGCGCTGGGCAGGGCCAGGGCGACCACCGCGGCAGACAGCAGGAAGGCCGGGCTGGGCCCGCCATTGCTCCGCCGCTGAACGCTTGCCCTGGACACGTCATCACTCCCTGCACCCGCCTTGCACCACCGCGCCTGAACCGCCGCTGAGCGGCGCTGGCGAGACTCGGGCGGGCTTGCTCCCATTGTGGGCCCCACGCGCATCTTTTCCAAGGTTTTTCGCAGGATCGCCCGGCGCGCCGGGGCGCGGGGCGCCCGCAAGGTCGCCCTCCGCACCCCGCATTCAGCCCAAGTTCAAGCGCCGACAGGCCAAGCCGCGAGGCCGATCACGCTGCCCGCCCTCGCACTGGCCCTTGCCGCTGCGGCGGCGGCGGTTATAGAAGCCACACACAACGGGCGCCGCAGCGTCCGGCGCGAACACAGGAATAGACCGCAAGATGACTGGCAGCACCGCACAAGGCCGCAATTCCTCCGCTGCGCAGGGCGCGCAGCGCCGGCTTGGAAGCGCTGCGCTGCGCCGGCTCGGAAGCGCCGCGCTGGTCGGCGCCCTGGCGCTCGGGCTCGCGGCCTGCGGCCACAAGGATCGCCCCAAGGCCGATCTCGCCGCCTCGCGGGTCACCACCATCGGCGTCAATTCCTACCTGTGGCGCGCCTCGCTCGACACGCTCTCGTTCATGCCCCTGCTGCAGACCGACAGCCAGGGCGGCGTGATCGTGACCGACTGGTACGCTAACCCGCAGAACCCGGGCGAGCGGATGAAGGTCACCGTCACCATCCTCGACCAGGACCTGCGCTCGGACGCGCTGCGCGTCGCGGCCAGCCGTCAGGTCTCGCAGGGCGGTGCCTGGGTCGATGCCCCGGTCCAGGCGGCCACGGTCCAGCGGCTGGAAGACATCATCCTGACCAAGGCCCGCGCGCTGCGCCAGCAGGCGTCCGCCGGCTAAACGGCGCCAGCTGATCAGGCGCCGGAGCGGGGGCTCCGGCTTCAACAGGGGGCAAAGGTTTGAACGCAGTCCTGTCCGGCACTCCCGATCTCGTGCCCCTTGCCGTCGATGTCGATGGCACCCTGGTACGGACCGACCTGCTGCACGAGGCTGCGCTCGAACACGTCGCCCGCAATCCGCACCGCACGGCGCATCTTTTCGGCTGGCTCGGTGGCGGCAAGGCCGGCTTCAAGTCGCGGCTGGCCGATCATGCCGCGCCGGAGCTGGACAGCGTCCCGCTCCACGAGGAAGTGGTCGACCTGATCCGCGCTGCCCAGGCCGAGGGGCGCCCGGTCTGGCTCGCCTCGGCGTCCGACCATCGCTACGTTGCCGCCCTCGCCGAACGGATCGGCGGGATTGCCGGCGTCATCGCCACGACCCCCGGCCAGAACATGTCGGGCCGGACCAAGGCCGCCGCGCTCGATGCCGCCTTCGGCGCGGGCGGTTATGACTATGCCGGCAACGACACGGTCGACTTTCCGGTCTGGCGGCGGGCGCGGCGGCAATATGTCGTCGCCGCCTCGTCGCGGTTCGAGCGGGCGGTGCTGCGCGAATTTCCCGCCGCCGAGGTGATTGCCCGGCCGCGTACCGGGCTTGCCGCATGGCGCCGGGCGATCCGGCCGCACCAGTGGGCCAAGAACCTGCTGGTCTTCCTGCCGATGATCGCCGGGCACGACTTCACCCTGCGCGCGCTGGTCTTCGCGCTGATCGCCTTCGTCTGCTTCAGCGCCGCCGCATCCAGCGCCTATATCGTCAACGACCTGCTCGATCTCGCGGCGGACCGCGCGCACCCGACCAAGCGGGCCCGGCCTTTCGCCTCTGGCGAACTGCCGGTGATGCACGGGGCGCTGCTCTCGGCCGCCCTGCTGTTCTTCGCGGTCGATCTCTCGCTGCTGCTGCCGTGGCGCTTCGCCCTGGTGCTGGGCGGCTATGTCGCGGCCACGCTGGCCTATTCGCTGGTGCTCAAGCGCAAGCCGCTGATCGACGTGATCGCGCTCGGCGGGCTCTACACGGTCCGCGTCATCGGCGGCCTCGTCGCCACGGGCGAGAAATATTCGCAGTGGCTGATGATGTTCAGCCTGTTCCTGTTCCTCAGCCTCGCCGTGGTCAAGCGCTGCACCGAACTGGTCATGCGGCGCGAGGCGGGCAAGGGCGACGTGCCGGGCCGCGGCTATACCGTGGCCGACCTCGCCGTGCTGTTCCCGGCGGCCGTCGCCTCGGGTTACGGCGCGATCCTCGTCGTGGCGCTCTACATGCAGAGCCCCGAGGTGCTGGTGCTCTACCGCCACTACAACCGGCTGTGGCTGCTCTATCCGCTGCTGCTCTACTGGATCTCGCGGATCGTCCTCATCGCCAGCCGCAACCAGCTGCATGACGATCCCGTCGTCTTCGCCCTGACCGACCGGACCAGCTGGGTGGTCGGCGCGCTTGCCGCCGGGGTCATTGCGATCGCGATCTAGCCGCTTGCAGCGGCGTTGCAGTCCGCTTGCAGTCGGGCGGCGCGAACCCTAGAGGGTAGGCGCCATGACCACCAATCCGCTTCAGGACCGCTTCGATCCCGCCACCGCCGATGCCCGCTGGCAGGCCGCCTGGGATCAGCGCCAGGTATTCCGCGCCGACGATTCCAGCACCAAGCCGCGCAGCTATGTGCTTGAAATGTTTCCCTATCCTTCGGGACGCATCCACATCGGCCATGTCCGCAACTACACGATGGGCGATGTCATCGCCCGCGCCAAGCGGATGCAGGGTTTCGAAGTGCTCCACCCGATGGGCTGGGACGCCTTCGGCATGCCGGCCGAAAACGCCGCCATGGAAAAGGGCGTCCACCCCGGCGGCTGGACCCGCGAAAACATCGCCAACATGAAGGCGCAATTGCAGCGCCTCGGCTTCGCGCTCGACTGGAGCCGCGAGATCGCGACCTGCGAGCCGGACTATTACGGCCAGGAACAGGCTCTTTTCGTTGATCTTTTTGCCGCTGGCCTTGTCTACCGCAAGGAAAGCGCGGTCAACTGGGACCCGGTCGACTGCACGGTGCTGGCCAACGAGCAGGTGATCGACGGACGCGGCTGGCGCTCGGGCGCGCTGGTCGAGAAGCGCAAGCTCAACCAGTGGTTCCTCAAGATCACCGACTTCGCCGACGAACTGCTCGAAGGCCTGACCACGCTCGACAAGTGGCCGGAAAAGGTCCGCGTGATGCAGGAAAACTGGATCGGCAAGAGCCAGGGCTTGCAGTTCGCCTTCACCCTTTCCACCGGCGAGCAACTTGAGGTCTATACGACCCGGCCCGACACGATCTTCGGCGCCAGCTTCGTCGCGGTCGCGGCCGATCACCCGGTGGCGCAGCACCTTGCTGCGAGCAGCGCCGAGGCGAAGGACTTCATCGCCCTGTGCAAGCAGGGCGGAACGACGGCGGCCGAGCTGGAAACGGCGGAAAAGCTGGGCTTCGACACGGGAATTACCGCAAAGCACCCGTTCACCGGGGCCGACCTGCCGGTCTATATCGCCAACTTCGTGCTGATGGACTACGGCACCGGCGCGATCATGGCCGTGCCAGGGCATGACCAGCGCGACTTCGATTTCGCCACCAAGTATGGCCTGCCGATCACCCGCGTCGTCGCGGCCAGTGCGGACGAGGCGAACAAGCCCTTTGCCGGCGAGGCCGAGGCGGGCGACGGGGTGCTGGTCAATTCCGGCTTCATCGACGGCATGGCGGTCGATGCCGCCAAGGCCGCCGTCATCGCCCGCGCCGAGGGCGAGGGCTGGGGCGAGGGCAAGACCGTCTGGCGCCTGCGCGACTGGGGCGTTTCGCGCCAGCGCTACTGGGGCACGCCGATCCCGTTCATCCACTGCGAGGTCTGCGGCGTGGTTCCGGTGCCGAAGAAGCATCTGCCGGTCACCCTGCCCGAAGACGTCGATTTCTCTGTCCCCGGCAACCCGCTCGACCGGCATCCGACCTGGAAGCATGTCGACTGCCCGCAGTGCGGCCACAAGGCGCGGCGCGAGACCGACACGCTCGACACTTTCGTCGATTCGTCGTGGTACTTCCTGCGCTTCGCCAGCCAGCCGGCCGACCGGCCGTTCGATCCCGAGGAAATTGCCCGCTGGCTGCCGGTCGAGCAATATATCGGCGGGATCGAACATGCGATCCTGCACCTGCTCTACGCCCGGTTCTGGACCCGCGCGCTGGAGCGGATCGGCAAGATCGCGGTCAAGGAGCCGTTTGGTAGCCTGTTCACGCAGGGCATGGTCACGCACGAGACTTACGAGCGCCGGAACCCCGAGAACGGCCAGCCGATCTTCTTCGCCCCCGGCGAGGTGGACCGCACGGGCGAGGGCGCGACGCTCAAGGCCGATGGCCGGCCGGTCGAGGTCGGCCGGGTTATCAAGATGTCGAAGTCGAAGAAGAACGTGGTCGATCCCGATGAGATCGTCGCGGCTTACGGCGCCGACGCGATCCGCTGGTTCATGCTGTCCGACAGCCCGCCCGAGCGTGACCTGCCGTGGTCCGAGGCCGGGATTGAGGGCTGTGCGCGCTTCGTCCAGCGCCTGTGGCGCCTGTTCGGCCAGTTCGATGCAGCCGCCGAAGGTGACGATAAGGTGCTCGACCGCAAGCGCGACCAGACCGTCGCAGCCGTGGCCGATGACATCGCCGCGCTTTCGTTCAACAAGGCCGTCGCCCGGATTTACGAGCTGACCAACGCGACCGAGAAAGCCGCGCCCTCGGCCAGCCGTTCGGCCGCGATTCGCGCCGTCCTGCTGCTGATCGCGCCGATGATGCCGCACCTTGCCGAAGAGGCCTGGGCCGCCATCGGAGAAGTGGGCCTGATCGCCGAAGCGGGCTGGCCGGAGGTCGACCCGGCCCTGCTGGTCGACGACGAGGTGACCGTGGCGGTCCAGGTCAAGGGCAAGCTGCGCGATACCCTGACCGTGGCCAAGGGCACCCCGCGCGAGGCGCTGGAGGCGCTTGCCCTTGCCAGCGACAAGGTGCAGCGTGCGCTTGACGGGGCAGAGGTGAAGAAGGTGATCGTGGTGCCCGACCGGCTGGTGAACCTGGTGGCATGAGGCGCGCCGCGCTCCCGTTCGCCGTTGGCGTGATGGCCCTGGCCCTGCCGCTGGGCGGATGCGGGCTCCAGCCGATGTATGCCGGGGGCAGTTCCGGCACCGTCGCGCGCGGCCTGGCCGGGGTGGAGGTGACGCCGATCGAAGGAAAGTCCGGCTGGCTGATGCGCAATGCGCTGAGGGATCGCCTGGCGCCTTCAAGCCGACCGGGCGGCCAGCCGCAATACCGGCTCGACGTCCGGCTTGATGAGAAGCTCGAGGGCCTTGGCCTGCTGTCGGACAATTCAATCGCGCGCGAACGGCGCACCCTGCGTGCGCGTTATCAACTCGTTGATCTTGCCAGCGGGCGCATCCTGCTCGATGCCAGCGCCGGGGCCGATGCCGGGATCGATGTGGTCTCGTCCGAATATGCCACGATTGCGGCCGAACAGACCGCGCTCGAGAACCTGACCAAGGAAGTGGCCGACCGCATCGTCACCAACCTCGCCCTGACCCTGCGCCAGGGCGCGCCGGTACGCCAGTGACGGCAGCTGCACGGCCAGCGCGATGAAGGCCACCCAGAAGGACTTCGCCGCAATCGCCCCGCGTGCGGCGCGCGAGGCCAACGTCTTCTTCCTCTGCGGGCCGGACGAGGCCGGTGTTTTCGAGGCCGCGGCGCGCATCACCGAACTGCTTGCCGATCCGGGCGAGCGGGTCGAGCTGTCCGGCGCCGATCTTCGGCGCGATCCCGTCCGGCTGGGCGACGAGGCACGCTCGACCTCGCTGTTCGGAGACAGCCGGCACATTTTCGTCCGGGCCAGCGGTGACGAGGCGGCCGAAGCGGTGGAGATCCTGCTCGGCGGCGAGGCGGCGCCCTGTCCGGTGCTGATCGCGGCGAGCGGGGCGACCGACAAGTCGAAGACCGCCAAGCTGCTGGCCGACCGCAAAGATGCCCTCGTCGCCATGTTCTGGCCGCCCGACCTCAAGTCGGTCGCCGCGACCGTGCGCCAGATCGCCGACAAGGAGGGGGTGCGGATCGACGGCGCCCTTGCCGAGCGGATAGCCCGCGCCGCCGGGCTCGACGTGCGCCTGGCCCGCTCGGAAATCGAGAAGATGGCGCTCTATCTCGACGCCTCCGCCTCCGCGCCGCGCAGCGCCGATCCGGCCGTGTTCGACGCGATCGGGGCCAGCACCGAGGAGGATGGCTTCATGCCCATCGTCAATGCCGTGCTGGGCGGGGAGACCGGGCGCCTCGCGGGGGAGCTGCGGCGGATGCGCGAGCTGGGCCTCAACCCAGTGGCCGTCCTGCTGGCGTTCGAACGGCGTGCGGCGCAGCTTGCGGCGCTGGCCGCCAAGCTCGGCCCGCGCGGCGATACCCGCGCCTTGATCGAGGCGGAAAAGGCCGCGCGGCGAATCTTCTGGAAGGACGAGCGCGATCTTGGGAACCAGCTCAAGCGCTGGCGCGGCAAGCGGCTGGAACGGCTGGTCGACAAGTTGACCGGCCTGCACCGCGCGATGCTGGCCAATAGCCAGGCCGCCGAATTGTTGCTCTGCCAGGGACTCGCCGAGATTGCCCGCGCTGCAACACCAAAGAATTGATCCGTAACGGAACTAAGCGCTTATCCCGAGGTTTGGTGAAGGTTGTGCTTGCCAGCCCGGGGTTCTGCGTTGCAACATCCGCAAAAGGCCGAGCACCCTCAGGAGCAAAACAATGGCCGCGGCGGGCGCGTTTCATCCGATCTGGAAGCTGACTGTGCGGGTGTACGGGTGAATATACCTATGCCTGCAGTGAAGGCGGTGCCCCTTCAGCGTACGGTCCTGCCCGATATCCTTGAAGTGCCCGCGCTCGAGCGGCGGCGCCTGCAATGTTACATCGCGTTGATGTGTGGCGATATCGCCATGCTGCTGGGTGTGTTCGTCTGCGCGGGCTGGCTTTACACCGGGACGCCGGGGATAGGCGCCGGGTTGATCCTGGCCCAGTTGCTGATGCCGGCATTCCTCACCATCGCCCTCTACAACGGCGCCTATTCCCGGCGTGCGCTGGAGGATGCGGTCTATGGCGGGGTGCGCGCCGTGCTAGCCTTGGTCATTTCCTCGGCCGTGGTGATGTTCATCGCCTTCTACACCAAGACCTCGCAGGAATTTTCCCGCGTGTCGTTCACGGCGAGCGCGCTTGGCGCGGTCTTCCTGCTGCCGTGGTGCCGGGCGCAGCTGCGCCTGGTGGTTATCTGGCGCTGCGGCCACAAGGTGCTCAACGAACTGGTGATCCATGACGGCGGACCAGACATCAACCTGCCGGGCGTGCGGCACATCGATGCCGCGCGCTATGCCCTGATCCCCGAGTTGGCGGACCCGGTGGCGCTCGACCGGATCGGCTCGGTGCTGCGCAATGTCGATCGCGTGATCATCAGCTGCCAGCCCGAGCGGCGTCAGGCCTGGGCCTTGATTCTCAAGGGCGCGAATATCGAGGGCGAGGTGATCGACGATGCGATCGTGGCGCTCGGCGCCCGCGGCGCCCGCCAGGCGGGCGGGCGCGGCCTCCTGCTGGTCTCGCTCGGCCCGCTCGGCCTGCGCGCGCGGGCGGTGAAGCGTCTGTTCGATCTGGCCGTGGCCGGGTCGGCGCTGCTGTGCCTGTTTCCGTTGCTTGCCGTGACCGCCCTGCTCATCAAGCTGGAAGATCGTGGGCCGGTGTTCTTCGTCCAGCGCCGGATGGGCCGGGGGAATACCTTTTTCTCGATGTACAAGTTTCGCTCGATGCGGGTGGCGCGGCTCGATCACGATGGCGCCCAGTCGGCCGCGCGCGACGACGAGCGGGTGACCCGGGTGGGGCGGTTCATCCGCCGCACGAGCATCGACGAGTTGCCCCAGCTCTTCAACGTCCTGTTCGGAGACATGAGCATTGTCGGCCCTCGGCCCCACGCAATTGGCTCGCAGGCCGGTGACAAGCTGTTCTGGGAAGTCGACAAGCGTTATTGGCTTCGCCACGCCCTCAAGCCGGGTTTGACTGGTCTTGCCCAGATCCGCGGCTTTCGCGGGGCAACCGAGCATGAATCCGATCTGGCCAGCAGGCTAAACGCCGACCTCGAATATTTGAACGGTTGGTCGCCCTTGCGCGACTTTGCGATCATGGTCGCAACTGCGAGAGTTCTCGTACACGATCGCGCTTACTGAGCGGCTGCGGCGAAAATTAACCGTTTCTGAGAAAAGTTCCCTAGGTAGAAATGCTTGGAACCCCGTCACACTTGCTGCGTTATCGGGGATCAAGCGGCCATGCTGCAGTGGAAGGCGCGGTAGAGCGGGCTCTGCTGCCACTGCGAAAAAAGCAATGGACTGTGGGGATATACCTATGATAGCCAAATCATAAGGTAAATGGAGGCGCAGTGTGACCAGTCAATTTCTAGCTATTATGGCCTCGGCCGGTCTGGTGACCGCCGGCGTCGCCGCAACCAGTGAAACCCGTTCTGCATCGGCCATTCCGGCCAAGATGGTTGGCATGTCGCACGCCGCCAAGGTCGGTCGTGCGCCCGTCGCTCGCCAGGGCAATGCGCCCGATTGTTCGATCGCCAGCAACCAGGATCTTCCGGCCTGCGCAAACCCGGGTGCCGGTCCCGGCGCTGGTGGCGGTGGTGGCGTCAGCGGCGGCGTTCTCGCTGCTATCGCGGCTGGTCTTGGCGTCACGGGCATCGTGATCGCGGCCAAGAACGACAGCAACGGTTGATTCGGCTTCGGCCGCAGGAGATGCCTGCTGCAAGTGGGTGGCTCACTTAAGGAAACCCCCTCCGGAGAGGGGGTTTTTCTTTGCCCTGGCCCGCCGGCCGGAATATCCGGGCGGGAAGAGGGGGCCGGGTCTTGCAGGGCCGCTTGATCGAGGATGAAAGCATCCAGATGACCGAGTTGGGGCAGCGCGCCGCCCGCCGGCGCAATCTTGTGGCGATGGTGCTGGTCGGCGGCGGCATGGTGCTGGGCGGTGGCGGATCGCCGTCTCCTCTGCCGGAACTGGCCCTGCAGTTGCTGGCCTGCGCGCTGCTCGCGTCGTGGGCGCTGTGTGCGCGCGGCGCGGTGTTTCCGGCCGCGCGGCCGGCCTGGACGATCGTCGCCATCCTGCTTGGCCTGCCCCTCATCCAGTTGATCCCCCTGCCACCCCTGCTGTGGCATGCCCTGCCGGGGCGGGAAACCGAACGTGCCGCCCTGGCCTTGGTCGGCGCGGAGGATGCCTGGAAGCCTTGGTCGCTCGTTCCCGCGCGAACCCTGGCCTCGCTCCTCGCGCTCGCCGTTCCCGCCGCGCTGGTGCTGATGGTGACGAGCCTCGACCGTTTCGGCCGCGCCATGGCGATCGGCATGATCGCGGCGGTGGGCGCGCTGGCCTTGCTGGTCGGGGTGGCGCAAATGGCCGGGGGCGATGCCAATGCCTGGCGCTTCTACGTTCCCGATGGCGCCTATGTGAACGGGTTCCAGGCCAATCACAATTCCGCCGCCGACGTGCTGTTGATCGCCATGGTCGCCTTCGCCGCGACCGTGCGTGAACTCGAGGCGCGGCGGCCGGAGCGGCGCAATCCGGCCGTGGCCCTGGGCTTCGTCTCGGGGGGAACCGTGCTGTTTTCGCTAGGGGTCTTCTTCACCGCATCGCGCGCGGGCACGATGCTGCTGCCCGTGGCCTGGCTCGGCGTGGCCTTTATCGCGCGGACCTGGATCCGGCCCGACCGGCGCACCATCCAGCGGCTTGCCGTGCTCGCGGGCGGGGGGCTGGTCGTGCTCGCCATCCTGGTCATGACGAGCGGCATGGCCGCCCGGGTTATGCACCGCTATGATTTCGGCGGCGAATTCCGCCCCCAGTTGTGGCGCGATGCCTTGTTTGCGGTCGGGCAATACTTTCCATTCGGCTCTGGCATGGGCACATTCGTCCCCGTGTTCGTGGCGGCCGAGCGGCTGGAGGCGGTAGATGCGACGATGCCTAACCGCGCGCACAATGACTTCCTCGAATTCCTGATCGAAGGCGGGGTTTTCGCGGCCATCGCGCTGTCTTCCATCCTCGCCATCCTCACGCGCCGCCTGATCCAGCGTTGGCGCGAGGCGCGAACAGGCGGGGGCCACGCGCAGGTCGTCTTCGCCGCCGCGGCCTGGGCCATCATCGGCTTGCATTCGCTGGTGGATTATCCCTTGCGCTCGATGGCGCTGGCCTGCATTGCTGCGGTTGCAATATCTACGCTGATGCCCTTAGTGAATTCCCGTGGGGACAATCCAAATGCTTGAGAGGAAATCAGGAACTGCCATGATCAAATGGATTGTCCCTGTCCTGTCCTGCTGCTTTTTGCCCGCCCTGCTGGCCGGCTGCGCGACCGCGGGTCCGAGCCCGCTGCCGACCGGCGCCGAAGCCTATGCGGTCATCCCTGAACATGTCGCCGCGAGCCAGGCAGGCGAAATCATTGCCCCGGGCGACAAGCTCGACATCCGGGTCTTCGGCGAACCTGAACTGTCCGGTGACGGCTATGTGGTGGACAATCAGGGGTTCATCCAGGTCCCCCTGGTCGGCGAGATCATCGCTTCGGGGCAGACCGCGCGCGGTCTTGCAGACGAGTTGCAGCGCCGGCTGGCCGCACGCTACCTGCGCAATCCGAGCGTCACGGTTGCCTTGGCCGAACGGCCCCTGTCGACCTACACGGTTGAAGGCGACGTGACGGCGCCGGGCGTCTTCGCGGCCACGCCCAGCACCACCCTGCTCACCGCGATGGCCCAGGCCAAGAGCCCGACGAAGACCGCGCGAACCAACGACGTGATCGTGTTCCGCCAGATCAACGGCCAGAAGGCCGGCGGCCGGTTCGATCTCAATGCGATCCGCCGCGGCCGTTCGCCCGACCCGCAGGTTCTCGCCGGTGACACGGTGGTCGTGGTCAATTCCGCGGCCAAGAGCGCCTGGCGCGACGTGTTGGCAGCCCTGCCGCTGCTCAACACTTTCGTCCTCCTGAGACAGAATTAAGCGGAAAGTCAGATCGTGGCCACCACCGTCTCCTATGATGAATCCGCCGCCCGCCGCATGTCGGCAAGCCTTGCCGAAGAGCAGGCGCTGAACCTGCCCCAGGCCGGGTTCGACTATCGCTACGTGGCCGCCGCGATCCGTGCGAACCTGCTGCTGATCACCGGGATCGTGGCCGCGGCCATTGCCGTGGCGGTGATCGCGACCATGCTGCAGACGCCGCGCTACACCGCGAGCGCCACGGTACAGATCAACGATACCGTCAACCGGGTGCTCAACAAGGACGAGGACAACCAGTCGAGCGAAATGGGCGGCTGGGATGCCGACCGCAACCTGAAGACCCAGATCGACATCCTCAAGAGCCGCGGTCTGGCCCAGCGCGTCGTCCAGAAGCTCAACCTGGCGGCAAACCCTGCCTTCTTCGCGTCGCAGGAAGTAACCGCGCCGAGCGGCGCGCCGACCGAGGCGACCAAGGCCATGGCCGCCGGTCTGCTCCAGGCGCACCTCAACGTCGTCATGCCGCGCGATTCCAGGATCGTTGCGCTGACCTGGGAAAGCGCCGATCCGCGCATGTCGGCGCTGATCGCCAACACCTACGCGAGCGAGTTCATTCAGGCCAACTTGCAGCGCAAGTTCGATTCCTCGGCATATGCCCGCAATTTCGTGTCGGAGCAGCTCGCGGAAACTAAGCGCAAGGTTGAGGAATCCGAACGTGCCCTCAACGACTATGCCCGCCAGAACGGCCTGATCCGCACCCGCGACGCTGCCTCGTCCGCGGGCGACAAGAACGGCGGCAGCACCGATGGCGGCCAGTCGGTCACCACGATGAACCTGATCCAGCTCAACACCGCGCTGAACGAGGCGATGGCACGGCGCATCGCGGCCGAGGGCCGCTGGAGCGCGCTGACCGGCAAGCCTCTCCTCAGCACGAGCGAAGTGCTTAACAACGGCACGGTCGGGTCACTCCTGAACCTGCGGGCCGCTGCCGAAGCCGACCTGCAGCAGGAACAGTCGCGTCACCTCGAAGACTATCCCACGGTCCAGGCCAAGAAGGCCGAGATCGCGGCGATCAACCGGCAATTGCAGCAGGCCGCGACCAATGTGCGTGATTCGGTCCGGGCCGAATACCAGGCGGCGGCGGCGGCGGAAGCCCGGCTGGCCGCTCAGGTCAACACGGTCAAGGGCGCGACGCTGTCCGAGCAGGATTCCAACGTTCGCTACAGCCTGCTCGCCCGCGAGGCCGACACCAACCGCCAACTCTATGACGGCCTGTTGCAGCGCTACAAGGAGCTGAACGCCTCGGCCGGCATTTCGCTGAGCAACATCTCCATCGTCGATTCGGCTGACGTGCCGGGCAGCCCTTCGTCGCCGAACCTGGGCAAGAACCTGCTCGCGGCTCTGATCATCGGCCTCGTCCTGGCCGGCGCCACCGTCTTCTTCAAGGACCAGTTCGACGATTCGATCCGCGTCCCGGAAGATGTCGAGGCCAAGCTCGGCATGCCGCTGCTGGGCGTCGTACCCAAATCGCTCGGCGACGAGCCGGAAATCGCCCTCACCGATCCCAAGTCACCGGTGTCCGAAGCCTACAATTCGCTGCGCGGGTCGCTGCTCTACTCGACCCCCGATGGCCTGCCCCAGGTCATTCTGCTCACCAGTGCGCAGCCATCCGAGGGCAAGACCACCAGCAGCTATGCGATCGCTTCGAGCTTTGCCCGCATGGGCAAGACCGTGCTGCTGATCGACGCCGACCTGCGCCGTCCGTCGCTGCACCGCCAGATCGGCTACGACAATGCGCGCGGCTTCAGCACCTTGCTGACCTCGCACGAGCCTCTGGCTTCGGCGGTCATGCCCTCGGGGCTCGAAAACCTGACCCTGCTGACTTCCGGCGCCATCCCGCCGAGCCCGACCGAACTGCTTTCGAGCCTGCGACTGGAGCAGATCATCCAGGAGGCCGCGCGCCAGTTCCAGGTGGTGATCATCGACAGCCCGCCGATCCTCGGCCTGGCCGATTCGCCGACCATGGCGGCCCTGGCCGACGGCGTGGTTTTCGTGGTCGAAGCCGGTCGCAGCCGGCGCGGCGCGCTCAAGACGGCCCTGCGCCGCCTGCGCGGCATGCGTCCGGTCATGCTCGGCGTGATCCTGACCAAGTTCGATCCGCTCAAGGCCGGCAACCGGTACTCGGAATACTACGGCTACGAATATTACCAGTACGGATCGCAAAAGTCGGCCTGACATGGCGAAGGCTGGCGCACAGCTGACGAGGCAGGGCTGGTTGGGCCGGGTTCGGTCGGCTCAGCGCCCGCTGGCCCTTGCCGCCAGCCTGGTCGTCTCCGCCTTGGCCATCGTCAGCGGGATCGATCGCGAGACCCGGGCCCGTCCTGATCTGGCGGCCAGCCTGCCGCTGCAGTTCGGCCCGAACGCGCAAGCCGCTCTGGCGCACGGGCGTCTCGCCGAAAATGACTTTGGCGCCGCGCGCGGCCACGCCGAGGCGGCGGTTCTGAGCGCACCGATCGAGCCCGACAGCACGGCCCTGCTCGGGGCGGCCCGCGCCGGGTCGGGCGACCTTGCCGGTGCCGAGCGCGCCTTCCTGGTGGCCGGCCGTCTCGGCTGGCGCACGCCGATCACCCAGTTCTACTGGATGCAGGGTGCGCTCGACGTGGGCGACGAGCGGGTGGCGGCACTGCGGCTCGATGCGATCCTGCGGGCCGATCCTGCGCTCGTCGGAAACCGCAACTTGCTGGCCCCACTGGAAGCAAGCGAGGCGGGGCGCGAAGCCCTGTCCGTGCAATTGCGGGCCGCGCCGGATTGGCTCGAGCGCTATGGCGGGGATGTCGACGCTCTCACTCTGCCCGAAGCCGCGATCCGCGCCGACGTGCTCGGCCGCCTGGCAAGGAGCGGGCATCCCCTGGGCTGCGTTGCGGCCGGTCCGCTGACGCGGCGTCTCGTCTATCTGGGCGACATTGCGCTGGGCAACGACTTCTGGCGGCGACACTGCCCGGGAAGGTCCGGCAGCCTGATCGCGGACCGTACCTTCGGCGATCTCCAGGTCAACCAGCCGGCCAGCCCGTTCGACTGGACCGTGATCGGCGACAGCGATGTCAGCGTCACCGTCGATCCGGCCGGGGCGGGGCAGCAGCGCCTGTTGCTTGCCAGCAGCGCGTCGTTCCCGCGCAAGATCCTGATGCAACTCATCGTGCCGCCTCCCGGCAATTACCGGCTTTCCTGGAGCGCCACCGTCGCGGGCGGAGCGCCGCGCGACCGGATCGTGGCCACGGTCTCGTGCCGGCCGGATGCCCAGGATTGGCTGACGCCCGCCCTCGACCCGGCCAGCAAGCGGTACTTTGTGGACTTGTCGGTCGATGCCAGCTGCACCGGCCGGTGGATCGGTTTTGGGCTTCTGCCGGGCAACGATGCGGTGAGCTTCGGCTCCGTTGACTTCCGCCCGCGCTAGGGCCGGTTGCAAGTCAGGTTTGCCGCAGGGCGCGGCGCTTGAGCAACTGGGCAGGATTGCCTGAGTAGATCCCGTCTTCGTCGGTATCGCGGAGCAGCACGCCGCGGGCTCCCAGAACCGAGCGGTTGGCCATCGTGACCCCGGGCCCGACGAAAGCCTCGGCCGCGACCCAGCATTGCCGCCCAATCGTGACCGGGCGCAGGACCAACTGGAAGAGGGGATCGTTCACGTCGTGGCTGCTGGCGCACAGGTGCGCGCGCTGCGAGATCACGCTGTCGGGTCCGATCACGATCCGGCCCTGATTGTAGATGCGGGCGCCCGGCCCGACGAGGACGCGCTCCCCCAGTTCGAGGTTGCGGGGATGCCAGATCGACACGCTGGCATGGACCCGCGCGCCCGGGCCGACCTTGGCCCCGAACAGGCGCAAGACCTGCCGCCGCCAGCCATGGAGCGGCGGCGGGGTATACCGGGCGAGCAGCAGCCAGCCTAGCATCCAGGCCACGCGGAACAGCCGGTTGCCCAAGGAGAAACTGGGGCCGCCGCCGCGCGGGCGGGTCTTGCTGGCATCGAGCAGGGTCATGCCGTTTCGCCGCCGAAGCGCGCTGCCGCGACCGCACGCGCGTAGATCTCGCCCCAGCGGGCCGCAACGGCAGCGGGCGAGAACGATCCGCGGGCAAGGCCGAGAGCGGACGCTGCCATGGCCGACCAGGCCGGACCATCCAGAGCCAGTGCCGAGCTGAGCGAGGTGGCGATCGTGGCCGGATCGTAGCCGCAGTCCATTGCCGCGCCCTGGGCAAAGCCCTCGGGAAGGTTGCATTCCCCGGTCATCAGTGTCGGAATCCCGCGGGCCCAGGCCTCGAGCATGGCCATGGGCAGCCCTTCGCTGTGCGAAGGCAGGATGACGAAGCGCGCGCGCGCCAGCAGGTCTTCTTTCGCCGCGCCGAAGACCGGGCCGAGGAATTCGGCCGTGCCGTCACCGCGCGTGGTGGCGGCGCGAAGTTCGGCCACGGCGGCATCGTCGCCCCAACCGGCGATCAGCAGGCGGGCTCCGGCCGGGCGGGTGGAGGCCATCCAGCCCTCGACCAAGGCGACGAGGTTCTTCTTGGCGTGGATCCGGCCAATGTAGACCACCACCGGCGCGGGGTAGGCGGAGGTCGCCGCCGCCGCCGCCGGGCCGGCATTGGGCACGACGAGGCTGTCGGTCCGCCCCGATTCGCGCGCGATATCAGCGCCTTCGCGCGCGGTCAGGGCGTGCAGCGCGCTGGCCCTGTGCCAGCTCGTGCGTTCGTAGACCAGTCTGGCAATGGCCTTCTTCCACTTGCCCCGCGCCGTTATCCATGGATCCAGCATGCCGTGCGGCGAGACGAAATAGGGCCGCCGGGTGTGCCGCGCCCAGGCGCTCGCCGCGGCGGAGGGATACATCCAAATGCCGTGAAGGTGCAGGCAGTCGAGATCGGCTCCGAGCAGGGCCGGGAGCAGCTGCGGGGCGAAGCCGACCTGGCGCGGGCCCTTGACGTCACAGGTGATCGTTCCCGCGGTGCCCAGCCGTGCGCGGTCGGCCTCGCTGTGCTCGTCGCGCAGGGCGGCCACCACCACTTCACCGCCGAGGCTGCGGATCATCGCAGCCTGGGCGGCGACGGCCTCGAACACGCCGCCGCCGAGACGCGAGGCCGAAGCCGTGACCAGGCCGATGCGCAGGCCGGCGAGGGGGCCGGCCGCCATTACTCCGGCGTCGCCGTACTGGTCCCGGCCAGCGCCGCGCGCCTCCGGCGCACCGCGGGCGGGAGGTCGGCGCGGATCGCCGCTAGCGCTGGCTCCGCCCCGGTTACCGGGCTTGCTTGTCCGCCGCGTTGGCGGGCGAGCATGGCCGTGATCCTGGCGGCCGATGGAATGCCGAAATAGCGAGCGAGCAGGTGCCAGATGAAGATCGGCATCAGGTAAGCACCGGCCTCGCGCACGATGGTCAGCAGGATACCGTCGCGCAAGGCCACGATGAGGATCGGCAGGAAGACCATGTAGGCGGCCGTGGCCAGGGTCGTCTGCGATCCTTTGGCGAAGCGGTTGTAGATCCAGCCCAGGCCATAGCCCCAAAGCCCGCACCAGATCAGGACGCCCAGCCAGCCCAGGGCGTACCATCCTTCACCAGGCAGCGAGCGGGTCATGCCGATGGGAAATCCGTACTGGAACAGCTCGATCTGGCGGAAAGGCTCGCCGATCGGCTTCCCGGTCCAGAGGATGCGCGGCACGGGCTCGGTGAACACCTGCAGGTTGTCGAGGAAATAGTCGTAGGTGCCCGACCTTTGCGGGACCACATAGACGAGGTACTCGAAGTACTCCATGTTCCCGAAGTCCATGCCTTCCATGAACTGCAGCCCCAGGTCGCGTACTTCGATGGTGCTGGTATCGTCGAGGTTGAACGCCTTGCGGATGGCCAAGCCGCGATCGTTGCCTACCGCGCTGAATGCCCCCAGCAGGAGCACGGCCCCGAACACCGCCTTGATCCCGGGGAAGCGGATGCGTTTTTCGTAAAGGTAGAAAAGGGCCGCGCCGACGAGGGCGGCGACGAAGGGCCCGCGACCACCCGTGCCCGCGCGCACCAGGGCGAAACCGACCAGCGGAGCGAAGGACCACCACCGGAACCGCGTGACCCAGATCAGCAGCGGACAGAGCGAAACCGCCATCAGCTGCAAGTCGGTGACATAGCCGTTCTTGACCGTGTTGATGGTCACGCCCGTTGCCCGGTCGAGCATCATGCCGGTAAAATTGTTGTCCTCGCCGAAGGAGTTGAACAGCGAGTAGGCCGCCGGCGGTCCGCAGATCAGGAGCACGTAGACGAAGATCCGCGAAAGCTGCCGCCGTTCGATGCGCTTGGCCTCCGTGTCGACGAAGCGCATCGCGGCGTTGCCCGAGCGCAGCGAGAACAGGGCGAAGGACAGCATCCCAAGAGTCGAGGCAAGGATCACGGTCAGCTTGTCCGAGGCCGACGGCATGAATTGGTAGACGTGGTAGATGAAGTCGTAGCCGCGGATCCGCACCACGATCGGGCGGAAGACGAACAGGATCCCGTGGCAAGCCAGGTACCAGGTCAGCGGATGGAACAGGCTGAATGCCGGCGTGCGCCAAAAGTAGAAGCACACGGCCAGGAAGCTGATAACAGCGAATCCCAAGGCGGCATCGTACATTAGCGGCTCCCGTGGCGCTGTGCCGGCGCGGCGGCCTGTTTGGCCCGAACTCTGGAAATCGGCAACATCATGGTGTTTGGCGGCTGTCCGGGTTTGAGCATCAGGCTTGGCTGCGGATCAGGAACAGGGTGCGCGCCCGCGCCCGCACCTGGGCAGTTCTTTGCTCGGTCAGTAGGGAGAACAGCCAGCCTGCCGCAAGCACCACGGCGAGGACCAGCACCAGCATGGCCACCGTCTTGGCATCCGGCGCGCCGCGCTGGCCCGCCGTCAGCAGGGTGGCAAGGAGCACGACCAGCGGGAAATGGGTGGCATAGAGCGAGAAGGAGGCCTTGGCGCCGTAGCCGGCGAAGGCCGCCATGGCCGGCCGGCGGCGCGGGTCGAGCCGCAGAACGACCCAAAGGAACAGGGCAAAGGCGAGGCCCACGGCGGGATCGGCGAAGTCGTGGAGGCGGTCCAGCCGCGAGGCCGAGGCCGTGGCGGCAAGCAGGCAGGCGGCGGCGCCCAGCCAAGCCAGGCGGCCCGGGCCGGATGCCGCCGCGATGCGCGAGCGAAAGGCGCCGGCCATGGCCATGCGGTCGAGGTAGTAGAGCGCGCTGCCCATCAGCCAGACACCGAAGCCGCCATAGAGGCTGAGCGGGGCCAGCAGACCGATGGCGATGGTCGCCAGGGCCAGGTTCGGCCGCCGCTGGATCAGGGCCAGCAGCAGGGCGGGAAACCACAGGTAGTACCAGAATTCGTTGGCCAGGCTCCACAACGGCCCGTTCGATCCGAAGGTCGGCACTGCGATGTTCTGCAGGAACAGCAGGTTTCCAAGCAGGACCTGCGGCTCCATCCGCGGCTGGATCGAGGCGGTCAGCGACAGGGCGCCGGAGAGGCCCTCGGCATAGGGCGAATGCAGCCGGAGCGAAATCAGGTCGAACAGCCCGCCGATCAGGAGGGCCGGCACGATCACCAGCAGTAGGCGCGAAAGCCGGTCGATCAGGTAATCGGACCAGAACGAGGGGCCCTTGCGCCGCCGGTCGATCGCGGAGGTGATCCAGAAGCCCGAGATGACGAAGAAGACCATCACGGCTTCGCGGCCGAAACCGGTGATGAAATAGAACAGTTTCCAGCCCGCCCCCGGGGCCTGTGCCTCGGCGAAGGTCAGGAACAGGAAATCGCGGGCATGTTCGGCCACGACCGCCGTTGCCGCGCAAAAGCGCATGACGTCGGTCCAGAAGAACGCGCCCCGCCCGCCTTCGTGCGTCGTGACGAGTGCAGGCGGGGCTACGCTCTCAGTCGGCACCGGTCAGGGACCGTGCAGATTCGCCGACGACTTCGCGGAAATAGTCGATGGTCTTGGCCAGGCCGTTGCGCAGCGGAATCCGGGCCTCCCAGTCGAGTAGTTCGCGCGCCTTGGTCGCATTGGGCTTGCGCTGCTTGGGATCGTCCTGGGGCAGAGGGCGAAAGTCGATCTTCGAGGAGCTGCCGGTCAGTTCCAGCACGATCTGCGCCAGTTCGAGCATGGTGAATTCGCCCGGATTGCCCAGGTTGATCGGTCCGGTCACCTCGGCCGGCGTGGCCATCATCGCCATCAGCCCGGCGACGAGGTCGTCGACGAAGCAGAACGAGCGGGTCTGCTGGCCGTCGCCGTAGATTGTGATGTCCTCGCCGCGCAGGGCCTGGACGATGAAGTTGGAAACCACCCGCCCATCGTTCGGGTGCATGTGCGGACCATAGGTGTTGAAGATCCGGATCACCTTGATCGGGATATTGTGCTGGCGATGATAGTCGAAGAACAGGGTCTCCGCGCAGCGCTTGCCCTCGTCGTAGCACGAGCGCGGGCCGATCGGGTTGACGTTGCCCCAGTACTCCTCGACCTGGGGATGGATCGCCGGATCGCCGTAGACCTCGCTGGTCGAGGCCTGGAGGATCGGCACGCGCAGGCGCTTGGCCAGGCCGAGCATATTGACCGCGCCGATCACGCTGGTCTTGGTCGTCTGCACCGGATCGAACTGATAGTGGACCGGGGAAGCCGGGCAGGCCAGGTTGTAGATTTCGTCGACTTCGACATAGAGCGGGAAGGTGATGTCATGCCGCATCAGCTCGAAGTTCGGATTGCCGATCAGGTCGGCGATATTGGCCCGGGTGCCGGTGAAGAAATTGTCGACGCAGAGCACCGAATGGCCCTGCTCCAGCAGCCGTGCGCACAGGTGCGAACCGATGAAGCCGGCGCCGCCCGTCACGAGCACGCGCTTCTGAATGGCATATCGCGTCCGGTGTTGTTGTGTCATTTCGGTTCTGTCTCCAGTTCGACCATCAGACGCTCGACCCGGCCGGCTGTATCCGCCGTGCCCGGAACGAGCAGGATTTCAAGGGCATCCGCCAGTCGATCGGCATCGCCCAGCCAAGCCCGTTCATGCGAAGCCGCGACCATGGCTTCCCAGGTCGCGGGATCAGATCCGATCTGGAGCATGGCCCGAGCCAATCCTTCGACGCAACCCGATTCGACAACGAAACCATTGATCAGGTTGCGAACCAGGAGGTCGCGCGATCCCACTTCGTTGGAGACGATGGCCGGAAGGCCAAGGGCAAGAGCCTCGTTGACCACCAGGCCCCACTGCTCCTCACGGCTCACCAGGACAAGGGCGAGGGCGCCGGCCAGGGCGCGCGAGACCGCCTCGGCATTGAGGAACCCGGTGAAATCAACCAGCCCGGCTACGCCCAGCGCGGCAGCCCGGTCACGCAGGAGGGCCTCCTCTTCGCCCGAGCCGACCAGGACCAGGCGCCGCGCCTTCGGCCCGGCCAGGGCGGCGTAGCGGGCATAGCCTGCGACGAGGGTGAGGAGGTTCTTCTTTTCGACGAACCGGCCGACGAACAGGAACGATCGGTCCGCAAAAGGCAGGCCTTGCGGGGCCAGAATTCCGCCCGATTGCCGGCGGATCCGGTCAAGCCCGACCACGTCGTAACCGGGCAGGACGGGGCGGGCGCGGAAGCCAAGGAAGCGGAAATAGTCGATATGGCGGCGCCCGCCAACCACGGCCGCCGAATAGCAGCCGAGGGTGATGGACTTGATCAGCTCGACCCAGATGGAGCGGCGCCGGTCATCGAACTTCGATTCGCTGAACACGATCACCTGCTTGCCCAGCAGGCGCAGGGTCCAGCTGAGCGCGATGGCATCGGGCTCGGCGTAGCTGATGCCGATGCATACCGTGTCGCATCCGCGCGCAGCCCGCAGCATGGCGCGGAAACGCTGCCAGGGCGAGATGTCGTCGAACGAGCGGCCGGGGAACAGGGTAACCTTGCGCGCCCCTGCGACCTCCCCGCTCGGGTCCCAGGCATAGAGGGTCGAGGTGGTCGCCACCTCGATCGCCAGAACCTCGCAGTCATCGCCCAGGCGGCGCGCGACGGCTTCGCAGCGATCGGTGTGATATGCGGCGAATTGCGACCAGATCAGCCCGACGACGCGCTTCTTGTTTCCAATCACGCTAATCCAGGTCGTCGACGTTTCGCATCGCAGCACGATAGCCATATCGTCGGCTCAGGCAAGGTTCTTTACCTAAGCGATCTTCCGGATTCCGGCCCGAGCTCATACGGATATCCCATGATTGTCGCTTCCCACTTGAGCGGTTTGCCGCGCCCAAGGTGGCACTGGCGGTAACCATGTGTCCCCGCCAGTGCCAGTGCCAGTGCCAGTGCCAGTGCCAGTGCCCTCGGCCGCGTCAGGCCAGCGTCCCCGCCGCCTCCAGCACCCGGTCCGGGCGGTTGCGCCTCAAAGCCGCTCTACCACCCGCCACGAGCTGCCGCTGAACTCGAAGCAGGCCGCCGTGTAATTGCCGGCAATGTGCTCGTCGGCACCCGTCCGGAAGTTGCTGCCGTTGACTTTCACATCCAGCCCCGGACTGACGAAATTGCGGGTGAAGTTGGCGATGTAGATCCGCGTGCCGACCGTCACGTTGGAGGTCGGCAGATTGATGTTTTTGACCCCGCTGGCCGAGCCTGAGCAGGACAGGGCAATCACCGGGACATTGGGAATGGTGCCGCCGTTGTTGGCCTCGCAATCGAAATAGCCGCTCCCGGTCGCATTGGTCTCGTTGTAGATATAGCCCCTGAGCGCGATGACATGGTCGTAGGCGGCGGCGGCGACGTTGATGTGTCCGCCAAGTCCTTCCTGTGCGCCCAAGGTGACCACGACGTTCGGGCCGATCGATCCGAACGTGTAGACCGCGGCGGCATGGCGCAGGCCATTGGCCGTGGCATAGGCGGTACGCTTGATCTCGGCCCGCACCGACACGTTGCGGATCAGCATTTCGCCGCTCGGACCGCCCGGAAACGAGACCGCGCCCAGCGGATTGGTCCGATCCGCGATCGAGACGATCTCGAGGTCGACCATCTCGGCGCCCTTGGCAAATGTGGCCGCTCGGCCGACAGAGGGGGTGCAGTCGATCGCGACGATCCGCCCTTCCAGCCATGACCCGACGCTCATCGGCGAGCGCTCGAGTACGATGTCGAGATGACCCACCGGCAGCTGGCCCGAAACCGGCGCCGTCGGCTCGTAGTAGTTCGCCGGGGGCAGGGCATAGATGCCGCCCTGGATCGAACTATCATGCGTGATGTCGCGAAAATGCGCCTTGAGGTAACCGCCGGCATGGCCGGTCCAGCCCTCGATGCCGATGTAGGCGTTGTAGCAGAGGCACCGCGCGATCTGCGTCGTCTGGCCGTTGGCGTTGATGCACGATCCGCCCGTCTCGCCCAGCACAACCTCGGGGCCGATCGCCAGCACCCGGTCCGCGATCGACGGGGAAATGCCTGCGGTATAGATCAACTCCGAGGTGAAGCCGATGATCGCGGACTTGCCCTTGAGCGTGAGGTGGCCGCAGTAGCGGTCGTTCGATTGCCAGATTCCCTTGTCCATCACCTCGAAGATCAGACCGTCGCGGGCCAGGCGAAGCCCGCCGTCGAGCTGCACGTCTTCGAGGGTGAAGCTGCCGACCGAGGCGCCCGGATCAGGGTCGCCGGCCTGGCCGTGCCCCTCGACGAAGAACATGCCGCCCCGCCAGATGACCGCGCCGATGCCGTCGACGGTGAGGGTCTGGTAGTCGCTCATCGTGTAGGTCGTGCCGTCGGCCTTGCGGCGCAGCAGCAGCGAGCCTTCGGGGTGGGTGGACTTGAACACGCTGGACGAGAGGACGACAATCGGGACGCCCTCATAGTCGATGAATCGCACATCCCATGAGGTCAGGTCAGTGCGCGGCACCCGCCGGATCGCATAGTTGCGGGCATCGAGCCGCACCCCCTTGGCCCCGATCGCATGGCGGTAATATTCCGCCGCCTGGATCGCGGGGCGCGCATCGGGCGATGTATCGGTAATGGCCGTTTCCTGCCCGTTGGCACCGCCGCACGCGACCGGGATCAGGCCGTTGTCGTCGGGCAGCAGGCGGAAATGGCGGCCATTGGAACTTGCCCTGCAGAACAGCGGGTGCGCCGCGGCCAGGGCCGCCGTGGCCAGGCCGTCACTGACGTAGATCCCGGCGCCTGCGCCCGCCACGGCATAGCCGCTGGTGACGATCGTCCTGACCGCGGCATCGACGGGAACAAGCGGAAGGTCGGTGAACAGGCCGACCGGGCTGGCCGGACCGGCAGTGGCGGCGTCCGCCGCTGCCTGGGCCGAGGCGGCGGCCGCGCGGGCGATGAAGTCGATCGCCATGGCTTATTGTCCCATGCGGTAGGCAAGAGCGCCCGAAGCGAGCGAGACATCGAGGTAGAGCAGGGCAGCGGCCTCGCTCTCTTCCCACACCGGTTCGCAGACGTTGGCCGTGAAGCTCCCATAAGGCTTGCCCATGGCGGTCAGCGGCAGCTTGGTTGTCCCGCCGTCGACCGAGCGCAGCAGGCGGGCCGTACCGGTCCAGGTGCCGCTCAGGGTCAGGATCACGGCCCGGCCCGCGCGCGGCGCGAAGGGGCCGGCCTGGCCGGAGGCGGACAGCGTTCCGGTCAGGGCCGGCGCGGCGGCGAACGGCTGTTCCTGGATCGGCATCGGGTTGCCGGCGTTGACCAGTTCGGCATCGCCGCTCGAATTGGCGATGGCGATCGCCATTTGCGGCACATAGCCGGCCGGCGTCTTCAATGGGGACGTTGGCATGAAAACTTTCCTTTCTAACCACTCGGACTATCTTTAGATAACCTATCCGGTGATATGTAGGAAAGAGCGTAGCCATATTGGCCAATGAACGACCGACGGGCGACTTGCATTATGGCCCGTCCTCGCCGAAGACCACTGCCGGCAACGCCATTTCGGCCTGCCCTGCCAGTCAGGATCCCTGCTTGCCTGCTATTCCCATGGAGCGCGGCCCGGAGCCGATGCGATGAAAGTCGCGGTCTTCCATCCCGGGACCCAGCACAGCTGGCAAACCGCGCTCGCGCTGCAGCAACTCGACCTGCTGCAATGGTATGCCACCTCGATCTTCTACCAGCCCGATCGCTGGCCCTACAAGTTGGAACGGGTCCTGCCGGGATCGCTCGGCGCCCGGCTGGGGCGGGAATTCCGCCGTTTCAGCCATCCGTCGCTCGATCCGGCCCTGGTGCGCACCTTCGGCCTGACCGAATGGGTCGAGCGGATCGCCGCGCGCGCCGGCTGGCGTGAGTTGGCCCGCCGGATCGACCGGTTCGGCAACGATCGATTCGTTTCGGGCATCGCGCGTGACCTGCGCTCGAACGAACCCTTTGCCCTCTGGGGCTTCAACAGCAGTTCCGAGACGTCCTTTGCTCTCGCTCGCCAGCTCGGCCGGACCTGCATCCTCGATCGCACCAACGGCGATTTCCGCGTCTACAACGCGATGATGCAGGAGGTGGCGGCACGCTACGGCGAGTGGTTCCTGCCGACCGAGCGGGCCGAGCCGGAAAGCCATATCGCGCGTGATCACCGCGAATATCTGCTGGCCGATCGTATTCTCGTCGGCAGCCCCTTCGCGGCCCGGACCATTGCCGAGGCGACCGGCGACCCTGCCATCGCGGCGCGGACCCAGGTTCTCAACTACTGCTTCGACGAGGCACTGTTCGCCAACCAGCCGGCCCCGCAACCGATCCCGGCGGACGGCCCCGTCAAGTTCCTGTTCCTGGGCCTCGTCATTCCGCGCAAGGGGATTCACCACGTGCTGGAAGCGATCGCGCGCATTCCCCGGTCCGCGGCAGAATTGACTATCGTCGGCAGCCTCAAGGTGCCGCCTGCCGCTTTCGCGCCTTATGCCGACCGGATAACCTATATTCCCACCGTGGCCCGCGCCGACGTGCCGCGGATCATGGCCGAGCACCACGTTTTCCTCCTGCCGAGCTATTTCGAAGGAGCGGGCATTACGCTCTACGAGGCCCTCGCCTCGGGCAACGCCCTGATCCAGTCGCGCAATTGCGCCGAAGCCGTGACGCCCGAGACCGGGATCATGCTCGACCGCATCGACACCGAGAGCGTATATGCCGCGATGATGACCGCGATCGAAGACCGGGCGCGGGTCGATGGCTGGCGCGCCCACGCCCAGCAGGAAGCGCAGAACTACACCTTCGCCCGCTACCGCGACAATATAGCTGCCCTGCTGCGCGACCTGGCGCCCTAGTCCCTCATTCCCGCGTGAAGGTAGCGGTTATGGCGCCGCACTGCTCCGGATCGAGCTTCGTCAGGGCGGCCAGGAGTGCCTTCAACCGCCCCGGATGGCTGGACGAGACGATCAACCGGGCCTGGGGCAGGTGGCTTGCGGCCAAGGCATAGTGGACGGCAATTTCGCGCAGTGCCTGATCATCGCTTTCGACCAGGTATGCCGCCTGTTCCACGCGCCGGGCATGGGCCGCGTCATTTTCGCACAGCCAGCGGCCGGTAAGGGCGATGCCGTGCAGGCTGAGCGGCTGGCGGATCGGCTCCCCGGGCAAGCCCGTCAGCCACTGCGGTCGCACGGCGACTTGCCGGATCCACCGGTCCGGGTAGGCCGCGTCGGTGGCGGGGTCGAACTGGGCGCCGTTTGAATAACCGGGAAGGGCGCCGTACCGGGCGGCGAGCGCGTCCAGCGCGGCGACCGTCTCGGGGGCGGCATGCTCCGCCAGGCTTTCGTGCAGCAGGAGCCAGTCGATCCGCCCGAGCAAGGCGGCACTGCGCTCGGCTGAGCGGCGCATGGCATCGGCGCCGAACTCGGCGGCCGAGCGGATAGCGGCGGCCTCGACCGGGGTGAACGGGTCGGACAGTCGCGGCTCCGCTGCGGTGAGGCTGCGCTTGGCGCGGCGCAGCCAGGTCTTGACCAGCCCGAAGCGCGGCGCGGTAGAGCCGACCTTGGCGGTGATCATCACGTCCCGCCCGGCGCTGCGCAGGGCCTTGCCGATAACCGCCTCGGCCGTTCCGAGGCCATAGGATGGTGCCGTGTCGAAATGGCGGATTCCCGCATCGAGGCAGATGTCGACCAGCCGCAGGGCCTCGGCCATGCTCGCGCCGCCGGTAAGCCGGCCGCAGCCGAAGATCAGGCGCCCGATCATCGCGCGGCTCCCGCGCCGCTGAGGTGGTCGGCCAGGCGCAGGGTGAGCGCGAGCGCGGTCAGGGTCGGGTTGGCGAAGCTGCCGGAAGGGAAGACCGCGGCACCGGCGACGAAGAGGTTGTCCGTGCCGAAAACCCTGAGATCGTGATCAACCACGCCCTCGCTCGCGCTGGCGGCCAGACGGGCGCCTCCCATCTGGTGATAGGCATCGTGGCAGGCATCGAGGAAGGCCGGATCGCCGGCCAGGGCGCGCGGGTCGATCCGCACTTCGCCGAGGCCGCGCGCGGTGAGCTCGGCCGAGAGCATCTGCGCCAGCGCCTGGACCGTGCGCATTTCCTCGCCGCCCGGATTCCAGCAGATCCCGGCCTTGGCCGTGGCCGGCGGTTCGGCCGGATCAAGGAAGATGTAGCTTTGGGGAGAGGGCAGTTGCTCGAACTCCACGCCGATGGCCACGCCGCTTGAAAAGAGCAGGGACGAGCGCCGCCGGACGAGGTAGCGCCAGGCGAGCGGCAGGGTGATGCGGACCATGGCCAGACCGTGGCGCAAGGTGGCGGCGGGCGATCCGCGCCCGCTGAACAGACGGGTCAGGAGGGCCAGCAGTTCGGTCGCGCCCTGCTTGAGACCCATGCGGGGATTGAGCGTTACAACGCCATTGCACAGCCCCTGCTCGGCACGCGCATCGTCGCTGAGGCGCAGCTTCACCCCGAAGCGCAGGCCGCGGTGGTGAACATAGTCGAACAGGTTGCCGATCGCCTCCGGATCGGCCCCGTGCAGTTCGCCCATGAAGCCGTGCAGATGGTCCATGAACCACTTGCCGAGGTGTTCGTTGCCGGCAAAGCCGCAGGCCGGCTCGCAGGCGGCCGCGCGCAGCAGGAGGCGGGCGATCTCGATCGTGCCGCAGGCCAGCACCACCCGGTCGGCGCGAAAGGAGCCGCGGCTGGTGTGCACGGCATCGAGCCGGCCGGGATGGCCGAATTCCAGCCGCTCGACCTCGGCCTCGGTGATGACCATGGGCCCTTCGGCCGCGGAAAGCTCGGCGGCGAAGAGGCGGGCGAAATCGGGCTGGGGCAGCCACAGGTTCATGCCCACTTCGAGCGAGGGACCGAATGCGGCCTCGGCGCCGGACATCCTGCTCCACACGGCGCGGGGATCGCGGGCGTCCTGCGGGATGCCGAGGAGGTCGTAGACCTGGCCGACATGGCCGAGATAGTCGGCATGGGTAAAGGGCCAGTGCGGCTGGCCGGGGAAGGCGGCCTGCTCGATGTCGCTGACGCTGAAGGGCACCAGCTGGCCCCCCCAGAGCCGGGTCGTGCCGCCCAGCGCCTTCATCCGGCCGCTGACCAGCCCGTCGTACGCCCGCCCGGTCGAGGGCCCGGCATTGGCTGCTTCGTGGCCCGTGGGCGGTTCGGCCGGGCCGCCTTCGAGCAGCGTGACCCGCAGCCCGCGCCGGGCCAGGGTCACGGCGAGGGGAATGCCGACGGCGCCGGCCCCGATCACCAGCACATCGGCCTGACGGGCCGCCTCGGGTATGTCCTGCGCGCGGGTGAGGATCACGCCGCCCGGTCCAGGCTGCGGGCCAGGTCGAGCAGGCCGTCGACATTGGCCTCCCACGAGGCGTGGCGGCGATAGGCGGCAAAGGCCGCCGGATCGGGCCGCCAGCCGCCGGTCAGCTGGCGCAGCCCGGCGACGATGGCCGGCACGCTGTCCGGCGCGACGAAGACGCCGAGCCCGGTCTCTACTGCCTCCTGCAGCGGACCCGGCCCGCTCGAGGCCAGAACCGGCTTGTCCCACAAGACGGCCAGCTGGAGCACGCCGCTCTGCGAGACGAAGGCGCGGTTGTAGGTGAGGGCGATGATGTCCGCCCCGCCGAACCAGGCGGGAGTTTCCTCTTCGGGAATGTAGCGGATGACGAAATGGACCCGGTCCGCCACCCCGAGCGCTTCGGCACAGGCCTTGTACCAGTGCGAAGGGCGCTGGCTGGCCGAAACGTCGTCGCCGGCGATGACCAGTTCGACCTCGGGCAGGTCCGGCAGGGCCGCGATCAGGAGGTCGAGGTTCTTGCGGTCGGCGATCAGTCCGAACGAGAGCAGGATCACCCGGCCCGGCGCAATGCCGAGCCGCTCGCGCAGGTCGAAGGCCGGCCGGCTCGTGGCGGCATCGCCGAGCAGGCCATGCGGGACCGACCGGATCGAGACCCGGGCCGGGATGTCCGCCCCGGCCGGCACGCCGCCGTGAACCAGCCCGCCGCGCAGCATGCCGAAGCCGAGGCGCAGCGTGAGCCGGTGCCACCAGTCGGGCCCGAAGCGCTTCTCGCGCGCGGGATCGTGAAAATTGGCGAGATAGGTGGTGCGGCCGAGTGCGGCGAGAAGGAGGTGCGGCCAGGCCCAGCAGGCGGCGAAATATTCCGTGTTCGATTCCATCAGGACGAAACGGGGGCGCCGGCGCAGGATCTGCCAGGCCAGGATCCAGTAATTGACCACGAAGCATGCCACCCGCAGCAGCTTGCGCGCCAGCCCCGGGCCATTGACCCCGACGAGGCAGGGCACCTGGCGGTAGGAGCCGGGCGGCGCGGTCATCGGAAAGTCCGGCCGGCACAGCATTTCCACCATAACCCCCCGGCTGGCCAGTTCGCGGGCCTGGAAGTGGGAGTGGCGGGGAAAGCCGCCGCCGATCGACGGGCAGAACAGCAGAAACGGACCCGGCGGGGCGGCCGCATCGCGGTTCATCGCGTATCCTCCTCGCGCAGCAGGGCGGCGAGGCGGTCGAGCACGGCATCCTGCGACCAGCGCTCGTGCCCGCGCTCGCGCGCCGCCGCGCCGAGCTCTTCGGCCAGCACCGGATCGTCGAGCAGGCGGGCGATGGCCGCGGCAAAAGCGGCGGCGTCGCCCGGCGGAGTGGTCAGGCCGCAGCCCTCGACCTCACCGTGCAGGCCCGTGCCCGGCTCGGCCGTGGCGACGACCGGGCGGCCCGAATGGAGCATGTTGGCCAGCTTGGAGGGCAGGACCAGATCGGCTGCCCCGGCGATCTGCGGCAGGAGGTGGATCGCGGCCAGGCTGAGCAGTTCGCCCATCCGGGCGGCGGGCTGGAGATCGTGGAACGAGATGTTGGTCAGCCCCGCGGCGAGGGCCTGGAGCCGGGCGCGGTTGGGCCCTTCGCCGCAGACGACGAAGTGGAGGTCGCCGCGATCGGCGAGCAGGCGCGCGGCCGCGACCACGATCTCGATCCCCTGCTTGTTGGCGATATTGCCCGAATAGAGCGCGACCCGGCGCGTACCCAGCCCCCATTCGGCGCGGTAGGCCGCGCCCGCCGCCGGATCGGGCGCCGGGGCATTGGCCCAGTTGCGGACCTCGCTGACCTGCTCGGCGGCGATACCCTTGTCGTGCAGCCGGGCGCACATCTGCGGGCTGATCGTGGTGACCCGGTCAGCCAGTCGCAGCAGCCGGTTTTCGACCCCCCGGGCCAGCCGTGCGGCGCGGCCGTAACCATCGACGAGGCCGGTGGCGAAAGCGGCCTCGACCTCGAAATCCTGAACATGGATCCACAGCCGTGCCCCGGCCAGCCGGGCCAGCAGCCAGGCCACCGGCACGCTGAGCAGGGCCGGGGCGACGCAGATCACGGTCTCCGGGCGCTGGTCCTTCCGGCCGAGAGCGAGGCGCAGGGCCGGGGCGAGGGCGCCGGCGGCGAAGCTGGCGAGGTGGACGATCCGCTTGAGGCCCGAAGGCCGGGCCGGGACATAGTGCGGGCAGCGGGTGATCTCGACCCCGTCTTCACGCGCGGCCAGCCAGCCGGGGCGGGCAAAGCCCTCCCACACCTGCCACTGCGGGTAATAGGGCTTGCCGACGATGGCCCGGACCGCGAATTCGCGCGCGGCCAGGCCCCGTGCCATGCCGCTGGTGAAGGCGCCGATGCCGATTTCCTCGGGCGCGTAGTTCAGCCCGACAATAGCGAGGCGCATGGGAGCGAGGCGCACCGGGGCCCCTCAGCCCCGCCAGCCGCCGCTGAGGAACAACTGGTAGGTATCGGCCACGCCCGCTTCCAGCGCGATCGACGGCTTCCAGCCGAGCGCGGCGAGGCGAGCCGAATCCATCAGCTTGCGGGGGGTGCCATCGGGCTTGCCGGCATCGCGCGTGATCGTGCCGGTGAAGCCGACCACCCGGGCGACCATCTCGGCCAGATCGCCGATCGTGATGTCGCTGCCCGAGCCGATGTTGATCGGCAGGGGATCGGAATAGTGGCGCAGCAGGTAGATGCAGGCATCGGCCAGATCATCGACGTGCATGAATTCGCGGTAAGGCGTGCCGGTGCCCCAGATCTCGAAGCTGGGCGCCCCGGATGTCTTGGCCTCGTGCGCCTTGCGGATCAGGGCGGGCAGGACGTGGCTGGAATGGAGGTCGAAATTGTCGCCCGGGCCATAGAGGTTGGTCGGCATGGCGCTGATGAAATCAACCCCGTGCTGGCGGCGGTAGGCCTGGCACAGCTTGATTCCCGCGATCTTGGCGATCGCATACCATTCGTTGGTCTGTTCGAGCGGTCCGGTGAGCAGCGAATCCTCGGAGATCGGCTGGGGCGCGAACTTGGGATAGATGCACGAGGAACCGAGCAGCAGCACCTTTTCCGTGCCGTTGCGATAGGCCGCCTCGATCAGGTTCGCCTCGATCATCAGGTTGTCGTAGAGGAAATCGGCCGGCCAGGTGTCGTTGGCGAGAATTCCGCCGACCCGGGCCGCGGCGATGACCATCACCTCGGGCCGGTTGGCCTCCACCCAGGCGCGGGTGGCGGCCTGGTCGCGCAGGTCCACCTCGCGCGGGGCGGTGAGCACAGTGCAGTTTTCCCGGGCGAGGCGCCGGACCAGCGCCGAGCCGACCATGCCCCGGTGACCGGCTACGTAGACGCGGCGTCCTTCAAGCGGAAACGGCAGCGTGTTCATCGGTGACTGCCTGCCCTCGACACCCCTGTCCACGATACTGGCACCTGCCATCCGTCTCGCCCCGATCCGCCTGATGTCGTCCGCGGCGCGCCGCTCAATTCCGTCGTCATGGCGCCCTGCCTATACACATCCAGACCCCGTGAAAACCCGTATGGAGGGTGGAAACTCGCATGAATGCCGTGGCTTGCGCGAATTGCGTAGGCCGGTCGGCGCCGCGCCGCGCCGGGGTCGGGGGCGGAAATTCAGGCATCCAGCCAGCGGCTGAGGCGGGCCAGATCCCGCGACTGGTCGCGCACCTCGCGGCGGGCCAGATCGCGCACCGTGCGCACCAGCCGCATGCCGGCCCAGGCGGCAAAACCGCCTTCGGAACTGAGATCGCGGGTCACGTCGCGGACATCGTCGGCACCCTTGCGGCGGGCCAGGATGCGGCGGAGGAAGGCCCCCGGGCCCGCGGCGGTGAGCGTGGCGGCGACCCCGGCGCTCTGCCGGGTGTCCAGTTCCTGGAGCAGCAGCCCGGTGGACAGGTCGGCGAGGTCGGCCGGGCAGGGGGGCAGATCGGCGGGAAGCGTGACCTGCGCATCGGGCGCATGGACCTTGACCAGGGCAAGGACCAGCCCGGCGCCGCGCTGCCAGCCGCCGGCACGGGCCTCGGCCCAGAAGGCGTCCCAGTCCACCGGGGCGGCGGCAAGCAGGAAGGCGATGTCGCTCAACACCAGCGGGCCGCAATCGAGGCGGTGATCGTAGACCGCGTGGATGACGAGGTGGGCGAGGGTATCCTGCGGGGCGAGATAGGCCAGCGGTCCGGAGCGGATCGCCCGGGCGCGGATCGCCGCTTCGCGCGCGGCGGGGGCGGCATGGTCCATCCGCCCGTCGACCTCCCACAAGCGCTGGTGCAGCTCGATCACCGTGCCGCGCGGCGAGACCAGCGGCGGCATGTGCTTGTCGAGCCGGACCGTCTCCTCAAGCGTGAGATGTTGGGCGCCTTCCTGCCGGTAGCCGTGGGCCTGGAGCAGCTCGAAGGCCGGGATGACGGTGTCGGGCGTCAGCAGCAGGTCAAGGTCGCGCATCGGGCGCAGGGCGGGGTGGGGATAGGCGTGCCAGGCCAGCCAGGCGCCCTTGAGCGCCAGCGGGGCCATGCCCGCCTGTTCCAGCAGCGCGGTCGTGGCCGTCAGGTCGGCCGCGAGGACCAGCGAGGCGAGGGCCGAGGCGCGATAGGCTTCGGCCCAGCCGGCGCGCAGGGAGTCCGGGATCGCCGGATCGGCGCGGTGGTGGTGATGCAGCAGCGGCTGGAGCCGGTGCAGGGCGGCCATCCGGTCGAGCCCATGCCAGGCCTCCTGGTCGAGTCCGGCCAGTTCGGCCGGGGCCCGCCCGGCGAGCAGGGCCAGCAGCAGGTGCCGCAGGCGGGGAAGGGCCCCATCACCGGGCGCCGGCACGGCCACGCCTCAGTTCCGCTTGGGGACGGTAAAGGATCCGCTGACACGCCCGCCGGAACTGCCGCCCGTCGCCCCGGTGGCGGATGAGCCGCCCGAGCTGCGCCCGTCGACGCTGGAAACCCCGCTGGCCAGGTCGATCACCAGCCGCCCGCCGTTCAGCGTGTCGGCCCCGCGGTGCAGGCTGACGGCGCCGACCATGGTGATCAGGCGGCGGTTGAAATCGTAGATCGCGACATCGCCGCGCGCGGTTTCGTTGCCGCGCGCCACGACGACGCCGCCGGTCGCGTCGATCCGCTGGATCTTGACCGCGCCGCCGTCGGTATAGGCCACGGTGGTTCGCGCCGCGTTCATCTTGAGGTCGCCCTGGCTGATGTTGACGCTGCCGGAGAGGATCACGCGCTTTTGCTTGTCCTGCAGCTCGATCCGGTCCGCCTCGTAGTTGACCGGGGCATTGCTGTTGAACCCGGCGATCGCCTGGGCGCCCACCATTTGCGTGCCGATCGTGGCGGCGCCGGCGCCGAGCGCGAGCACGACCAGGCCCTTGAACGGCAGGGCGGAGGCGAGGCGGGGCAGGCGGAAGCTCGGCATGGGGGACCTTCTAAAAGACTGGTCGGGCCAGGTGAAGCCCAATTCGGCGGCGGCGGCCGGTTGCCGGCCGGGGAGGCGGCATGGCCCGACGCGACAGGGCCTTATCCACCGCGTCCGGATGGCTGGCGCAGGGCGTAGCCGAGCTCGCGGATCGCCTGCTCCTGCTCGGGGCGCAGCGGACCCGAGGCCATCGGCGGCGGATAGGGATCGCGCAGGAGTCTGTGGCGCAGGCGGCTGCGGAACTTGCGGGCGAGCAACCGGCTGCGGCTGGTCCCGCGATCGAACGTGCCGACATCGGCGGCCAGCGTTTCGGCCGCGGCCGGGTCGTATTCCCGCACCTCGCAGGCCACTTCATACTTCTTGCGCCGGAACTGGGCGCGGACGGCGCCATCGAGGTCGGCGCGCTGGTCGGCATGCTGCTGGAGCACGGCCCACAGGTTCGCCCGGTCGCGCACCGCGCGTTCGACGTTGTGCTGGGAGATGCCCCCTTCGTGCACCCGGTAGAGTACCAGCATCCCGGGCACGTGAGTCGGGGCCCGGGCGGCGCGGGTCAGCCGGTAAAGCAGTTCGGTGTCTTCCGAGGGCTTGAGGTCGGTGCGGAAGGGGCCGGCCCGTTCGAGCATCTCGCGGCGAAACAGGCAGGGCTGGAGCACCGTGACCCAGTCCACCAACAGGGCGAGCAGGTCGAGCCGCGCCGCGGGAACCGGGCCCTGCTGGAGCACCACCGCCTCTGGGTCGAGCTCGCGTCCGTCGAACCGGGCCTTGAGCCAGGGGCCATAGGTCATGTCGGCCCCGCGCTCCATCGCGGCGGCGGCATGGGCGTAGCTGTCCAGCGTGCACAGGTCGTCGCTGTCCATGAAATGGATGATGTCGCCCGTGGCCCGCGCACAGCCGGTATTGCGCGCGACGCCGGCCCCGGCATTGCTCTGGCGCAGCAGGGTCACGCTCTTGCCGAAGGCGGCGACCGCGTCCGGGGTGCCGTCGGTCGAGCCGTCGTCGACCACGATCAGCTCGTGCGGGGGGCGGGTCTGCGACAGGATCGAGCGCAGGGTCTCGGGGATCAGATCGGCCCGGTTGTAGGCAGGAATGACGGTGGAAATGCGCAAGGCGCTCACGCGGCGGCCTCCGGTTGGGCTGGGGTCAGGACGCCCGGAAGCGGCGGGCGGCGAAGCGGCAAACAGCGGTCATCATTCATGCGAACCTTCCCAGGGCGGGGTGATGAAGCCGGACAATGTCACGCGGGGCGAGCGCAACTGTCTCCGGCGCGGTGCCACGTTCACGGGCGCTTGTCCATTCGGCAGCCGCGCCCGCCGCCAGCGCCACGGCCGGACCCTTGGCGGCGCAAACGATGGCAGGCGCGGCCTGGTGCCTGCTCTTCCGATGAAGCGGGTGCCGGGGGCGACGATCCGCGCGCAACCGAGCGTTGACTTACGCATTCTGACTAAGGGATGGCCCGGATGCGCTTGACACCCGCCGTGAAAATCCGCCACCAACCCCCAGCGCAGGGCTTATGTGGTTTCACGTGCCCCGAAGGCGATTGGATCAGCTGCGCCAAGCCGTTGATCGGTTTTGGCAATTTGATTGAGGTGACTATCGTCGCGATCGCCATCCCGAAGGGTTTTCCAAATTTCAGTTTACGCGCGTGGAGGCGCACCGACGGCATGAAACGCACCAATTGCATGGTCTGTAACTCCGAGAATCTCTACGAATTCATCGATTGCGGCGATCAGCCCAACGGCAACAATTTCCTTTATCCCGAACAAGTCGCCGACGAGGTGACCTTCACCCTGTCGATGATGGTCTGCCAGGACTGCTGGGAGGTCCAGATCTCGGAATTCCCGCCGCAGGAGCTGCTGTTCTGCGATCACCCCTACCTGTCGGGCGTCAACGAGCCCGTGGTGCGTCACTTCAACGAGCTTGCCCCGCGCGTGGTCAACAAGCTCGGGCTCAAGGACAATGACCTCGTCATCGACGTGGGCTGCAACGACGGCACCCTGCTCAAGGCTTTCGCCCGCAACGGGATGCGGGTGCTGGGGGTCGATCCGTCGGAGCGTCCGGGAGCCGTGGCCCGCTCGCAGGGGATCACCGTGTTCCAGCAGTTCTGGAACCACGAAACGGGCAAGTCCCTCAAGCAGCTGGGAATCCGGCCCGAGGTGATCACCGCGACGGCCGTGTTCTACCACGTGCCGGACCTGCACGATTTCGTCGCGGGCCTCGCGGAAGTGATGGGCCCCAATTCGTTCTTCGTCGTCCAGGGGGTCAACCTGCTCGACCTGATCGAGAAGAACGAGTTCGACCACTTCTATCACGAGCACAGCTGCATCCACGCCGTGGCGCCGCTGACCAAGCTGTTCGCCCAGCATGGCCTGCGCATCCAGGACCTCGAGTTCTCGCCGATCCACGGCGGCTCGTTCATCCTCTATGTCTGCCGCGAGGAGAACCCGCGCGCGACGACGCCGGCCGTCGCCGAGGCAATCGCGAAGGAACAGGCCGCCGGGCTCGACAAGCTGGAGACCTACAAGGCCTTTTCCGCCCGGATCGACCACAACATGGCAACCGTGCGCAGCCTGCTTGAAAAGCTGAAGGCCGAGGGCAAGACGGTCTATGCGCTGGGCGCCCCCGTCAAGGGCAGCACTGTGCTCAACCGTGCCCAGATCGGGCCCGACCTCGTCGAGATGGTGACCGAGGTCAACCCGCTCAAGATCGGGCGCGTCACCCCCGGCACCCACATCCCCGTCGTGGACGAGAAGACCCTGACCGCAAAGCCCGACTACTACCTCGTGCTGGCATGGAATTTCATCGACTTCCTGGTCGGGAAGTTCGACGATTACCTGACCTCGGGCGGGCGCTTCATCGTCACCGTGCCCGAAGTGCGGATCATCGGCCCCAAGGGTGAGTACGAAACGCCGTGAAGAACGTCATCGTGACCGGCGCCTCGGGCTTCATCGGCAAGACCCTTGTCGCTGAGATCCGCAAGCGCTTTCCCGAAGCCAACGTGGTGGCGGTGAGCAGCCAGGTCGTCGACATCGCCGACGAACATGCGCTGTTCGCCTGGCTGGACGAGCAGTCCCGGCTCTACGAGTGCGACCACATCATCCACCTCGCCGCGCTCTACAAGGCGGGGGACTGGCCGGTTCATCACCCGGCCACGCAGTTCAACATCAACCTCAAGCTCAACGTGAACATCCTCGAGGGGTGGATCCGCTACTTCCCCAAGGCCAAGTTCACCTCGATCCTGTCCTACTGCATGTATCCCTCGCTGCCCCATGCCCACCCGGAAAGCGAGCTGTGGGGGCATGAGCCGGAGGATTACCTGTTCGCCTATGCCTATGCCAAGAAGGCGCTGCTGATCGGCCAGCGCGCCTATCGCCAGGAATTCGGCGGGCGCTGCACCAGCGTGGTCCTGCCCACGGTCTATGGCCACGGCGACAGCTTTGCGGAAAACTCGCACGTGGTCGGCGCGCTGATCGGCAAGTTCGTGCGGGCCGCGCGCGAGGGCGCCGAGAGCGTGGAGGTCTGGGGCGACGGCCTGCAGGAGCGCGAGTTCCTGTTTGTCGATGACGCGGCCGACGGGATCATCGCGGCTGCGCTGGGCTCCGAATACGACGCGCTCAACCTGGGCATGGGCGAGGCCTATTCGATCGGCCAGATCGCCTCGTGGATCAAGGAAGCCGCCGGTTTCCAGGGCGAGATCCGCTATAACAACAACAAGTTCGTGGGGGTGAAGACCCGCAAGCTGGACGTGTCGCGGATGCGCGAGTTGCTCGGCTGGTCGGCACCGACCGCCCTCCAGGACGGCCTCAAGCAGACTGTCGACTGGTATGCCGCGAGCCTCGATGAGGCGAAGCAGGTCGCCGAGGCGTGAGCGGCATGCTGGCCGGCAAGCGGCTGCTGGTCGTCGAGGAGGCTCTCAAGGACCCGGTCGGCCACTGGTACGAATATATCAAGGGCGTGGTCGAGCTGAACCGGCGCGAGGGCGCCGAGGTCATCACGGTCGCCCACGCCCGGATCGACCCGGCGATCGCGCGGGAGATCGCCGCCATCCCGGCCTTCCCGCGCAGCAACTGGGACGGGGTCTATGCCCATCCCAAGGCGTGGCGGCGCTATCTCGGGGTGCTGCGGCACAACTGGCTGGTTTACCGGACCATGCGCCGGATCGTCGACCAGCACGGGCCGTTCGACTGCCTTTTCGCGCCCACGGTGATCGTCCATCATGCCTGGGGCTGGCGTCTGCTGTTCGCGCGGCGGCAGGCCGGGATCGGGCGGATGGTCCTGCTGTTCCGCAACAATGCCGGCACTTACGAGCCGGGCAGCACCATGCCGGTGTTCAAGCGCTCGGCGGCCATGCTGCGCAGCGCGCTCAAGAGCTTTGCCGGGGCGATCGGGGCCGGGCGGGTGGCGCTGGCCACCGACAGCTCGAAACTGGCGCGCGAATACGGGCTGCTCTGCGGGCTGGTGCCCGAAGTCTATCCCAGCCCGCGGATCGCCCCCTTCCCCAACCAGCCGCGGCCGCCCAAGGCTCCCGGCGAGCCGCTGGTGTTCAGCTGCCTCGGGCCGGCCCGGTTCGAAAAGGGCATCGACCTGCTGCAGGAGGCGATCAAGCTGTGCCTGGCTCGCGGCCTGCCCCGCCCCGTCCGCTTCGTCATCCAGTGGAACCAGCCGATCGTCGATGCCCAGGGCCAGCCCTATCTTCCCGACCCGGCCCTGCTGGCTGATCCCCACGTCGAATTCGTGACCGAGCCGATGGACAGCGCGGCCTATGACGCGGCCATCGCGGCGACCGACTGCATGTTGTTGCCCTATCGCCGCGATGCCTATTTCGCGCGCATTTCCGGCGTCGCGGTCGAGGCGGCGACGGCCGGTATCCCGGTGCTCTACACCACCGACACCTGGACCGCCGACCTGATCGAGGAGGTCGGCGCCGGCATCGGCACGGCCGACGGTGACATTGCTGCCTTGGCCGAGGGGATCATGGCCATGATCGAGCGCTACGATGCGGTCCAAGAAAGTGCGATGGAGCGGAGAAGCGCGGCCCAGGCGGCCCATTCGGGCGAAGCTTTCGTTGCCAAGCTGTGGGGGCGGGCATGAACCGCAACCTGATCCTCGGCGCCGTCGCGGCCTTTCTCTATAACCACCTGATCGGCCGCCTGCCCTCGCGCCGGATCCGCGCCCTGGCGCTGAAGGCCTGGCTCGGCGCGCTCGGCCCGGGCGCAGCGGTGCAGACCGGCTGCCGGTTCCTCAATGGCCGGCGGGTGTTCCTCGGGTCCAACAACGTGATCAATTTCGGCTGCCTGTTCGATGGCCGGGTCCACGCGGTGCGGACCGGGGCGAACGTCTCGATCGGGCCGGAGGCGACTATCCTGACGCTGGGCCACGATCCCCAGTCTCCCGGCTTCGACGTCAAGGGCGGCGAAGTGGTGATCGGCGACCGGGCGTGGATCGCCTATCGCGCCCTGATCATGCCCGGCGTGACGATCGGCGAAGGCGCCGTGGTCGGGGCCGGGGCGGTCGTCACGCGCGACGTGCCACCCTATGCCATCGTGGCGGGCAATCCGGCGCAGGTGGTGGGCGAGCGCAGCCGGGAGCTGACCTATGACCTGAACTATCGTCCTTGGCTGGTCTGAGCCAGAGGCTCCCTCCCGAGGACCCGCACGGCGGACATCCGCTTCCGGCCCCCGCCGCCCCATTCCCGAGACAGGCAAGCAATCCATAATGACCATCTCCGTCGTCATTCCGAACTACAACCGGGCAAGCCTGATCGGCGAAACGCTCGAAAACCTGCTCGGGCAAAGCCGTGCGCCGGATGAGGTCATCGTGGTCGACGACGGTTCGACCGATGCCTCGGTCGAGGTGATCGGCCGGTTCGGTGACCGGGTCCGCCTGATCCGCCAGGAAAACGCCGGGCCGGCCAAGGCCCGCAATCGCGGCCTCGCTGAGGCGACGGGCGAGTTCATCCAGTTCTTCGACAGCGACGACCTGTGTTCGCGCAACAAGCTCGAAGTGCAGGCTGCGGCACTGGAGCGAACCGGTGCGGACTTCGCCTATGGCCCCTGGCTGCAGGCACGGCTGGAAGGGGGGCTGGCCCGCTATCCCGAACTCGCCTTGCAGCAGCGGGCGCTGCCGGACGACCGCTCGGCGCTGTCGTGGTTCCTGCACGGCTGGGTGATCGTGTTCCAGTGCTGCATGTTCCGGCGGAGCCTGCTGGACAAGGTCGGTCCCTATCGCACCGATCTCATGCCGAGCGAGGATTCCGAATTGCTCTGCCGCATCCTGCTGTCCGGCGCCCGCCCGGTCCATGTGCCGGAAGCCCTGGTGCTCTATCGCTTGCACGATGGCGCCCAGATCAGCCGCGGCGGCATGGCCGCGCAGCGGCGGGCCGCGGACTGGTTGAAATATTGCACCATCGTCGCCGAGGCGATCGCGCAGGCTCCATCGGGCGTTTCGGCTGCGGACCGGGCCCAGTGGCAGTGGAGCGTGTGGGATGCGCGGCGGCAATATGATCGCGCGTTCGGATCGACCGATCAGGCCGCTGCTACGCCGTTCCCGCAGGAGATCGCGTTCCAGCTGAAAGCGCTCCACAAGCGGCTGCGCGCGGGGCTTGGCCGGCGGACGATCGGCTCGAGCCTGCCGCGCCCCTATCGACCGGGGCGGCTCAGCGCCGTACAGGAAAATCTGATCCGGGCGATCGGATATGAGCCGACCCTGGACCCAACGGCGCAGGGCTAGGCGCCTGTCTTGGCCGGACCGGTCAATCTGGAGAATTTTGTGCTTTCCGTTCTGAACGACCTCTATCGCATCGTGCGACCCAGCGGGCTGAAGCGGCTGGTGGCCGTCCTGGCGGTGACCTTCCTCCAGGCCGTCGTCCAGACCGTTGCCGTGTTCTCGCTGATGCCGTTCCTGAGCGCCGTGGCCGACGTCGCCGCGTTCCGCCGCTCGTTCGTGGGCCGGTCGTTCGTGGGCCTGGTGGGAGAGGGCAGCGACAACCGCCTGATGCTGATCGCCGGTTCCGCGTCGCTGGCGCTTCTGGTCTTCGGCAACCTGCTCTCGCTTTTCGCCGAGCATCATCGCAACCGGTATGCCTTTACGATCGCCCAGGACCTGCGCACCAGCCTGACCGCCCAAATCCTGGCCCGGCGGTACAGCTACTTTCTCGGCGTCAACAGTTCGGTCCTGCTCAAGCACCTCATGGACGACGCCGGCCGGGTGGCTTCCGAGATTGCCCTGCCGGCCCTGGACCTGGCTTCTCGCACCTTGGTGGTCCTGCTCATGGCGGTCAGCGTGCTGTTCGTCGAGCCGAGCGTGATCGTCGTCGGCGCGGTGGTCGTCCTGCTGTTCAACCTGTTTGTCATGAAGCCGATCCGCAAGCGGGCCCTGGCCAATTCCAACACCATCATGCTGGGGTTCCGCCGGCTCCATTTTGAATTGTTCCAGACCCTGGGCGGGGTCAAGCAGGTCATCGCCTCGGACCGGAAGGACTATTTCGTCAACCGGGTGAGCCAGGCCTCGGAACAGCTCACCCGCGCAATGGCCCGGGTGCCGCTCTATGCCGCCATGCCGCGCAGCGGGTTCGAGGTGCTGGTTTTCGGCGGGATGATCGTCTGGGTGCTCTCGGCCATCATGTCCGGCGAAAACCTCACCGCGCTGATGCCGCGGATCGGGTTCATTGCGATTGTCGCTTACCGGATGATGCCGTCGCTGCAGATCATGTTCGCCCAGGCCGCCATGATCAATTCCGCCCAGCAGGCGCTGGCCGAAGTGATGGCACTGATCGCGGAACAGCCCGCGTTCTCGGCCGATCCGGCACGGCCGGCCGACGTCCTCGTCCCTGGCCATGCCGATCGGCTCGGCTGGTCGCGGCACATCCGCTTCGAAAACGTGGTGTTCCGTTATGACGGCGCGGACGAGCCGGCGATCCGGCATCTGGACCTGACCATCGCCAAGGGCCAGCGGGTGGCTTTCGTCGGCTCGACCGGCTCGGGCAAGTCGACCCTGATCGATCTGCTGATCGGCCTGCTCACGCCGACCAGCGGGCGCATCCTGATCGACGACGTGCCGCTGACTTATGACAACATGCACTTGTGGCGCCAGGCCATGGGCTATGTGCCGCAGGAACTGTTCCTGCTCGATTCCTCGATCGCGGAAAACGTGGCCTTCGGCTGCGAGGCAGACGAGGTCGACCGCGCCCGGGTGCTACGCGCGGCCGAGATCGCCCAAGCGCGCGACTTCGTCGAGACCGGACAGGCCGAGGGCTTCGACACCGTGGTGGGCGAGCGGGGCGTGCGGCTCAGCGGCGGCCAGCGCCAGCGTCTCGCCCTTGCCCGCGCGCTCTATTTCGAGCCGAACGTGCTGATTCTCGACGAGGCGACCAGCGCGCTCGACCCGGTGACGGAGCGCAAGGTGACCGAGGCCCTGCGCCGCGACAGCGCGGACATGACCGTCATTACCGTCGCGCACCGGATCGGCACGGTTCGGGACTACGACGTGATCCACTACATGGAGCACGGTCGGATCCTGTTCTCGGGCGATTACGATTCCCTGATCGCCACGCAGGAGCGTTTTCGCGGCCTGGTCAGCAACCAGCACTGAGCCGCCCGCCCGGTTGCAAATGGGCAGGCAGTCTGCCAATTGTCTCCCGCGGCGCGGGCCCTGCGCGATCGTGGCCGCCAACCATAAAGATGCGGTATGCAATTCGTCAGCCTAGACCTCCCCGGTGTGATCGAGATCCGTCCAAGGCGCCTGGGGGATGAGCGGGGCTACTTCGCCGAGACCTTCCGCCTCGCCCAGTTTTGCGAGGCGGCTGGGACCTTCGACTTCGTACAGGAAAACGAGTCGCTGAGCGCGCGGCCCGGCACACTGCGCGGGCTTCACTTTCAGACCGCACCCTTCGAGCAGGGCAAGCTGGTGCGCTGCACCGCCGGCGCGATCTTCGACGTCGCGGTCGACCTGCGGACCGGCTCGCCAACCTATGGCAAGTGGGTCGCGGTCGAACTGAGCGCGGCGCTGGGCAACCAGTTGTGGGTGCCGCCCGGCTTTGCCCACGGCTTCTGCACCCTCGTGCCCAATACCGTGGTCAGCTACAAGGTCACCGCGGTCTATTCGCCCGAGCATGACAAGGGCGTGGCGTGGAACGATCCGGACATCGCCGTTGTCTGGCCAGATATCGCCGAGCCCGAGACCCTGTCGGCCAAGGACCGGGTGCAGCCCGCGCTGGCCGACCTGCCCGCCTGGTTTGCCCTGGAGGACTGACGCGATGCGCGTGATCGTTACCGGCGGGGCCGGCTTCATCGGTTCGGCCCTCGTCCGCCACCTTGTGCTCGACAAGGGCTACGAGGTGCTCAACGTCGATGCCCTGACCTATGCCGGCAACCTGGCCTCGCTCAGCGCCGTGGAAGGCCGCAACACATATTCCTTCCTCCACGCCAACATCTGCGACCGCGCGGCGATGGACCGGGCCATCGCCGAGTTCCGCCCGGACCGGGTGATGCACCTCGCCGCCGAGAGCCATGTCGACCGTTCGATCACCGGGGCGGCCGATTTCGTCCAGACCAACGTGATCGGCACCTTCACCCTGCTCGAAGCCGCGCGCGGCTACTGGAACGGGCTCGATACCGCCGCGAAAGAGGCCTTCCGCTTCCTCCACGTCTCGACCGACGAGGTCTATGGCTCGCTGGGCGAGGACGGGCTGTTCGCGGAAACCACGCCCTATGATCCCTCCTCGCCCTATTCGGCTTCGAAGGCGAGCAGCGACCATCTCGCCAAGGCCTGGCAGCGGACCTATGGCCTGCCGGTGGTGGTCTCCAACTGCTCGAACAATTATGGGCCGTTCCACTTTCCCGAAAAGCTCATCCCGCTCACCATTCTCAACGCGCTGTCGGGCAAGCCGCTGCCGGTTTACGGCAAGGGCGAGAACGTGCGTGACTGGCTCTATGTCGAGGACCATGCCCGCGCGCTCGACCTGATCGTGGCCGAGGGGCGGCCGGGCGAGACCTACAATGTCGGCGGGCGCAACGAGCGCCGCAACATCGACGTGGTGCGCCGGATCTGCGCCGTGCTTGACCAGCTCGTGCCCGTCGCAGCCCCGCGCGAGGGGTTGATCGAATTCGTCACCGACCGGCCCGGCCACGACGCGCGCTATGCGATCGACGCAACCCGCCTCGAGACCGAGCTGGGCTGGCGGGCGCAGGAGGATTTCGACAGCGGGATCGAGAAGACCGTGCGCTGGTATCTCGACAACGCGTGGTGGTGGCGCCCCTTGCGCGATCGTTACGACGGCGAACGGCTGGGGCTGGTCGAGGCGAAAACGGCGTGAGGATCGCGGTCACGGGCCTGGCCGGACAGGTCGTGCAGAGCCTGGTCGAACGCGGCCCCGCCGCCGGCCACGTGATCCTGCCGGTCGGCCGGCCGGCGCTGGACCTGGCCGGCGGCGACGGCGCGGCGATCCGCGCCGCACTGGCAGCCGTCCGGCCCGAGGCGATCGTCTCGGCGGCGGCCTATACCGCGGTCGACAAGGCGGAGAGCGAGCCGGACCTGGCCTTCGCGGTCAATGCCGCGGGCGCCGGTCACGTGGCGCAGGCCGCCGCCGCGCTCGGCGTGCCGCTGGTCCATCTTTCGACCGACTATGTTTTCTCCGGCGAGGGCACCCGCGCTTGGCGCGAGGACGATCCGACGGGGCCCAAGGGGGTCTATGGTGCCTCCAAGCTGGCCGGCGAGCAAGCCGTGCTTGCCGCCCAGCCCAACAGCGCGGTGCTGCGCACGGCCTGGGTTTACAGCCCGTTCGGCGCCAATTTCGTCAAGACCATGCTGCGCCTGGCCGCCAGCCGCGACACGCTCGGCGTGGTGGCCGACCAGGTCGGCAACCCGACTTCGGCGCTCGATATCGCGGACGGGGTAATGCAGGTGGCGCAGAACCTTGCCGACCGCCCCACCGACGAATCCCTGCGGGGCCTGTTTCACATGACCGGCAGCGGCGAGACCAGCTGGGCCGGTTTCGCCGAAGCGATCTTCGCGGCCAGCGCGGGCCTTGGCGGGCCGAGCGCGCAGGTCCATCCGATCGCCACGAGCGACTATCCCACCCCCGCTGCCCGCCCGGTCAATTCGCGGCTCGACTGCGCGAAACTGGCCGCGGCCCACGGCGTTCGCCTGCCCGACTGGCGCCTGTCGCTGGCCGGGGTGGTGGCGCGGCTGGAAAGGCAGCAAGAGGAAGCACGATGAAGGGCATCATCCTGGCCGGCGGCAGTGGCACGCGGCTCTATCCGATGACCATGGCTGCCTCCAAGCAGCTGATGCCGGTCTATGACAAGCCGATGATCTATTACCCGCTGACCACGCTGATGCTGGCGGGGATCCGCGAGGTGCTGGTCATCACCACTCCGCACGACGCGGCGCAGTTCGCCTACCTGCTGGGTGACGGGTCGCAGTGGGGCATGGACATTTCCTTCGCGGTTCAGCCCGAGCCCAAGGGGCTCGCCCAGGCCTATACGATCGGCGCCGATTTCGTCGCCGGCGGCCCGTCATGCCTGGTGCTGGGAGACAATATCTTCTTCGGCCACGGCCTGTCCGACATTCTTGCCAGCGCTGCGGCCCGGCCTTCCGGGGCCAGTGTCTTTGCCTATCATGTGGCCGATCCCGAACGGTACGGCGTGGTCGAGTTCGACGCGGACATGCGCGCCCTCTCGATCGAGGAAAAGCCGGCGGTGCCGCGCTCGCACTGGGCAGTCACCGGGCTCTATTTCTACGATGCGCAAGTGGTCGACATCGCGGCCAACCTCCAGCCCTCGCCGCGGGGCGAATTGGAGATCACCGACGTCAACCGGATTTACCTCGAGCGCGGCCAGCTCAATGTCGAGGTCATGGGGCGCGGCTATGCCTGGCTCGATACCGGCACACCCGACAGCTTGCTCGAGGCGGCCGAATTCGTCGCCACCCTCGAACGCCGGCAGGGCATGAAGATCGCCTGCCCCGAGGAAATCGCCTGGCGCAAGGGCTTCATCGACGATGCCGGCCTCGCCCGCGCGATCGACCGCCACGGCAAGAGCGCTTATGCTGGCTATCTCAGGAGCCTGATGCCCTGACGGCCGCGGCGCTGGATTGAGTTCGGACCCTAGACCGCCTGGGCACTATCCTCGAAGAACCAGGTGTTGACGGTCTTGGCCACCGGGACATATCCGAGTTCGCGGAGATAGACCGTCAGTTCGTCGTCCCGCCCGTCTTCCACCTTGCTGCCGAACAGTTCCGCCAAGACGTACCTGGGCCGAAAGCGCTCCCAGTCGTTGGACCTGAGCACTTCGAGGTCGCGCCCTTCTACGTCCACGGTCAGGAAGTCGATCGCGGTCCCGGCCGGCAGGTGGCGGGCCAGGACGTCGGACAGCGGCAGGACCGGCACTTCAACCACCTTCTCGATCCGGAACGGCTCAACGGCCCGGGCCTTGGCAAGCGCTTCGTCGAACGTGTTCAAGGCGCCGACGTTGAAGATGAAGAACTTGATCGTTGCGGGGGATGCTCCGATGCCGATTTCCACATTGGTATCGTGGGGGCGGAACCGCCGAAACAGGGTCATCGACCCTGGCGTGGCGTCGATGTTGAGCCCCCGCCAGCCCGTCTCGTAGAAGATCTGCGTGTTGGAATAGAGAAAGGGATGGAACGCGCCGACGTCGACGTAGAAGCCCGTCTCCTGCGTGTCGAACAGGCGGGCCAGAACCCGGTCTTCACCCTCTTGCGAATAGGTCCTGTTCGATAGCCGGGCCTTTTCGAAGGCGGGAATGCGGCCCGAAATGCGCCTCAACTGTCGATTCAACCATTCGCTTGCTTTCATTTGCGGACCTCGCCCGGTTCGGAGTTGATATCAAGGCTTCGAATGAGCCCCACGCAATGAGAAGTGGGCAGAAGCGTCCTCCATTCTGTCGGCGGTGGGTAGGTGTTGTCACCTACATTCTGGTCATGTCGGGGCTAGCAACGCGCAGACGCCCCGGTGGTTTCGGGGAAAAGGCCGTAAAATCATGGGATTTCATTTTCTGACCAGGCGCCTTGGCGCTGGCGATCAGCGCAAGCCCTTGCCGCCCTGCATGGTGAGGTGCGCCCGGCCTTCGAGGGCGACGGTGCGCTCCTCGAGATCGGCCTTGATCGACCCGGCCCGGAACGTGCCGCTGGGCACGGTTCCGGCGACGCCGCCCGAGCCGGTGACCTTCTGGCCCTTGAGGTCGATGAGCACGTCGTTGGTGGTCAGGCGGTAGCCGTCCGCCGCGCGGAAATCGACCGGACCGCGCAGGTCGAGCATGTTCTTGCCGACATCGTAGGTGCCGTCCGGCGCCTTTATCTCGGCCGGGCCATCGGTGAGCAGGATGCGGGCGGCCAGATCGTCCATCCTGACCTGGTCGACCTTGGCAGATTGCTGAACGGCGCTTCCGGCCGTGACCGAGAAGGGGCGCCCGCGCGCATCCTCGCCGCGGTACATCGCCTGGTCCACCCGCAGGCGGTCGTTGGTGATGGCAACCTTGGTGCGGTCGAGCAGGAAGCTGACCTCGCCGCGCGGGAAGATCGGGGCGATGATCATCACCGCCATGATCGCGCCGATCCCGGCAGGCAGGGCCTTGGCCAGGAAGCTGACCACGCGGTCGTGCGAGCCGCCTGGCAGGGCGAACTGGCGGCGACGGTCGCGGATCAGGTCAGCCTGCTCGGTCATGGCCTATTCGTGGCTGAAAATGTCCTTCTCGGCCCAGCCGGCAAGGTCGAGCCGGGCGCGATAGGGGAGGAAATCGAAGCAGGCCTGGGCCATGTCCGTGCGATGCTCGCGCGCCAGCCGCTCGACCAGGATCGCGTGCATGGCGTGAAGGTGACGCACGTCGGAGGCGGCATATTCCTGCTGGGCGTCGGTCAGGTTCGGCGCGCCCCAGTCACTCGACTGCTGCTGCTTGGAGATCTCCTTGCCGAGCAGCTCGCGCACGAGGTCCTTGAGGCCGTGGCGATCGGTATAGGTGCGCACCAGCTTGCTGGCGATCTTGGTGCAGAACACCGGCGCGGCGACCACGCCGAGGTAATGCTCGATCGCCGCAAGGTCGAACCGGGCGAAATGATAGAGCTTGAGCCGCGCGGGATCGGCCAGCACAGCCTTGAGATTGGGCGCGTCATAGGCCGAACCGGCGTTGAAGCGCACGAGATGCTCGTCGCCCTTGCCGTCGGAAATCTGTACCACGCACAACCGGTCGCGCGGGGTGATCAGGCCCATGGTTTCCGTGTCGACCGCGACCGGGCCCGGGGCGAGCACGCCGGCGGGGAGGTCTTCCTCATGAAGATAGACTGCCATCCCCGGTGCCTAGACGCTCCGCCGTTGTGCGGCAAGGGCGGGGCGGCTAGGCAATCGCCATGGTGAGTGAAGTTCCCGACAGTTGGCGCCCGGCGCTGGATCCGGCCATGGCAACTCCCGCCGCGCGCAAGCTCGGCGGCTTCCTCAAGGCAGAGGAGGCGGCGGGCAAGCAGATCTATCCGCCGCGCGGGCTTCGGCTGGCCGCATTGGAACTGACCCCGCTTGACCGGGTAAAAGTGGTGATCCTCGGGCAGGACCCCTACCACGGGCCGGGGCAGGCGCACGGCCTGTCGTTTTCGGTGCCCAAGGGCGTGAAAGTGCCGCCGAGCCTTGTGAATATCTACAAGGAGATCGAGGCCGACCTCGGCCTGCCGCGCGGGGCCCACGGGAATCTAGAGAGCTGGGCGCGGCAGGGCGTGCTGCTGCTCAACAATTCGCTGACCGTGGAAGACGGCCGCGCCGGTTCCCATGCCGGGCTTGGCTGGGACGCGATCACCGATGCCGCCGTGGCAGCCGTGGCAGCGAAGGCGGAGCCCTGCGTGTTCCTGCTGTGGGGCAGCCATGCCCGCAAGAAGGCCGAGCGGGTGCCGGGGCTGATGGGCAGTCACCACCTTGTCCTCGCCGCGCCGCATCCCAGCCCGCTCTCGGCCCATTCCGGCTTTCTCGGCTGTCGCCACTTCAGCAAGGCCAATGCCTTTCTGGAAGCACAGGGGCGGGGCGGGATCGACTGGAGCGTCTAGAGGGCCTGCGCGGCGGCGCTCATATCGCCTGCGCGGCGGCGTGGGCGCTGGCCCAGGCCCACTGGAAATTGTAGCCGCCGAGCCAGCCGGTAACGTCGACCGCCTCGCCGATGGCGTAGAGTCCGGGGACTTTCTTGGCCTCCATCGTCTTGCTGGAAAGCTCGGCGGTGGAGATGCCGCCGCTGGTGACTTCGGCCTTGGCGAAGCCTTCCGAGCCGTTGGGGACGAAGGGCCAGCGGGCGAGTCGCTCGCTCGCGGCATGCAGGGCCTTGTCAGTCGAGGCGCCGAGTTCACCGGCAAGGCCGATCCGGTCGGCAAGGACCGAGGCGAGGCGCTCGGGCAGGGCATCGCCGAGGACGCGGCGCAACGTGGCGCGCGGATGGGTGCGCTTGCGCTCGAGCAGCCAGCCGGCAGCATGATCGGGCAGGAAGTCGATCGCGACCGTGTCGCCGCGCTTCCAGTAGGAAGAGATCTGGAGGATCGCCGGGCCGGACAGGCCGCGATGGGTGAACAGGGCGGCCTCGCGAAAGGCGGCTTTGTGGCAATGGGCGACGACTTCGGCGCTGACGCCGGACAGTTCGCGGAACAGCAGGTCCTCGCCCGCGAGGGTGAGGGGGACGAGGGCCGGGCGCGGCTCGACAACCTTGAGGCCGAAGCGGCGGGCAAGGTCATAGGCAAAGCCCGTGGCGCCGAGCTTGGGGATCGACGGTCCGCCCGTGGCCATGACCAGCGCCGGGGCATGGGCGCGGACCGGGCCGGCCTGAACGGTGAAGCGCCCGTCGGCATGGTCGATCGCGCTCGCCGGATGGCCGAGGGCGATGGTGACGCCGCCCTGCTCGCACTCCTCCAGCAGCATGGCGACGACCTGCCGGGCCGAACCGTCGCAGAATAGCTGGCCGAGGGTCTTTTCGTGCCAGGCTATGTCGTATCGCTCGACCAGCGCGAGGAAATCGCGCGGGGTGTATCGCGAGAGGGCCGACTTGGCGAAATGCGGGTTGGCCGAGAGATAGCGCTCGGGCGCGGTGTGGATATTGGTGAAATTGCAGCGCCCGCCGCCCGAGATCAGGATCTTGCGGCCCACTTCGGGGGCATGGTCGATCAGCAGGACCCGCCGCCCGCGCTGCCCGGCCAAGGCGGCACAGAACAGCCCCGCCGCGCCCGCGCCGAGCACGATTGCATCGTAAGGTTCGTTGTTCATGCCTTGAGCAATTCGGCGGCGAGAGCTTCGGCCACCTTGATCCCGTCGACCGCGGCCGAGAGGATGCCCCCGGCATAGCCCGCGCCTTCCCCGGCCGGGTAAAGTCCGGCGGTGTTGACGCTCTGGAAATCGGCGCCGCGCCGGATGCGGATCGGCGAGGATGTGCGCGCCTCGACCCCGGTCATGACCACGTCGGGATGATCGTAGTTCTTGATCTGACGCCCGAACACGGGGATCGCCTCGCGCAGGCTCTCGATCACGAAATCGGGCAGGCAGAGCGAGAGGTCGGTGAGCTTGACCCCCGGCTTGTAACTCGGCACGACCGCACCGAATTCGCCGGACGAGGGCTTTCCGGCGAGCAGGTCGGAGACCTTTTGGCCGGGCGCCATGTAATTGCTGCCGCCAGCCTTGAAGGCGAGGCTTTCCCAGTGCCGCTGGAAGGCGATTCCCGCCAGCGGGCCGCCGGGAAAATCGCGCTCGGGCGAAATGTCGACCACCAGCCCCGAATTGGCGTTGAATTCGGCGCGGGAATATTGGCTCATGCCGTTGGTGACGACCCGGCCTTCCTCGCTGGTCGCTGCGACGACCCGTCCGCCCGGACACATGCAGAACGAATAGACCGTGCGCCCGTTCTGGCACTGGTGCGACAGGGCATAGGCCGCCGCGCCGAGAATTTCGTTGCCCGCGCATGCGCCGAAGCGGGCGGTGTCGATCCAGCTTTGCGGATGCTCGATCCGCACCCCGATGGCGAAGGGCTTGGCCTCGACGTGGATGCCCGCATCGTGCAGCGCATGGAACGTGTCGCGCGCCGAGTGGCCGACCGCGAGAATCACGTGGCGGGCAGGGAGGAACGAGCCGTCTGACAAGTGCAGTCCGGCCAGCTGGCGGGTGCCGTCCGGCGCGGCTTCCACCGCGAAATCTTCCACCCGGGTCTGGAAGCGGTATTCGCCGCCCAGCTCTTCGATCGTCTCGCGGATCGACATGACCATGGTGACGAGGCGGAAGGTGCCGATATGCGGATGAGCCTCGGTCAGGATGTCCTCGGGCGCCCCGGCCTTTACGAATTCGGTCAGCACCTTGCGGCTGAGGTGGCGCGGGTCCTTGATCCGGCTGTAGAGCTTGCCGTCGGAGAAGGTCCCGGCCCCGCCCTCGCCGAACTGGACGTTGGATTCGGGGTTGAGCTCGGAACGGCGCCACAGGCCCCAGGTATCCTTGGTCCGCTCGCGCACCGCCTTGCCGCGCTCGACGATGATCGGCTTCAGGCCCATCTCGGCGAGGATTAGCGCGGCCATCACCCCGCAGGGGCCGGCGCCGATCACCACCGGGCGGCTGCCGTCTTCGGCCCCGGTCCAGCCCTCGGGCGCGCGCACCGGGGGGCGGTAGGTCGTGTCGGGCGTTGGGCGCACATGGCTGTCCGCGGCATGGCGGGCGAGCACGGCCGCTTCGTCGGCCAGGACGAGGTCGAGGACATAGACCAGCTTGATCGCGGCTTTGCGCCGCGCGTCGTTGCCTCGCCGGACCACGGTGAAGCGGACCAGTTCGCGAGGTTCGATCCCGAGCCGCGCGCAGATCGCGGCTTCGAGATCGTCAGCCGAATGGTCGAGCGGAAGGGCAAGGTCGGAAACGCGCAGCATCGTTTGGGCGCTAGCGCGGATAGCCACTTGATGAAAGCCGTGGCGTGCACAGGTTGGTGGGCTGGCCAATATCGTCTGGCGATAGACCTGATCGAGCGGGCACTGTGCTGGCTTGTCGCGGATGATAGTGTGCGGCGCGTTGACACCGCCGGGCAGGCCCGTTTTGGGGCTTGGCACTGCGCAATTTTTTCCGCAGGCTCGCGTAGTGCCCCCTTATGGTCCGTCAGGAATTTGCGTTTTGAACCTTGATGCCGAGAGCTTCGCGAAGGATGGCTTTGTCCTCCTGCGCCGGGCCGTAGATCCGGAGGCCTGTATGGCGTTCGGCCAAATGGTCGCAATGGAATACGAGCGGCTGCACGACGCAGGCTGGCGCTTCGCCGGAGCCGGCAGACTGTCCGGCCATCTCAATATCCGCATGGGCCAGGACGGCCGTGCGTTGCTCGACGCATTCCGCGCCGCCCTGTTGGATAGCTTTGTCGCTCGGATCGCTGGTGAACCGGTCAGGCTGATGCATGCCGTGGGCAACTTCAACCTTCCCGGCAGTTGCGCCCAGGACTTTCATATTGACGGTTCGTTCAATCGCCCGATCCTGATCGCCAACCTTTGCCTGGTGCCAACCGACCAGACCAACGGCGCCACCGAATTGGTTGCCGGCAGTCATCTGCAGGACCTGTCCTATTGGCGCTTTGCGCGCGACGGTTGGCGAAACAAGGTCGTGGCGCCCGCCACGTCGCCGGGCGACGTGCTGATCCGCCTTTCAAACCTGTGGCACCGGGGCACGCCCAACCGGTCAGCCGCAGGACGCCCCATGGCTGCGTTTTCGTTTGTGCCGGAGCGATTTCTTGCGCCAGATGATGCTCTTGCGGATCTCGATGGCCCCATCACGCTGTTTGCGAACAAGTATTATGGCCGTTGGCGCGCCGCCAAGGAAATCCTGGCCGCCCGCTTGCCGGTTCTGGACGAGGCCCTGCGTCAAACCAGCTCGTTGATTGCTTCCCGCCACCGCGGACGCGCTGCCAAATAGGCCGCGCGGCAACATTCAATCGCCCCGGGGCGGCCAGCCTGCCAATCGAAGGCCGGTCCATCCGTTCCCCGCGACACGATTGAAGTGCCCTGCGACAACGGAAAAGGGCGGACCTTGCAGCCCGCCCCTTCCTGTGTGTTCGCCTGTTTGACGCTTCAGCGCGGCAGTTCGGTCTTGCCCATCAGCGCGAGGTCGACCGCGCGAGCAGCCTGGCGGCCCTCCCGGATCGCCCAGACGACGAGCGACTGGCCGCGGCGCATGTCGCCGCAGGCGAAGATCTGCGCATCGCTGGTGACATAGTCGACCACGTTGGCCGCCACGTTGCCGCGCGCGTCGAGCGCCACGCCGGCCTGGTCGAGCAGGCCCTGCTTCTTCGGGCCGACGAAGCCCATGGCGAGCAGGATCAGGTCGGCGGGAAGCGTGAACTCGCTGCCCGGCACTTCCTTCATCTTGCCGCCTTCCCACTCGACGCGGACGCATTCGAGGCCGGACACGTCGTTGTCGCCGACGACGCGCTTGGTCAGGATCGCGAACTCGCGCACGACGCCTTCCTCGTGGCTCGACGAGGTGCGCAGCTTGAGGGGCCAGTTCGGCCAGGTCAGCGCCTTGTCTTCCTTCTCGGGCGGCTGGGGCATGATTTCCAGCTGGGTGACCGAGAGCGCGCCCTGGCGGTTGGACGTGCCAACGCAGTCCGACCCGGTGTCGCCGCCGCCGATGACGATGACGTGCTTGCCGGTGGCGGTGAGCGAACCGCGCGGCGCGGCGCGCAGTTCATCGTCGCCCGCGTTGCGCTTGTTCTGCTGGGTGAGGAATTCCATCGCCGGACGGACCGAAGGCAGCTCGGCGCCGGGGATTTCCAGCTTGCGCGGATCTTCCGCGCCGCCGGCCAGCACGATCGCGTCGAAGTTTTCCTTCAGCGAATCGATCGAGATGTTGACGCCCACTTCGACCGAGGTGCGGAACTGGACGCCTTCGGCCTCCATCTGCACGCCGCGGCGATTGATGAGGTGCTTCTCCATCTTGAAGTCGGGGATGCCGTAGCGCAGCAGGCCGCCGATCCGGTCAGCCTTCTCGAACACGGTCACCGAGTGGCCGGCGCGGGCAAGCTGCTGGGCGGCGGCCAGGCCGGCCGGGCCCGAGCCGACCACGGCCACCGTCTTGCCGGTGCGGGTGGCCGGAACCTGCGGGGCGATCCAGCCTTCCTGCCAGCCCTTGTCGACGATCGCGCATTCGATCGACTTGATGGTCACCGGCTGGTCGGTGATGTTCAGGGTGCAGCTCGCCTCGCAGGGGGCGGGGCAGATGCGGCCGGTGAACTCCGGGAAGTTGTTGGTCGAGTGCAGAACCTCGAGCGCGTTCTTCCAGTCCCCCTCATAGACGAGGTGGTTCCAGTCCGGGATGATGTTGTTCACCGGACAGCCGTTGTGACAATAGGGAATGCCGCAATTCATGCAGCGCGAGGCCTGGGCCTTGAGGTCCCCCTCCGCGTGCGGAATCACGAATTCCTTGTAGTGCTTCAGACGCTCCTTGGGGTCCGCATAGGTGCGGTCCTTGCGGTCGAGCTCGAGGAAGCCGGTTTCCTTACCCATCGTTCCGAATTCCTCTTATTCAGCGGCCACCGAGGCGGCGTCGTTCCGCTCGGCCTCGAGTTGCTTCAGAGCGCGCGCGTAGTCGCTCGGCATCACCTTGATGAACTTCTTCACGGCATTGTCGAAGTCGTCCAGCAGGGCGCGGGCGCGCTTGCTGCCGGTGTAGAGGTGGTGCCGTTCGAGCAGCACGCGGATGCGGTCGGCGTCGTGGCGGAGCATGTCGCCCATGCCCGGGTCCGAAGCGCCGTTGGTGCGCTGCTGCGGACGGCCCGCACCGTCTTCCTCGTCGCGCTCGGGCGAAATCGGGAGCAGGTCGACCTGGGCCAGGTTGCACAGCTGGGCGAAGTTACCGTCGATGTCGTAGACATAGGCGACGCCGCCCGACATGCCGGCCGCGAAGTTGCGCCCGGTCCGGCCCAGCACCATCACCGTGCCGCCGGTCATGTATTCGCAGCCATGATCGCCCGTGCCCTCGACCACCGCGACGGCGCCCGAGTTGCGCACGGCGAAGCGCTCGCCGGCGACGCCGTTGAAGAACGCCTCGCCCGCGATCGCGCCGTAAAGCACGGTGTTGCCGACGATGATGTTCTCGGTCGGCTCACGCTCGACATGGGTCGGCTGGCGCACGATCACCCGCCCGCCCGACAGACCCTTGCCGACATAGTCGTTGGCATCGCCGGTCAGGTCGAGGGTCACGCCGTGGGCGAGGAAGGCGCCGAACGACTGGCCCGCCACGCCCGTGAGGGTGATGGCGATGGTGTTGTCCGGCAGGCCGGCATGGCCGTAGCGCTTGGCGACCTCGCCCGAGAGCATGGCGCCCACGGTGCGGTTGACGTTGATCACCTTGCGCTCGATCCGCACCGGAGACTTGCTTTCCAGAGCATCGGCCGCGGCGGCGATCAGGTCGTTGTCGAGCGCCCCGCCGAGGCCGTGGTCCTGGGTGCCGGTCCAGTTGAGGCCGGTGCCGGCGACCGGCTCGACCTGGTGGAGCAGCTTCGACAGGTCGATGCCGTCGGCCTTCCAGTGGTTGACCGCCTTGCGGGTGTCGAGCCGGTCGACCCGGCCGACCATCTCGGCCACGGTGGCAAAGCCCATCTCGGCCATGATCGCCCGCAGCTCTTCGGCAACGAAGAAGAAGTAGTTGATCACGTGTTCCGGCTGGCCGGTGAAGCGGGCGCGCAGGACCGGGTCTTGCGTTGCGACGCCGACCGGGCAGGTGTTGAGATGGCACTTGCGCATCATGATGCAGCCGGCCGCGATCAGCGGCGCGGTGGCAAAGCCGAACTCGTCGGCGCCGAGCAGGGCGGCGACGGCAACGTCACGGCCGGTGCGCAGGCCGCCATCGGCCTGAACGCAGATGCGGCTGCGCAGGTTGTTGAGCAGCAGGGTCTGCTGGGTTTCGGCCAGGCCGATTTCCCACGGAGAGCCGGCATGCGTCAGCGAGGTCAGCGGCGAAGCGCCGGTCCCGCCTTCGTAGCCGGAGATCGTGACATGGTCGGCGCGCGCCTTGGAGACGCCAGCAGCGACCGTACCCACGCCCACTTCCGACACCAGCTTGACCGAGATCCGCGCCCCGGTGTTCACGTTCTTGAGATCGTGAATCAGCTGGGCAAGGTCTTCGATCGAGTAGATGTCGTGGTGCGGCGGCGGCGAGATCAGGCCGACGCCCGGGGTCGAGTGACGGGTCTTGCCGATGGTCTTGTCGACCTTGTCGCCCGGCAGCTGGCCACCCTCGCCGGGCTTGGCGCCCTGGGCCATCTTGATCTGGATGTCGTCGGCGTTGACGAGGTATTCCGCCGTGACGCCGAAGCGGCCCGAGGCGACCTGCTTGATCGCCGAGCGCATGGTGTCGCCGTTGGGCAGCGGCTTGAACCGCGCTGGGTCCTCGCCGCCTTCGCCGGTGTTCGACTTGCCGCCGATCCGGTTCATGGCGAGCGCCAGGGTGGTGTGAGCCTCCCACGAGATCGAGCCATAGCTCATCGCGCCGGTGGCGAAGCGCTTGACGATCTCGCTCGCCGGTTCGACTTCGGAGATGTCGATCGGCTTGGCAGCCTTCTTCAGCTCCATCAGCCCGCGGATGGTCAGCATCCGCTCGGACTGGTCGTTGATCGTCTCGGCGAATTCCTTGTACTTGTCAGGAATGTTGCCGCGCACGGCGTGCTGGAGCGCGGCGATGTTCTGCGCGGTCCAGGCATGTTCCTCGCCGCGCAGGCGCAGGCCGTACATCCCGCCAACGTCGAGCATCTGGCGGTAGATCGGGTTGTCGCCATAGGCCGCGGCGTGGCGGCGCACGGCTTCCTCGGCCACCTGCTGCAGGCCGACGCCCTCGATCGTGGTCGCCGTGTTGGTGAAGTACTTGGCGACGAAATCGCTGCCGAGGCCGACCGCGTCGAAGATCTGGGCGCCGCAGTACGACTGGTAGGTCGAGATGCCCATCTTGGACATGACCTTGAGGATGCCCTTGCCGATCGCCTTGATGTAGTTCTTCTGAACTTCATACTCGCTCAGCGGCAGCTCCTTGCGGACGCGGATTTCCTCCAGCGTCTCGAAGGCGACATAGGGGTTGATCGCCTCGGCGCCGTAGCCGGCCAGCACGCAGAAGTGGTGCACTTCGCGGGCTTCGCCGGTTTCGACCACCAGGCCGGTCTGCATGCGCAGGCCCTGGCGGACGAGGTGCTGGTGCACCGCCGCGGTCGCCAGCAGGGCCGGCATCGGTACCCGCTCGGCGTTCTGGGCGCGGTCCGACAGGATCAGGATGTTCTTGTCGGCCAGCACGGCGTCAGTCGCCACCCAGCACATTTCCTTGATCGCCTGCTCGAGGCCCTCGGCCCCGGTGGTGGCGTCCCAGGTCATGTCGATCGTCTGGGTGCGGAACGCGCCGTCAAGCGCGGCCTCGACCGAGCGGATCTTGGCAATGTCCTTGTTGGTCAGGATCGGCTGGTCGACCTCGAGCCGCTTGTGGCTGCCGGCATCGCGGCCGAGCAGGTTGGGGCGCGGGCCGATCATCGAGACCAGACTCATCACCAGTTCCTCCCGGATCGGGTCGATCGGCGGGTTGGTGACCTGGGCGAAGTTCTGCTTGAAATAGTCGTAGAGCAGGCGCGACCGGCTCGACAGCACCGCGATCGGGGTGTCGGTGCCCATCGACCCGATCGGATCGTCGGCCTTCACCGCCATCGGCTCGAGGAACTTCGAGACGTCTTCCTGAGTGTACCCGAAGGCCTGCTGGCGATCGAGCAGGCTGGTGGTTTCCACCGGCAGCTGCGCCAGTTCCGGCTCGATCACGTCGAGGTCCTTGAGGTTGTACTGGGCAGATTCCAGCCATTCCTCATAGGGCTCGGACCCGGCGAGCTGGGCCTTGATTTCCTCGTCCTCGATGATCCGCCCCTCGGCGAAGTCGATCAGCAGCATGCGGCCCGGCTGGAGCCGCCACTTGCGGACGATGTTGTCTTCCTTGATCGGCAGGACGCCGCTTTCCGATGCCATCACGACGATGTCGTCGTCGGTCACGAGGAAGCGCGCCGGGCGCAGGCCGTTGCGGTCCAGCGTGGCGCCGATCTGGCGGCCGTCGGTGAAGGCCACGGCGGCCGGGCCGTCCCACGGCTCCATCAGCGCCGCGTGGTATTCGTAGAAGGCGCGGCGCTTGGGGTCCATCAGCGGATTGCCGGCCCAGGCTTCCGGGATCAGCATCATCATCGCGTGGACGAGGCTGTAACCGCCGGCCAGCAGCAGCTCGAGCGCATTGTCGAGGCAGGCGGTGTCCGACTGGCCGTGCGGGATCAGCGGCCACATCTTGTCGAGATCGGGGCCGAGAAGCTCCGATTCCATCGAGCGGCGGCGCGCGTTCATCCAGTTCACGTTGCCGCGAACCGTGTTGATCTCGCCGTTGTGGGCGATGAAGCGGAACGGGTGGGCCAGCTTCCAGCTCGGGAAGGTGTTGGTCGAGAAGCGCTGGTGGACGAGGCCGAGCGCCGAGACGCATTCCGGATCGCGCAGATCGTCGTAGAACGAGCCGACCTGCGTTGCCAGCAGCAGGCCCTTGTAGACGATGGTGCGGGTCGAGAAGCTCGGCATGTAGAGCTCGGTGAGCCCCGGCAGGCCATGCTTGGCCGCCATTTCGGCGAGCGGGTTCTGGACCTGCTTGCGCACGGCGAGGAGCTTGCGCTCGAAAGCATCCTGGTCAGCGCAGTTCTCGCCCCGGCCGACGAAGCACTGGCGGATCACCGGCATCGATTCGAGCACGGTCTTGCCGAGCCCGTCGAGCGTGACCGGAACGTCGCGCCAGCCGAGCAGCTTCTGCCCTTCCTTGGCGATGAACTTCTCGAAGGTCTGCACGATCAGCTCGCGGCTGGCATCGTCCTGCGGCAGGAAGCACATGGCGACGGCATAGTCGCCCGGCTGCGGCAGGGTGACGCCCGCGCCCGCGGCCCAGCCGCGGAAAAGCTGGTCAGGCAGCTGGATCAGGATGCCCGCGCCGTCACCCAGCAGCGGGTCGGCGCCGACGGCGCCGCGATGATCGATGTTTTTGAGGATTTCCAGCGCCTGGGTGATGATCGCATGGCTCTTCGCACCCTTGATATGGGCGACAAAGCCGACGCCGCACGCGTCATGTTCATTACGCGGATCATAAAGGCCCTGGGGCTCAGGAAATCCCATCGATATACCCATCCTGTGCATTTCGCCGGACAACCCCCGTGGAGGCCGGCTCTTGTTGGCAGCATTGGAGCGCGACTCACCCCGCCGCGTTTCAGCAGCGAGTGTCGCACTCTGCGCCCATGACGACAGGATAGTCTTTTTGCAACCGCGAACCTAGTGCGTAGTGGGCCAGTGAGGCCAAAAACCGCCAGCGCATAGCAATGCGGCCCGGCGAGCCGGGCCGTGCGAGCGGCGGGCTGGGGCCCCGGGCGCAGAGACGGGCGAATCGGTCTCCCGTGCGAATCTGCAGGCCAACGCCCGAAGGGTCAGGCGGTTCCGCTCATTTTCTGGAGCGCGGCGAGGGCATCGCGCAGCGCGGCCTCGGTCTCGACCTGGCTGGCCCCGAACGGCGCGCCGGACAGCCGGGCGGGCACCGGGCGGGGCGGAACGGCCTGACCGGGGAAGGTCACAACCGGTTCGGCGATGTGCTCGGCAGGGTCGGATTCAGTCTCTTCGACCCGCACGAAAGTGCCGAATGGGCCGGGCGCGCGGGCTGCGCCTTTCATCCCGAGCAGCGAACTGAAGGCTTCGTCCGCCACGGCCTCGGCAGGGTCTTCGTTCGCCTCTTCGGGCGCCGCGTCGGGCAGGGCGGGGCGCGCTTCTGCGGCCGGGGCGGCCACGCGCGGCAGGCGCAGCGATTCGAGGGTCGCCGCGGCCTCGGCCTCGTCGGCTGCGTCGTCGAACCATTCGATCGCGCCGAGTCCTGTCTGGCGCAGCGCGGCGGGCATGTCGAACGGGCGTTCGGGTGCAAAGGCGGGATGCTGGGCACGGGAAACCGGTGCGGGCGCCGGCTGTGCCACGGTGACGGCTTCAGCAGGCGGGAGGCTTGGTTGCGGCTGCGAAATCGGCATGGCTTCGGGCATGGCTTCGGGCCTAGCCTCCGCCGGGGCTTCCGCCGGGGCTTCGGGCTGGGCTTCCGCCACGGTCTCCGGCTGCGGCTCCGGTTCGGCACGGGCGGCACTGCGCGCGGCGAGGGCGCGGCCGAAGCGCTCGACCAGTTCGGCGATCGACAATGCGGTCAGCGGCGAATCGGCCTGCGGCGGGGCGGCGGGCTCGCTCGCCGCGACGGGCTCCGGAGCGAGGGGTAGCGTCGTTGGCACGGGCTCTTGTGCCGGTTCGGACTCGACTTCGGCTTCGGCAATGCTGTCGAGTTCGCCAAGGTGAAGGATGGCCGGGGCCTCGAGCCCGAGCGAGGCCTCGCTGGTCAGGGCGCGGCGGCGGCCGGGTTGGACCGCCGAGCGGGCGGCATCGAGCCGCGCCAGATCGTCGTTGTCGTCCGTCGCCGCCGGGCGATGCTCTTCGTCCGTCGCGGCGTTGGCATAGGCCTCGGCGGTGAGCGGACGGGCGGCGGGTGCGGCATCCTCGGGCGCTGCGGGCCCGCGCGTCAGGCGGCGGGCGATCAGGAACCCGGCCGCGGCACCGATCAGGGCGAGGGCGAGGGCCAGCAGCAGCCGCGCGGTAAAGCCGAGCGGCGGGGCGGCGGCGGGGACCAGCGCGGCAAGGTCGAGCCGCGTCACCGCGCCCTCAAGCAGGCTTGGCGGGAGCGCAAGGCCGCCCGCGCCCATCCCGACCGCGCACCACAGGGCAACCAGCCCCGCGAAGAGCGGACTGCGGGTCAGCGGTGCTTTCTCGCCTGTCGTCGTGGCCATGTCTTTATCCCCGTGTACCCGCATGGGCCTGCGTCGGCCCCCCACGGAGGCCCTTCCTGTCGCGCCGCCCTAGCAGGTCTTGGTAAACGGCCTGATAACGCGAAACATTGACCGCCCAGTCGTGCCGGGCGCGGACATGGGCGCGGCCCCTCTCGCGCAGGGTGTTCCAGCCCGAGCGGTCTTCGAGCAGGTCGGCAAGGGCCGCGGCGCAGGCGGCCGGATCGTCGGGCGCGAACAGCACCCCGGTCTCGCCGTGCCGCACCAGTTCACGGTGCCCACCCACGGCCGAGGCGGCGACCAGCTTGCCCTCGGCCATGGCCTCGAGCGGTTTGAGCGGGGTGACCAGTTCGGTCAGGCGGCTCGCCTTGCGGGGATAGGCCATGACGTCCATCAGCGCATAGTATCGCTCGACCTCGCCGTGCGGCACCCGCCCGGTGAAGCGGATCGCCCCGGCGGCCGGCGAGGCTTCGGCCTGGGCCCGCAGGTCCGCTTCCATCGGCCCGCCGCCGACCAGCAGCAGCCGCGAACCCGGCAGCCGCTCCTGCAACAGCGGCATGGCCGCGATCAGCACGTCGAGGCCTTCGTAGTCATAGAAAGAGCCGATGAAGCCCACCACCGGGCCGTGCTCCAGCCCCAGCTGCGCGGCCAGCGCCGGATCGGGCGCTGGCGGATCGCCGAACAGCGACAGGTCGACGCCATTGGGCGAAAGGGTGATCCGTTCCGGCGGATAGCCGCGCGCGATCAGGTCGCCGCGCAGCCCCTCGCAGATCGTCACCACCGCATCGGCGCCGCCGACCACTTCGTCTTCCAGCGCACGGGTCAGCCGGTACTTGAAAGAACCTTCGCGCCCGGTCCCGTTGCCCACCGCGGCATCCTCCCAGAAGGCGCGGATCTCGTAGACCACCGGAATGCCGAGCTGCCGCCCCGCGCGCAGGGCCGCCAGTCCGCACAGTGCCGGGGAATGGGCATGGAGCACGTCGGGGCGCCATTCGTCGGCCAGGGCCACGATCGCCTCGGCCAGTCGCGCCACCTCGCGCCATTCGCGCCAGCCCGCCGGGCCGGATGCGCCGCCGGGGGTGCGGTGGAAGGTGATCCCGTCGACTGCCTCGACGGGCGGACCCGCCTTGCCGTGGCGCAGCCCGGTGATCCCCCGCACTTCGAGCCCCGAGGCCTGCTGCGCCGTGATGATCGCGCGGCTGCGGAAGGTATAGCCGCTGTGCAGCGGGAGCGAGTGATCGAGGACGTGGAGGACGCGCATGACGGCCTTGTCCTAGGCGCATCAGGTTTAACGACGCGTCAACCGCGCCGGTGTAGGCGGGGCGGATGGTCGACTATTTCGCGATCGGGCTCACCCACCTGCTGATGGCGCTTGCCGCCTGGCGGCTGGTCCTGCGCGGCGATCTCGACCGCGAGGATGCCCTGGTCGGCGGGCCGGAATCCGATGACCGCCCCCCGATGCCCGACCGCCATGCTTGACCTTGCCCTCGCCGCCTTCTTCCTCGGCCTGATGGCGCTGGGCCTGCGGCGGCCGTTCATCTGGGTCCTGGCCTATCTCTATGTCGACATCGTCGCCCCGCAGAAGATCTCCTACTTCCTGCTCGCTTCGCTTCCGGTCTCGCTGATCGTCTTCGCCGCGGCCTTCGGCGGCTGGCTTCTGGCCGACGACAAGACGGACAGCCGCTTCACCTTCCGCCAGGGCCTGCTGGTGGTCCTGCTGCTCTATTGCGGGGTGACCACGGTCTTCGCCGACTTCCCGGTCGAGGCGGCGGACAAGTGGGCCTGGGTGTGGAAGGCGCTGGTCTTCGCAATCTTCCTGCCGCTGACCCTGCGCACGCGCCTCAGGATTGAGGCGGCGGTGCTGTTCATGGTCCTCTCCGCCGGGGCGATCATCATCACCGGGGGGATCAAGACGGTCTTCTCCGGCGGCGGCTACGGTTCGCTCACCTTCTTCGTGCGCGACAATACCGGTCTCTACGAAGGCTCGATCATCAGCGCCGTGGCCGTGGCCATCATTCCCCTGATCTTCTGGCTGGCGCGGTACGGAACGATCTTCCCGCGCGACTGGCGGGTGCGGACCTTCGCGCTGGCCCTGGCCTTTTCCTGCCTGCTGATCCCGGTCGGCACCCAGGCGCGCACGGGCCTGCTGTGCATCGGCCTGCTCGGCGTGCTCTCGCTGCGCACGGCGAAGAACCGCTTCGTCTACGTGGCCTTGATGGGCCTTGCCGGGCTGATCGCCGTGCCGTTCCTGCCGAGCAGCTTCACCCAGCGCATGTCGACCATCGAGAATCACCAGGCCGACCAGTCGGCCTCGACCCGCCTCGCAGTCTGGGCCTGGACGCTGGACTATGTGAAGAGCCACCCCTTCGGCGGCGGGTTCGATGCCTATCGCTCGAACCGGCTGGTGATCGAGACCCGCGCGGTCGAGGGGAGCGGCTCGTCCATCTCGGTCGAGGAAAACACCATCACCGATCAGGGCCGCGCCTATCACTCCAGCTATTTCGAGATGCTCGGCGAACAGGGCTGGCCGGGCCTGATCCTGTGGCTGTGGTTGCAGGTTTCGGGGCTGTGGCAGATGGAGCGGCTGCGCGTCCGTTGGCGGCGCAAGGCCGCGGAGGAAGGCGCTGGGCCCGAGGTGCAGTGGCAGGCCCCGCTTGCTAGCGCGCTCCAGCAGGCGCAGCTGGTCTACCTGCTCGGCGGCGCCTTCGTCGGCATCGCCTACCAGCCGTTCATCCTGATGCTGATCGCTCTGCAATGCGGCCTGTGGTCCTACCTCGGGCGGACTGGGGCCCCGGCACCGCGCGCGAGGGCGGCGAAGCCGGTCATGGTGATCCCGGCTTCATTTTGACGCGCCCGAGGTGCTTCAGGCTACCGCGTGGAGCTGTTCGCGCGCGCGGTGGGTGGCGATGAAGTTCTCGACCACCGGGGCGATCTTGGTTCGCCAGCGGCTGCCGTTGAAGATGCCGTAGTGCCCGACGTCGGCCGCGAGGAAGTATTCCTTGCGGTCGTCCGACAGGGCCGGGGTCAGCTTGAGCGCCGCCCGGGTCTGGCCGATGCCGGAAATATCGTCGTTTTCGCCCTCGATCGCGAGGATCGCGGTGTCGACGATGGCGTGGGGGTCGATCGGCTTGCCGCGGTGGACGAATTCGCCCTTGGGCAGCGAGTGCTTCTGGAACACGTGTTCGATCGTCTGCAGGTAGAAATCGGCGGTCATGTCGCAGACCGAGCGATATTCCTCGTAGAACCGCTTGGTCGAATCGGCGCTTTCGCCGTCGCCGGTGACCAGATGCATGAACATCTGGTAGTGGCTCATCATGTGGCTCTGCAGATTCATCGACAGGAACCCGGTGAGCTGGAGAAAGCCGGGATAGACCCGCCGCCCCGCGCCCGGATAGCCGAGCGGCACGGTCGCGATCACGTTATGGCGGAACCACGAGAGCGGCCGGGTCACGGCCACGTCGTTGACGCTGGTCGGCGCCTCGCGGGTGTCGACCGGGCCGCCCATCAGGGTCAGGCTGGCCGGGCGGCAGGGGTGCCGCGCCTCGCCCATCACCGCCGTGGCGGCAAAGGCCGGAACCGAGGGCTGGCACACCGCCAGCACATGCGTTCCGGGTCCGATGTGTTCGAGGTAGCCGATCAGATAGTCGATATAGTCGTCGAGGTCGAAGGTGCCCGCCTCGATCGGCACCATCCGGGCATCGGCCCAGTCGGTGATATAGACCTCATTCGTCTCCAGCAGCCGCGCCACGGTGCCGCGCAGCAGGGTGGCATAGTGCCCGCTCATCGGCGCGACGATGAGCAGCTTGGGCGCATTATGCGGCAGGCCGCTGTGCGAAAAACGAAGGAGATTGCCGAAGGGACGGCGCAGTACAATCGATTCGGTTACCGGCCAGTCCGCGCCCTTGGCCAAAACCGACTCGATCCCGAAATCGGGCTTGCCACGCGGCGCGGCGGCATGGGCGAACACGTCAAGCGCCGATGCGATCACCGGGCTGAAGCCCGCATAACCGAAGGGCATGGCCGGATTGTTGAGGATTTCTGCCGTGACCGAAGCCCAGGCGCTGGCGCTGGTCAGAAGCGCGCGGTTCAGTTCATAAGCGTTGTAGAGCAAAGGGAATTCCGGGCTAGCGGCGCTGTGCGTCGGATATGGACCTGAACGTGGCCCCTTCTCTGATCGATTGCAATGCACGGGTAGTTAATTTTCCGCCATCTCGGCGGCAGGCGCTTTCGCCCGGCGGCGGCTTCGGCTAGGGCGCGGGCCATGGCTGCCGAACCTGCCGAAAGCGCGCCCAGCGCGCCCGATACCGCTGAAAGCCCCGCCCCGGCCGCCGGGGGCAAGCCGGCGCGCAGCCTCGGCCCGCTCCGCATGGTCTGGGGCTTGGCCGCGCACTATCCGCGTCAGGTGGCGCTCGCCCTGCTGGCGCTGCTGGCCAGCTCCTCGGCCACGATCGCCATCCCGATGCGCTTCAAGGCGATCGTCGACCAGGCTTTCGGCCCCGGCGCCCACATGGGCGACATTGCCGGCGCCTTCCAGCTGATGCTCGTGATCGTGGTGATCCTCGGGCTCGCCACGGCCACCCGGTTCTACTGCGTTTCCTGGCTGGGCGAACGGGTCGTCGCGGACCTCCGCGAAAAGGTCCAGGCCAACCTGCTGCGCCTGCCCCCCTCGTTCTTCGAGGCCAATAGTCCCAAGGAAATCTCCTCGCGGATGACTTCGGACACCGCGCTGATCGAAGTGGTGGTCGGCACCACGGTCTCGATCGCACTGCGCAACATGATCACCGGCATCGGCGGCACGGCCTACCTCTTCTTCCTCGCGCCCAAGCTGACCCTCCAGCTGCTGGTCGCGATCCCGCTCATCGTCCTGCCGATCGTGGTTTTCGGGCGCCGCCTGTCCAAGGCCTCGCGCACCAGCCAGGATACCATCGCTGATATCGGCGCCTCGGTCACCGAGACCCTGGGCGCGATCCGCGTGGTGCAGAGCTTCAACCAGGAAGAGCGCGAGACCGCCCGCTTCCACGCCACGGTCGACCGCACCTTCCAGGCCGCGCGCCGCCGCATCGCGATCCGCGCGGTGATGACCGCGGTGGTCACCATGCTGGTCTTCGGCTCGATCACCGGCCTCTTGTGGCAAGGCGCGATCGGCGTCGCCACCGGCCAGATCAGCGGCGGCACGATCGCGGCCTTCGTCGTCACCGGCGGCCTCGTCGCGGGAGCCTTCGGCGCGCTGACCGAAGTCTACGGCGACCTGCTGCGCGGCGCGGGCGCCGCCAGCCGCCTCAACGAACTCCTTGCCGAACGGCCCGCGATCGCCGCTCCCGCCCGGCCCATCGCCCTGCCCGAGCCCGCGCGCGGCCAGATCGCCTTCGACCGGGTGACCTTCCGCTATCCCACCCGGCCTGACCAGCCGGCGCTGAGCGAGATCACGCTCAAGGTCGATCCGGGCGAGACCGTGGCCATCGTCGGCCCCTCTGGCGCGGGCAAGTCGACCATCTTCCAGCTCGCCCAGCGCTTCTATGATCCGCAGGGTGGCACGGTGCGGCTCGACGGCGTGGCCCTCCCCTCGGCTGATCCGGACGCGGTCCGCCGCCGCATCGCCCTCGTGCCGCAGGAAGCCGTGCTTTTCGCCGCCTCGGCGCGCGACAATCTGCGCTACGGCAACTGGGAGGCGAGTGACGAGCAGATCTGGCAGGCCGCCCGCGCCGCCAATGCCGAGCAGTTCCTGCGCGACCTGCCCGAAGGGCTCGACACCTTCCTGGGAGACAATGGCTCGCGCCTGTCCGGCGGTCAGCGCCAGCGCGTCGCCATCGCCCGCGCCCTGCTGCGCGATGCCCCGATCCTTCTGCTCGACGAGGCGACCAGCGCGCTCGATTCGGAAAGCGAGCGGCTGGTGCAGGACGCGCTCGACCGGCTGATGGCCAGCCGCACCACCCTCGTCATCGCTCACCGCCTCGCCACTGTGCGCCAGGCTGACCGGATCGTGGTGATGGACAAGGGCCGGATCGTCGAACAGGGCACGCACGAGGAGCTGTCGCGCCTCGGCGGCCTCTACGCCCGCCTCGCCTCGCTTCAGTTTGACGACCGGCTGGTGGCGGAAGTTTGATTTGAATCTGCGTTGACCACTCCAGGCCAATAACGCAATTTGCGGTTAAGGCTCGGCCGGTACACAAGGGTGCCATGAAGCGCACGATCCTGCTGGCCGCCACTCTCCTCGCCGCCACCGCCGCCCCGCTCGCCGCCCCGCTCTGGGCCGCTGACGAGGATTGGGGCCGCTCCGGCATCCAGATCCGCTGGGTCGACCCGGCGGTCAGGCCCGGTGACGACTTCTTCCGCTACGTCAACGGCAAGTGGCTCGCCAGCCACGAGATCCCGGCCGACCGTACCTCCTACGGATCGTTCCAGATCCTGCGCGAGGAATCGGAAAACCGCCTCAAGGCGATCGTCGACGAACTGGTCGCGAAAAAGCCGGCTCCCGGCACGCAGGAAGCGCGGATCGTCGCGGCTTATTCCGCCTTCATGGACACCGCCGCGATCGAGCGCGCCGGCCTGGTCCCGGCGAGGCCTTACCTCGCCCGGATCGCCGCGGCCAAGACGGTCAGCGATCTCTACGGCCTGTTCGCAGCGCCCGGCTTCGCCAGCCCGATCAACGGTGCGGTCGATCCCGATCCCAAGCAGAGCGACCACTATTCGCTGAACCTGTCGCTCGGCGGCCTCGGCCTGCCGGACCGGGACTATTACCTGTCGGACAACCCGCGCTATCCCGAGATCCGCGAGAAGTACAAGGCCTACCTCGCCATGCTGCTGGGCGAGGCGGGGTACGCCGATCCCAAGGCTACGGCCGAAGCGGTCTACAAGCTCGAGGAGGGCATGGCCCGGATCGAGTGGGACCGCGAGATCCTGCGCAACGACGACCTGCTGTACCACAAGCTGACCGTGGCCGAACTGGCCGCCCTGCCGCATGGCGCCGACCTCGTCGCCTTCGTCCGCGCGCTCGGGCCGGGCGCCGCCGCCGCGCAGTCGCTGCGCGTCACCGAGATCCCGCTAACCGCCGAACAGCGCGCCGCCGCGCGGATTTCGGCCGAGGATGCCAAGGCCAAGATGGGCGGCGGTTTTCCGGCCATGCTCGACTATGTCGCCAGCCAGCCGGTCGAGACGTGGAAGGCCTGGTCGGCCGCCCAGTTCCTGATCGGCCACGCGGCCTATCTGCCCGCCCGGATCGACGAGGCGAACTTTGCCTTCTACGGCAAGCTGCTCGGCGGCCAGCCCGAACAGCGCCCGCGCTGGAAACGCGCGCTGGGCGTGGTTGAGGGGCAGATCGGCGAACAGCTCGGGCGGATCTATGCTGAGCGCTGGTTCCCGGCAGACAGCCGCACCCAGATGGCCGCGCTGGTCGCCAACCTGCGCAAGGCGATGTCGGCCAATCTCGCCACGCTCAGCTGGATGGGACCCAAGACGCGGGCCGAGGCCGAGGCCAAGCTCGCCGCCTTCACCCCCAAGATCGGCGCGCCCGACAGCTACAAGACCTACGATGGCCTCGCCATTTCCGCCACCGATCCCCTCGCCAATGCCGTGGCCTCGGGCGACTGGCAGGCCGCCTTTGCCGACCGGCGCATCGGCAAGGCGGTCGACCGGGCCGAGTGGTTTATGTTCCCGCAGACGGTCAACGCCTACTACAACCCGCCGATGAACGAGATCGTGTTCCCGGCCGCGATCCTCCAGCCGCCGTTCTTCAACCCCGCGGCCGATCCCGCCGCCAACTACGGTGCGATCGGCGCGGTGATCGGCCACGAGATGGGCCACGGTTTCGACGACCAGGGCTCGAAATACGACGGCACCGGCAACCTGCGCGACTGGTGGAGCGCCGAGGACAAGGCCCGCTTCGTAGCCCTGACCGACCGGCTGGCTGCGCAGTACGACAAGTTCTGCCCGTTCGACAGCGGCCAGACCTGCGTCAACGGCAAGCTCACCCTGGGCGAGAACATCGGCGATCTCGGCGGCCTCTCGCTCGCCTACCGCGCCTACCACCTCTCGCTCGGCGGCAAGGCCGCCCCGGTGATCGACGGGCTGACCGGCGACCAGCGCTTCTTCATGGCCTTCGCCCAGGTCTGGCGCTCGAAATACCGTGAGGAAACCGCCCGCCAGCTGTTGCTGGTCGATCCCCATTCCCCGGCCCAGTTCCGCGCCAACGGCATCGTCCGCAACTTCGACGAATGGTACAAGGCGTTCGGCATCAAGCCGGGCGACAAGCTCTACCTGCCGCCCGACCAGCGCCTGCGGATCTGGTAAGAGCTCGTTCGGAAAATGCCCGCGTGGGGCATTTGGGCGCCGCGGCGGATGACATTACCGTAATGCGCCGTTCCTGCGCTTGCGCTCGGGCGCGGCGCCCGGCATGACCCCGGCCCATGACGCTGACCATCACCGCCATCCTGCTCGGCATTGTCGAGGGGCTGACCGAATTCCTTCCGGTTTCCTCCACCGGCCACCTGATCCTCGCCACCGAGCTGTTCGGTTTCGATGCCGATACGTGGAAGGTGTTCAACGTGGTGATCCAGCTCGGCGCGATCCTCGCGGTCGTGGTGCAGTATTGGCGCACGTTCTGGGCCGTGGGCTGGGGCGTGCTGCGGCTTGAGCCGCTGAGCCTGAAGTTCCTGCGCAACCTGCTGCTGGCCTTCCTGCCCTCGGTGGTGATCGGCCTTGCCATGAAGAAGTACATCGATGTCCTGCTCGGCAGCCCGTTGGTGGTCTGCGGCGCACTGGTCGTGGGCGGCGTGGCGATCCTGGTGATCGAGCGTGCGGCCAAGCCCGGCCCGGCCAGCGGGATCGGCCAGTTGCCGATGCGCCAGGCGCTCGGCGTCGGCCTTGTCCAGTGCGTGGCGATGATCCCCGGCATCAGCCGTTCGGGCGCGACGATCATGGGCGCCCTCGCCATGGGGATCGAGCGGCGCACGGCGGCCGAGTTCAGCTTCTTCCTCGCCGTGCCGACCATGCTCGGCGCGACGGTGCTGGAACTGCACGACAACAAGGAAGCGCTGATGCAAGGCGCCGGTCCGGTCGGCTGGTATGAGATCGCCATCGGCTTCGCCGTGTCCTTCGTGGTCGCGCTGGCGGTGATCAAGGGCTTCGTCGCCTATATCAGCCGCCACGGTTTCAAGCCGTTCGCATGGTACCGGATCGTCGCCGGGCTTGCCGGCGCGGCCTTTCTGCTGGCGCGCTGAACAAATATTCGCCGCATCGTCGCAAGTTAGGAGGAGCAATGCTCCACTCGCTTCGTCGCGCCTTCGGGAACCGAGCGACGAACAGGCGAGTTTCCGTGTCAGACAGCTTTGAGCTGCCAACAGCACAAGGAAATTCGTCATGGGCCTGATCATTCTTATTATTGTCGGCGGCATTCTCGGCTGGCTTGCCAGCATCGTCATGCGCACCGATGCCCAGCAGGGTATTTTCCTCAATGTAATCGTCGGCATCGTCGGCGCCGTTCTTGCCGGGTTCATCCTGAATCCGCTGATCGGCGGCGGCAACGTGATGTCGGGCGATTTCAGCGCCAGCTCGCTGCTCGTGTCGTTCCTCGGCGCGGTGGTGCTGCTTGCGATCGTGAACCTCGTTCGCCGCGGTTCGGTTCGCTAAGCGCGGGCCTGACGGGGCAACACACAAGGGACGGTAGCACAGGCTGCCGTCCCTTTTTTATGGGAAAGGACAGGAACGTCATGAAGATCGTGAACAAGGCGATGATGATGGCCGGTGTGGCCGCTCTCGGGCTGGGGCTGGCCGGCTGTGACAGCAAGTCCGAAAATGCCGCCGAGGACCAGGCCGCCGCCGTGCGCGCGTCATCGGACGCCGCGGCCGATACGCTCGACGCCGCCGCCGATGCCACCAGCGGCGCGGCCGAAGACGCGCTCGAGAACAAGGCCGATGCGGTTCGCGCTGCCGGCGACAAGAAGGCCGATGCGATGGAAGACGCGGCCGACAAGAAGGACAAGGCGCCCGAATAGCCCGGCACCAACGGTTCGGGCCGGCGGGCAGCGCAGGCGCCGCCGGCCTTTTCCTTGTTCTGCAGCCTTTCCCTTTCCCATTGCGCGGCCGCGCCAATGCGGCATGCTGGCCCTCGGAAAAAATTGGTCGGAGGGGCCCTCGCCGTGAGCAAGCTCAAGCAGCACCAGTACGAAGACCTGCTCGGCGCATTGCAGCAGGAACTGGAACAGATGCAGCGCTGGGTCGAACATTCCGGCGAGCGCATCGTCATCCTGTTCGAGGGGCGCGACGCGGCGGGCAAGGGCGGGGCGATCCACGCCATTTCCGAAAGGCTCAACCCGCGCCATTGCCGCATCGTCGCGCTTGGCAAGCCGACCGAGTGCGAGGCCGGACAATGGTATTTCCAGCGCCACGTCGCCCACCTGCCCACGGCCGGCGAAATCGTCCTGTTCGACCGCTCGTGGTACAACCGCGCCGGGGTCGAGAAGGTGATGGGCTTTGCGAAGAAGAAGCAGGTCAACGCCTTCCTCGATGCCGTGCCGAGTTTCGAGAAACTGCTGACCGGCGATGGCATCCGCCTGTTCAAATACTGGCTGACCTGTGATCAGGCCGAGCAGGAGGAGCGCTTTGCCGAGCGGCTGGCCGATCCGCTCAAGCGCTGGAAGCTCTCGCCGATCGACCTTGAGGCACGCGGGCAATACGCCGCCTATACCAAGGCGCGCGAAGCGATGCTCAAGGCCACGCACACCGATCACGCGCCCTGGACCCTGGTCGATTTCAACGACCAGCGCCGCGGCCGCCTCACCCTGATTCGCGACCTGCTCGATCGCCTGCCCGATTTCGACGTGAAGGAGCCCCCGCTCGAACTGGCCCCGCTCGCCGAGCCGCCGCGCAAGGAAAAGTGCGGCCGGATCAAGCCGCTCAAACCCTTCGAGCCATGAAAAGGCGCGTGCGCAGCGCCCCTCTTGCTTGACTTTGCCCTGATTCTTGCCCAAGGGCGGCGGCCTTGCCGGGCGGCACCTCCGCTGTGTCCGTCCGATTCTGTTTTACTGCTTGCTTTAGGAACGCGTCGCCATGGCGAAGCCCGCAACCGTCAAGATCCGCCTGGTTTCCACGGCTGATACCGGCTTCTTCTACGTCACGAAGAAGAACCCGCGCAACTCGACCGAGAAGTTCACCTTCAAGAAGTACGATCCGGTCGTGCGCAAGCACGTCGAGTTCAAGGAAGCCAAGATCAAGTGATCTCGCTGCCCGCCTGAACCTTAGGAACCGGGCGGGTTCAGTGATGGTTCAATGCTCGTCCCCGAGGGAAAGAGGATGAACCGCTTGATTTCCAGACTTCGCATCTTCCCGGGCGCCGCGGTCTCCGCGGCGCTTGCCGTGTCTGCGCCGCTCCCGCTGGCCGGCGGTCTCGTTGCTTTGGCCGCGCCCGCCGCGGCCCAGGGCGAGAACGACCTCGACCGCGCGGTCGAGGCCCTGCGCGCGATCACCACGATGCAGGCCGATTTCCTGCAGACCGACCGCGCTGGCCGCGCCATCGCCGGCAAGCTCACGATCAAGCGCCCGGGCCGGATTCGCTTCGAATACCAGAAGGGCGTGCCGATGCTGATCGTCGGTGATGGCAAGGCCCTCACCATGGTCGACTACGAGGTCCGCCAGGTCCAGCGCTGGCCGATCGGCAACAGTCCGCTCGGCGCCCTGCTCGATCCGCGCCGCGACGTGAAGCGCTTCGGCACGCTCCAGCCCTCGTCCGATCCGGGCGTGGTTGCGATCGAGGTGCGCGATCGGTCTCACCCCGAATATGGCGTGATCACCCTGATCTTCCGCCGCAAGGCCGGGGCGCCCGGCGGGCTGGAACTGATCTCGTGGGTCGCGCTCGATTCCCAGAACCAGCGCACGACGATTCGCCTCGGCAACCAGCGCTACGGCATGGCCGTTTCCGACAATGCCTTCCGATTCGTCGATCCGCGTCCCGCAGGCCGTCGATAGGGCGCAACCGCTGGTCGCGACGGCGCCCCATACGAGCGACAAACCGCGACAAACCTGCAGGTTTCGTTCACCCGGGAGCAAGGCGCGAACCTTATAACGGTTCTCAACAAGACGGAGCGAGGCGGGTTTCCCCCCTGTTGCCCATGCCTCCATCGTACCCGGCTTGTTACAGCGTGACGAACGCAAACGGAGCCTTGGTGTCACTGCCCCCGACGCCAAGGCTCTTTTGCGTTTGGGCGATATTTGGCTGATCCCGGGCTGCAAACGGCGGCCTCCTGCGCTTCCGGTGCTCACGTACTGAAGTACGCTCCGCTCCGGTTCTCGGCCGTCACCGTTTTCGCTCCGGGCTGAGCCAAATCTCACCCAAACGCGGTCGCGCCTCGCACTGGTAAATCGCGCGGGCGCTGCCTAAAGGCGGTCTATGGTTTCTATCGCCACCTGGAACATCAATTCCGTCCGTCTGCGCGCCGAACAGGTGGTGCGGTTCCTTGCCGAGCAGGGCCCCGACGTGCTCTGCCTGCAGGAGATCAAGTGCGCCGAGCATCTCTTCCCGCACGAGGTGTTCGAGCAGGCGGGATACACGCACCGCGCGGTCAACGGGCAGAAGGGCTACCACGGCGTCGCCACGGTCAGCCGCATCCCGATCCGTGAGCTGGCCCGGCATGACTGGCAGGACAATGGCGAAGCCCGCCACCTCGGGGTCGAGCTGCTCGGACCGGGGCAGGGCCTGCTGCTCGAAAACGTCTACATCCCGGCCGGCGGCGACATTGCCGACCGCGAGGTCAATCCCAAGTTCGGCCAGAAGCTCGATTTCCTCGAGCGGATGACCCGTTGGGCCGACCAGCTCGGCCAGCCCACCCTGATCGTTGGCGATTTCAACATCGCCCCGCTCCCCTCCGACGTTTATGACCACAAGGCCCTGCTCAAGGTGGTCAGCCACACGCCCCTGGAAGTCGAGACCCTCCAGCGCTTCGCCGATGCCCACGGCTGGGTCGATCTCGGCCGCAAGCACATCCCCGCGCCGGAACGCAACTGGACCTGGTGGTCCTATCGCACCTTCTGGCAGGAAAAGGATCGCGGCCGCCGGCTCGATCACATGTGGGCCTCGCCCGAAGTCGCCGCCCAGTCGCAGGGCCACCGCTTCGTCGAGGAAACCCGGCGCTGGGAGCAGCCTTCCGACCACGTGCCGCTGATCACCGAGTTCGCGCTGTGACCACAGCGCCGGGTCCGGGGCCGGCGCGCCGCGTCGCCCTCGCGCTCGATGCGTTGCGACACGGCTGGCCGGTCACGGTCGACGGCGTTCTTCACCTCGTCGCGGCCGAAACCGGCTTCGGGCCGGATCTCGCCGCCCCGCGCATGTTGATCTCGGCCGCCCGCGCGGTCACCCTCAAGCTCGCCAACCAGCGCGAGGCCGCCGTGCCCGAGGCCCCGGTCCTGATCCGCGGGGCCGAGCCTTTCACCCTTGCCGATGCCCGCGTTCTCGCCGATCCCGCGCTCGACCTGCGCTTTCCGATGAAGGGCCCCTTCGCCGCCGAGCCGCTGGCCCATCCCGAGGCCGCCCGCACCGCGATGGAACTGGCCCGCCTCGCCGGTATCCTTCCCGCCTTCCTCGCCCCGCCGGAGCCGCAGGACGAGGCCACGCAGGTTGCATCCACCGACCTCGCCGCGTGGAAGGCGCCCGAACACCTCGTCGTGGCGAGCCGCGCCCGCCTGCCGGTCGAGGCCGCCGAGCAGGCCGAGATCGTCGCCTTCCGCGCGGCGGACGACCTGCGCGAACATGTCGCCCTCGTCATCGGTCAGCAGAACGGGGACCGCGCGCCCCTCGTCCGCCTCCACTCCGAATGCCTCACCGGCGATATTCTCGGCAGCCTCAAGTGCGATTGCGGGCCGCAACTGCACGCCGCGCTCGCCGCCATGGCCGCCGAGGCCGAGAGCGGCGGCTGGGGCGTCCTCCTCTACCTGCGCCAGGAAGGGCGCGGCATCGGCCTGATCAACAAGCTGCGCGCCTACCGGCTGCAGGACTTCGGCTTCGACACGGTCGACGCCAACAACCGCCTCGGCCTCCCCACCGAAGCGCGCGATTTTCCCGTCGCTGCTCGGATGCTCGAACTGCTCGGCGTCCGCGTGATCCGCCTGATGACCAACAACCCGGCCAAGGTCGCCGCGCTCGAAGCGGTCGGCGTGACCGTGGCCGAGCGCGTCCCGCACCAGCTCCCGGCCAACCCGCACAACGAGCACTACCTCGCTACAAAGCGTGAGCGCACCGGGCACATCCTGAAGTAGCCGCGGGGCATCGTGCGCCTGAACTGAAGCGCTCGTCATTGCGAGGGGCCAAGCCCCGCGGCAATCCAGTGCGGCTGTGTGCAGCGGCCCTGGATTGCCACGCGACCTGCGGTCGTTCGCAATGACGATGCAGATGCTGTGCTTGTCGCCCTCAGAAAGCCCGCCACAACAGCGCGGCCACCACGGCGGCAACGGCCAGTGCGATCACCATCCCCACCAACCAGTCCCGCCCCTTGAGCGGATCGATCCGCTCGGCGCGGAACTGGCGGTAGGGCGCGGCGATGGCCTCGTTGGAGGCGATCAGGCCCACGTCGAGGGCAGAGGCTTCGCGGGCGAAGTAGTCGGTCAGTTCCCTGAGCCCCTCGGGCGAGAGGTGCGGGTATTTTGCAAGTGCCTGTTCGATCTGCACCCGCCGCCGCGCACGCGCGGCGTCGATGGATTCGGTCATGTTTTCAGTCCTGAACGTGTGGAACGGTGGGTTCGACAGGTTCAGGCGAGGGGCGGTGCTCGCGGTGAGGGTCGGCGGGCGATCTCGTCGCGCGCGGGCGGGCCGGTGGAATGCGGCCGCGGCGCGGGCTGGCCGGTGAGGGCGAGCACCGTAATCGCCACCAAGGTCACGGCCACCGGCACCAACGGCGGCACTTCCGGCGCGATCCGCACCGTCTCGGCCCGGCGCTGCCCGGCCAGCGCCACCTCGTGAGTCGAGGCGCTGAATGCCGAACCGTGCGTCCGCTCCAGCGGCGCGGTCAGCGGCGCGCCCGCCTGAAGCCCCACGCAGGCGAGCAGCAGCGCGGCCAGGAGGCGCACTGTGAACAGGCGGGGCAGGCGGGCGATCATGCCGCCAAGGTAGGGTCTCGCGGTGCGCAAGGCAATTGTCAGCGCTTCTCGAAGCGGGTCAGCCCCTTGCCAAGCGCGTTGTCGCCGATCCGCAGGGCATCGCCCGACCAGTCGGCCACGAACACGCTGGACCATGTCACGCCCGGCGCGAAGCGGGCGTCGTTGCCCTCGATTGCCAGCCCGGCCGAGGGGTGCCACTTGCCCTCGGCGGCAATGGCGATGAAGGCGGAATGGTTCTCCTTGTCGCGCCCCTGCACCATCCAGTTGCCTGCGATCCGCCCGGTCGCGCCGTTGGACAGGTCGATCATGTAATTGGTCCCGCGCCCGGCCGAATCGTCGAAGGAATTGTCGAGCACGGCCACCCGTGCCGCCCGGCTCTTGAGGTAATGCCCGCCGCGCCCCTGCTCGAAGCGGCTGCGGGTCACGGTCAGGGCGCCATAGTCGCCGATGTAGAGCCCGTGGGCGCAGCCGCCCGAATATTCGCAGGTGCCCAGCCGGGTGAAGGTCGACTTGTCGACCGTGATCGTCCCGGCCGGGTCGCCCGCGGTGAGGATGCCCTGCTGGCTGTCCCGAAACCACGCCTGGCTGACCGCGAGATTGCCCTTCTCCAGCCGGATCCCGGCCCCGTTGCCGTCGCCCACCGCCATGTTGGCGAAGACGAGGCCATCCACCCGGGCCGAGCGCCCGCGCAGCACCAGCGCGGCCTTGCCCTCGCAGGTCGTGCCCGCGAAAGTCGCCTGTCCCGGCTCGGCCGCTTGGTAGAGCACGTCGCCCGCGGTCTGCACCGCGCAGTCGCCCCAGGTCCCCGGCGCCACGCGGATCGTGCCCATCCCGCCGCCGATTGCGTCGACCGCCTCCTGCAGCCGGGCAAAGCGCTTGCCGCTCTCGACCACGGTATAGGGCGCGGCGTTCTGCGCGAGCAGCGGCGCGGCCGCCCCGGCGGCCACTGCGATAAGGACAAGGCAAAGCGAAGCGAGGCGGCGATGGGTCATGGCGCGGCACGCTAGCTCGCCCGTCTTGCCAAAGGGCAAATATGATTGCGCTGTCCCGCCGTGGGGCATGTCGCCGCCCTCTTGAAACCGGCTCGGCCGTTCCCATTTCGGTTGGGCGGACCGGGCCCCTCTGGCGCGGCGCTTGACCGGCATCTTGCCTCCCCCCTGTGCAAGATGCCGGACCCGCCCGTTGTGGCAGGTGCGCCTCGTGATGTCGGACCGCATCGGATGTTGCCGATGCCGGGTCCTTGGCTTTTGCCCCCTGAAAGACCCGGAACCACCGGCATCGGCGCATCCGATCGAAGCAACTGTTTCGACGAGGAGCGTTGAACCCATGTCCGATCTCACCTTCCGCCTGCTGGAGCGTCACCAGCAGATCGATGCTCTCCTGCGCCGCGCCCAGTCGCGCCGCTGGGCCGATCCGCTGGAAATCCTACGGCTCAAGAAACTGAAGCTCGTCCTGCGCGATCGCCTTGCCGCCCGCTCCCGCCGCCACCCGGCGCTGGGCTGACCCGGCCGCTCCCCGGCGTCCGCGTGCACCGGGGAGCCCCCGCAAGGAGATAGCCGATGGAATGGCTCTCGGCCGACTGGCTCGGCACGCCGGCGTGGTTCTGGCTGGCCTTCGCCGCCCTGGTCGCGGCGCTCACCGCCTTCGACCTCGGCGTGCTTCACCGCGAGGACCGCGAGATGGGCGTCGGCGAATCGCTTGCACTCACCGCGTTCTACATCGCCTTCGCGCTGGCTTTTGGCGCGTGGATCTGGGCCGAGAAGGGCGCCGACCTCGGCCTGAAATACTACACCGGCTTCTTCATCGAAAAGGCGCTGTCGATCGACAACGTCTTCGTGATCAGCCTGATCTTCAGCTTCTTCGCCATCCCCGCGCGCTACCAGTACCGTGCCTTGCTCTGGGGGATCATTGCGGTGATCGTGCTGCGCGGGGTGATGATCGCGGGCGGCGCCGCGCTGGTGGCCGAGGCGCACTGGGTGCTCTACCTCTTCGCCGCCTTCCTGATCTCGACCGGCCTCAAGATGCTGGTCTCGGGCAACGAGCCGCCCGATGTCGGCAATCACCCGGCGGTGCGCTGGCTGTGCTCCCAGCTCAGGGTGACCAAGGACCTGCACGGGCAGCATTTCATGGTGACCCTGCCCGACGAGAAGACCGGCCGCCCGGTCCGCGCGGTCACCCCGCTGTTCGTCGCGCTGGTGGTGATCAACCTGGCCGACATCGTCTTCGCGGTCGATTCGGTGCCGGCGATCTTCGCCATCACCACCGATACCTTCGTGGTCTATACCTCGAACATCATGGCCGTGCTCGGCCTGCGCGCGCTCTATTTCGCGCTGGCGGCGATGATTCGCCGCTTCACCCATCTCAAATATGCCCTTGCGGCCGTGCTGGTCTTCATTGGCGGCAAGATCTTCGTGTCTGACTTCCTGCTGGACGGAGACAAGATCCCGCCGCTGTTCAGCCTCGGGGTGACTTTCGCCCTGCTCGGCGCCGGGGTCGGCTATTCGTGGTGGCGCACCAGAAACGAAACGGTCAATGCTGCCGGATGACGGCAAGAAAAGCATCGCCATAGGCCGCGAGCTTGCGGTCCCCGATCCCGCTGAGCCGCCCCAGCTCGGCAAGGCTGGCGGGGCGGGCCGAGGCCATCTCGCGCAGCACCGAATCGTGGAACACCACATAGGGCGGCACCCCCGCCTGCTGGGCCAGGTCGCGGCGCAGGCCGCGCAGGGCATCGAACAGCGGATCGCCCACCGGATTGGCCGCGCTCCCGGTCCCGGAGCGCCCGCGTCCCTTGCGCTCCTTCTTCGGCGGCACGACCACGGCAACGGCCGCCTCGCCCTTGAGGATCGCCCGCGCGTCTCCCCCCAGCATCAGTCCGCCATGCTCGGTGGAGAGCAGGGCCCCGCGCGCCTGCAGGGCGCGTGCCAGCGGCCGGATCAGCCGCGCCTCGTCTTCGTTCACGATCCCGAACACGGAAAGCCGGTCATGCCCACGCTCGACGATGCGGTCATCCGAATGGCCGGTCAGCACTTTCTCGATATGGCCGAGGCCATAGGTCTGCCCCGTGCGATAGACGGCCGAGAGCAGCTTGCGCGCCACGTCGGTCGCATCGGAAACCCCCGGCGGATCGAGGCAATTGTCGCAGTTGCCGCATTTCTCCGGGGGATGCTCGCCGAAATGACGCAGCAGCAGGGCGCGCCGGCACGCCGCCGTCTCGACCAGCGCGGCCAGCGAATCGAGCCGCGTCCGCTCGCCGCCGAGCCTCGCCTCGTCCACTTCCGACAGGCGCTGGCGGGCGCGGACGAAGTCCTCCGCCCCCCACAGCATCAGCGCCACCGAGGGATCGCCGTCACGCCCGGCGCGGCCGGTCTCCTGGTAATAGGCCTCGATCGACTTGGGCAGGCCGGCATGGGCAACGAAGCGCACGTCGGGCTTGTCGATCCCCATGCCGAAGGCGATGGTCGCCACCATCACCATGTCCTCGCTGGCCACGAATGCCGCTTGGTTCGCCGCGCGCACATCGCCCGGCAGGCCCGCATGATAGGGCAGGACCGGGCGGCCAGTCGCGCCGAGCTGCTCGGCCAGCCGCTCCACCTGCGCGCGGGTCTGGGCATAGACGATCCCGGCGCCGGGCGTCTCCGCGATCAGCCGGGTCAGCTGCCGCACCGGCTGGTCGCGCGGCACGATGGCATAGCGGATGTTCGGCCGGTCGAACCCGGCCACGATCAGGCCGTCGTCCGCAATGCCGAGCTGGGTCAGGATATCGGCCCGGGTATGGGCATCGGCCGTCGCCGTTAGCGCAAGGCGCGGCACCTCGGCAAAGGCGTCCATCAAGGGCCGCAGCAAGCGGTAGTCCGGCCGGAAATCGTGGCCCCATTCCGAAACGCAATGCGCCTCGTCGATCGCGAAGAGGCAAACCCGCGCCCGGCTCAGCAGGTCGCGGAAATGGGCCTGGCTAGCCCGTTCCGGCGCCACGTAGAGCAGGTCCAGTTCGCCCGCGCGAAAGGCCTCGATCGTGGCCTCGCGGTCCGTGTCGGCGCTGGTCAGCGCGGCGGCGCGGATGCCGTTGGCCTGCGCGCTGCGCAGCTGGTCATGCATCAGCGCGATCAGCGGCGAGATGACCACGCAGGTCCCGTCCAGCAGGGTCGCCGGCAATTGATAGGTCAGCGACTTGCCCGCCCCGGTCGGCATCACCGCAAGGGTGGACTGCCCCGCCATGACCCGCCCCACCACCTGCTCCTGCACCCCGCGAAAGGCGTTGAAGCCGAAAGTGGCGTGAAGGGCCTCGCCCAGATCCGCCGGAACCGCGCGCGGCGGCGCGGGCGGAAGCTTGGGAGGGGCAAGCGCGGCATAGTCGTCCGGCACCCACTGGCCATACCCGTGTTCGTCGCCGGGATAGTCGCTGAACGGATCGCCGATGCTCATCCCGAAGGGCTATGGCAGAACAGTCCGCCGCAGGGAATTGCTCAGATCGGCTTAACCATTGAACGCCATGATCGGGGCGATGAATGCCCACGCCACTCTTTCATTCCGCCGGATTGCCCTCCTGATCGATGCCGACAACGTCTCGGCCGCCCGCCTGCCGACGATCCTGGCGGAGCTGGCCAAGCACGGCACGCCGGGCATCCGCCGGGCCTACGGAGACTGGACCACCCCGGCGCTGAAGGGATGGAAGGAAACGCTGCACGAATTCGCGATTCGGCCCGTCCAGCAGTTCAGCTATTCCAAAGGCAAGAACGCGACCGACATGGCGCTGGTCATCGATGCGATGGAACTGCTCTACACCCAGAAGATCGACGCGTTCGGGATTGTCTCCAGCGACGCGGATTTCACGCCGCTGGTCATGCATCTCAAGGCGGCCGGGCAGGACGTATTCGGGTTTGGAGAGCGCAAGACGCCAGAGCCGTTCGTCAATGCCTGCACCGACTTCCTTTATCTGGAGAATCCCGCTGCCTTGCCCGGTGGGCCGGAAGATCCTGAAAAGCCGTCACCCCGCGCCGGCAGTCCCACTTCCGACAATCCCGCAGCGCCGCGCTTGCTGGCGCAGGATACCAAGCTGGTGAATGCGCTTCGCGGAGCGGTGGAGGCCTCGGCTCGTGATGATGGCTGGGCGCTGCTCGCGCAAGTGGGCAGCGCTGCGCGGCGCGTGGCCACCATCGATCCCCGCAACTATGGGGCCAAGACCTTCACCGACCTCTTCGCGAAGACCGGCCTGTTCGAAATATTCCATCGTCCGGGCGAGCAGCCTTGGGTCGCGGACAAGCGCAACAAGGAACGCTCCAAGGAGCCGTGCGTCCCGATCAGTCGAGGTTAGGCCGCAGCCACCTTTCCGCCACGGCAAGGTCCACCCCGCGCCGCGCCGCATAGTCTTCCACCTGGTCGCGCCCGATCCGCGCCACCCCGAAATACTGGCTCTCGGGATGGGCGAAGTAGAAGCCGGAAACGGCCGAGGTCGGCAGCATGGCCTGCGATTCGGTGAGGGTAATCCCGGCATTGTCCGAAGCTTTCAGCAGGTCGAACAGGACCGGCTTCAGGCTGTGGTCCGGGCATGCCGGATAGCCCGGCGCCGGGCGGATGCCGCGATACTGTTCGCGGATCAGCGCCTCGTTGGTCAGCTGTTCGCCCTCGGCATAGCCCCACAGGGTCGTGCGCACGTGCTGGTGCAGGCGTTCGGCAAAAGCCTCGGCAAAGCGGTCGGCCAGCGCCTTCAGCAGGATGTCGTTGTAGTCGTCGTGCGCGGCCTTGAACCGCGCCAGATGAGGCTCGATCCCGTGGATGCCCACGGCGAACCCGCCAAGCCAGTCGCCCGCGGGGTCGATGAAGTCGGTCAGGCAGAAGTTGGCCCGGCCGCGCGATTTCTTGAACTGCTGGCGCAGGAACGGCAGCAGGGTGCCGTCCTCAAGGCGGATGTCGTCGCCCTCGGCATGGCACGGCCAGAAGGCGCAGACGGCCTTGGCGGTCAGCCACTTCTCGGAAACGATCGTCGCCAGCATGGCCCGCGCGTCCTCGTACAGCGCTGTCGCGCTTTCGCCGACGACGGCATCCTTGAGGATCGATGGGTAAGTCCCGGCCAGTTCCCAGGCGCGGAAGAACGGGGTCCAGTCGAACGTCTCGATGAGATCGGCGAGCGACCAGTCCTCGAACACGTGCAGCCCCGGCTGCACCGGGGGCGGCGCCTTCTGGGCAAAGTCGGCCGGAAAGGCATTGGCCCGTGCTTCCGCCAGCGGCAGGAGCCCTGAGCCTTCCTTGCCCGCGCGGGCATCGCGCACGGCCTCGTATTCCGCCGCGGTGGCCTTGATGAACGGCTCCGCCTGCGTGTCCGACAGGAGCTGCGAGGCCACGCCCACCGCCCGGCTGGCGTCGAGCACGTGGATCACCGGGCCCTCATAGGCCGGATCGATGCGCAGCGCGGTATGGACCTTGGAGGTCGTCGCCCCGCCGATCAGCAGCGGAATGGTCATTTCCGCCCGCTGCATTTCCTCGGCCACGGTCACCATCTCGTCGAGCGAGGGGGTGATCAGGCCCGAAAGGCCGATGATGTCGACGTCTTCCTTCTTCGCCGTGTCGATGATGGTCGACCATGGCACCATCACGCCCAGGTCGATCACCTCGTAGCCGTTGCACTGGAGCACGACGCCAACGATGTTCTTGCCGATGTCGTGAACGTCGCCCTTCACGGTCGCCATCACGATCCGGCCCTTGGCCTTGGCCCCCGCTTCCTTTTCCGCCTCGATAAAGGGGATCAGGTGGGCCACGGCCTTCTTCATCACGCGGGCCGATTTCACCACCTGCGGCAGGAACATCTTGCCCGATCCGAACAGGTCGCCGACCACGTTCATCCCCGCCATCAGCGGCCCTTCGATCACCTCGATCGGGCGGCCGCCGCGCGCGGCGATCTCCTGCCGCGCCAGCTCGGTATCGTCGACCACGTGGAGGTCGATGCCCTTGACTAGCGCATGTTCCAGCCGCTTGATCACTGGCCAGCCGCGCCATTCCTCGGCGGCCTTCTCCTGCGCGGCATCCTTGCCCTTGAAGCTTTCGGCCAGCGTGATCAGCCGCTCGGTCGCGCCGTCATCCTTGTTGAGGATCACGTCCTCGCAGGCCTGCCTGAGCGCCGGGTCGATCGTGTCGTAAACGTCAAGCTGCCCGGCGTTGACGATCGCCATGTCGAGCCCGGCCGGGATCGCATAGTAGAGAAACACCGAGTGCATCGCCCGGCGCACCGGCTCGTTGCCGCGGAACGAGAAGGAAAGGTTGGAAAGCCCGCCCGAGAAGTGGACGTGCGGGCAGCGCTGGCGGATTTCCTTCACCGCCTCGATGAAGTCGACCCCGTAATTGTTGTGTTCCTCGATCCCCGTCGCCACGGCGAAGACGTTGGGATCGAAAATGATGTCTTCCGGCGGAAAACCGATCGTCATCAGCAGCTTGTAGGCCCGCTCGCAGATCTCGACCTTGCGCTGCTGGGTATCGGCCTGGCCCTTCTCGTCGAAGGCCATGACCACCACGGCCGCGCCATAGTCCATGCACTTGCGCGCGTGAGCGAGGAACGGCTCCTCGCCTTCCTTCATCGAGATCGAGTTGACGATCGGCTTGCCCGAAACGCACTTCAGCCCGGCCTCGATCACTTCCCACTTGGAGCTGTCGATCATCACCGGCACCCGCGCGATGTCGGGCTCGGCGGCGAGCAGCTTGAGGAAGGTGGTCATGGCGTGAACCGCGTCGAGCAGCCCCTCGTCCATGTTGACGTCGACCACCTGGGCCCCGTTCTCGACCTGCTGGCGCGCGACCTCGACCGCCTTGGCATAGTCTCCGGCAAGGATCAGCTTCTTGAACGCGGCCGAACCGGTAACATTGGTGCGCTCGCCGACGTTGACGAAGCGGGAGGAGGAAGGCGTGGTCATCGTATCAACTCCCCCCTCCCGCTGCTCCCCGCCTTCGCGGGGACATGGGGAGGGGTCGGGGGTGGGTATCGGCTGGGCGCGGCTCAGGCCGCCATCGTGAACGGCTCAAGGCCGGCCAGCCGCGTGATCGGCTCCAGCACCGGCAGTTTGCGTGGGTTCAGGCCCGCCACGAACTTCGCCATGGCCGCGATATGCGCCGGGGTCGAGCCGCAACATCCGCCAAGGATATTGACCTGCCCGGCCTGCGCCCATTCGCCGACAAGGCCGGCGGTCGTGTCGGGCAGCTCGTCGTATTCGCCCAGCTCGTTGGGCAGGCCCGCATTGGGATAGACCATGATCAGCGTATCGGCGATCTCGCTCAGCACCTTCACGTGCGGGCGCAGCTGGGTCGCGCCGAACGAGCAGTTGAGCCCGATGGTGATCGGCTTGGCATGGCGCACCGCGTGCCAGAAGGCTTCCACGGTGTGGCCCGAAAGGTTGCGCCCCGAAAGATCGGTCAGGGTCATCGACAGCATGATCGGCACTTCCCGGCCGATCTCCTGCTCCAGTTGGCGCACGGCCATGACCCCGGCCTTGGCGTTCAGCGTGTCGAACACAGTCTCGATCAGGATGAAGTCCGCCCCGCCCTCGACCAGCGCGGCGGCCTGCTCCTTGTAGACCTCGACCAGCGTGTCCCAGTCGATCTCGCGAAAGCCCGGATCGTTGACGTCAGGGCTGAGCGACAGGGTCTTGTTGGTCGGCCCGATCGCGCCCGCCACGAAGCGCGGGCGGCCATCCTTTGCCGCATATTCATCGGCGATCCGCCGGGCCAGCTTCGCGCTTTCAAGGTTGATCTCGCGCACGAGGTGCTCGGCGGCATAGTCGGCCTGGCTGATCCGGTTGGCCGAGAAGGTGTTGGTCTCGGCAATGTCGGCCCCGGCCTCGAAATAGGCGCGGTGGATCGTCTCGGGCACTTCCGGCTTGGTCAGCGCCAGGATGTCGTTGTTGCCCTTCTGGTCGCGGGCCAGGCCGAGCGAGCCGGCATAGTCCGCTTCCGAGAGCTTCCAGCCCTGGATCTCGGTGCCGAAGGCGCCATCGGTGATCAGGATGCGCTGGGCGGCCTCTGCGAACAGGTTAGTGCGGGCCTTGCTGGGGGTCAGATCGGTCATGCTTTCGGCCTCAGTCCAAGCAGGTGGCAGATGGTATAGGCCTGCTCCGCCTTGTTGAGCGTATAGAAATGGAAGTCGCGCACCCCGCCCGCGTAGAGCCGGCGGCACAGGTCGGCGGCGGCCACGGCGGCGACCAGCGTGCGCGGCCCCGGCCGCTCGTCCAGCCCCTCGAACAGCGCCACCATCCAGCCCGGAATCTCGGTGTTCCCGCTCATCCGGCGGATCGCGGCGAAGCTTGTCACCGGCATGATCCCGGGCAGGATCGGCGCGGTGATCCCGGCCGCCAGCGCCTTGTCGAGGAAGCGGAAATAGGCGTCGGTCGAGAAGAAGAACTGGGTGATCGCGCGGGCGGCCCCGGCATCGAGCTTGCGCTTGAGGTTGTCGAGGTCGGCTTCCGCGCTCGCCGCCTCGGGGTGAACCTCGGGATAGGCCGCGACCGAAATGTCGAAGTCATGGCTGCGGGCCAGCCCCTCGACCAGCTCCGCCGCGCTGGCATAGCCCTCGGGATGCGGCACGAAGGTGCCCCCGCTTTCCGGCGGCGGATCGCCGCGCAGCGCAACGAGGCGGCGCACGCCCGCTTCCCAGTACTGGTCGGCGATCTCGGCGATCTCGCCCTTGCTCGCCCCCACGCAGGTGAGGTGCGCGGCGGGGATCAGGTCGGTCTCCTGCACCAGCCGCGCCACGGTCGCATGGGTCCGCTCGCGGGTCGTGCCGCCCGCGCCATAGGTCACCGAGACGAAGCTCGGATCCAGCGGCGCGAGCTGGCCGATCGCGTCCCACAGCTGAGCCTCCATCTTCTCGTTCTTCGGCGGGAAGAACTCGAACGAGACGGAGACGTCGCCCGGCAGGCCGGCGAACAGCGGATGGTCGGGCGAAATCACGCGGAAACCTTTCGGGCATTGTCGGCAGGAACCGGCCCGGCAGTGCGGGTCGCGGTCCAGATCTTCACGGTCAGCGGCTGGCCGGGAATGGCCAGCGGCGGGGCGGGCACATAGCCCGCGGCGGAAAGCAGCGCCAGCATCTGCTCGTCGGAAAAGCCGAGGCGGGCGTGAGCATGGGAGGCGCGCAGGTCCTCATGGGCATGAGCGGCGAAATCGACGATCGCGATCCGCCCGCCGGGGCGCGTCACCCGCGCCGCCTCGGCCAGAACGGCGTCGGGCTCCTGGGCATAATGCAGCACCTGGTGGAACAGCACCGTGTCGTGGCTGGCGGGCGCGAAGGGCAGGGCGGTAAAGTCGCCCTGCTGCAGGTCGACCTTGCCTGCGGGCAGGTTCTGCAAACGGGCGCGCGCCAGCCGCAGCATTTCCGGGCTCTTGTCCAGGGCCGTGATGCGCGCGGCGTTCCCGGCAAAAAGCTCCGCCATCCGGCCCGTCCCGGTGCCCACATCAAGCAGCACGCCCAGCGACCCGCCGAGCGCCCCGGCCAAGGCTGCCTCGACCGGCCCGTCGGGCGAATGGAGCGAGCGCAGCGTGTCCCACTCGGCGGCGTGCCGCGCGAAATAGGCTTCGGCCTGTGCTTCGCGCGCCGAGCGGATCGCGGCGAGATGCCGCCGGTCCTCGTCGCAGCGCGCGGCGAACGCGGCATCGTCCGCCTCGCCCGCCGCCAGCAGCCGCGCCGCCGCCGCGCCGAGCCTCGGCGCCAGGTCCTCCCCGATCGCGCTGCGCAGGAAGACCCACGAGCCTTCCCGCCGCCGCTCGGCCAGCGCCGCATCGCACAGGATCTTGACGTGGCGCGAGACGCGTGGCTGGCTCTGCCCCAGCACCTGGGCCAGCTCGCCCACGGCCAGCTCCATGTCGGCGAGCAGCCGCATGATCCGCAGCCGGGTCGGATCGGCCAGCGCGCGCAGGGTGGGTTCGAGCTTCATGACGAGGTCATATAAAGATTTCTTTATATCACTTCAAGAGCGGGGAATTGATGCACCCGGCGTTTGCCCCGGGCGCTGGCTTTGGCTAGGAAGCGCGCCATGCATTCCCGCCGCAAGAGGGCTGATTCCATGAAGACAATCGCGCTGTTCACCCTGGCCGCCTCGGCGTCGCTGGCCCTCTCCGCCTGCGGACATTCCGACGACGCCAGCGATCAGGCGACCCCGGACACCGTGGAAATGCCGGCGGAGGAACAGCTCAACACCGTCGCCGCCGAGCCGGTTCCCGATGCCGGCTCCACCGCCACGGCCCCGGCCGATCCCAATGCCGGCGCCAAGGCTGAAGACGCCGCCGCCAATGCCGCCGCCGCCGCCGCCGATTTCAACGCGGCGGGCGGTGAAGGCGCCGAAAAGGCGATCGACCAGGCCGAAAAGAAGATGTGATCCGAACAAGGGCGGCTCCACGGGCCGCCCTTTTCGCATCGGCCCCGATGAAGCGCGTCCTCCTCCTCCTCTGCGCCCCGCTGGCCCTCTCCGCCTGCGAGAAGGCAGATAACGAGCCCGGTCCCGGCGGGGTCACGGTGGGCGAAGCACGCGCGCTCGACGAGGCGGCGCAAATGATCGAAAGCGAAGCCCCGCCCGCGCCCGAGGCGACCCAACCGGCGAAGTGATCTTCCCGCGAAGCGGCTCAAGATATTCAGGCAGGATTTTCGCAGGGGCCATCGTCCCTGCATCGACCCTTCAAAAACTCAATCCAACCGCACTTTCCCCCGCCCGGCTTTCACCGCCCCGCGCTTCTTCTTGCCCTCCAGCCGCTGGGTCTTGCCCACCCGGTTGAGCCGCGATTTCGCGCGCTTCTCCGGCAGCTTGTGCGCCTCGCGGATCAGTTCGGAAAGCCGCTCGCGGCCATCGGCGCGATTCTGCTCCTGGGTGCGAAAGCGGCGCGCGGTCAGCACGATCTCGCCCTTGGCGGTCATCTTGCTTCCCGCCAGTTCCTTGAACCGCGCGAAAACCTCGGGCGCCAGCCGCAGGGCATAGATGCTCAGGCGCAGCTGCACCGCCGTCGCCACCTTGTTGACGTTCTGCCCGCCGGGCCCCGCCGCGGCGATGAAGCTCTCCTCCACATGGGCCAGAGCGCGTTCGATCGCCGCTTCGGGCCCGTCAGCCATCGCTGAACCCCAGCGCGGCAAAGTCCGCCGGCAGCGGGGCCGCCGCCACGATCGGCTCCTTGCCCTCGCGCGTCACGGTCAGCCCGGCGGCGTGGAGCAACGTGCGCCGCGCCCCACGCCCGTCGCCATAGATCGGATCGCCGAGCAGCGAATGGCCGAAAGCATGCGCGGCATGAACCCGGATCTGGTGAGTGCGGCCCGTCTCGGGGCGGAATTCCACCAGCGTCAGCCCGTTTTTCTCATCCAACTTGCGCCAGTGCGTGATCGCGGGCTTGCCCTTCTTGGCCACGATCATCCGCCAGCCTTCCTTGGCGCTGGAAATCTTGGAGAGCGAGAGCTCGATCGTCCCGCCCTCGCCCTCGATCGGGCCCGAGACCACGCCCAGATAGCGCTTCTCCACCTGCCGCGCCTCGAAAGCCGCCGAAAACCGCTTCAGCGCCTTGGGATTGCGCGCCAGCAACAGGCAGCCCGACGTATCGCGGTCCAGCCGATGGACCGGCGCGGGCGCGCGGTGAAAGCCGAATTTCAGCTCGTCCAGCCGGTCCTCAAGGCTGATCCCGCCTGCGCGCGGCGTGTCGAGCGGCAGACCGGCGGGCTTGTCGATGACGAGGGCTTCGCCGTCTTCGTAAAGGATCGTGAAGGTCATTATAATGGTTCCTTGCAGGGGCCATTGCCCCTGCACCCCGTTACGTCTCCCGACGTGGGGGCAGTGAAAAAGGCAGCCTTCCGCATGAACTCTGCGCCGGAAGACGGCAAGGGGTCTGGGGCAAGTTTATCCTGAGCGGACCGGCCTGCCGGTCCGTCGAAGGGGCCCCGGAATCATATTTACTTCAGGGCTTCCGCAATCCGCCGGAAGGCCTCGGCCAGCGTCGCCTCGTCGGCGGCAAAGCTGATCCGGAACCCGTCCCGGCCGCCAAAGGCCGAAGCAGCGACCACGGCAACCCCGTGCTCGAGGATCTGCATCGCCAGCCCCTCGTCATCCCCGAAGCGCGCCATGTGCGGCGCGGCATCGATCATGCAGTAAAAGGCCCCGTCCGGGACCGGGGTCGACAAGCCGGGGATCGCATTGATCGCTGCCACGCACAGGTCGCGCCGCGCGCGAAACCGCTCGCGCCAGTCGAGCAAAAACTCCTGCGGCCCGGTGAAGGCGGCCGCGGCGGCAGCCTGGCTGATCGAGCAGGGATTGCCGCAATTGTGGCTCTGCAGCTTGCCCATGGCCTTGATCAACCAGTCCGGCCCGGTGGCAACGCCAAGGCGGAAGCCGGTCATGGCATGGCTCTTGGACACGCCCGAAACGGTCAGAACCCGCTCGGCCAGATCGGGGCAGACCACGGCCAGCGTCGCATGGGCGCCTTCGGAATAGCGCAGCGGCGCATAGATATCGTCGCTCATCACCAGCACTTGCGGGTGCCGCCGCAGCACTTCGCCCAGCCCCGCAAGGTCGGCGGCGGAATAGGTCGCGCCGGTCGGATTGCCCGGGCTGTTAAGCAGCAGCCAACGGCTGGCCGGGGTGATCGCCGCCTCCAGCTGCGCCGCGCTGATGCGGAAGCCATCGGCGGCCACGGTCGGCAGGTCGACCACGCTCGCCCCGGCAAAGCGCACGATCTCGGGATAGGAAACCCACCACGGGCTGGGGATCAGCACCTCGTCGCCGGGATCGAGCGTCGCCAGCATGGCGAGGAAGATCGACTGCTTGCCGCCGTTGCTGGCGATCACCTGCTCGGGGCTGGTCTGGATGCCAAGGTCGCGCCCGAAATGGAGCGCCGCCGCCTCGCGCAGCTGCCGGGTGCCGATCACCGCCGTATAGCGCGTGTCCCCGGCGTCGAGCGCGTCCTTGGCTGCCTGCACCACGTGGGGCGGGGTCGGAAAGTCGGGCTCGCCCACCGAGAGCGAGATGATGTCGCGCCCGGCCGCGCGCAGTTCGAAGGCGCGGTCGGTCATCGCATTGGTGCGCGAGGGGGAAATGCGCGAAAGCGCGGCAGAGGTCTTCATGGTCATACCCGGATTTCAGCCCTTCAGGCGGGCCGGCATCAGCCCGCGCAGCGCATTGCCGATCAGGAAGCCGCCCGCAAGGTCGCCCAGCGAAATGTCGGCCTCGCGCGCCGCGCCGTCCTCGATCAGGTGGCGCCGCAGTACGCCGGGCAGCAGTCCGCGTTCGAGCGGCGGGGTCAGCAGGACTCCCTCCTCGTCCTCGACGAACAGGTTGGTGAAGCTGCCCTCGGTCATCAGCCCGTCGTCGCGCACGAACAGCGCCTCGTCGGCGCCGTGGGCCTTGGCCGCGCGCAGGGCCGCGCCGTAGAAGCCCCGGTCGGTGGTCTTGTGCGACAGGCGCCAGTCGCCCGGATCGACCGGCAGCGGCAGGACCACGCAGCTGGCCGGCTCGGGCAGGGGGGCGGGCAGGGTGCCGATCTCCAGCGTATAGGCCCCGCTTTTGGCCACCACGAGCCGCAGCTTCGCCGGCAGGTCATGGTCGAAGCACAGGGCCTGGATCGCATTGCGGATCGCGTGGCGGTCGAACGAAAAGCCCAGCGCCCCCGCGCTCGCCTTGACCCGTTCGAGATGCATCTCGAGCAGGGGGATGCCCCCCTCGGGCGTGAAAGCCATTGTCTCGATCAGGTCGAAACCGCCGGCGGATGCGCGCACGAAACCCCCTTTGACCAGACATTCCCGCCACTCGGTCATGCCATCCGAATCCGCCACCACGGCCGAGCCGACGCCCAGCACCGCCCTGCCGCCACTACTGCCGCCGCCATTGCCGCCGCCACCGGACGTGCCGTCCGGCGTCAGCCGCAAGGTGCGGATTGCCACATTGAACGCCGCATCGCCAGAAGGATCGATCCGCCCGATCGCGCCGCAATAGGGCCCGCGCGCATCGCGCTCGGCCGCGTCGATCAGTTCCATCGCCCTGATCTTGGGCGCGCCGGTGATCGAACCGCAGGGAAACAGCGCGGCCAGCATGTCGGACGCGCCCTTGCCCGGCAGCAGCCGCGCCCGCACCGTCGTCACCATCTGGTGCACGGTGGGATAGGTTTCGATCGCGAAGGGCGCCTCGACCTTGACCGAGCCCGGCACGGCCACGCGGGAGAGGTCGTTGCGCATCAGGTCGACGATCATCAGGTTTTCGGCCCGGTCCTTCACGCTGGCGGCAAGATCCCGCACTTCGGCGGCATCGGCCCGTGCATCGACCCGGCGCGGCCGGGTGCCCTTCATCGGCCGCACCGTCGCCCTGTCACCCTCCAGCGCGAAAAACAGCTCGGGCGAGAGCGAGAGCAGCCAGTGCGATCCGTCGAACACCACCCCGCCATGCCCGGCCCGCCCCGCCTCGCGCAGCTTGCCGTAAAGCGCCAGCGGATCGCCGCGAAAGGCACCGGTCAGCGGGAAGGTCAGGTTGGCCTGATAGATGTCCCCCGCCGCGATCGCCCCCTGCACCGCATCGAAGCAGCGCAGATAGGCCGCCGGAGCGCGCGCCGGACCCATCGGGCCGAGGCTGGCCTCGCCGCGCCCGGCCAGCCAGGCGCGCAGCTGTGCGCCGTCCATCTCCTCATGGCCGGCAAAGGCGCCGAACCAGACCAGCGGCCCGCCCGCGCCCGCCCGCCGGTCCAGCCGCGCGGCAAGGCGCGGCTCCAGCGCGAGCCCTGCCTCATAGGCGAGGTATCCGGCAAGGTGCAGGCCCTCGGCCCGCAGCGCCTCGATTCGGGCGAGTGCCGCTGGCACCTCGCCCGCCCGGCGCGCGACGATCACCTCCACCGGGCCCCGATAGAGCCGCGACCGGTGGGGCGAATCGGTCCGTGCGTCGTCGAGCAGGACAAAGGGCTGGATGGGATCTTGGTGCGACATCTGAGCGCGCGGCTTGTAGTGCGCTTGCGGCGCCGTTGCAAAAGGGCTTAATCCTCTGCCTGAGCGGCACCCAAGGAGCTTTTCGGCATGGAAGACATCTTCATCGGTCTGGCATCGGATGGCGAACGGCAGGTCCTCAGGCTCGGCCGGGCCAACCGCCACGGCCTCGTCGCCGGCGCCACCGGCACCGGCAAGACCGTGACCCTCCAGACCGTTGCCGAACAGTTCTCCGCCGCCGGAGTTCCGGTGTTTCTGGCCGATGTGAAGGGTGATCTCTCCGGCATCTGCATGCCCGGCAGCCACGATTTCAAGCATGCCGACGCGCTCGAATCCCGTGCGAAGGAACTCGGCATCACCGACTATGCCTACCACGACAACCCGGCCGTATTCTGGGACCTCTATGGCGAGAAGGGCCACCCGATCCGCACCACTGTTTCGGAAATGGGACCACTGTTGCTCTCCCGCCTGCTCGGCCTCAACGACACCCAGGAAGGCGTGCTCAACATCGCCTTCCGCTATGCCGACGACAATGGCCTGCTCCTGCTCGATTTCGAGGATCTCCAGCAGGTCCTGATCGCCTGCGCCGAACAGGCAAGCGAGCTGGCAACGAAATACGGCAATGTGTCCAAGGCCAGCGTCGGCACGATCCAGCGCCAGCTGCTCTCCTTCGAAAGCCAGGGCGCGGACCGCTTCTTTGGCGAACCCGCCTTTGAAATCAACGACTTCATCAAGTGCGACGATCAGGGCCGCGGCTATATCAACGTCCTCGCCGCCGACAAGCTGATGCAGAGCCCCAAGCTCTACGCCACGTTCCTGCTCTGGCTCCTGTCCGAACTGTTCGAGGCCCTGCCCGAGGTCGGCGATCCGGAAAAGCCCGGCCTCGTCTTCTTCTTCGACGAGGCCCACCTCCTGTTCGACGATGCGCCGCAAGCCCTGTTCGACAAAGTCGAGCAGGTCGTCCGCCTGATCCGCTCCAAGGGCGTGGGCGTCTATTTCATCTCGCAGAACCCGATCGACATTCCCGAAAAGATCGCCGGCCAGCTCGGCAACCGCGTCCAGCACGCCCTGCGCGCCTTCACCCCGCGCGACCAGAAGGCGATTCGCGCCGCGGCCGAGACCTTCCGCATCAACCCCGAGCTCAAGGTCGAGCAGGTGATCACCGAACTGAAGGTCGGCGAAGCCCTCGTCTCCACCCTCAACGAGGATGGCTCGCCCTCGGTGGTCCAGCGCACCCTCGTCGCCCCGCCGCGCTCGCGCCTCGGCCCCGTTACCGACAAGGAGCGGGCGATCATCCAGTCGATCTCGCCCTTCGAAGGCAAGTACGACACGGCGGTGAACCGCGAGAGCGCGGCCGAAGTCCTCGCGCAGAAGTCGGCCGATGCCGCTGCCGCCGCCAAGGTCGTCGAGGAACAGGGCACCGAGGCCCAGCGCGCCCAGCCGCGCCAGACCCCCTCGATGTGGGAAAAGGCCGGCAAGGCCGCGCTCGGCGCTGCCGCCGCCTCGGCCGGAACGATGATCGCCCGCTCGATGTCTGGCCGCAAGTCGGGCAGCTCGCCCATGGCCAGCGCTGCCAGCGCGGCGGCCGGCTCGATCGGCACGGCGCTTGGCGGCGCCTTGCTCGGCCGTTTCGCGCGCGGGCTGCTTGGCGGCCTGCTGCGCTGATTTGGAAATGAAGGGGTGATTCCGGGGCCAAGGGCCCCAGACCCCAAGCCGTCTTCCGGCGCGGCCTTGGCGTGCAAGGCTGCCCCGCGCATTGCCCCTTCAGTTCCTGAATTTCAACCGCTGCGCGGAACGGAAAACCGTCAACCCAGGGGCAGGCGCAGCGTCGCGCAGAGCCCCGGTCCGTCCGGACGGTTCGCCAGTTCCAGCCTGCCGCCATGCTGCTCGGCGATGGCGCGCGCCAGCGTCAGGCCAAGGCCCGCCCCGCCGGTCTCGCTGTTGCGCGAGGGATCGCCGCGCGTGAACGGCTCAAGCATCAGGGCGATCTGGTCCTCGGGAATGCCGGGGCCGCGATCGCAGATGTGGATCACCGCAATGGCGCCCTCGCGCGTCAGCGAAACCTCGGCGCCCTTGCCGTAGCGCAGGGCATTGCCGATCAGGTTGCGCAGGGCGCGGCGGATCCAGGTCGGGCGCAGGCGCATGACCATGCGCTGGGTGTCGGCCAGCTCGACCGGTTCGCCCATGTCCTCGTATTCCTCGACCACCGAGGCGACGAGGGCGGACAGTTCGGTATTCTCGGCGGCATCGCTCGGCCGGCCGACCCGGGCGAGCGAGAGGATGTCGTCGAGCGTGCGGGTAATGTCCTCGATGGTCCGTGCCATCCGCGCCCGCTCGGTCTCGTCGTCGACCGATTCGATCCGCACCCTCAGCGCGGCCAGCGGGGTCTTGAGGTCGTGGCCGATCGCGCCGAGCATCACGTCCTTTTCGTCGAGCAATGCAACGATGCGCGCTTCCATCGCGTTGTGGGCGGTGATCAGGCGGGCGATGTCGTTGGGCCCCTGCGGCGCGAGCCGGCCCTCGGGATCGCGGGTTTCCGCGAAATGCTCCAGCCGCTGGGTCAGGGCCGCGAGCGGGCGGGTGATCCGCCGCAGCAGCAGCCACATCGCGCCGACCAGCACCGCATAGATGAACAGGGTCTGGAACAGCAGGGTGCGGAGCATGAAGCGCTCGGCATTGGGCACGAAGATGCGGCTGATCAGCCAGGCCTGCGAACCCTGCAGCCGCACCCCGGCGACCATCACCTTGGTCGGCGCGGGGTCGGGCGAATGGCGCCGGGCGAGCCGGGCGATTGAGCGGGGATCGCGTTCGACCGGCCGATAGGTCACCGCCACTTCGGCCACCGCGACGTCCTGCTGTGCGAGAATCTCGCGCAGGCCTGTCTCCAGCTCGGTCTTGTGCTTTTCACCGGCCAGAAGCGGGCTCGCGGGCGATTGCTCCAGGCGCATCGGCCGATCGTCCGGCATGGGCCCATCGTCGCGCCCGGGCGGAGGCCCGTCGCGTCCGGGGGGCGAAACGGCCCTGCTTCGCCAACCTTCTTCGCCCCGGCGGCCGTCATCACCGCGCCGTCCGTCATCCCCGCGCTGTCCGTCATCGCCGCGCGCGGCGACGATGAAGCGGAAGGCCACGCTGTGCACCAGCGAGCCCTCGATCCGTTCGTGCTGGGAGCGGTAAAGCAGGATGGCGCCGATGCCCTGGGTGATCAGCAGGGCCAGCGCCATCGCCAGCAGGACCTGTCCGCGCAGGCTCCGGGGCCAGAAGAACGAGAGCATCTTGCCGGCTCAGTCCTTCGCCGCCGGCTGGCGGCGCACTTCGGCGGCCAGCATGTAGCCCCCGCCCCAGACGGTCTGGATCAGCTGCGGATTGCGGCTGTCGACCTCGATCTTGCGGCGCAGGCGGCTGACCTGGTTGTCCACCGCGCGGTCGAACAGGTGGGCCTCGCGGCCCTGCACCATCTCGAGCAAGCGGTCGCGGTCGAGCACCTGGCGCGGGTGTTCGAGGAAGGCCATCAGCAGGCGGAACTCGGCCGAAGATATGGCCACGACCGCGCCTTCAGGATCGATCAGGCGGCGCTTGAGCGGATCGAGCGTCCAGTCCTCGAAAACGAAGACCTCCTCGTCGCCCTCGGGCGCGGCGCGGGCGGCGCGGCGCAGGACCGAGCGGATCCGGGCGACCAGTTCGCGCGGCTCGAACGGCTTGACCACGTAGTCGTCGGCCCCGATCTCAAGCCCGACGATGCGGTCCGTCGCCTCGCCGCGGGCGGTGAGGAAGATCGTCGGCAGGTGCCGGGTCTCGACGAGGTGGCGGCACAGCGAGAGGCCGTCCTCGCCCGGCATCATGATGTCGAGCAGGACCAGATCCGGCACGTCGTCGCGCAGGCGGCTGCGGGCCTCGGCCGCGCTGGAAGCCTGCCGCACGACGAAGCCCTGGCGGGACAGGTAGTCCGCCAGGGGCTCGCGCAGGGCCGCCTCGTCGTCGACGACGAGCAGCTTGATCGGAACGGTATCGGTCATCTCGGCCGTGGTCATGGCACAGTCCGGCCCGGTTTGTCAGGTCGCTTCAAGATTTACTGGCCGCCACCGCCGCCGCCCATGCGCATCATCATGCGGGCGCGCATGTCCTCGAAGAAGTTGGTGCGCTCTTCCTTGGTGGCCTTGCCGTCGTGGTTCTCGTCCATCTGGTCGAAACGGGCCAGCTGGGCGGCGACGAATTCGGCCTTGTCGATCTTGCCGTCGCCGTTCTTGTCGGCCTGCCGCATCATGCCGCCGCCGGGGCCGCCGGGGCCGCCGCGCGGCTGGCCTGCGCCCGGAGGCGGGCCGCCTTCGGGGCCGCCGGCCGGGGCACCCGCCGGCCGGGCCGGGCGCATGGCGGCCATTTCCTCGGGATCGAGCACGCCGTTCTTGTTGGCGTCGATCTTGTCGAAGCGCTCGGCGGCCTGGGCCTCGGCTTCGGCCCGGGTCACGGTGCCGTCGCCATAGGGGTCGTTCATCATGCCCGGGCCCATCTGGGCGAAGGCCGGGGCCACGATCCCGAAGGAGATCGCGGCCACGGCAACGGCGGGCAGAAGCATCTTGCGGTTCATCTGGATCATGGCCTTTCGTTGCCGGTCAATCACTGCGCGGGCGGCGGCGGGGGAGGGGTCATGCCCGGGCCGCCCATCGGGCCGCCGCGATGGCCGCCTCCGTGCCTGCCGCCACGATCACCCATATGCTGGCGCATCGCGGCGCGGCGTTCCTCGGGGGTCAGCTTGCCATCCTTGTTGGCATCGGCCGCGTCGAAGCGCTTGAGCGCCCCGGCCACGAATTCGTCACGGGTGACCGCCTTGTCGCCATTGCCGTCCATCCGGCCCATCATCGGCCCCGGACCCATGCGGTGCATGCCGCGCATTCCGTCCATCGGACCGGCGCCCGGCTGGTGCGCGGCGGCGAACTCGGCCTTGTCGATCTTGCCGTCCTTGTTGGTGTCCAGCTTCGCGAACATCTCGTCGAGGCGGACCGAGCGGCGGATCTCGCGGTCGGCCTTGTCGATCTTGCCATCCTTGTTGGCATCGAGCCTGGCGAACAGTTCGAGCGCCTTGGCCTGGGCCTCGGCGCGGGTCACCGTGGCATTGCCGAAGGGGTCCTGCATCATCGGGCGATCGGGGCGAGCGGCCTGCTGGGCCACGGCGACACCGGCAACCGTGCCGGCAAGGCCGAGGGCGGCCGCGCTCAGCGCCAGGGTAATCTTCTTCATGGGATCTCTCCGTCCAGAAGGAAGCCGCCGCGCCGCGGGGGAAGGGAAGGGCTGGGAACCAGCGGCGCGGTCGACTTCCATGGCCCCTTCTAGCGCGGGGCTGTCGCGGGATTATGCCGCAGGACGGGTTTTTTGTCGCTAATTGTCGCCCCCGCCGGGCCCGATTAATGGGCCCGACAGGAACAGGGTCAGTCCAGCGGCCGGCAGGCTTCTTCCAGCCAGTCCAGCGCCGCGCCTTCCAGCTGCGGGGCCAGCACGTCGCGGACCTTGGCGTGATAGGCGTTCCACCAGGCAGCCTCGCCCGGATCGAGGATCGCCATCGACAGCAGCCGCCGGTCGAGCGGGACGAGGGTGAGCGTCTCGAAGCCGAGCGATGTCTCCTCGGCCTCGTCGATCGCCCGCTCTTCCACCAGCACGAGGTTCTCGATGCGGATGCCGTAGGCGCCGGTCTTGTAATAGCCCGGCTCATTGGAAACGATCATGCCCGGGAGCAATTCCTGCTCGGTCCCGGCCTGGCCCCCGGCGGCGCGCGAAATCCGCTGCGGCCCTTCGTGGACGGAGAGGAACGAGCCCACCCCGTGCCCGGTGCCGTGGGCATAGTCGAGCCCGGCGTGCCACAGGAACTGGCGGGCAAGGGTGTCGAGCTGGCTGCCGAAGGTGCCGCGCGGAAATACGGCGCGGGCCAGCGCGATGTGGCCCTTGAGCACCCGGGTCCAGCGGTCCTTGACCTCGGCGCCCGGCTCCTGCGCCTCGCCCGCGCCGCCGATCCACACCGTGCGGGTGATGTCGGTCGTGCCGTCGGCATATTGCCCGCCCGAATCGACCAGATAGACGCTGCCCGGTTCGAGCAGCCGGTTGGTCTCCTCGCTCACCCGGTAATGAACGATCGCCCCGTTCGGCCCCGCGCCCGAGATCGTGTCGAACGAGAGGTCGACCAGTTGCCCGGTTTCGCGCCGGAACTGGTGCAAGCGTTCGGCGGCGGAAAGCTCGGTTACGGCCCCGCTCGGCCCTTCCTGCTCGAGCCAGTGGAGGAAGCGCGCCACGGCCGCCCCGTCGCGCGCCTGGGCCGCGCGGTGCCCGGCCTGCTCGGCGGCGTTCTTGACCGCCTTGGGCAGCACGACCGGATCGGTCCGCTCGGCGATATCGGCCCCGGCGGCCTGCAACGCGGAAAAGATCGCACTGACCGACCGCTCGGGATCGACCGCCACCTTCTGCCCCGCCAAAGCCGCCAGCGCGCTCTCGAAATCGGCGCGCGGGCGCAGCCGCACGGCATTGCCGAGGTGGGCGGAAAGCTCCGCCGTGACCTTTTCGGGCGCGATGAACAGGTCGGCCGTGCCGTCGGCATGGGCGATCACGAAGGAGAGCGTCACCGGCGTCCGCTCCACGTCCGAGCCCCGGATGTTAAGCAGCCAGGCGATCGAATCCAGCGCCGAGATGACCACGGCATCGAGCCCCTGCTCGCCCAGCCACCCGGCAACGGCGGCGCGCTTGGCCTCGCTCGGCTGGCCGGCAAAGGCATCGGGATGAACCAGCGCCGGCGCGGCCGAAGGCGCGGGCCGGTCGCTCCACACCGCGTCGACCGGATTGGCTTCGACCGCAACCAGCTCCGCGCCCTTGAGCTTGAGCGCGGCCCGCGCCGCGTCGGCCCAGCGCTTGCCGTGCAGCCAGGCGTCGTAGCCGATCCGCGCCCCTTCGCCCGCATGCGCGCCCAGCCACTTCGCCACCGAGGTCTGCGGCACGCTCTCATAGGCATAGAGCGCCCCGTCCACCTGGTCGCGCACCTGCAGGGTATAGCGCCCGTCGACGAAGATCGCGGCCTCGTCCTTGAGGACCACCACGGTCCCGGCCGAGCCGCCGAAGCCGGTCAGCCAAGCTAGCCGCTGGGCATAGGCACCGACATATTCGCTCATGTGCTCGTCGGAAATCGGCACGACGAAACCGTCGAGGCCCTGCCGCGACAGTTCCTGGCGCAAGGCGGTAAGGCGGGCTTGGGCAGAGGTCATCAGCATCTTGGGCTTTGGTCCTGGTCAAGGTGGCGGGTTGATGTGGGGTCCTTGCCAACATAGATGCTGTGCATGGCAAGTTCCACTCTCGCGGCCGCGCCGCTCGCTCCCCCTGCCGCCGCCCGCAAGCCCAGCAGCGTCACGCATCACGGCATAACGGTCGCCGACGATTACGCCTGGCTGCGCGATCCCGGCTATCCCGAGGTGACCGACAAGGACGTGCTCGCCCATCTCGAGGCCGAAAATGCCTGGTTCGAGGCGCGGATGAAGCCGCGTCAGGGCCTGATCGACAGCCTGTTCACCGAAATGCGCGCCCGGATCAAGGAGGCCGACAAGTCGGTCCCGCAGAAGGACGGCGACTGGCTCTACTGGATCGAGTTCGAGGAAGGCGCCGAATACAAGAAGTGGTGGCGCAGGCCTGTCGCCGGCGGGCCTGACGAGCTGATCCTCGACGAGGTCGCCCTGGCCGAGGGCAAGGAATACTTCCGCCTCGGCGCGCTCTCGCTCAGCAAGGACGCTCGCCTGCTCGCCTATGCGGTCGACGACAACGGCTCGGAGCGCTTCACCGCCCGGATCAAGGACCTCGCCACCGGCGAACTGCTGGCCGACGAGATTCCCGGAACCCTCTCCTCCCTCGTCTGGGTCGCGGGCGACAAGGGCCTCGTCTATTCGCTCGCGAACGAACAGTGGCGGACCGACAATGCCCGCCTCCACTGGCTCGGCCAGCCGCTGGAGAGCGACGTCGAGCTTTACCACGAGGATGACGAAGGCTTCCGCGTCGGCTCGGGCCTTTCGGCCAACGAGGAATGGCTGGTCATCTCGACCAGCGATCACGAAACCAGCGAGGTCCGCCTCGTTCCGGTGAGCGATCCGCTGGCCGCGCCGCTGCTGGTCAAGCCGCGCCAGGGCGGCGTCGAATACGACGTCGACCTCTTCGGCGAGACGCTTTACGTCCACGCCAACGACACGCACGAGAACTTCCGCCTCGCCACCGCCCCGCTTGCCTCGCCCGGGGAATGGACCACGCTGATCGAAGGCACGGACGAGTTCTACCTCACCGGCTTCGAGCTGTTCCGCCAGTTCTACGTGGTCGAAGGGCGCCGCGCCGGGCTCGACCAGATCGAGATCCGCTACTACGACGATCCCGCCCGGATCGAGCCTATCGTCTTCCCCGAAGCCAGCTACGACGCCGGGATGGGCGACAATCCGGAGTGGGACACCACCGTCCTGCGTCTGGGCTACGAATCGATGGTCAGCCCGGCCACGGTCTATGACTATCACGTGGCCGAGCGGCGGCTGGAGCCGCGCAAGGTCCAGGAAATCCCCTCCGGCTACGATGCCTCGCTCTACGTGACCGAGCGCCTCGAAGTGCCCGCGCGCGACGGCACCCTGATCCCGGTCAGCGTGGTCATGCGCAAGGATCGCCCCGCCCAATATCAAAATGGCGACGGCCCGCTCCACCTCTACGGCTACGGCGCCTATGGCATCGCCATCCCGCCTGGCTTTTCCACCACCCGCCTCAGTCTCGTCGATCGCGGCTTCGCCTATGCCATCGCCCACATTCGCGGCGGCGACGATCTCGGCCGCGCCTGGTACAAGGCGGGCAAGCTCGAACGCCGCGCCAACACCTTCAACGACTTCGTCGATGTCGCCAAAGGCCTGATCGAACGCGGCCACACCGCGCCGGGCCGGATCTCGATCTCGGGCGGCTCGGCCGGCGGCGAACTGATGGGCGCGGTGATCAATTCCGATCCCGCCCTGTGGGGCGCGGTCGTCGCTCACGTTCCCTTCGTCGACGTGCTCAATACCATGCTCGACGAAAGCCTGCCGCTCACCCCCGGCGAATGGCCCGAATGGGGCAACCCGATCGAGGACAAGGCGGCATTCGAGCTGATCCGCTCCTATTCGCCCTACGATCAGGTTTCGGCTCAGGCCTATCCCCCGCTCCTCGTCACCGCCGGCCTCAACGATCCGCGCGTGACTTACTGGGAGCCCGCCAAGTGGGTCGCCCGCTTGCGCGAACTCAAGACGGATTCCAACGAACTGCTGCTCAAGACCAACATGGGCGCGGGCCACGGCGGCAAGTCGGGCCGCTTCGAAAGCCTCAGGGAAACGGCGGAGGAATTTGCCTTCATCCTCTGGCAACTCGGCCTTTGCGAGTGACAGCCCGCTTCACCCAGACCTTCGTGGCCGAGCCGCAGCACATCGACGTGCTCGGCCACGTCAACAACGCGGTCTGGGTGCAATGGATGGAACAGATCGCCACGGCCCACTGGGAAGCGGTGGCCCCGCCGGAGCATGTCGAGGCCTATGTCTGGGTCGTCGCCCGCCATGAGATCGACTACAAGGGCAACATCGCCCTCGGCGAAAGCGTCACCGCCGAAACCTTCATCCCCGAAGGGCCCAGCGGCGCCCGCTTCGACCGCCGCGTCGATTTCTTCGACAGGGCGGGCAGGCTCGTCGTCTCGGCCCGCACCACCTGGGCGATGATCGATCGCGCCACGGGCCGCCTGATGCGCGTGCCGCCCGAAGTCGCCGCGCCCTTCACGGGTTGAGTCACTTCTTCCCGCGCAGCGGAATAAATTCGGAAGAAGCTGGGGCTATCGCCCCTGTACCCCGGAACGTCTTCCGGCGATGGATTAGCCGGCGGGGGCGCCGTCCCCGCGGCCCTGGCGCCGGGAGACGGCAAGGGGTCTGCAGCCATGGCCCTAGGACTATCTTCCTTTTTCTGCCTGCGCTTCGCGCAAAAATTCAAAGCGCCGCCGAGGTTTCGATGCAGCCGTACCAGCCCAGCCCCTGGTAAGTCTCGTAGCCCGGCGTCAGGCCATAGGCCACGAGCTTGCGGCCCTCCGCATAGTGGCCCCACGCCGCCTCGGCCTTCAGCGCGAAGGTGTCGCCGGTCCGGCCGTCGGACGAGGCAATGACCTTGTGCCGGGCGTCGAGCAGCATGACCCGGCTGGCGGCGCGCTCCTCGTCGGAGAGGGAAACGCCGGTAACGATGGCCTGGGCCTGGGGCCGCCAGTCGAAGAAGATGCCCAGCACACCGAGCGCGCGCCCGTTCGGCTCTCCCCCGACGCGGATCGCGGTGGCATAGGCGGCCACGTCCGCCCCGCCCAACGCCGGGTTCTGGGCCACGTCGCAGACGGTGAAGGCATCGCCGTCTGCTGTCTGGATTCCTTCGCGGAACCAGTCCTCGCGGCTGACGTCGCGCCCGGTCAGGCCGGGATAGCGTTCGGGCCGCCCGGTGGCGACGATCCGCCCGGTGGCATCGGCGATCCACAGGTCGAGATAGACGGTATAGGAGCGCAGGATCGTGGCGAGGCGGGACGAGGCATGGCGGGCAGCCTCGATCGCGGGGCTTTCCACCGCATCCACCACGGCGCTGTCGGTTGCCCACCAGCGCACGTCGCAGGAGCGTTCGTAGAGATTGCGGTCGATGATCTCGACCGTATTGCGGGCGATGTCGGCAAGGCGGCTGCCGCGCATGCCGAGCATCATCTCGCGCCCGGCCTGCTCGATCCGGGCGGCGTTGTCGTTCATCGCGCGGTTCAGTTCGGCCGACATGGCGTTGACCTCGTCGGCCACGGTGCCCATCTCGCGCGCCACCACTGAAAAGCTCTGGCCGATCTCGCCCGCGCGCGCCGCTTCCAGCCGGGCATTGATCGACAGCATCTTGGTCTTGAGCATGATCTGCTCGAGCCCGGCGATTTTCTCGCCGGTGATGCGCGAGATATCCATCGCCAGTTCCAGGACGTTGCCGTGCATATGACCAATTCCCCCGCGAGCCGAGCGCCGCTTTGTGTGCGGCGCAGCATGAACGGACAGGCTTGCCATCGCCCGAAAGCGAAACTCCGCACAAACCCGTGATCGCGCCCGGCTGTCCTCAGGCCAGCGCCTGTTCCAGCGGGGTCAGCTCCAGCCCCAGCGCCTCGGCCACGGCGCCGTGCGTGATCGCCCCGGCATGGATGTTGAGCCCGGCGGCCAGATGCGGATCGCTGCGCAGGGCCGCGCGCCAGCCGCCGGGGCCGCCCGAGGCATCGGCGATGCGCAGGGCATGGGGCAGGGTCACGTTGTTGAGCGCATAGGTGCTGGTCCGCGCCACGGCGCCGGGCATGTTGGCCACGCAATAGTGGACGATGCCGTCCACCACGAACGTCGGCGCGTCATGGGTCGTGGGGTGCGAGGTCTCGAAGCACCCGCCCTGATCGATCGCCACGTCGACCAGCACGGCCCCCTGCTTCATGCAGCCCAGCATGCCGCGGGTGACGAGGCGCGGGGCCGAGGCTCCCGGCACCAGCACGGCACCGATCACGAGGTCGGCCTCGCAGATCACTTCGGCAATATTGGCTTGGTTGGCGAAGCGGGTCTTGGCCCGGCTCTCGAAATGGATGCCCAACCGCTCCAGCACTTCGGGATCGCGGTCGAGCACGGTCACGTCGGCGCCCAGCCCCACGGCCATCTGCGCCGCGTTGAAGCCGACCACCCCGCCGCCCAGCACGACCACCTTGCCCGGCAGCACCCCCGGCACCCCGCCAAGCAGGACCCCGCGCCCGCCGTGCGCCTTTTCCAGCGCTGTCGCCCCGGCCTGAATGCTCATCCGCCCGGCCACCTGGCTCATCGGCTTGAGCAGCGGCAGCGAACGCCCGGCCCCGGTCACCGTTTCATAGGCGATCGCGCTCACCCCCGATCGCAGCAGGTCGGCCGCCTGCTGGGGGTCCGGCGCAAGGTGAAGGTAAGTGAACAGCACCTGCCCGGGCCGCAGCAGGGCCCGCTCCGCCGCCTGGGGCTCCTTGACCTTGACCAGCAGGTCGGCCCGTCCGAACACTTCGGCCGCATCGGGCACGATGGTTGCTCCCGCCCCGGCATAGTCGGTGTCGCGCGCGCCGATGCCAAGGCCGGCTCCGCTCTCGACCAGCACCTCGTGCCCGTGCGCCACCAGTTCGCGCACACTCTCCGGGGTCAGGCCGACCCGGTACTCATGGTTCTTGATCTCGCGGACAGTGCCGATGCGCATGGGCCGTTCCTCTCGTCCAGCGAGGTATGAACGCGGGGCGCCCGCTTCAATGGCTCAGGCCGGGGCGGAGAAACGTCCCCCGCGCGAAAGCGCCGGAACGCGCTGCGCCGCGGCCGTCCTGCGCCGCACCGGGGCGCCGCTGTCATGCAGTTCCAGCCCCGATCCCGGCCGGTCGATACTGTGCCGCTCGGCCAGGTCCTTGCGCAGCGCCTCGAGCGCCGCCGCATCCGCCCCCTCGGGCACGGGATAGCGCGCGATCACCGCTTCCTCGAAACTGTCGAGCACGAAGAGGAACCGGCCACCCACGGTCTCGGCGAGGTGAGTCACGTTGAACCCGTCCGCCAGGAACCAGCGCGACCTGTCCCACGACACGATTGCCCGCTCGCAATGCCGGCAATAGCCGGTGTGCGAACCATCCTCTTCCCGATGCGCCCGCCCGGCCAGGACATGCATCCGCGTGAACCAGCATTGCGTAAGGGCCTTCATCGCGCGCTCCGTGGGAATGGTCCCAAGGGAAAACGGCCGATCCCCGCCCAATTTTAAGGCCGCGCTCGCATGAAGGCCGCCGTGCGATGATTGGCTGGCCTCCGGGCAGTCGAGGCCGTTCCGGGGGCGAGGGCGCAACGGACACATGCGGGCGCCCGAACTGGCGTCCGGCCTAACGCCTGTGCAATACAGGCGCGAACGGTGCGGACACGCCGACTAGCCGTCGTTCGCTCTGGCCTTCCGTTTCCTGCGTCGGGTTCGTTTCCCTTTATCGCCCGACCACCAGCGGATCGGCTGAGTTCGCGCTCCGACGAGTTGATGGCCGACGTTCTGGGCAAGTTGCTCCATTATAGCGGTCGCCCACATCGCAGCGACGACGGACATGCCTATGGCGGCGTATCCGACGATCTCAGTTTGTCCGCTTGTCAATCGTCCCACAATCAGGCCGACGCCTGCTGGTCCAAGGAAGAGTGGTATTCGTGCGGCAAGGATCGGAAAGGCTACCCAGCCGGACCGTGGGCCGCTTGTGTGGCTTGCCAGGAAGCCGGCAATCAATACCGTGCTGAACAGGCCAATCGCCCACCCGAGAGCGGCACGAAAGGCTAAAGTTTCGGTGGCCAAGGCAGTCACTTATGAACTGTATTGAAATGCAGGGGGTCTGCAATCGCCATTTCAGCCATTGCTCCGGCGCCCCCCTGCCTCTCGGCGCCAGCGCGGGCTTGGGCAAGCGGGAGTCCTGGCCAAGTCCGGGATGACGGAACGACGAACGGAAGCCCGCTTTCCGGCGAACGGGTTGTCTGTCCCCGCCCGCCCCGCCAGTTCACGCCATGCTGAACTGGAAGACCGAGGCGGACCCGGAGTTCCGGTGGATGTGGGAGAGCAGGCGATCCTTGAACGTCTCTTCAAGCATGATCGACTTGGAGCGCTTGTCGGTCGGGTTCTGCTCGAAGCGCAGCACCTTGTCGCGTTCGAGGCGGCGCAGCAGCTCGTAGAAGCCCCGGCTGGACAGGCGCGAGGACAGCGCGGCGTCCTTCACAGTCAGCCCGTTGCGCACGTAAAGCTGCAGGATCAGCCGAAAATCGTGACACAGGAAGCAGGTGCCGAGCGACGGCGTCATCGACCGGTCGAGTTCCAGCAATTCCTCGAACCGCGCCGTCAGGGCGGCATGGGCCTCGGGCAGCGTGACGGGCTTGCTCGAGGCCTGATCAACACGATTGATCATCATGAAACACCGTTTCCGATTTAAAATCGCCGCGCCAGGCAGAAATTCGGCGCGACTGTCCCCCAATTCGCGAAGCATCGGCAGTACCGGTGGTTCGCGGGATCGGACTATATTTGAAATTGTCTGGAACGGACTTTGAACTTCGTCCAATCCGGATGGATAAAGCGGCTCTCTATGCTCGCTTCGGCTCAGCCTTGCGCCGGGTCGGCGCCGCTCATGCCATTCCCGGGCCTTCCGGATTGCCTGACTGGTCGAACATTCATCGAAACAACCCCATTCGAACTGCACGGCCACTCACGGGCCGAAATTCCGCCTCAACCCTGAATTCCTGACCGGTCGTGAGTGCCGGTCTACCTGCTGCGTTACCGAAGGGTAGGGTCATATAGTCGCACTTTGTGCCGGAATTCTATATCAAAAGGTAGCATTCTCTGCCGGTATTCCATTCCGGAAGCATTTGCCGGTCGGCATCGCCGGTAAAATACTCGCGCAGTTAGTGCCAGTGAAAACATTGGAACAACTGCCAGATGCGACTTACCACCCCGTCCGGAATCTGGGGGAACGTGTCGTTTCGCGATGGGCGCGGCGATAAATCCCAAGAAACAAGGTTCAGGTGCCAAATAAAGGGGGCCTTAATGACGTCTTACTCCGTAACTTCCACTAAGTCTGATCGTGCACGCAAGCAGCGCCTTGCCCTCGCGGTCACGACTGCACTGGTCGGCTTCAATGCCAGCCACGCCTTCGCCGAAGACGTGGACATCACCGCCAACAGCACGGTAACCACCGTCAACACCGCGATCGACACCGCGGTCAACCTTCCCGCCGCGGACATCGCGATCACCATCACCACGCCGGCCGTTGTCACCGGCGGCGCCAACCTCGTTCTCGCTCCCACCGGGACGGCAGGCGAAGGTGACGGCGCGATCACCTTCACCAACACCGGCAACCTCGGCGTCGTCACCACCGGCACGGTCACCGACGCGGTCGGCGTAACCCTCTCGGGCGTTGGCGTTGCCAGCGCAGCCAACACCGTGACCGTCAGCAACAGCGGCCTGATCACCAGCGGCATTTCTGCCACCGGCTTCGGCGGCGCCAACGCGATCACCAACAGCGGCACGGTCTACGGTCCGATCAATGCCACCGGCTACGACAACGTCACCGTCAGCACCACGGCCGCCGGCAAGGTCCTCGTCGCCAGCGGTAACGCGGTCAGCGCCAGCGCCTATTCGACCAGCGATGCGGACGTCTCGGGCGGCTTCACCACCACGACCTGGACCGGCGGCAATGCCGTCATCAACCAGGATGGCGCGGCCACCCTGCTCAACGGCACGACGGGCGCTGACCTGTCCGCCTATGCCGAGACCGGCGACGCCACGGTCAACGTCGGCGCCAAGGCCGGCACGGTCTATGCCTATGCGGGCGATACCGTTGCCTCTGCCGTTTCGGGCTCGACCGCTGCGGTCGACGGTGAAACCACCAGGGTCTACGAAAACTCCTACACCTGGGGTAACGATGCTGCCGCTGTGACTGTCGCCGCTGCCGGCGATGTCACCGGCGTTGTCGCCAACGGCGCTGGCTCGGCCACCGTCACGGTTGCAGGCAAGGTCGGCGCCGGCGGGGTCTCTGCCTCGTCCAACCGCACCGACTATTCGGACACCGACACCGAAACCGTCGATGCCGATGGCAACACCACCGAGTACGACAACCTCGAAACCTACAAGCTGGGCGGCGGCACGGCTACCGTCACGGTCGCCGCGGGCGGCACTGTCGGCACCGGCGGCGTTTCGGCCAATGGCGATGCCGGCGCGTCGATCACCGCCAACGGCAATGTGACCGGCAGCCTTGCGGCCACCTCGCAGGGCACCGAAACGACCTACGTCAGCAACAACAGCTACCAAGCTGATGGCAGCATCCTGGCTGAGCACGACAGCTCGATCTACACTCTGGCGGGCGGCGCGGCCAACGTCACGGTCGGCACCGGCGTCACGATCGGCGGCAGCGTCTCGGCCACCGGCACCACCAGCGCCGCTGTCGCCAACAGCGGCAAGGTGACCGGCTCGATCACCGCTTCCTCGACCGGATATGACGAGACCTACACCGACGACTACAGCTACGACGCTGATGGCGTCGAGACGCTCTATGTCGACGGCTACGGCTCCAACCGTGCCGGCGGCGCGGCGGCTGTCACCGTCGCGGCCGGCGGCTCGGTCGGCGGCAGCGTCACCGCAGTTGGCGACACATCGGCGACCGTCACGGCCAACGGCAATGTCACCGGCAGCATCACTGCTGACCAGATGAACGGCTACGACTACTCGCAGGCCTACAGCTATCCGGCTGCCGGCGGCGAAACCGACACCTACACCTACACCTATGCTCCGGGGACGGCCTCGGTCGCGGTCGGCGCCAACGTCAAGGTCGGTGGCAACGTTTCGGCCTACAGCAACGGCGCAGCCACGGTCACCGCGGCTGCCGGTTCGATCATCAACGGCAGCGTGACCGTCGATGCCCAGCCGGGCTCCAACGAGGTCGACACCTACACCTACGGCGCTTCTGCTCCGGTGACGGGTGACTACACCACGACCTACCACTACGTTGAGCAGACTGCCGGTAGCACCGCCAGCCTGACCAACGGCGGCTACATCAAGGGCGATGTCGACGTCTACGGCGTGACCGGCGCCACGGTGACCAACACCGGTCAGATCGCCGGCCAGACCTCGGTCTACACCTATGGCCAGAGCTCGGACGAGCTGCAGACCTACAAGCAGGTGACCGCGACGGCGGGTGACGTCACCACGGTGACGGACAGCTACAGCGATGTCGGCAGCTATGCCGGCACCGGCGGCAGCATCACCGGTACCTATTCGGGCACCAATGGGCAGGTGAGCTTCTCGCCGAACCAGGACGGTTCGATCTATCAGGAAGCGGCCGCCAACAGCACCCTGACCCTGTCGGGCACGGTCTATGGCTCGCTGACCTCCTACGCCGGATATGACAACAGCACCGGCACCTATTCCAACACCGAGACCACGGTCACGGCAACGGATGCGGTAACCCCGGCGAACAACACCCAGACCTACACCGAAACCAGCAACTCGACCGAAACCGACGGCGCTGGCGTCAGCACCATCACCGTTTCGGGCCTGGTGTCGGATGCCTACGACGGCGCGGAAGTCTACTCGGAGGGTACTTCGGGCAGCACCGTCAACGTCTCGGGTACCGTTTACGGCAACGTCTACTCCTACGCAGACGGTATCTCGACGGACACCGAGGCCTCGACCTACACCACGCTGCGCACCGGTGCGGGCCTGGCCCTCACCAGCTCGTCCGACATCGACGCCGAGACCACCACGGTCACTTCGGGCGCCGCTGTGGGCAACCTCACCGGTTCGGGCGTGGTCTACGGCGATCTCGACGTGGATGGCGTGTCGTCGGCTACCGCTTCGGTCGGTGCCAATGCCAAGCTCTACGGCGATCTCGACGTCTATGCTGGCGGTACGGACTACACCTACAACAGCAGCGACATCTCGGCCTACAACCTGACCGCGGGTACCTCGACCCGCGTCGACAAGTATTCCTACACCTACACGCCGGCCGCTGCCTCGGGCAACGCCAGCGCCACGGTTGACGGCTATGTCGACGATTCGGTCTACGTCTCGGCGGCTCGCGGCAATGCCTCGGCCACCGTCACCGGCCGGGTTGCGGGCTATGTCGAAGCCGATGCGGGTTCGAGCGTCTACACCTACGGTGAAGAGCGCCAGTACTCGGGCACTGCTTCGCCGACGACGCTGAACAAGTACATCGAGACCAGCTCCAGCACCGCCACCGGCGGCACGGCCACGGTCACGGTGAACACTTCGGCCGCTCAGAAGGCCCTCGGCGTTGGTTCGACCATCCCGAGCGTGTCGGACGTCTATGCCTATGGCCTGGGCGGCGCCACGGTCACGATCGCGGCCGGCTCGAGCGTTGCCGACAGCGTCTATGCCCAAAGCTCGGACGACAACACGGCCTACACCTACACCCGCACCTATGCCGGTGGCACCAGCACGGTTGCCGAAACCGGTTCGTCCACCGCGGTTGGCGCTGCCGCTTCGGTGGTCAACAACGGTACGGTCGGCGGTGAAGTCTGGGCTGAAGGCCGCACGGCTGCCAGCGTGACCAACGCGGGCAAGGCCGGTTCGCTGGGTGCATACTCGCTCGATACGAACGAGACCTACACCTACAGCGACAACGACGTCTCGAACCTCACCCCGTCGACCCACAAGATCATCACCACCACCGTTTACACCCCAGTGGGCGGCGCGGCGACGGTGACGAACTCGGGCACGACGAATGGGGTTTCGCTGGCCGGCGCCACCGGTACGCTGACCAACAGCGGCACCATCACGGGTGACGTCTACCTCGGCGACTCGGTCGTCAACGGCACCTATGTCCAGACGGTGACCTCGACCACCACGTCCAACCCGACGCCGGTGTTCACCCCGTCTGCCACGCTGTTCGGCCAGGCCTACACGGTTGCGCAGAACGGTGCCCTGACCGGCAACATCTACGTCGATGGGGCCGATTACACCGACTACCTGGGCAACAAGGTCAAGACCAGCAACGTCGCTGCGACGATCAACCTGAACACCGGTTCGACCACCAAGGGATCGATCTTCGGCGCCAACAACACCACCACCGTGGTGAACGTCGCCGGCGGCAACCTGACCCTGGTCGGCCCGGCCTATGTCCCGGCCAGCGCCACCGTCCTGACCCCGACCTACTCGGCGGGCCTGGCTGGCGGTTCGACCGGCGGCAGCTTCGCGCTGAACGTCAACTCGGGCACGGCTTCGATCACCCCGGTCACCACCGGTTCGAAGATTTTCGGCCTGAACGGCAGCGTCACGGTCGGTGCCTCGGGCACCCTCGTGGTCGGCCTGCTGACCACGCCGACGGTCACTGCGGGAACGGGTGCAAGCGTCAACACGCTCTCGCCCTATGTCACGGGTGCCAACCTGCTGGTCACCGGCAACTTCGCCTCCACCGGCACGGTTGCGGTTGGCCTGAACGGGGCCCTGGTCAAGAACCCGACCCTGCTGTCGTCGACCTCGACGGACTTCATTGCTCCGATCACCTCGGTCCTCACCAGCGCGGGCACCGGCTTCACCACCGGTGGTTCGAACACGGCTTCGTCGGTCACGGTCGGGGGCAACCTCAACCTGGGCGGCACGGTCAAGGTCTATGTCCCGACCGGTTCGATTTTCCTCGGAACGGAAAGCCAGACCCTGTTCACCGCCACCGGGACGATCGCCAACACGGCGACCGTGTCGAGCAACCTGTCCTCGCAGTTCGTCAAGCTCGCGCTTGTCACTTCGGGCCAGACCGTGCAGCTCAAGGCTACCCGCTCGAACTACTCGGTCGGTGCGACCAACCCGAACGCGGCTTCGGCGGCTTCGGCCCTCACCGCCGCGATCCCGGGCGTGGTCTCCATGCTCGCCAACGACGTTGCCGGCATTCGCACCTACACGTCGCTCAGCCAGCTGAGCAACGCGGCGGATATCGCGAACATCGTCACCAACCTCGACTGGACCCTCAACGCCACCCAGGCCGCGACGGTCTTCAACGAGCTGGCCTCGGGTTCGATCTATGGTTCGCTCGCCAACCTGCGTCAGAACGCGGTCCTCAACGGCCAGTTCGACCAGCTGGCGCAGCGTCGTGAAACCGAAGCCGGTGCGGTCAGCCTGTGGATGTCGCCGGTCGGCAGCTTCGCGAAGTACAGCGGGACGGACTCAGGTGCCTCGAAGATCGACGCCACCACCTACGGTGCGGCGATCGGCGTGGACGTCGGCTACGGCGATGGCGGGGCCTTCGGCTTCGGCTTCGGCTACGGCCGTCACAACTTCGACGCCATGTCCTTCCCGGCCTCGGTCGATGCGGATACCTACACCCTGGGTGCCTACCTCACCCAGTCGTTCGGTCCGCTCGCCGTCAACGCGAAGTTCGCCTACGGCTTCTCGACCTTCGATGCTCACCGTGACCTCACCGTTCTTGCCCGCAAGATCACCGGTCACTTCCGTGGCAGCGAATGGGACGGCAGCATCGGTCTGAGCTACCTGCTCCAGACCGGCGGCATGAACGTTGAGCCCTTCGCCGACCTGTCCCTGCGTCACTGGCACACCAATGGCTTCACCGAAGAAGGTGGCGCCGGGGTTGGCCTCAATGTCCAGGGTGCGGGCAAGACCGTGTTCGATCCGACCGTCGGTGTCCGTCTCTCGGGCAACGCCGATCCGGCCGCGGCCTTCTCGCTCAAGCCTTACGCCAGCCTGTCGTACACCTTCCAGGGTGACGCCGGCACGGCGCGGACCGTCAGCTACGTTGGCGATCCGGCTTCGACCCAGTTCGTTCTCAATGGCGTCAATCCGAAGGGCTACGGCTCGATCGGCGCCGGCGTGACCGCGACCGTGTCGAACAAGGTGAGCCTGTCGCTCGGCGGCACTTACGACTTCGGCAGCAACAACAGCGTTGCCGCCATCCGTGGTGCGATCGGGATCAAGTTCTAAAACACTCCCTTGATCTCGAAAGGAGGGCGCCAATCCAGACCCCGATTGGCGCCCTCTTTACGTCTGAAATCCGGCCTGCGCGCTGAAAGCCCGGCAAGGCCCGGCCCTCCGGCGCAGACCGGAAACCCTGCTCTGCCGGCGAAGGCCGGTAGCCCCGATCAAGCTCCCCCGAGCTCCATTGGAGATTTACGGTGACCAGCCATCCCGACCTGCCCCTGCTCTATTCCGGTATTGTCCCGCTGCGCTCCGATGCCCACCGCAACTGGAAAGTGGCGCGCACCAGCCGGATCGCCTGGCTCGCCGGCCAGAACCTCGTTCCGCTGATCACGGAAGAGTTCAGCCACGCCCGGCGCTTCTACCCGATCGTCTTCTCGACCGATGCGGAGCCGGTTCCCCTCGCTCTGATGAGCCTCGTCCCCGGCCACAACGCGTTCGTCTCCGGCCAGGGCGAGACGGCGGCGGAGACCTACCTGCCGGCCTATGCCCGGCGCTATCCCTTCATCCTCGCCCGGCCCAATCCGGCGGCGCCGGCAACCACCCTGTGCTTCGATCCCGCCAGCGAGCTGCTGGGCGAGGACGTGGACGGCGATGCCCTGTTCGATAACGGCAAGGCCTCGCAGGCCTGCCTCAAGGTCCTGCGTTTCTGCGAGCAGTTCGACCAGTCGGGCGAGCGCACCCGCCAGTTCGTCGCCGAGCTTGTGCGCAACGATCTCCTGGTCGATGGCCGGGTCGACGTGCGCCGCGATGGCGAGGCCTCGGCCTACAACGGCTTCCGCATCGTCGATGCCGAGCGGCTCGGCAAGGTCCGGGGCCATGTCCTGCGCCAGTGGGCGCAGAACGGCATGCTCGAACTGATCTACTCGCATCTCCACTCGCTCGACCTGATGCCGCGCCTGGTCGATGCCGCGCGCCAGTCGCCCGTCTTCGAGCTCGCGCAAGAAGCCGCCGAATGATCGACCGTTTGCCGACGGGGCACGGACCCCAGCCCGTCACGCCGCGCCGCAACGCGATGGAACTGGCCATCGAAGTGGTCACGGCCTTCGTCGGCAACAACGCGATCAATCCCCGCGCCCTGCCGCAGCTGATCCGCGCGGTTCACGAGACCATCGACGGGCTCTCGCCCCGCGTCTCGCAGCCGCCCAAGCCGGGACTGGGCGAAACCCTCACCTGCCGGGAATGCGGCGCGCGCCTCAAGGTCCTGCGCCGCCACCTCCTCATCAAGCACGGCCTCCTGCCCGAAGCCTACCGCGCCCGCCACGGCCTCGCCGACGATTACCCGATGACCGCCCCGGCCCACTCGGCCGAGCGCAGCCGGCGCAGCACCCGCGCCCAGCCCAGCGGCTGGGGCGTCCGCCCCGCCGCGCGGCGCAAGCAGCACTAGCCGCAGCCCCGATTTCTTCCGCCAAGCGGATTTAATCCCTGTAGGCGTCTCGAGATCACGCAGCGGTGCATGAGCGGGCCGACATCGACAGGTCCGGGGTCTGGGGCAATGGCCCCAGGACTATGCTTCCTTGCTCTGCAAGAGCCTCTCAAACGCTTCGCGCAAGGCCCCGATCAGAGCGCCCCGCTCAGAGCGGATTGCCATCCTTGTCGCGATAGATTTCGCGCCGCCCGACATGGTTCGAGGGGCCGACCAGCCCGTCGTCTTCCATCCGCTCGATCCATTTCGAGGCGGTATTGTAGCCCACCCCCATCTGGCGCTGGAGCCACGAGGCCGAGGCCTTCTGGCTCTCGAACACCAGCTGGCAGACCTGCCGGTACTTGCGTTCTTCGGGATTGTCCGAGGCCGTGGCATCGAGGTCGTCGAAGCCGAAGGGCGCATCCTCGGGCTCCTCGGTCACCGAATCGACGTAGACCGGCTTGCCCTGCGCGCGCCAGTAATCAGCCACCCGCTCGACTTCCTCGTCCGAGACGAAGGGCCCGTGGACGCGCTTGATCGGGTCGGTGTTGGGTTTGTAGAGCATGTCGCCCTTGCCCAGCAGCTGCTCGGCGCCCTGTTCGCCCAGGATCGTGCGGCTGTCGATCCGGCTGGTCACGGCAAAGGAGATGCGGGTCGGCAGGTTGGCCTTGATCACGCCGGTGATGACGTCGACCGAGGGGCGCTGCGTCGCCATGATCAGGTGGATGCCCGCCGCGCGGCTCTTCTGCGAAAGCCGCTGGATCAGCACCTCGATTTCCTTGCCGACCGTGACCATGAGGTCGGCCAGTTCGTCGACGATGACCACGATCTGCGGCAGCGTCTGGTATTCGAACTGCTGGTCCTCGTACATTTCCTCGCCGGTATCGGGATCGAAGCCGATCGGGATGCGCTTGCCCAGCGGCTTGCCCTTGGCCACGGCGTTGCGCACCTTCTCGTTGAAGCCGGTAAGGTTGCGCACGCTGATCTCGCTCATCATGCGGTAGCGCCGCTCCATTTCCTCGACCGCCCATTTCAGAGCGCGCACGGCCTTGGCCGGCTCGGTCACCACCGGCGAGAGCAGGTGCGGAATGTCGTCGTAGCTCTTGAGTTCGAGCACCTTGGGATCGACCAGGATCATCCGGCACTGCGCCGGGGTCAGCCGGTAGAGCAGCGAGAGCAGGATGCAGTTGAGCCCGACCGACTTGCCCGAGCCGGTCGTTCCCGCCACCAGCAGGTGCGGCATGGTGGCAAGGTCGGCCACCACCGGCTCCCCGGCGATGTCCTTGCCGAGGATGATCGGCAGCAGGGCCTTCGATGCGGCGAACCGGTCGCAGGCCACGATCTCCTTGAAGCTCACCATCTGGCGGTCGGCATTGGGCAGCTCGATGCCCATCACCGTGCGCCCCGGAATGGCCGAGACGCGGGCCGAGATCGCGCTCATGTTGCGGGCGATGTCGTCGGCCAGGCCGATCACCCGGCTCGCCTTGATCCCCGGCGCCGGTTCCAGCTCGTACATGGTCACGACCGGGCCGGTCCGCACCGCCGTGATCTCGCCCTTGACGTTGAAGTCGTCGAGCACGGTCTCGAGCAGGCGAGCGTTGCGTTCCAGGGCCAGCTTGTCGATCTTCTGCTGCGAATGGGGCGGCGGATCGGCGAGGAGGTCAAGCCCGGGCAGCTCGGCCTGGTCGAACAGGTCGCCCTGCCGGGTCGGCACCGGACCGGTCGAAGCCTTGATCGGCCGGGTGGGGTCGGAAATCTCCGGCGCCCGGCGCGGGGCGGCGGCGGTCTCGGGCTCGCCTGAGACCTTGGGCTCGCGCACCTTCTTCTCGCGCGGAGCGACGATGCCCTGGAACTGTGCCGGGGTGGGCAGGTGCGGTCGGCGCTTGAGAAAATCGGGAATGGTCAGCAGGCTCGCCCAGTCGAGCGCGAAGACCCGCGCCATCAGCAGGGCACCCGCCGCCAGCAGGACCAGCGCGGCGGCAAGGATCGCCCAGCCCGCCGCCGCTGCCGGCAGGAGCGCGGCCAGCGCGCGGATCGCCAGGGCGCCCATCAGGCCGGTCAGCCCGCCCGCCGTCGCGGGGAGCGAGCCGCCCGGCGCGGTGAAGGAGAGGCTCAGCACCGTGCTGAGCAGGATCATGGCCACGACCAGCAGCACGGCGCCGCGCCACCACGGGCGGGGTGTCTCGTCGCTCTCGTCGAACTCGGCCTCGTCCTCGTCGACCATGCGCCACAGGCGGCGCCCCGAAACCAGCAGCAGCGGCACCAGCAGGACCGAGATCAGCCCGAACAGGAACAAGGCCTGGTCGGCCAGCCAGGCGCCCGGCGCGCCCATCCAGTTGAGCACCACGCCCTCGGCCGCCGCGGTCGAACCCGAAGGGTCGGTCTGGTGATAGGACGCCAGCGCCAGCGTCAGGAACAGCGCCGCGCCGAACAGCAGCAGGGCCGCGCCCATTTCGCCCGCGCGGCGCAGCGAGCGCTTGAGCACAGTGCGCCAATTGCCGCCGCTCGCGCGGCGCCGCGCGCCCGATTGCCCTATTGCCTGCGTCGCCATTGGCGCTCCGCCCCTTCCTTGAACCGGCGCGCATAATGCGCCCGGGGGTGACTCCCCGTCAAGAATCCAAGGGAATCCGGCCACTTTTATGCGACAGTCCGTCGATCGCCGCCCAGGCGAAGCCCGGTAAACGGCGGCTCCCGCGCGCCGTCATCCCGCCCAGCGCGATCACAGGAAGCGGCGCCTGCCGCGCGATCACGAGGAACCGCAATGGGCCGAGCGGGCGGGCGCCGGGGTGCGAACGGGTGGCAAAGACGGGCGAGAGCAGCACGCCGTCGGCCCGCCGCGCGCCTGCAACTTCACGAAGCGAATGGGCCGTGGCGAGCCGCAGCAGGGCAGGGCCGCCCCCGATCCGCGCCGCCGCGCCATAACAGCCCTCCGCGCCCAAGCTCCGCGCCTCGAACGCCGTCCCGGCCCAGACCGTCACGATCCCGCGCGCCCGGCACAGCCGCCGCAAGGCGCGAAACCGCACCCTTCGCGCCGCCGGCGCAAGGTGATAGTGCCGGAACACGAAGCCGCTGCCGCGCGGCAGGGCGGCCAGCGCCCGCTCCAGCGCGTGATCGTTCCGCGCGTCGGAGATCAGCCACAGGAAAGGGAGGGTCTGGCGCGGCGGCATCACCGCGCTATAGCGCAGCGCCATGGATCAGCCAGCCTCTCCCCTCGCCGAAATCCGCGCCCGCATCGCATCGGCCGCCAGGGTCGCCCGCCGCAAGGCGGACGAGATCACCCTCGTCGCCGTCAGCAAGACCCATCCGGCCGAAGCGATCGCGCCGCTGATCGCAGAGGGCCAGCGCGTCTTCGGCGAAAACCGCGTGCAAGAGGCCCAGGCCAAGTGGCCCGCCCTGATCGAAGCCCATGCCGGTGTCGAACTCCACCTCGTCGGCCAGCTCCAGTCCAACAAGGCCGAAGATGCCGTGCGCCTGTTCGACTGCATTCACTCGCTCGATCGCCTGTCGCTGGTCGGCGCGCTGGCGAAGGCGATGGACAAGGCGGCCCGGCAGGTTCCCTGCTTCGTCCAGGTCAACATCGGCGCCGAGGAGCAGAAAGGCGGCTGCCCGATCGCCGAGCTGCCCGCGCTCCTCGCTGAAGCCCGCGCCGCCGCTCTCCCGCTGATCGGCCTGATGTGCGTACCCCCGGCCGAAATCGAGCCCGCGCCCTTCTTCGCCCTGCTCGACAAGCTCGCGGCCGACCACGGCCTTTCCGGCCGCTCGATGGGGATGAGCGACGATTTCGAGACCGCGATTCAACTCGGCGCCACGCACATCCGCGTCGGCTCCGCCCTGTTCGGCGCGCGCGATTGAGATAAGGGCGCTAGGCTTCGGCGGTGGTCGGATCGATCACCGACCTGACCTGCGAGATCCGGTTGGCGGGAAAACCGCCCTTTTCGGCATGGTCCCGGATCATCTGCTCATCCGGCGCGCGGTAGATGCAGTAGATCCTATCGTCCGTGACATAGCTGTGGACCCACTGGATCTCCGGCCCCATTTCGCGCAGGACATCGCAGGATTTCTGGGCAGCGCCCTGCAGATCGGCCGGGCTCGCCTGTCCGACACCGGGCATATCGCGTTCGACGACATATTGAGGCATGGCTCTCTCCTGCTGTCGTGAGCGCGCATCATGCGCCCGGCCGAGAGTCGAGTCCAGCGCGTGCGGCGGAGCGTTAAGCCCCGCCCTGACCCTTCAGCTCTTCCCCGCTCAGCGTCACGATGTGGAGCAGGTTGGTCGCCCCCGGAGTGCCGAAGGGCACGCCCGCCAGCGCGATCAGCTTGGACCCCGCCGAGCCGAAGCCGTGGCGCAGGGCCATACGCTTGCCCTTGGCGATCATTTCCTCGAACGAGCCGATGTCCTTGGTGTGGACGGCATAGGCGCCCCACAGCAGGGCCACCTTGCGCGCCACCTTCTGCGAAGGGGTCAGCACCAGCATCGGCACGCCCGGCCGCTCGCGCGCCACGCGCCGCGCGGTCGAGCCCGATCCGGTGAAGACGATGATCCCGGCGAGGGTCACCGTCCGCGCGATCTCGGCCGAAGCGCGGGCGAGGGCGTCGGCAGTGGTGGCGTCGGGCTGGACGTCGGTGAAGTGGATGCGGGCCGAATAGCCCGGCGAATTCTCCACCTGCTTGCCGATCCGGTCCATGATCGTCACGGCCTCCACCGGCCAGGCCCCGCTGGCCGTCTCGGCCGAGAGCATCACCGCGTCGGCCCCGTCGTAAACCGCATTGGCCACGTCCGACACTTCGGCGCGGGTCGGGGCGGGGCTCTCGATCATCGATTCGAGCATCTGCGTCGCCACGATCACTGGCTTGCCCGAACGGCGCGTCGCCTCGACGATCATCTTCTGCAGCGGCGGCACTTCCTCGGGGTTGAGTTCCACCCCAAGATCGCCGCGCGCCACCATGATCGCGTCGGACAGCTCGATGATCTCGTCCAGCCGGTCGACCGCCGCCGGCTTCTCGATCTTGGCGCAGAGCGCGCCGTGCCCGCCCATCAGGCGCCGCGCCTCGGCCACGTCCTCGGGCCGCTGCACGAATGAGAGCGCGATCCAGTCCGCCCCCTGTTCCACCGCGAAGGCGAGGTCGCGCCGGTCCTTCTCGGTCATCGCCGGGACCGGGATCACCGCGTCGGGCACGTTGACGCCCTTGCGGTCGGAGATGAACCCGCCGACTTCGGCGGTGCACAGGATCGTGTCCGCCTCGGCCTTGATCACGCGCAGCTTGAGCTTGCCGTCGTCGATCAGCAGGCGCTGGCCCTTGCGCAGCACCTCGAACAGCTCGGGATGGGGCAGGCAGACCCGCTCGGCGGTGCCCGGCGCGGGGTCGCGGTCAAGCGTGAAGTGTGCCCCGTGACGGATCAGCACCTTGCCTTCCGCGAAAGTGCCGACGCGCAGCTTGGGCCCCTGCAGGTCGCACAGGATCGCCACCGGCCGGCCCATGTCCCGTTCCGCCGCGCGGATCGTGGCGATGGTCTCGGCATGGGTGGCATGGTCGCCGTGGCTCATGTTGACGCGGAAGGCATCGACGCCCGCGCGCAGCAGGCGCTCGACCATTTCCGGGGAGCGGCTGGCCGGTCCCACCGTCGCGAGGATCTTTACCTTGCGCCCGCGGTGGCCGCTCTTCTCTGCCCTGGTCACGACTTGATCCTTTTCTTGTGCGACCCACCTATGGCAAGCCGCGCGGCAAAACCCAAGGACTGCGCCCATGTCTTGCTCTGAAAATACGAATGCGACCCCCGGTGACCCGCTCGAAGCGCTCGACGACGCGCATGCCGCCGCCGCCTTCCGCCGCCTCGTGCGCCACCTGCGCCATCGCCACGATGCCCAGAACATCGACCTGATGGGCCTTTCCGGCTTCTGCCGCAATTGCCTGGCCGACTGGATCGTCGATGCCGGCGCTCCGCTCGACAGGGCCGCGGCCCGCGAGGCCATCCACGGCATGCCCGCCGCCGAATGGAAGGCGCGCTACCAGACCGAGGCGACCCCCGCGCAACTGGAGCGGATGGCCGAATCGCTCAAGAAGAACGCACCCTCGCACTGATCCGGCCCACTGATATCCACAGCCCGGGCTTGGCGGGCAGCCTGCTGCCTGTCTATCAGCCGCCCCAACCGCAAACCGATTCTTACGGAGACTTTCCCGATGGCCGAAGCCGCCGATGACCGCCTGCGCCTGCTGATCGAACGCGTTGAGCGCCTCGAAGAAGAAAAGAAGGGCATCAGCGACGATATCAAGGACGTCTATGGCGAGGCGAAGGCCGTCGGCTACGACACCAAGATCATGAAGACGATCGTCCGCCTGCGGAAGATGAAGCCCGATGACCGGCGCGAGATGGATCTCCTCCTCGAAACCTACAAGACCGCGCTCGGCCTCGACTGAGGTCGTCTGCGGGGCAACTTTGCGCATCACCACGCGCAAAGTTGCCCGCACGGCCGCCATGGGCTAGGGGGCGGCGCAATCGCCACCTCAAAGCAAGACGAAGACCATGGCAGGCCATTCCAAATTCAAGAACATCATGCACCGCAAGGGCGCGCAGGATAAGAAGCGCTCTGCCCAGTTTTCCAAGCTTTCCCGCGAAATCACCGTCGCGGCCAAGATGGGCATGCCCGATCCGGACATGAACCCGCGCCTGCGCGCCGCGGTCAACGCGGCCAAGGCCCAATCGATGCCCAAGGACAATATCCAGCGCGCGATCGACAAGGCGAGCAAGGGCGACGCGGAAAACTACGAGGAAGTGCGCTACGAGGGCTACGGCCCCGGCGGCGTCGCCCTCATCGTCGAGGCGCTGACCGACAACCGCAACCGCACCGCCACCAACGTGCGCACCGCCTTTGCCAAGAACGGCGGCAACCTCGGCGCCAGCGGCGCGGTCAGCCACGGGTTCGACCGGCTCGGCCTGATCGAATATCCCGGCTCGGTGGGTGACGAGGAAAAGGTCCTCGAAGCCGCAATCGAAGCCGGCGCCGACGATGTAGAATCGGATGGCGAGAGCCACTCGATCTGGGTCTCGGTGGAAAACCTCCACCCCGTCGCGCGCGAGCTGGAAAAGGTCCTGGGCGAAGCCGAAGGCGTCAAGCTGGCGTGGAAGCCCAGCCTCAAGACCACGGTCGATGCCGACACGGCCGCGACCCTGCTCAAGCTGATCGACGTGCTGGATGACGATGACGACGTCCAGACCGTCTGGGGCAACTACGACATCCCCGACGAAGTCATGGAAAAGCTCGGCTGAACACTATGACCGCCGGAGCGTTCAACTGATGTGGCAACTGGCCGCGAAAGCATTGCTCTCGGGCGTGCTGATCGCGGCCATTGCCGAGATCGGCAAGCGCCTCCCCGCGCTCGGCGCGCTGGTCGCTGCCCTCCCGCTGGTTTCGGTGCTCGGCATGGTCTTCCTCTGGAATGCCCGGCCCGATGCGGAAAACATGGCCGCCTTCTCGCAGGCGACTTTCTGGTACGTCCTGCCCTCGCTGCCGATGTTCCTGCTGATCCCGGCCCTGCTGCGCCGCGCCGCCCCGTTCTGGCTGGCCCTCGGCGCGGGCTGCGCGCTGACCATCGCGCTATACCTCGTCATGACCTGGCTCGCCCCGCGCTTCGGGCTGCGCCTGTGATCGTCCATCCATGATCATCCTCGGCGTCGATCCCGGCCTCACCTGCACCGGCTGGGGCCTCGTGGCCAAGGCCGGCAGCCGCCTCAGCCACGTCGCCAACGGCCAGATCCGTACCGATATCAAGCTCTCGATGGCCGAACGCCTCGTCCAGCTCGACCGCGCGCTGACCGACGTGATCCTCGCGCACTGCCCGGATAGCGGCGCGGTCGAGGAGGTCTTCGTCAACGTCAACCCGCAGTCCACCCTCAAGCTCGGCCAGGCCCGCGGTGTCGCCATGCTCAGCCTTGCCCGCTCGGGTATGCCGGTCGCCGAATATCCCACCAAGGTGATCAAGAAGGCCCTCGTCGGCACCGGCGGGGCCGACAAGAAGCAGATCCAGCACATGCTGAAAGTCCTGCTCCCCGGCGTGAAGCTGGCAGGCGAAGACGCTTCCGACGCCCTCGCCGTGGCGATCACGCACGCCAACATGCTCGGCTCCCACCGCTAGCCGCATCGTCATTGCGAGCGGCGCAGCCGCGCGGCAATTCAGGGCCGCCCGCGCAGGATTACCAATTGGTAGCCTCGCCTCCACCGCCTGCTCACTAACCGTCCCGTAAACGGCGAGGATGGAAATCGAAGTCACCGCCGAGGCCAAGGACAAGCGCCTCAACCGCCTCGTCGCCATCACCGTGGTCGTGCTCTCGGTGTGGGCCGGCCTGTGCAACATCAAGGACGGCAACGTCGTCCAGGCGATGCAACAGGCCCAGTCCGCCTCGGTCGACCGCTGGAACGAATATCAGGCGACCCGCACCAAGCAGCACCTCGCCGAAGGCAATCGCGCCCTGATCGCCGCGCTCGGCGCCGATCCCGCCCGCACCGGCGCCGCCCTCGCCAGGCTCGATCGGGACATCGCCCGCTACGGCGCCGAAGCCCCCGGCCTTGCCGCCGAAGCAAAACAGCAGGCCGCGCTCTACGACGCGCTCAACGTCCACGACGACCAGTTCGACGCCGCCGACGCGTCCCTCGCCACCGCCATCTCGATCGCCGCCGTCGCCGCCTTGGCCGAAAGCGGCTGGGTACTGATCGCCGCCTGGGCCTTCGGTGCATTCGGCCTGTTCATGGGCCTCTGCGGCTTTATGGGCTGGCCCTTCCACCCCGACGTCCTCAGCACGATCCTCGGCTAGAACGCGCGGCAGGCTCCCCTCCCGCAGGCGGAAATCCAGAGTTCCAAACCGTTTTCCTACTCGACGCCCTCCTGCCATTCTCGCGCCGGGCCCGCCTCATCACCGGCCCGGCCAACCCCGGCCGGCGAAATCGCGTAGGAAAACTGTCACCCATGCACTCCTCAGCAGGATCGCGTAAAAACAATGCTTTACGCCGCGCATCCTCCGCAAACAGGGTGACAGTCGTGTCACCCTGCACCTGCCCCCCTTGCGGCGCGACTCGGCTGGTGCCATAGGAACAAACCATGATCGCCAAGCTCACCGGCATCCTTGACGATTTCGGCCCCGACTGGGCGGTGATCGACGTCAATGGCGTCGGCTACCTCGTGTTCTGCTCGGTCAAGACGCTCACGCACCTCGGCATTCGCGGCGATGCCTGCACCGTCTTCACCCAGATGCAGGTGAGCGAGAACGACATGCGCCTAATCGGCTTCGCGAGCGGAGCCGAACGCGAATGGTTCCGGCTTCTGACCGCGATCCAGGGCGTCGGCTCCAAGGTCGCCCTCGCCATCCTCTCGGCCCTCTCCACCGAAGAAATCCAGCGCGCCTGCGCGGGCGGAGACGCCGCCATGGTCGCCCGCGCCAACGGCGTCGGCCCCAAGCTCGCCAGTCGCATCGTCAACGAACTGAAGGACAAGGCCGGCGGCCTCCCCTCGGCCCCGGGCGCCCCGGCGCTGGCAGCCGTCCCAGCGGGCTCGGCCAGCGGCGATGCCGTCTCTGCGCTGCAAAACCTCGGTTTCAAGCCCAACGTAGCCACGGATGCCGTGGCCCGCGCCATCGATGAACTGGGCGAAGGCGCGGGGCTCAATGACCTGATCCGTGTTGCATTGAAGAGGGCTGCAGGGTGAACCTAGAAGACGATTATCTGGATACGATTGAAACGATCGCTGACATGAATGGCGTAGAAGGCATAATAGTTGGTCTTACGCGCAATGCCGCCGATCGAAGGCAAGCTTATAGACGCGAAGGATTCAATCACTTCGTTATCTTGGCTAATGAGCTTAATTTCGAGCAGGCGAGGAATCTGGAGAAAGCGTTGCAGCGCGGTTGTTGGGATGCATCCGGCTCTCAGCGAGACGCAAAGTATCCACTTAATAAGCGAAACAACTCTTCTAGTACCGGGGGGCAATCTGACGACGGAACGGCTCGATACTGCGTCTACTTGGCGTGGTGGGGTTGACGCGTGAATGACCGATAACCCCCTCCTTGCCTCAAGCCGTCAGGCCGAAGACGCCGACGCTGCCCTGCGCCCCAAGACCCTCGCCGAATTCGTCGGCCAGGCGGCGGCCAAGGACAACCTGTCGGTCTTCATCGAATCCGCCCGCTCGCGGCGCGAGGCGATGGATCACGTCCTGTTCTTCGGCCCCCCGGGCCTCGGCAAGACCACGCTGGCCCAGATCGTCGCCCGCGAACTAGGCGTCGGCTTTCGCGCCACCTCGGGCCCGGTCATCGCCAAGGCGGGCGATCTCGCCGCCCTTCTCACCAACCTCGAACACGGCGACGTCCTGTTCATCGACGAGATTCACCGCCTCAACCCCGTGGTCGAGGAAGTGCTCTATCCCGCGATGGAAGACCGCGCGCTCGACCTGATCATCGGCGAGGGACCATCGGCGCGCTCGGTGCGGATCGACCTGCCGCCCTTCACGCTGGTCGGCGCCACCACCCGGCAGGGCCTGCTGCAAACCCCGCTGCGCGACCGCTTCGGCATCCCGGTCCGCCTCCAGTTCTATTCGGTGCCCGAACTCGAACGGGTCGTCACCCGCGGCGCGGGCCTGCTCGGCATCGGGATCGACAAGGGCGGGGCGACCGAGATCGCCCGCCGCGCCCGCGGCACGCCGCGCGTCGCCGGCCGCCTCCTGCGCCGGGTGCGCGATTTCGCCCATGTCGCGGGAAGCGAGACCATCACCCGCGCCATTGCCGACAATTCGCTGACCCGGCTCGAGGTCGATTCGGTCGGGCTTGATTCCCAGGACCGCCGCTACCTCCACATGATCGCCGATATCTACAAGGGCGGGCCGGTCGGCGTCGAAACCCTTGCCGCCGGCCTGTCCGAGCCGCGCGACACGATCGAAGAAGTGATCGAGCCTTACCTGATCCAGCTTGGCATGGTCGCGCGCACCGCGCGCGGCCGCTGCCTCAACGATCGCGGCTGGCAGCACCTCGGCCTCACCCCGCCTTCCGGCAGCCAGACCGGCCTATTCGACAGCGGCGACTGACCGGCCCAGGGGCGTTCGCGCCCCAGTTCGGTGCCAATGCGGGACACCTTTCCGGGCATGTCCTTAATCAGCGGGCAAAATCGCAAAATCGTGGCCGCAGAATCGGTTAACGCGATTGCCGTAATCCCTCGCCTCTGCGCTTTTGAAGTCAGTGGGGGCATGGCGCGGCCGGTAGTGGCCCATCCGCTACCGGCCAGCTCTCCACTCTCGGTGGACGAAAGTGAGATGACATGTCGGTTCGGACGGCCATTGCCAAACTAGCAGCCTTCGCGGCCGGCGGCGCCCTGATCGGCGGCGGTGCGGTCCACGTCGCGGAAAGCCCCAAGACCAGCAATCCGCAATACGTGAAGCACGCCAAGGTCGCCGCGCCCAAGCAGGTGAAGGCCCCGCGCCGCGCCGTCCGGCGCATCGCCGCGGCCCCGCGCCCGGTCAAGCGCACCCGCCGCATCGTCTCCACCACCACGACCTGCGAACCCGCGCCGCAGATGGCCATGGCCGCGATCCCGATGCTCGCCCCGCTTCCCCCGGTTCCGGCCGGCGGTGGCGGCCAGCCGGTGGTGATCGGCGGCGGCTGGGGCGGCGGTTTCGGCGGCGGCTTCTTCGGTGGTTTCTTCGGCGGCGGCGGCAGCTCCGGCGGTCAGGTGGTGATCACCTCGACCAGCACCGGCTCGACCTCGACCTCGGGCGGTTCCACGTCCTCGTCCGGCGGTTCCACCTCCACTTCGGGCGGCTCGACCAGCACCAGCACCGGCGGCAGCTCGACCTCGACCTCCTCGGGCAACATCTCGACCTCGACCTCGACCAGCTCGGGCAACGTCTCGACTTCCTCGGGCAATGTGAGCACGTCGTCAGGCAACGTCAGCACCTCGTCGGGCAATGTCTCGACCTCCAGCTCGACCAGTTCCTCTTCGTCGACCTCCAGTTCGTCCTCGACCAGCAGCTCGACCTCGACGTCCTCGTCGACCTCGAGTTCCTCGTCGTCCAGCGGCGGCCATTCTTCGAGCGGCGGCTGGCACACCAGCTCGGGCGGCCCGCCGACCGAGGTTCCGGCCCCGCCGATGCTGCTCCTGTTCGGTGCCGCGGCCGCAACCCTCGTCGGCCGCCGCCGCCTCGCCGAGACGCGGCGCAACGTAACTCAGTAAGCCGGTCCACCACGGCTTACGGAAAAAGGGCTTCGGGGCTGTCCCCCCGGAGCCCTTTTTCTTTGCGCGGGGCCTGCATCGGGCCTGCGCCGGGCACGAAAAAGGGGCGGTCCCGCAGGACCGCCCCTCTCGTCGCGTCTCGCTGTGGCTGGCGCTTACGCGGCCAGCTTGCGCAGCACGTAGTGTAGGATGCCGCCGTTGCGGAAGTATTCCACTTCGTTGGCCGTATCGATCCGGCAAACTGCGGTGAAGCTGAACTTCGAGCCGTCCTTGCGGGTAACTTCGACTTCCACGTCCTGGCGCGGGCTGAGTTCGGCCACGCCCTTGATGGTGAAGCTGTCGTCACCGGTCAGGCCGAGGGTCTCGCGGCTCTCGCCATCCTTGAACTGCAGCGGGAGCACGCCCATGCCGACGAGATTCGAGCGGTGGATGCGCTCGAAGCTCTCGACGATCACGGCGCGCACGCCGAGCAGGTTGGTGCCCTTGGCCGCCCAGTCGCGCGAGGAGCCGGTGCCGTATTCCTTGCCGGCGATGACCACCAGCGGGGTGCCGTCAGCCTTGTGCTTCTGCGCCACGTCGAACACCGCGCCGACCTCGTCGCCATAACGGCTCATGCCGCCTTCCACGCCCGGAACCATCTCGTTCTTGATGCGGATGTTGGCGAAGGTGCCGCGCATCATCACTTCGTGATGGCCGCGGCGCGCGCCGTAGGAGTTGAAGTCGGCCTTCGAGACCTGATGGTCCATCAGCCACTTGCCCGCCGGGCTGTCGGCCTTGATCGAGCCGGCCGGCGAGATGTGGTCGGTCGTGATCGAATCGCCGAGGATCAGCAGCGGCTTGGCCCCTTCGATGTCGGTCAGGTCCGCCGGGGTCATGCTCATGCCCTCGAAGTACGGCGGGTTGGCGACGTAGGTCGAACCAGCCTGCCACTTGTAGGTTTCCGAACCGGTGACGTTGATCGCCTGCCAGTGCTTGTCACCCTTGTAGACGTCGGCATAGCGCGCCTTGAACATGTCGGCGTCGATGCATGCGGAAACGGTGCTCGCCACTTCGGCGTTGGTCGGCCAGATGTCCTTGAGGAACACCGGATTGCCGTTCGAACCGGTCCCGATCGGGGTGGTGGTGAAGTCCTCGGTCACCGTGCCCTTGAGGGCATAGGCGACGACCAGCGGCGGGCTGGCGAGGAAGTTGGCGCGCACGTCCGGCGAAACGCGGCCCTCGAAGTTGCGGTTGCCCGAGAGGACCGACGCGGCGACGATGTCGTTGGCATTGATCGCCTGGCTGATCGGCTCGGCCAGCGGGCCGGAGTTGCCGATGCAGGTGGTGCAGCCATAGCCGACGAGGTTGAAGCCAAGAGCGTCGAGATCGGCCTGGAGGCCGGCCTTGATCAGGTAGTCGGTGACGACCTGCGATCCGGGGGCGAGGCTGGTCTTGACCCACGGCTTGGGCGTCAGGCCCAGGGCGCGGGCCTTGCGGGCCACGAGGCCGGCGGCGACGAGCACGTCGGGGTTCGACGTGTTGGTGCAGCTGGTGATCGCGGCGATCACCACGTCACCGTCGCCGATGTCGTGGCCGGCGCCTTCGACAGCAACGCGCTTGGCGGCGGTCTTCTTGTAGACCTTCGCGAGGTCGGCGTTGAACACGTCGTCAACCTCGGTGAGGACGACCTTGTCCTGCGGGCGCTTCGGACCGGCGAGCGAGGGAACGACCGTGGAAAGGTCGAGTTCAAGGGTCGAGGTGAAGACCGGGTCGGCGGCGCCGGGTTCGATCCAGAAGCCCTGCTCCTTGGCATAGGCTTCGACCAGAGCAATCTGGTCGTCGTCGCGGCCGGTCAGGCGCAGGTATTCGAGGGTCTTGTCGTCGATCCCGAAGAAGCCGCAGGTGGCGCCGTATTCCGGGGCCATGTTGCCCATGGTGGCGCGGTCGGCCAGGGTCAGCGTGGCGAGGCCGGGGCCGAAGTATTCGACGAAGCGGCCGACCACGCCGTGCGCGCGGAGCATCTGGGTGACGGTCAGCACGAGGTCGGTCGCGGTCACGCCTTCGTTGAGCGCGCCGGTGAACTTGAAGCCGACCACTTCGGGGATCAGCATCGAGACCGGCTGGCCGAGCATGGCCGCCTCGGCCTCGATCCCGCCGACGCCCCAGCCCAGCACGCCGAGGCCATTGACCATCGTGGTGTGCGAGTCGGTGCCGACGCAGGTGTCGAAGTAGGCGACGGTTTCGCCGTTCTGGTCCTGGCTGGTCCAGACCGACTGGGCGATGTTCTCAAGGTTGACCTGGTGACAGATGCCGGTGCCCGGGGGGACCGCCTTGAAGTTGTCGAGGCTCTTCGACCCCCACTTGAGGAAGTCGTACCGCTCCATGTTGCGGTGGTATTCGATCTCGACGTTCTGCTCGAAGGCCTTGGGGTGGCCGAACTCGTCGACCATGACCGAGTGGTCGATCACGAGGTGAACGGGGACCAGCGGGTTGATCTTGCTGGTGTCGCCGCCGAGCTTGGCGATCGCGTCGCGCATCGCGGCAAGGTCGACCACGCAGGGAACGCCGGTGAAGTCCTGCATCAGCACGCGGGCCGGGCGATACTGGATCTCGCGGCTCGAGCTCGGGTCCTTCTGCCAGTCGGCCAGGGCCTGGATGTCGCCCACCGAGACGGTGAAGCCGCCGTCTTCGAAGCGCAGCAGATTTTCCAGCAGCACCTTCATCGAGAAGGGCAGGCGAGAAATGTCGCCGACCTTTTCGCTCGCCTTCTTCAGCGAGTAGAAGGCATAGTCCTTGCCGCCCACCGAAAGCGTGGAGCGGGTGCCGAGCGAGTCCTGTCCGACCTGGGTCATGTCGAGTCGAGTTCCCTTCTGTGAGTGCCTTACTGGCAATCGGCCGGGACAATCGCCGCTCCGAGCGGATACGGCGCCAAACCGGGCCAGTTCAGCCTTAAAATCGGTCGCGCGATGCGCGCTTGTTGCGTCTGCGTCAAGGCCGGCGGAGCGCTAAATTTGGCCGCTGCCAGCCGTTTATTTGATGTTGCAAATCATTATCAAACAAACGTGCCGCACGACCTCTCCAAACCCCTCCCGGTCGGCGCGCCGTGTCGCTGCCCGGGCCGAAGCCGATTCGATCCGGCCTAGGCCGAGTCGGGCGGTGACCGGCGGGAGCTGCGCGTTGCCACGAGGCAACCGGCGACGATCAGGCAGACGCCGATCAGGGTGGCTTCGTGCACCGGCTCGTCGAACCACAGCCAGCCCATCAGCGCGGCCCAGCCGAAGGCGGTGTATTCGACCGGCAGCAGTTCCTGCGCTTCGGCCCGGGCATAGGCCCAGGACAGCAGGACCAGCGCGGCCGAGGCGAGGAGCGCGGCGAGGGCGATGTCGATCAGCGCTGCGCGGCCGGGCAATTGCCAGAGCCATGGCAGGGCCGGGAGCAGGACGAGGGCAACGATCGCGTTCTGGAACAGGGCGACCTCGACCGGGCTGGCGACCTGCGCCTGCCGCCGCTGGAGCACGAGGTTCCCGGCATAGAACACGGCCGACAGGAGGATCGCGGCGAGGCCGAGCGCGCGGTCGGGCGAGGGAGAGCCGGCCGAAAGGCGGGTGGCGGCAATGATGGCCACTCCGGCGAGACCCATGAGCGAGGCGAGGATCGCCGAGCGGCGGATGCGCTCGCCCAGAAACAGCGCGGCGAGGGCCAGCGCGATCAGCGGAGATATGAACGACAGCGCCATCCCTTCGGCCATCGGCGTGCGGACGAGGCCCCAGAAGAACGAGGTGGCCATGCCCGCGACCAGCACCGCCCGCCAGACGTGCAGGCGCAGCACCGGGCGGCGGGGCCAGCGCCCTTTGCGCGCGAGCCAGACCGGGGCCATGCCCGCCGCGCCGATGGCGCAGCGCAGCAGCAGGGCGGTGTAGACCCCGGTGGCGATGGCGGCGCGCTTCATCAGCGCGTCCATCAGCGAGAACACCGCGATTCCCGCGAAGGCCACCAGCAGGGGGATCAGGGAGGAGCGGGCTTGCACGGTCATCATCGCAGGCCATAGCGGTGGGCGGGAACGGAGCAAGCCGGGGATGATTCAGGCTTGTGACAGGTGCCGTGCTTGATGGTGCCGGACGAACAGGGCATGGAACGGGCGATGGGGCGCGATGGCGCGGCCGAAGCCCGGTGCTGGCTCATTACGGGGTTACACGTGAACTTGATCAGCCCAATGCGCATTTCCACCGCGACGCGGCGCCCGCTCTTCCGGGGGGCGCTGCTTCTGGCCGCCTGCGCGGCGCTTCCCGCCCAAGCCGCACAGCCGACCCAGGCCGCGCAGCCGGCCGATTCTCCGGCGGCGGCCAAGCCCGCCGCCGCGAGCAAGCCTGCTGCCACGGCCAAGCCGGCCCCCAGCATCAAGCCCGCCCCGGTTGCCACCGCGACGGTCCGTCCCCAGGCCGGCTCGAGCCCGGCGCCGGGCTCGACCGTCGCCGACCCGGTGACGACCGCGGCCACCATCCCGCCCCCGGCCGAGGTCAAGGAACCGGTGATGCATTGGCCGCTGGCCGATGCCCAGGCGCTGCTGGCGGTGATCAACGGCATCGCCGACGAGGGGCTGGCCCCGGCGGACTACCGCCCGGCCGCGCTCAAGGCGGCGATCGGCATCGGCGAGGGCGACGCACTCGACGAGGTGGCGAGCAAGTCGTTCGCCTGGCTGGCCGAGGACCTGCGCGACGGGCGTACGCCGATGGACGCGCGGGTGCAGTGGTTCGCGGTCGACAAGGACGTCGACGTCAACCCGACCGACGCGATCATGACCCGCGCGCTCGAATCGCATGACATCGCCGGCACGCTCGCCGCGCTCGACCCGACCTATCCCGACTATGCCGTGCTCAAGGCCGCGCTGGCGACCACGCCCCGCGCCGAGACCAAGACCCGCGCCCTGATCCGCGCCAACATGGACCGCTGGCGCTGGTTCACCAAGGATCTCGGCGAATACTACCTGATGACCAACGTGCCCGAATTCCAGCTGAGGCTGGTGCGGCGCGACAAGATAGTGCGGACCTACAAGACCATCGTCGGCAAGCCGGGCAAGACCGCGACGCCGCAGCTGGCCGAAGAGGTCGAGGACATCGTCTTCAACCCGACCTGGACCGTGCCGCAGTCGATCGTGGTGGGCGAGGGGATGGGGGCGAAATATGCCAATAACCCGGCCCGCGCCGCCAAGGATGGCTACAAGGTGATCAAGCAGGCGGACGGGACGATCATCCTCGTCCAGCAGCCGGGGCCGAAGAATTCGCTCGGCCTGGTCAAGATCGACATGCCCAATCCCCACGCGATCTACCTGCACGACACCCCGGCGCGCGGCCTGTTCGCGACCGATAGCCGGGCCTACAGCCACGGCTGCATCCGCACCGAGCGGGCGCTGGAGCTGGGCATGATGCTGGCCATGCTCAAGGCCGGCAAGACCCCCGAGGAAGTGACCGCCATCAGCCAGTCGGGCAAGTACACCAAGGTGCCGCTGACCACCAAGATGCCGGTCTACGTCGGCTATTTCACCATGGCCAAGGACATCAATGACCAGCTGATCACCTGGCCCGATCTCTATGGCCGCGACGCGCCGGTGCTGGCCAGCTTCGCCCAGCCGCGCCAGCTCAAGACCGGCCAGCGGACCAGCAACGAAAAGGTCATCGCGATCGACGCGCCGGGGGCCTGAGCCGCAGGTTCATGCCGGACAAGGTGACACGAGTGTAACCCTGTCCGGCCGCCGTTTCGGTGGATTATCGTGCGCGATCAGGGGTTTGCTGGATCGGTGCATGGGTGACACTTCTCCAACCCGGTGCGATCTGCCAACGGTTCAAAGAGCGCGGCCGACGGCGCGCGCGGGGATAGTGGCAGGCGCGGGCAGTGTAGGAAAGTGGCAGGCAAATGTCCGGCACCGGGTTCGGGGTCGGTTTGCCAGCTGATTCGTTCGAAAGCGGACTGTCCGGACTCGCCAACGTTGCGGACGTTCCGAATTAGCGACATCCTAGCTTGGGCTCTTTGGGGAACTATGACGTTGCGTGCCCTGGCGGAGAATTGTGGATGAAACACGCTGTAGCTGCCGTTATGGTTTTCACTTTCAGCCCCGTTGCATTGGCGCAAAGGTCGCCTGCTCGCATTGTGAGTGAGACAAGCGCCGAGGCGTGCAGCCGACTTGAGGCAATCAGGGCTGGCATAGTTCGATTGCCGCGCGATCGGTTTGTATCATTGATTTCAGAAGGAAGTGTTGAAGTTCCTGGATGGGACGGTGCCATGCCAACGCGGCGAGTGGTGCTCATAAACATTCCACACGGCGGAGTAATTGTCAGGTGCGTGGATGCCTTTGAGGAGGTCAAACGCCAAATGGAAAACCACAACAGACGTTTGACCCGACGTGAATAGCGAACTTCAGCGGCCCGACACCGGGTCTTCTCGCCCGACTTTCCTGCCGTTGAGCAATCGGAACCTATGCGCCGATAGCGGGCGTGGTGGGCGGTGTTGCGCATTGCACGGTCGCTGCACCAAGATCACAGCGATGCCAGCTTGCGCGGGCATGACGTTTGGGGGGCCTAACCCAGTCCCAACCGGTCCGCATAGAGCAGGCGGCCGCCGGAGAGGTGCCAGAGGGCTTCGTTGAAATCGCTCTCGGCCATGGCGAAGCAGCCGTCGCTGCGGCCGAGCTTGCCCCATTTTTCGAGCATGTCCGGGTTGGCATACCAGGCCGGGTGGAGCACGATCGCGCGGTCCAGCGCGTGGGAATTGTCGGCGTCTTCGCCGCCGAGGCGGATCGAGGTGCCGTATTTGCCCTTGTACCATTCATAGGTGATGAAGGCGCCGCGGCAGGTGGCGAGGCTGCCGGGTTCGTTGGAAAAGGTCTTGAGGAAGCCGTCGTGTTCCGGGTCCGAGCCCTTGCCGTGCGCGACGAGGAAGGAGCGGACCTCACCCTTCTCGAGATCGGCGAAGTGGAAGCGCGGGAGCGAGGAGGGCAGGGCGAAATCGGCCACCCCGACGATATCGGTGCGCCACAGGCGGGCGCGGTTGCGCTCCATCTGTTCCTTGGCGATTTCAAGGACTTTGCGGTGCTGGCCGCTGATCGTGTAGGCCTGCGCGAAGAGCCGCGCCGGGCTGGCGGCGAGGCCTGTGGCGGCCACGAGGCCGGAGATGACGCAGCGTCTGTCCATCGCGGGAATATAGCGCAATTCGCTGAATTTTTCCAGTCTTGCCGCAGCGAGTCTGCAAGCGGACTGCACGCCGGAATCAGGGCTTCTGCTCGATCACCATGCGGTCTCCGGCCAGTTCGACCCGGCCCATCCGGGCCAGCACGGTCTGCCCGAGCAGGCTGACATCGAGATCGCGGGCGACGATCGCCTGGACGTTGGTCACCTCGGTATCGCCCAGTTCGATCCGGTCGATCTTGACGAGCGTGCCCCAGCCTTCGCCCGAGGCGGTGCGCAGGATCGGGATGAAGGCATTGGGGTTGACCGGGATCCCGGCGGCCTCGGCATCGCGCACGGTGAGGGCGACCGTATCGGCGCCGGTATCGACGAGGAATTTGGTCAGATTGCCGTTGACCCGGGCATCGACGTGGAACTGGCCGCTGGCATCGCGGTCCAGCGTCAGGGCCTCGCCGGAAAAGCGGCTCCTGGTGGTGGGCGCCGGGCGGGGGGCGGCTTCGGCCGTTTCGGCCTGGCCGCGCAGCGGGTGAAGCGGGACGGCATATTCGCCCGCGAACAGGAGCACCGCGACCATGGCGAGGGCAAGGGCGACGAAGCCTTTCATGTCCGCCGCTCTAGCAGGGGAAGGTTACCGGATCATTCCGCCGCGACTGCGGGATCGGCGTGGCCGGCGTCGCTCATCGCCTCCTCGATCTCGGCGGCCTTGGCCTCGACCAGGCTGACGATGTGATCGAGCATGGCCGCGCTTTCGACATGGTGGTCGGTGACCCCCGAGAGATAGACCATGTGCTTGCCGTTGCCGCCGCCGGTGAGGCCGATGTCGGTCTCGCGCGCCTCGCCGGGGCCGTTGACCACGCAGCCGAGGACCGAAAGCGAGATCGGGGTTTTGATGTGGGTCAGGCGCTTTTCGAGCGCCTCGACCGTGCGGATCACGTCGAAACCCTGCCGCGCGCAGCTTGGGCAGGAGACGACGCGCACGCCGCGGGTGCGCAGGCCGAGGCTCTTCAGGATCTCGAAGCCGACGCGCACTTCCTCTTCCGGCTCGGCCGAGAGCGAGACGCGCAGGGTATCGCCGATCCCGGCCCAGAGCAGGTTGCCGATGCCGATCGACGACTTGACCGTGCCGCCGATCAGGCCGCCCGCCTCGGTGATGCCGAGATGCAGCGGGCAATCGACCGCTTCGGCCAGACCCATGTAGGCAGCGACGGCGAGGAACACGTCGGAGGCTTTCACCGCCACCTTGTATTCGTGGAAATCGTGGTCCTGCAGCAGCTTGATGTGATCGAGCGCGGACTCGACCAGGGCTTCGGGGCAGGGCTCGCCGTATTTTTCGAGCAGGTCCTTTTCAAGGCTGCCGGCATTGACGCCGATGCGGATCGCGCAGCCATTGGCCTTGGCGGCGCGGACCACTTCGGCCACGCGGTCATTGCTGCCGATGTTGCCGGGGTTGATCCGCAGGCAGGCGGCGCCGGCATCGGCGGCCTCGAGCGCGCGCTTGTAGTGGAAATGGATGTCCGCCACGAGCGGCACGCGGGCAGCGCGGGCAATCTCGCGGAAGGCGGCCGTGCTTTCGACATCGGGGCAGGAGACCCGGATGATGTCGGCCCCGGCTTCCTCGCAGCGGCGGATCTGGTCGATCGTTGCACCCGCGTCGGACGTGGGGGTGTTGGTCATGGTCTGGACCGTGATCGGCGCATCGCCGCCCACGGGCACCTTGCCGACCATGATCTGCCGGCTCTTGCGGCGCTCGATCGTGCGCCAGGGTCTGATGGAAGACATGGGGGGCGATATAGGGGCAGGCGGGGATTCGGGCAACGCGTAACCGCGCCCGGCCGTTACCGCTTGCGACAGGTTGGGGGCTTCCGCCCGGGCGGGGATTGGCTAGGGTGTGACCGGTATCAGGCAGGGGCGGGAGATAGCCGGGATGAGGACGTTCGGACTTGCGGGAGCGATCGTGGGATTCGCGGCCGTGACGGTGGGGGGCGCTGTCGTGGTGGCCCAGCCCGCGCCCGATCCTTTCGCTGCGCCGCAGATTTCGGCCGAGGAAGCGGCCGCCATCCTCGCCTCTCCGGGGCGGCCGGGCGCGGACCGCAAGCTTTCCCTGCCGGTCGATACGGGGCAGTACCGGTCGGCCATCGTCCGGCTGGGCGAAGGGGTGAGGCCGGGGATCTACTATGAGCCCAAGGGCGCCCATGCCGGCGTGAACGCGCGCGTCGCGGTGCTCTATTCGGACCGGAATTTCGGCTTTGATCCGCCGGCCGCCGAATTGGCCCGGCGCGGATACCGGGCGCTTTACGTTTCCTATCCCCCGATGAAACCGGGCGATTTCGGCAAGCCGTTCGATGGATTCGCCGAGACTTCGGCGGGAATCGCCTTCCTGCGCCGCCTGCCCGGCGTGGAGCGGGTGGTGGTGATCGGCTGGGGCGCCGGGGCGAGCTCGATGACGCTTTACGCCAGCGTGGCGGCTGGTGGGCCGGCGGCTTGCCAGGGCAAGCGGGTGATCGCGCCCTGTTCGGCGGCCGAGGCGACCGGGCTGGCGCGGGCCGATGGGTTGATCATGCTCGATCCGGGCGCTGGAACGCGGGTTGCCTCGATCGACCCGGCGGTGGGGGCGGACGGGCGCGATGGCGGGCTGGACCGGTTCGCCGCCGCCAATGGCTATGATCCCGCCACGGGCCAGGCCGCTTACCCGCCCGCCTTTCGGGCCCGCTATTTCGCCGCCCAGGCGCGGCGCAACGCCGCGATCATGGACCAGGCGCTGGCGCGGCGGCGGGCGCTGGATGCGGCCGGGGGCGGCAACGAGCCGTTTTTCGTGGCGGGCGGGGCCAACGTGCCGGGGATCGGCAGTCTCTCGGCCAGCGACGTCTCGCTGCTGGCCCATACCAAGCGGCCGCACCTGCTGCTCAGGGCCGACGGAACGCGGGCGCCGACGGTGCTGCGCTCGCTCCGTGCGGCGGCCGGGCCGAAGGGCGATGCGGCGATCCGCGCCACGAACGAGCGGCAGGGCCGCCCGGCCAGCGCGGCCTATTCGCTGGACGAGTTCCTGATGAACGACGCCGTGCGGGCGACCCCCGCCTTTGCCCTGACCGCCGATGATATCCGGGGGATCGACTGGGGCTCCTCGCTGGCCAGTGCGCCGGGACAGGCGCCGCGGGTGAAAGTGCCGAGCCTGATCGTCAGCAACACCTGCTTCCAGTTCGTCGTGCCCGCCGAGATCGTGTTCGACCGGCTGGCCGCGCGCGACCGGACGCTGGTGGGGGTGGAAGGATCGGAGCATGAGTTCGGCCCCTGCGCGCCGCAATATGGCGACACCAAGGGCCGGTTGTTCGACTATGTGGCCGAGTGGCTGGGCAAGCCGGGGCGGTTTTGAGCAAAGCGGCCGCGCGGGCTTATTTCGGCGCGGCGGAGCACTACATCGGGAGCATTGCGCAAGGAGACCTGCCCCATGTCCTATCATGCTTCCAATCCCAGGATCGCAATCGTGACCGGCGGGAGCCGGGGATTGGGGCGTAGCGCGGTCGAGGCGCTGGCGCGGCGCGGGGTCTGGTCGATCCTGACCTACAACAGCAACCGCGCGGCGGCGGACGAGGTGGTGGTGGCGGTTGAAGGCGCCGGGGCGAAAGCGGCGGCCTTGCAGCTCGATACGGGCGATACCTCGGCCTTTCCGGTCTTCGCCGAGGCGGTGGGCAAGGTGCTGGGTGCATGGGGCGCGGAGCGGTTCGACTTCCTCGTCAACAATGCCGGGACCGCGCACCATGCACCGCTTTCCGAGGTGACCGAGGAGGCGTTCGACACGCTGTACCGGGTCCATGTGAAGGGGGTGTTCTTCCTGACCCAGAAGCTGTTGCCGCTGATGGCCGATGGCGGGCGGATCGTGAACCTGTCATCCGGCCTGGCGCGCTTTGCCGTGCCGGGGAGCAGCGCCTATGCCTCGATGAAGGGCGCGGTGGAGGTGATGACGCGCTATTTCGCCAAGGAGCTGGGGCCGCGCGGGATCGCCGCCAATGCCGTGGCGCCGGGCGCAATTGCTACCGATTTCGGCCACGGCCGGGTGCGCGACAACCCGGAGGTCAACCGCATGGTCGCCAGCGCCACGGCACTTGGGCGGGTGGGCGAGGCGGAGGACATCGGCCCGCTGATCGCCGCACTGCTGAGCGAGGAGGGGCGCTGGGTCAACGGCCAGCGGATCGAGGCTTCGGGCGGGATGTTTCTTTAGAGCATCCGGGCGAAGAGGTATTCCTGATCGAGCTGCTGGCCGACGCGGAAGGTGATGTCGGCCTGCTTCTCGAAGCCGTAGCGGGCGTAGAAGCGCTGGGCGCCGTGGTTTTCGGACCAGACGGAGAGCTGGACCTCGTCGGCACCGCGTGAGGCGAATTCCGCCATCGCCCAGTCCATCAGCGCCGCGCCGATCCCGGAGCCCTGGGCATTGGGGGCGGTGTAGAGCTGTTTCAGCTCCATCACCCGCGCGCCGCGCGCGTGATCGGGGAAGCCGCAGGCGAGGCCGAGCTTGACCCAGCCGACGAGGGTGCCGCTGCGTTCGGCAAGGTGGATCAGGCGGGCGGGGTTGGCGAGGTCGCGGGTCAGCGCCGCCTCGGAATGGGTCTCGAGCAGGAAGGGGAGGAGGTCCTCAGGGCGGTAAAGCTGCCAGAACTTGGCGGTGAAGGCGGCGACGCCGAGCAGGGACAGGGCGGGGATGTCGGCCGGGGCGACGGGGCGCAGGGTCAGGTCGGTCATCGGGAGGGTCCGGTAAACTTGTCCGCCTTGCGCTGCCCGAGGCGCATGCCGCTTTCGAGGCGGGCGCGCAGCTGGGTGTAATAGGCCGCGAGGAAGGCGCGTTCGTCGCCGGCCCCGGCGTGCCAGCCGATCTTGCCGCAGATCCGCTGGTAGACGGCGGCAAGCTGGTCGCCCCGGTTTTCGCGCAGGACCCGTTCCAGCACCTGCAGTTCGTATTCGCCGTAGTGCGAAAGAGCGGCGGCATCGAAGTGGTATTCGCCCGCCGCCCCCGGCGCGGCGGCGCGCGCGGCGCTGAGCGCCTGTTCGAGCTTGCGGCGCGGGGCCTCGACCACCCAGGTCCCGGCGATGATGTCTCCCGCGCGCAGGGCATCGCGGTTGAAGCAGGGGAACAGGCCGAAGATCAGGAACCAGCCGGCGGCGGCAATGCCGGCCGCGCCCATGTCTCCATCCCGGGCCGAGAGCAGGAACGAGAGCGGGAGGAACAGCTCGATATCGCGCAGGAGGTTGCGGGCGAGGACCATCTCGGCGGTGAGGCGGCCGCCATTTCGCGCGGCGATGCGGATGTGGCTGGCGCGCTTGCCCGGAGTGGCCCCGCGCGGGGACAGTTCGAAGAACAGGAACCACGCGTTCCTCAGCAGGAACATCGCCGCGAGCCAGAGGATGAAGAGGAATTGCAGGGCATGGCCCGCCGCGCCGCTGGCCTGGCCCATGGCTTTCGCCGTGCCGCCGGCGAGGTAGATCAGGCCGATCGTGGTGGCGACCATCACCGCGCCGACGAGGAACAGGTCTAGCAGCAGGGCCCCGGCCCGGGCGCTGCGGGTGGCGAGGGTAAAGCGCAGGGGGATGCCCTCGGGTGTCAGCACGGTGCGCTGGCGCCGGGCCTGATCGAGCCGGAAGCGCTGGGTGGGCAGGGTGGTTGCCGATGAGGAAGTGGCGGCGGCGCTCATCGCAGGGCGCCCGGATCGCGGCGGAAGGCGAAGAAGTACCACAGCCAGAAGACCAGCATGGAAAGGCCGACGACGAGGCGCGGGCCGGTCGCGTCGAGCAGCTGGCGGGCGAAGCCCTCGAGCATGGCGGCGACCACCAGCATCAGCACGACCCCGGCCATGACCGTGGAGGCGCGGCGCCCGGCCCTGGCGGCCGCCTCGAGCACGGGCAGGTCTCCGGGGAAGGCGAAGGCGCGGCCGATGTGGAGGCCCGCAGCGGCGGCGAGGAGGATCGCGAACAGCTCGGTCGTGCCGTGGACCGAGAGCCAGCCGATCAGGTCGGGCAGGAGGGCCTGCGAATGGAACAGCCAGAGCATGGCGCCGAGCGTGGCCGTGTTCTGGATCGCCAGCAGCAGCGAGGGGATGCCGAAGGCGAAGCCGAGCGCGAAGGCGAGGATCGAGATCTGGGCATTGTGGCTGAACAGGTAGGCGGCGAAGGCGGCCAGCCCGTTCTGCTGCGATTGGCCGAACAGGCTCGCGCGCAGCACCGCCTGCCCGGCGCCGGGAACACGGGGATCGCCCTCGGCCGGGAACAGGGTGAAATACCACGAGGGATCGGCGGCGCAGAGCTTCCAGCCGACGAAGGCCCCCGCGACCATCAGGGCGAGGGTGATCAGGAGGTCGGGCCAGATTTCCCGCACGGCGCGGGACCAGCCGCCGCCGAGGAAGCGCAGCAGCCAGCGGCCCAATCCCTGACGGGGGCCATAGACCTGGAACCAAGCGCGCTGGACCAGGGCTTCGAGGTAGGCGAGGGTGGCCGCATCGAGCGAGGTTTCGCGGGCGACCGAGAGGCTGGAGGCGACGGTGCGATAGAGCACCGGGAGGGCGAGCAGGTCCTCGTCGGACAGTGAGCGCAGGCGGCCCTGCTCGATCCGGGTGACGATCGCATCGAGGCGTTTCCAGTCGCCCTCGCGCTCTTGCCGGAAGCGGTCAGAGCGCAGGGCGGCTGCGGCAATGGCGGCGTCCCCGGCCGGGGCGCGGGCGCCGAGCAGGGCACCGAGGCGGCTGCCGCGCAGGGTGTCACCCAGGGCCATCAGCCGATCGTGCCCTTGCGCTTGATCGCCAGATAGGCGTCGATCAGGCGCATCCCGATCTCGCCGTGCGGGGCCTCGACCACTTCGACGCCGAGAGCGTGGAGCCGGGCGATGACCAGTTGGCGCTGGCGCAGCAGGCCATCGGCGGCGACCGCTTCGGCAAGGCGGGCCATATCGGCCGGGGCCTTGTCGGCCAGCCCGGCCAGTTCCTCGTCGGCCATGGTGACGAAGAGGACGACGTGGCGCCTGGCAAGGCGGGCGACGGCGTCGAGCAGGAGTTCGGCGCTGGTCGGATCGGGGAATTCGGAAAAGACCACGATCAGCGAGCGGCGCTGGAGCCGCCCGGCGAGGGTGGCGAGGGCGAGGGTGAAATTGGGTTCGGCCGGCGAATAGTCGAGCATGGCGGCGGCGCGCTGGAGGCGGGCGAAGGCGGCGGTGCCGGTGACGAAGGGGGTGGCGACCTCGGGCCGGGCGGCGAAGCCGAACAGGGCGGCGCGGTCCCCGCCCTTGAGCGCGACCCATGCGGCGGCCAGCGCGGCGGACACGGCGCGGTCTATACGCGGCAGGCCGGCGACAGGCTCGCACATGGCCCGGCCGCAATCGAGCGCGAATACGATCGGGTTGTTGCGCTCGGCTTCGTATTCGCGCGCGTAGAGGTGGGTGTGGCGGGCCGAGGCCTTCCAGTCGATCCGGCGGCGGTCCATCCCCGGCTGGTATTCGGACAGGGCCTCGAACTGGCTGCCCTCGCCGCGCATCCGCCGGGCGATCAGGCCGCTTTCGCTCTCGCGCAGGAACAGCTGGAGATCGGTCGAGCGGACGAGGGCGAGGCTGGGCCAGATACGGACCGTGCGGTCCTGCACGAAGGTGCGCTGGCGGGCGCCAAGGCCGAGCGGCCCGGTCCAGCGCAGGGTGAGGCCGGCGATCGGGGCGGGACCGCGCCGGTGGGGGGTGAGCTGGGCGGCGCCCTGCCAGGTGTCGAGGTGGGAGCGGAGCGGGAAACGGGCGGTGCCGCCGGCGGCGAGGCGCGGATCGAGCGCGAGGGCGGCTTCGAGCGCGGCGGGGCGGCCGGTGGGCAGGTCGGCCAGGACGGCGATTTGGAGCGGTTCGCCGACCTCGGCATCGTCGGGCGCGATCAGGCGGGCATCGATCAGGCGGCCGGCAAGCAGGGCATCGAGCAGGACCAGCGCGAGCAGGGCGAGGCCGAGCAGCGGGGCGATGATCCATGCGGCGGGGGCGAGGGCGGCGAGGACCAGCGCGAGCGGCGCGGCCAGCGCGGCCAGCAGGGCGGCGCGGGTGGTGGGGACGATGGGGGCTTTGGGGGCCAGCTTCACCGCGGGGCCTCGGTGCGCTGGACGAGGCCTTCGACGAGGGCCTCGACCTGCTTGCCCTCGATCTCGGCGGCGGGGCTGAGGACGAGGCGGTGGCGCAGGACGGCGGTGGCAAGAGCCTTGACGTCGTCGGGCAGGACATAGTCGCGCCCGGCGATGGCGGCGCGGGCACGGGCGGCATTGGCCAGCAGCACGGCGGCGCGGGGGCTGGCCCCGGCGGCGATGTCGGCGCTTTCGCGGGTGGCGCGCACGAGCCGCACGACATAGTCGACCACGCTTTCCGCCAGCGCGATGCCCTTGACCGCCGTGGCTGCGGCGGCGAGGCGGGCGCCGTCGGCCACCGGGGCGAGGCCGAGCTCTTCGGGGCGGGGCGGGCCAACCCGCTCGCCGAAGCGGGCGACGATTTTCGCTTCCTCCTCGGCGCTGGGATAGGGGACCAGCAGCTTGAACAGGAAACGGTCGAGCTGCGCCTCGGGCAGGGGATAGACCCCCTGGCTCTCGATCGGGTTCTGCGTGGCGACGACGAGGAAGCTTTCGGGCAGGACGTGCGTTTCGCCGTCCAGCGTGACGCGGCGTTCCTGCATCGCCTCGAGCAGGGCTGCCTGGGTTTTCGGCGGGGTGCGGTTGATCTCGTCGGCCAGCAGGAGATCGCAGAAGATCGGGCCGCGGGTGAGGGTGAAGTGGCTGGTCTGGAAGTTGAACAGGTTGGAGCCGAGGATGTCGCCCGGCATCAGGTCGGGCGTGAACTGGATGCGGCCGAAATCGAGCCCGAGGCTGGCGGCGAAGCACTGGGCAAGGAAGGTCTTGGCCGTGCCGGGCGGGCCTTCGAGCAGGACGTGGCCGCGCGCGAGCAGGGCGACCAGCAGGTGATCGACCGTTTCGGTCTGGCCGACCACGGCCTTGCCCACTTCGGCGCGGATCGCCTCGGCAAGGGCGGCCACTTCGCCAAGACTCATGGGCTCGGTCATTCCTTCAGCATCCTTTCAAGCGCGTGGAGATCCTGCGCGGCGCGCAGCAGGTCTATCGGGCGGCGCGCCGCGCGCAAGGCGGCGGCGGCCACGGAGAAGGGCCGGGCTTCGGGCGCGCGGACGGCCAGCGCCCGGTCGATCGCCGCCTCGCTCGCCGCGCCGTCGGCATGGCGGGGCAGGCCGAGCGCGCGGACCAGCCGGTCGCGGACCATGGCGGCATAGGGCGCGGCGAGGAGGTGGAGCCGGCCGGAACGGCGGACCAGCCCTCCGGCATTGGCGACCAGCGCGGCCTTGCCGAAAGCGATCGGCGCTTCCGCCGCACCGCCGCCGAAGCGCAGGAACGCGCGCCAGCCGACGATCAGGGCGGCGAGCAGCAGGCACAGCGTGGCCGCAAGGAACGGCGGGGTGAAGGCCAGGGTCAAGAGGTTGGGCGAGCGGGCGAAGCCGTTGAACGAGATGTCGAAGGTGACGCTGCGCGGGGCCATGCCGCCGCTGGCCGCGTCGAACAGGCGCAGGGCATAGAGCGCGTTGTCGCTGCGGGAGAGGCCGTAATTGTCGATCAGGTCGGGCTCGAAAACCACGACGAGGGGATAGACACCGCTGTTCGCATCGCCGGGGTCGCTGCCGACGAGGGCCATGGCGTCGAGCGCGGGGTAGTGGCCGCCATCGGCGATGAAGCCGGCGAGTATTGGACCGGAGGGGACCGCGCCCTCGACCAGCGGGACCAGCCGCTCGCCCCGGCCGGAGAGGACCACGCGCGGATCGGGCAGTTGCCCGGCGGCACGGTCCGCCGTCCAGCGGCCGCCGGGGAGCGGGGCGGTGCCGATCGCAATCTCGTCAAGGAAGCCCTTCCAGCCGGGCAGGGCCGTGCCGCCGAGGGTGACCCAGCCGGGCCTGGCGCCCTTGAGCGGGACCTGCAGGTTCTGCAGCGGAACCGGCAGCCACTTGGGCGTGACCACGACGGTCGGCCCGATGTGGCGCCGCGCCTCGACCGCGCGGGCGAGGTCTTCGCCCTTGGCGCCGGCCGGGGGGGTGAGGACCAGCAGGCCGGGCTGTTTGAGCTCGGCCGGGGTGCGGGCCATGGCGACCTGCCAGCCCTGCCGTTCGAGCAGGGCGGCGAGGGCGGCATAGCCGGTCAGCCCCTTGCCCGCGCCGTGGCTGCCGCCATCGTTGAGCGGGCCATGCGCGAGGCCCGCGCCGACCATGTAGGTCAGGGCGAGGAACAGCGCCGTGCCGAGGCCGACGAGGGCGAGGACCGCGCGGCGGCTGAACGGCGGCGGGTTGGGGTTCATCGCGCGCCGTCCGCCGAAGGGAGGGGGGCGAGCGCGAAATCGGCATAGGCGGCGCGGGCCGTGGTCCAGTCTTCCCGCCCCAGTGGGCGCAGGGCGAAGAGGCTGCGCTCGACCCGCCCGGCGATCACGGCGAAAGCGCGGCGGGCGCCTTCGGGCAGGCCGGGCAGGTGCGTGATCTCGCGCGCGGTGGAGGCGGGGCCGAGCCAGTCCGGCCGGGCCGCGCCGATCTGGCCGACGCTGCGCTGGAGCAGGAGGTGAGCCGCCTCGTCATAGCGGCCCTCGGCGGCGAGACGGTCGGCATCCTCGAGCAGGACGAGGGCGGCGGCGCGGTCGGGCGTCCAGTGCGCGGCTTCGGGGGCCTGCGCCTTGCGGGGCAGGCGCAGGCGGCGCAGCACCTGCCAGAGCAGCAGGGCGAGCAGGACCACGGCGAGGGCGAGCAGGATCTTCTCGAATACCGGCCAGGCAATGCCGAGCCAGCGCCCGAGCGGGCCGAAAATCGCCTCCAGCGCCTTGCCCAGCCATTGCAGCCAGCCGGGGATCTCGACCTTCTGGTCGGGGATCTGGAGCGGGGCATACTGGATGTCGGCCGCATGGCGCACGGCCTGCCAGTCGCGCAGCGGATCGGCCGGGGATGCTTGCGGTGCGCTCACGCGTAAAGTGGTGGCATGGCGGGGCGGTGGGTGCAAGCTCCCGACGGATGTCGGGGGCGCACCCGCCAAAAATCAACCGCGCGGGCGGGCCTGTTCGTAGCAGCCGAGCAGGCGCAGGTCCTTGCAGTGGAAGGCCAGTTCCTCGATCGCGCGGTCGATGTGGGCCTCGCCGGGCGCGCCGAGGATGTCGGCATAGAACATGGTCGCGGCGAAGCTTGCGCCCTTCTGGTAGCTCTCCAGCTTGGTCATGTTGACCCCGTTGGTGGCGAAGCCGCCGAGCGCCTTGTAAAGCGCGGCGGGGACGTTCTTCACCTCGAAGACCAGCGTGGTCATGGCCTGCTTGCCGGCCAGCGTGGCCGGATCGAGCGGGGCGCGGGCAAGGACGACGAAGCGGGTGGTGTTGTCGGCCGAATCCTCGACATTGTCCTCGATCACCTTGAGCCCGTAAAGCTCGGCGGCGAGGCGCGGGGCGATCGCGGCGAGGCTGGTATCGCCCAGTTCGGCCACATGGGCCGCGGCGCCCGCCGTGTCGGCATAGGCGAGCGGCACGATGCTGCGTTCGCGCAGGTAGCGGCGCGACTGGCCCAGCGCCTGGGGGTGGGAATAGGCCGCCTCGAACGGGCCGTCCGACAGGGCCATCAGCGCGTGGTTGATCGAGAGGAAGTGCTCGCCCACGATCGACAGGCCGGATTCGGGCAGCAGGAAATGAATGTCTGCCACGCGGCCGTGCTGCGAATTTTCGATCGGGATGATCGCGCGGTCGGCCCGGCCTTCCTTCACCGCCTCAAGCGCGTCCTCGAACGAGAAGCAGGGCAGCGGCAGGCTGTCAGGCGCGTATTCGGTGGCCGCGCGGTGGGAGTTGCAGCCCGGGGCGCCCTGGAAGGCCATTGCCCGGCGGGAATCGGCGGCGGCGTTCTGGGTCATCTGCTCGACCAGCGCGAGCGCGGGGGCGGGATAGCTGTGCATGGCGCTGGGCTTAGCCACAAAGCGGCCAAGGCTGGCAAGAACAATCGGCTTCGCCGGTCATAGCGTGCCCATGGTGTGCATTGCAGCGATTTTGCGCCCCGGGGCGGCGCCAATAGGCCTTGCGCGAGGGCCTTCGTCTCACTAGAGCGCCGTCCGATACGCCAAGAGCAACTCTTCGTCGGGGCATTCATGCAGGACCGTAAAAATACCATCGCCGGTTGGGCCTTGTTTTCGGGCATCGTCGCGCTGGGCCTGGGAACCCTGTCGGCGCACTACTTCCTTGCCGACAAGTCCGAGCGCCCCGAGAAGATGGGCTACGAGATCGAGGGCGTGGTTTCGTCCGAAGGCGGCGCTGCCGCTGCCGAGGAAGGGATCGAGGCCCGTCTCGCCAAGGGCGACCCCGCCAAGGGCGAGGCCGTGTTCAAGAAGTGCCAGTCGTGCCACACGGTCGACCAGGGCGGCGCCAACGGCATCGGCCCGAACCTGTTCGCCACGGTTGGCGAGGCCATCGCCCAGGGCAAGGGCGGCTTCGCCTTCTCCGACGATCTCAAGGCCAAGGGCGGCAAGTGGGATTTCGCCACGCTCGACACCTGGCTGAAGAACCCGAAGGCTTTCGCCGCCGGCACCAAGATGACCTTCGCCGGCCTGCCTGACGGGCAGGACCGCGCCAACGTGATCCTGTTCCTCAACTCGAAGGGCTCGAACCTGCCGCTTCCGGCCGTGCCGGCGGCTCCGGCTGGCGGCGCTGCTGCCGCGGCTCCCGCCGGGATCGACGCGCTGCTGGCCTCGGCCGACGTCGCCAAGGGCGAGCAGAGCTTCAAGAAGTGCCAGTCGTGCCACACGATCAACGCGGGCGGCGCCAACGGGATCGGTCCGAACCTCAACGGCATTGCCGGTGACAAGGTTGCCGAAGGCCGCGGCGGCTTCGCCTTCTCCGACGACCTCAAGGCCAAGGGCGGCACCTGGGACGCGGCCGCGCTCGACGCGTGGTTGAAGAACCCCAAGGCCGTTGCCGCCGGCACCAAGATGACCTTCGCCGGCATCGCCGACGACAAGGAACGCGCCAACGTGATCGCCTACCTGAACTCGCAGGGCGGCAAGCTGACCCTGCCGGCGGCGGCTCCGGCGGCCAAGTAAGGCGGTCCTTTCCGGACAGGAATTGAAAAGGGCGGGACCGGAAGGTTCCCGCCCTTTTCATTGCGTGGCAGCAAGCCGGGTTGGACTGGCGGGTCAGCCCTTCTCGCCGCATTGGCACGTGCCGGCACAGCGGCAATCGGCCTTAGAGGTGCAGGCGCTGCCGCACCCGCAATTGACGCAGCGGCAGGCATCGGAACAGCGGCGGGAGGTTTCAATGGAACCGGTCATGGCATTTCTCCTTGGTTGGGAATGTCATGATAGGCGGCCCGGCCCCGGCGGGATTGAACGTAACGGCTGAAATTGCTTCCTCAGACCCGCGTCAGCGTGGTCGCCGGAGAACCGAAGGTGCGCTTGAACACCCGGCTGAAATGGGCCGAATCGGCAAAGCCGGCCGCGTGGGCGGCCTCGGTGAGAGAAGCGCCGGTCGCATAGACGTCGAGCGCCTTGGTCAGGCGGACCCAGAGCAGGTATGTCTTGTATGCCAATCCGGTCTGTTCGACGAACAGGTGCCGCAAGCGGCTGGGCGAAAGGTTGACCCCGCACGCGGCAGCGGCTGCACCGAGCGACGGGTTAAGCTGGTCTGCGCTGTGCCGGATGATCCGGTCGATGCGCGGATCGCAACCGGAGGTCGCCCGGACCGGAATCCCGCCGGTTGCGAGGGTGAGGCCTCTGTCCAGCAGATCGGCATCGGAGTGCCCGCGATCGAGCGCCTGCTGCCACCACGCGGCGGGTTCGAGCCCCGGCCGGTCAAGCGCAACCAACCCGTTGTCGGCGAACAGGCCCGCGCCCAGCGCCCTGCCCGCCGGGCTTTCCGGTTCGATGAAGACGAAGGCCAGCAGGCCGCGGGCGTCGATCCGGTGTTGGATGTCGGGTGCAACGGCGATAGCGCCGGCGCGAACGCAGTTGTCGGTGGTGGCAAGCGCGAGGTGCCCGGACAGGCAGACCGTGACCTGAATCGCGTGATGGGCGTGAAATCCGGATTCGCCCAGTCCGTCCGGGGCGTCGAGCACCCAGACGCTGACGCCCCGGCCGATTGCCAACCTTGCCCGTCCGCCGGCCATTGGCACCCTTTCAGCATGGTCGCCGCCGGCACCGGTTGCCCGCTCAGCGCCCCTTGAACCCCTGCGCAATCACGTACCACTCAGACGAGCCCTTGCGGCTGGCCGGGGGCTTGGCGTGTTTCACCGTGGTGAAGTTCTTTTTCAGGATGGTCAGCAGCGCCTGATCGGTGCCGCCGGCGAAGACCTTGGCGACGAAGGCGCCGCCGGGTTCGAGCGTTGTGATCGCGAAGTCGACCGCCGTTTCCACGAGGCCCATGGTGCGCAGGTGGTCGGTCTGCTTGTGGCCGACGGTGTTGGCGGCCATGTCGGAGATGACGAGGTCGGGCGGGCCATCCAGCGCGCCTTCGAGCGCGGCGGGGGCTTCGTCGGCCATGAAGTCCATCTCGAAGATGGTGACGCCCTCGATCGGCTCGGTGGGGAGCAGATCGATGCCGACGACTTTGGCGGCGGGCGCGCGCTGGCGCACGACCTGGCTCCAGCCGCCCGGCGCGATGCCGAGGTCGACCACGCGCTTCGCGCCCTTGAGTAGGGCAAAACGGTCGTCCAGCTCGGCCAGCTTGTAGGCGGCGCGGCTGCGGTAGCCGTCGGCCTTGGCCTGCTTGACGTAGGGGTCGTTCAATTGGCGGGTGAGCCAGCGGGCGGAGGAGACCGTGCGCTTTTTCGCGGTCTTCAGGCGTTCGCCGGGGTCGCGGCCGGATCTGCTCATAGCGGGTAACTCGTTACTGGGCCCGCAGGCGGCGCAGGGCCGCCTGGGCGGATTCGGCGCGCAGGCCCGAGGCCATGAGCGAGCGCAGGATGCCTTCGCGGATGCCGCGATCGGCCACGCCAAGACGGCTGGCGGGCCAGATGTCGAGGATCGATTCGAGGATCGCGCAGCCGGCGACGACGAGATCGGCCCGCTCGCGCCCGATGCAGGGAACGAGGCGGCGCTCGGCCGGCGAAAGGCCGGCGAGGCGGGTGGAAATGGCGCGCATCGATTCGGCCGGGACGACGAGGCCGTCGACCGCGCCGCGATCGTATTGCGGCAGTTCGAGGTGGAGGCTGGCCAGCGTGGTGACCGTGCCCGAGGTGCCGAGCAGGCGCAGGTCGGCCCTGCCGCTGCCGCCGCCGGCGAGGTGTTCGGTCAGCCGTTCGGCGAAAGTGGCGAAGCTGTCGTCCACCAGGCCGCGCATGCGGGCATAACGGGCAGCGCGGTCAGCCGCGCTCTCGCCCTCGCCGCCGCAGGTTTCGGTGAGGGAGACGACCCCCCAGGGGACCGACTGCCAATCGAGGATGCGCGGCACCGTGGGGCCGTTCTCGATCAGGACCAGCTCGGTCGAGCCGCCGCCGATGTCGAAGATCATCGCCGGGCCTTCGCCCTGTTCGAGCAGGATGTGGCAGCCGAGCACGGCCAGGCGCGCTTCTTCCTGGGCGCTGATCACGTCGAGCGCGATGCCGGTTTCGCGGCGCACCCGGTCGATGAAGTCCATGCCGTTGCTGGCGCGGCGGCAGGCCTCGGTCGCCACAGAGCGGGCGAGGTGGACATTGCGGCGCTTGAGCTTGTCGGCGCAGACCGAGAGCGCGGAGAGCGCGCGGTCCATCGCCGCGTCGGACAGGCGGCCGGCCTGGGCCAGCCCCTCGCCCAGCCGGACGACGCGGCTGAAGGCATCGACCACGACGAAGTTTTGCCCTTGCGGCCGGGCGATCAGCAGGCGGCAATTGTTGGTGCCGAGATCGATCGCGGCATAGGCCTGGCGCTGGACGGCATTGCCGGCAGTGGGACTGCCGGCAGGAGCGGTGCCGGCCGGAGCGGGGGCGCTGCCTCCTCCGGAGCCATTGCCGGAGCCATTCGACTCGTTGCCGTCGGACCGGGTGGGCGCGGCAGGCGCGGCCTCGCGATCGGGACGGCCGCCGGAGGTGCGGGAGGCTGCGGCTGCGGACTTGCGGGAGCGGTGAGCCGCGGGGCGGCTGCTGGTGCTGGTTCCCGGTTCCTTCGCGCGGCGCTGGCCTGATTCTCCCCGCATTGCCGGCGGAAGGGATTCCGCCATACTGGTTACTCGATATTTCCAAAAGCCCGCCGGGTGCGACGGGTACCTGACGGCCATGCTAGACGGCGCAAGCGATTACGGCAAGTGCGGGGGGCGGCCGGGGCTTGTCCACCGGAACAGGCCTGCGGGGGCTGGCGCAAGGTTCCGGTGGACTTGCCGGGGTCTTGGCTGGCACAGGGGGGTACATCTAACGCAAGACCGCCTTTTGCCGTGCTTACATGGCGCGGGCAGCCGGGCAATATGGCCATTGGGGCAGGGGGCGCCCGCGGGCCGCAGGGAGTTGACCGCGAAATGACGCTTTCCTTGCTGGAGATGATCGCCCGCAGTGCAACCGCCGCCGTGCTCAGCGATCCGCGCCAGCCGGACAATCCGATCGTCGCCTGCAACCGCGCCTTCGAGGAGCTGACGGGCTATGCCGAGGCCGAGATTTTGGGTCGCAACTGCCGGTTTCTTGCCGGGGCCGGCACCGATCCGGCGGCGAGTGCAGCCCTGCGCGAGGCGATCGCGCGGCGCCAGCCGGTGCTGACCGAGATCGTCAATTATCGCAAGGACGGGACCCCGTTTCGCAACGCGGTGATGATCGCGCCGATTTTCGGCGACGATGGCGAGGTGATCCATTTCGTCGGCTCGCAGGTCGAGGTGACAGGCGCGGTGCGGGACGGCGAGGACCGGCGCCGCGCGGCGCGCGAGCGGATCGGGGCGCTCTCCGCGCGTCAGCACGAGGTGCTGGTGGAAATGACCGCGGGCAAGCTCAACAAGCAGACCGCGCACGAGCTGGGCCTGTCGGAACGGACGGTCAAGATGCACCGCGGGGCGGTGCTTCGGGCGCTGGGGGTGCGGACCCCGGCCGAGGCAATCCGGATCGCAATCGAGGCGGGATACTGAGCGCGAAATCAGCGCCCCGAATCACCTTGACCGGGCAGTCCGGGCGGACTAGATGGCCCGCTCCGAGCTGCCCCGTCGTCTAAAGGTAAGACTACGGACTCTGACTCCGTCAATCGAGGTTCGAATCCTCGCGGGGCATCCAGGACTTCACACATCGCCGAAATTTGCCGCCGTACCGTGCTTCGGGCGCTGGCGCGCGGCCATCGCGCCGGCGGGGGCGGCGCTGTTCGGGCAGTGACATTCCGGCAGTGGCGGGGCGATCAGCCCTCGCTGTCGGGGCGGAGGAAGCGGGCGTGTTCGTTGGCGACTTCGCGGGCGCGGTCGAGGCCGGGACTGTCGGGGAAGCCGGCCTTGGGCCCTTGCGGCGTAGATTGCGGCGTGGATTGCGGCGCGGCGGCGTTGGCGGCCGCCTTGGCCGGGATGGCTGCGGCCGAGCGGGTATCGGCATAGGCGCCGCCGGCTATCAAAGCGGCAAGCGGAAGGGCGGCGGCAAACGGGCGTGAGGAAACGGACATGGCGGTACTCCTCTGGACTGACCGGCCAGTAACGGCCCCGGTTGACGGGCTTTGGCGGATGCGTGCGAACAACGGGGGTAAGCCCGAGGCGCGCGGGCGTTCCCTGATTTATGCTGCAATGCGGCGAAACGCGGTTCTCGGGTGATGGACCGAGCCGGAAGGCGTGTTTTGGGGGCTGCCGGCGCACCACGGCTCGCGCCGGGGCATTAATTCGTTGCGCTTTGCCGCGTGTGCGGCAAGGTTTGGGAAATGCACGAAGAAGACCACCATCTCACCGACCGCAAGTTCTATAAGGCCGAGCAGGAAGCCTCATTTGCCGAGGCCCGGCCCCACACCACCCCGCAGACCCAGGACCCGGCCTACCGCCTGGCCTTTCGCGACACCGACTTCCTTTTGCGTGAGGAACTGAGGCCCGTCCGCTTCCAGCTCGAGCTGCTCAAGGCCGAGATGCTGCTCGAAGAGGCGAAGATCGGCTCGATGCTGGTCTGCTACGGTTCGGCCCGCATCCCCTCGCCCGAGGCGGCCGCGGCGGTGCGGGAGATGCCGACCACGCCGGATCGGCAGAAGGTGAACGAGAGGCTCGCGGCCAAGGCGAAGTATTACGACGAGGCGCGCAAGCTGGCCCGGATCGCCACCGAATGCGCGATCGTGGAAGACGGGATGCGCCAGTTCGTGGTCTGCTCGGGCGGCGGCCCGTCGATCATGGAAGCGGCGAACCGCGGCGCGGTCGAGGCGGGGGGCGAGACCGTGGGGCTCAACATCGTGCTGCCCCACGAGCAGGCGCCCAACAGCTATGTGACCCCGCACCTCTCGTTCCAGTTCCACTACTTTGCCCTCAGGAAGATGCATTTCCTGCTGCGGGCGCGGGCCGTGGCGGTGTTTCCGGGCGGGTTCGGGACGTTCGACGAGTTCTTCGAGCTGCTTTGCCTGATCCAGACCGGGAAGATGAAGCCGATCCCGATCCTGCTCTATGGCGCAGAGTTCTGGAACCGGGTGATCAACTTCGAAGCCCTCGCCGAGGAAGGCGTGGTCAACGAGCATGATCTCAAGCTGTTCAGGATCGTGGAGACCGCCGAGGAAGGCTGGGCAGTGATCCGCGCGTTCTACGAGCTGGACTAGGACGGATCGAAATTCAGCCCATACCGGCCTGCAAATGGCGCTTCTCCGCGCTTCCGGTGCTCACGTACTTTGAGTACGCTGCGCGCCGGGTCACGGAAAAGCACCATTTTCGTCTCGGTCTGAGCTGAATTTCGATCCGTCCTAGTCTCCGGGAATATCGCCGACCGCCTGATGACCGAGCGGTCCGTGGCCGGCGCCGAAGCCGGGCGCGGCGAGCAGTGCGGCACGGACGAAGACGCGGGCGCGTTCCACCGCCTCGGCCAGCGCCAGGCCGGAGGCGAGGAACGTGGCGACGGCGCTGGCCAGCGTGCAGCCGGTGCCGTGGGTGTGGCGGGTGTGGATGCGCGCGGCGTGCCATACCCTGTCTGCCTGCCCCGGGATCACCAGGCGATCTTCCAGCACATCGCCTGCGGCATCGCCGCCCTTGGCGAGATAGGCGACCCGCCGCGCGGCCATGCCTGCGGGGCCGCCGAGCGCGGCGAGTTCGGGGACGTTGGGGGTGGTCAGGGTAGCCAGCGCCATCAGCCGTTCGAAGGCGGCAACGGTCTCGGGATCGGCGAGGACGGCGCCACTGGTGGCGATCATCACCGGATCGAACACCACCGGGCAGGACAGGCCTTCCAGCCGGTCTGCCACGAGGTGGCCCAGCGCGGCCGAGCCGAGCATGCCGATCTTCACCGCATCGGCGCCGATGTCGGACAGGCAGGCGTCGATCTGGGCGGCGACGAGCTGGGGCGAGAGGGCCTCGACCATGGTGACACCGAGAGTGTTCTGGGCGGTGATCGCGGTGATCGCGGTCATTCCGTAGCCGCCGAGCATGGTGATCGTCTTGAGGTCAGCCTGGATGCCGGCGCCGCCGGAACTGTCGGAACCGGCGATGACGAGGATGCGGGGGGGCTTGGCGGGCATGGCTTGGGGCTAGGGCAGCGCGCGGCCTTCGACAAGCATGTCCTGAGCCTGTCGAAGGGCTCAGGCTGAGCGGGGGTTGGGTGATTGGGGCTTTGCCCACCCCCGGCCTCTCCCGCTTGCGGGAGGGGAGAAGGCTACCCTTTATAGTGCCTTACGTTTGACGGCGGATTCTCGGCATGATGGCGCTTGGCGCGCGTCGGGCGGTCCATCAGCTCTCCGCCGCAATTGGGGCAGAGTTCGTCGAGCGCATCGGCGCATTCGGCGCAGAAGGTGCATTCGAACGAGCAGATGAAGGCGCCGGGGGCTTCGGCCGGCAGGTCGGTGCCGCAGCGTTCGCAGTCGGGGCGCATTTCCAGCATCAGGCGGCGGCCTCTGCCACGGCATCGCAGATCGCGCCGACGACCGAGGCGACCTCGGAGCTGTCGTCGCCCTCGGCCATGACGCGAATGACCGGTTCAGTGCCCGAGGGGCGGATGACGAGGCGGCCTCGCCCGGAAAGCTGGGCCTCGGCCTCGGCGATCACCTTCTGCACGCGGGCATCGGCCAGCGGCTTGCCGCCGGAGAAGCGGACGTTCTTGAGCAGCTGGGGCACAGGGTCGAACAGGTGGAGCAATTCGCTGGCGCGCTTGCCCGAGCGGACGAGCGCGGCGAGGACCTGCAGGGCGGCGACCGTGCCGTCTCCGGTGGTGGCATGGTCGAGCAGGATCATGTGGCCGGACTGTTCGCCGCCGACGTTGAAGCCCTGGGTCTTCATGCGTTCGAGCACGTGGCGGTCGCCCACGGCGGTGCGTTCGAGGGTCAGGTCCTGCCCGGCGAGGTAGCGTTCGAGGCCGAGGTTGGACATGACCGTGGCAACCACGCCGCCGCCGCGCAGGAGGCCGCGCTGGGCCATCTCGGTGCCGAGCAGGGCCATGATCTGGTCGCCGTCGACCACGGCGCCCTTTTCGTCGATCACGATCAGGCGGTCGGCGTCGCCATCCAGCGCGATGCCGATGTCGGCGCCCGAGGCGACCACGGTTTCGCGGACGAGATCGAGGTGAGTCGAGCCGCAGCGTTCGTTGATGTTGCGGCCATTGGGATTGACCCCGATGGCGTGGATTTCCGCGCCGAGTTCCCAGATCGCGGACGGGGCGACCTGATAGGCCGCGCCATTGGCGCAATCGACCACGATCTTGAGCCCGTCGAGCCGGACGTTTTCGGGCAGGCTGGCCTTGACCGCGTGGATGTAGCGGCCGCGGGCATCGTCGATGCGGCGGGCGCGGCCGATCTCGGGCGAGGGGGCAAGGTCGATTTCCTCGCCCAGCATGGCCTCGATCGCCAGCTCGTCCTCGTCCGACAGCTTGAAGCCATCGGGGCCGAACAGCTTGATGCCGTTGTCCTCATAGGGGTTGTGGCTGGCCGAAATCATCACCCCGACATCGGCGCGCAGTTCGCGGGTGAGGAGAGCCACGGCAGGGGTGGGCATCGGCCCGAGCAGGACGACGTCCATGCCGACCGACGTGAAACCGGCGACCATCGCGTTTTCCAGCATGTAGCCGGACAGGCGGGTGTCCTTGCCGATCACCACGCGGTGGCGGTGATCGCCGCGCAGGAAGCGTTTGCCGGCGGCCATGCCGACCTTCATCGCGGTGGCGGCGGTCATCACCCCGGCGTTGGTGCGGCCGCGGATCCCGTCGGTTCCGAAATAGTGCTTGCTCATGAGGTCTTCGCTCAATCTCGTATTGTGCGTGCGTGGCTTTGCCATGGATCATGGCCAGTCTATTGTCACCTTAGCAAAGAGCAATGGAGCGTCCATGCAGCACGACACCGGCACGGGCGCGCCCGATCTTTCCGCGATGATCCCCGAAGTGAAGGTTCCGGCCGGGCTGACGCTGGCGGGGCTGGTCGGCGGCCTCGTGCTGGGGCTGCTGGTGGGCGAAGGCGGCGGCTTGAGCGCGATGATCGCGCCGCTCGGCCACCTGTGGCTTCGCGCCTTGCAGATGACCATCCTGCCGCTGGTGGTTTCGCTGCTGGTCACGGGGATCGTCCAGTCGGTCGCCGCGGCCGAGGCGGGGCCGATGGCGCGGCGCACGCTGGGCCTGTTCGTGGCGGTGCTCGGCGTGGGCACGGTGATGGCCGCCGTGTTGATGCCACTGGCGCTCGACCTGTTTCCTGTGCCGCAGCGAGCGGCGGCGGCCTTGCAGGCAGCGGCCCCAGCGGCGAGCGGGTCGCTGCCCGCCTTTGCCGATTTCCTTGATGCCCTGCTTCCGGCCAACGTGGTGGCGGCGGCGGCCGGGGACCTGGTCCTGCCGGTGCTGGCTTTCTTCGCGCTGTTCGCCATGGCCACGACCCGGCTGCCGGCCGCGCCGCGAGACCTGATGGCGAATGTGTTCGCGGCCCTTGCGGCGACGATGATGGTGATCATCGGCTGGGTCCTGCGGCTGGCGCCGGTCGGGGTCTTCGCGCTGGCGCTGGGGGTTTCCTCCGCTGCCGGCAGTGACGCGATCGCGGCGCTCGCCCATTACATCGCCGTGGTGGCGAGCATGGGGGCGATCGTCTTCGTGGCGGGCTACGGCCTGGCGGTGCTGGGCGGACGGCTCGCGCTGGGCGCCTTTGCCCGGACCATGCTGCCGGTTCAGGCCATGGCGCTCTCGACCCAGTCCTCGCTCGCCTGCCTGCCGGCCATGCTGGCGGCCTGCCGCTCCCTCGGCGTGCGCAGCGCCAGCGCCGACTTCGTCCTCCCGCTGGCCGTGGCCCTGTTCCGCGCGACCAGCCCGGTGATGAACCTCGCCGTGGGCATCTATGTCGCGCGGCTGACCGGCACGCCGCTGCCGCCCGCCGCGATCGCCGCCGGGGTGGCCGTGGCCGTGGCCACGACCTTCGGGACGATCTCCCTGCCCGGCACGATCAGCTTCATCGCCTCGACCGCGCCGATCGCGCTGGCCATGGGCGTGCCGACCGGGCCGCTCGGCCTGCTCGTGGCGGTCGAGATGCTGCCCGACCTGATGCGCACCCTTGCCAATGTGACGATGGACGTGGCGGTGACCGCGACGGTCGACCGTCGTTCGCGCACGGCTTGACGCGAGGCGGAGGAAACGACAGGGGACGCGGGCGTTTCCCAGCGCAGGGCCGGGTTCTTTCGGCCCATCCGATCCTTATCTTCCATAGCCTTACGGAGTTCCCATGCCGATCTCGCTGATGCCGTTGCCCTATGGGGCGGACGCGCTTTCGCCTGCCATTTCCTCGGCCACGCTCGACGTCCACCACGGCAAGCACCACAAGGCCTATGTCGACAAGACCAATGCCGCCACTGCCGGCACCGCGCTGGAAAACGCCGCGCTCGAGGATATCGTCGCGGCGGCCCGCAAGGATAATCCCAAGCTGTTCAACAACGCCGCCCAGACCTGGAATCACGGGTTCTACTGGGCCAGCCTGAGCCCGGACAAGACCGCCCCGGCCGGCGAGCTGCTCGCCGCGATCGAGCGTGACTTCGGTTCGGTCGAGGCGCTCACCAAGGAACTGGCCAGCAGCGGCGCCGACCACTTTGCCTCGGGCTGGGTGTGGCTGGCCGAAGAAGGCGGCAAGCTGGTCGTGGTCGACACGCACGACGCCGAGACCCTGGCCGACACCGGCGCCAAGCCGCTGCTGGTGATCGACCTCTGGGAACACGCCTACTACGTCGACCGCAAGAACCTGCGGCCGGACTACCTCAAGGCGGTTCTGGACGAGCTGATCAACTGGGACTTCGCCGCCGCGAACCTCGCCAGCGAAGGCCGCTGGGTCTATCCGGCCTGAGTGCCGGGCCAGCCTGAGTGATCGGGGCCGCGCGTTTCCCTCGGCGCGCGCGGCCCTGCTTCATTCCGGACATGGGCAGGCCGTCAGCCCAGTTCCGCGGCGGCGGCGCTTTCCTCGGCCACGGCCACTTCGGGGAGGTGGGGGAACAGGGGTTCGCCGAAGACGAAGCCGACGATGTTGGGCTTGCCGAGATGGTCGAGCGCGGCGGTGATGGTGATCAGGATCGGCACCGAGAGCAGGGCGCCGATGACGCCCCAGACCCAGGTGAACAGGCTGAACGAGAACAGGATCAGCACCGGGTTCACGGTGAAGCGGCGGCCGAGCACGGCCGGGGTGATGACATTGGCCTCGGTCGCGTGGATGGCGAGGTAGGCCAGCGGCGCGACCATGCCCATGGCCACGGTATCGTAAGTGGCGATGCCGACGAGGGTGAGGGCGCCGATCATGGTCAGCGGGCCGACGTAGGGCACGAAGTTGAGCAGGGCGGCGATCCCGCCCCACATGATCGGGGCGTTCCAGCCCAGCGCCCAGGCGCCGAAGGCGGTGATGGCGCCGACAACGGCATTGATCAGGGCAACGGTGAGAATGTAGCTGCCGACGCGGTCCTGGATCTCGCGCACCAGGCGGGCCGCCTTGAGGCTGGAGCCGAACGAGGTGCGATCGAACAGCAGGTGCTGGCGCAGGCGCAGCCGCGATTCGATCATGAAGAAGCTCATCAGCAGGGTGAGCAGGGTTTCAAGGACCACGCTAGGGGTGGCGACGGCGACCTGTTCGACCACCGATGGGCTGGCCACGACCACTTCGCGGATCGGGGCCCGGCCGGAGAGGCGGGCCAGCGCCGTGCTCAGCTGGTTGATCCAGTCAAGGTTGGAGCGCAGGCGGGTGAGCTGCTGGGCGGCGCGCCCGACCATCGCGGGGATATCGTCGGCGAGCGCGAGGGCAGGGATCAGGATCAGCGAGATCGCCATGACCACGAGGGCGATGAACAGCAGGAGCGCCAGCGCCGAGCTGAGCAGGTTGGGCAGGCCGAACTTCATCAACTGGTCGGCAAGCGGGGACAGCACGATCGAGAGGATCGCCGCCGTGAACAGCGGCAGGAAGACCACGGCCGCGCTGGAAAGGACGAAGGGCAGGGCGAGGAACAGGCCGAGCCCGAGAAGCATGACCAGGGCCGAGACGAGGCGCAGCTGCTGGGCGGCGAACGGCGCGGGATCGTCCGACGCGGGCGGGCCGGCGAAGCTGGGTTGATCTGCTCTGTCTGGTCCCTCGGCGGTCATTGCCGGGGAATCTAGGCGCGGGGAGGCCGGCGGATCAAGCACTGGTTGTGTGGGCCCCCCAGTCAATCCGCTCTAGTCCAGCGTGCCGCCGTGAGCGACGTGATCGAGATCCTTCATGATCGCGCGGTGTGCGGCATCCTCGCCGCCCTTGCCGCGGCGGGGCATCTCGCCGTTCTCGATCATCCGGGAGAGCGCGGCGCGGGCGCGGCCGACCCGGCTCTTGATCGTGCCGACGGCGCATCCGCAGATCTCGGCCGCTTCCTCGTAGCTGAAGCCGCCGGCGCCGACGAGGAGCAGGGCCTCGCGCCGCTCGTGGGGCAAGGTGAGCAGGGCGCGGTGCATGTCGGCGAGGTGAAGCGGGCCTTCCTGCCCGGCCGGCGCGGTTAGCGTGCGTTCGGCCACGCCCTCGTCATATTCGCCGCGGAAGCGGTTGCGGCGCATGTCGGTGAGGTAGGCGTTGCGCAGGATGACGAAGGTCCAGGCGCGCATCGAGGTACCCGGCTCGAACCGGTCCTGCGCGGCCCAGGCCTTGAGCAGGGTTTCCTGCACGAGATCGTCGGCGAGGTCGGGGCGGCCGCAAAGGCCGCGGGCGAAGGCGCGCAGGTGCGGGATGACGGCGGTCATCTCGCGCTTGAAGGCGATGCGGTCGCTTTCGCTGCGATGCTGGCCGCTGGGGGCGCTGGCGGGGCGGTCCAGGGGCCCTGCGGGGGCCGGTGCTTTGCTCATTTGCCAGTATCGTCCAGCTTGGAGATCAGATCGGCAAAGCTGTCAGGCAGCGGTTCGTTGACGACGGAATCGTAAAGCTGCCGCAGGCCATCAGCCCACTCCGGCCTGGCTTTCCTGCCTGCGCGGGTGGTCTCCGGTTGCATTGATGGGTCTGCCTTTCCGGGGCTTTTGTCCTGCGTCATTACGGTGCGCGCTGTCCCTGATCCAAATCGAGTGCATGGCCGGGGCGGCCGTGCCACTCTCCCCTTACACGCCAGCAAACCACGGGCAATTCGCGCCGCCGACCCCACAGGAACGAAAACCATGCTGTGTGGTTCCCGCTAGCGAACAGATCGCAGTTGGCGAGCCTATGCCTTGGGGGGCAGGATGGCTGTGGGACAGGGGATGGCGTGGAGCGAGACGTAGTCAAACGGATTCGGGCCTTGCGCTGGTACCTGCGGTTTCCGCGGGCCATGCCGGTCGGGATCTTCCTGCTGGTCTCGGCGATCACGGGCCTGAGCGTCTATGCCATCGAACAGGTCGAGACCCAGCGGGCCGAAGCCCTGAACCGCCAGATCGCGCTGTCGGCCAGTTCGGCGATGGAGCGGCTGGCCAGTGCCAACACGGTCTACCTCAGGGCGGGGGCCGTGCTCATGTCGATGCAGCCGCGCATGAATTCCACCGGCTTCCACGAATTCGCCGCCCAGCTCGACCGCGATGCCAGCCTGCGCGGGGGCGGGGCCGTGGCCTGGATGCAGGCGGTCGAACCCGGTGCTGCGGCGGCCATGGAGGACAAGGCGCGGGCGGACGGACTGGCCGGGTTCACGATCCATCCCGCGCCGCAGGGGCGGGTGGCCCTGCCGGTCATCTTCGTCCACCCGGTCGATGCGGTTCAGCCCGGCGTCTATGGCTATGATCCGATGAGCGATCCGGTGCGCCGCGACGCGATCGAGCGGGCCGTGCGCTCCGGGCGCCCGAGCGCGAGCGGGCCGGTGCAGTTGCAGAGCGCATCAGCCAGCGGGCCGCGCACCGGGTTCGGCATATTCGTTCCCGTGTTCGACGGATCGGGTGCGGAACGCCGCCTGGTCGGCGTACTGGCCCGGGCCTTCAATGCGCAGGGCTTCATCGAGGCCGCGCTCGGCGACGACCGGGCGCGCGGCTACGGCATCGCCCTGATCGACGAAGCCAGCTCGCGGCTGGTGCCGCTGGCGCAGATGGGGCGGCAGGTGGGGGAGGGGCACCGTATCGTGACCCGGGTGATGTTCGCGGACCGGCCGATGCGGATCGAGATTTCCCCGCCCGAGGGTTCGACCCTGTCCAACCTCTCGCTGTTGACCCTGCTGTTCGGGATGATGGCGGCGGCCCTGCTGCTGGTCGTGGCGCGGCTGGTCACCCAGCAGGCGGCGGAGGACCGTGCGGCGCTGGCCTGGTTCGAGGAGCAGGCCTCGATCCGCAATTCGCTGACCCGCGAGCTCAACCACCGGGTCAAGAATACCCTTGCCAACGTGCTTTCGATCGTCACCCTGACCCGGCGCAGGACCGATGACATCGACGATTTCGTGACGGGCCTGATCGGGCGGGTTCGCGCCCTTTCGGCCACGCACGACCTGCTGACCCAGTCGGAATGGGGCACGACCCCGATCCGGGCCGTGGTCGGCGCGGAGCTGGCACCCTATGCCCACGATGCCGATCATGTGCTCGACATGCGCGGGCCCAACGTGGAACTGGCGCCCAACGACGCGCTGTCGCTCGGCCTCGCCATTCACGAGCTGGCGACCAATGCCTCGAAATACGGCGCCCTTTCGGTGGCCGGGGGGCGGGTCGAGATCTGCTGGGAAATGATCACCGACAAGCTCGCGCGGATAGAATGGACCGAGAGCGGCGGCCCGGTGGTGCCGGAATTGCGGCGGCGCGGCTTCGGCACCGAACTGATCGAGAAGATCGTGGCGCACGAGTTGAAGAACCCGGTCGACCTCCGGTTCCTGCCGGAAGGGGTTTCCTGCTCGCTGGTCGTGCCGGTGCGGACCCCGGCGCCGTTCCAGCTGCGCGGGGGGCAGGGCGGCGAGGGCTAGGGGGAGGTTTTGTGCATGGTCCGCGGATCAGGTCCTTGCCTGATCCTTGTGCGGGGAGTCTTTTGATTGGTGCGCCTTCGACATCCGTCGAAGGCGGGCCGGTGCCGCGCAAGGGGCAAGCCCAGCTTGCCCCGATCCATGCATCAGACTCGCCGCTGGCCCCCGACGGATGCCGGGGGCGCATCAACAAACTTATGCGATGGTCTTGCTCGAAGCGAAGAACAGGGCCTGGCTGATCGCCGTGCGGACGGTCGATTCCTGGAACGGCTTGGTGATCAGGTAGGTCGGCTCGGGGCGGTTGCCGGTGAGCAGGCGTTCCGGATAGGCGGTGATGAAGATCACCGGGACGTCGCCGATCGCGAGGATGTCGTCGACCGCGTCGAGGCCCGAGCTGCCGTCAGCCAGCTGGATGTCGGCGAGGACGAGGCCGGGGCGGTGCTCGGCGACCACTTCCTGGGCCTGGGTGCGGGTGGCGGCGGTGCCGCAGATGTCGTGGCCGAGCGAGCGGACGAGGTCTTCGAGCTGCATCGAGATGAGCGGCTCGTCCTCGATGATCAGGACGTTGGTGGTCGATTCGCGGTCGATCTCCTCGACCGCCTCCTGGATCAGGCCATCCACCTGGGCCGGATCGAGATCCATGATCTCGGCCGTTTCCTCGACCGTGAAGTCCTCCAGCGTGGCGAGGAGGAGGGCCTGCCGGTTGAGCGGGGTGATCGCCGAGAGGCGGCTTTGCGCCGCGACCTCAAGCTCGCCGCCCGCGGCCGCTTCGGGCTCGGGAACGTCGAGATAGGCGCTGGCCCAGACCTTGTTGAAGGCGCGGTAGAGCGGAACACGGCCGCCGGCGAGGCTGGCCTGTAGCTCTTCGTCAGCCAGCGCGGCTTCGAGCGTGGCACGGACGAAGGCATCGCCGGTGTGCTGCGAGCCGGTAAGGGCGCGGGCATAGCGGCGCAGGTAAGGCAATTGGGCGGCAACCTGGGTGCCTAATGGCATTCGAACCCCTTCCCTCTACGAATGAGCAATCAGGCAGGCAACGCCTGCCTGGGCTCAAGGTTCCCGGGTGGATGGCACTTCGTCGCGCGCCGAAGCCCGCGCCGCGCCGGGGCGGGCGACCTGTGCGATCCAGGCGATGATGTCGCGGTCGTCGGTCGGCTTGGCGAAATGGGCGGTGATCGCCGGATCGCGCGGCACCAGATCGCGGTCGGCCCCGGAAATCACCGCGACCTTGCAGCCTTCTGCGTGGAGGCGCCGGGCGAGGCCGAGGCTGTCTCCATCGGGCAGCATGAAATCGAGCAGGGCGGCATGGAAGTCAGTGTCTTCCATGTGCGCCTCGGCCTCGGCCAGGGTTCCCGCCAGCATGACCGGGTGGCCCGCCGCGAGCAGCGCGTCCTCCAGCGAGGCGGCGATCAGGAAACTGTCCTCGAGCACGAGGACAGGGCGCGGGTTCATGGCGATTTCCTTTTGGAATCTGCTGCCATTGTCGATTTTCAGCCTCGATCGGGGCGAACTTAGCATCGCCAGGGCAAGGGGTCGAGTCGAAGCGCGATTCTTGCGGCAGGCCGTTGTCGGGGCCGCTTGGCCGGAGGGGCGAAAATTTTTTTCATTTTCTTCCGAAGGGCGGGAACCCCTTTTCGGGCGACGCATTTTCCCACTGTCACCGCCGAGACCCCCCCTCCCGTCCAAGCGGCCGGTGACACGATCCCGAAAGGCCTCCGTTCCATGCGAACGGAGGCCTTTTTTTCGGTCCGCTCCCTATCGTCATTGCGCGCGACCGCAGGTCGCTTGGCAATCCAGAGCTTTTGCGCAAGGCCGCCCTGGAAAGCTTCGGGGCTTCGCCCCTCGCAATGACGTGAACTTCAGATGCCTCAGGCGTCGCCGCCCAGCGCGCCGCGCAGGCGGCCGAGCAGGCTTTCGTGGCGGCGCGGGGCCAGCGCGGCGATCAGGTCGTGCGGGGCGAAGGGCTTGCCCAGCACCGTCCCCAGCAGGGCAATGTGGGGCGGGATCCGCTCGGGCGACGCGGTGGCGAAGATCACCTGCGGGGCGTGAGGCCCCATGAGCGAGGCCAGTTCGGCCAGCGCCCAGCCATCGTCGCGATCTTCCAGCCGGCTGTCGAGCACGAGCACGGCCGGGCTCAGCCGTTCGAGCATGATCCGGGCGCACTCTGTATTGGGGCAGGTTTCGACCGGGTCGGCGCCGCATTCCCTGAGGGTATCGACCAGCGACATGGCGACGATCGGATCGTCCTCCACCACCAGGGCCGGGCCGATCGGCGGGGGCGGGCGTGAGCCTTCGCTGCCCGTGCCCCTTCCTGCCGCTGAATGCTTGCCGGCCATCACCGTCTGCTCCTGTCGCCCGCCGGCAGTATGCACCGCCGGGAAGTGCGCCGTGCCGGCGCGGGGCGACGATTCAGAGCGGCTTGGCGTAGATACGATATTCCTTGTTCACATGGCTGTCGATGGCATCGGCGATGGCCACCATCCCCTGGTTGTCTTCCAGGATCCAGCCGATCTCGCCCCGGCTGGCGCCGTAGCGGCTGACCGCGTTGCGGCGGATGAATTCGATCATCATGAAGGCGAGCTGGCTGGCGAGGCGCGAGCTCTGCAGCTTCTTGCGCACGCCCATCAGCGGCACCCGCATGGTTCTCACCTGCGGATTCCTGAGCCAGAGCAGCAGCTTGAGCCAGTTGAACGGCAGCAACTTGCCCTCCATCGGCTTCAGCGCCTCGTTGAGATCGGGCAGGGTCATCATGAAGGCCACCGGCTCGCCGTCATATTCGGCGACCATGATCAGGTCCTCGCGGACGATCGGCTTGAACTTCTTGCCGGCATAGGCGATCTCGGTGTCGGTAAAGGGGACATAGCCCCAGTTGTCCGACCAGGCATCGTTGAGGATGTCGAGGATCAGGGCGGCTTCCTCGTCGAACCGGCTCTTGTCGACATTGCGGATGCGGATCCGCGCGTTTTTCTCGCCCGACTGGATGATGCGCTGGATCAGCGGGGGGAAGCCGGTGGTGATGTCCAGCTCGTAGGTCATCAGGTTCTTGACGCCGACATAGCCGCGCGCCTCGAACCACGGCTGGTAGTGCGCCGGCTGGTGGCCCATCATCACCGTCGGCGGATGGTCGTGGCCGCGTACCAGCTGGCCCGGCTCTTCCCAGATCGACATCGAGAGCGGCGCCAGAACCCGGGTCATGCCCTTGGCGCGCAGCCAGTCTTCCGCGGTGCGGATCAGGGCATCGGCCACCTCTTCGTCCTCGGCCTCGAACAGGCCCCAGTTGCCGGTGCCGGGGCCGAAGCCCTGGACCGGGTTCATCGCCGTGGCGAGGTGATCGATATGGGCGGAAATGCGCCCGACCACGGCCCCGCCCCGCTTGGCGAGGAACAGCTGGACATCGGCGTGTTCGAAGAACGGATTCTTGCCCGGGGTGATCAGCTCGAGCGCTTCCATGCGCAGCGGCGGCACCCAGTTCGGGTCTGATCGGCCCAGCCGATAGGCCAGATCGACAAAAGTCTCCCGTTCAGCCTTGGTTGTGACCGGCACAATCATTATTCCGGTGTCAGCCACATTCTTCTCCTTGTGCCAGGTCAATGAGCCCGGTCCGCCGGGCTGGCAGCTTGTCAAGCGGGGTTCACTGCGGCAACGCCGGAACCGCCTTCGCCCTTCGCGCTATTTTGTATTGCTGGATGATTCAATGAGTTCTTCGCAGACGTCCACCGCCAAAATTCCCGACGACATGGCGATGCTGCGCGCCGCGGCCGAGCTGACGCGTGACATTTCCGCCGCGCGGGGCGGAATCTACTGGCCGGACATGCTGGTTTCGGCGGTGATCGGCTATGGCGCGCTGGCTGGGGCGATCCTGCTGGAGAGCCCGGCGGCGGCGCTGGCCTGTGCCGCCGTGGCCGTGCTGGCGCTCTACCGGGCCCTGCTGTTCATCCACGAGCTGACCCATATCCACCGCGATGCCCTGCCGGGCTTCCGGCTGGGGTGGAACCTGCTGGTCGGCATTCCGCTGCTCACGCCCTCGTTCATGTATGAGAATGTCCATACCCTGCACCATGCCCGCACCCGCTACGGCACGGCGGAAGACCCGGAATACCTGCCGCTGGCGCTGATGAAGCCGTGGTCGCTGCCGATGTTCATCGTGGCCGCGCTGGCCCTGCCCTTTGCCCTGCTCGCGCGCTTTGCCGTGCTGGTGCCGCTGGGGGCGGCGATCCCGCCGCTGCGCCGGCTGGTGTGGGAGCGGGCCTCGGCCCTTGCGATCAACCCGCAGTTCCGCCGCCGCGCGCCGGAGGGTGACTTTGCCCGGCTGGTGTTCTGGCAGGAGCTGGGCGGAGCGGTCTGGGCGCTGGCGCTGGTCGCCTTCTCGGTGGCTTATGGCTGGCGTCCGCTGCTGATCGCGCTCTGCGTGGTTTCGGCCGTGGCCGTGTTCAACCAGCTGCGCACGCTGGTCGCGCACCTCTGGCAGAACGAGGGCGAGGCGATGACGGTGACCGCGCAGTACCTCGATTCGGTCAACGTGCCGCCGCCGGGGATCTGGGCCGAACTGTGGGCCCCGGTCGGCCTGCGCTACCACGCCACGCACCACCTGCTGCCAAGCCTGCCCTACCACTCGCTGGCCGAGGCGCACCGCCGCCTGAGCGCGCGGCTGGGCGAAGGTTCGACTTACGGGCAGGCGAGCTATCCGGGCCTGTGGATGCTGATCGGGCGGATCGCGAAAAGCACCATGCGGGTCGGCGGCAAGCGCGCGGCCGACAATCCGGCGGTGATCCAGCCCTGAGGCGCTATTCCTCGGTGCGGACGAGTACGGTCTCGCCGATCAGCAGGAACAGCAGGAACGGCGCCCAGCCGGCGACGAGCGGCGGGTAACCGCCGAAATTGCCGATGGCGAGAGCGGCATTGTCGATCACGAAATAGGCAAAGCCGAGCGCCATGCCGATCACCGCGCGGATCAGCAGCTGGCCCGAGCGGGCGAGGCCGAAGGCGGCCGTTGCGCCCAGCAGCGGCATCAGCATGGCCGACAGCGGCCCGGCGAAGCGGTGCCACCAGTTGCCTTCCAGCTCGCTGGTCTGGCGGCCGGATTCGCGCAGGGCGTTGATCGTGCGGGTCAGGGTGAAGACGTCCTGCCCATCGGGGTTGATATTGGTCAGCTCGACCTGACGGACCGTGACGTCCTTCGCGATCACAGTATCGGGCAGGGCGGTGACGGCGGTGGTCTGGGCGTCGAACCGGCTCGGCTTTTCCAGCTTCCAGCCGGGCTTGGCGAAAGTGGCGCGCGCGGCGGTAAGGGTCTCGGCCACCATCATCCGGCTGTCGCGGCGGTACCAGGTGACGCCTTCCATCACCAGGCCGTCGTTCGAGCCCGAGACGGTTTTCGCCATCAGGATATTGTTGCCGTCCGACAGGTAGACATTGTTGCGCACCGCCGACTGGGTGGGAATCGTGCCCCACTCGTTGGCCTCCCACGCCTTGAGCGTGGCGGTCGAGCGGGTGACCACGCGCTCGTTGAAGCCGAAACTGATGGCCGAGACGAGGGCGGCGCTGATCAGCAATGGGGCAAGGACCTGATGGGCCGAGAGCCCGGCCGCCTTCATCGCGATGACTTCGGAGTTCTGGTTGAGCGTGGCGAGGGTCAGGATCGTCGCCAGCAGCACCGAATAGGGCAGGAACCGGGCGATCAGCTGGGGCGCACGCAGCGAGACATAGGTCCACAGCTGGGCCTCCCCGTTGCCGGGATGGGCGAGGATGTCGCCGCTTTCCGAGAGCAGGTCGAGCATCTGCAGGACCAGCACCAGCATGATCAGCACGCCAAAGATGCGGGTGGTGAACTGGCGCGCGAGATAGAAGGTGAGGGTGCGGGAAGGGAAGAAATCAAGCTGCATCGCGCATCCCCGCCAGCTTGCGCGCGCCCGGATGGCGGCGGAAGAAACGCCGCAGCTGCTTGCCGGCCGTGGCCGCGAAGCGTTCGAGCGCGCCGATCGGCTGGCCGCCCGGAACATAGGCGATGCGCCAGTACATCCATCCGATCAGCAGGGCGAACAGGGCGAACGGCCCCCACAGCGCCAGCACCGGGTTCACCCGGCCGAGCGAGGCGACCGACTGCCCGTATTCGTTGACCTTGTGATAGGCGACGACCATCACGATCGAGACGAAGACCCCGAGGGTCGAGGTCGAGCGCTTGGGCGGCACGGCCAGTGCCACGGCGAGCAGTGGCATCATCAGCATCATCACCACTTCGACCATGCGGTAGTTGAAGCTGGCCTGGCTCGAGGCGCGCACACTCTCGGCGACATGGTCGGACCAGCCGATCTTGAGCAGTTCTGGCAGGAAATATTCGCGCTCCTTGCCGCCGCGCTTGCGGAAGGCCTCGACCGCGGGAAGGTCGATCGGCAGGTCGTGCTGGGAGAAGGTGAGGACGCGCGGGGTCTCGCCCGGCTCGTTCTGGACGATCTCGCCATCGGCGAGGCGCAGGACGATCGTGTCGGGACTGTCCTTGAGCGAGAGGAAGCGCCCCTCGCGCGCCGAGATGGCGAGGACCTGGCCCTTGCTGTCGGCCACGCGGGCGAAAATCCCCATCAGGCGGCGGCCCTCGTCCTCGCTCCGCTCGATCCTCAGCGCCATGCGGTCGGCCAGGGTGGTGAACTCGCCGATCTTGATCGAGGCGCCGAGCGCGCCGCTGACCAGCTGGTAGTTGAGCTGCTCGTAATAGTAGCGCGAGAGCGGCTGGAGATAGCCGACGATGGCGAAGTTGAGCACGGCAAGCCCGATCGCCATGGCATAGGGCACGCGCAGCAGCCGGGTATAGCTCATCCCCACGGCGCGCAGGACGTCCAGCTCGCTCGACGTGGCGAGCTTGCGGAAGGCCAGCAGCACGCCGAGCAGCAGCCCGAGCGGGATGGCGAGGCTGGCATATTCGGGCATCATGTTGGCCAGCATGCGGAACACGACATTGACCGGGCCGCCCATCGCCGCGACGAAATCGAACAGCTTGAGCATCTTGTCGAGCATCAGCAGCATGGCCGCGATCACGAAGACCGCCAGCATCGGCATCAGCACCAGCCGGAAGATATAGCGGTCGATGGCCGGGATGAGCTTCAAGGCGGGAGAGGCTTTCAGGTTCGTGCGCGGGTTTTTGCCTAGGACAGCGCCGGGCGCGAGGCAAGCGCCGCGCCGCGGATGCGAAGGCGCGCGGGCCCCGGTGCGCGAAGAATCGCGCGACGAAAGGGGCTGGAATCCGCGCCCGAGCCGCGTATCATCGTTCCGGGTCCCGAAAGGGAAAGAAGTGGGATGCAGGAACCTGAGAGGATGATCGAGCAGCAAGCCGAACAACGGCTGTGCTGGCTCAGTGGAGCCGTATTCATCGCCAATGGCGGGATCATGGCCCTGGCCGGGCTGATCGCGGGCGTGGCCGCCGCGGCGGCGAGCGAGAGCGAAGTGCTCGTTGCCGGGGTTGGCGGGCTGGTCGCGGGGGCAATTGCCGTGGCCTCGGCCGCCTATGGCGCGGCGATGGCGCGGACGGACGGGCGCCTGCCGGCAGCGCCCGAGGCTCTCCCCCAATTCCATTCCGAAAGCGACCTGAACGCGATCGCGGCGGTCTATCGTGGGCGCGGCCTGTCGGAGCAACTGGCGCAGGAAGCGGCGCTGGCCGCGATGCGCCCCTATGCCTCGGTCCGTGCCGGGGACGAGGCCCGCCCGGTCGAGGCGGCGCTGAGCGCGGCGAGCTCGTTCGCCACCGGCGCCGCCGTGCCGGTTACCCTCGCCTCGCTGTTTTCGCTCGAGCACATGACGCTCGGCGTCGGGGCGGCATCGGGGCTGGTGGCGGTGGTGCTGGCAGTTCTCGCGGCGCGGGGCAGCAGGGCCGGATTGGGCCGGGTCGCGCTACGGGTGGCGCTGGCCTGCGCGGCGGTGGTGATCGTCGGCCAGATCGTGGGCAACCTGATGGGCACGGCGCTGGCCTGAAGGCGGGCGGCTGGCAGGCCCCAAGTGCAGAATCTGGCGGCGCTTCGCGCGAATCAGGCCTTTTCGAGCGTGCACTGCAGCGGGTGCTGGTTCTTCCGGGCGAAATCCATCACCTGGTTCACCTTGGTTTCGGCGATTTCGTAAGGGAATATCCCGCAGACGCCGACGCCCTTCTGGTGGACGTGGAGCATGACGCGGGTCGCCTGCTCAAGGTCCATGTGGAAGAAGCGCTTGAGCACGACCACCACGAATTCCATCGGTGTATAGTCGTCGTTCAGCATCAAGACCCTGAACTGGCTCGGCTTTTTGGTACGGGTCTTGGTCTTGGTGGCAATCCCGATCTCGCTCTCGCCCTGTCCGGGGCGGCCGGCGCCGCCCTCGTCCTCGCCCGCGCGCACTCCGGGAATGGCCACGGCAATCGGGCGCGACCGGTCAGGCTCGGCCGGGACGGGGGAGAATTGGGGAATCATGGCCTGAGAATATCGTATCTGACCATCGCGTTACAAGAGAGCCTTGCGTTTTGCCCGTGCCCGGCGCCCTGCTGTCAGCCAGGCCGCCCGAAAAAAGCGGCGCGCGGCCGCCGGATCGGGCTTCAGGGTTGGAGCAGACCGGGGATTTTACTGGGCCAACCAACTGGGCCAACCATAGACCCCGCCGGTAAAGCAAATGCGAACAGGCCGGGCAGCGCGAAGCTGCCCGGCCCGTCTATGCCCGCGTCCGGCCGGTGGGAGAGGAGATCCCGGCCTTGGCGGGAGGTGGCCGCCGGGTAGGGGGGCGGCCGAAATCCCGTCAGGTGAAGACCGCTCAGGCGGCCTTGCTGACCTTTTCCACCGCGAGGGTGACGCGGCCCGAGAGCGGCGTCAGCACGTCGTTGGCGAGCTTGAGAAAAGCTTCGGTGCTCTTCGAGGCCTGGGCCACGGCGGTGTCGAAGTTCTTGCGCGCCAGGGTGCCCTGGAGGCTGAAGAATTCGGCCGGGGTCTTCACCGCGGCGAGATCCTTGACCTCGGCGGTCAGGGTGTCGAAGGCCGAGCGGCTGTCGGCGACGAAGGTCGTGCCCAGTTCCTGCAGGCCCGAAGCGAGGATCTTGCCCGATTCGACGACGGCTTCAACGTTGCCCTTGGCAAATTCGTTGGCTTCGCCGAGCACCGAGGTGCTCTTTTCGTAAGCGCCGGCGGCCTTGGTCTGGAAATCGCTGAAAGCGGTCTGGAACGAGGCGATGAAGTCGGTCGGAAGGGTCTTGGCCATGGTAAAGGTATCCTTGATCTGTGACGACGCGGGCTTTGCGGCGATCCGCGGCTTGGTCGGTGTGAGCTTCGGCTGAAGCGTGGGAGGAGCGACGACTTTAGGCTTGGTAACGGACTTGGTCGTTTTCTTTGCCGGCCGTGCCGCCGGGGCGAGAACCGGCTTGGCTGCCTTCGCCGCGCGCACCTTCGCCTTGACGGGCTTGGGCTTGACGACGGGGGTCTTGGCGACCGGTTCGGCCTTGGCAGGCCTGGACTTGGGCAGAGCGGCCTTGACCGGCTCTTCCTTCGTCTCTGCCACGGGAAGCTCTTCCACGGGGGCGGCTACCGGAGCCTCGACCTGAGCGGTCGGGGCCGGGGCCGTCTTCGTGGCGGGCTTGCGCTGGGCCTTCGGCGCTGCGGCAGGGGCCGGCGGTTCTTCCGCGGCTACTGCTTCGACAACCGAGATGGGCGCATCGGCACCTTCCGTGACAGGTGCCTCGACCGGGACGTCAGCCGAAACCGGCGCCGGCAACGCGGTTTCTTGGGGCTTTTCGGCTTCGTCAGCCATCGTCACTCGATCCTCCATTTTTCTGACCGATTCGCCGATCAGATCATGTTGCAATGCAGCAATGCCAAAATGGAGGGTGGCTGTCAATCATTTTTGTGCACTGCAACAAAAGCGTCACGTGCGGAAGAGCTGTCTGGTGCCGTGTTGCAAAATGCAACGGATTCAGCGAGTCGCGACGTAGCGTCCGGGGGCGTCCTCGATGATCTTGTCGCCCCGCGAGCCCGGTACGCGCTTGCCCTTGGCCGGGACTTCGGTGGTGCCGAGTTCGCGCAGCCAGCCCAGCCAGTGCGGCCACCACGAGCCGGGCGTTTCGGTCGCCCCGGCGACGAATTGCTCGAGACTTTCGACGGGGGCCGGGTTGGTCCAGTACTGGTACTTCTTCGCTGCCGGAGGATTGACCACCCCGGCGATGTGGCCGGATCCGGCAAGCACGAAGGTCTGCGGGCCGTTGAGGTGCGTGGTCATCCGCCACACGCTCTGCGGCGGGGCGATATGGTCCTCCCGCCCGGCCTGGATATAGACCGGGGTACGCACGAGCGAGAGGTCGATCGGCGTCCCGTCGGCCACGAGGGCATCGGGCTTGACCAGCAGGTTGTCGCGGTAAAGGTCGCGCAGGTAGCACTGGTGCCACTTGGCGGGCAGGTTGGTGATGTCGCTGTTCCAGTGGAGCAGGTCGAAGGCGGGATACTCCTCGCCCAGCAGGTAATTGTTGATCACGTAGGACCAGATCAGGTCCGAGCTGCGCAGCAGGTTGAAGGTCGCGGCCATGTAGCGCCCGTCAAGATAGCCGGCCTTGCCGAGCTGGGCGATCATGGCGAGCTGGTGATCGTCGACGAAGACCTTGAGCTCGCCCGCTTCCTCGAAATCGACCTGGGCGGTGAAGAAGGTCGCGCTCGCCACCTTGTCCGCCTCGCCCCGCCGAGCAAGGATCGCAAGGGTGGCGGCCAGAGTGGTTCCGGCCACGCAGTAGCCGATGGTGTGGACCGCGGGCACCTTGAGCCGGGCGCGGATGAAGTCGATCGCCTCGATCTGGGCGCGCACATAGTCGTCCAACGTCACCTCGGCCATGGTCTCGTCGGCCGACTTCCACGAGACGATGAACGTGCTGATGCCCTGCTCCACCGCCCAGCGCACGAAGCTCTTCTGGGGGTTGAGGTCGAGGATATAGAAGCGGTTGATCCACGGCGGGAAGATCAGCAGCGGGGTTTCCAGCACGTTGTCCGTCGTCGGCGTGTACTGGATCAGCTGGAACATCGGCGTTTCCAGAACGACCTTGCCGGGGGTGTTGGCAATGTTCCGGCCAACCTCGAAGGCGGTATTGTCGGCATGGGTGAGCTGGCCCTTGCCGAGATCGGCAAGGAGATGTTCCATCCCCTGGACCAGGTTCTCGCCCCGGGTCTCGATCGTGCGTTCGAGCACGACCGGGTTGGTCAGCGGGAAGTTGGCCGGGCTGAGCGCCTCGACCATGGTCTTGAGGGTGAAGCGCAGCTGCTCGCGGCGAGCGGGATCGAGACCTTCGACCCTGTCGGCCAGCGCGCCGACCTGTTCGGCCAGCAGCAGGTAGGACTGGTGCATCACCGCGAACAGCGGCTGCTCCTTCCAGCGCGGGTCGGCAAAGCGGCGGTCCTTGCGCGGCAGTTCGACCGCGTGGCCCGGCGCCTTTTCGGTGCCGATGCCGAACTGGGCCAGAACCCCGTCCCACAGCTTCATCGAATCGTTGAGCAGCGACTTCTGGGTCTGGGCGTCGGCCAGCGGCAGGTTGGTGTACCAGGCATCGACCAGCTGGCGCCATTGCTCGGGGTCGGTCATCGCATCGGTGAGGGCAGCGGCCGGCGCGGTCGAATCGTGTGAGCCGGCCGCGTGCCAGGCATTGGTGAACTCGGTCGCGCAGTCTGCCCACTGGCGCACCAGATCATCCTGGGTGGGCAGGGCTGCGGGGGCGAGGTCGCCCAGCTGGCCGACGATCATCTCCGAGACCCTCGACTGGAGCTTGACCATCTCCTCGAAGATTTCGGTCGCGGAAAGGCCGGTGGTCGTCGGTTGGTCTGCCATCGCGTGCTCCCTGTCTGGAGCAGACGTTAGCGAGGGCCGGGCGCAGTGGCCAGCGGCCAGATCGTCCGAAACAGCATTTCTCTGAGGCCGGGATTTGCGCCGGGGGCCGATAGCCCTTACAGACGCGGGGGCGGCGCTGTTGCCGCTTTTTATGCATCGGAAAAGTTGTTCAAGTCATGGAAGACGAGTTCTACCGCATCAAGCGCCTGCCGCCCTATGTCATCGCCGAAGTGAACGCGATGCGGGCCGCCGCGCGCGCCGCGGGGCGGGACATCATCGACCTTGGCATGGGCAACCCGGACCTGCCGCCGCCGTCTCACGTGATCGACAAGCTGTGCGAAGTGGCCCGCAAGGACGATGCCCACGGCTATTCGGCCTCGTCCGGCATTCCCGGCGTGCGCCGCGCCCAGGCGAACTATTATGGCCGCCGCTTCGGGGTCGAACTCGATCCCGAGACCGAGGTGGTGATGACCATGGGCTCGAAGGAAGGCCTCGCCAGCCTCGCCACGGCGATCACCGCGCCGGGCGACGTGGTGCTGGCGCCCAATCCGAGCTACCCGATCCACACCTTCGGCTTCATCATCGCCGGGGCGACGATCCGCTCGGTGCCGACCACGCCCGACGAACGCTACTGGGAATCGCTCGACCGGGCGATGAAGTACTCGGTGCCGCGCCCCTCGGTGCTGATCGTCAACTATCCCGGCAACCCCACGGCCGAGACGGTCGACCTCGCTTTTTACGAGCGGCTGGTCGCCTGGGCGAAGGAGAACAAGGTCTGGGTCCTGTCGGACCTGGCCTATTCGGAGCTTTACTTCGACGGCAACCCGACCCGTTCGATCCTCGAGGTGCCCGGCGCCAAGGATGTCGCGGTCGAATTCACCTCGATGTCGAAAACCTTCTCGATGGCCGGCTGGCGGGTGGGCTTCGCGGTGGGCAATCCCAAGCTGATCGCCGCGCTCAAGCGGGTGAAGTCCTACCTCGACTATGGTGCCTTCACCCCGATCCAGGCGGCGGCCTGCGCCGCGCTCAACGGGCCGCAGGACATCGTCCAGAAGAACCGCGAACTCTATCAGAAGCGCCGCGACGTGATGGTCGAGGCTTTCGGCCGGGCCGGTTGGGAAATCCCCAGCCCGAAGGCCTCGATGTTCGCCTGGGCCCCGCTGCCGCCGGCGCTCAAGGACATGGGCAGCCTGGAATTTTCCAAGCAATTGCTCACCCAGGCGGAGGTCGCCGTGGCACCGGGCGTGGGCTACGGCGAGGACGGCGAAGGCTTCGTGCGCATCGCCATGGTGGAGAACGAGCAGCGGCTGCGCCAAGCCGCGCGCAACATCAAGCGCTACCTCGCCTCGATGGGCGTTAACGCTTCGGCGGCCTGACGACCGGTCCGGTTTGGTGGCGTGGACCCTTGTCCGGGAGGACAATCGGCTCACGCCCCGACCCGGGATCGCGGGGGATTCAATCCACATCCGACCAATTATCGAGTCAGGCCAGTTGCTTACGGGGCAACCCCTCCGTTAACGATCTTGTTCGGGTCATTTCGGAATCGGGGAACGGAGCCGCGCGATATTCGGCGCGGGGGCCGGGTGTTCGGATGCAGGGACAATGCAGCTTTTCGGTTGGCTCGGGCGTGACGACTTGCCGCAACGCTATGACCTTGGCCTGCTCGGCTGGCACCGCGTCGATCTCGCCGTCTCGCCGGGTCAGGCCTCGCTGCCGCTGCTGCTGACCGACATGGCCATGCGGGGTTCCTTCCGCACCCGCCGCGAACGGGCGCCGGTCGCCCTGCTCGGGATCGAAGAACCGCTCGAACGCGCGCGCCTGCTGGGCGAGGGGTTTGGCGAAGCCTTGCCGGCGGCCATCACGCTGGAAGAGCTGGAGGAACGCATCGCCCGCCTTGCCACGGCGCTCGACGCCCTGCCGCGGCGGCGGGATCATGGCCGGCTGCAGCTGGATCTCCTGCTGCGCGACGGGCGGGTGGAGGACAAGCGCCTTGGCCTGCACCCGCGCGAATTCGCCCTGCTCTGGCGGCTGGCCGAAACCCCGGGGGAGGCGGTTGCGCCGGGCGAACTGCTCTCTGACGTATGGCAGCTCAATTTCCGGCCCGAGACCAACAGCCTGGCGGTCCACGTCTGCCGCCTGCGCGCCAAGCTTGCCGGGGCGGGGCTCGATCAGGTCGTGCGCACGACCCCGGCCGGCAGCTACGTGCTGGCCCCGGACCCGGAAGCACCGGCCATCCCCTTGCCGGCCGATGGCGCGGCGCTTGATGCGCACCTGCGCCTGCCGGGCGAGCCGGCCCCTCCGGCCCGAACCGGCGAGCAGGCCTGAAGCGCATTTGCTTCGGCCGCGCGCTTTGCCGGGCGCCCTGGCTCGCGCGTCTTGCGCCCGGCGCGGCGGGCTGGCACTCCTTGAGCGATGAAGGCCCTGCGCGATCCTCACCGCGTGCTTGCCGGCGGGCTTGCCGCGATCCGCGCCCAGTTTCAGGTGCCGGAGGGTTTCCCGCCCGCTGTGCTGGCTGCGGCCGAGGCAGCGGCGGGGCGCGTGCCCGATCGGCATGTCGATCGCACCAGCCTGCCCTTCGTCACGCTCGACCCGGTCAGTTCGACCGACCTCGACCAGGCCTTCGCGATCGAGCGGGCGGGCGCGGACCTGATCCTGCGCTATGCCATTGCCGACGCCGCCTGGTTCGTGGACGATGGCGACCGGCTCGACGCCGAGGCGTGGAAGCGCGGGACCACCACTTACCTGCCTGACGGCAAGGCCGGGCTCTATCCCCCGGCGCTTGCCGAGCGGGCGGCCAGCCTCCTGCCCGACGGGCCGCGCCCGGCGATCGTGCTCGCGGTGCGGGTCGATCCCGATGGGGCGGCCCGGCTCGACGGGGCCGAGCGGGCGCTGGTCTGCAGCCGCGCCAAGCTCGGCTATGCCACGGTGCGCGACGAGGACGTGCCCGAGGGCTTTGCCGAGGTCGCCCGGCGGATCGAGGCGGCGGAGGACCGGCGCGGCGCGGCACGGGTCGATCCCCCGCAGCAGGAAGTGGAGCGCGATGGCGAGGGCCGCTTCCAGCTTGGTTTCCGGCCTCGCCGGCAAGCGGAGGAGCGCAATGCCGCCCTGTCGCTGGCGGCCAACCTCGCCGTGGCCGAGGCCCTGCGCGCCGCCGGGACCGGACTGTTCCGGGTCATGGCCCGCCCCGATGCGCGGGCCGAATTGCGCCTGCGGACGACGGCCAGCGCCTTCGGGCTGGACTGGCCCGAGGCCATGACCCTTGAGCAGTTCGAGCGGACGCTGGGCGGCACTGCGCCGCGCGAGGCGGCCTTCATGCTGGCGGTGCGCCGCGCCGGACAGGGCGCGAGCTATGCCCCGTTTCGCCCGGGCGAGCGGCCCTGGCACGCGGCGGTGGCGGCGACCTATGCCCATGCCACGGCGCCGCTCCGGCGCCTGGCCGATCGTTACGTCCTGCGCGCGGTCCTCGCCGTCACCGCGGGCCAGCCCGTGCCCGCGGCGGTGAGCGATGCCTTCGAGCGCCTGCCGGAGGTCATGGCCCGGGCCGAGGCGCGCGACGGGCAGATCGAGCGGGCGGTGATCGATCTGGCGGAAACGGTCCTGCTCGCCGGGCAGGAGGGCCAGCCTTTCGCGGCCGTGGTGACCGACACGGGGGCGAACGGCGCGCGGATCCAGCTATGCGATCTGCCGGTCGTGGCGCGCGTTGCGGCCGGCGCGGTCCAGCCGGGCGAGCGCATGTCGGTGCGTCTGGTCGAGGTCGATCCCGCCCGCCGCGCCCTGCGCTTCGAACCGGTGGGCTGACGGAAAGAAGATTGTCCGGCGAATCCCGTTGCGCCGGGTCGAGACCGCTGGTAGGGGCGCTCTCCTGCCCGGGGGCCCGATGGCGGAGTGGTGACGCAGCGGACTGCAAATCCGTATACGCCGGTTCGATTCCGGCTCGGGCCTCCAACCATTCTCAAGACATTTTTGGTGACGGATACGCCGGGCAAAAACGGCGGACTTCCGCGTGGTTTCGCCTGTATTGGGGTGCCCTACCTCGTCTCCGCTTGGGTCGAATTCGCCCCAAATTGCGCCGGAAACACCCAGAGTCTCTGGGCCGAATTTAGCAGCGACACTTTCGTCTCAGGCCGGCGGTTGGTCCGCAAAAATCTGGTAGACATTTCGCCTCGATGCCTGGAATCCTCAACCTACCCGCCGTTCAGGCGCCGGGATCGGCTCCCTGTTAGCGGCCGTCGATTAATGCATGTATGCAGTCTGCACGAAGGCATCGGAAAGCCGGCGTTGCCTTAGATTCCCGGCAGACCATGAATCGATTTACCCTTCAGCGCGAACGCGAGGATCAAGGAATACCCGCTCATCGGTGACATCCGTTCCTTTGAGTCCGCCGTGCACAACAAGTGGAAGAGAAAGCTGGCGAAGATCGCGCGCCACGGCCCGGGCACGTCGACGCGGAGCTCCTCCATGAGTCACGTGGATGGGTTCCGGTAAATCAAGTGTGCCGCTGCCCTCGATCAATTCCTTAGCGGTAACGATTTGCAGCTTCTGTCGGCGAACCAACGGCGTACCAATAAGTGGTGACGATGCTGCTTCGCGGATCATTCCGGGCGTTGGATCTCCCAGCGTAACCAGAACTCCCAACTCGGCATTTTCACGCTCGACAACATGCCCGAGGCTTCGAACCATCTCGGGGCCCAAGTTAAGGCCGCCCTTAACCGAGATTACGACCGTGCCAGTCCTTCCCGCGCCATTGTGGAAATAAATGAGCCCGTCAATTCCGCCATCTGGACCTTTCTTTTGCTTATAGGCTTGAGCACCAAGCATCCAATTGGCCCACCACTGAAACTGGTATTTATTTCTCGCTGCAAGAGCGTAGGCGTCGTCGAGATCACGCGGCCGGCCCTCCACCTCGAACTTGGCATCGGGGAAGTGGCGTTTTAGGCGATCCTCGATCACCGAGATCGCATAATGAGTAACATCGATCCCCAGCCACTTCCTGTTGAGTGATTGCGCGGCATGAATCGTAGTTCCGCAGCCGCAGAACGGGTCCAGCACAACGTCACCTTCGTTTGACGAAGCGCGAATAATCCGCTCGAGCAAAGCAAGAGGCTTCTGCGTGGGATATCCAAGCCGCTCCTGCGCCTGGGAATTGATGGCCGGAATGTCGTCCCACAGATTCTGAAGTTTCGTGCCGGGCCGTTCGTCCAGATATTGCTTAAGCCGGAGTTGCCCGCCTTCCCTAGAGGGGAAATGTAGACGTCCATCTCGATCATATGCTTCTAGCCGCTCGCGGCCGACGGCCCATCCGTTAGGGTGAGGAAAGTATGTCACCTCGTTCGAGGCCGTAAACGGAAATTGCAGGTTCGGACGTACGCTCGGATTTCTCAAAGAAACCGACTGCCATTGTCGCCCATCTTGATCCCTGTTTCCGAACTTTCTTGCTACATATGTTTGAGAGAGCGGCGCAAACTGTTGGTTCCACGTATGGCGTTCGCCCTTGGCATAGAAGTAGATGCTGTCGGTTAAACTGCCGTAATTTCGCGCGACATTCCCGTGGCTGGAACTGCGCTTCCAGGTTATTTCTGATTTGAATGCGCGAGGCCCAAAAACGCCATCGAGCATGACTTTGAGATAGTGTCCCGCATTCTGATCGCAGTGCAGATACAGACTGCCATTGGGCTTGAGGACACGATGAAGATCAGCCAATCGCGCAGCCATCATCGCTAAGTAGGCCATCAAATCGCTTTCCCCCAGGCAGTCGCGGAGCGCCTTGAGAATGCGTGAGGCACCTGATCCTGAGCCTAGAACGACATCATATGCGCGAGCGGCTTCTGCCCCCCACGCCCACGTGTCCATGAAGGCTTCGGCCTGACTCTGGGCAGCCCTCCCGGCGTGGGTCTTGAAGATGGCGTTATATTGCGCCTTGGAGTTAAAGGGTGGATCCAGATAGATAAGATCGACTGAGTTATCCGGAATGGAAGACTGGAGGACTTCCAGATTGTCACCGAAATATAGACGATTCATCCCGTTCGCTCCTCACGGATCAGCGCACGAAGCAGGCAGGATACACTACCATTTCAAGAAATGGGTTAACGCGACTTTGAACCTCGATTGCGACAGCCTCCCGAGGAAGTCATCTAGAGATATTTCTGAAAGGCATCAGCATTACGTAGGACCGAATATATCAACACGACGAGACAACGATACGCCACCGCTAACAAAGTGGGCGTTCGAGCTGCATTACTGCAATCCACAAAGCATCCTTTCGTCATGGCTGTGCCACGATCGTTCGGACTAAAGTTATGCGAACTAAGAAGTTGGGCTGTTGAATGGAGATTACGCGATCACACTGCCAAAAGAATCGCCGTCAGCCAGTGGACTGATGCGATTATGGCGTCACGAAGTGGCGTTATAAGTGACGCGCAGGCTATGCTGACGCCTGCGGCCGTCGCGATGGCGGCGCTACTGCCCAACTTCTTTGCAAACTCGTCGGCGGCCAGATCGGCCCGGGGCCTTAGCCAGGCCTTCAACGCTTGAAGTCGGGACGCGGCCCGCGCAATCGTCAGCGCGTCGGGATCCACCTTTTCCGTCTCTTCGATGATTTCCCGCGTGGCCGTCGTGAGCTCGTTTACGAAGTTGGCGGGAATTGGATTTCCCTCATCGTCGAGCGGTGGCCCATTGTGCCCCAACTCACCATGACGGGGGCGGCGATCATCCAAAGCTTTTGCTAAGCGGAGTGCAGCATCCCTCAGCGCCCGGCGCATATCGGCCTCGCCCTCCTGGAGAAACTCGATTTCGACAGCGCCCTCTAAACGCGAAATGACATCGTCAAGCTCCTGTGATGTCGCATCCAGTTTCGCAGGGAGCGCGTCGGATCGAGAGGTGGGGACGCTGATAGGTGTCCCATCGAAAGGTTCGCCAAGATCGAAGACCGCGTCGAGGTCACCTTTGCCCATATATTGTGCGAGAAGAGCCTCAAGATCCTGCTGCGCCTCTCTATCGTCCAATGAGCGGCCTGCGACCTTGCGGTAGGCGCGCTGCATGAGGGGTGAGGCAGCGGGATGATCTGTGGCGTGAATCATGTGGTACATGATTCGCCCACCTCGCCGCTCGCTGTGGATCGGGTAGGGATAGGCGTAGGTGTAGCCCAGTTCGGCCTTGAAGCGCTCGGCTACCTGAACGCCGCGCACAGCCGAGGATATCTTCCTGAGGTCGCGCCAGTCTTCACGCCCCCACCACTTCGTGAGGCGCTCAGTGGTTTCTGGACGGCTAACGGCGGCTATCGACCGGTCAAGCCAGCCGGTAGCGAGGAAGTAGAATATCTCGATCTTGTGGGTTTGCTTGTGACGAGCGATCGCCTGCACTGTAGCCCACTCGCATTCGAATGTTCGTTGGTCTAGTAGGGCGAAAGTAGCGGTGGTTGGCTTGATCGTCCCTGCACCAAGGATGTCATGAATGCGGAGATTGAAGTCTCCGGGCAACACCTCAATTCGTCGCTTGGGTAACGCCTGCTCGGCCTTGATTTCCTCAAGCAGGCTGACTCCTGCCGGATCAAGATCGCACAGCCAGAATTCACGCATCCACGGCGGTCTTGCTTGAAGTACTAGGTTGGCCGAGCAGAGCTCCTTGAGATGGCGCTGCTGCGGTGCGGCGAAACCATCGATATAGGTTCCGTGTTTTGTCACAAAGGTGAAGAGACGGATATATTCTTGGATTAGCTTCGCCTTGTTCTCGGTCCAAAGCGGATGGGCCAACGATTTGAAATCCTTCTCCTCGGGTTTCTCCCGGGGAGGGATCTCCTGTTCAGTGAACAGTGTGGGATGGTTCGGATCTAAGCCGTTCTTACGACGGGGAGCTCGTCCCATGTCTCTCCGTCCAATTCGCGGCCCGCGTGCTTTTTGCCGACGCGGATCATAGTGGTGCCGTCAGAGACCGTCTCTATTCGAGCTTTGGCGAGTGAGATTCCCTGCCCTGGTGCCCAATCGCCCCACTGCTTAAAGTGGAACGCGACATCGCGCGCCATGCAACTGTTGAGCAAATCGCGAAACCACGACGGACTGGATGGTCGAGCCCTGGGCCCGCTCTCTCCTCCGGTGATGACCCAATCTAACCTGTCGGCCCAAGGGCTGATATCGACCGGGCCGAGAAGGGGCTCGGCTGATATGAAGCGCACCGAGGCCGGGATCGCGGTAAGGTGCGGCAAGCGCTCCTGGGCGTATTCCTGTGTTTCCACGGTAGTGCCGAGCCAGACGTTTGCTGGCCACTGATTGCCCCACGGCGCGAGTTGGGAGATGATTTCGGGGCGCTTGGTGAGGAGGAGCCAATCGAGGTGCGGCGTTGCTTCGATAAGCTTCCAAAGGCGAGCGCGGTGGATGTCGAGATCGCGGCGATCCTCGAACACGTCGGCCATTGATGCGCAGAAAACGCGGGCCCGTATCCCGGATGCAGCGGCGAGGGCATCCCACTTGAACGGCTCCGCCCAGTGCTTATCACCGAAAAAACGCCGCTCAGCCTGGATGCCCCAGACGTTGCTACCGACACGCTTTGCCCAGCTTTCTGCGTAGCAGTGCTTGCAGGCGGGTGACACCTTCACGCAACCCCACCAGGGGTTGAAAGTGTGGGTGGTCCATTCGATACGGGAGTTCTTAGCCATTTTCGTCTCGTGACCAACGATAGCGAAAATGCAAGGCACGCCAAGTGTTCATTGTTCATGCGAAGCGGACCGGACGAGGGGCCGTGGGCTTGTCCGCTTACTCCGTGCCTATACACCGCCGGGCATCTGTGGTGAAAGGTGACCATGCCTCGAATGCCCCGAATCCAGACTGCTAGAGCAATCCCCAAGGAGCTTCGCGATAAAATAGCAATCTGCCACGAACACCCCCAACGCGTACTCTTCCTGGATATCGAAACAACTGGTTTAAGTCATTTTTATGACGAAATCACGATCGTAGGTTGGACCATCGGCGGTCAATCTGGCACCTTCATAAAGGGGCAAGATCCATCTGAATTAATTCGGGCGGCTCAGCACTCTGTTGCAGTGGTCACTTTCAATGGAATTCGTTTTGACCAGCGGTTTCTGAAGCAAGAATTTCCGCATGTATGCCTTCCCGAAACACACATCGATCTGATGTACCTTTGTCGGCGGGTGGGGTTGACTGGCGGTCAAAAGGCCATCGAAATCACATTGGGATTGAATTTTCGTGAGGACCTGGAAGGAGTGGACGGATTTGCCGCAGTCTTACTGTGGCATCAGTATCTTCGCGGCGATCTAACAGCACTCAAACGCCTGATCGCATATAACCGCGCCGACATCGCTGCGATGGGCGGGTTGATGGATCATGCTCTAGATATGCTGGGCTATGAGCCTGATCTAATCGGCCGGGCTGTGAAATTCGTTGATTGGTCCAATCCCAAAGACCGGCACAGGCTACCCGCCGGCCTGAAAAAGCCTGCTCCCGAGCTTACCCGCGCGCCGACGTTTCGTGAGTTGTTTGACGGTCATCGCGCCGAAACCTCGAGGATAGTTGGGATTGACCTAACCGGGTCTGAGGCGCGGCCGACAGGATGGTGTTTGCTTGAGGGGGCCAAGGCGAAGACCGAGACGATTTCCAGTGATGACGATCTCATTGAGCGTACAATGTCGGCATCGCCAGACCTCGTCTCGATCGACTCTCCGCTCTGCCTGCCATTTGGTCGGCAGACCGTTTTTGATGATGATCCGACCCGTGACGAAATCGGCATCATGCGGTTTTGCGAGCGCGAGCTGAAGCGAAGGGGAGTCAATGTTTATCCCTGCCTACTTCCAAGCATGCAAAAGCTGACTGCCCGGGGTATCAGGTTGGCGGCGATTTTCAGATCGCACGGCTTGCCGGTCATTGAGAGCTACCCTGGGGCAGCCCAAGACGTAATGCGCATCCCGCGAAAGGGAGCGGGCGAGGAGTGGCTCAAGCTGGGACTGAAAAACTTCGGAATTCGCGGAAAGTATGCGGCGTCCAAAGTTACGCACGATGAACTCGATGCAATCACGTCAGCGCTCGTAGGCACGTTCCATCTTGCCGAGCTATCGGAAGAGCTGGGGACCGCCAACGAGGCGCCACTGATCATTCCGCGCCTTGAAGTGAGCCGTAAGCCCATTGTGATTGGAGCCAGCGGGCCAATCGCTGCCGGCAAGACCACTCTAGCGGAAATCCTGCAGAATCAAGGTTTCGCCTACACACGTTTCAGTCTGGTGATTGATGACATCCTCAAGGAGCGAAACCTGCCGCTTGATAGGCATCATCGCCAATTAGTTGGAGCCGAGATAAATCGGGATGGGCGCCAAAGAGAGCTGGCAGAACGGACCATTTCCAGAGTCGCAGGGGCAGCCGCAATTGTGGTAGACGGCCTTCGCTTCCCCGATGATCATGCGTTTTTGAAAGAAAAGTTCGGCTTCCGGTTTCACCACATCCATGTGTCGGCGCCTGATGAGGTGCGCAGAGCGCGGTATGCCGAGAGGCTGGAATTGCCGCCTTTGCAGGCGGCTACGGCATTTGACGAAGCCAACGCATCGGAAGTCGAGCGTATGGTTCCAACGCTTAGACCGCTCGCTGAGCAAACGGTCTTCAATGTCGGAACAAAGGACGATATGGCTGCCCTACTCCTGAGTCTCTTGGCCCAGTGGGAAGAGGGGAACTAATGCCAGTATCAATCGTCGTCGGTGGTCAATTCGGCTCTGAAGGCAAGGGCAAGGTATCCCTTGAACTCGTCAGGATGGCGACCGAAGGGCGGATTGCGGTGGTGCGGGTGGGCGGACCTAACTCGGGCCATACCGCCTATGATCGATCGGGGCGGAAATTTGCCCTGCGGCAACTCCCCGCTGGGGCGATCGATCGGAATGCCGATATCGTCTTCCCCGCTGGTTCCTACATCGATGTCGATGTCTTGCTGGGCGAAATCGAAGATCTCGACTATCCGCGCGACCGCATCTTTGTCAGCCCCTATGCAAACGTCATCACCCCAGAACAAAAGGCCTGGGAAGTGGATGCCGGACTGGTTTCGGGAATTGGATCTACCGGTAGTGGTGTCGGCGCGGCGATCATGGCGCAGGTCGCGCGCGAGGCATCCAACTTTCCGTTGCACCGTCATGATGCGGCACACTGCGGAGTGCTCGAGCCGTTCCTGCGCGATACGACAGCTTTGATGCGGAACTGGCTAGATGCTGGCGCGAGAATCGTCATCGAAGGGACGCAGGGTTTCGGCCTCTCGCTCTACGATGGCGGCTATTGGCCCAAGGCCACTTCGCGCGCGACGACGGCCGCTGCGGCATTGGCTGAGACCGGGCTGAGCCCGATGGATGTGGATAACGTCGTGCTCGTCATCCGCTCCTATCCGATCAGGGTTGCCGGCAATTCAGGGCCACTGCCTGGCGAGACCAGCTGGGAAGCGATTTCCGAATCTATTGACGCGCAAACCAACCTTCGCGAATTCACGACCGTAACCAAGAAACTGCGCCGCGTCGGCCACTTTGATGCATCGGTGGTAAAGGCAGCGATTGCTTGCAACAATCCGACCATGATTGTCTTGAATCATTTGGATTATGTCGGCCTTGAGGCTGATTTGGACGACGCAAACAGCAAAATCAACGACTTCATTCGAGAAGTCTCTGACGCAATCGGCCTTGCGATGACGCATTTCGGCTTCTCTGACCGTGGAATGACGCCAAATCCTTCGCAGGCTGGTCGGCCTGTTAGGGCTTGATTAGATGATCCAACTCGATAACGATTCGGCATTGGCGCTGGCCGAGCCATTCAAGATGTCCAGCAAGAATCCCGCCGCCGACCCGTTCCCAAGAATTCGATCAGCGCTTTTGTCCGCAGATCACATTATCGACTATGTCAAAAAAACGGGCATGATAGCCCCGTTTGACGGGAGGAATGGCAATAAGTCCCCCCTCAAGGCCGCCTCGTATGAAAGCAAAATCGGAAGCGTTGCCTTTATATACGAAAAGGGGGTTAATTACCCCAAAACAATATATAATGGCTCTCAAGATTTTCTAGAAATACCAGCCAATTCTATTGTATTCGTTGAGTCTGATGTATATTTCAGGCTGCCACCATTTATCGCCGTCCGATTCAATCTTCAAATCAATCACGTTCACCGGGGGCTGCTATTGGGCACGGGGCCACTTGTTGATCCGGGATTTTGGGGAAAGCTCTGCATACCACTTCATAATCTCACAAATGAACCATATTATATTTCGAAAGATGATGGGCTGATCTGGATCGAGTTTACAAAGACTTCATCGAATCCAACGCATGGACGTCCGCCGTCAAACACCGAATTTCCTAATATTAAAGGAATGATCGAAAAAGCAGCAAAGCCAATTTTCGCGGATGCGGCACCAATCGCTATTCGCAGCTCTATCCCGGACATGGTTTCCGAGGCAAATGACAAGGCCACTATAGCGGCCGATCTGGCGCAAAAATCCGAACAATCCGCGAAGTCACTTCGCAATTGGAGCATTGGCGGTATTTTGGTAGGTGCAATCTCCGCAATTGGCCTCGCTGCCACGGTCGCGGGCTTGTCTTGGCAATACTATCACGACAATCAGACCGACATTGGTGGGATCAGAGACAAAACGACAGGGTTAGAAAGGTCCTTTGACCAACATATCCGCGATGTTGATCGCTATGGCTTGACCCCAAAAGACGCACGGGCCTCTGTTCCGGCGCTTAGGGGGGAGGTCGAACGCCAACAGGGCGAAATCAAGAAGCTTTCGGACCAAGTTTCGGAAATAAAAGCCGAGGTGGCGCGCATCAAACCCAAGCAGCGCGATCCCAATCAGCCTGCGCGTTAGTCAGCTTTCGCAGACGATTCCAGACGGGCTGATTCGCCCAAACCGAAAGTCTGCGGCGCGCTCATGAACCCTGCTGCCCCAAGGGCAGCTTCGACCCGGATTGGTTCGATAGGAGCCGTTCCGGACCGCCCAACGAAGCCGTCGGTCTGCAGCGCCCTTTACCAGATAGTGCCTCGGTTGGATTTATGACGGATGCGACGATCGGACGCGATGTTCCCGCGGTAGGATTGCCAATGCCAGAAAGGTCGTGCGCCTAAATTCCAGTGTCCTTTCAACCGCCACCCGGGCCGCCTGGTAGTGGCGGCAGCACAGCGAAGCCACAGTGTGCGAGAAACGCGGCGATCGCATCATAGACCGCGGGCGGGCGTGTCGCATCGGCGCTCTCGCCTTGGGGAACAAAGACCACCAACCCTTGCCGGGCCCGCGTGAGCAGCACCCGGTATGAATTCGCGACGTAACGCTGGCGCTGCTCGTCATTGACGGTCTGCCAGGTTGTGCCCTTGAATTGCAGGGCCTGCCAGCGATCGCTTGCCCGCCGCAAATTGGCATCCCAACACAAACATGCCCAGTCGAGTTCGAGTCCTTGCACGTCAAATTCGGTGCCCGCGTCTTCCAGCGCGTCGGATGAACGCACGTCCTCAGTGGCGGCCAAGAACCATTTTGCCGGCTCAATCTTGGCTTTGACGAACACGCCGTGGGGCTTCAGGCGGGAGCCGTTGGAGGAGGCGAGCAACCCTGCGCGTTCTGGCCCGCGCCGCCGCGACCGTAGCCAGGTTCGAGCCGCGCGGAGATCCCGGGTGAACAGCAGCGGATAGTTGTCGAGCTCTGTCCGCACTTGCCGGGCAGCAGCGGCATCACCGCTGATCACGTGCCCAACAAAATCCGACAGCCGTTCTGCACGAAACGAGCGGAGCGAGGTCGCGAGATGCAGCGCCGGCGCTGTTACCTCGTCGGCAACCTGGCAGGTGTGGGTCAGTGTCTGCGGTACATGGGCCTGCCAATGTGGGAACGACCGCTCGAGCGCCCGGAGCCACTCGTCGATGCCAGCCTCACCGGTGTTAATTTCTTGCCCGCCGCCCACCAAGCAAATGATCGCGCACCAATCTTCGTGGCGGTCCATCACGCTCAGCAAGAATTCGGGTTCGGACATGGCGAAACCCACCTGCCCTTTCTTCTGCTGCATAAACTTGGAGGTTTGCGCGACGTCCCAGGCCCGCTGGGCCTCGTCGAACACCGCCACCTTCTCGACAGGTGCGACGGCGGTTGCGAGTGCGTCATCGCGGAAGTGATGAATGTTCTGGATGAACGCGGCGGCGCGGCGCTCCTCCACGGCTTTGGAAGTGCTCTTGCCGGCCTCGCGAGCCTTGGCGACCGCATCGAGCGCGAGTGCCTCACGCAGCACGTCAACGAGTGGCCCATTGCCCGACAAGAATACTGCATGCTCGTCTGAATGGGCACGCTGCCGCGCGGTGGCCAAGTTTAGCCCGGCCAGCGTTTTACCGGATCCAGGCACGCCCGTGATGAAGCAGATGATCTTCCTTCGCTCACGCTTGGCGGTCTCAATTGCGGCTGCGATATAGTCGGCGGTCACCGTGAGGTTTTCGGCGCCGGCCTCGGAACGCGAGATCTCCTCCACCTGATGGCCGCGGTACAAGGCCTGGGCAGCCTCCACGATGGTCGGGGTGGGCCGATAACGGCCGGCAAGCCAAGTCTCGGCGTCCAGGTGCACTTCGGTAGAGGTGCTCGCGATCTGCTTGATGGTGTGAGCCAGTGCGGCCGGGGCCACGCCAATTGGCTTGGCCAAGCCATCTTCATCCCAGCGCAGAGCCGGCCCTGGCGCGGCCGGCGCTTCCGTCGCCACGAGGAGTGGGACAATCCGGCGGGCATGGCTAGTCTCGTGGAAATGCTTGAGATCGAGGCCGTAGCCGTAGACCTGATCCAGCCCCGATCGGTCGAAGTGTCGCGCGCCCAGTTTGTATTCGACCACAAAGACCATTCCGGCCTCGAGCACGATCAGGTCCGCCCGCCGGCCCATCCGCGGGATTAGAAATTCGAGAAGGAAGTGTGCATGGGGCAATTCATGGGCGAGGGCCCGCAGGTGCGCAATTTGGTATTCCCACGCTGCGCGCTGGGTGGGCTCAACGGCGAACGGGAGCTTCTTGGCCAACTGCCCATAGAGCTCGTTGTCGCTGGCAAGGCCTATCGCGCCCGCGGCGAGTGAAAGATAAGCCCGGTCCATCAACCTGGCCTGCCTGACACGGTCCAACCAAGCAAGCATCGCCAGTTTGCCGCGCGGATATTTGTTGTTAATCGATCATCTAGCCCTGATATCTAGGCTGACACGATGACTGCTTTTCGCAACATCCACGTGGCACTCGGCAGCGTCCTCATTACGGGGTTAGCAGCGCCCACGCTCGCGGAAACCATCGCTGGGCCCGCAACGGTGATCGACGGCGATTCCTTAGTCGTTGCCGGGCAGCAGGTCCGCCTGGTCGGTATCGACGCCCCAGAATTTGATCAGACGTGCCAGCGCGGCGGGCAAAGCTGGACCTGCGGGCAAGAGGCCAAAACCCAACTGACCTCTCTGGTGCAGGATCAGCGGATCGAATGTTCTGGTTTCGAGCGGGATGCGCATGCCCGGCTTCTTGCGGTCTGCTCAGCCGGATACCTCGAGCTGAACAAGACCCTGGTTGAGAATGGCTGGGCGGTTGCCTACCGCGCATACAGCGACGCTTATGTGGGCCAAGAGGCCCGGGCCAAAGCCGGCAGGCTCGGGATTTGGGCGTCCGAGTTTACGCCGCCGGCCGACTATCGGATGGCCAAGCTACCGCCCGCGGCTGCAATGGGCTCTCAGCGGCGGGTTCAACCTGGCCGCGCCGAAGGGTTCAGCGGCTGCACAATCAAGGGCAACCACAGTCGCCGGGGCGATTGGATCTACCATCTGCCTGGCATGAAATACTATAATGTCACCCGCGCGGAGGCGATGTTCTGCACGGAGCAGGAAGCGCAGCGCGCCGGCTATCGGCGGTCGCGGTCCGATTAGCCGAGACCAGGCCGACTCTACATTCTCCGCTTTTCTGAATTGGGACCGTTGGGCGGCCGATAGCGTCGCGGTTTGATGCGGTACCCACTGCCGCCGGTTATTGCCCTCGCATCCCCAGAAATCGCCGCTGGGCCTCCCACTCGAGCGGCAGGTCCCGCGAGAGCAGGAGGTCCGGATCAAGTCCGGCCCGAGCTGTGCCCTGCAGCAGCGCCTTCTGGATATCGGGCGCGAGAAACCCGACCGGGATCCGCAACCGGGACCACTCATTGACGGGCGGGGTCATCTCGTGGTGGTGCTCCGGATCAAGCGGAGAGGCGCCCAGCTCGGCCAGCTTGCGATGCGAGGCCCGAACGAGGTCGGCCAGCGCCTGCCGCTTTTCGGCATCGTCGAGCAGATGGACCCTGGCATGGATGGTCCTGCCGCGGCGGGTAGCGCGGGCGTCGAGCGAAAGCCGCAGCTGGTTGCCGACGATGCACGCGGCGGGATCGATCTGCTGGGCCCGCCCGGCCAGCATGTCGTCACAGCGGTTGTCGGCGGCCAGCGCAGCCGCCTCGATCGCGATCCGCAGCTCCTCGCCCCGGCAGTCAACCCGCTCGATCATCCCGAACAGGTCCTGCGGTACGGTGCCCGCCGGCAGCAGGCAGGCGAGCCGGTCGAGGATAAGCCGCTCGACCCGCTCGGCGGACAGGCGCTGGCCGCCCATGTTGTCGGAATTCCCGATCCGGCCATTGGGGAGCAGCGTCTCGCTGACATAGTAGCGGTAGATCTTCCGGCCGCGCCCGTGACCAAAACTCGGTCGCATCGGATGGCCGTCGGCGTCGAACAGCTTGCCGGTAAGCGGGCAGCCGGCGGCCCGGGTCTTGCGGGTAACCTGACGGTGGCGGTTGCCGGCAAGCTTGGCCTCGACCGCGGCGAACAGTTTCTTCGGGATGATCGCCTCGTGCTCGCCCTTGTGTGCAGCGCCCTTGTGGACCGCTTCACCGAGGTAGACCCGGTTCCGGAGGACATGGGAGATAGCGCCGCAGGTGAACCTGAGGCCGCCGCGGACATTGCCGTTGCGGGCGGTGCTGCGTTTCGAGCGAATGCCCTCCCGGTCGAGTTCCTGCGCCAGCGCGACGATCGAGCCCAGCTCGAGGTAGCGGGCGAAGATATGCCGGACCGTTTCGGCCTCGGTCTCGTTGATGACCAGCTTGCGGTCGCCGAGGTCATAGCCGAGCGGGACATTGCCGCCCATGAAGATGCCGCGGGCCCGCGAGGCGGCAATCTTGTCGCGGATGCGCTCGCCGGTCACCTCGCGTTCAAACTGGGCGAAGGAGAGCAGGACGTTGAGGGTCAGGCGCCCCATGGAGTTGGTGGTGTTGAATGCCTGGGTCACACTGACGAACGAGGCATTGTTGCTGTCGAAGGTTTCGACGATCCGGGCAAAATCCATCAGGGAGCGGGTCAGGCGGTCGACCTTGTAGACGACGACGATGTCGATCCGGCCCCTGGACATATCGTCGAGCAGGCGCTTGAGGGCCGGGCGGTCCATGTTGCCACCCGACCAGCCGCCATCGTCATAGAACTCGGGCAGGCATTCCCAGCCTTCCCCGGCCTGACTCAGGATATAGGCCTCGCAGGCAGCCCGCTGGGCATCGAGGGTGTTGAACTGCTGGTCGAGGCCCTCCTCGGTCGACTTGCGGGTGTAGATCGCGCAGCGGAAGCGGGTTTTCGCGAGCGTCACCGGACGTTCTCCTGCCGCAGGCCGAAGAAACGCGGGCCGTTCCAGCGCTGGCCGGTGATGTGGCGGGCGACCTCGGAGAGGCTGCCGTAGGTGCAGCCCTCGTAGACCACGCCGCTCTCGATCACACAGACCTCATGGCGGCGTCCGGCCCAGTCGCGGGCAAGGCGCATGCCCGCGGTGGGCGAGATCTTCACCCCGGCCTGATCCTTCTCCAGCATGCGCCGGGTCGGTGCATCGAGACCGCCGTGGACATCGGCCTGAATGCGCCAGGCCAGTACCCGGCGCAGCAGGTCAGCTGCGCGGTGCCGGGGCGGCAGGCCATAGCGCCGCTGCCACTCGGCGCGCAGCTCACCGAGCGACATGGTCTCCAGCGCCGAAACGGCCTGCGCGGTCTGCGATGCGGACCGCTTCGCCATCACCGCTCTCCCGCGATGCTGTAGCAGGTGGCGTCGTCCCGCTTGCCCTTGGCGATGACATGGCCCTTCTTCTTGAGGCCGGTCAGGGCGGCGCGGGTGGTGTGTGGCAGCCAGCCGGTCGCTTCGGTCAGGTCAGCCAGCGTTGCGCCCCCAGCGCGCTGCAGCAGGGCGAGGACGTTGGCGATCTTGCTGCCGTCGCGCACCGCGCGCGGTGCGGCGGCGGGCTTCTCGGTGTCCTCGGCTGGCGGCGTGTCCCCGGTCGGGCTGTCCGGCGCGTCCGCATCGTCCGCGCCAAGGCCGATAGCTGCATTGCCCTGCTGCGTGATCACGAGGCCGAAGTGGAGGTCGCCATCCTCGCGCCAGCTTGCCGCCGGGTTGGATGTCTCGGTTTCGGCGACGAGGCCATGGCCCAGCAGGGCCGCCAGCTCCTTATGGGCACGGGGCCGATCGGTGACGGAATCGGGCAGAGGGAACACGCTTCCGCCGCTGGTCTTGGCGGCATGCGAGAGCAGGATCAGCTGGAGGTCGCTGAGAGGTGTTGTGCGGGTCATCGGTGGTCTCCTTCGAGCTGGAGCAGCACCGTGCTGCTCCCACCACCCTGAGCCCCGACCGCGCCTGCCGTCGGGGCAACAGCGGGGCGTTGCCGCTGCGATCCAGTGACGACACCAATGCTTCGCGTGGCAGCGAAGTCGAATGGAATGTGGCCGATGAGCGGGAATTCTGCTCGTGGGGTCAGACTGGGTCGGACCTGGCGCCGAGCCTGGACGCGAGTGTCTGTGCGGCGGTCGCCAGAGTGAGGAGATCCGTGGCGACTTGATGCAACCGGGCAATGCGCGCCGCGATCGGGGCTGACTCGCCGGGGAAGGCCAGTGCCAGTGGGACGCTTTCGTCCTCCATCAGGCGCCCGGCTTCGAGAAGCAGGCCCTGGATGAGGTCGGTGATGGGCTCGGCGTCGCTGTCTTCACGCATGCCGCTACAGTGGGGCGAGGCGCGAAGAAGTCCATATGGAGCATTTCATTGGGCGGGTCTGTGCCGGGATTGGTCCAGGGCGAGGTGTCACTGACTGGCCGGCTGCCGCTTTGGCGTCCTTCACTCAAGCCGGCGCATATGAAAACTCCGGTCTCGATTACCTCACGTCAATAGCATTGCAATGAGACCAAACCCGGTCATTGCGTTCCGCGCTCATGAGCACCGTTCCATTGGAGATCTGAACCGAAACGATGCTGCCCGCTGGGCCACCGTCCGCATGGGGTTCATTGTCACCTTGAACTTATCACCGGGGTTCAAAGTGCTCCACTTCCAACCCTTTCGGGCGACGATGTTCGGACTGTGCATTCACCGGACCATGCTACTGCGTTTCCCCTTGGCTGCGATATCCCTCGATCAGGTAGCCAGGGCGAAGGCCAGAACATGGTTCAAATCTCGGAGGAAACTCTGGCCTCCGGGATCTACATCGAGATGCTCAACAACCCGGTGGGCAAGCACGTCAGGAACGGGATGCAGTCTCACTTCGAGTTCGAACGTCAAAATGCCCCCAAATGAACTGATAATCAGACAGGCGCCGTGAACGGCAGCCGGGACAGGCTAATTCTGCCTCCAAACTGTCGACAAGAGCGGGACCAAAAGCAGGCGGCACGGTTGCAGCACCGATCCAATTCGGGCAGGCGGCTTGTCCGTGCCGTGCGATACAGCATTAGCGGAATATTGCTGATCCGCCGGCGGTGGGCATCATGGTTATGAAGGGACTTGCCGACCAAGTCCCGGATCTCGCGCCGACGTTGAAGAACCTCGCCCCGGTGGGTTGATCCCCTGCCTATAGTCTGGCGGCACTATACCCCGTTACATGCGCGAGAGCCAGAGTTTGAACGGCCATACAATTAGCACGCGGAAGGAGAACTCCACCCGAGAAGCTGGGCTGCAGGATAACGAAGCCTCCGCAGTCAAACTGAATTATGCTCGCGCTTGACCGTAGGTTCGGTACCGTTCTTGCGCCGCCCTTATTTGGTCCAGCGTCAGCAGGCGCGGCGTGCCGACACTTAGCGCCATTATATATTGCCTGGCCAAGGTTTCCAGCCGGGACGCGGTTTCCAAGGCGGATTTCAGGTTCGGGCCGTGGCAGATCATGCCATGATTGCCGAGCAGGCACGCTGTCCGGCCTGCGATGGCTGACACTGCGGCCGTGGCCAAAGCTTGTGTGCCGAACGTCTCATAGGGTGCGCAGCGAACGTCGGCCCCGCCGAAGCCAAGGACCATATAGTGAAAGGCCGGCAGGGGCTCCCCAAGAGCAGAAAGGGCCACGCATGCGTCCGAATGGGTATGCACGACCGCGCGGGCATCGGAGCGAGAGCGGTAGAGCGCCGCGTGCATTTCCCATTCGCTCGAAGGCGCAAGCTCGCCTTCCGGAGTTCCGGCAAGATCGCAGGCCACGACATCGGCTGAGGAAAGCGCCGCGGAGGCGCCGCTGCGCGTGATCAGCATGCCGCAGTCCGTCGCCACGCTGACGTTGCCCGCACTGCCGACGCAAAGGCCGCGGGTGACAAGTTCGGCATAGGTGGTCGCGACTTCGGCTCTTAGTGTTTCCTCGGTCACTCCATTCCCTCCATTTCCGCCAGTACGCGCGCGAACATCGCGGTGTCGCCCAGCTTACCCGACTTGAGACACAGCGTGATGGGCCGGGGCAATTCGGCGTGGCAGAGGCCGACTCCGGGTGCCGTGAACGGGGCCACCGCAAGATGGCGAATCGCGAGGGCATCTACCACCGCGCCTGAGGTTTCCCCGCCGGCGACAAGCAAGCGGTCGAACCCGGACGCCACGAGTCGGACGGCGATCTCGCCGAGCAGGCGCTCTGCTTGGCGGGCGGCCTCGCCTGCGCCGAGAGCCTGCTGGATTTCACGGGCTCTTTCGTGCGAGGTGGTAGTGGCGATGCAGATCGGGCCAGAGTTTTCTAGGGCCCAGCGCGCCGCCATTTCGGGCGTGTGGGCGCTGTTCAGGATATCCAGGTGCAGCGTGGGATGGTGGTGGGAGAACTCCGCGATCTGTACTGCCGTCCGTTCGGCGAGACTTCCCGCCAGCACCGCCCCCCGCCCGCGCCGTCGGGGAAGCGCTGGCGCTGCGCGGCTGCCGATCAGCCCGTTACGGCGCCACAGCGCCGGGTAGTGTGCCGCGACCGAAGAGCCACCGGTCATGGCGCAGGAATCCCATGTCGCTTCCGCCAAAACCACAAGATCCGCTTCCTCGGCCGTGTCGGCGATGAGGTAGGGCGTGCCTGCCCGTGCGCCTTCGGCAAGGGCGCGGCGCACCTGCTGCTCGCCCGCGCGGATGATTGGCAAGGGAAGCAAGCCGACCTTTTCGCGGGTTTGCGCGCCGAGGACCTTGACCAGATCAGGCTCGGTCATTGGCGTCAGCGGGTCGTGGCGCTTGGGCGAATTTGACACCAACTGATCCGCCACGAACAGATGTCCGCGGTACACCGTGCGGTCCACGTTCGGAAATGCGGGGCAGAACAGCAGCGCAGCGGCGCCGGTCTGCGTGCGCAGGATATCGGCGCAGGGGCCGATGTTGCCAGCAGGCGTGCTGTCAAACGTGGCGCAGTATTTGAAGAACAGCTGCCGCGCCCCGACCTGCCGGAGCGACGCCGCTGCCTCGGCAAAGCGTTGCGCCGCCACTGGCGCCGGCACCACGCGCGATTTGATCGCCAGCACCAGCGCGTCAAGCTCGACCACCTCCTCGGGAATAGCCGAGGGGCCCATGCCAACCGCGGCGTGGCAGCCGCCGGCGGCCAGCATTCCGGCCAATTCTATTGCGCCAGTGAGATCGTCGGCGATCCCTCCGAACATGAGGGGGCCGCCCTGATCAGGGCAGCTTTGCGAGTCATCCGACAAGGTCGTCCTCCACCGATTTACGGGCTTGCCAAAAGAGCCCGACCGAGAGGACCATGCCGATCGGCGAGGCGAGCAGCGCAAAACGCAGGCCATCGGTCGGGCCGAGCTGGAGGCGGGCGCTGGCCATGTCGCTGAGCAGGCCGGTGACCAGCGGACCCAAGCCGATGCCGATCACGCTCATGATCAGGATGATTAGCGAGGCTGCCGTCGATCGGTGCCGCTGATCGACCACGCCTTGCGCCACGCCGTAGACGGGCCCGTACCACATGTTGCCGACAAAGAACGACAGCGCGCTGAGGCCGAGCGCCAAGCCGATGTTGGGGGTGGTGAAGATGACCAGGTAGAGCGGAATGCCGAGCAGGCAGGCGACCATGGGTATAGTCATATAAACCTTCGGTTGCCGGGCGCCGAAGCGATCGGCGATGGCCCCGCCCGCCATTGCTCCCAGAACGCCGGACAGGCCCTGCAACACGCCCAGCACGATGCCCAGAAAGCCGACCGCTTCAAGTCCGAACCGCGCTGCCAGAACCCCAAGTTCCGGGCCGTGAGCGCGTAGGAAGAACGGGGCAATAAAGGCGGACTGGGAATAGCCGTTGTACGCGATGCCCCCCGCTCCGAGTGCGGCGAGCCAGAAGGTCCGCTTGCCGGACAGCTCCTTGAACACCTCGCGCATGGTCACCTGCGGGACGGAGGATGACTGGGCGAGAGAGCGGGGTTCGCGCAGGGTAAGGAAGATCATCGGCGCCAGGACGAGGCCGGGCAGGCCGGCGATGACAAAGGCCCAGCGCCAGCCATAGGCATCGGCGATGATCCCGCCCATCGCCAGTCCGAGCAGCGTGCCCAGCGGGACTCCGAGCGAGAAGGTCGCCAGCGCCGACGAGCGAATCTCGCGCGGGACGGAATCGGCGATCAGCGAATGTGATGCCGGCGCGCACCCCGCCTCGCCCAGGCCCACGCCCATCCGCAGCAGGAGCAGGGCGGAAAAACCGGTTGCCGCGCCGCACAGCATGGTGAACGCGCTCCATAGCAAAATCGCAGCGGCGATCAGGCGAGGGCGGTTGGTACGTTCGGAGAGGCGAGCGACGGGCACGCCGAAGCCGGTATAGAAGATAGCGAAGGCTAGCCCGGACATGGCGCCGATCTGCCAGTCCGCCAGGCCCAGGTCCTGCTTTATCGCTTCGGCAAGAATGGTGACTACCTGACGATCGACATAGCACAGTACGTAGGCAAGCATGAGCAGGATCAGGAGATAGCGACGGCGGGCGGGCGATTGCCCGGCGCCTGCACTGGCGGTCTCCACCCGCGATGATGGAACGGGCGCGGTCATTCCGGCCTGCTCGCCGCCTTCGGCGCTTTCACATTGCCGTCGCGGCTCGCGGGGGCAGCCGGAGGCGCACTCTTCGGGGTTCGGAAGGGAATTACGTCTGGCAGAAAGGTTCGGCAAAATGCGATGCCGGCCCGCAGCCCCTCGCGAGCGAAGGGTTCGGCAATCCGGCCGTGGCGCGAATAGGACAGGGTCCAAATGCCGTCGTAAATGCCGACCAGGCAGGCGAACTTGAATTCGGCCTGCGGCAGGTAAGGCATATCGAGGTAATTTGACAGCCAACCGAGCGGGGTGTGCCGGGCATCAGCGAGGTAATCGGCGTCGATTCGTCGAATCTCGGATATGGTCGAGCCGCTGAAGGCGATCCGCGCGAAAGCTGCGTGGGCGTTGTAGTAAGCGACCACGCGCTGATAACGGATAGTCAGCAGGTCGTCCCAGCCGTTGACCTCGTCCAGCGGTGTGGGGTGGTTGAGGACTTGCGCCAGGTCTTCAAGATAGCGCTTGGCCAAGGCCACGAAGGCGGCTTCCTTGGTCGGGAAGAAATGATAGACCGAGGCGGGGGGGACTTTGCCCCTGTCACTGATGTCGTAGAGGCTGATATCGGCAAAGTCGCGCTCCTCGACGAGTTCGGCCGTGGCGTCGAGCAGGGTACGATATCGCACGCGGCTTCGCTCCTGCGACGGCTCGCGGGGAATCGCGGTCCGGCTGCCCACCGCGTCGTTGGAATTGGTTCGCTTGGCTCGCGGCATCGGCCCCTCATCGTTGGTTGTGCGGTTTTCAAAAACCGACATTTATCGAGAATCACTTGCTACCGGCGATATTTTCCGTTTTTTATCGGGTTAGCAAGCAACTTTGTTCGCGGGCCATGCGGAGACGCTCGAATGATCGCAGCTTACACCAGTGTTCTGAGCGCCCGGCCGGGCGATCCGGTCGACATTCACCTTTCTTCGAGCGGTGAAGTTTGCCGCCTGGAGATCGCCCGGCTCGGGCGCGAGCGCGGCGTCGTGCTCGAGGTTAAAAATATTGCAACGGTCGAGCACGCGGTCCCCGCGGACGCGGACACGATGGGCTGCGGCTGGCCGGTTACCGCCACCTTCACCGTCGGCGCTGGTTGGGAAAGCGGGTACTACGAACTGCGGTTCGAGAATGAGCTGGGCGAAACCACCTGCCATTTCGTCTGTGTGTTGCCGTCCGCCCGTACGCAACGCGCTTTGCTGGTCTTGGCCACCAACACGTACCAAGCTTACAACTGGTGGGGCGGGCGCAGCACTTACGGCGATATCGGGGCAGTGATGGACGGCCGGCTGGGGCTGTTCGAGGCTCTGGACCAAGCGGTCGGCATCGTCTCGCAGGAGCGGCCCTTCGCCCAAGGGATCCTGAACGCCCCGGAGGGCGTGCCCAAGCTGATGAACGGCGGATTGCGGGGGGCCGGTGAGCTCCCGGACATGCCGTCGCGGCGTTTCACCGCCGAGCATGGGTTGGGTCCTCTGGATAATCCGGCCGGGTTCAAGAACAAGTGGGAGCACAAGTTCGTCGCCTGGTGCGAAGAGCATGGGATTGGCCTGGACTATGCGACCGACCGCGACCTGAATGACCGTCCGCACGTATTGGACGGCTATGCCTGCGTCCTCGTCGTGGGGCATTCAGAATACTGGTCGGGCCCGCAGCGGCAGGCGCTTGATGACTATGTCGATCAAGGCGGAAACCTGGCGGTCTTTTCTGGAAACACGTCTTACTGGAAGGTGCGGTGGGACGGAAGCCGGATGGTTTGCCACAAGTCGCGAGGCATCGATCGTGAGCCGGATCTGGCCAGCGCGGCGACGGGGCTGTGGTCCCATCCGCAATTCGCCAGACCCGAGGCTGCGCTCCTGGGGTTGACCTTTCTGCTTGGCGGCTATCACCGCCTTGGCATGTGCGTGGCGCGGGGCACTGGCAGCTATACGGTGTATGACGAGACGCACTGGGCCTTGGAGGGTTGCGACCTGTTTTATGGTGACCAGATTGGCGGGGACAGCCCTTTGCTCGCTTATGAAAACGATGGTTGTCTGCTGCAATTCAACACAGATGGGCGCCTGTCGGCAGTTCCGCACCTGGGCGTTCCTGCTGACCTGGCGGTAATCGCCATGGCTCCTGCCGTCTTCGCGGAAGAGCCGGGGACGGCCTATCCGCCGATACTTGCGCCCGAGAAGTTGGAACTCGCAGCTTTGGTCGCCCACGGCCATTCGGAAGCTGGTGCGCAGGACCGCCTTCGCCGGGGGCACGCGGTAATGGCGTCGTTCCGGCGCGAAAAAGGCGAGGTATTCAATGCCGGCACAACCGAATGGGCCAGCGCGCTCGCCAGCGGGCTGAGCTTTGTCCCACGAATCACCCTGAATGTCCTCCAGCGGTTTGGCGCAGTCGGATAGAGCCGTTTTTTCCCGGCTATGATGCGGTTTCGTTCCGATAAATCCGTGTTCACCGCACAAAAAGACGATAAATATCTATTTATGACTTGTGCGAATGCCGGGATTGTGGTTGCTTTCGCTTGCTGAACCATGGGGGGAGCCCAAGATGCTCATTTTGCGAAACGCCTTGACTTGCTCGACCGCTGCTCTGGCCATGGCCGCGGCGCTGATGCCCGGCGTGGCCGCGGCCCAGCAGGCGCCGGGCGGCACCAATGGCCCGGCCGACCAGGCGCCCGCGGACGAGATCGTCGTGACGGGAACCTACATTCGGGGCGCGGCCGAGACGGGGGCCATTCCGGTCAACGTGATCACAGCGGAAAGCATGGCCAAGCAGGGCTCGCCCTCTACGGTCGAAATGCTCAAGGCGCTGCCGGCGGCAAGCGGCATCATTGGCGAATCGAACCAGTTCATCGCTGGGCGGGGCGCCTCCAACGAGGGCCAGGCGTCAGTGAACCTGCGCGGCCTGGGGCCGGAACGCACGCTGGTCCTGCTCGATGGCAAACGCTTCCCCACGTTCACCAACTTCGTCGATGTGAACACCTTTCCTGCGGCGGCGATCGCCCGGGTCGAAGTGCTCAAGGACGGCGCCGCAGCGACATACGGCTCCGACGCAGTGGCCGGGGTGGTCAACTTCATCACCCGCGACCGGTTCGACGGACTCGAGCTTAACGCCGACTATCGTTACATTACAGGTTCTGACGGCGATTTGAGCGGCAGTGTGCTGTGGGGCAAGCGCGGCGAGCGAACCAGCCTGATGCTGTCAGCCGGCTTTCAGTACAAGTCAGACCTGCCGGTGCTGGCGCGCGACTGGGCGGTCCTGCCCTTCGAAAGCAATCCGCAGGGCGGCTGGTCGGCGGCGGCAAACCCCGGCCGGTTTATCCCGCTTAACGGCTCGACCCAGCTTGGGGCGGCACTGCCCGATCCCGGCTGCGCGGCACTGGGCGAAGTGCTGACCAACCCGACGCCGGGTGGCTTTACCGTGTGCCGGGCGCATTACACGGTGTGGGACAACCTCGTCGACAAGCAGGTCCGGGCCCAGTTCTACGGCAAGTTGAAGACAGAGCTGTCGGACCGGGTTACCCTGACCATCGACGGGCTCTATTCGTTCACCGATGCACCCAGCCCGAACCGCACGCCTTCGTTTGCCGTTTCTCGCGAAGTCCCCGCGTCGGCATTGCCGGCCGGGTTCGGCGGGCTCAACACTTCCGTTACGCCGGCCACGCTGGGCGGCTATTACATCCCGAGCACTAACCCGGGCTACCAAGCCATCGTGGCGGCCTATCCCAACTATTTTCCGTGGGGCACTAACGGTGCGCTCATTCCGCTGGGCGCGTTCCGTCCGTTCCTGTCGGGCGGGAATCCGCTATTCGACTACGGGCCGAACTACACCCCGCAATACCGCTCGGTCTTCCGGACTACGGCTGAATTGAGCGGAACGCTGGGCGACAGCAGCCTTGCACGCGATTTGGCCTGGAACCTGGGCGTGACCTACGGCCGCTATGCCAGCAAGGTAACCTTCCGCGATACGCTGACGGTCCGCCTTCAGGCTGCGCTGCGCGGCCTGGGCGGCCCCAACTGCAACTATGCCACCGGCACGCCAGGCGTGGGCAGTTGCTCCTACTTCAACCCGTTTTCCAACGCCTTGCCGGGCAGCCCGCCGCTCGGGCTCACCAATCCGGGATATGTTCCGGCTTTAGCCAACAACAACAAGGAACTGGTCGACTGGATGTTCCCGCAGATGCAGTACCAGTTCGTTACCAAGATCATGAATATCGACGCGGGGCTTTCAGGGACGGCCCCGATCGAACTGCCAGGCGGGCCGATCCGCTGGGCCGTGGGCGGACAGGTTCGCACCAACAGCTACAGCACCGAATATGGCTCGTTCACCAATGCGCTGCTTTACCCCTGCGCGGACACGCCGCTCAACGGCAACACGAACTGCTTTCCCAAGCCCACTTCGCCGCTGGTGGTGGAATCGCAAGGAACGCCGGTCAGCCTGAGCCAGACGATCTATGCCGTGTTCGGCGAGCTCAATATTCCGGTATTCGACACATTCAATATCAGCGCCGCGGCTCGCTTCGAGGACTATGGCGCGAAGGGCGGGTCGACTTTCAATCCGCAGCTCCGCGCCAAATTCCAGGCATTCCCGTGGTTCGCGCTGCGCGGATCGGTAGGCACCACCTTCCGCGCGCCGCCGCAGGAATCGGTGGCTCCGGTCAGTTCGCTTGCCGGGCTGGTGGTCTTTGGTCAGACCCTTCCTGTGGAGACGAAGGGCAATCCCAACCTGGGGCCGGAAAAGGCCACGTCCTACAGTGTCGGGGGCATCTTCGAGGTGGGCCGCCTGCGCGCCTCGGTTGATTACTGGAACTACCAGCTGAAGGATATCCTGACCGCCGAACCGCTCGCCAACGTTCTGGCGGCGGCCTTCCCGGCGGGCGGCGGCACCTGCAACGGCGATCCGGCCTTCATCGCCTCGCACTTCGCCTTCAGCTCGGGCTGCTCCTCATCAACCATCACGCGGGTCACGGTGACCCAGATCAACGGACCAAGGATCAAGACGTCCGGCTTCGATTTCATCCTCGACTATTCGATCCCGGATGTACTTGCGGGCGGGACGGTCAACCTGGGTGCCAGCGCGACTTATGTCGACAAGTACTCGGTTGGTCAGCTCGTGATCGGCGGCGTGCCGGTGGCCGGTTCGGCGTTCGAGGCGGCAGGCAATGCCAACATCCTGACGGTGGCCTACCCGTTGCCCAAGTGGAAAGGGCAGGGCTTTGTGGAATACGCACAAGGCAATCATAACCTCCGTCTGACCGGGCGCTACACCGGAGCCTATACCGACCAGCGCGGTCTGTTCACTTACAGCGCGGCGCAGCAGACCGGTACGGTCGCGGCGTGCGGCGGCACCCCGCCAACAGTGGTTTCGCCAACCTGCGGCACGGTCACGGCCGGGCAACGCATCAGTGCGGCGATGCTGTTCGACCTGACGTACCGGGTCAAACTGCCTTGGTATACCACGGCAACGCTGAGCGTGAACAACCTGTTCGACCGCGACCCGCCGTTCTCGCGGCAGGACCTCAACTACGACGCCATGACCGGCGATCCGTTGGGCCGCACCATCAAGCTGTCGCTCCAGAAGTCGTTCTGACCCCGGCCGGAATTGTGGGAGAAGGGACCCTGTCCGATCCAGAGGCTCTTCTCCCCGGAGTGATTGAACAATGTCCAGCCAAGGAGACCGACGTGTCTGCGCATGACGCGCTGATGGCCGCATCGCTGTGGATGACCGCGTGGATGGCACCGCCTGCTCCGCAGGTGCTGTCGGCGCCTGAGTTCCCCGAGAGGGTTTCCCCGTCCTTTGCCGACGAGACGGTGGTGCAGCATGTCCGGCTGGCCATCGGCGGCAAGCGGTTGCGGGTGCGCTTCAGCAACGCGTACGGCGACCGGCCCATAGCGATAGAGGGCGTCACGATCGCGCTGCGGAATGGGGCCGGGCACTATGCCCGACCGATGCACATGACCTTCGCCGGGAACGATCGCATGGTCATGCCGGCACATGGGCAGGTGCTCAGCGACGCGGTCGACCTGGCGACGATACCGCTGCAGGAGATGCGCATCAGCCTCTACCTCCCCGGACCAACCGGGCCCTGCACCTGTCACAGCCGCGGCGAAGATCCCACCCAGGTGTTCAAGGGGCGATCGGCCAGGCCCGGTGCGGTGCCTGACCGACGCGTGCAGCAGCGAGTCTTCCTCAGCGGCATCGACGTGGCAGGCAGCACGGCAAAGCGACTGGTCGTTGCCTTCGGCGATTCCATTACTGACGGCGTGGGCTCGACCATTGCGGCCAACCGGCGCTGGCCCGATCTGTTCGCGGAGCGTGTTCTGGATGCCGGCGTCAATATCGGGATCGTCAATGCCGGGATCGCCGGGAATTACCTGACGCGGACCGGCGAATATCCATCGTTCGGCGAAGCGGGGCTGGCGCGGTTCAAGCGCGACGCGCTGGAGGTTCCCGGCGCAACCGATACCGTTATCCTGCTCGGGATCAACGACATTGGCGGGGAGCCGGATGTCGGCGAGCGGCTGATCGCGGGCTATCGCCAACTCATTGCCGATGCCCATGCCCGGCGGATCAGGGTGTTCTTGGGAACGATCCCGCCGTTTCGCGGCTCGACCTTCTTTACCGAAGCGGGAGAGCAGAGCCGGCTTCGCGTCAACGCTTGGATACGGGCAGACAACCCGGCCGACGGCATCATCGATTTCGACAGGGCGCTGCGCGACCCCGCCAATCCGGGCCGGGTCGATCCGCGCTTCCACAGCGGCGATTGGCTTCATCCCAACGACGACGGCTACCGCGTCATGGCGCGGGCCATCGACCCGGCGATCTTCGCCAAACCGCGCTGAATGTAGTTATAATGGAAGGGAAAAGCCAAATGGTCAGGGCACGAACCAATGACCTGAACCTTGTCGAACGCGCGGCGAAGGTGCTTCCGGCCGGCGTATACGGTCATCATTCGGTCGGGATGCTGCCTTCCGGGTATCCGCAGTTCTTCGGCCGCGCGGTCGGCGCCCGGCTATGGGACGTCGATGGCAACGAGTACATCGACTACCTCTGCGGCTACGGAACCAATCTGTTCGGTTATGGCTTCGAACCGGTTGAGCAGGCGGCTGCCGAGCAGCGGCGCCTGGGGGACACCATGACCGGCCCGAGCGCGCTCATGGTAGAACTTGCCGAGGCCTTCGTCGACATGGTCGCGCACGCCGACTGGGCGATGTTCTGCAAGAACGGCAGCGACGCGACGATGATCGCATTGATGACCGCGCGTGCCCACACCGGGAACGCGACCGTGCTGGTTGCCGACGGCGCCTATCACGGTGCGATGCCGTGGTGCACGCCGCGACAAGTAGGCGTGATCCCGGCGGACCGGGCGCACGTCGTTACGTATCGCTACAACGACGCCGCAAGCCTGCGCGCCGCCTTTGAGGCGCACCGCGGCGATGTCGCGGCCGTCTTCGCGGCGCCTTATCGCCACGATGTCTACGCCGATCAGGAAGATCTGGACCTGGACTATGCCCAGACCGCTCGCGAATTGTGTGATGCGTCGGGCGCGCTGCTGGTCGTCGATGACGTGCGCGCAGGTTTTCGGATCGCGCGCGATTGCAGCTGGGCCCACACCGGAATTGAGCCTGACATCAGCGCATGGGGCAAATGCTTTGCCAATGGGCACCCGATTTCGGCGGTCCTCGGCAATGACAAGGCGCGCAAGGCCGCGGCCGACATTTACGTGACGGGGTCCTACTGGTTCTCCGCCGTCCCGATGGCTGCCGCCCTGGCAACGCTGCGGCAGATCCGCGAAACGGATTACCTGGAGAAAATGATCGTTCAGGGACAGCGACTGCGTGATGGGCTCGACCGGCAGGCAGCGGACCAAGGCTTCGCGCTTTCCCAGACCGGGCCGGCGCAGATGCCGCAGATCCTGTTTCGGGACGATCCGGATTTCGTGATCGGGTTCAACTGGGCGCAGCTGTGCATCGAGCATGGGGTCTATTTCCACCCCTTCCACAACATGTTCCTGTCCCACGCTCACGATGGGACGGTCGTCGATGAGACGCTGCGGCGGACCGGAATGGCGTTCGAGGCGTTGCGCGGCTCGCACGCCCGCCTCAGTGAAGGAGAGACCTCGGCCCTGAAGCGGCGGATCGCCGAGCGCGCCGCCTCGTCGGACTAGACGGTTGCCGGTCGATCCCGAGACCTTCGACGCCCTGTTGGGCGCAGTGCGCCGCTTTGTGGATGAACGCCTGCGTCCGCTTGAGGCCGTGGTTGAAGCGAACGATGCCCTACCCGATGACGTGATTGCCGACATGCGCGCCATGGGCCTGTTCGGGCTGTCGATCGGCGAGGATTATGGCGGGCTGGGTCTGACCATGCTCGAGGAAGCGCGGGTGGCGATGGAACTTGGCCATACGACGCCCGCCTTCCGGTCTGCCTTTGGCACCAATGTGGGGATCGGAAGCCAGGGATTGGTCCTGGCGGGGACAGCGGAGCAGAAGGCGCGGTGGTTGCCGGGGATCGCGTCAGGCGAGGTGATCACGAGTTTTGCACTCACCGAACCGGAAGTCGGCTCGGATTCAGGCAGCGTGATGACCCGGGCGCGCCGCGAGGGAGACGTGTACCGGCTGACTGGTAACAAGCGCTTCATCACCAATGCGGACAAGGCCGACCTCTTCACCGTGATGGCGCGGGTCGGCGACCTTCCGGGGCCGCGGGGGGTCTCGGCGTTTCTCGTGCCGCGCGGCCTGCCGGGTGTGTCGGTTGGCGCTTCGGAAAAGAAGATGGGGCAGCGCGGAGCGCATGTTGCTGACGTTATGTTCGACGACACCCCGGTTCCCGCCAAAAACCGACTGGGCGAGGAGGGGCAAGGCTTCGCCATCGCGATGCAGGTGCTTGATCGCGGGCGGCTGCACATCGCCGCGGTATGCGTGGGCATTGCCGAGCGGCTTATCGCAGACACCATCGCCTACGCCACTACGCGGCGGCAGTTCGGCAAGCCAATTGCTGAGCACCAGCTGATTCAGGCGATGATCGCTGATTCCGCCGCGGAAATGCTGGCGGCCCGCGCGCTCGTGCTCGAAACTGCCCGTGTCCGCGATGAGGGGGCAACCGTCGGCATGGAGGCCGCGGCGGCGAAGTATACGGCCAGTGAAATGGTTGGCCGGGTAGCTGACCGGGCCGTGCAGATCTTCGGCGGTGCGGGTTACATCGCCGATTACGGTATTGAGCGGCTGTACCGCGATGTCCGGTTGTTTCGCATCTATGAGGGAACGAGCCAGATCCAGCAGTTGATCATTGCCCGGGAAATGATCCGGCGTCATGCCCGAGCCGATTGAGTCGCGCCTGCATCGATTGTTCGATCAAGCGATGTGCACGGCCTTGGCATTCAGGTGAGCTGCCACACCCTCCGGGCCGTCCTCCGAACCGAAGCCTGATTCCTTGAGGCCGCCGAACGGGGCATCGGGCCAGGTCGCACGGACCTGGTTGATCAGCACCATGCCAGCTTCGATCGCATCGCCCATCAGGTTCTGCCGCCGCCCGTTCTCGGTGAAGCAATAGGCGGCGAGGCCAAACGGCAGCCGGTTCGCTTTCGCGATCGCGTCGTCGTCGTCGCTGAACGGGCAGATCAGCGCGACTGGCCCGAACGGCTCCTCGTTCATGACCTGCGCCGCAGGAGGGACATTTGCCAGCACAGTGGGGGCGAAGAAATAGCCCGATCCATCGCCGGCGGTTCCCCCGGCGACAAGCCTTGCGCCGACGCTGCGGGCATCTTCGACCATCGCCGCAATGACCTCGGGACGGCGCGGATTTGCCATTGGCCCCATCCGGTTTACCGCGTCGAGGCCGTTGCCGACAGGCAGGGCGCGAGCGCGTTCGGCAAAGCCACCGACGAAGGCGTCGTAGATATCCTCCTGCACGTAAAACCGGGTGGGGGCGATGCAGACCTGGCCGGCATTACGGAACTTGTGCGCTGCGAGGATGTCGAGCGTCCGGTCCAACTGGCAATCTTCGAAGACCAGCACGGGGGCGTGGCCGCCCAGCTCCATGGTCATCTTCATCACCGTTTCTGCCGCGAGCTTCATCAGGTGCTTGCCCACCGATACCGAGCCGGTAAAGCTCAGCTTTCGCGTTACGGGCGAGGCCAGCAGGTGGCGGGAAATGGCGTCAGGATCGCCAAATACGAGTTGCGCCGTGTCAGGGGGCAGGCCTGCATCAAGGAAGCAGCGCAAAACCTCGCTGGCGCTGGCCGGGGTTTCCTCGCTGGGCTTGAGAATGATTGAGCACCCCGCCGCCAGGGCTGGCCCCAGCTTTCGTACGGGGTTGAGCACGGGAAAGTTCCAGGCGCAGAACGCGGCGACCGGGCCGACCGGCTGGTGCAGCACGAGGCTGCGGCTGCCGGGCGCGCGCATCAGAACGCGGCCATAGATTCGCACGGCCTCGCCGGCATGGAAATCTAGCAGGGCCGCCGCAGCGCTTACCTCTCCCAGCGCCTCAGCAAGGGGCTTGCCCTGTTCCAGCGTCACGGTCCGGGCGATCCGGGCGGCCCGTGCGCGCAGGTTTGCGGCTGCGCTGACGAGAATCCGCGCCCGTTCGTCAGGGCTGATCGCCCGGAAGGCCCGGAATCCGCGGTTCGTCGCCGCCAGGGCATCGTCGAGATCGGCCGCGTTCGCATGGACTACGCGCCCGATCTCTGCACCGGTTGCCGGGTTGAAGATCGGCTGGGCCAAACGGTCCTTGGCCCCGCGCCACTCGCCAGCAATGAAAGGGGCGGCGTCACAAGTATCGTTCACGGCCAGGTTCCTTGTCGAAGCAGGCGTTTTCGCGGCGGCTCAGGCTGCAGCGGCTGTGGGATGGAAAGGCAGGCCGAGGCTTTCGGCTACCTGCCGGTTGCGCACTTTCCCGCCATCGATGTTAAGCCCAGCCATCAGGTGCGGGTCGCGCACCAGCGCCCCGCGCCCTCCTTCGGCCAAGGCCAGTCCGAACGGCAGGGTTGCGTTGTTCAGCGCATGGCTCGACGTTAGCGGAACGGCGCCCGGCATGTTGGCCACGCAATAGTGGATCACGCCGTCGACCTCGAACGTGGGCATGTCGTGCGTGGTGGGCCGGCTGGTTTCGAAACACCCGCCTTGGTCGATGGCCACGTCGACCAGCACCGCGCCCCGCTTCATCCGGGAAAGCATGGCACGTGTTACCAGTCGGGGTGCGGCCGCTCCCGGAACCAGCACCGCGCCGATGACCGCATCTGCCGAGGCTATTTCCTGCTCGATGGTCTCAAGCGTGGAAAAGCGTGTCCGTACCCGCCCGCCGAACAACTGGTCGAGTTCCCGCAGGCGCGGGATCGAGCGGTCGATCAGGGTCACCTCCGCGCCAAGACCCACGGCCATGCGCGCGGCGTGTGTGCCAACTACACCGCCGCCGATCACGATGACACGCGCCGCCGGAACGCCCGGCACGCCGCCCAGCAGGAGCCCCCTTCCGCCGTTGTAGCATTTGAGCGCGGCGCCTGCGGCCTCGATCGAGAGCCGCCCTGCTACTTCACTCATCGGAGCGAGCAGCGGCAGGCCGCCGCGCTCGTCGGTAACCGTCTCATAGGCCACGGCAGTGCAGCCGGATTCGAGCAGGCCGCGTGTCTGCTCGGGATCCGGGGCGAGATGGAGGTAGGTGAAGAGCAGTTGGCCCTCGCGCAGCTGCGACCATTCCGATCGCTGAGGTTCCTTGACCTTCACGATCATGTCGCTCGCGGCGAAAATCTCAGCGGCGGTCTCGGCGATCGTCGCCCCGGCGGCGAGGTAATCCTCGTCGCTCGCGCCGATCCCGCTGCCGGCACCGGTCTCCACCAGCACCAGGTGTCCGCGTGCTGTATATTCGCGCACCGCGCCGGGAGTTAATCCGACCCGGTATTCGTGGGTCTTGATCTCCTTGGGAACACCAACACGCATTTCAATCTCCTGCTTTCGAGTTCGTTTGGCCGCCTGCCAAGCCGGTTTGATCTCGCCAAGGCCCCCAAGCCGCAGCCGTTTGCTGCCCCAGCGCTGGCGAGGCTGAACTGGCCACCGGCACAGAGCGCGAGAAGCGAATTGGCAGGCGGACGCCGGGCACTGGGGGAGCATCTGGTCGATCAATGCTGAGAGCCATTCCGCGATGGCGGACTTGCGGATCTGCGAAGGCCTCTGCCACCGTGTTGATCGGTCCAGCAGGAATACCTTCGGCCTCGAGTTTCACCAGAAGGTCGTCGCGTCGCCAGCTTTGGGTTCTTGCCGCAATCATGGCAGTCACCTCATCGCGCCGCTGAAGCCTCTGGGCGTTGGTGGTGACGGCGGAGTTTGCCGGGATGCCGACGGCGCGGCAAAAACGCGCGAACTGGTCATCGTTTCCGACAGCCAGGATGAACGGGCCGTCCAGCGTGGGAAAGACGTCGTAGGGGCAAATGTTCGGACTACTGTTGCCGAGCCGCCGCGGGGACTCGCCGGTCACGAAATAGTTCATCGCTTGATTGGCAAGAGTGCCGACCATGACATCGAGCAGCGCCAGGTCGACGTGCTGGCCAAGGCCGGTGCGTTCCCGCTCGGTCAGGGCGGCCTGGATGCCGATAACGGCGTAGAGCCCGGTCATGATGTCGGCAAAGGCGACGCCGGTTTTCTGAGGCGGCCCGTCGGGTTCGCCGGTGAGATCCATGATGCCGCTCATGCCCTGAACGATGAAATCGTAGCCGGCCCGTGCCGCGTATGGCCCATCCTGGCCGAAGCCGGTGATCGAGCAATAGACCAGTTGCGGATTGGTGGCGCTGAGGCTGCGATAGTCGAGGCCGTAACGGGCAAGACCGCCGACTTTGAAGTTTTCGATGACCACATCGGCCCCGGTGGCGAGGCCGCGCACCAGTGCTTGACCTTCGGGTGATGCGAAGTCTGCCACGACCGACCGCTTTCCGCGGTTGGTCGCGTGGAAATAAGCCGCGTCGCGCGTGCCATCCGGATTGTGGACGAAGGGGGGCCCCCACTTGCGCGTATCGTCGCCCGCCGGCGCCTCGACCTTCACAACCTCGGCGCCCAGATCGGCAAGTATTTGGCCCGCCCACGGCCCTGCAAGGACGCGCGCCAGTTCCAGGACCCGCAGGCCTTCGAGGGGAGCATTCAGATTCCGGCGATCCGCGGTGTAGGCTGGCATGCGAGAAGTGTCCTTGGTGGAGGACCGCATTGAACCCGGTTTTTACTGATTGAAAATCGCCAAAACTTGCAATTTTGATCGTCATATGGAATTTATTCGAGAGTGCTTGATCCCGACAGCCTGGAAGCATTCATCACGGTCGCCGAAGAGCGCCACTTCGTTCGGGCGGCTGATCGGCTTGGCTGCACCCAGTCCGTTGTTAGCAAACGGCTGATGCGGCTCGAGGACAAGCTCGGCATGCGGCTGCTTCTGCGGAACAAGCGCCGGCCGGTGGAACTTACTCCGGAAGGTGCGCAATTTCTTGAAGTGGCGCGCCAGATGGTGGGGGAGCTGATAGCTGCCGAGGCGCGCGGGAAGGCCATATCCCGGGGGATCGCCGGTTCGGTGCGCATCGGATATGTCTTTTCCGCCATCCTCACCGGGGTATTGCCCTCAATCATCCGCTCTCTCGGCGCTGCTCTGCCGGAGGTTGAGATCCATCCTGTTGCGATGGGCACGCCCGAGCAGATCGCGGCGGTCGGCGATGGCCGGCTCGACCTGGCGATCGTGCGTCCGCGGCTGAGTTATCCGGGTGGGCTGGTCGCAAAGGTTATCCATAGCGAACCTGTGGTCGTTGCCATGGCCGCTGACAGTGCGTTGGCGCGGAGGGGACGCGTGCGGTGCGGGGATCTCGCGGGCGCCCGTTTCATCGTGCCACAGTTCCATGAGGAGGTCGGCCTGATCGATGTTATCCGCGATATTGCACGGACTGGCGGCTTTGCCATGCCCGAGGTTGTCCGCAATTCGGATTTCATCACCACCGCGGGGTTCGCGGCGGCGGGATGCGGAGTGGCAGCCGTTCCAGCTTCCCTCCAACGACTCTCGCTGGAGGGCTTGTCGTACCTGCCGGTATCGGACCTCGATAGGTCGGTCGAACTGGTGATGCTTCAAGGTGCGACCTTGCCCAAGGCAGTGCGGGAGGTTGTGAACGGGCTGGCATGACGAAATTTCCAAGCCGTATTATTGCTATATGGAATTAAATAATAGAAAGTCGTCTGTTTAACGGAATTACAAAAGTCACCATTGCCGAGGGCGAATTCTTGTTGGGGAAACCAGATGAGCCTGTTTGCCTGGGATGACGTGCTTGGCCTCGAAAGCCAGCTTGGCGAAGACGAGCGAATGATCCGGGATGCCGCCAAGGGCTATGCCCAATCGCGTCTCCAACCCGGCGTGATCGACGCGTTCGAGCGTGAAGCCACTGATCCCGGGATATTCCGGGAAATGGGTGCGCAAGGCCTGCTTGGGGTAACGCTTCCTCCACAATACGGCGGTGCGGGAGCGTCATACGTGGCCTATGGCCTCGTCGCCCGCGAAGTCGAGCGTGTGGACTCCGGCTATCGCTCGATGCTCAGCGTGCAGTCGAGCCTGGTGATCTACCCGATCCTGGCCTTCGGGTCGGAAAACCAGCGCGAGAAGTATCTGCCGCGCCTGGCCGCAGGAGAACTGATCGGCTGCTTCGGCCTTACTGAACCTGACGCTGGCTCTGACCCTGGCGGGATGGCGACTACCGCGCGGAAGGTGCCGGGGGGGTACGTCCTGAAGGGCAACAAGACGTGGATTTCAAATGCGCCGATCGCCGATCTTTTCATCATATGGGCGAAAAGTGCGGAACATGACGGTGCTATCCGGGGCTTCATCGTGGAAAAGGGCGCCCCCGGATTGGGGGTGGCCAAGATTGGCAACAAGCTGTCGCTGCGCACATCGATCACCGGCATGGTGATGATGGACGATGTGTTCGTGCCCGACGATGCGTTGTTGCCGGGTGTCCAAGGGCTCAAGGGACCCTTCAGCTGCCTTAATCGGGCGCGCTATGGCATAGCGTGGGGCGCCATGGGGGCTGCGGAGTTCTGTTATTCGGCGGCGCGCCAGTATGGGCTTGAACGCCGCCAGTTCGGCCGTCCGCTCGCCGCCACCCAGCTTTACCAGAAGAAGTTGGCGGACATGCAGACGGAGATTGCGCTGGGGCTGCAAGCTGCGCTGCGGGTTGGCCACCTGATTGACGCCGGCGACTTCGCCCCCGAGGCGATCTCGCTGATCAAGCGCAACAATGTCGGGAAGGCGCTGGATATTGCGCGTGCAGCCCGGGACATGCACGGCGGCAACGGCATTTCCGGCGAATTCCAGGTCATCCGCCACCTGCTCAATCTTGAGACAGTGAACACCTATGAAGGTACCCACGATGTCCACGCCTTGATCCTGGGCCGTGCCATCACCGGAATAGCGGCATTCTGAAGCGAGGTGGCGATGAAGATCCTGGTCCCGGTGAAGCGGGTGATCGATTACAACGTGAAGCCGCGGGTGAAGGCGGATGGTTCGGGGGTGGACCTGGCCAACGTCAAGATGAGCATGAACCCGTTCGACGAGATCGCC
>NZ_JACLAW010000026.1 GCF_014230315.1 Novosphingobium flavum | reverse complement strand
CATGACCACCTCGCGCTATATCGACATTCATCCCCACGTCGTCGCCTCCGATCCGGAGAACTATCCGCTCGCGCCGCTGTTCGGCAAGCAGTCGGGCTGGTCGAAGGACCGCCCGGCAACGATCGACCAACTGGTCGCCGTCATGGACGAAGCCGGGGTGGACAAGGCCGCGATCGTGCAGGCCTCGACCTGCTACGGCTATGACATGTCCTACGTCTGCGATGGGGCGGCGGCCTATCCGGGGCGGTTCACGGTGGTCGGTTCGGTCGACGTGCTCTCGCCCGACGCGGCGGAGAAGATCCGCTACTGGATGAGCCGGGGGCTGACCGGCCTGCGCCTGTTCACCGGCGGCTCCACCGCCGCCTTCGATCCGAGCTGGCTGGACGACAAGCGCTCGTTCCCGGCGTGGGAACTGGCGGGCGAACTGGGCCTGTCGATCTGCCTGCAGACCGACGCAGGCGGTCTTGCCCAGGTGGCGGGGCTGGCCAAGCGCTTCCCGCAGGTGAAGATCCTGATCGACCACTTCGGCCGCCCCGACCTGTCCGACGGCGCGCCTTACAAGAAGGCCTCGGCCCATTTCGGGCTGGTGCCGTTCGAGAACGTCTATTTCAAGCTGACCCCGCGCACCTTCATCGACGACCTCAAGGGCGAGGCTACGGCCGAGACCTTCTTCCCCAAGCTGGTCGGCGAATTCGGCGCACACCGCCTCGCCTGGGGTTCGAACTTCCCGGCCTCGGAAGGGACCATGCTGGCCAACCTCGAGCGGGCGAAGGAATGCCTGCAATACGTCTCCGAGGAAGACCGCGAGTGGATCTTCGCCCGCACCGCGCAGACGCTCTACCCCGTGTTGAAGGACTGAGCCCACGATGACCACCAGCACCGCCGCGGCGACCATTACGCTGCCCACCAACCTCGCCGAATATCCCTCGACCCTCGCCCTGCGCGAAGGGCGGATCACGTCCGATCTGGTCACGCTCGACTATCAGGGCCCCAAGGCCGCCTCGAGCGGCTTCAAGGACATGATCCGCAACGAGAAGTACCTTGCCGGCGAACTGGCGATCGTCACTTACCTCCAGGCGAAGTGCTGGGACAAGCCGTGGGTCCTGCTGCCGTTTGCCGTGTCGGGCCGCACCCAGCATCACTGCATCGGCTACAACCGCGAACTGGGCGTGATCAGCCCCAAGGACATCGAGGGCCGCAAGGTCGGGGTGCGCTCCTATGCCCAGACCACGGGCCTGTGGGTGCGCGGCATCCTCAAGCACGAGTACGGCGTCGATCTCGACAAGGTGGAATGGCTGACCGTGGTCGATGGCCACCTGACCGAATATTCCGACCCCGCCAATTGCACCCGGCTTCCCGCCGGATCGAGCCTTGCCGACATGATGATGAACGGCGAGATCGCTGCCGCGCTGATGGGCAACGAGATGCCCAAGGACGACCGGATCGCCACCCTCGTTCCCGACGCCATGGCCGAGGGCGCGCGCTGGGCGGCGCGCGAGGGCTATATCCCGATCAATCACATGTTCGTGGTTCACAAGGACCATGCCAGCCCCGAAGTGCTGCGCGAGATCTTCCGGATGCTGAAGGAATCGCGCGAGGCCGCGCCCGAGGCGGTGCAGGCCAAGCTGCCCGGGATCGGTCTCGAAGCCAACCGCAAGGGCATCCAGGCCGCCATCGATCTCGCGCTCGAACAGAAGATCATCCCGCGCCGCCTGTCGGTCGACGAACTGTTCGCGGGCGTGCCCGACGACCTGCTCGCCTGATCCGCCCGAATTTCCAGGAGTTTCCTCCCATGTCCGTCAAGCTGACCATTGCGGTCGCCGAATATCCGCACACCGCCGCCGTTCGCAGCGGCGAGATCCCGATCGAAGGCGTCGATGCCGAGATCATCACCGTCCAGCCGCAGATCGGCGCCTTCCGCCGGATGGTGCGCGATCTGGAATTCGACGTCTGCGAACTGGC
>NZ_JACLAW010000025.1 GCF_014230315.1 Novosphingobium flavum | reverse complement strand
TCGCGCAGCGCGGCGCGCAGCGGCAACAACGCGCCGAGCAGGTCCTGCCCCGCAGAGGTCGGGGCCATCCGCCGCGTCGTGCGATGAACCAGCCGGGTGCCGAGCCGCTGCTCCAGCCGCACCAGCCGCTTGGACAGGCTCGCCACCGACACCCCGCGCTGCCGCGCCGCGGCCGAGATCGATCCGGCCTCGACGATCTGGACGAAGAGGTCGTAGTCTGGATCGAACATCTTCAACCTGCGGGAAAAAGTGTATTGAATTCTTTCACCCTACCGCAAGATCACGCCGGGCGGTAGCCATGCCCGCGTGAATTGCGGCCAGAGCGGAGACACGACCATGGCGAACTATGTCGAAAAGGCGGGATTGAACGTCGCGGCCGAACTGGCCGTCTTCGTCGAGCGCGATGCCCTGCCCGGCACCGGGATCGAACCCGCGGCCTTCTGGTCCGGCATGGCCGCGATCCTCGCCCGCTTTGCCCCGCGCAACGCCGCCCTGCTCGCGCGGCGCGAAGAGCTGCAGGCCGCGATCGACGCCTGGCACAAGACCCGCGCCGGCCAGCCGGTCGATGGCGAGGAATACCGCGCCTTCCTCAAGGACATCGGCTACCTCGCACCGGCGCCGGGCGCCTTTCAGGTCGATCCCCATGGCGTCGATTCCGAACTGGCGACCATCGCCGGGCCGCAGCTCGTCGTCCCCGTGCTGAACGCCCGCTTCCTCCTCAACGCCGCCAATGCCCGCTGGGGCAGCCTCTACGACGCGCTCTACGGCACCGACGCGATTGCCGGGGCGCCCTCCGGCCCCGGCTTCGATCCGGCGCGCGGCGCCAAGGTGATCGCCTGGGCAAAGGCCTTCCTCGACGAGGCGGTCCCGCTGGCAAGCGGCTCGTGGCAGGACTGGACCGGCGGCGACCTCGCCCTCGCCAATTCCGAGCAACTCGTCGGCCGGGCGGGCGCCAACCTGCTGCTGCGCCGCAACGGCCTGCACATCGAGATCGTCATCGACCCCGCCCACCCGATCGGCCGCACCGACCCGGCCGGCATCGCCGACGTCGTGCTCGAATCCGCCGTCACCACGATCTGCGACTTCGAGGATTCGATCGCGGCGGTCGATGCCGAGGACAAGGTCGCCGCCTATGCCAACTGGCTCGGCGTCATGCGCGGCACGCTGGAAGACACCTTCGTCAAGAACGGCGCGGCAATCACCCGCCGCCTCAATCCCGACCGCGCCTATGCCGCGCCGGATGGCAGCCCGTTCACGCTCCCCGGCCGCTCGCTGCTGCTGGTCCGCAATGTCGGCCACTTGATGACCACCCCGGCCGTGCTCGTGCCCGGCGGCGCGGAGGCGCCGGAAGGGGTTATCGACGCGCTGGTCACCTCAGCCATCGCCCTGCATGACCTTGCCGCCACCGGCGCCCTGCGCAACAGCCGCACCGGCTCGGTCTATATCGTCAAGCCCAAGATGCACGGGCCGGAAGAATGCGCCTTCGCCAATGACCTGTTCGATGCCGTCGAAGACGTGCTCGGCCTCGCCCGCCACACCCTCAAGGTCGGGATCATGGACGAGGAGCGCCGCACCAGCGCCAATCTCGCCGCCTGCATCCACGCGGTGAAAGACCGCATCATGTTCATCAACACCGGCTTCCTTGATCGCACCGGAGACGAGATCCACACCTCGATGCAGGCCGGGGCCATGCTGCGCAAGGGCGAGATGAAGACCTCCGCGTGGATCGCCGCCTACGAGGATCGCAACGTCCAGATCGGCCTTGCCTGCGGCCTGTCCGGCAAGGCGCAGATCGGCAAGGGCATGTGGGCCATGCCCGACCGGATGGCCGACATGCTCGCCCAGAAGATCGCGCACCCGCTGACCGGGGCGACCACGGCATGGGTCCCCTCGCCCACCGCCGCCACGCTCCACGCCACCCATTACCACCGGGTCGACGTCTTCGCCCGCCAGGCCAAGCGCGCGGAAGAGGCTATCGCCCCGCTCGAGGCCCTGCTGACCATTCCCCTCGCAGCTGGCCGCAACTGGTCCGCCGCCGACCTGCAGGCCGAGATCGACAACAACGCGCAGGGCATCCTCGGCTATGTCGTGCGCTGGGTCGATCAGGGCGTCGGCTGCTCTAAAGTGCCCGACATCAACGACATCGGCCTGATGGAAGACCGCGCCACCCTGCGCATCTCCAGCCAGCACCTCGCCAACTGGCTGCTCCACGGCGTGATCACCCCCGAACAGGTCGATGAAGCCCTGCTGCGCATGGCCGCCAAGGTCGATGGCCAGAACGCCGCCGACCCGCTCTACCGCCCGATGGCGACCGATCCGGAACGCAGCCTCGCCTTCCAGGCCGCCCGCGCGCTGGTGTTCGAAGGGGTCAGCCAGCCCAGCGGCTATACCGAGCCGCTGCTCCACAGCTTCCGCCACAAGGCAAAA
>NZ_JACLAW010000024.1 GCF_014230315.1 Novosphingobium flavum | reverse complement strand
GATGAAGATCCTGGTCCCGGTGAAGCGGGTGATCGATTACAACGTGAAGCCGCGGGTGAAGGCGGATGGTTCGGGGGTGGACCTGGCCAACGTCAAGATGAGCATGAACCCGTTCGACGAGATCGCCGTGGAAGAGGCGGTGCGGCTGAAGGAAAAGGGCGCGGCCACGGAAGTGGTGGTGGTCTCGATCGGGCCGGCCAAGGCGAGCGAGACGCTGCGCACGGCGCTGGCGATGGGGGCGGACCGGGCGATCCTCGTCCAGACCGATGACGCGGTGGAGCCGCTGGCCGTGGCCAAGATCCTCAAGGCGATTGTCGGTGAGGAAGCGCCGGGTCTGGTGGTGCTGGGCAAGCAGGCGATCGACGACGATGCGGGCCAGACCGGGCAGATGCTGGCGGCGCTGCTCGGCTGGGGGCAGGGGACTTTTGCCAGCAAGGTCGAGGTTGCGGGGGACGGCGTGGCCGTGACCCGCGAGGTTGACGGCGGGCTGGAGACGGTGAGCCTCAAGCTGCCGGCGATCGTGACGACGGACCTGCGGCTCAACGAGCCGCGCTATGCCTCGCTGCCCAATATCATGAAGGCCAAGTCCAAGCCGCTCGTGACCAAGGCGCCGGCTGACTACGGGGTGGACGTGGCGCCGCGCCTGACCACGCTCAAGGTCTCCGAGCCGCCGGTGCGGCAGGCCGGGATCAAGGTGGCCGATGTGGATGAACTGGTGGCGAAGCTCAAGGAACTGGGGGCGCTGTGATGACTGTTCTGGTTTATGCCGAGCATGACAATGCCGCGCTCAAGGACGCGACGCTGGCGGCGGTGACCGCGGCAAGCAAGCTGGGCGAGGTCCACGTGCTGGTGGCGGGTTCGGGCTGCGCGGGCGTGGCGGCGGCGGCGGCGCAGGTGGCGGGGGTGGCCAAGGTGCTGCTGGCCGACGATGCGGCCTATGCCCACCAGCTGGCCGAGAACGCGGCGCCGCTGATTGTCGGCCTGATGGGGGGCTATGACGCCTTTGTTGCCCCGGCGACGACGACCGGCAAGAACCTCGCCCCGCGCGTGGCGGCGCTGCTCGACGTGATGCAGGTCTCGGACGTGCTCTCTATCGAGGGGCCGAAGACTTTCACCCGGCCGATCTATGCGGGCAATGCCATCGCCACGGTGGAAAGCGGTGACGCCAAGCTGGTGCTGACCGTGCGCGGCACGGCCTTTGCCAAGGCCGCGGCGAGCGGCGGTTCGGCCCCGGTCGAGCCGGTTTCGGGCGCGGGCGATGCCGGGCTGTCGAGCTTCGTCGGGGCGGAGATCGCCAGGAGCGAGCGGCCCGAGCTTACCAGCGCCAAGGTGGTGGTCTCCGGCGGGCGGGCGCTCAAGGACGGGGCGACCTTCCATCAGCTCATCGAGCCGCTGGCCGACAAGCTCGGTGCGGCCATCGGGGCGAGCCGGGCGGCGGTCGATGCCGGTTTCGTGCCCAACGACTACCAGGTGGGGCAGACCGGCAAGATCGTGGCGCCGGAACTGTACATCGCCATCGGCATCTCGGGGGCGATCCAGCATCTGGCGGGGATGAAGGACAGCAAGACCATCGTTGCGATCAACAAGGACCCGGACGCGCCGATCTTTGCTGTCGCCGACCTCGGCCTCGTCGGCGACCTGTTCCAGATCGTGCCGGAACTGACCGGAAAGCTCTGAGGGGGCGGGGCGGATGAGCGAGATCCAGCGCGAGGAAATGCCTTACGACGTGGTGATCGTCGGCGGCGGCCCGGCGGGGCTTTCCGCCGCGATCCGGCTGAAGCAGGTGTCGCCCGATCTGGCGGTCTGCGTGCTGGAGAAGGGCTCGGAGATCGGGGCGCACATCCTCTCGGGGGCGGTGATCGACCCACGCGCGCTGGACGAATTGCTGCCGGGCTGGCGCGAGGACGGCTGCCCGCTGGCCGAGGTGGCGGTGACCGACAACTGGCACTGGGTGCTGGGCAAGACCGGCAAGTTCGCTCTGCCGCACTTCATGATGCCGCCGCTGATGTCGAACAAGGGCTGCTATACCGGGAGCCTTGGCAATCTGTGCCGCTGGCTGGCGGGCAAGGCCGAGGAATTGGGGGTGGAGATCTTCCCCGGGTTTCCGGCGGCCGAGGTGCTGTATGATGACAGCGGCGCGGTGATCGGCGTCCAGACCGGCGACATGGGCGTGGGCCGCGATGGCGAGCCCAGGGCGGATTTCCAGCCGGGGATGAACTTGCTGGCGAAGTACACCCTGTTCACCGAGGGCGCGCGGGGGCACCTGACCAAGCGGCTCAAGGCGAAGTTCGCTCTGGAGGCGGAGTGTCAGCCGCAGGTCTATGGGCTGGGGGTCAAGGAACTGTGGGACATTCCGGCGGACAAGCACGTTCCCGGCCGGGTGATCCACACCCAGGGCTGGCCGCTCTCGGAGAGCCACTCGTGGGGCGGCGGGTTTCTCTACCACCAGGCGAACCACCAGGTGGCGCTCGGGTTCGTGACGGCGCTGGACTATGCCAATCCCTATGTCTCGCCGTTCGAGGAGTTCCAGCGCTGGAAGCAGCATCCGGCGATCCGCGCCGTTCTCGAGGGCGGCAAACGGGTGGCTTACGGGGCGCGGGCGATCAACGAGGGCGGGTGGCAGTCTGTGCCCAGGCTGGCCTTCCCCGGCGGGGTTCTGGCGGGCTGTTCGGCGGGCTTCGTCAACGTGCCGCGGATCAAGGGCACCCATACCGCGATGAAGAGCGCCATGCTGGCGGCCGAGGCGATCGCGGCGGCGATCGGCGCGGGGCGGGCGCAGGATGCGCTGGATGAGTACGACGCGGCGGTGCGGGCCAGTTGGATCGCCAAGGAGTTGAAGCTGGTCCAGAACGCTGAGCCGCTGGTGGCGAAGTTCGGCGGCGCCATCGGCACGGTGCTGGCGGGAGCGGACATGTGGTGCCGCACGCTCTTCGGCTTCGGCATTGCAAGGCCGCTGCAACACCACAGCGACGCCTCTGCCACCGGG
>NZ_JACLAW010000023.1 GCF_014230315.1 Novosphingobium flavum | reverse complement strand
ACCGAGGAGGCCACCGCCGCTGCCGCGCCGTCCGCTACCGCCCAGCGGCGCAGCGCGCCGCGGCCGGCCCGCCCCGCCGCCAGCGCCGCCCCTCCGGAGGCGCCCGCCGCGGTTCCCGTGGCAGCGGCTGCGGGGGTTCCGGCCCCGGCATCCACCGCTCAGAACTGACCCCGTCTCGACAGGGCAAGGGCAAAATGGCTAAGCCCGGCCCACGGGGGGTGGCCATGCCACCTTGCATGACATTCATTCCCGGTTCGGCCGCCCTCGCCTAGTGCGGGGCGGTCAACCGCTGGACGGGAGCGCCTTGTAAAACCATGTTCGGATCACTTGTCCGCCGCCATTCCGCCGCCGCTCGCCCGGCGCGCGCCGTGCTTGCAATCCTGCTGCTGGCCAGCACCGCCCCGGCGCTCGCCCAGTCGGCCCCGGCCGACGGCGAGGCGCGCCTGCGCAAGGTCGAGGCCGAAGTCCGCGCCCTCCAGCGCCAGGTCTTCCCCGGCAGCGACGGCAAGTTCTTCACCCCCGAAGTGACCTCGGGCGCGGTCAGGCCGCAGCCGGCCGGCGTTCCTGCCTCCACCCCGATGTCAGATCTGCTCACCCGGATGGAATCGGTCGAGGCGCAGATCGCCCGGCTGACCGCGCAGAACGAGGAAACCGCCAACCGCGTCGCCCAGATGGAAGCCAAGCTGGCCGCGCTGACCCCGCCGCCCGCGCCGGTTGCCGCCGCCGTGGCCGATCCGGCCCCCACAGCCCCGACGCTCGTCGCCGCCCCGGTTGCCGCGCCGGCACCGGCCCTCGTGAAACCCGTCGCCGCGGTCACCCCGGTCAAGGAAGCCCCGGTCAAGGCTGGCGCGGCGCCCAAGCCGGTCGTTCCGGCCAAGCCCACCGCCCAGCGCCTCGCCGCGGTCCAGAAGGTGGAGAAGCCCGCGACCGGCAATGCCGCCGACGATGAATACACTTACGGTTTCCGGCTCTACGACGCCAAGTTCTACCCCGAGGCCCAGCAGCAGCTGCGCCTCTATGTCGACAAGTATCCGCGCGATTCCAAGATCAGCTTTGGCCGCAACCTGCTCGGCAAGGCCTTCCTCGACGATGGCAAGCCGCGCGACGCCGGGGCATGGTTCGTCCAGAACTACCAGTCCGACCGCAAGGGCGCCCGCGCCGCCGACAGCCTGCTCAACCTGGCCGAGGCCATGCGCCAGCTCAAGGACACCAGCCGCGCCTGCATCGCGCTCGCCGAATTCGGCGAGGTCTATCCGGTCGAGGCGGCCGGTCGGCTCAAGGCCCAGTTTGCGAGCCTGCGCGGCGCGGTGAAGTGCGATTGACGGCGAACTGACAGCGCACGTCACCGAGGGGCGCTTCGCCGAGGGGCTTTTCGCCCTGTGGCCGCAAGTGCGCCGCACCGGCAAGCTCGGCCTTGCCGTCTCGGGCGGGCCGGATTCGCTCGCGCTGCTCCTGCTCGCGGCCAAGGCCCTGCCCGGCCGGGTCGAGGCCGCGACGGTCGATCACGGCCTGCGCCGCGAAAACGCGGATGAAGCCCGCTTCGTGTCAGACATCTGCGCCGGCCTCGGCGTACCGCACGAAACGCTGGCGGTGGCCCTCGCCCCGGGCAACATCCAGAGCGAGGCCCGCACCGCCCGCTATGCCGCGCTCGGCGCGTGGCTCGGCGCGCGCGGCCTCGGCGCCCTCGCCACGGCTCACCACGCCGACGATCAGGCCGAAACCCTGCTGCTGCGCCTCAATCGCGGCAGCGGCGTGGCCGGCCTCGCCGGCGTGCGCGCCGCCGGGCGCGTGCCCGGTTCGGGCCAGCCCCTCCTGCGCCCGCTGCTCGGCTGGCGCCGCGCGGAGCTTGCCGCCGTGGTGGAAGCCGCCGGGATCGCCGCCGTGCAGGACCCCAGCAACGCCGACCCGCGCTTCGACCGCGCCCGGCTCCGCATGGCGCTGGCCTCGGCCGACTGGATCGATGTCCCCGCCCTCGCCCAGAGCGCCGCGCACCTTGCCGACGCCGACGCCGCGCTCGAATGGGCCACGGCCCGCGAATGGCGCGAACAGGTCAAGCCCGGCGCGCTCGGCGCCTATGTCTACCAGCCCGCCGCGCCCCGCGCCGTTGCGCTGCGCGTGATCGCCCTGCTCGTGACCCGGCTGGACGGCGAGGAACCGCGCGGCAGCGCCGTCGCCCGCCTGTTCGATAGCCTGCTCGCCGGCCAGCCCGCCTCGATCGGCAACCTCGTCGCCCGGCCCGGCCCGGATGGCTGGACCTTCTCCCCCGCGCCAAGGCGCCGCACCACCGCCTAGCCGCATTTTTCTTCCGCGAAGCGAATTAAAATACGAAAGAACAAATGCTTATGCAGGGGCCATCGCCCCTGCACCCCGATAATTTTCGCCGCGGATCCATGCCACGCCGATTGATCGGGAGAGGCCGACATTAACGGGGTGCAGGGGTATTAACCCCTGCATATTCCCTTGTTCTTGCTGCTTTTCAGTCCGCTTCGCGGAAAGAAAGGCGCGCTCAGGTCAGCTGGTCGCCGAGCTTCGCCATCTTGCCCCGGGTGATGTAGACCGGGGTGCCCAGCGCGGCGATGCCGAACAGCTTCCTCGCGAAGGGGGTGGGCACGCCGACGCAGCCGTGGCTGGCGTAGCCGTTTTCGACCGTGGTCCCGTGGATCGAGATGCCGTCGTTGGTGAGGCGCATCATGAAGGGCATGGGCGCGCCCTCGTAGATGTTGGAGACGTGATGCGCGTCTTTTTGCGTGATCGGGAAGATCCCGGTCGGGGTCGGGGTGTCCTGCGTCCCGAGGAGGACGGCGGTGGCGGCGATTTCATAGCCGCCGCGGAAGACCGAGAGCACGCGGGCGTCGAGGTCGACCGTGATCACCAGCGGCCCGGCGGGTACGCCGGCCTCGTCCCAGTGCCAGTCGCCATAACGGATCGGCCCGTCGATCGGCAGGATGCGCTTGATGGTGAAGGCCGGGTCGGCGGGCTTGGCGCCGGCCACGAGCGCCGGTTCAACGGCTCCGGCCGCGCTGCCGGGCGCAGTGGCGAGTTCGATCGGTTGCATGGCCGTTGCAGCAGGCTTGCGCGGCGCAGGATTGCCGACGGACAGCAGGCTCATGGCGACGAGGGCGAGGCCGATTGCGGCCACCACCAATCCGATCCAGCCGCGCTTGCGCAGTTCCATGCCGTTTCACCGCCCTTTCGCCGCCAGCTTCGCGCAGGCGCGAACGATTCGCCAGCACCGCGCGCGCGCCGTCCCCTTGCGGGACTTCGCGCCCGCGAGAAGTTAACGCGCGGAGCGCCCGGCAGGCCGCGTCAGCCGTGCGCGCCGAAGGCGTTGGCGATGGCCGTCGTGATCTGGAGCGACAGGTGATAGGCCTGCTCGATCCGGTCGACATATTCGGTGCGGATCACGCTGTAGCCGCTGGCTCCGCTGTCGGGATATT
>NZ_JACLAW010000022.1 GCF_014230315.1 Novosphingobium flavum | reverse complement strand
GCCGCCGAAGCCGCCACGATCACCGCCGCCGCCGCCGCCGCCGAAGCCGCCACGCGAGCCGCCGCCGAAGCCGCCGCCACCGCCGCGCGAGCCGCCGCCGAAGCCGCCGCGATCACCGCCGCCGAAGCCGCCACGATCACCACCGCCAAAGCCGCCGCTACGGGGCGCACCAAAGCCACCGCGGTCCCCACCGAAGCCGCCACCGCCGCCGCCGCCGTAGAACGGGTCGAAACCTTCCTCGCCAACGCCGTCCCGCTTGTCACGGCCCTTGCCGCGACGTCCTCTATCGAAACCCATAAACCCGAACTTACCTTCGCTTCGCCCCCGGTCGAAAAGCGCCCGGACAGTGCGGACGAAACCCGCCGGGCTACAGGGCAAGCGACCACGCGAGCGGGCCGCCCTCTCCTCTGCGGGTGCCGACATAAACCAAAACTGGGGAAAGCGCGAACAGATTCGCTAGACGCCGCAGAATTTCGGCACCTTCGCGTCACTTTTATGCACCGCTTGGCCGAAATTGGCTCCGCACCTTGCCATGCCGGCGCCCGCTTGGCAGGAAGCCGGCCATGGAACTTGTTGCCCTGTTCGCCCAGCCTGCCACCTGGGCCGCGCTGATCACTCTCATCACGCTCGAAATCGTGCTGGGGATCGACAATCTCGTGTTCATCGCGATTCTGTCGAACAAGCTCCCGCCCGAACAGCAGGGCAAGGCCCGCCGCCTCGGCCTCGCCCTCGCCCTGATCATGCGCATCGCCCTGCTCATGCTGATCGGCTGGCTGGTCACGCTCCAGGCCCCGCTGCTCGATCTCGGCCTCGCCGGCGCCCCCGGCGCTCACGGCGAACCCTCCTTCGAGACCGCCTTTTCCGGGCGCGACCTGATCCTCATCGCCGGCGGCCTGTTCCTGCTGTGGAAGGCTACCAAGGAGATCCATCACAACATGGATCCCGAGGGCGAAAGCGGCGAGTTGCTGGATCATGACAAGGGGCCGGATTACAAACAGGGCGCGGGCCTCGGCTTCGCCGCCGCCATCGCCCAGATCATCGCGCTCGACCTCGTCTTCTCGGTCGATTCGATCCTCACCGCCGTCGGCATGACCGACGAGATCCCGATCATGGTCACGGCCGTCGTCGTCACCGTCGGGATCATGATGCTCGCCGCCGACCCGCTGGCAAAATTCATCGAGAAGAACCCCACCCTCGTCATGCTGGCCCTAGCCTTCCTGGTGATGATCGGCCTCGTCCTCATCGCCGACGGCTTCGGCGTCCACATTCCCAAGGGCTACGTCTACGCCGCGATGGGCTTCTCCGGCGCGGTCGAAACCCTCAACATCCTCGGTCGCAACCGCCGGGCCAAAGCCCGCGCCATCAAGGGATAGCGCCATGTTCCGCAAGCTCGTCGAAGGCATCTACGCCAGCCCCCAGATCGGCCTGCCCGACATCGAACTCGCCCGCGCCATGGGCGTGAGCCTGATCATCAACAACCGCCCCGAGATGGAATCGCCCGACCAGGTCCCCGGCGCCGAGATCGCCGCAGCGGCCAGGGCCGCCGGCATCGCCTACGTCGCGATCCCCGTCACGCACGCCGGCTTCAGCGAACCCCAGGTCCGCGCCATGGCCGACGCCCTCGAAGGCGCCACCGGCCCGATCCTCGCCTACTGCCGCTCCGGCACCCGCTCGACCCTGCTCTGGGCGCTGGCCGAGGCCAGCAAGGGCGCCGACCCCGACGACCTCGCCGCCGCCGCCGCGCAGGCGGGGTACGACCTCACGCCCGTCCGCGCGCTGGTGGACATGCTGGTCTCGCGGGCCGGTTGAAGGCGAAAAAGTGAATGCGAGGAGCAAGGCCCCTCGCGCTCCCGAAACGTCTCCCGGCGCAAGCCCCACCCCAGATCCTCCCTATTTTTGCCGAAGGCACAAATGGGGAGGTGTCAGCCGCCAGAGGCGGCTGACGGAGGGGCAACAGCGCCCGTTGGGAAGGACAGCGCCTTCCCACCCATTCGTCATGCTGAACTCGTTTCAGCATCCATGGTGCAGCCCGCACAACGGTGGTGAGCATTGGTTTCGCCATGTCCAAAACCCGCAACCACCGCACTTTGGCGAAAACGCCACCTAGTTGGCGTTCATGAGTCCGAACTGCGCGGAAGGCAGACACTGACGCGAGCTTGCGATCTCAATCGGCATAACCATAAATCGCTACAGCCCGGCTGGCTATCTCGCGATCATGCGCGAGATCACCAGACAGCTCCATTCGGGCCGTCACAACCCAATTCAAATATTCAGCCACAGCCTCAACACTCGCACCGGCGACCAGCCTTCCGTGAAGGTGGAGCGCATAAGCGTCATACTCATCGACGGCTTCTGGCATTCCCGCCACGCCGATTGGGTCCCAGTCATTGAGAAGCAGGCGCTTAAGCTCTTCCAGCTTTCTTATCATGTTCGCGGCACTTCGCCTTCACCAAGGGGGCATCGACTTTCACCAATCATGCCAAAGTTTGGCAACCCACCCCCCAACCAAAAAAAACCCCGGAGCGGCTGGCTCCGGGGGTTTCAGTTGGTGTTCGCAGGAGGAACATCGGATGGCGGGGCCGAAGAGGAGGAGAGGAGGATTCCCCGGCCCCGCCAAGCTGGTTACATGTTGTAGGCGCGTTCGCCGTGTTCGGTGATGTCGAGGCCTTCACGCTCGGCTTCTTCCGTCGGACGCAGACCGAAGATCTTGTCGACGATGAAGTAGAGCACGGCCGAACCGACACCCGACCAGACGATGGTCAGGAGGACCGCCTTGATCTGCGTGATCACCTGAGCGCCCATGTGGTATTCGGCAACCTTGTAGGGGAACACGGTGTAGTCGAGCACGCCCTGGCCGCCGAGCGACGGGTCGGCCACGATGCCGGTGGCAATCGCGCCGAAGATGCCGCCGATGCAGTGCACGCCGAACACGTCGAGGGTGTCGTCGTACTTCAGCTTGTTCTTCACCACCGAGACGAAGAAGTAGCAGACCGGCGAGACGAGCAGGCCGAGCACGATCGAGGTCATCGGCGCGCCGAAGCCCGAAGCCGGGGTGATCGCGACGAGACCGGCAACCGCACCCGTGGCAGCACCGAGCATCGAGGGCTTGCCGTGGTGGATCTGTTCGATGATCGACCAGGACACCGCGGCGGCGCAGGTGGCAACCATGGTGTTGACGAAGGCGACAGCGGTCACGCCGTTGACTTCAAGGTTGGAACCGGCGTTGAAGCCGAACCAGCCCACCCACAGCAGCGAGGCGCCGATCATGGTCATGGTCAGCGAGTGCGGCGGAGTGGCTTCCTTGCCGAAGCCGAGGCGCTTGCCGATCATGAGGCAGCCCACGAGGCCCGCGACACCGGCGTTGATGTGCACCACGGTGCCGCCCGCGAAGTCGAGCGCGCCCATGCCCCACAGGTAGCCGTAGTCGGTCGGAGCGTCCGGCAGGAAGTCCGGGCCGGCCCAGTACCAGACCATGTGAGCGATCGGGAAATAGACCACGGTCATCCACAGCACGATGAAGATCATCAGCGCCGAGAACTTCACGCGCTCCGCGAAGGCACCGACGATCAGCGCCGGGGTGATCATCGCGAAGGTCATCTGGAAGACCACGAAGACCAGCTCGGGCAGGTAGACGTTGTTCGAGAACGTCGCGCCATAGGTGCCCGAAGTGACGCCGATCAGGAACGCCTTCGAGAAGCCGCCGACGAACGGGGTCGAGCCGCTGGTGAAGGCCATCGAGTAGCCCCAGCAGCACCAGACGAGGCCGGCGATCGAGACGATCATGAAGACCTGCATCAACACGCTGAGCATGTTCTTGGTGCGCACGAGGCCGCCGTAGAACAGGGCAAGGCCCGGAACGCTCATCATCAGCACGAGCAGCGAGGACACGAGCATCCAGGCGCCGTCGCCCTTGTTGACCATGGTGGCCATCTGCTCGACGGTCGGCGCCTTAATCAGCGTCGTGGCGGCAGCGGTAGCGGTTTCGGTAGCAGTGGCGGCAGCGGCGGTGGCAGCTTCAGTCGCGGCCTCCGTGGCTTCCTGCGCGAAAGCGGCGGTGGCGGCAAAGAGCGAGGCTCCGATCGCGCCAGCGCCGTAAGCAATCTTACGGATCATGGTGGTGTCCCTCCTGCCGCTCAAAGCGCGGTGTCGCCGGCCTCACCGGTGCGGATGCGAACCGCCTCGGCCAGGTCAAGCACGAAGATCTTGCCGTCGCCGATCGCCTCAGTGCTGGCGACCTGCTGGATCGTCTCGACGATCTGCGGGGCAAGGCTGTCTGCCGCCGCGATCTCGATCTTCACCTTGGGCAACATGTTGGTGGAATATTCGGCGCCGCGGTAAATTTCCGTCTGGCCTTTCTGACGCCCAAAGCCCTTGACTTCGGAAACGGTCATGCCGGCGACGCCGATGGCGCCGAGGGCTTCGCGAACCTCGTCGAGCTTGAACGGCTTGATGATGGCGATGATGAATTTCATCCGTGCCCCCTGGAGCCTACCGGTCCGATTGCCGGCGGATCACCTATCGCAAAGGCCGTGCCAATTTAGCGTTTCGTTAGGAATCGGGTGGCGAATGCCCGTTTCGGCGCAGCGACGAACCGTTTCGCCGCTCGAATCGTGTGCAACATGCCTAAATTTTAGGCACCAAAATTCGGGCAAAAACCGGCAGATGGTCCGAAGCCACGCTGGCCAGCGCCGAATGGTGGACCCCCGCGCCGCTCACCGCGCAGCCGGCCGAGGCCACGATCCGGTCGAGCATGGCCACCGGCCGCCGGCTGGGAAAGCTCCGCCCCGGCCCCAGCACCTGCCAGTCCCCGCCGAACTCGCGCAGCGATCCGCCGGTGCGCGACCATTCATTGAAATCGCCCATCAGCACGGCCGGGCAATGGCCGTCGCAGTCAACCAGGTGCTGCAGCACGGCCCGCACCTGATGCCGCCGCCTGAGGCCGGAAAGGTCGAGGTGCATCCCCACCACCCGCACACGGCAATCGCCGATGGCAAGGTCCGCCCGCACCGCCCCGCGCGGCTCCAGCGTCGGCAGCGGCACGACCGAGGCGGCGGTCACCGCGATCGACTTGCGCACCAGCAGGGCATTGCCGTGCCAGCCGATCGAATCCGGCCGCTGGTTGAGCGGCACGGTCCGCCACGGACTGTGATCCTCGATCGCCGCCACCGGCAGCACGCTCGCCCGCTCGCCGAAGCGCCGGTCCGCCTCCTGCAGGGCGATCACGTCGGCATCGATCTCGCGCAAAACGGTCAGGATCCGGTCGGGATCGCGCCGCCGATCGAGCCCGACCGCCTTGTGAATGTTGTACGAGGCGAATTTCAGCTCCACCGGGTCAATACGCTCCGCTTGCAGTGCCGTTGCAACCCCGATGCAAATTCGCCCTCAGCGCTCCTTGGTGGCGCTGAAGGTGAGGTCGGGATTGCGCTCCTGCTGGTAGCTCACATCCCAGGCCGAGCGCGCCATGAACACCGGATCGCCGTCGCGGTCCTTGGCGAGGTTGCTCTTGTTGAAGTCGGCGAAATTCTTGAGCGCCGCGTCCGTCCCCTTGAGCCAGCGCGCCGTGTCGAACGGCGAGGCCTCGAGCATGGCCTCGACCTTGTACTCCGCCTCCAGCCGCGAGATCAGCACGTCGAGCTGGAGCTGGCCGACCACGCCGACGATCCACTGCGCGCCGATCTCCGGGTAGAACACCTGGATCACGCCCTCTTCGGAAAGGTCGTCGAGCGCCTTCCTCAGCTGCTTGGTCTTGGTCGGGTCCCTGAGCGCGACGCGGCGCAGGATTTCCGGCGCGAAGTTGGGCAGGCCGGTAAAGCGCACGTCATTGCGCTCCGACAGGGTATCGCCCACCCGCAGCGTGCCGTGGTTGGGAATCCCGATGATGTCGCCCGCCTCGGCCGTATCGGCAATCTCGCGGTCCTGCGCGAAGAACAGGATCGGCGAATGGACCGCGATCGGCTTGCCGAGGCCCGAAGGCGTCAGCTTCATCCCCCGCCGAAACGTGCCCGAGACCATCCGCATGAAGGCGATCCGGTCGCGGTGCTGCGGGTCCATGTTGGCCTGGACCTTGAACACGAAGCCGGTCACGTCGGCCCGGTCCGGGCTGACCTCGCCCTGGTCGGACGATTGCGGACGCGGCGGCGGGGCGAATTTCGAGATCGCGTCGATCAGCTCGGCCACGCCGAAGTTCTTGAGCGCCGAGCCGAAATAGGCCGGGGTCATGTCGCCGTGGCGATAGGCCTCGATGCTGAATTCGGGATAGCCGCCCTGGGCCAGCTCGATCTCGTCGGTCACGTCTTCCGAGAGGGCCAGCTTCTCGCGCTTGCCGAGGAACTCGCGGCTGTCGCCCTCGGGGATCGAAGTCAGCCCGCTGGCGAAATCGAGCACGCCCTTGAACGTCCCGCCCATGCCCACCGGCCACGACATCGGCACGACGTCGAGCGCCAGCGCATCGGCCACCTCGTCAAGCGTCTCGAACGGGCTGCGCCCCTCGCGGTCGACCTTGTTGATGAAGGTGATGATCGGCACGGAGCGCATCCGGCAGACCTCGAACAGCTTGCGGGTCTGCGGCTCGATGCCCTTTGCGGCGTCGATCACCATGATCGCCGAATCGACCGCCGTCAGCGTGCGATAGGTATCTTCCGAGAAATCCTCGTGGCCCGGCGTGTCGAGCAGGTTGAAGGTGATGTCGCCCTTCTGGAAGGTCATCACCGAGCTGGTCACGGAAATCCCGCGCTGCTGCTCGATCTTCATCCAGTCCGACCGCGCGCGCCGCGCTTGCCCGCGCGCCTTGACCTCGCCGGCGAGGTGAATGGCGCCGCCCTGCAGCAGCAGCTTTTCCGTCAGCGTGGTCTTGCCCGCGTCAGGGTGGGAAATGATCGCGAAGGTGCGGCGCGTGTTGGACTTGCTCATGAAGCGCGCGGTTAGCCGGGGACGAGCCGAACGTCCATGCGGAAGCTGCGGCTCGCCCCCGGATCAAGCTCGACCACGCCCGGCTTGAAGCGGAAATCCCCCTCCCAGCCCTCGGGATCGGCGATCCCCTGCCACGGCTCGATGCACAGGTAGGCCGCGCCCGGCTTCTGCCAGATCCCCAGCATCGGCGTATCGGGAAAGCCCAGCTCCACCCGGCCCCCGCGCTCGGCCCCGAAGCTGGCCGAGCGGCTGGCAAGCCGGTCCCAGATCACCACGTCGGGCTCGAACACGGCGGCGGTGGGCGCGAGCACCCGGCCAAGGGCGGGGCTCGGCTCGGGATCGGGCAGGACCAGCCCGCTCGCCGGGTCGATCCGGCGCACCGGCGCGGGCTCGTCCTCGGCGAAGATCACCCGGTGATCCGCCTTCCCCGCCCCGCCCGGCAGCGGCCAGGCAAAGGCGGGGTGAAAGCCAAGGCTGAACCACATCGCCGCCGCCCCGCGATTGCTCACGGTCACCACCTCGCGCAACACGTCGCCCTCGGCCCGGTATTCCACCGTCAGCACGAACGGAAAGGGATAGACCGCGCGGGTCTCCTCGCTGTCCATCAGGCAGAACCGCGCGAAATCGGCGCCCGTTTCGGTCAGATCGAACCGGCTGGTCCGGGCAAAGCCATGCTTGGAGAGCTGATACGTCCGCTCCCCGATCCGGTAGCAGCCATGCCGCAGCGCCCCCACGACGGGGAACAGCAATGGCGCATGGCCGGTCCAGAACGCCGGATCGGCATCGGTCATATATTCGCGGCCGTCCGCGTCGCACAGCGACCACAGCTCGGCCCCGAGTGGGTTGATCCGCGCGGTCAGCCGCTCGGAGGCGATCGTCACTAGCTCGGTCACGTCGCCTCCGTCGATCTGTCCGCGAATCGTCAGGCCCGCAACTGTGCCCCAAGTTTGGCGGCGGCGGCAGTCACCTTGTCGGCGATGGCCTTGAGGTCTGCCTCGCCATAGCTCTTCTCGCCCGGCTGGAGCGTGACCTCGACCGCCAGCGACTTGTGCCCCTCCGGCACCCCCGCCCCGCGGAAGTCGTCGAACAGGCGCGCCGCGACAATATTGGCCTTGTCCGCGCCCTTGACCACACGCACGAGGTCGCCCGCCGGAGTATCCAGCGGCACGAGGAAGGCAAAGTCGCGCGTCACCGCCTGCAGCGCCGGGGGCGCATAGGCGGCGCGGGCGAAGGTCGCCGCGCCGCGCTTGCCCGGAATGGCATCGAGCAGCAACTCCGCCACGGCCACCGGCCCATCGAGGTCGAAGGCCTTCGCCGTCGCCGGATGGACCATGCCAAAGCGCGCCAGCACAGTCTTGGGCCCGAGCCGCAGCGTGGCCGACTGGCCGGGATGGAACTGCGGCCCCGCTTCACCCATCACCTGCAGGTTGTCGACCGGCGCCCCGGCCTCGGCCAACAGGGCCAGCGCCTCGGCCTTGGCATCGAAGGCGTCGAAGGCCGAGGCCTTGCCCGAAGCCCAGCCGCGCGGCACCTTGTCCCCCGCCAGCACCACGGCGATCGACAGGCGCTCGTCGCTCGCCCCGTCCGCGCCGCGCAGATAGCGCCGCCCGATCTCGAACAGCCGCAGCGAAGTCGCCCCGCGCGCCAGATTGCGCCGGGCCGCCGAAAGCAGCCCCGGCAGCAGCGAAGGCCGCATCGCCTTCATGTCCTCGCTGATCGGGTTTTCCAGCACCCACAGTGGCCCCGCGGCAAAGGCCTCGGCCTCGCTCACCGGCAGGAACGACCAGGTCACCGCCTCGTTCAGCCCGCGCGCCGCCGCCGCGCGGCGCAGGCGCCGCTCCAGCTTCTGCGCCGCCGTAGCGGTCGGCCGGGCCACGCCGTCCACCCGCGGCAGGGCGACCGACTCGATATTGTCGAGCCCCCAGATCCGCACCACTTCCTCGACGATGTCGGGCGCCCCCGCCACATCCGGGCGCCAGCCCGGCGCGGTCACGGTCCAGTCATCGCTCACCGCAAAGCCGAGCGCAGCCAGGATGCGCTTCTGCTCGCCGTCGGGAATACCGACCCCGCCCAGCGTTTCCGCCAGCTTGGGGTCATAGCCGACCACGGCCGTGCCCAGCGGCGGCTCGCCCGCGCGCACCACGTCCGAAGCCGCCCCGCCGCAGGTCTCGACGATCAGCGCGGTCAGCAGCTCCAGCCCGTCATCGAGGAAGGCCGGGTCCACCCCGCGCTCGAACCGGCTGCGCGCGTCCGAGGTCAGGTTAAGCTTGCGCCCCGTCGCAGCGATGGCCTCGGGATCGAAATAGGCGATCTCCAGCAGCACATCGGTCGTCGCCTCGGTGCAGCCCGAATGCTCGCCGCCCATGATCCCGGCAATGTCGTGCACGCCGGCATCGTCGGCGATCACGGTCATCGCGCCGTCCAGCCCATATTCCTTGCCGTTGAGCGCCAGCACGGTCTCGCCGTCCCGTGCCTTGCGGGCCACGACCGCGCCGGAAAGCTTCGCCAGGTCATAGGCATGGGCCGGCCGGCCATAGCTCAGCATCAGGTAATTGGTGAGGTCGACCAGCGCCGAGATCGGCCGCTGCCCGGCCGACTTGAGCCGGTCCTGCAACCACTTCGGCGAGGCGCCGTTGCTGACGCCCCGGATCACCCGGCCATAGAACGCGGGGCAGCCCGCCGGATCGTCGGTGCGGATGTCCACCGGGCAGGGAAAAGTCCCGCTCACCGGCGCGGCCGCGATCGGCTTCAACACGCCGAGGCCCGCCGCCGCCAGATCGCGGGCAATGCCATAGACGCCCATGCAGTCCGGCCGGTTCGGGGTGATCGACACGTCGAACACCGGATCGGCGCCGTGATAGTCCGCGAAAGGCGTGCCCACCGGCGCGTCGGCCGGCAGTTCGATGATCCCCTCGTGATCCTCGCCCAGTTCCAGCTCGCGGGTCGAGCACATCATGCCATTGCTCTCGACCCCGCGCACGGCCGCCACCTTGAGCACCATGCCGTTCGCCGGCACCACCGCGCCCGCCGTGCCGAGCACGCCGACAAGGCCAGCCCGCGCATTGGGCGCGCCGCAGACCACCTGCAGCGGATCGCCCGCGCCGGTATCGACGGTGAGCACCTGCAGCTTGTCGGCATTGGGGTGGGGCGCCGCGGTCAGCACCCGGGCCACGCGAAAGCCTTCCAGCTTCGCCGCCGGGTCCTCGATGCCTTCCACCTCGATGCCGATCGCGTTCAGCGCGGCGGAGATTTCCGCAACGCTCGCCGCCGTGTCGAGGTGATCCTTGAGCCAGGAAAGTGAGAACTTCATGGGAATCCTTGCCCCTTACGCAGGCGTGCCGACGCCGCCCGAAAGGGTCGGCACGTCAAGCGCGGAGAAACCGTAGTGAGCGAGCCAGCGCTGGTCGCCGTCGAAGAAGGCACGCAGGTCGTCCATGCCGTATTTCAGCATGGCGAGCCGGTCGACCCCGATGCCGAAGGCAAAGCCCTGCCACTCGTCGGGATCGAGCCCGCCGAACTCGATGACTTTGCGGTTGACCATGCCCGAGCCGAGCAGCTCCATCCAGCCATGCCCGGGCGCGTCGCCCGAGCCGCCGAGTACGCGCCTGCTCTTGCCATCGGGGCCGTTCACGAGGGCAAAGCCGACGTCCACTTCCACCGAAGGCTCGGTGAACGGGAAATAGCTCGGCCGCAGCCGCAGCACGATGTCCTCGCGCTCGAAGAAGGCCTTGAGGAAGGTCTCCAGCGTCCACTTGAGATGGCCAAGGTGAATGCCCTTGTCGATGACGAGGCCTTCGACCTGGTGGAACATCGGCGTATGGGTCGCGTCGCTGTCCGAGCGGTAGACCCGCCCCGGCGCGATGATCCGCAAGGGCGCGCCGTCCTTCAGCATGGTGCGGATCTGCACCGGCGAGGTGTGAGTGCGCAGCAGCATCCGGCCCGACTGTCCCTCTTCCTCGGGGAAGTAGAAGGTGTCGTGCATGGCCCGCGCCGGATGGCTTTCCGGCATGTTGAGCGCGGTGAAATTGTGCCAGTCGTCCTCGATCTCCGGGCCCGAGGCCACGGCGAAGCCAAGGTCGGCGAATATCTCGGCCAGTTCGTCCATCACCTGGCTGACCGGATGGACCGTGCCGCGCGGCGCCTCCGGGGCGGGCAGCGAGAGGTCGACCGTCTCGGCCGCCAGCCGCGCTTCAAGGGCCGCGCTTTCCAGCCCCGCCTTGCGGCTCGCCAGCGCTTCGGTCACTCCTTCGCGCAGGGCATGGATCTGCGGCCCCTCGGCCTGCCGCTGCTCCGGGCTCATCGCCCCCAGCGTCTTGAGCAGGGCCGAGACCGAACCCTGCTTGCCGAGAAATTCCACCCGCAGCTTCTCGAGCACTTCGAGATCCTGCGCCGCCGCGATGCGCGTCAGCGCCTCCTGCCGGGTTGCTGCGTAGTCCAATGGTCCGTCCGTTCGGGTAAAGGTTCAGGGTTTAGCGGTCAGGGGCGCCCTTTAGAGACTGCCGCGCGCCGGGGCAACCTACCGCGCCGCGCCGCCGTCGGGCGTGTCGAGCGCCTGCACCGGCCTGCCCACGAACCGGGCGCGGGCCTTGATCACGGCCGAGAGGATCGGCTTGTCGAGCGCGGCATAGGCGCTGGGCGACATGCCCATGAACTGGTGGAAGTCGCGCACGAACTGGGCCTGGTCATGATAGTGCCCGTCGAGCGCCCCGATCCACTTGAGCGAGGGGTCGAGCAGGTACTGGGCGAGGCTGCGCATGAAGCGCTGGCGCCGCAGCAGGACCTTGGGGGAGAAGCCGAAAGCCCGGTGGCAGATCCGCTCGATCGTGCGCTGGCCGATGCCGACCCGGGCCACGAGGTCGCTCACGGTCAGCACGTCCGGATCGACGAGGGCCATGTGAATGGCGACGATCCGGTCCTCGTCGGGCATGGGCGGCACGGGCCGGGCCAGGAAATGCCCCGCGATCCGTTCGAGTTCACCGTCCGGATCGGGCTCGGGCCCGAACAGGCGGCCGGCCAGCGCGGCGAAGGAGGAGAATGCCGGATGGCGGGCCCCGTCGACCACGGCATCGGCCAGTTCGTCGGCGGCCGTGCCGACATAGCCCATCCAGCCGAGCGGAAGCAGGCCGATGCCCCACATCCGGGTCGCCCCCACGGTAAAACGCACGGCCTTGCTGCTCGGCCCGGTCGCGCAGAACGGCGAACCGGACAGGCGATCGCCGCCCAGCCCCTCGGCATCGGGACAGTCGCCCGAAAATATCCTGAGATTGGCCCATTCGGGGTGAAGGTGATCGGTCAGCCGAACCCCGTCGGGGGCGGTGCACTCGATCAGGTAGAACGTGGTGAAATAGCGGCGCAGGGCCTCGGGCGGCGCAAAGAAACGGGCGCTGACCTCGCAACCTGTCTCCACCTCATTTTGTCCCCGGTGCGACCTTTCTCCCGAACCTATCGCGAACTGGCCATCGATTGCAACGGCGCAAAGACACGCAGTTGCGTCCACTGTAACGCCGCGAGGTGGACCTGCCGGGCGCCGCGCCGGGCAGGAACCACCCGCCCAAACGAAAAAGCGCGGGAGTGATGGAACACTCCCGCGCCTTTAAGTGGCTCATGCCGTCAGCCGGTCAGGCCGCGGGCAGGGCCGCCTTCGCTTGGGCGATGATCGCGGTGAAGATGCCGCCTTCGTTCATCGCCAGGTCGGCCATGGCCTTGCGGTCGAGCTCGATGCCCGCCAGCTTGGTGCCGTGGATGAACTGCGAATAGGTCAGGCCTTCGGCGCGGACCGCAGCGTTGATGCGCTGGATCCACAGGGCGCGGAAGCTGCGCTTCTTAACCTTGCGGTCGCGATAGGCATACTGGCCGGCCTTTTCGACGGCCTGACGGGCGACGCGGATCGTGTTCTTCCGGCGGCCGCGGTAACCCTTGGCCTGGTCGAGAATCCGCTTGTGCTTGGCACGGGTGGTAACACCACGCTTGATACGGCTCATAGTTCAGCGCTCCTCAGTTCAGCCCGTAGGGCGCCCACTTCTTGATCACCTTCGCATCAGCGTCGGAGATCACTTCAGTGCCGCGGTTCTGGCGGATGTACTTGCCGTTGTGGCTGATCAGGCGGTGGCGCTTGCCGGCAACGCCGTGCTTCACCTTGCCGGTGGCCGTGAGCTTGAAGCGCTTCTTCACGCCGCTCTTGGTCTTCATCTTGGGCATTTTCGTCTCCTTGTCCGAGACACGTCCGACCTGCCATGGCAGCCCTAGATAGCCAGGCGGATCATCGATTCCGTGTCAATGAAGGGCGGCCCCTTAGGCAAGTTCGCAGCCAAAGGCAACAGATTCGCCGCCGCGGGGCGCGAACCGGTCGTCGCCTGGCGCTGGCGATTTTCCTACATCGCCCTTTCCTGTCATGATCGGCCCGTCTTTGAAATCACGGTCAGTTGCAAGAGAGTTGGACAGGTGTCACCCATGCACTTGTCAGCAAGAACCTGATATTGCATGATTTTCGATGACCATACCGGGTGACGGTGTCACCCTGCGAAGCCGAATCCGCGCAGGCCCCGCCGCATCAGGAAGGCGGCAAAATCACCGTCCGGCACCGGTTCGGCCCCGCTCGGCAGGGCCCCCGCCCAGACCCAGGCATGGGCCATGAAAGTCAGCCCGCCATCCTCGACCGGAATCTCGGCGCGGACGTAGTCTGCCCCTTCGTAGGCATCGAGCGCGGCAAGGTCCGCTTCGGAAAACGGCGGCAGGGTCTCATGCATCACCCCGCGCACCGGGCCCCCCTCGGGGTCGTGCATCAGGGCAGGATACCAGCCGTCCGGGTCCGGCACGGCGAACAGACTGCCCCGCGCCTCGGCAGGCGATCCCGGCGCTAGCTTGCGGTGCAGGTCGGTGGCCACGCCATTGCCGCTGCCAGCCAGCAGCGTCCCGTAAAGGAAGAAGCGCACAGCCTGCCGGGCTCAGTGATGGCAGGCCAGGGCCTCGATCACATCCTCGAGCCGGGCCGGATCGCCCAGCGCCAGCACGTGCCCGGACGAACCGGAATGGAGCGGGTCGCCGTTCCAGTCGCACATCGTCCCGCCCGCGCCTTCGACCACCGGGACCAGCGCGGCCCAGTCGTGCAGCTTGAGATTGGCCTCGCAGACCACGTCGAGCTGGCCGCTCGCCAGCATGGCGTAATTATAGCAGTCCCCGCCCATCACCATGCGCCGGTGATCGGTCTTGGCGGCAAGGCCCATGAAATGGGCGCCGTCATGGTCATCGAAATAGTGCGGCCCGGTCGTCGCCAGCGTCGCCTCGGACAGGGCGCGGCAGGCCCGGGCCTTCGCCGGCCGGCCGTTGAACAGGGTCGGCCGCCCGCTGGCCCCGATCCAGCGCTCGCCCAGGATCGGCTGGTCGATCACGCCCAGCACCGGCCAGCCCTCGACCACCAGGGCGATCAGCGTGCCGAAGATCGGACGCCCCGCCAGGAAGCCCGCCGTGCCGTCGATCGGATCGAGCACCCACGACCGGCCGGACGTGCCGGGCTCGGCGCCGAACTCCTCGCCGATGATCGTGTCGCGCGGCGCCTCGGCCTTGATGATCCGGCGCATCGCCTCCTCGGCGGCGCGATCGGCCAAGGTGACCGGCGTGGCGTCACCCTTGCGTTCGGCCCCGCTGTCGGCGGCACGGAACCAGGGCTTGATCGCCTCGCCGGCAGCGTCGGCAAGGCGAAGGGCGAGGGCAATGTCGTCGTCGAGCTTCATGCCCCGGGCTGTGCCTGCTTCGATGCCGCGCGGTCAAGCGCCCGTTATTCATTCAAGTTCGGACCAAATACGCGACGAACCGTTATTCAGGTCTATGGGGCCGATTGACAGGAAACGGGCAGCCGCCGAAAGAATCAGGTGGTCGTCGCGAAACAGGGGTCAAGATGAGCGACACATGAAAAAGCCGGTTCGCCCTGCGGTGGACGGAGCAATCGCGCCTCGCGCCGGCGTCAGCCGCGACGGCCAGCCGCTGTCCTACAATCGTGCTCCCGCCGCAGACCTCGCCCCATGGATCGGGCGACTCTACGCCACGGTGGTCGATACTCCCGCCGACCACCGGCTCGACTGCAGCCTGTTCAGCGACGCCGCCACGATCCGCATCCAGCTGCGCGGCACATGGACCGCGCAGACCGCCGATGGGCCGCGCGCGAATGAGCGGGCAGCGCTGTTCTTCGGTCCGCAAACCCGCGCCATGCCGGTTTCGGTCACCGGCAGCTTCACCAGCGTCGGCATGTTGCTGCGGCCGGGGTGCGGCCACGCGCTGCGCGGGATGCGCGCGGACAAATACATCAACCGCATGCTCACCTGCGAGGAAATCGGCCTGCCGGGCGAAGCCGCGCTCGACATGCTGGAGGTGAGCAACGATCCCGAAGAGTGGCTGCAGCGGCTGGAAGATCTCATCCGCCAGATCGTCGCGGCTTCCGGGTCCGTCCTGCCCGATCCCGTCACCGCGCGGTTCGAGGCGCTGGCCTTCACCGATCCCACGGCCAACATCGCCGATTTCGCCCGGGATTGCGGGATCGCGCAGCGCCAGCTCGAGCGGATCGTGCGGCGCGATTTCGGCATGGCGCCCAAGCAGGTGCTGCGCCGGGCCCGCGCGCTCGACATGGCCAGCCACTTGCGGGGCGTGGCCGACAGCGCCGAAGCCGAGGAGCTGGCCCTGCGTTTCTATGACCAGAGCCACCTGATCCGCGAGTTCACCCAGCTGTTCGGCATGTCGCCGCGCCAGTTCGCCGAGCGCCCGCAACCGATCCTCACCCTGTCGCTGGAAAGCCGCCAGGCACGGCGGCTGGAGCTGATCAACCGGCTCGCCCCGGGCGCGACCAGGCCGTGGCAGTGACCACGCGGCGCAGGATTTGTCGATTTTTCTGTTGAAATTAATGCAACCGGCAAGTCAAGAATTACGTTTCGATTTTGAACTTGCATGCCGCAAGCCAAGCTTTCCGCCGGGTTCACAATCCACGATTTCCTTCATTATATGAATACTTTGCCTCAATTCTACGGGATTTTCCGTGGACAGGGCGGGTGATGCTTTGCTGCAACAGCTGTCGGCATTTCACGTTCGGCGAGGAACAAATCACGATTGAATGCGTCGCAACAGGGCGTTAATCACGCTGAACTCAACGCATGAGGGTACAATGAAAAAACTGCTCCTTCTGTCGGCTGCGGCCTCGGTGCTTGCCACCCCGGCCCTGGCTCGCGACAAGTCGTGGTACATCGAGGGTGACGCCGGCGCGTCCATCTTCGAGGACCTCAAGGCCAACACCGGCACCGGCGCAACCGCCTCCACTGCCAAGGTCGACACCAAGACCGGGTACGATTTCGGCGGCATCGTCGGCTACGACCTGGGCATGTTCCGGCTCGAAGCCGAGGCATCGTACCGCCGCGCCGCGCTCGACGCGGTGACCGTCGGCGCGACGACCGTCAAGTACCCCATCGCGGGCGGCAAGGTCGACTCGCTGAGCTTCATGGCCAACGCGCTGCTCGACTTCGGTCCCGATGACGGCCTGCAGGGCTTTGTCGGCGCCGGTGCCGGCGTGGGCCGCAGCGGCGTGAAGGTGGTCAACTCCGGCTTCACCGCCGTGAACGATCGTGACACCGGCTTTGCCTGGCAGGTGCTCGCCGGTATTCGCGCCCCGATCAGCAGCAACGTCGATCTCGGCCTGAAGTACCGCTTCTACAACACCGACCGGCTCAACCTGGTCGATACGGGCGGCAGCCCGGTCTCGGGCAAGCTGCGCACGCACTCGCTGATGGCGACGCTGGCTTACAACTTCGGCGCGGCTCCGCCGCCGCCCCCGCCGCCGCCGCCGCCGCCTCCCCCGCCGCCTCCGCCGCCGCCGCCTCCGCCGCCGCCG
>NZ_JACLAW010000021.1 GCF_014230315.1 Novosphingobium flavum | reverse complement strand
GGCGATCTCGTCGAACGGGTTCATGCTCATCTTGACGTTGGCCAGGTCCACCCCCGAACCATCCGCCTTCACCCGCGGCTTCACGTTGTAATCGATCACCCGCTTCACCGGGACCAGGATCTTCATCATTTCCATCCCATCTTCGCCGGACGACATGGCCCGGCCGATATCATTCCGGGCGATAGCGCCTCGCCCCAAGGGCAGGCAAGGCGCCAGCCCTCAAATCTGCTCCAGCGCCTGGGCAAGATCGGCCACGATATCATCGATATGCTCGATCCCCACCGAGACGCGCACCACGTCGGCCCCGGCCCCGGCCTCGATCTGCGCCGCTTCCTCGAGCTGGCGGTGCGTGGTCGAACTCGGGTGAATGATCAGCGAGCGGGTATCGCCGATATTGGCGAGGTGGCTGAACAACTTGACCGAGGAGACCAGCTTTATGCCTGCCGCATAGCCACCCTTCACCCCGAACGTGAAGACCCCGCCGCCCTTGCCGCCCAGGTATTTGCGGGCCAGCTGGTGATAGGGGCTCTCCGGCAGGCCGGCATAGCTGACCCACGCAATCTTGGGATGGTTCTGCAACCACTGCGCCAGGTGCAGGGCATTGGCGCAGTGCCGCTCCATCCGCAGCGCCAGCGTCTCCATCCCGGTCAGGACATAGAAAGCGTTCTGGGGCGAGAGCGCCGGGCCAAGATCACGCAGACCCAGCGCCCGGCAGGCGAGGATGAAGGCGATATTGCCGAAAGCCTCGGTGAAGACCTTGCCGTGGTAGGAAGGATTGGGCGCCGAGAGGTAGGGATACTTGCCCGAGGCCGCCCAGTCGAACGTGCCCGCATCAACGATCACCCCCGCGATCGAATTGCCGTGGCCGCCAAGGAACTTGGTCGCCGAATGGACCACCACATCGGCCCCGTGCTCGATCGGGCGGCACAGCATCGGCGTCGCCATGGTATTGTCCACGATCAGCGGCACCCCGGCAGCGTGGGCCACTTTGGCGATGGCCTCGATGTCCTGTACCACCCCGCCGGGGTTGGCGATGCTCTCGATGAACACGGCGCGGGTCCGCTCGGTGATCGCCGCGGCAACCTTGCCCGGATCGTCGGCATCGACGAAGCGCCCGTGCCAGTCCATCTTGCGGAACGAATGGCCGATCTGGTTAAGCGAGCCGCCATAGAGCTTCTTGGCCGCGACGATCTCGCAGCCCGGCTCCATCAGCGTGTGAAAGGCGAGGAACTGCGCGGCATGGCCGGAAGCCGTGGCCAGCGCCGCCACGCCCCCTTCCAGCGCCGCCACCTTGCCCTCGAAAGCCCCGTTGGTCGGGTTCATCAGCCGCGTATAGACGTTGCCGAACACCTCGAGATTGAACAGCGCCGCGGCATGATCCACGTCGTCGAACACGTAGCTTGCGGTCTGGTAGATCGGGGTGATCCGCGCATTGGTGGCGGGATCGGGGGCGGTTCCGCCATGAACGGCAAGCGTCTCGAGCTTTTCGGCCATATGGTCCTCTCCGCGGGCCGTTTCGGGCCTCGGCGAACCTTGTGGCCTATCGCACGGCGCTTGTCAGCCGCATTCGCCGCCAATCCGGCGGCGGCGCCATCACGCCTCGGGCGCGCTGAGTTCGGCGCAGATCCGGGCCAGATCGGGCAACTGGAAGGTCTGCTCGAACACCAGCCCGTAATGCGGCGGCCGGCGCCAGCGCACCTTGGCGTGGAGCGTCGGCAGGACGGCGCATTCCAGCCGCACCAGTTCGTCGATCATCAGCCAGCCATTGCACTCGATCGAGGCGCCGCGCTGCGAAATGTCGCGCAGGATCACCGGGGTGCGCAGCCCCCCGGTGCAGACCGTGGCCTCCATCGCGATGTTGAGACGCGGCTGGCGGCGCGGGTGATCGGCTTGCTGGACCGCGATCAGCCGCACCAGGTCGACCTCGCCGGCAAAGCGGAAGCCGGCCATGTCCCCTTCGTGCCAGACCTGCTCGATCAGGTGACGCTCGCCGTTGTCGAACTCGATGATCAGCCGGCGGTGCCGGGGCAGCGGCGCGAACAGGCGCAGCTTGAGCCCGCCTTTCGACAAGTCGCGCACCACGCAAAGGAATTCGCGGTCGTCCGCGATCAGCTTGGCCGGGCGGATCATCATGGTCAGGCGCGGAGCGGCCCGGCGCTCGGTGCCCGCCTCTTCCTCGTCCTGCCAGCCGCAGACCTCGTCTCGCGCCGAATTGCCCATGTCGCCGTTCGTTAATCCCCGGTTTCCGGCCGAACCCGGAAACATTCGGAAAACATCGCAATCGGGAATTAAGTTCGGGTTAAAAGCTTGATTGACAGGTCATAACTGATCGCTCGAAGGCCCCACTGCGCCCCGCAGCCACACGGCTCCGTAACCATCGATCGTGGCGCCGGGCGCCGTGTTGACGCTGAGCAGCACCTCGCCCCGTTCACCACCATCGAATGATAGCGGCTCGGGGGAAAGGTTGAACCAGCAGGCGATCCGCTCGCCCTCCAGCACCCGTTCGAAGCCGAGGAGCGCCTCCCCCGCCTCGATCAGCCGGAACGAGCCCAGCCGCAGCGCCGGATGGGCCCGGCGCAGCACCAGCACCGCCCGCGCATGATGCAGCAGCGAGCCCGGATCGCCCTCCTGCTCGGCAATGTTGCGCGCCCGGTTGGCCAGCGACAGCGGCAGCCACGGCGTGCCCGTGGTAAACCCGGCCAGGTCCTCGCCCGTCCACGGCAGCGGCGTGCGCACCCCGTCGCGCGAGAGGGTGAGCGGCCAGTTGGCGATCGCCTCGGGGTCCTGCAGCATGTGAAACGGGATCTCGTCCTGTTCCAGCCCCAGTTCCTCGCCCTGGTAGAGGATGATGTTCCCGCGCAGCGCCGCCAGCAGGGCCAGCTTCATCCGGGCATAGGCCGCCATGTCCTCCGGCGCGCACCAACGCGAGACCGCGCGCGGCGCATCGTGGTTCTCGAAGGCCCAGCTCGGCCAGCCTTCCGAGCGCCCGTCCGCCCCCGGCGTGCCGTCCCAGCGCGCCATGATGTCCGCCACCAGGGCCGGGGTCAGCGCCGGGGCATAGAGAAAGTCGAAGCCATAGGCGCTGGAAAGCCGGTCCGGCCCCGAGGTGAAGGCCTTCATCTCGATCTCGGCATGGTCCCCGCCCACTTCGGCCACGGTATGGATCGCGCCATATTCGTCGCAGACCTTCCGGATCTTCTCGACGAAGCCGACCACGTCGGGGTGAGACTGGCTGTACTGGCGGATCTGGAAGTCGAACGGCCGGGTCCGCACCTTGCCGTCGTCGGGCGCGGGCGGATTGTCGCGCAGCTCGGGGTCGTGCATCGAATGGTTGAGCGCGTCGAGCCGGAAACCGTCCACCCCCCGCTCCAGCCAGAACCGCGCCGCGCCGAGCAGGGCCTCCTGCACCGCGAGATTGTGCACGTTGAGCTGCGGCTGCTCCTTCAGGAACGTGTGCAGGTAATATTGCCCGCGCCGCGCGTCCCAGGTCCAGGCCGGGCCGCCGAACACCGATTGCCAGTTGCACGGCGGGGTTCCATCCGGCTTGGGGTCGGCCCAGACATACCAGTCCGCCTTCGGATTGTCCCGGTCCGTCCGCCCCTCGGCGAACCACGGGTGGAGGTCGGAGGTATGGGCATAGACCTGGTCGATGATCACCTTCAGCCCCAGCGCGTGGGCCCGCGCCACCAGCGCGTCGAAATCGGCCAGCGAACCGAAAACCGGGTCCACCCCGCAGTAATCCGCCACGTCATAGCCGAAGTCGCGCATCGGCGAGGTGAAGAACGGGCTGATCCAGATCGCGTCGACCCCCAGCCGCGCTACGTGGTCCAGGCCTGCCGTGATCCCGGCGAGGTCGCCCACCCCGTCCCCGTCCGAATCGCGGAACGAGCGTGGATAGATCTGGTAGATCGCCGCTCCCTGCCACCACGGCGCTTCACCACCGGCCATCGAAAAGCTCCCGTTCGATTTCGCAGACGCAGCATAACCTATGCCAGCACCCGGCAAGACTGAATAGGTTTGCGCGTTTTGCAAATGCGTCCTTGTCGAATGCCCCCTCGCTGGCATAGTCATTGGCCAAGAGGGTTTTCAGGAGGAAACAGCGCCGCCGGCACCGGCGCGGCGATGGCTCTCGGCCATCTTCGCGGCGCGAGGACACGCGCGGCCATAACGATAATGAGTTCGCGGGAAGAGGACGTGGAGTTAACCGGCACCCGGCGCCCCAGCGCCCGGGGTGCCTGACGGACGGAGCACCGACGTGACCCTAGACCCCGCCTCCCCCGCTGCCGAGCTCGATGCGCTGATCCTTGATGTCCTGCGCCACCGCGTGGGCAAGGACGAGCTGGCCGCCAAGTCGCATGACTGGTTCAACGCCGCGGTCCTCGCCCTGCGCGACAAGGTGATCGACCGCTGGATCGAGAGCACCCGCCGCACTTACGAGGAGAAGGGCAAGCGGGTCTATTATCTCTCCGCCGAATTCCTGATCGGCCGCCTGCTGCGCGATGCCATGTCCAACCTCGGCCTCACGCGCGACATGGAAAAGGCCCTGTGCGAACACGGCCTCGACCTTGCCGCGCTCGAAGAGCTGGAGCCCGATGCCGCGCTTGGCAACGGCGGCTTGGGGCGCCTCGCCGCCTGCTTCATGGAAAGCCTCTCCACGCTGGACATCCCGGCCTACGGCTACGGCATCCGCTACGTGAACGGCATGTTCCGCCAGCGCGTGGTCGACGGCTGGCAGGTCGAGCGGCCGGAGACCTGGCTGGCCCACGGCAACCCGTGGGAGTTCGACCGGCGCGAGAGCGCCTACCTGATCGGCTTCGGCGGCGAAGTGGTCGAGAAGGCCGACGGGGTCGAATGGAAACCGGCCGAACAGGTCGAGGCGAGCGCGGTGGACACGCCGGTCGTCGGCTGGCGCGGCAAGCGGGTCAACACGCTGCGGCTGTGGACCGCCTCGGCGCTAGAACCGCTCAAACTCGATGCCTTCAACGCGGGCGACCACTTCGGCGCGCTGGCCGACGAAGTGAAGGCCGATGCCCTCGTGCGCGTGCTCTACCCGGCCGACTCGTCCGCCGCCGGGCAGGAGCTGCGCCTCAGGCAGGAGTATTTCTTCACCTCGGCCTCGATCCAGGACATCGTCCGCCGCCACGTGCAATACGAAGGCGACGTGCGGACACTGCCCGATCACGCCGCGATCCAGCTCAACGACACGCACCCCTCGGTCGCCGTCGCCGAGCTGATGCGGCTGCTGGTCGACAATCACGGGCTGGAGTTCGACGAGGCCTGGGAAGTCACCAAGAAAACCGTCGCCTATACCAACCACACCCTCCTGCCCGAGGCGCTGGAATCCTGGCCGCTCCCCCTGTTCGAGCGGCTGCTTCCGCGCCACATGCAGATCATCTACGCGATCAACAGCCGGGTCCTGCGCGAAGCGCGCAAGGCCGGGCTGGCGGACGCCGCGATCGCCGCGATCTCGCTGATCGACGAAGGGGGCGAGCGCCGGGTGCGCATGGCCAACCTCGCCTTCGTCGGGGCCCACTCGGTCAACGGCGTCGCCGCCCTGCATACAGACCTGATGAAGTCCACGGTCTTCGCCGACCTGCACAAGCTCTATCCCACCCGGATCAACAACAAGACCAACGGGGTCACCCCGCGCCGCTGGCTCCAGCAGTGCAATCCGGGCCTGACCTCGGTGATCCGCGACGCGATCGGCCCCGCTTTCCTCGACGATGCCGAAAAGCTCTCCGACCTCAACGCGCTGGCCGCCGACAGCGAGCTGGGCGAGCGGGTCGCCCTGGTCAAGCGCGCCAACAAGGTCGCGCTCAGCCAGCACATCAAGGAGCTGACCGGGATCAGGCTCAATCCCGATGCCCTGTTCGACGTCCAGATCAAGCGCATCCACGAATACAAGCGCCAGCTGCTCAACCTGATCGAGACCGTCGCGCTCTACGACCAGATCCGCAGCCATCCCGAGCGGGACTGGGTGCCGCGCGTCAAGATCTTCGGCGGCAAGGCTGCGCCCAGCTATCACAACGCCAAGCTGATCATCAAACTGGCCAATGACATCGCCCGCCGGGTCAATTCCGATCCTTCCGTCGGCGGCGTGCTCAAGGTCGTCTTCGTGCCGAACTACAACGTGACCCTGGCCGAGAGGATCATCCCCGCCGCCAACCTGTCCGAACAGATCTCCACCGCCGGCATGGAAGCCTCGGGCACCGGCAACATGAAGTTCGCGCTGAACGGCGCGCTCACCATCGGCACGCTCGACGGCGCCAATGTCGAGATCAAGGACAAGGTGGGAGACGAGAACATCTTCATCTTTGGCCTCACCGCCGAGGAAGTGCTGGCCAAGCGCGCCGAAGGCTATGTCCCGCGCGAAGTGATCGAAGGCTCGCGCGAATTGCAGCAGGCGGTCGCGGCGATTGCCTCGGGCGTCTTCTCGCCCGACGATCCCGATCGCTACGCCGCCCTTATGGGGGGGATCTACGACCATGACTGGTTCATGTGCGCCGCCGATTTCGACAGTTACGCCGCCGCCCAGCGCAAGGTCGATGCCCTGTGGGAGCAACCGAAGCTCTGGCGCCAGCAGGCGATCAGGAATATTGCCAATGTCGGCTGGTTCAGCTCGGACCGGACGATCGGCGAATATGCAAAAGAAATCTGGGGCGTGAAATAACACCCCTGAAGGAGAGACCTTGAAGCCGCCGAAGGCCGCCATCGATGCCCTGCTCGCCGGCACCCATGCCGATCCGTTCTCGCTGCTCGGCGTGCATGAGGGGCCCGAGGGCGCCTTCGCCCGGGCGATCCTGCCGGGCGCTCACCAGGCCGAGGCGCACAGCCTCGCGGGCGAGCCGCTCGGCGCGCTGACCCTCGCCGATCCGCGCGGCCTGTTCGAAGGCCCGGTCGCCGGCCCGCGCCAGCCGGTGCGATACCACTGCCGCGCCGGCCGCGCCGAATGGTGGGTGACCGACGCCTATTCGTTCGGCCCCGTCCTCGGCCCGGTTGACGATTTCCTGATCGCCGAAGGCACGCACCAGCGCCTGTTCGACAAGCTCGGCGCCCACCTGATCGACCACGAAGGCGCCAGCGGTGTGAACTTCGCGGTCTGGGCGCCCAATGCCGCCCATGTCTCGGTGGTCGGCGATTTCAACGACTGGGACGCCCGCCGCCACCCCATGCGCCGCCGCGCCGACATCGGCGTGTGGGAACTGTTCGTGCCCGACATCGGCGAATGGCGCGCCTACAAGTACCAGGTCACCGCGGCAGACGGGCAGGTCATGCCCTTGAAGGCCGATCCCTTCGCCTTCGCCTCCGAACTGCGCCCGAAAACGGCCTCGATGACCCTGCGCCCCGGCAAGGGCGACTGGGGCGACGAAGCCCACCGCGCGCACTGGGCCTCGATCGACCCGCGCCGCACCCCGATCTCGATCTACGAGGTCCACCCCGGATCGTGGGACCGGGACGAGAATGGCTGGTTCCTCTCGTGGGATGCCCTCGCCGAAAAGCTGATCCCCTACGTGGCCGACATGGGCTTCACCCATATCGAGTTCCTCCCCGTTTCCGAGCATCCCTACGATCCCTCGTGGGGCTATCAGACCACCGGGCTCTTCGCGCCCTCGGCCCGCTTCGGCGATCCCGAAGGCTTCGCCCGTTTCGTCGATGGCGCGCACCGCGCCGGGATCTGCGTGCTGATAGACTGGGTGCCCGCCCACTTCCCGACCGACGAGCACGGCCTCGCCCGGTTCGACGGCACCGCGCTGTACGAGCACGAAGACCCGCGCCTCGGCTTCCATCCCGACTGGAACACCCTGATCTACAATTTCGGGCGGCGCGAGGTGGCCAGCTTCCTCGTCAACAACGCCCTGTTCTGGGCCGAGCGCTACCATGTCGACGGCCTCAGGGTCGATGCCGTCGCCTCGATGCTCTACCGCGACTATTCGCGCAAAGCCGACGAGTGGATTCCCAACGAGCAGGGCGGGCGCGAGAACTGGGAGGCGGTCGAGTTCCTGCGCGCGATGAACCGCGCGGTCTACGGCAGCCACGCCGGCTTCCTCACCGTGGCCGAGGAATCGACCGCCTGGCCCGGCGTCACCCTGCCCGCGCACGAAGGCGGCCTCGGTTTCGGCTTCAAGTGGAACATGGGCTTCATGCACGACACGCTGAAGTACATGGCGCGCGAGCCGGTCCACCGGCAGTACCATCACGACGAGATCACCTTCGGCCTGATGTATGCCTTCTCCGAGAATTTCGTCCTGCCGCTCAGCCACGACGAGGTGGTCCACGGCAAGGGCTCCCTGCTGAACAAGATGAGCGGGGACGACTGGCAGAAATTCGCCTCCCTGCGCGCCTATTACGGCCTGATGTGGGCCTATCCCGGCAAGAAGCTGTTGTTCATGGGGCAGGAGTTCGCGCAAGCTCGCGAATGGAGCGAGGAACGCGCACTCGACTGGGATCTGCGCCAGCACGCCCCCCACGAAGGGGTCCGCTCGCTGGTCCGCGACCTCAACCGCCTCTACCGCGAAAAGCCCGCGCTCCACGCGCGCGACTGCGAGGGCGAAGGGTTCGACTGGCTGATCGTCGACGACAGCCAGAACTCGGTCTTCGCCTGGCTGCGCAAGGCGCCCGGCGCCGCGCCCATCGCCATCGTCTCGAACATGACGGCCAGCCCGCGGGAAGGCTACCGTCTGCCCCTGCCGCATGACGGGCGCTGGGCGGAAGTGCTCAACAGCGATGCCCCGGTCTACGGGGGCAGCGGCATCGGCAACATGGGGGCGATCACGTCCCATCACGGCGGGGCCACGATCACCCTGCCGCCACTGGCAACGGTCATGTTCGAATGGACCGGATCATAAGGGGGAGAAACAATGACGCGTAAGACTTACGGCCAGCCCCTTGCCCGCGATGCCATGGCCTATGTCCTGGCCGGCGGGCGCGGCAGCCGTCTCAAGGAACTGACCGACAACCGCGCCAAGCCCGCCGTCTATTTCGGCGGCATGAGCCGGATCATCGATTTCGCCCTGTCCAACGCGATCAATTCCGGCATCCGCCGGATCGGCGTCGCCACGCAGTACAAGGCCCACTCGCTGATCCGCCACATGAACCGCGCATGGAACTTCATGCGCCCCGAGCGCAACGAAAGCTTCGACATCCTCCCCGCCTCCCAGCGCATCGACGAGCTGCACTGGTACGAAGGCACGGCCGACGCGGTGTTCCAGAACATCGACATCATCCAGTCCTACGCGCCCAAATACATGGTCATCCTCGCCGGCGACCACATCTACAAGATGGACTACGAGCTGATGCTGCAACAGCACGTCAACTCCGGCGCCGACGTCACGATCGGCTGCCTCGTCGTGCCCAAGAAGGATGCCAGCGGCTTCGGGGTCATGGCGGTCGATGAAAAGGCGGTGATCACCGCCTTCGTCGAAAAGCCCAAGGACCCGCCGACCATTCCCGGCGATCCGGCGCACAGCCTCGCCTCCATGGGCATCTACGTGTTCGAGACGGAATTCCTGTTCGACCAGCTTCGCCGCGATGCCGAAGACCCCAATTCGAGCCGCGATTTCGGCGGCGACATCATCCCGCACATCGTGAAGCACGGCAAGGCGGTGGCCCACAAGTTCACCGACAGCTGCATCCGCGCGGCCGAGGAGATCGAGGAATACTGGCGCGACGTCGGCACGCTCGATGCCTATTTCGAAGCCAATCTCGACCTCACCGACACGGTCCCCAAGCTCAACATGTATGATCGGGACTGGCCCATCTGGACCGACCAGATCGTCGCCGCCCCTGCCAAGTTCGTGCATGACCAAGACGGCCGCCGCGGCCACGCCATCTCCTCGCTGATCAGCCAGGACTGCATCGTCTCCGGCGCCGTGGCCAAGCGCTCGCTGCTTTTCACCGGGGTCAAGATGGGCTCGTTCTCCAGCGTCGAGGAAGCGGTGATCCTGCCCTATTGCAACATCGGCCGCGGCGCCCGCCTCAGCAAGGTGATCATCGATTCGGGCGTGCGCATTCCCGAAAACCTCGTCGTCGGCGAAGACCCGGTACTAGACGCCCAGCGCTTCCGCCGCACCGAAAACGGCGTCTGCCTGATCAACAAGAAGATGATCGAGCAGTTGAAGTGACCTTGCACGTCCTGTCCGTCGCGTCCGAGGCCGTGCCGCTCATCAAGACCGGCGGCCTCGCCGACGTGGCCGGCGCACTCCCCGCCGCCCTCGCCCCGCACGATTGCCACCTGACCACGCTGATCCCCGGCTACCCCTCGGTCCTCGCCAAGCTGGCCGGCGCCAAGCCCGTCCACAAATGGGCTGACCTGCTCGGCGCTCCGGCCCGCCTCCTCGCGGCCGGAGACCTGCTCGTCCTCGATTGCCCCGCCCTGTTCGAGCGCGGCGGGCGCCCCTACACCGACGATGCCGGGCATGACTGGCAGGACAACTGGCGCCGCTTCGCCGCTTTCGGCCGCGCCGCCGCCGACATTGCCGGCGGCGCCGTCAAAGGCCGGAAATTCGACCTCCTCCACGCGCACGACTGGCAATCGGGCCTCGCCCCCGCCTACCTGCGCTTCGCCCCGCCCAAACAGCTGAAAAAGCCGATGCCGGCGGTGATGACCATCCACAACATGGCCTTCCAGGGCTACTATCCCGCCCCCCTGTTCCGCCAGCTCGGCTTGCCCTCGGAGGCCTGGGCCTGGGACGGGGTGGAATACCACGGCGGCGTCGGCTTCCTCAAAGCCGGGCTCGAATGCGCCTGGGCGATCACCACGGTCAGCCCCACTTACGCGCGCGAAATCCGCACCCCCGAATTCGGCATGGGCCTCGAAGGCCTGATCACCAGCCGGGGCGAGAACGTGATCGGCGTGGTCAACGGCATCGACACGGCCGAGTGGAACCCGGAGGCAGACCCGGCGCTGGCCGCGCCCTTCTCGGCCAAGGCCCTGGCCAAACGCACCGCCAACAAGCGCGCCCTCGAAGCCGAATTCGGCCTCGAACCCGGCGAAGGCCCGCTGTTCGTCGTGATCAGCCGCCTCACCTGGCAAAAGGGCATGGACGTCCTGCTCGAATGCCTCGAACACCTCGTCTGGCTCGGCGGGCGGCTGGCCCTGCTCGGCTCGGGCGATGCCGCGCTCGAAACCGCCTTCCACGCCGCCGCCGCCCGCCACCCCGGCAAGATCGGCGTCCACACCGGCTATGACGAAGCCCTGTCCCACCGCATGCAGGCCGGCGGAGACGCGATCCTCGTCCCCAGCCGGTTCGAGCCCTGCGGCCTCACCCAGCTCTATGGCCTGCGCTACGGCTGCGTGCCGATCGTGGCCCGCACCGGCGGGCTGGCGGATACGGTGATCGACGCCAACCTCGCCGCCCTCTCGATCAATGCCGCCACCGGCGTGCAGTTTGACGGCGTCACCGCCCCCGCCCTCAAGAACGCGCTCGACCGCACCGCCCTCCTCTGGCGAAACCGCGAAGAGTGGCGCTCCCTCCAGCGCGCCGGGATGAAGCAGGACTTCTCGTGGCGCCGCTCGGGCGCGGCCTATGCCGCGCTTTACCGCAGGCTGGTGACAGCCGCCGCCTGACCGACAAATTCAGAGCGCCCCTGCTCCGATTGATTCGAGCCACCACGCCGTCGCCTCGCGCCGGCCATCGTGGCATACCGCTGTCATGGAGCAGGATTACAACATGAAAACAAAGCCCTATCGCCCGGCCCACCGGATCGCTCGCCCTTCGCTCAGCCTTGCCGCCCTCACCGCCTTGCTCGCCGCCGTCCCGCTCACCCCGGCACCCGCCGCCCCTGCCGCCCCCGGTGGCACGGCCCGCGCCCTCGCCGCCGCGCCCAAGGTCGTCCTCGCCAGCGGCAAGCTCAAGGTCACCATCGCCCCGCCGGATGGCAAAAAGGGCTTCTATCGCAGCACCCGGTTCGACTGGTCGGGCATGATCACCGACGTCACCCTCGGTGCCACCCATTTCTACGGGCCGTGGACCGACGGGGTCAGCGAAGAGGTGCATGATTTCGCCGATACCCCCACCGGGGTCGTGGTCAGCCCGCGCAACCCGGCGACCGGCCCGGCCGAGGAATTCGCCAACCGCGATGGCGAGACCGTCCCCGGATACAATGCCGCCCCGGCCGGCGGCACCTTCATCAAGATCGGCGTCGGCCGCCTGCGCAAGGCCGATCTCAAGCCCTACGATCACTTCAACGCCTACGACATCGTCGACGGCGGCACTTGGACCCTGCGCCGCACCCCCGCCCGGATGGTCTTCATCCAGCGCCTGCCCACCGGGGCGGACGGCTACGGCTACGAATACGAAAAGTCGGTCACCCTCGCCCCCGGCGGGGTGATGACCATCGCGCACCGCCTGCGCAACACCGGCCGCCTGCCGATCCAGACCCAGCTCTACACCCACAACTTCGCCCGCTTCGGCGGCGCCGAGATCGGCCCCGGCGTCACCGCACGCTTCCCCTTCCCGCTCACCGGCCCCGTGTCCGATCCCGCACTGGCCGCTATCGACGGCAACGAACTGCGCTATCTGAAGCCGCTGCACCCCGGCGACCGCATCCAGCTTCCCGCCCAGCCCGGCGATCCGGCCCTGAACGGCGGCCCGTTCACCATCACCGGCGCCAATGGCGCCTCGATCACCATGGCGGCCGACGTGCCGCTGGTGCGCACCGCCATCTGGTCGATCCGCCGCACCGTGGCGATCGAACCCTTCGTCGCGATCAACGTCGCGTCCGGCGCCGAACAACGCTGGTCCTGGCGCTACACCTACACCGAGGCAAAACGGCCGAGGTAACCAACGGCAGCTTCCGGGCAGCCGAGCCGGGCAAGCGCCGGGCGACAATGTTGGAGGTAGCTGCCATCTCATCCCGTCGCCCCTGCGGAGGCAGGGGCGACTGAGGTTAGGTCGCGCCATGCCAGCAAAGTCATCGCACCCGAACTGATCGCCTTCCCCCACCCCGCCCTTTCCTACTCGCCCCCGCCCTGTCATCCTTCGCAAGTGCGGGAGCATTCCCGCTGCGAAGCCTCCCGGGCGCAACCGAGTTGGAGAAGTGTCACCCATGCACAACCCGCCGCGCCCCAGTAAAAACAACGGGTTACCCCCGAAGCCGGCCGATAGCAGGGTGACACCCGTGTCACCCACCCCGCCCGGCACCACGTTCCGCATCCGCGCGCCTCACGCCGAATCGGTCAGCCTCTGCCTGTTCGACGCCGCCGACCGCGAAACCGCCCACCCCATGATGCGCGAAGGCGAGGACTGGACCCTCCATCTCCCCGAAGCCGGCCCCGGCACCCGCTACGGCCTGCGCGCCAGCGGGCCCTTCGCCCCCGAACAGGGCCACCGCTTCGACCAGTCCAAGCTGCTCGTCGATCCCCGCGCCCAGCTGCTTGACCGCCGCTTCGCCTACGATCCCCGCCTCGCCGCCCTCGGCGTCGACACGGCCGATCTCGTCCCCAGGGCGGTGATCCCCGCCCCGCTGCCCCCGCTCGATCCCGCCCCGCCCTGCTTCACCCCCGGCGGCCTGATCTACGAGGTCAACGTCCGCGCCCTCACCATGCTCCACCCGGACATCCCGGCGCCCCTGCGCGGCACGGTCGGCGCGCTCGCCCACCCCGCGATCCTCGCTCACCTCAAAAAGCTCCACGTCTCCGCCGTCGAACTGATGCCGATCACCGCCTGGATCGACGAGCGCCACCTGCCCCCGCTCGGCCTGACCAATGCCTGGGGCTACAACCCGGTCGTGCCGATGGCGCTCGATCCGGGCCTCTGCCCCGGCGGCCTTGCCGAACTGCGCGCCACGGTCGCCGCACTGCACGCCCACGGCATCGGCGTCCTGCTCGACCTCGTGTTCAACCACACCGGCGAGAGCGACGTCTTCGGCCCGACCCTGTCCTTGCGCGGGCTCGACAACCGCGAGACCTATGCCCACGACAGCAAAGGCCACCTCGTCAACGACACCGGCTGCGGCAACACGCTCGACTTTGCCCGCCCCCACGTGCGCCAACTCGCCCTCGAAACCCTGCGCCACTTCGTGCGCCTCTGCGGGATCGACGGTTTCCGCTTCGATCTCGCCCCGGTCATGGCCCGCGCGCCCGGCTTTGCCGCCGATGCCCCGATCTTCGCCGAAATCGCCGCCGATCCGGTTCTGGCCGACCGCGTCCTGATCGCCGAGCCGTGGGACATTGGCCCCGGCGGCTACCAGCTCGGCAATTTCCCCGCCAACTGGCTCGAATGGAACGATCGCTACCGCGACGATGTGCGCCGCTTCTGGCGGGGCGATGCGGGTGTGGGCCTGCTCGCCACGCGCCTTGCCGGCTCGACCGACCTGTTCGGCACGGCGCCCCGCTCGGTCAACTTCGTCGCCGCCCATGACGGCATGACCCTGGCCGACACCCTCGCCTGGTCAGGCCGCCACAACTGGGCCAACGGCGAGGAAAATCGCGACGGCCACGGCGGCGAAGTGATCTGGAACTGCGGCGCCGAAGGGCCGAGCGAAGATCCCGCCATTCTGGCCCACCGCGCCGCCGATGCCCGCGCCCTGCTCGGCACGCTCTTCGCCTCGGCCGGGGCAATAATGCTCACCGCCGGAGACGAATTCGGCCGCAGCCAGCAAGGCAACAACAATGCCTATTGCCAGGACAATCACCTGACCTGGCTCGACTGGGCGGGGCGCGACACCGCGCTCGAAGACCACGTCGCCGCCCTCGCGGCCTGGCGCGCCGCGCGTCTTCCCGCCCTATGCGTCTTCCCCGAACCCGGCGCCTGGCTCACCCTCGAAGGCGCCGCGATGACCGTGCCCGACTGGGAAAGCGCCGAAACCCCGGGCCTCGCCTACCGCGCCGCCGCCATGGAGCCTGCCTACGCGGTACGGATCGACCGCCCGGCCCGGACGGTCCAGCTCGACCCATGATGCGTACTCCGAACGACAGGCTTGCCAGCGACCCTTCGATTCGTGTTATGGGCATCTATGGACATGGGCGCCTCGCTCGAACGGCACGTCGCCAACCTGCTGACAGTGCTCGCCGTGGGCGAGAGTGGCAGCATGACGGCCGCATCCCGCACCAACCTCAAGGCCACATCGGCCATCTCGCGGTCGGTGCAGGAACTGGAGCTGGAAGTTGGCAAGCCGCTGTTTGAACGCACCGCCCGCGGCGTGCGCGAAACCGAGTATGGCAAGATCATCCTCGAACGCGCCGCACGCCTGCGCGACGAGCTGGACAGCGCCGCCGATGCCGTGTTCCGCGCGGTCCCGCGCGGCAAGCAGCCCTCGCGCCACCGCACCCGCGCGGTCCTCGCCAGCGGCCGCAAGCTCAAGATGATCGCCGACATCTGCGAACTGCGCTCGATCGGTGCCGCTGCCCAGCGCATCGGCATGTCGCAGGCCGGGGTCTCGATGGCGATCGGCCGGGTCGAGGCCGCGCTCGGCATCGACCTGTTCATCCGCCGCAACGAGGGCGTCGCGCCGACCGAGGCGGCGGAGATCCTCGCGGGCTGCGCCTCGCGCGTCGTCGCTGAACTGCGCCACCTCCAGGCCGACCTGCTCTCGATCACCGGCTCGGTTGGGGGGACCATCGTCGTCGGCACCACCCATCTCGGGCGGTCCTATTCCTTCCCCGTCGCCATCGCCGCGGCGATCGAGCGCCATCCCTATATCCGCGTCCGCCAGGTCGAGGGTTCTTACCGCCATCTCGTCGGCCAGCTCCGCGCCGGTGAGATCGACGTCCTGTTCGGTGTCCTGCGCGAAGGCGATCTCGGCGGCGGCCTCGTCGGCGAACCCCTGTTCGTCGACCGGATGAGCGTGCTGGCCGGCGCCGGCCATCCCCTCGCCAGCCGGGGAAAGCTCGATCTCGCCGATCTCACCCGCGAAAAGTGGATCCTGCCCAGCCCCAATTCGGTCGGGCTCGATCAGGTCGAGGCCTGCTTCCGGGGCCTCGGGCTGCCGGTCCCGCGTTCCTCGGTGGAAACCGGCGACCTCGCCACCTTGCGGCAGTTGCTGGAGACCGACAACATGGTGGCCATCGCCTCGCCCCGCCAGCTCGCCTTCGAGATACGCGCCGGGGTCGTGGTCGAACTCCCGGTCGAATTCGAGGTGCCCGGCATAGAAGTGGGCCTGATCCACCGGGCCAGCGCGCTGATGCCGCAGGCCGCGCTCGCCCTGATCGAGGAAGTCCGCAGGCTGGCCGCCTGAACCCTCAGCCGACCTGCAGCCGCGCGCCCCCGCTTGCCGGACCGACCGTGCCCACCACGGCGGCCGCGCCGCAGCCATGGCGCGCGAAGACTTCCAGCACCGCCCCGGCGACTTCCGGCGCGCAGCTCACCAGCAGCCCCCCGCTGGTCTGCGGATCGGTCAGCAGCGCGCGATCAAGCTCGCTCACCCCCTCGCCCAGCGCCACTTCGCCGCCATAGCTTGCCCAGTTGCGACCCGAGGCCCCGGTGATGAAGCCCTGCGCGGCAAGGTCCGCCACGCCCGGCAGCAACGGCACGCTGCTCCAGTCGATCCGCACCTCGCAGTCCGCCCCGCGCGCCAGTTCGAGCGCATGGCCGGCAAGGCCGAAGCCCGTCACGTCGGTCAGGGCATGGACCCCGTCCAGCGCCGCCAGATCGGGCCCGGCCTTGTTGAGCAGGGTCGTGCTGGCGATCATCGCGTCGTAGCCCTCGGCCGGCAGCGCCTCCTTCTTGAGCGCGGCGGAATAGATCCCCACGCCCAGCGGCTTGCCCAGCACCAGCACGTCGCCCACCTTCGCCGAGGCATTGCGCCGCACCTTGCCGACCGGCGCCGTACCGATCACGGCGAGCCCGTAGATGGGCTCGACCGAATCGATCGAATGGCCCCCGGCGATCGGAATGCCCGCCGCCGCGCAGGCTGCCGCCCCGCCTTCCAGCACCCGGCCGATGGTCTGCGGCGAGAGCACGCCGATCGGCATGGCCACCAGCGCCAGCGCCATGATCGGGGTCCCGCCCATGGCATAGACGTCGCTGATCGCATTGGTCGCCGCGATCCGGCCAAAGTCGTAGGGATCATCGACGATCGGCATGAAGAAGTCGGTCGTGGCGATGACCGCCAGGTCGTCCGACACCTGATAGACCGCCGCGTCGTCCGCCGTCTCGATGCCCACCAGCAATTGCGGCGGCACCGGCAGGGCGGCCGTGCCGCGCAGCATTTCCGAAAGCACGCCGGGCGCGATCTTGCAGCCGCAACCGCCGCCGTGCGAGAGCGAGGTCAGGCGCGGTTCACCGCTCATTTCAGCAACTCCAGCTGGGCGGAAAAGCCCGCCTCGTCCTCAAGGCAGCGCATGTCGAGCAGCAGGCTGCCGCCCGCCACCCGCCCGATCACCGGCACCGGCAGGGCGCGCAGCCGATCGGCCAGCGCCGCCAGCGCCTTGCCGCTCCCCTTGCCCGCCGGGGCGATGCAAACGGCATGGCTGGCGATCACTTCCTCCGGTAGCGAACCGCTCCCGACCTGGCTGCCAACCGGGGTCACGGTCACGTGCCAACCCGTCCCCAGCGCCGCACCGACCAGCGGCGCCATCCGCTCGGCAAGGGCCGCGATCTCGCCCTCGGGCCGGGTCAGCAGGCGATAGGTCGGCAGGTCGCGGGTCAGCAGGTCCGGTTTGCGATAGGCGAGCAGCGTCGCCTCCAGCGCGCCTAGCGTCATCTTGGACACCCGCAGCGCCCGCTTGAGCGGATGCTTCTTGATCTTCGCGATGAGGTCCTTGCGCCCGGCGATCAGCCCGGCCTGCGGCCCGCCCAGCAGCTTGTCCCCGCTGAACGTCACGACGTCGACGCCCGCGGCGATGCAGTCGCGCACCACCGGTTCCGCCGGCAGTCCCAGCGCCACCAGGTCGATCAGGCTCCCCGCACCAAGGTCCTCGATGAACGGCAGCCCGTGCGCATGAGCAATCGCGGCCACCTCGGACTGGGCAACCGCCTTGGTAAATCCCTCGATCCGGTAATTGCTGGCATGGACCTTCATCAGCGCCGCGGTCTTCGGCCCGATCGCAGCCTCGAAGTCCCGCGCATGGGTGCGATTGGTCGTGCCGACCTCGACCAGCTTCACGTTCGCCGCCCGCATCACGTCGGGCACGCGGAAGGCCCCGCCGATCTCGACCAGTTCCCCGCGCGAGACGACCACTTCCCGCCGCCCGGCCAGCGCGGCCAGCACCAGCAGAACGGCAGCGGCATTGTTGTTGACCACGGTCGCCGCCTCGGCCCCGGTCAGTTCGCAGATCAGCCCCTCGACGATCGTGTCGCGGTCACCCCGCCCGCCGGTGGCGAGATCGAATTCGAGCGCGCAGGCCTCGCGCATGGCCATGGCCGCATGGTCGATCGCCGCCTCGGCCAGCTGGGCCCGGCCAAGGTTGGTGTGCAGCACGGTTCCGGTCAGGTTGTAGACCCGTTGCAGTGCCGTTGCAGTGCGGCCCCGCGCCTCGGCCGCCGCCTGCTCCGCCAGCATATCGAGCGAAGGCACCGCCTCGCCGCCCGAGCGGTGCCGCTCCAGCACGGCCCGCGCCGCTCCGACCACGAGGTTGTGCCCATGCTCGCCCGCCAGAGCGGCAAGGCCGGGCTGGCGGATGAGCAGATCGACGGACGGCAGGCGGTTCATGCTCTCTCCCGGCAGCAGGGGACACGCCCCGGCAAACAGGCGAGCGGCATAGCACCTTGCAACGCCGCCGCACTATTCCATAACAGACTTCGTACGCCCCATGACAAATCGGCCAAGCGGGCCAGCTCAGTCCGCCGCTTCGGCGAAAACCTCTTCCGTCTCGGCCTCTGCCTCGACCTCATGCGCATGGGGCTTCTCGTCCTCCATCCGCACGAAAGCAGCGAGCGAGAACAGCGCCAGCAGCCCTCCGAACAGGAAGACAGGCACGAAGTGCGCCTTGGTCAGGTGTTCTCCGTCGCCGCCCTGAAGCTGCGCGCTGATGCGCAAGAGCAGCGCGAACAGCACCACGCCGACCGCCGAGCCAACCTGCTGGGCCATGGTCGTCAGCGCCGTGGCGTGGCTCGAACGTTCGCGCGGAATCTCGACGAAGCCCATGGTGTTGAGCGCCATCATCCCGAGCGAAGTACAAAGCCCGCTCGCCAGCACGACAACGAAGATCAGCGGCAGCGGCCATTGCCGGTCGAACAGGGCATAACAGCAATAGATGATCGCGCTGGCCGTGGTCACCCCGATCAGCATGTGGCGCAAGGTCACACGCGCCAGCACATGCTTGGTCATGAACCGCGTGCTGACCGCGCCGAGCGCCGAGCCGGTAGCCACCGCGCCCGAGACGATCGCCGGAAAGCCGAGCCCCATCTGCAACAGCAGAGGCAAGGCAAAGGCCCCGCCGAACATCGCCATCCGCAATGGCAGCGCGCCCAGCACGTTGGTCCGGAAGGTCGGATAGCGCAGGATGCGAAGATCGATCACCGGATCCTTCGCCCGCAGCCCGTGCAGAACATAGACCACCAACAGGGCCGCCCCGGCGGCCAGCAATCCGATCGAGACGGGCATGGTGGTCACGCCCTTGCCGAAGGTTTCCAGCCCGCCAAGGAACGACCCCATCCCGGCGGCCATCAGCAGGAAGCCGACGATGTCGAATCGCGGCACGTCATGACGTCCCTCGATCTTCGGCACGGTCATCAGCGCCAGCACGAAAGCGGCGATGCCCAGCGGAATGTTGATGAAGAATATCCACCGCCACGAAAGCCAGGTCACCAGCGTGCCACCGACCAACGGCCCGATCAGGCGGCCGACCGTGGGCGGAATGGTGAACCAGGCCATGGCCGCAAGCAGTTCGCCCGGCGGGACCGAGCGGATCATGATCAGCCGCGCGATCGGCACCATCAGCGCCCCGCCGAGCCCCTGGAGGATGCGGCATCCCACGAGGAATTCCACCGAAGTCGCCATGCCGCACAGGACCGAGGCGAACGAAAAGATCGCCACCGCCGCACAGAAAGTCGTGCGCGCGCCGAGCCGGTCGGCCAGCCACGCGCTAAGCGGAAGGAATGCGGCCAGGCTCACCGCATAGGAGGCGATCACCGTATTGAGATGGAGCGCCGGCACGTTCAGCGAGGCGGCCATCCCCGGCAAGGCCACGTTGAGCGCGGACAGGTCGATATTCTGAAGAAAGATCGGGCAGGCCACGATCAGCGGCACCCAATTGCGCTTCGCCATTTTCTCCATTTCGTATCCCGACCTGAGCTCAGCGACCCGGCCGGGCTCGGACGGGTCGCTCGATCATGGGCGAAGCCGCAGCCTGCCCAGCGATGCGCGGCCGGTCGATCCGCCGCGAGGCCAGTCAGCCCCTCGCCGTGCGCGCCCCGGCGCTAGCCAATCGCCGGACCGAAGTAAACTGCCCGGCACTTGCCGATAAGTGATTTGGCCGCCTCGATTTGTTTGCCGGGTCAGCGCGGAACCGGCGGCGTGGCGGAAAGGCCCGGAATCTTGGCGAGGCCGGCGAGGACGCAGCTATCGTCCTGATCGCCGGTTCCGCCGCTCGCGGCCACTGCCCCGATCAGGACACCATCCTGGTAGAGCGGCTCACCGCCGGTGTAGAGCGCCATGTAGGGGCGGACTTTCGCCCGCTCTTCCACGTTCGCGCGCAGCCGCACCTTGATCGCCGCGGTCGATTCCCCGAAAACCACGACCGCCGAAGCCTTGCGCGCCGCGACGAATATCCGCCCCGGCACGGCGCCATCGGCATTCATGCCGAAGCGCAGGTTGCCCTTGATATCGGTGATCCCGACGCCGACCCTTATGTTCTGGGCGAGACAGGCGTTGACGATCGCCTGGCCCAGCCGCATCGACAGGGCGAGACTGGGCGCCAGAGTGGTGTCGGCCGGAGCCGGCGGCTGCCCGCCGGGAGGTTGCGGCCGCGGGGCGCGCAGCATCCGCTCCAGGCCCGGCGGGGTTTCGTCGCCCGGCAAAAGCAGCGGATCGGAAGCCGGCGCGGCGTCAGCGGGTGCCGGAGCCGGGGCGGCGACCGGAGCCTGCTGCGCGCAAGCGGCGGCGGCCAGCCCTGCTGCCGTGGTTGCGGCAAGGGTTGCGAACAGTCGTGTCAGGCGCATGGTGCGGCTTCTCCCTCTTGCATGTCGATGCCCCCTGTCTCCCGTGTGGCAGGCGGCGCTCAATCGTGGTGGCTTGCGGCCTTTTGCTTGCGCAGGACCTGCCAGATTTCGTCTTCGAGCTGTCGGTGCTCGGGGCTGTGCTTGATGTCGAGCGAGCGGGGGCGGCCGAAGGGGATCTGCCATTCCTGGACGATCCGCGCGGGCCGGGCGCTGAAGGCGATGACCCGGTCGGCGAGGAACACGGCCTCGTCGATCT
>NZ_JACLAW010000020.1 GCF_014230315.1 Novosphingobium flavum | reverse complement strand
GCTGGTGGCGAAGTTCGGCGGCGCCATCGGCACGGTGCTGGCGGGAGCGGACATGTGGTGCCGCACGCTCTTCGGCTTCGGCATTGCAAGGCCGCTGCAACACCACAGCGACGCCTCTGCCACCGGGCGGGCGGACCTTTACAGGCCGATCCAGTATCCCAAGCCCGACGGGGTGATCTCGTTCGACCGGCTGACCAGTGTGTCCTACTCGTTCACCAACCACGAAGAGGATCAGCCGTGCCACCTGCGGCTGAAGGATCCGGCGGTGCCGACGGCGATCAACCTGTCGCGCTATGACGGACCCGAGGCGCGCTATTGCCCGGCGGGGGTCTATGAGTTCGTCGATACGGACGGGATGAACCCGCGCCTGCAGATCAACGCCCAGAACTGCGTCCACTGCAAGACCTGCGACATCAAGGACCCGACCCAGAACATCGAATGGGTCACACCCGAAGGCGGCGGCGGGCCCAACTATCTGAACATGTGAGGGGGCGGCGAACCCGGTTCAGCCGGCGTCCGCTGATGATCGTATTAGTTCAGCAAAGCCCCAGCGGTCACCCCAAGGGGCGCGGCCAGCTTCTCAACCACGGTGACCGTGGGATTCCTGCGCCCGCGCTCGATGTCGCTGACATAGGTGCGGTGGATCCCGGCGCGGTCGGCGTAGTCTTCCTGGCTCCAACCCCTGGCCTCGCGCAGGGCGCGTACGTTCCGGCCGAGGCGTATCCGAATATCCACGGCCGCCTAAAGACAGCCATGTCGGCGATCGATCTACAGACGATCAGTGACATTTCGCGTTGACTTGGCGGCCACAGCAAGCATTCGTCATGTTCCTGATAGTCGACAGGTGAACACATGACGCTGGTTCTTCTCAATGACGCGGCCGGGGCTCCGCGGATTGTCCGCCGGGTGCCGGAAGGCGCCGCGCGGCGCGAGGATGCCCTGCGCGATCTGCTGCTCGCCCACCCGGCGATGCTACCGGTCGGGGAGATCGATCCGGGCATCGGACCGCTGGTCCCGGTGGCCCGGGAACTCAACGTCCCCGATGTCGGCCGGATCGATGCCTTCCTGGTCGATGCCCGCGGGCACCTCGTGATCGTCGAGTGCAAACTGTGGCGCAATCCGCAGGCCCGGCGGGAGGTAGTCGGTCAGATCCTCGACTATGCCCGGGCGCTGGCCCGGTTCAGCTATGAGGACCTGCAGCGCGAGGTGTCGCGCGCGACCGGATCGAGCGGCAATGCCCTGTACCAGCTGGTCGCGGCCGGGGCCGGGACCGACGGGATGGACGAGGCGCAGTTCGTCGACCGGGTCTCGCGCAACCTCGCCGCCGGGCGCTTCCTGCTGCTGGTGGTCGGTGACGGGATCACCGAGGGGACCCAGCGGATCGGCGAGTACCTCGTTGCCCAGCCCGGCCTCGCCTTCGATTTTGCGCTGGTCGAGATGGCGCAGTATGCGTGGACCGATGGCACCGGGGCCGAGCAGGTCGTCGTCCAGCCGCGGCTGCTGGCGAAGACCGTGGTGATCGAACGGGCGGTGATCCGCAACGAGGCCAGCGTGGTCATTGCCGACCTGCGCGACGAACCGGTCGCGCCGGCCGGCGAAGGGCGGGGGCGCAAGCTCGATTCCGGCCTCCAGGAGGCCTGGCGCGGCTTTGCCGAGCACTTCCTTGCGGGGATGGTGTTCGACGATCCCTCGCAGCCGCCGCCGCGGATCGGCGGGCTGGGGTGGATGAAGGCCCCGCTGCCGCGCGGGCACTGGCTGACGCTCTACCGGGCCAGCGGCTCGGGCCGGATCGGGGCCTATATCAACCTGCCCGGCAGCGAGGGGCTCGCGGCGTTCGAACGCCTGGCGGCCGACCGCGCGCTCATCGACGAGGAACTCGCCGAGGCCGGGCTGCCGGCTCCGGCCTGGGAGCGCACCGACAAGGGCGCCACCATCACCCTGGCATGGCCCTCGCCGCTGCCGTGGGACGAGGGTGCAGAAATGCGGCAGCGGGACCTGCTGCGCCGGGCCGCCAACCAGCTGGTCAACAGCTTCCGGCCGCGGCTCGAGCAGATCGGCCCGGAGGGATGAACCGGGCGGGCCCGGCGCCGGAGGGGGACGGCTTCCGCCCCCGGCCGGCGCCCATGACGGTGCGCGAACTCACGGAGCTCGGCCGGGTCCGGCTCTCGCGCAGCTTCTTCCTGCGCGACTTTCTCTATTCCGAGATCGCCGCGGTCCACGGGATCGCCAACATTCCCGATGACCCGGACCTCGCCATCGCCGCCGGCACCCGGCTGTGCGAGGACCTGCTCGAGCCGCTGCAGGCCGTCTTCGGCCGGATCGTGATCCGCTCGGCCTATCGCTCGGCCGAGCTCAACGCATTCGGGAACCGGATGACGCTGGCTGGGGGCTATGCCTACAGCTGCGCCAGCAACGAGGCGAACCGGGCCGGGCACATCTGGGACCAGCGCGACAGCGAGGGCTGCATGGGTGCGACCGCCTGTATCGTCGTGCCGGGCTTTCACGACCGTTTCCACGCCCCCGGCGACTGGCAGCGCCTGGCCTGGTGGGTCCACGACCACCTGGCCTATTCCAACATGACCTTCTACCGGACCCGCTTCGCCTTCAACCTGCGCTGGCGCGAGGTGCCGAAGCGCGAGATCCGCAGCCGGGTCGAACCGTGCGGGCTCCTCACCCGCCCGGGCATGCCTGGGCACGAGGGCAACCACGAGCACATCTGGCGGGGGATCCTGCCTGGGGCGGGCTGAGCGGGGGCGGTCCGGAGGCGCCCCCCGTTCTTCCGGTGCCGGTCCAGGCAACCGGCGCGGCCGGTTTCAGCCGCCGCGCCGCTGCGGCACGCCTTTCGGACGATGGCCGCCCTTGGACCGGCGGCGCCCCCCTTCGGGCCGGGCGCGGAGCGTTTCGGAAAAGCGCCGCTGCAGGTAGTCGAGCGCCTGGCTGGTGCTGTCGACCTGATCGTCCTTCACCGTGTTGGGAAATCCGAGCAGTTCCTCGAGATAGGTCCCGAGCCAGACGGCCGCACGCGGCACATGGACCTGCCCGACCTCGAACATCACGGCCCGGGCCTCCATCCGGGCGAGCTTCTCGTACATCGGCTTGATCGCGATCGGGGTGCAGATGCCCGAGGTGCGGCGCAGGTCCTGGACGATCGCCCGGCCGATCCCGTCGTCCTCGACGATGGTGAGGTCGGCCCGGTGGCGGCGGTGCGTCTCCTCGATCGTACGGCGCAGGTCCGGGGTTTCCATCCGCCCGCGGACCACGTCGAGCAGCCAGAACTGGCCCTTGCTGACGCCCCAAACCGTGCCCACCGACCAGTCGGCGTTCTCGGACAGGGTCGAGGCCGTGTCCCAGCTGACCAACGTGAACTCGATCGGGTCAGGGGGCAGGTCGTAGAACTGCAGCCAGCGGCGTTTGACCACGCCGCCCTCGGACGGGACCGGGTGCTGCTGGTACTGCGCCTCGAACGCCAGCAGGCCCATGCTCTGGCGCTTGAGGTCGAGTTCGGCCTGGCCGACGTGGAACTCCTGGAGCAGCTCGCCGGGCTCGCGCACCTTGGCCTCGCCATTGCCGAGATCCCAGACCTCGTGCTCGGTGGCGATGGACGGCATGACCACTTCGTCCCACGGTTCCAGTCCGAGCAGGTGCCCGGCAAGGTCATCGGGGTGAAGCCGCTGCATGACGCAGACGATGGCCCCCTTCTTCGGTTCGTTGAGGCGGGTCGAGATGACCTGGTCGTAGACCGCCTTGACCTTCTCGCGGCTGACCTTCGAATGAATCTCCTGGCCCTTGTTGGGGTCATCGAGGATGATGATGTCAGCGCCGCGCGAGAGGATGCTGCCCTGGATCGAGGTGGCGAGGCGGTTCCCGCCACTGGTCGTGTACCAGTCCATCAGCTTGTTGGTGCGTTCCGGGCGGCATTCGGGGAAGGCCGCCTGGAACCAGTCGCAGCGCATGATCTTGTTGAACAGCTTGGCCTGGGTCTTGGCCACGTCGTTGCTGTAGGTGACGCAGATGATCCGCTTGGTCGGATCATGCCCGAGCAGCCAGGCGCAGAAGGCCACGCTGACGATGTGGGTCTTGAGCGAACGCGGCGGCAGGTTGATCATCAGCCGCCGGATCACCCCCCGCTGCACCAGTTCGAGTTTTGCGGCCAGCACGAGGATGTGCCAGTTCTCGACGTAGGTTGCGGCCGGGTCGACCGTCTCGATGCATTTGGCCACGAAGCTGAGGAAGTGGAGGCGCAGCAGCCCGGCGAACATCTGGCGAAAGGGGTTCATGCTCGGGCCTCCCCGTCCGTATCGTCGTAGGTGTCGTCCTCCGCTTCGTCGGCCTCCTCATCGGGCCCCGGCTTCCGGCTCTGTTTCACCAGCTGAGCCATGAACCGCGCGACGATGGCAAGATCGACCTCGCTGAAGTCGAAATCCTCCTGCGCCCTGGCCGGACGCAGGAACCCCTTGAGCCGCCGGGGATCACGATCATCCAGGGCGCCCTTGATCGAGGCCTTGGCCAGCGCCTTGCCCTTGGGCACGTATTGCTCAACCCCGTTTTCCACGATCCGCATTTGTTCGGCGAGTTCGGCCTCGAGGTAGTCCTCGAAGCTCGGCGCGGGCTTGTCGGGCTTCGCCTTGCGGGGCGGGCGGGGCTGGCCCTTCTTGAACTGCGTCGCAACCGGAGGCTTCCCGTAGCCGACGGGATAGTCACCGGCGCTGCGCTTGGCGGGTTTGCGCTCAGTCATGGTCCGCCTTCTCGTCCCCGAGGTCGAGGCCGAGGCGTTCGGCCGCAACTTCCGCGAAAGTCTGGCCGGTGGCCTCGAGCACGGCATCAAGCCCGAAGCGCTTTGCGGCTCGGCGAAGCGTGACATCGATATAACCGGGATCGATCTCGATCACCCGGGCCCGGCGCCCGGTCCAGTGCGCGGCCAGGACGGTGACCCCGCTGCCGCCCCAGGGATCCAGAATGATCCCGCCGCGGCGCGAGCAGTCGCGCATGAGATCAGCGAACAGGCTGACCGGCTTGACCGTGCAGTGATCGGCCAGGTCCTCGTCGCGGGTCGGCCCGAAACTGTTGCAGCCGGCCTGGACGATGACATTCGAGCGCCAGCGCGCGCCCTTCTCGATCCCGAAGGTGCAGATGTGCGGTGCCGTGCCGGACTTGAATACGGCGATCAATTCGTGCTGGCTGCGGTAGAAGCCGCGCGACGCATTGGTCTTGGACCACACCAAGAGATTTTTGAGTTCGTCGTACTCCGCGCGGCCCGCGGTGAGCAGCTCGCAGGCAAAATGCCATGAAATGAAGGCATAATGGATCGAGCCGTCGATGCTGTAGGCCGCCATGTGGCGGAACGCAGTACGCTGGAAAGCGATGAACTCCTCGCACGACATTTCCCCGCTGGCGAAGGCAAATTCCTTCGCGTCCTTGCGGCTGCTGACATTACCCTTGATGGGCACGTTGAAGGGCCCGTCGCCTACCACCATCTCGGCCAGTTCATCGCCCATCAGCGCGGCGTAGGTTTCCGCCTCGAGCGAGTTGCCGCAGATCACCTTGTGGTGTTCGCCGATGATCCAGGCATCGCCGGGGCGGGTGACCGGTTCGCCGGGCCCCGGTTTGAGGTCCTCGTCATCTTCGTCGCCGTCGGCGTCACCCGAGCCATCGCAGCCCGGCGGCTGACGCAGGGTGATGTCGTCGATTTCCTTGGTCGTGAACCCGGTGACCTCGGGATCGAGGTCGAGATTGAGTTCAACCGAAAGATCGCCGAGCTCGAGGAACTCGAGCCGCAGTTCGGCCTCGTCGAACTCGCCCATCTGCAGCTTGTTGTCGCCGATCCGGTAGAGACGGATCTGCTCCGGGCTCAAATGCTCGATGCGGATCGCCGGAATGGTCTCGTACTTGAGTTCCTTCGCCGCCAGCCAGATCGCCACGCCGGCGATGATGGTCCCGTTCCTGTCGATGAGGATCGGGCGAACGAAGTCGAACTCTTCGAGCGAGGCCTTGAGGGCGGTCAGATGCCGTTTGCTGTAGCGGCGCAGCTTGCGGTTTGGCTCGCGCACCTGGCCGATCGGCAGGTCCTCGACCCGCAGCTTGGGGCGCATATCCATCGTGGCGATCGCCTCACTGGCGAGGCGGAGCTGCGAGGTGGCGGGGCGCGTGCGGCGCCGGACCGGAGGGGTGTGGGGATGCATGAGCAGCCTTTTCCGTAACCCTAAGACGGCGGGCAGGGGAAACGGCACACTCATCCGGAGTGATGAAGGTGCCGGATCCGTGCTGCTCCGTTCCGGGCGGAACGCTGGTATTAATGCTGCTCAGAGCGTCGGGTCTTGGAACGACGCAAGGATTGTGGTAGCAATCTGCTATCAGTGTTGCAAGAGGGAATATCTCGCAAGTTATTGATATTACTTGACGAATGATCTGCACTTTACGGAATTTCCAGGGTCGGAATTGCCGTCACGGTGCAGGAATATTCCCGTGAAACGCGCACGGGAATTTGCCAAAATCGCATTCGCGGCCAGTGCCTTACGAAGGCCGATTGACCGGAAAAGTGGCCAATCAAGCGAAATTCCCGTGAGAATTCCCGTGGGAACGGGAATTCGTCACAGAGACCATTGCTCTCGGTACTGCCCCCACCTCCAACCACTTTCTGGATCAACCGGGCTCTCCAAGTCCCGGCGCGGAAGTGGCGCAATTGCGCGGGAATCTCCCTGTTATGGCATCGCGGAAACGTCTCTGCAGAGACGCAGAATGGGCCTGAAAATGGCCTGATTTCGGCAGAGTCTCTGTGGCGAATTCTGCATCAACGGTTTTGAGAAAACCCGCGTCTCTGCACATTTTGCTCTACGTGGTGGTCGGGGCAGCAAACGCCTGAAATCCTCAACATTGCTGCCGTTCAGCGGCAAATCTGGGCACCCGGAAACCTGCCCTCGGTTCACCGAGCTGTGGGCGAGCATGGATGACTAACAGTGGGACGTTGCTGCCGTTCCCGCACGATGGATTCAATGGCAGGTTCATCGCCAAAATCCGTCGCTCCAGGAACAGTGCGCTGGGCCTGCAATGCGGCTTTAACGGGCCGGACCCGGAAATCGACGCTGACGGATTCGGATGTCAGCTATCCCGTTTTCACGGCTGGAAGCCGACCTTCCGGACCGCCCAACTTTTCAGCCGCTCGGGACTGATGCCGGAGGCCGCAGCTCACAATCTCCAGCAGAAAATAAACCCGTACCGCCGCACCGCGAAACCCCCTTCGATCTGCTGGCAGGAAAGGTCGGCCTCAGCCCCCGCCTGCCTGTGAAATTGGCCGCGATTGCGCGGGCGCCGGCGGAATTTCACGGTATCACCCACGTGGGCCCTATCCGGTACCGTCGCCCTGCTGCCAACTGTGATTGAGCGGGAGGTGCTGGTCCGTCTGGGACCAACCAGAAACACTCAAAGGGTCTTGATCTGGTCCATCGTGGCCAGTCTGCACAGGTCAGGGGCGTCCAGACAAATCACGCCCAGGTCTGCAGCTTCCTCGATGGCATGTCTGGTGAAGCCATTGGTCACTACGACCACCGGTTGGCGATGGAATCGTTGGCATGCTCCCGCAATCTCGCGGATTGTCCTGGCCCCCACCGGCTTTGCGTGCCCCTTGCATTGGCATCCGTATTTCACGGAACCTATCGAGACGAGGATGTCGACGCCGCCGTCGCCGGTGGTCGTAGTAAGTTCCGCATGGCATCCCCGGCGAGTCAGCAACTGGGCAACCGCCTTCTCAAATGGGACGCCGCGCAGGTCCCGCCAGTACTCGATGCCGCACTCGGTTTTCGTGAGAACCCAGTTCTCCAGTGCGGACTGATACCTGGTGGCATTCGGCCGGGCATCGAGAATGGCGGCGCTGACAGGATTGTACCTGAGCAGCGCCGTGATCAATTCCCTGCAGAGCGGCATCCCTAAAATTATAGCCCCGAACGCGTAGAGTACTGGGTGGCTGGAGAGGGTTGCCACCCCAATGATCAGAACGCTGAGACCCAGAAGTGCGAGAACGGTGATCTTCCAGTCGAGGGCGCGGACCTGCTGCTCGAAGACGTCGAGATCGAAATCAGCTGGAAGATCGAACTGTTGCGGCACGGGTTCGGGCGGGGCGCCAATGCCGGCAATGGCCGGCTTGGGGTGCGTGCCCGCGCTGATCGACCGGCCGGATTGAAGCCGCGAGCGCGGCAGGGGGGCGGCCGAACCAAGGGGGTGGCCATGGCCGGCACCTGACGGCGAACCTGGTAAGGGTATACGGCGGGGCTGGACCGGCGGGGATTTTCGAACAGGCAGTTTTTCCCGGTCAGAACGCATCTGTTCCGGTGACTTGCCGTAGCGTTTTCCGAAAACAAACACGAGCGCCTGCTCATCCACCTCCCAGTCATCAGCGGTATCACTGATCGTTTGGGCAAGGTTGGCGCAGCCCCGGCAAATAGCGTCGCGCAGCGCTTCAGCAGCGCTGGAAAGGTCAGGCGGTTCCTTGTGGGGGATCGGCATTTGGCCAAAATACCCGTCGAGTGTTTAAGGTCCGTATGATTGTTAGAGGTATTCGCTTCAGCAAGCATTTTCTGCTGGCTGGATACAGACCGCTCACGTTACGCTGGCTGGAATGTCCGTCGTTGAAGCGTTGACCGAGCCCGACGATCCGCTGGTCGCGTGCTTCCCCGAGCCGATGCATTATCGCTGCTTCGCGCAAGCTGGCTTTCTCCGCCGCCGTCAGGGCTTCATTGCCAGCATCTCGGCGGCCCTGACCAGTGCAGAGATCCGGTCACTCGCCTCGCGCAGTCGGCATAACACTGGACCCAGATCGACGGCCCGATCCGCCCGGGCCGTGACCGCATCGCCGCAGACATCCTCCATGATCATCCCGATCCGGATGCAGAGCTGGGCGATGAGTTCGTTGTCGGTCACGCCCTGACCACGCCATCCCCGTGAGGCGAAGTCCACCCGCAGCTTTGTCGCAGGGCGGGCGTTGGCGTGTCATCCCGCCATGCCCAACATCCGCCGCTGCTCGCCCCAGTCGAGCGGCAGGTTCATTCCGACCAATTCGTCGGGATCGAACCCACGCGGCATGGTTCCCTGAAGCAGGGCCTTCTGGATGTCTGGCGCCAGCAGGCCGATGGCGATCCGCTCCCGGGTCCAGGCGTCGACCGGCGCGCGCATCCTGGCGTGCTGGCCGGGATCGAGCGGCGAAGCGTCGTGCTCCGCCAGCTTGCGATGGGCGACGCGGACGAGTTCGGCCATGTCCGCCGTGTCCTCGCTGTTCCGGTGCTTCCGAACAGAGGGGGCGACGGTCCGCCCCTTGCGACCGGCCGGTATGGCAAGCGTGAACGTCATCCGCCCGTCGCTGAGCGCCGCGTCGGGATCGATCTGCCGCCGAACCCGGTCGAGCAGCGCGTCGGCTGACAGGCTCTCGCTGACGAGACGGGCCGGATCGAGCGTGACCCGTAGTGCGGTCGGCGTGGCCTCGATCCGGGTGATGGCAGCGAAGATCATATCGGGGCCCGTCGGTTCGGGCAGCAGTTCCCCGATGGCTCGGAACAGCAGCGTCTCGATCCGCACGGCTGGGAGGCGGATACCCTGCAGGTTGCCGCCGCTGGTCGCCTTGGCGGTCGGGAGCAGGCACTCACTGACATAATAGCGATAGGTCCTGGAACCCCGCCCGTAACTGAAACTCGGCCGCATCGGCTGGCCCTCGCCATCGACAATCCTGCCGGTGAGCGGACAGGAGCCCGCCCGGGTCTTGCGGGTGTGGTGGCGATGATGGTTGGTGGCAAGCTGGTCCTGCACGGCCTTGAACAGGGCCTTGTCGACGATGGCTTCATGCTCGCCGGCATGGGCCTTGCCGCGGTGGACGATCTCGCCGAGGTAGATCCGGTTCCTGAGGATGTGCGACAGCCCCGAGCAGTTGAACGGAATGCCGCCCTGCGTGTTGCCCGCCCGTGAGGTCCGCCGTTTGGTCAGGATGCCGGCTGCTGTGAGATCCTTGACCAGTGCCGGCAGCGACTTGAGCTCCAGGTAGCGCCGGAAGATGTGCCGGACCGTTTCGGCCTCGGTGGGGTGCGGGAGCAGGACCCGCTCACCAAGGTCATAGCCCAGCGGCACATGCCCGCCCATCCAGATCCCGCGGGCCTTGGACTGGGCGATCTTGTCGCGGATGCGCTCGCCGGTGACCTCACGCTCGAACTGGGCGAAGGAGAGGAGGACATTGAGGGTCAGGCGCCCCATGGAACTGGTGGTGTTGAAGGCCTGGGTCACCGAGACGAAGCTGACCTTGTTCTGGTCGAACACTTCGACGATCCGGGCAAAGTCCATAAGGCTACGGGTCAGACGGTCGACCTTGTAGACCACCACCACGTCGATCCGGCCCTTGCCGATATCCGCCAGCAGGCGCAGAAGTGCCGGGCGGTCCATGTTGCCGCCCGACCAGCCACCATCGTCGTAGAGTTCGGGCAGACATTCCCAGCCTTCACCGGCCTGGCTCAGCACATAGGCCTCACACGCCTCGCGCTGGGCATCGAGCGAATTGAACGTCTGCTCCAGCCCCTCCTCGGTCGACTTGCGGGTGTAGATCGCGCAGCGCAGCCGGGCGCTCACCGCACGTTCTCCTGCCTGAGGCCGAAGAAGCGTGGCCCGTTCCACTGCATGCCGGTGATGTGCTTGGCCACTGACGACAGGCTGCGGTAGGTCACGCCCTCGTAGACCACGCCGCTCTCGATCACGACCACCTCGTGGCGCTGGCCGGCCCATTCGCGGGCGAGGCGCATGCCGGGTGTGGCCGCCAGTTGCACCGGCCCATCGTTCTCGATCATCCGCCGGGTTGCGGCATCGAGCCCGCCGTAGACATCGGCCTGCATCCGCCAGGCCAGCACCCGGCGCAGGAGATCCACCGAGCGGTGGCGGGGAGCGGCGCCGTAGCGCCGCTCCCATTCCTTGCGCAGCCCGGCGAGCGGCATGTCCACCAGCGCGGCGACCTCGCGCGCGACCCTGGTCCGCAGCCGGCTCATGCGGGTACCGCCGCCTCGGCCGCGGCCACCGTCCACACGGTGGTATTGCCCTCGACGTGGCGGGTGATGGCATAGCCGCGCTTGCGCAGGCCGGTCATCGCGGCGCGCACGGTGTGGGCCTGCCAGCCGGTGGCTTCGGTCATGTCCTCGAGGCTGGCGCCCGAGCCTGTGCGGAGCAGCTCGAGCAGGCGTTCGGCCTTGGTGTGGGCGCGGGGTGCGGTGCATTCGGACGCGGAGGTGGCCGCAGCTTCCAGTTCGTTGCTCATGGTGGTTCTCCATGGGAGCAAGGCACCAGCGCCGGCTCCCACCACCACAAGCCCGGATCTTCAGCGACCGGGCGGCAGCGACCTCAGGGGCGGCTGCGATTCACAAGGAACAGCAATGCTCCCGTTCGACCGGAAGTCCAGTCCGTAAGACTATTCGTCGAGTCTTAGCTCCGCGATTTGATGCGCCGTTTGTGGCTGCCACAACATTGGGTTTTCGGAGCAGTCCAATACCCGGATTATGAAGGCTTCGATTGCCTCGGCCAGACCCGATTGGCGCCACAGCTTGTCTCGAAAATCGAGCCGTAAAGAGATGATTACATTGAGAATGGGACATCGCCGCGGTCTAGGCATGGCCAAATGGCAACCGAGGTATGTGGCCATAAAAATATACCAGTTGACACAAGAGTAATATAATCTATCCAGATGTTCCATTCAGGCATCCCAAGCGGGGGCGGATGAGTATGGCTGGTCCAGGTTCCATTGCGAGGCGAGGATTTCTCGACATTCTCGGCGGGTTGGCCGTCGCGGCCCAATTGGAGGGAGTGAGCGGCGAGGCCAGAGCCGCGCCGGTCGACTCAACCGTTGGTGTGGCGCGATTTGGAGGTCGGTCACTTCAATTTACCGACCTGACGCACAAGCTAACACGTCAGTTCAACTTTGATCCAAGCAACCCACGCATCTCAATGGAATCGGTTGATGGTTCAGGCGTGGCGGTCGGCATGAAAATGCATCGCCTTGCGCTGATCGAGCACACCGGAACGCACATTGATGCGCCCAGTCATTTTGGTGAGCAGTTCAAGAGCCTTGGCGAGATTCCGCTCAGCGATCTCGTTGTGCCACTCGTCGTCGTTGACATCTCGGCGAAGGCCGCGAAGTCACGCGATGCTCAAGTCGAGCCTGCCGATGTCCTGGCCTGGGAGCGGCGGCACGGGCGGCTTCCCGATGGCTGCTGTGTCGCGGTGCACTCGGGGTGGGACCCGTTTGCTGAGATGGCGCGCAACCAGGCGGCCCATAGTCATAATTCCACCGGGTTCGGGATCGAAGCCGCGCGCATGCTGGCCGAGAAGCGTCGCGTCAAAGGCATCGCTGTCGACGCCATGACCATCGACTCCGGGCCGAATGTGCCGAGCTATCCGGTCCATCAGTTCTGGCTGCGCAGCGGTCGGTGGGGGATCGAGGGAATTACCAATCTCAGATCGGTGCCGCCGGTAGGTGCCTTGTTGGTGGTCGGTGCGGCTCCGATCGCCGAAGCGACCGGACTGCCCGTCCGGGCAATCGCATTGTTTTGACCGTCTGCGGCCTGCGGGCCGCATCCATGACGTCCGTCGGGCCGCGCCAGCCGCGTCCCGTCAAACCAGAAAAAAATGGGAGAGCGAAATGACTTTGGGGATCATGTTGCGTTACGGCGTGGGGGCAAGCCTTCTCGCTATCTCGGCGGCGGCAAGCGCCCAGAATGCTCCTCCGCCCCCGGCTTCCGAAGAGCAGGCGGCGCCCGAAACGGGTCAGCCCTCCGCGGAACAGATCGTCGTCACCGGTTCGCGCATCCAGAAGCAGGGGTACAGCGCGCCCACGCCTCTGACGGTACTGAATGCGGAGGAACTTGTGCGCAAGGCGCCGAGCAACGTGCCGGATGCGCTCAACCAGTTGCCGCAATTCCAGGGCTCGATCAGCCAGAATATGCAAGCCGATACCGGTGCCTCGAAGGTCCGCTCGGGCAACTATCTCGACATCCGTGCGCTCGGCCCTCAGCGCGTGTTGATCCTGATGAACGGTCGACGGGTGCCGCCCACCAGCAGCAACGGGGCGACGGACGCCAACCTTATCCCCCAGATGCTCATCCGGCGGGTGGACGTGGTGACCGGCGGCGCTTCGGCGGCGTATGGTTCGGACGCTGTCTCGGGCGTGGTGAACTTCGTCCTCGACGATCAGTTCAAAGGGCTCAAGCTCAACGCCCAGAGCGGCGTTTCGACCTATCACGACGCTGCTTCGTACAAGTTCGGCGCTGCCTTCGGCCACGGCTTCATGGATGACCGCGCCCACGTGCTGTTGAGTGCGGAATACTATCATTCCGACGGGATCACCGACCGTTCCTCGCGTTCGACCGCGAGCGGGGAATCGACGCTGAGCGGGATGACCACCGGCGGCCTGGGTACGGCGGTCTCCCCGTTCGTCTATGTCGCCAATGCCCGCAACAACTCTTCGACCTATGGCGGGCTGATCACTTCGGGCGCTGCGGGTCTGGTGAACAACCAGTTCGCCCCCGGCGGCACGCTGCTGCCATTCAACGCCGGGACCGCGATTCCGGGCCGCGCCGGATACGGCATCCTGAGTGATGGCGTGCTGAATCCGACCGTTGGCCGGACCGGCGCCCCGACCCTCACCACCAAGCAATTGTTTGGGCGCTTTTCCTTCGCCCTGAGCGATGCGGCGACTTTCTTCGTCGAGGGCAGCTACAACACCGGCGCGAACACCGACCACAACGCGACCCCGGGTTCGCCCGCGGGAGGCACGGTGATCAGGGCGGAAAACCCGTTCCTCGCTCCGTCGGTCCAGGCGCTGATGACACCCGGCAGCAGTTTCAGCATGGTCCGCGCGTTCCGCGACTGGCCGCTGGACTCCAACGAGCAGAAAAGCAGCAACTTCATCCTCAACGCCGGATTCAACGGCAGCATCGGCAGCAGCACCAAGTGGGAGGTCTATTACACCCACGGGTTCAGCCGCTTCGACACCGCTGCCTACCAGCTCGACAATCGTAAGTACTTCGCTGCGGTTGATGCCGTGCGCAATTCGGCCGGGCAGATCGTCTGCAACATCACGATCACCAATCCCGGCTTGATGAACGACTGCGTCCCACTCAATATCATGGGTGAGGGATCGAGCAGCCAGGCGGCGATCCAGTACGTTCACGGCACTTCGCTTTGGCGCGCGGTCAACGTGATGGACCTTGGCGCGGCGAACATATCGACCGAACCCTTCAGCCTGCCTGCAGGTCCGGTTTCGGTCGCCGTCGGCGGGGAAATCCGTCGTCAGTCGATCGTCCAGACCAGTAACGCCGATCCAGCGATCCCGGCCGACTTTACCGGGATTCGCGGGGCGACCACGACAAATCGCTATGCCGGCGTGAACGTCGGCGTGGGCGCGGGCGCCTACACCGTGAAGGAAGTATACGGCGAAGTCGCAGTTCCGGTGCTTAAGGGATCGGCGATCGGGACGCTAGATCTCAACGGGGCGGTGCGCTACACCAACTACAGCACCAGCGGTTCGGTGACGACCTGGAAGGTGGGCGGCAGCTATGAGCCGGTGCCCGACCTGCGGTTCCGCGCGGTCTATTCGCAGGATATCCGCGCGCCTTCGCTTTACGAACTGTTCGCCGGCAAGCAGCAGACGACCAGCCCGCTGACCGACCGGCACACCAATTCTTCGTCGAACGTCAATGTCATCACCTCGGGCAACCCTGGCCTGACTCCCGAGAAGGCGCGGACGCTGACCATCGGTGCCGTGTTCAGCCCGCGGTTCCTGCCGGGCTTCAACCTCTCGGTCGATTACTACCGGATCAACATCAAGGACGCCATCGCCCAGCCCTTCACCTATATCCAGATGGCCGACCTGTGCGAAGCCTCGGGCGGGACGAACGAGGTCTGCGCGCAGATCAGCCGCCCGCTGCCCTATTCGAACACGACCTCGGCGAATTTCCCGAACGAGATCCGGGTGCAGAACCTCAACCTCGCCCGCACCAAGCTTTCAGGGGTCGACATCGAGGCGAGCTACCGCAGGCCGATGGGCGGCGGGACAATCGGCGTGCGCCTCGTGGCGACACGGATGTTCCACTACTATCAGCAGAACTCCTCGTCTTCGCCGGTGGTCGACTTTGCCGGCAATGCCGATTTCATCCAGGGCTTCTACCCGCTGCCGATGCCCAAGCTGCGCGGCAACCTGGAAATCGCCTATACCAGCAGCGGCCTGAGCCTCAGCGTGCAGGAGCGCTATCTTGGCAGCTTCAACAAGTCCGACCAGTTCGCCTGGATCGACAACCGGGTGCCGGCGACTGTCTATACGGATTTCAACATCTCGCACCGCTTCAGCGCTTCGCCGGGACAGCCCGAACTCTACGCGACCGTCAACAACGTGTTCAACCAGAAGGGGCGACTGTTCCTGATCAGCCCGGTCGCCGGCCTGAACATCCCGACGGCGCGTAGCATCTATGACATCGTGGGGCGCTATTTCACCGTGGGCATCAAGGCCAGGTTCTAGACCTTCCACCCTTTGAAGGTCCAGCACATCCATCTGGATGTGCTGGACCTTCACTTTGTTCCTGCATTCTACAGCAGTTCGCCCGCGTGAAACGCGGGCTTTCCGATTCAAGAAGTCCGAAGGTATTCCGGTCGGAGCGGAAGGCGGCGCACGGGCTTGCCGGTCGCGTCCAACACGGCGGCGGCGATAGCAGGGGCGGCCAGCGCGTTGGCGCTCTCCGAACCCTGGCCATAGATACCGACTTCCGGCCGCGCCGCGATCACGACCTTGATCTCGGGCATCTCAGCCATGGTCAGGATCGGATAGCTCGACCAGTCCGCCGACGTGATCGCGCCTTCATCGAAGGCCACTTCCTCATGCAGGGCCTGGCTTACCCCCATCAGGCAGCCGGCCTGTACCTGCCGCTTCAACTGGAGCGGGTTCACGACGATTCCGGGATCGGCGACGATGGTTACACGCTCGACCTTGATCTCGCCGCTGGCCGGGGTGACCGCGATATGCGCCGCGCAGGCCCAATAGCCGTTGTCGCGCAGCATGATCGACACGCCCTGACCGCGCAGCGGCGCGTCGCCATGCCCGTCGCGGGTGCGGACCGAGGCTGGACGCGTCACCCATCCCGATTCCTCGCGCAGGCGTAGCAGGATCGCCTTGACGCGCTCATCCGTCACATGATCGAGCCGGAACTGTAGCGGGTCGGCCCCGGCCAGCGCCGCGGCCTCGCTGATCGCCAGCTCGCGCGGAAAGTTCTGCTGGAACTGGACCGGGGTGCGCATCGAATGATCGCGCAGCCCGATGCCCAGCGGGGACTCGCGCTGGCCGATCTGGTCGGTGCCGTGGCCCAGCTCCTCCACGTTCGAAATCGCCCCGTAAACCCAACGGTCGGCGATGTTCATCGCGGCGTTATGGAGGCTGAAGGGATTGGTGGCGCTCGGCGGAGGGATGGTCGGCAGGCCGGCAAGGATCGCGCCGATGGGCCGGTCATCCTGCATCGGCGGACCGTGGTGCTCGGCCTTGTAGGAGGCGATCCGCCCCGAAGGATCGAGCCCGATGGCGATCCGGGCCAGCGTGGGCGCCGATTGGGTCGACCATTGCATGTCGTCGGCACGCATCCACTGCACCCGCACCGGCAGGCCCAGTGCGCGCGAAAGCAGCACGGCCTCGTCCTCGGAGCCTGCGCTGCCGCCGTTCGAGCGGCCGAAGTGACCCGGTCCCGGATAGGTCCGGACGATCACCTTCGCTTCCGACGTCCCGAGCATTCGCGCGATATGGCTGCGCAGCAGTTGCGGGTGCTGGCTGTGGCTGTGCAGGGTGACCGATCCATCGGGTCTCACATCCGCCAGCGACACCATCGGCCCGATTGGCGCGTGCTTCATGTAGGGCATGAAATAGGTGGCCGCGTGGACCTTGGCGGCCTTTGCCTGGGTCGTGGGCGCATCGCCCTTGTTCGCGGCCCCCTGCCTGACCGGCACTTCCCGCCAGTCTACCCGCTCGTCCAGGTGGTTCTGCAAGCGCTCATGGCCGGGCAAGCCCTTCCACTCGCTCCACTTCGTCTCGGCCGCGACCTGCTGCGCCGCCTGTATGGCCTCCCATTCGGTTGGCGCCACCACCGCGACGAGATTGCCGATCACCACGACGCGTGCCTTGGGGAACTGCGCGGCATCGACCTTGCCTGCCGACACCAGTTTCGAGCCCAGTGTCGCGGGATGGATCGTGCGGGCGTGCAACATCCCCGGCAGCTTCACGTCGCCGACCCAGTCTGTCTCGCCCGCTACTTTGGGGCGGATCGAGCTGTTCGCGAACGGCTGGCCGACGATGGTATAGGCGGAGGTCGGCTTGAGCGGAGGATTTCCCGTGACCTGAATCCCGCCGAACCCGGTGAGGTCGCCAGTCACCGGGATGGTCAGCCGCAGGTCCTGCCCGGTGACCAGTTCGCCGTAAGTGGCGGACTTGCCGCCGCCGGAAACGACGCCCTCGGTGATGGTCAGGCTGGTGCGGGCCACGCCGAATTTCTGCGCGGCAAGGTCCAGCACCGCCTCGCGGGTATAGGCCGCGGCCTTGCGCAGGTTGAGCACATTGGTGCGCAGCAAGCCGAAGGTGCCGCCGCCATCGGGCGTGCGGTCCGTATCGCCGGAGACGACCGTCTTCATCGCCTCCAGCGGGACGCTCAGCTCTTCGGCGACGATCTGGCGATAGGCGGTGAAGATCGAGCTTTGTCCGAAGTCGCACTTGCCGGTACGGATCAGCACGCTGTTGTCGGCATGGATTTCGATCCACGAAGCCGGGCGGGCCGGGTCGAGCGAATTGGTCGCCACGATGTCGGCGCCGGCGAGCGACGGCTTCAGGCTGACCGCGACGACGAGCACGCCGCCCGAGGCAAGGAACCCCCGGCGGCTTAGCTGCGGACCGGCGTTCACGGGCGCGCTCACTTGGCGCCACCCTGCGCCATCAGGCGCGCGGCGCGGTGAGCGCCGTCAAGAATCGCGGCATAGCTGCCGCACCGGCACAAATGGGGGGAGGGGCCGGAGGTAGTCAGCGCCGCCTTGATGTCCGCGTCGCTCGGTTCCGGATTGTGCTCGAGCAGTTCGGTCACCTTGATCATCATGCCGAACTGGCAGATGCCGCATTGCGGCACCTGCTCCTCCGCCCATGCTTCCTGCACCGGATGGAGCTTGCCGGCGGCCTGCTCGGGCGTAAGGCCTCGTTGTCTGGCCCAGCGCCCGGGCAAGCCATCGACCGTGGTCACCTCCTTGCCTTCGATGCTGTCGAACGGGGTGACGCAGGAGCGGATCTCCTCGCCGTCCAGCAGCACCGAACAGGCGCCGCACTGGGCGAGGCCGCAGCCAAATTTGGGCGTCATCACTCCCAATTCGTCGCGCAGGACATAGAGCAGCGGCGTCCCCGCCGGCGAGGTCACCGTCCGCATCGTTCCGTTGATCTTGAGGGCCGTCATACCCAATCTCCCGATGTGTCGGTTCAGCGTCCTGCGCGGGCTGCCAGTGCCGCCGGATAGCGCTCGCCCTGCACCGCGGTCGCAGCCAGAACATCGGCGATCCGCCCCAGTTCGTTCGAGGTGAGCGCGATGTTCGCTGCACCGAGGTTTTCCGTCAAGCGGTGCGCCTTGGTCGTGCCTGGGATCGGCACGATCCACGGCTTTTGCGCCATGACCCAGGCCAGCGCGATCTGCGCGTTGGTAACCCCGCGCGCCGCCGCGATGACGCCGATCTGTTCAACCAGCAGGCTGTTCGCCTCGCGGTTTTCGGTTGAGAAGCGGGGCACAATGTTGCGAAAGTCGGTCTTGTCGAACTCGGTGTCGGCACTGATTGCGCCGGTGAGGAACCCCTTGCCGAGCGGGCTGAACGGCACGAGGCCGATGCCCAGTTCCTCGCACAGCGGCAGGATTTCTGCTTCGGGTGCGCGCCACCACAGCGAATACTCGCTCTGCAGCGCCGTTACCGGCTGCACCGCATGGGCGCGGCGGATCGATTCCGGCCCGGCCTCCGACATCCCGAAATGCTTGACCTTCCCCTCGGCGATCAGGTCGCGAACCGCGCCCGCCACATCCTCGACCGGCACGGCCGGATCGACCCGGTGCTGGTAGAACAGGTCGATCCGGTCGGTCCGCAGCCGCCGCAGGCTTTCCTCGGCCACGGCGCGGATGCGCTCAGGTCGGCTGTCGAGACCCTGGGTGCTGTCGCCGTCACGAAAGCCGAACTTGGTGGCGATCACCACCCGCTCGCGCACCGGGGCCAGCGCGTCGCCGACCATCTCCTCGTTGAGCCGGCCATAGGCTTCAGCGGTATCGAAGAAGGTTACCCCCTGTTCGTGGGCGGAGCGGATCAGGCGAATGCCATCCTCGCGGGCCAGTCCGGGGCCATAGCCGAAACTGAGGCCCATGCAGCCGAGGCCGATTGCGGAGACCTCGAGGCCATTGCCGAGTGTGCGCTGTTTCAAGGCGGTGCTCCTTCGTTGCAGTGCCTTTGTAAAGGATGGAGATAATTGCGATTAGCCACTAAGTTCGGCATGAACCTATATCGGAGAATAATAAATGGCGCGAAACGAGTTGGGCGACCTCGCCGCCTTCGCCGCCGTTGCGGAAGAGCGCAGCTTCACCCGCGCGGCGGCCCGCCTCCGCACCTCGCAATCGGCTATCAGCCAGACGGTCAAGCGCCTGGAGGCACAACTCGGGATCAAGCTCCTGTCGCGCACCACGCGCAATGTCGGGGTAACCGAGGCAGGCGAACAATTGCTCGAAGCGCTCCGTCCCGCGCTTGGCGAAATCGAGGCGCGCCTCGTTTCGCTGAGCCGTTTCCGCGATCGTCCAGCGGGAACCGTGCGCATAACGTGCAGCCGCCATGCCGCCGAAACCATCCTCTGGCCTGCGGTCGACCGCATTCTCGCAGACTATCCCGATATCCAGATCGAGCTGTCGCTCGATAGCGCGCTCACCAACATCGTGGCTGATCGCTTCGATGCCGGAGTGCGGCTAGGCGAGAGGGTGGAGCGGGACATGATCGCAGTGCGGATCGGGCCGGACCTGCGCCTGGTCGTGGTGGGCGCGCCAGAATATTTCGCTCGCCGGGGCACGCCCGATACTCCGCGCGATCTGACCGATCATGCCTGCATCAACCTGCGCATGGCCACCAAGGGTGAGATCTATGCGTGGGAGTTCGAAAAGGACGGAGTGCCGCTCAATGTCCGCGTCGATGGCCCGTTGGTGGTCAACGATTCAAGCGTCGCATTGAGTGCGGCACTCGCGGGGCATGGTCTCGCGTTCGTGATGGAAGACCAGGTACGCAAGCACATTGCCGAGGGCCGGTTGGTGTGCGCTCTAGAAGACTGGTGCCCTGCGTTCCCGGGGCATCACCTCTACTATCCAAGCCGGCGGGAACTCCCTCCGGCCTTCGCGGTCGTGGTCGAGGCCCTGCGCTTTCGGAGCTGACTGTTTGATTCACACCTTTCCGGGCTGTACTGTCACCGATGGCTCCATCATATTACCAGAATTTATCTGCTATAATGGCCGGAAAAACACGACCAAAATCAGATATATGATGCGGAACAAGTGAGTGTCGGCAGGCCGCCGGATGTGGCCGTGACGCCTCACCTGAAAAAATAAAACGGAAAGAAAAGTTGACCATTGCGTGATTCGGTGTGTCGCGCTATCCAAAGGTTAAGCGGCGGGCGTGAACGCCCGGCCAATAATCTTGGAGAGGGATGATGGCTTACTGGAGCAAGACCTGTGCGCTGATGGCGAGCGCCAGCCTTGTAGCAATGCACGGGGCGGCTCAGGCGCAAGCCGTGGATGCGGTTCTCGCCGCTGAAGCGGTAGCGCCGGCTGACGAGACCCGCGCGGGGCCGACGACGCCTGACGAAGACATCGTCGTGACCGGCAGTCGCATCGCCCGGACTACGTTCCAGACGCCGACGCCGGTTACTTCCATCGGCGAAAAGCAGCTCGAGGCGAAGGCGGCTACCAGCGCGGTCGACCTGCTGCGCGACGTGCCGGCCCTCCGGCCCAACCAGACCGTCGGCAGCGGCCGCAACATCGGCGTCAGCAACTTCAACATGCGCTCGCTCGGCCCGAGCCGGACGCTTGTCCTGCTCGATGGCCAGCGGCTCATGGACACTAGCCCGGTTGGCGGGTTCGACATCAACGTTATTCCTGCACCGCTGATCTCGCGCATGGAAATCGTCACCGCCGGCGCATCATCGGTCTATGGCTCCGACGCGGTCACCGGCGTCGTCAACATGATCCTCAACACCAAGTACGAGGGCGCAAAGGTCGATGCCCAGTATTCGCAGAGTACGCATGGTGACCTCAATACCTACGCCGCGAGCCTGATCTACGGCACCAAATTCGCCGACGGACGCGGTCATTTCGTGATCGCCGGTTCCTATCGCGAGACCCCGAATATGGTCTATCAGGGCGCGCGGGACTGGGGCAGCCAAGGCTGGACGCTGCTGCCGAATGCCTCTTACACGGCGACCAACGGCCAGTTCCGCCAGGTGATCGTGCCGAATGCCCGGCTGTCCTCGATGACGCTAGGCGGGCTCATCACGACGGCCGGCGCGCTCAAGAATATTCAGTTTGGGGCCAACGGGCAGCAGAGCCTGTTCGTGCAGGGAACGAATGTTGGCACGGTCTGGATGGAGGGTGGCGACGGCCTCATGCCGCAGCCCGATTTCGCGCTGATCGCAACAGCGGCTCGCCAGTTCAGCGGCTTATCGCGTCTGACCTATGAAGTGACCCCGGATGTCGAGGCCAGCGTCGACGTGCTGGCTGCCCGCTCCCGCAATCAGGCGACCAATAATTGGAACTACAACAACGGCGACATCACGATCAATCGTGATAACCCCTACCTGCCGGCGAACATCCTCGCGCAAATGGTCTCCAACAATCTCCAGACCGTCAAGCTGGGGCGCATCAACCCTGAAATGGGCGTCAATCTCAACACCACGACCAACGATTACCTGCGTGTCGGTGCGGGTCTCAAGGGACCGCTGGGCGGTAGCTGGAAGTGGGACGTTTCGGCATCCTACACTCACGCGCGGTCGGAAAACCTCGGTCAAAACAATCGCAACAATATCAACTGGAACAAGGCGATCGATCCCGTCATGGGGCCGAACGGGCAGGTGATCTGCCGCTCGACGCTGACGAACCCGACCGATGGCTGCGTTCCGGCCAATGTTTTCGGCCTCAATTCGCTTACCCCGGCCGTTGTCGCCTATGCGTCCGGTACCTCTTACCAGCGCTCGTATTCGAACAGTGTCGACGTTGCCGGGAACCTGTCGGGCGACCTCGGAGCGACCTGGGCCGGGCCGATCAAGCTGGCGACGGGCATCGAGTATCGCCGCGACACGGTCGACAACAAGTCCGATCCGATTTCGGACCTGAACGGCTGGCGGCAGGGGACGTTTGCATCCTACTATGGCGCCCTGCGCGTGTGGGAGGGGTATGGCGAAGCAAGCGTCCCGCTGGCTTCGGAATCGGCCTTTGCCAAGAGCCTCGATCTCGATCTTGCAGGTCGCTACGTGAACTACAGCACGAGCGGTTCCACCGCCGTGTGGAAGGTCGGTCTCAACTGGGCCGTCAACGATTCGATCCGCTTCCGCGGGACCTATTCCAAGGATTTCCGTGCGCCGAAGATCGATGACCTGTACTCGGCTTCGTCGCTGCGCGCCGGGAACACGGTGATCGACTTCGTGAACAACAAGTCCGCCAACGTGAATACGCTGGCGGGCGGCAATCCCAAGCTGAAGCCGGAAGTGGCTCACACTTTCACCGCGGGCGTCGTGCTCCAGCCGTCCTTCATTCCTCGGCTTCAGTTCTCGGTCGACTATTTCAATATCGACCTGCGTGATGCCATTACGGTTCCGACGCCCCAGGAAGTGGTCAACAGGTGCGCCGCGGGCGACCAGACCTTCTGCGCAGGCATCCTGCGCGACTCCACCGGAACGATCACCCAGGTCCAGGTCACGACCTTCAACGCCCAGACGCTCAAGACCAGCGGTCTCGATTTCGAGCTGTCCTACCAGATCCCGCTGGGCAGCGGCGAACTGGGGCTGCGCACCGTGGCGACTTACACGGACCGCCTGATCAGCTCTACCGGGAGCGGGTCGGTGGACACGGCGGGGCAACTGACCGGCACCTATGCCACGCCCAAGTGGCGCGGTTCGACGACCATCAGCTATGGCCAGGGGCCGTTCAATTTCCGGGTTCTGTTCAACTACGTCGGGCCGGGCAAATACGACAATACCTACGGCGCGCTCGATCTGAACCGGAACAACTACCCGGCGTTCCTCTACACGGACCTGTCGGCGCAATATGATGTGAGCGACAACATCCAGCTCTATGCCAAGGTGGAGAACCTGCTCGACACCGATCCGCCGTTGATCGCGGCGAACACGATCACCGTCGCCGCGGCCTCTTCATCGCAGTTCTACGATATGCGGGGGCGGGTCGTGGGCGTGGGCGCGCGCCTCAAGTTCTGAGTAGATGCGAGGGCGGGGTGGCCCGCCCTCCGTTTTGTGAAATTGCGAAAGAGGTACCATGAAGATCGGATTCATCGGTTTGGGCATCATGGGGCGACCCATGGCCGGTCATCTGTTGAACGGAGGGCACCAGTTGCTCGTGCTGGGCCATCGTTCGCCCCTGCCGCAGGAACTTGTGTCGGGCGGCGCCTTCGTGAGCAGCAGCGCACGCGACCTTGCGGCATCGGCAGAGGTCGTCATCCTGATGCTGCCGGATACCCCGGATGTCGAATCCGTCCTGTTCGGCGAGGGCGGTGTCGCGGCTGGGCTGCGGCCGGGCACACACGTGGTCGACATGAGTTCGATTGATCCTATCGCGACGCGCGGGTTCGCGGAGAGGATTGAGGCACTGGGTTGTCATTACGTCGATGCACCCGTTTCAGGCGGGGAGGTGGGTGCCAAGGCCGCCAGCCTGACCATCATGTGCGGCGGCAAGCCTGAGGCGTTCGAGCATGTACGTCCACTGCTCGAGCTCATGGGCAAGAACATCACCCATGTCGGGGGCGTCGGATCGGGACAGGTCACCAAGGTCGCAAACCAGATCATCGTCGCCCTCAACATCGAGGCCGTGGCCGAAGCGCTCCTGTTCGCTTCCAAGGCCGGGGCCGATCCTGCAAAAGTGCGCGAAGCCCTGATGGGCGGATTCGCTGCCTCGCGTGTGCTAGAGGTTCACGGCCAGCGCATGATCGACCGCACTTTCGCGCCGGGATTCCGGATCGGGCTGCACCAGAAGGATCTCAATCTCGCTCTGTCCGGCGCGCGCGCGTTGGGGATGGCGTTGCCGAATACGGCCCAGGCACAGCAGTTGTTCAGCGCCTGCGTGGCCCATGGTGGCAAGGATTGGGATCACTCTGCCATGGTCCGCGCGCTGGAATTCCTGGCCGAGCACGAAGTCGCGCCCTCCGTCGAATGAGGGGAGACCGGCCGCGGTTCTCGGCCGCGGCCGGTCGATGCAATGTCTTGAGTGTAGAGGGATGAGTATGTCGCAATCGTTCGAGGCTTCGCGCCGTCAGGTGTTGCAGGGTCTGTCACTTGGGGGCCTCACCCTCGGCGGGGGCGGGATCGCCGTCGCCCGCGCCGTGGGGCCGAAAGCCGGGGACTTCGACCGCCGCCGCTGGTGGGAGCAGGATTACCGCATCGTCCAGACCAACCTGCGCGAGATCGACGCGCTGGAAGATCCGCGCGAGATGGCACGGGCGGTGAAGGACTTCGGTGGGACCGCGATCGTCTCAAATATTGGCGGTATTGTCGCGTTCTATCCCACCAGGTTGCCGCTCCAGTACAAGAATCCGTTCCTCAAGAACGACTTCGTCAAGGAGATGATCGCGGCGTGCCATGCCGAGGGGCTGGTCTATCTTGGCCGGTTCGATACGTCGAAAGCGCTGAAGAGCGTCTATGACGCCCATCCGGACTGGTTCGGGATCTATGCGGACGGGGCGCCGACCGAGTTCGCCGGCACCTACCAGGCGTGCCCCAACGGCGCATGGCTGCAGGACTATGCGCTGAAGATGCTGCGCGAAGCGCTGACCGCTTACAAGCCGGACGGGGTGTTCTTCAACGGCGTGGGCTTTGGCGTCAACGATTATGCCGGGCGCAATCGAGGCTTCTGCGTGTGCAACAACTGCCGCACCGCGTTCCGGAAGATGTACGACAAAGACCTCCCGAAGGAGTTCACCTTCTCCGACCCGAATTACCGGTCGTACCTCGAATTCCAGCGGCGCGTGCTCGACGACATCTTCAAGCGGATGCACGCCCTGGCTGACGAACTGATCCCTGGCGTGCCGATCTTTCGCGGGGAAGATTACGAGTTTGTCGGTCGCGGCGAACTGCAGCGCCGGGTCAGGCGCCCGGCGCCGGAATGGCAGTACCAGTCGGGCGAGCAGATCCGCCGGGCGAAGGCGCAGGGGCCGGGCAAGCCGTTCTCCTCCACCTCGACAGCGCACATCGACTACCCCTGGCGCTTCGTGACGGAGACGCCGTATTACCACATCAACCGCTTCGCCCAGATGCTGGGGAACGGTGGGCGGCTCGACCTCTATCTGATGGGCAGCCTCAAGGACCAGGACGACCAGACCTACCTCCCGCCGCTGTCCGCGCTGTTCAAGTGGGAGGCGGCGAACAGCGCCCATTACCTGAACACGGCTCCGGCGGCGCGGATCGGCCTGTACGATTCATCGGCGAACGAGAGCTTCACCGCGGCGACACCGTGGGTGGGCTATCGCAACGGCACCACGCGCGGGGCCTATTCGATGCTGGTGGATTCGCGCCTGCCGTTCCAGTTCGTGCAGGGCGAGGCAGTGGTATCGGGCAAGACGAAGCTGGCCGACTTCGACGTGATCCTGGCCCCCAATGTGGTGTGCATGTCGGACGCGGAAGCCGCGGCGCTCGATGCTTTCGTTGCGGCCGGCGGCCTGCTGGTCACCTCCGGCATGACGGCGGGCTATGACGAGCAGGGGCATCTTCGCACGGCCATGCCGCTTGCCTCGTCCCCGCTGGCCAGCTTTGGCGAGCCGCAGAAAGCAGAAGGCTGGACGCTCGATTCCGCGCGGGGCACGCTGCGCCATTCCCCCAATCCGACACCGATCGACGGGTTCTACTTCGGCGGGCCGGTGCGCGAGGGGAGCGAGAACCTCATTCCATTCATTCCCGACATCCGCTGGGGTCCGCCGGAGTACAGCTACATCGTGCCGGGCAGCAAGCCGCGCGAAGCGCCGGGGCTGCTGGTACGCAAGCACGGCGCCGGGCACGTTGCCCACATTCCGTTCCTCAACGAGTGGCAGTATTACCGTGACGGTCTACTGGTGAACCAGCAACTCCTCACCGCGCTGGTCACACGCTACGGACGGCCCCAGCGCTTCGTGCTCGAAGGCGACGGCGCGGTTGAACTGACCGTCATGCGCAGCGGAGCGTCGAACACGCTTCTCCATGTGATCAACTATGCCGGCCAGCGGAACGGGCGCTACGATGCGCCGCCGGCACTGCATGGCCTCAGTATCGGCGTTGCAGGACCGGCTCCCGGGCAGGCTCGGGCGCTCGTTTCCGGAGTGGTCGTGCAGGGCGTGACCCGGCCCGGCGATCCGGGGCGGACATGGTACGATCTGCCGCCGGTGGGCGCGTTCGAGGCATTGTTGCTGTCCTAATGGCCATAGCTCCGCCGGCGAAATGGGGCCTTCCGATTGTCCACAAGTCTGGCTATGTTTTTGCGCCAATATATTTTACGGTTTGTTGAATGAGCACGACATCGATCAGACCCCACAAGCTGGCGGACGCAATCGCTGAACACATCAAGCAGATGATCCTCGAAGGATCGCTGCAGCCCGGTGAGCGGCTGTTGTCCGAGCGAGACCTTTCTACCAAGCTTGATGTGTCGCGGCCGTCGCTGCGCGAGGCATTGGACAAGCTGATTTCCGATGGCTTGCTGACCACAAACGCGCAGGGTGTGGCTCATGTCAGCGAGGACATCGGCAAGAGCATGCGCGATCCGCTGGTGCAACTCATGGATACACCAGAGGCGCGGTTCGATTGCCTCGAGCTTCGCGCCGTGGTCGAGGCGGCCGCGGCAGGGCTCGCGGCGGAGCGTGCCTCCGAAGTCGACCGGGAAACGATCACCAGATGGTTTCAGGCGATGGTGGTCGCACATGAACAGCAGAACGTCGAAGAGATCGCTAGGACGGACGCCGAGTTCCATTTTGCGATCTATGAGGCAAGTCACAACCTCATGATGCTTCACTTCATGCGCAGCATCGAGACAATCCTGCGCTCCAACGTCTATTTGAACCGCAAGAATCTTTACGAACATCGTCGGCAACGCGAATCCCAACTGCACGAGCACCAGGCGATCTACGATGCCATCATGGCCCGGGATGCCAATGCGGCGCGTGCAGCTGCGGGTGAGCATATGACCACGGCGATGCATACGCAGCGCGAGATATTCGACGAGGAGCGGCGGCTCGAAGCCTCGATCCGGCGGCTGGCCCGCAGCGATTTAGTGGCTTCAGGCAAGACCCGAACGGTGCGCGGGGCCCGCTAGGCCGCTTCAGCATCCAGCCAGCACAACGAAGGGCGCGGGAATGCAAGATTTCCGCGCCCTTCGTTGTGCTGGCTGGATGCGTGGTCCCTTGGCGGGGATGATTATCGGCGGCGAGTGTCGATGGATTTTGCTTGGGCAACTGTGCGACGCGAATGGTCATACATCGTTCCCACGGAATGCGCCAAATAGGCCTTGAAAATGGGAGGTTCATTCTCTCTGCAGTAACGCAAAATTGATTATGGACATAAAAACATACCATGATATGGTATGGACATAAAACATGATCAAGAATGCACCCACTTCCCAATCGGGCGAGTGGGTGCGCTTGCAAGGCAGGAGAGGCATATGCGTTCGAGAAGCGGGATCGCTCTGTTGATGGCCAGCGTCGGGCTACTGGCCATGGGTTCCGGGGCTTTGGCCGCAGAAGTGCAGGCTGCACCGGATGTGGGCGCTGTCGCTGCGGACACGGCGGCTGACAAAGTGCCGGGTCAGGACATTGTCGTCACTGGGAGCCGTATTGCGCGCTCGACATTCGATACGCCTATGCCTGTCACGTCGCTCGACGAAAAGCAGTTGCAGGCCAAGGCGCCGACTTCAGTCGTAGACTTACTGCGCGACATGCCCGCTCTGCGCCCCAACCGGAACAACGGTTCGGCCACCGACGTCGGTGCATCGACCTTCAACATCCGCTCGCTCGGCGCGACCCGCACGCTTGTCCTCATCGACGGCCAGCGCACCATGAATTCGAGCCCGACCGGCGGTTTCGACCTCAACCTCTTGCCGCCGGCGCTGATCAAGCGGCTTGAAATCGTGACTGGCGGTGCCTCGTCCGTCTATGGCTCCGACGCCGTGACCGGCGTGGTCAACGTATTCCTCGACGGCAAGCTGAAGGGCGGCAAGGCTGACGCCCAGTACGGCATCTCGGGCGAGGGCGACGCACGGACATTTTCTGCCAGCCTGGCGTATGGCACCGGGTTTGCCGAAGATCGCGGCCACATCGTGGCGGCCGTGTCCTACTTCAATCGCCCGGACATCCTCTATCAAGGCGCGCGGGACTGGGGCAGCAACGGCCTGACCCTGATTCCGAACCAGTCCTATACCACGAGCAACGGGCAGTTCCGCCAGTTGATCGTTCCCGATGTCCGTTTGTCCTCGATGACTTACGGCGGCGTGATAACCAGCAGCGGCGCGCTCAAGAACATCCAGTTTGGTGTGAACGGGGCGCAAAGCCAGTTTGTCCAAGGCACCAACGTCAGCTCGATCTGGATGCAGGGCGGTGAAGGGCTGATGCTGCAGCCGAACTTCGCGGTGCTGACCCCGTCCAGCAAGCGATATAATGGCTATGCCCGCGCGAGCTACGACTTTTCGCCAAGCCTGACCGGCCACGTCGACGTCCTGTTCGCGCGCAGCGAGCAGCGGCAAACCAACAACTACAACTACAATAACGGCGACATCACGATCAAAGCGGACAACGCCTTCCTCCCGGCGAACATTCGCGCGCTCATGCTGGCCAACAGCATGGCCTCGTTCACGCTGGGGCGCCTCAATCCCGAGCTTGGTCTTAACGACAATACGACCAAGAACACTTACATTCGTACCTCATCAGGGCTGAATGGTGAGATCGGCGGCGGCTGGTCGTGGGATGCCAACTTCAACTACACGCACGCAGTTTACGACAACCAGAGCCTGCACAACCGGAACAACGCGCGCTGGACGCAGGCGCTTGACACGGTGATCGGCACGAATGGACAGCCTATCTGCCGCTCGACCCTGGCCGATCCCACCAATGGATGCGTTCCGGTCAATCCCTTCGGCGTCAATACGGTTTCGGCTCAGGCGGTGGACTGGGTGACGGGCACTTCGTGGATCCGCGCCTATTCGAACCAAGTCGATGTCAATTTGAATATCAAGGGTAGCCCCTTGTCGACCTGGGCGGGTGAGGTCCAGACGGCGTTCGGCGCGGAATATCGCCGGGAAACGGTCGACCTGAAATCCGACCCGGTGTCGGCGATCAACGGCTGGCGGCAGGCCAGTTCCGCGCCCTACCAGGGGGCGGTCAACGTCAAGGAAACCTATCTGGAAGTCGGCGTCCCGCTGGCCAAGGATGTGCCCTTCGCCCGCGATCTTCAGCTTGATCTGGCCGGACGCTATGTCGACTACAGCACCAGTGGCGGCACCGGCGTATGGAAGGTCGGCCTGAACTGGAACGTCAACGACCAGATCCGCTTTCGCGGTACCTACTCGCGGGATTTCCGGGCTCCGACGATCAACGAACTCTTCGCGGCGGCCACCGTGCGGCAGGGCAACGGGGTGATTGATCGCACGACGAACCAATCGGTCGTCGTCGCAACACTTTCGGGCGGCAACGCCGCGCTGAAGCCGGAATCGGCCCATACCCTGACATTCGGCGTCGTCCTGCGCCCAGATTTCCTGCGCGGGTTCCAGTTCTCCGTCGATGCTTTCGACATCAATCTAACGGGGGCGATTACGGCTCTGATCGCGCAGGAGGTGATCGATCGCTGCTTTGCCGGCTCGGCCGTGTTCTGCGCGGGCGTCCAACGCAATTCGGCAGGGACGATTACGCAAGTCCAGGTCACGACCTTCAATGCGCAGCAGTTGAAGACGCGCGGTCTGGATATCGAAGCCTCATACCGGACCGCATTGGGCGATGGTGACCTCACCCTTTCGACGGTCGCAACCTATGTCGACCGGCTTACCACCATTTCGAACGGGGTTGTGACCGACACGGCAGGCCAACTGACCGGGACGAACGCCACGCCTAAGTGGCGCGCGGCCACCACCGTGTCCTACCATCAGGGCCCGGTCCTGCTGCGCCTGCTTGGTAACTTCGTTGGCGGCGGCAAGTATGACAACTCCTACGGTCCGCTAGATCTCGACAAAAACTCCTACGCGGGCCGCTACTACCTCGACCTGAGCGCGACCATCGACATCACTCCCAAGCTCCAGCTGTTCGCCAAGGTCGAGAATCTCACCAATGTCGCTCCGCCTCTGCTTGCCGAAAGCACGATCGTTCGTGCCGGCGCTGCCAACGCATCGGGCTTTTACGATACGATCGGCCGCAACTTCGGCGTCGGTATCAGGGCCCGCTGGTGACGGCGGACCGGTGAGAGGACAACAGATGGGCTCCGAGGACATGGAAAAGCAGAGCTTCGCGGTGGATCGCCGGACAGTGATGAAGGGGGGGGCTGGAATGGGACTTCTGTCCACCCTGCCGGCATCGCTGATGGCGGCCACCACGGAGAGGGGCAAAGGCTGGGAATGGGGCCCGATGCGCTGGGTACAGATCTGCGCAACGGATGACGATCCGGGTCGCTACGACAAGCAGTTCTGGCTCGATTTCCTGGCGAGGACCAAGACTCAGGGGGTCTGCCTCAGCGCGGGCGGGGTCAGCGCCTATTACCCGACCAAGGTGCCTTACCATTACCGCAGTCCCTACCTTGGCAAGGGGGACATGTTCGGCGAGCTTGTTCATGCCTGCAAGAAGATGGGCATCCGGGTCCTTGGCCGGGTCGATCCGCACGCGATGCACGACGATGCGCTCGCTGCCCACCCCGAATGGGTCGCGCGGAATGCGGACGGATCGGTCAAGCGCCATCCGACCGATCCGGGCCTGTACCTGACCTGCCCGAACGGCAAGGTCACGTTCGAGTGGATGCCGCAGGTGCTGGAGGAGATCGTCAGCACCTATCCGGTCGACGGTATATTCGGGAACCGCTGGGCCGGCAGCGCCGGCATCTGCCACTGCGATCTGTGCAAGAGCGAATTCAAGGCCAAGAGCGGCCTCGATCTGCCGACCGCCCTCTCCAACCCGCGCGATCCCGCGGTGCGGGCCTACCTGATCTGGGACGATGAAAAGCGCTATGCCCAGCTCAAGCTGTGGACCGACACCGTTCAGGCGATCAACCCGAATGCCTTCTTTACGCCCGGCACATGGGGGCGGCTCGATCCTCGCCGCCTGCGCGAGACGGTTCGCTCGATCTACGCTGACCGGCAGGGGCGCAGCGGGGAAGGGCCGGCCTGGCTCAACGGCCGCAGCGCCAAGGAAACCTACTGCCTGATGCAGGACCGCCCGATGAGCGGGATCTTCGCGGTGGGTGAGACGTCAACGCCCTATCGTTTCATGGATTCGGTTCAGTCCGGGCCGGAAATCGCGGCCTACCTGCACGACGGGCTGGCGCATGGCTTCCGTCCGTGGATGACCAAGTTCAAGGCCGAGGTGTTCGACAAGCGTTGGGTCCCGGTGATCGAGAAGGCCTATAGCTGGCACGCGGCGAACGAGGACTATTTCCGCAATACGGACAACCTCGCACGGGTTGCCATGGTGCAATCGCACCAGACGTCGACCTATTACACCCCGGATGCGCGGCGTGACACCGGGGCGGCGGGGCCGATGGATGCGCAGACCCTGCGCATGGGCGCCGACGATGCCACCAACGGGTATTATCAGGCCCTCGTCGAGGCGCGGATTCCGTTCTGCTTTGCCGACGAGCGCCAGCTCGATCCCGAATATATCGACCGCTACAAGGTGCTGGTGCTGCCCAACATCGCCGCCCTGTCCGACCGGCAGTGCGCTCTTCTGCGCGGCTATGTCGAGCGGGGCGGGGCGCTCGTCGCCACGTACGAAACCTCGCTCTACGACGAATGGGGCCAGCCGCGCGCGAACTTCGGACTTGCCGAGCTGTTCGGCTGCGACTTCAAGGGTCAGGTCGACCGGCGGGTGCAGAACAGCTACCTGACGGTACGCGGGCCGGGTCCGCTGACCGTGGGGATCGACGATACGCCGCGGATCATGGGTGGGACCAAGCTGGTCCACGTCACGTCGCGCCCCGGCGGCGAAGCGCCGGCTCTCACGCTGGTCCCAAGCTATCCCGACCTGCCGATGGAAAAGGTCTTCCCGACCACCCGGCAGACCGAGGTTCCGATGGTCTATGCCGGCACTTTCGGGAAAGGCCGCGTGGTCTATATCCCGACCGACCTCGACCGGACCTTCTGGGAATGTTCGAGCGGTGATCACCTTGCGGTCCTGCGCAATGCGGTCCTCTGGGCGGCGGGTGAGGAACAGCCGATGACTGTCAAGGGGCCGGGCTTCGTCGATATCAGCCTGTGGCGGCAGCAGAATTCGATCGCCGCCCACCTCGTCAACCTGACCAACCCGATGGCGATGCGCGGTTACATGCGCGAAATCCTCCCGGCCGGCCCCTACGAGGTCAGCCTGCGGCTCCCGGCCGACGCGAAGGTCAGGCGGGTGCGCCTGCTGGAAGCGGGGACGGACGCCGAGGCGCAGAATGCGAACGGCCGGCTGGTCGTGAAAATCCCGTCGATCACATTGCACGAAGTGATTGCCATCGATCTTGCGTAGCGGTGGGATGCCCGTCCGGTCTGCCGGGCGGGCATCTTCCGGCATAACAACCCGCAGATTCTACCGCTCGGCCCCGGCCGAAGCCTAACCAAAGCCCAAGAGGAATTATGACGAGACTGGCCGCCAACCTCACGATGCTCTTCACCGACCTGCCGTTTCTCGACAGGTTCGCGGCCGCTGCGGCAGCAGGCTTCAAGGCGGTCGAATGCGTTTCGCCTTATGGCGAGCCGGCCGAAACCGTCGCCGAGCGAATGCGCGCGGCCGGCCTGACCTTCGCCCTGTTCAACATGCCTCCGGGCGACTGGGCGGCGGGGGATCGCGGCTATGCGGCCAATCCGGCGCGGGCCGAGGAATTCCGCGCCAGCATCGAGACGGCACTGACCTATGCCCGCGCGACCAGTTGCAAGACGCTGCACCTGATGGCGGGGAAGATCCCGGTGGACGCGGACCGTGCGGCGTGGACCGCAACCTTGATCGCGAACATCCGCCTCGCCGCCGATGCGGTCGCGGGTGACGGGATCACCCTCGTCCTCGAACCCATCAACACCCGCGTCGATATTCCCGGCTATTTCTATGATCGCTCGGCTGCGGTGATGGACATCATCGAGCAGGTCGGGCGAGACAATGTGCAGTTGCTGTTCGATATCTATCACCTGCAGGTCATGGAGGGCGATCTGGCCCGGTCGATCGAGCGGCTGCTGCCCAAGATTGGCCATATCCAGCTGGCCGACAATCCGGGTCGGCACGAACCGGGCAGCGGCGAGATCAACTTCGGCTGGCTGCTGCCGCGCATCGACGCGCTTGGCTACGAAGGCTGGGTCGGCTGTGAATATGCCCCCGCTACGACCACGACCGAGGGGCTCGGCTGGGCCAGGCCATACCTGGGCTGAATGCTCCAACAGCACTGCGCAGGGAGGCGGCGAGCCGCGCCTTGCGCTCGATAATCAAGCCAGATTCAGGGGAGAGGAAATGACCTATTCACGTCGCGATGCGCTGAGCCTGTCCGGAAGCGCGGCCGTGGCCACGGCCCTTGCCGCAAGTGGAACGCAATCCGCGTTCGGCGCTCCCCTCGCTTCGGCGGGCAAGCGCTGGTGGATCGACGAGTCGGTCCGCATGGCGCTGTTCCTCTATAACCAGTACCAGGCGCCGACTGACAGCGACGCCTTCGTCCAGACGCTGGTCGATCTGAACGCCAACGCGGTCGTCCTGCCCACGGCCGGGATCGCCGCCTTCTATCCGACCAAGGTGCCCTTCCACACCATCGCCCCGTCGCTGCCGGCGGGCCGGGACCTGATCGGCGAAATCGTCAAGAAGGCCCATGCCAAGGGCATCTACGTCGTCGCCCGGTTCGAATGGACGGTCAATCAGGACAAGAAGGTGATCGAGGCGCACCCCGACTGGGTACAGCGCAATGCCGCCGGGGAATCGCCGCTCTGGAATGACACCTATGCCATGTGCATCAATGGCGGCTACATGCAGAGCCACATCTTCAAGATCATGGATGAGGCGCTGAGCCGCTATCCGTTCGACGGGATGTTCTTCAACTACGGCGGCGGGCAGCGCAACGCTTTCGGGCCGTGCCACTGCGACAACTGCAAGGCGCTGTTCCGCCAGAAGTACAACCGTGATATCCCGGCCAAGCCGGATGACGATTACATCGCCTTCATGAACGAAGGCGCGGCCAACCTTGCGGCCAAGATCCGCGCCTTTGCCAAGGCGAAGAACCCGAACATCAACTATATGGTCGGGAGCGAGGCGGATTCCACCAACTCCGAAACCCACGGCGCCCCGATCGCGGAAGCCCATGCCCTCTGGCTCTACGATGCGAGCGAGACGGTCAACCGCGCCCGCGCCGCCTTCCCGGACCGGATGCAGTTCAACAACGACGCGGCCTTCCTCGACGGCCGCTGGCGCTATGCCCACCGGCCCGCGCCGGAGGGCGAAATCCGCTCCTACCAGAACATGGCGAACGGCGCCGGCCCGTACCTATTCGTCAACGGCAGCCATCACCAGTTCGACCAGAACGCCCAGAAGGGCGCGGCCCCGGCCTTCAAGTTCCACAAGGACCACGAAGACCTGTACGTCCGGCAGGAGAACGCCGCCCGCGTCCTGCTGCTGGACGAGCCGCAATCGTCCCTGGCGGCCGCGCTGTTCCGCTACGGCGAAAATCGCACCGAAGGTAACCCGCCCGGCAATGGCGGCTTCGGCTACCGGGACAGTACTGAACTTGGCAGCGGCGGCGAGAATGCCAAGACTGACATGGCCGGCTTCTTCCGCCTCCTGACCGAGCAGCACATTCCCTTCGTGCTGTCGCGCGATCTCAGCTGGGTCGAGAGGAACCCGGACAAGTACGATCTGGTCATTTCCAGTAAGGGCGCGCCTAAGGCGCTGGACGCCTATCTCCGTCAGGGCGGGCGGGTGCTGGCCGCAGGCGCAGTCCTGCCCGAGTTGAGCCTGCCGTCGGTCGTCAAGGCCTGGCGCCGCAAGGAGACGCTTGCCTCCTACTGGCGTGTGCAGGACAAAGCGCTGCTGCCCTCGCTGGCGGACACTGACTTGATGTTCTTCTACAGCGACTATCTGGAGTTGGAGCCGAACGGCAAGTCGGCGCTGACTTTCGTCCCGCCGACGAAGATTAACCCGATGGAGATGGTCGGCGAGAACATGCGGGACACCTCCATGCCGGGCCTGCACTTCGCCGACTATGGCAAGGGCAAGCTCGCCTACATCCCGTGGAACATCGGTGACCTCTACCACCGCGCGAGTGCCGTCCATCACGCCGCGCTGGTGGGTGACCTGATCGACAACCTGCTGCCGGCAGGCCGGCAGATCAGGACCAATGCCCACCCGACTGTGCAGATGACACTGCAGGTGCAGAAGGCGTCCAATCGCACGCTCGTCCACTTCGTGAACCTGTCAGGCGCTGCACAGGTGGCCTATCATCCGGCGATCCCGATGAGCGGCATCAACGTCGATGTCCGGGGTTCGTATTCCTCGGCACGGATGGCGAGCAGCAACCGCGAACTGCCGATCCGGCGCAGTAGCGGCTATACCAGCTTCACCCTGCCGACGCTTGACACCTATGACGTGGTCGTCCTGACCTGAGGCGGCTTGCCACAACAGGACAAAGGCGGCGTCGGGAAATCCCCGGCGCCGCCTTTCTCTTACCCGGGAAATGGAAAGGCGCAGGCTATTACCCGCGTAGTAGTCCGCGTCAGTGGGCCAGCGCGCTCATGCAGGGCGCGACCCGGAATGCGACCACGCCCAGCGGGCCATAGTCCGAACGATAGTCGCCGGGCGGCAACCAGCCCCGGTCGCCGATCTTGCCGGTAATGACTAGGTCACCGGCCTTGATCCGCCGGCCGCTGCGCAGGATCAGCCGCACCGCCGTGTGGAGACTGCCCCACTGCTCGCCCATCGATTCGCGCCCGAAGCCCGAGGTCAGCGGTTGGCCGTCGCGGGTCATCGAAACCTTGAGGCCGTTTAGATCGGTGCCCGCCGGCGCAGCGGCCGCGCCCCGCACATAGCGGGCGGCCGAGATGTTCGCAGCCACCATGTCGACCGCGCCGTAATGATCGGGATCGCGGTAGGCGATGTCCGGCAGGTCGACCACCGGCACCACCTGGCCGACCGCCCCGGCCAAAGCCGCGGGATCAGCCGGAAGCGTTGCGACGCTCCGCGCGAAGACGAAGCCCAGCTTCTGCTCGAACGAGGCTTTGCGATAGCCGCAGAGCGAAACCGTATCCCCGCTCGCCGCACGGCCCGAGGCGAACAGGACGCCGACCAGCGGCTCGCCGACATTGCGCCCGCGCATCGATGCCTCGGACATCAACCCGCCCTTGTAGCCCGCCACCTTGTCACCACGCGCCACGCGGCGGGCGACGAGGCGGGCCTGCAGGCGATAGGCCTCGGCCTGATCCGCGTAGGGCAAGCTGTCGGTAATCGGGGCGAAGGGCCGGCCGGCCGATTCGGCCGCCTCGAACCCACGCAGATAGGCCCCGCCTTGCGGCGAGGCCGTAGTGCAGGAGGCTAGCAGCAGTTGCACTGCTGCCAGCCCCACGCCGGGCAGGTAACGGCCCATTCGCGTCATTGCGGGATCACTCCGGGGAAGACGTACTGCTGGACCATGACGATCAGACCGAGCAGCAGGGTCAGGAAGATGCTGTGCTTGAACGTCCGGGCAAGGATCACGCCTTCCTGCCCCTTGCATTCGGTGGTCGAGGTGCCGGTCGAGATGTTCTGCGGGGAGACCATCTTGCCCAGCACGCCGCCCGAGGCATTCGTTGCCGCCATCAGCACCGGGCTGAGGTTCAACTGGTGCGCCGCGACCACCTGCAGGTTGCCGAACAGCGCGTTGCCTGAGGTGTCGCTGCCCGAGAGGAACACGGCCAGCCAGCCGAGGAAGGCCGAGACGAGCGGGAAGAAGATGCCCACCGAGGCGATGCCCACGCCGAGCGTATAGGCAATGCCCGAATAGTTCATCAGGTAGGCTAGCCCGACGATGATCATCGTCGTCGCCAGCGGCAGCTTTATCTGGCGCAGAGTGCCCTTGATGGCGATCACGAACTGCGCGGGCGAGAGCCGGACCAGCAGCGCCGTCACGAACGTGGAGACGAGGATCGCGGTGCCGGTGGCCAGCGGCTGGAAGGTCCAGATCGCCGCATAGGGCTTGCCGTAGGTCGTGATGAACACGGCGTTGTGCAGCCCCGGCCACTCGATCTTCATTTCGCCGATGGTGTTGAGCTTTAGGTGGACCCAGATGATTACCGTCACCGAGAGCACGATCCACGGCAGCCAGCCCTGCCACTTGGCGCTGCCTTCATGATGGGGCGCCCCTTCGGCCTGCGGGCGGTGCAGGGCGAATTCCGGATCGGGCGTCATCTTCCACAGCTTCACGAACACCAGAGTTGCGATGAGCGAAGCGAGCGAGGACAGCACATCGGTCAGGGCATAGCCAAGGTAGTTCGACGATACGAACTGGACCGAGGCGAACGAGCCGCCCGCCACTAACAGGACCGGCCAGACGCCTTTTACCGCGCGGAGGCCACCAAATACGCCAATCACATAGAACGGCAGAAGGATGGCAATCAGCGGCAACTGTCGGCCGATCATCGCACCGAGCGTCACGTCGTGTAGCTGGGTGACGGCACCGAGCGTCGTCACCGGGGCGCCGAGCGCGCCGAATGCCACCGGGGCGGTGTTGAACATCAGTGTGAAGACGATGGCATCGACCGCCCGGAAGCCCAGCGCCACCAGCAGGGCGCTGGTGATGGCGATGGGTGTGCCGAAGCCGGAGACGCCTTCGAGCAGGCAGCCGAAGGCGAAGCCGATCACGACGAGAACCACGCGGCTATCGTTCGGCAGGTGCTCGACCATCCAAGCGCGGAACTGCTCGAACCGACCGGAGATGACGGAGACGTTATAGAGCAGCAGCGCGTTGAGCACGATCCACATGACTGGCCATGCCGCGAATGTCGCGCCGGCGGCGATGCTGTTGATCGCAAGGCCGACCGGCATCTTCCAAACGAGGGTGGCAAGGAGTAGTGCGATGAGGACGCCGGCGCTGGAAGCCTGCCAGGCCGGTCGGCGCAGAACCCCCAATAATACCAGGACCACCGCTATGGGCACGGCCGCCGCCGCGAACGACAGCGGCAGGCTGCCCGCGATCGGTGTGACCAACTGGTGAAACATTCCTCTCCCTCCTATTGCCGGCCGAGTGGCCTTTTCGGTTGCTGGTTCCGGCGTCCGGCACCAATTGGTTAGAAAACATGCCCGCTGAGCTAGCTGACCTGAAACTCTGCTGATTCCTGCCGTTATGGAATGTCGCCGGAATCGGCATGAAACCTGCCTTAAGTATCGGAAATATAGTCCTTAATGTCCTTATCGGCGAATGCTTGGAGTTGCGTCGTCCGAGTCCGGATCGTCGGGGTTCCGCGACCTTATCGGACGATGATTTCGCCTCATAAGAATTACCATTGCACATCTTGGTAAAAAACTCTATCCAAAAATTCGATAGCGATCAACGGCCAGCTGATTGCACTGGATTGCGCCAATTGGGCGAGGAGGGATGATGATAGAGTCAATTGGCTTTGGGCGTGAGGAAGGGGCGTCGTTTCGAGTCGCCGAGCGTCCGAGTGCCAATCGCAAAGGATCGATGTCCTGCTCACATGCAGTCCTTGGATTGGCCTGTTCGATGTACGACGGAGTTGGCGCATGACCCCGCTTGCCGACCATTCCGTTGCCTGGACTGACGAGAAGGCCCGTGCTCTGCTGCGACGTATGTTCGACGCTGCCGTGGATGCGGCTGATCCGCGCAAGGTCTTGGCGCCACACCTGCCAGCACCGCCGCAAGGCCGTTGTGTAGTCGTTGGGGCGGGCAAGGCCGCCGCGACGATGGCGATGGCTGTGGAGGCTGCCTGGCCGGATGTGGAATTGACCGGCACCGTGGTCGCGCCTTACGGATATGGCGGATCGACCGACCGGATAAATGTTCGTGAGGCGTCCCATCCGGTGCCCGATGCCAGCAGCGAAGCGGCGGCGCGGGAAATCCTGGGCGCCGTGGCGGGCCTTTCGCCGCAAGACCTCGTGCTTTCGCTGATTTCCGGTGGAGGCTCGTCAGTCCTGGCCTTGCCGGTCGAGGGTTTGACGCTGACTGACAAGCAGCAGGTCAACCGTGCCTTGCTTGCCTCGGGCCTCGACATCCGCACGATGAACGCGATCCGGCGCCGCTTGTCGGCAATCAAGGGCGGGAAGCTGGCCGCTGCTGCGGCTCCCGCCCAAGTGATCACTCTCGCAATAAGCGATATCCCGGGCGATGACGTTGCTGCGATCGCCTCCGGTCCCACGATTCCGGATCCCGATGCTGGTCGGGATCTCACGCCTTTCGCCGATCTGCTGCATGATCATATCAGCCGGGCCGCCTATGACCGACTGGTCCGCCCCAGCGGACCGGCAAAAGAGGTGCCGGAGGTCGATGTGCGCTTGATCGCGACGCCGCGAGGTTGCCTCGAGGCAGCGGCGCAAGTGGCTCACGATGCAGGGGTCGAGGTTAAGTTCCTGGGGGATGACCTTGAAGGCGAGAGCCGCGATCTCGGCACAGAAATGGCGAAGCTTGCATTGGCACCAGTCGAGCAACCCACGCTATTTCTGTCGGGCGGGGAAACTACGGTAACGCTAACTGGCTGCACGCCCGGGCGTGGCGGCCGTAACACGGAGTTTACCCTTTCGCTGGCGATCGCGCTCGGCGGTAAAGAGGGGATTTGGGCCCTTGCCGCCGATACGGACGGTGAGGATGGCGCAAGTGGCGGCGGAGCCGGCGCAGTCATGGCGCCCGACACATTGGCCCGCGCAAAGAGCGCGGGGCTGGACGCGGTGCAGCACCTTGAAAGGCACGACAGCGGGACCTTTTTCGATGGAATAGGAGACCTGCTCAAGACCGGCCCGACGCTGACGAACGTCAACGATTTTCGCGCAATCCTCGTAGTTCCGAAACGGTAGGCCGATGCATCTTACGCGTAGACAAATCGGCAGCCGGGTGTCCATCCAAGCCCCGCCACGCGGGCGCAAGGTAAAGATCCTCGCGACGGTGGGACCGGCCAGCCGCTCCCCGGAAATGGTCGAGCGCCTGCTGCGCGCGGGCGTCGATGCCTTCCGCGTCAACATGAGCCACGGCGACCATGCCACCCATGCCGAGACCATCGCCACGATCCGCGCGGCGGAACGGGACATGGGCCGGCCGGTGGCGATCCTGTGCGACCTGCAGGGGCCCAAGCTGCGCGTCGGCACTTTCGCGGAAGGCAAGGTGCTGATCCGTCATGGGGCGCACTTCACGCTTGACCGCGACCCCGCGCCGGGCACCGCCGAGCGGGTCTGCCTGCCCCATCCCGAACTGTTCGAGGTGCTGCGCAAGGGCCAGCGCCTGCTGATCGACGACGGCAAGCTCAAGCTGCGCGTGATCAAGGCCGAGGCGGACACGATCCTGTGCACCGCCGAAGTCGGCGGGTTCATCTCCGACCGCAAGGGCGTCAACGTGCCCGACGCGGTGATCCCGGTGCCGGCGATGACCGAGAAGGACCGGCGCGACCTTGCCTTCGCGGTGGAACAGGGGGCGGACTGGATCGCGCTCTCGTTCGTGCAGCGACCCGAGGACGTGGCCGAGGCGCGGCGCCTGATGGGCGGGCACGGCGCGCTCTGCGCCAAGATCGAGAAGCCGGCGGCGGTCGACCGGCTGGACGAGATCATCGAGCTGTCCGACGCGATCATGGTCGCGCGCGGCGACCTTGGGGTGGAACTCAACCCCGAGGAAGTGCCGCCGCTGCAGAAGATGATCGTCGAGGCGACGCGCCGCTCGGGCAAGCCGGTGATCGTGGCGACCCAGATGCTCGAATCGATGATCGAGAGCCCCGCCCCGACCCGCGCCGAAGTGTCGGACGTGGCCAATGCGGTTTACGACGGGGCCGACGCGGTGATGCTCTCGGCCGAGACGGCCAGCGGGGCATGGCCGGTAGAGGCCGTGACGATCATGGACCGGATCGGCAAGCAGGTGGAGAATTCGCCGGGCTATTCGGCCCGCATCCACTTCACCGACGTCCAGCCCGACGCCACCACTGCCGACGCCCTCGCCCGCGCTTCGGCCGAGATCGCGCGGACCGTGACCCTGGCCGGGATCATCGTCTTCACCGGATCGGGCTCGACCGCGCGGCGCGTGGCGCGCGAGCGGCCCGGCGTGCCGATGCTGGTGCTGACCCCTTCGCAGAAGGTGGCGCGCAAGGTCGCCCTGCTGTGGGGCGCCTATGCGGTCCACACCAAGGACATCGGCACCTTCGAGGAGATGATCGCCAAGGGCAAGCGCATGGCCCTGCGCCACGGCTTCGGCTCGGCGGGATCGAAGCTGATCGCGCTGGCGGGCGTGCCCTTCGGCACCCCGGGGGCGACCAACCTGCTCCACGTGGTGACCTTGGGTTCGGCCTCATAAGCTATCGTCGAGCATGTGTTTTGCACGTCTCAGTATTCGATGCGGTGCTTGTGATTGAGCAGATCTGGACTCTCTTGTGACCAAAAACGTGACAGACGTGCCGACGATCCGCAGCCTGGAGGAGCGCCTGCAGGAATTGCACCCGCTCACCGCGCAAACCCCGCTGTTCAACCCGGTTTTCCAGCTCGGGCTGGAGCTTTCGCGCGGGCTGGAAAGCGGAACGCTGAGCCTCGACACGCTGGGCGGGCTGGTCGCGGAACTGGAGTGCGAGAGCCTTCAGGACCGCG